>JAUJNA010000002.1:266652-283889 GCA_030446555.1 Chloroflexota bacterium | reverse complement strand
GCCGCGAGCATCCGCTGCGGCCATCACCCGAACGAGGTCCGCATGGCGAAGCACTCGAAGCGAGAGCGCGAACGGCGCGCCCAGGAAGGGGAGCGGGTCGCACAGATCGAAGCGGCCTGGAGGGCCAGGATCCCCGCTGCCACGGCAGCCGCTTTCTCGCAGGCCGTAGAGGCCGCGCGAGCACGCGGGCCAGAGCCGAAGCCTGCCGACATGGCCCCTGGCACGGCCCCGCGTCCACCGCGACCCGGCCATGAGCCCCGTCCGCCGAAGGAACCGGCCCGACCGCGGAGGGGGCGATGATGCGCCCCGACGGACGGCCGCTCGGCGAGGTGACCGTCGATGCGTAAGCGCAAGGTGAACTACCCCGTCGCCCGCACCGCGACCAAGCGCGCGCCCACGGGAGTGGCCGGTGAACCACAGGCCGTGCGACCCACCCTCGCCACCATCGACACGAGGACCCGTGAGGGGCGCCGCGACTTCGCGATCGGCGATCGAGCCCGCATCACCGGGAGCGGATTCCTGGCCGGCGAGGAGGTCACGGTGGAGAAGCTTGCCGGCGGGGTCGTCAGCGCAGTGGTCGTCCGTACGGCGTCGGGCCAGACGCGCCGCGTACGGGTGAACGACCTCGAGCCGATCGCCGCCAGCAGTGGGCGCGAGACGGCCCGTCCCACCGATACCGATATGTCGGAGGCGCAGCCGAGCTCCGAACAGGGCTAGCCCCGGCCACTTCCGTCAAGGGCTCTTCCCACCCGACGCGATACCCGGTAACCTGTCGCGACCGACACCGCCCCAGCGGTAGAGCGCCCTGCCCCAGCACGGCGCCGTCGGAGGGAGGGAAGCAGTGGCCTTCGCGCCTGCGCGCGTCTTCGCGCGCCTCAGCCTTTACGTGGCCATCATCGCCGCACTCACCGTCGCGACCGCGGTCCCGGTCCAGGCAGCCGACACCGAGGTCCACCGAGTCACCGCCGTGGCCAAGGACCAGCTGGGAGACCCGTGGGTCTTCGGGGCCGTGGGACCGAGCTCGTTCGATTGCTCGGGGTTCGTCTACTACTCATTCAAGAAGGCCGGTCTGCTCGAGCGCATCGGCGGCCAGCGTCGCACCGCTCGGGGCTACTGGGACTGGTTCGCCGACCGTGGGCGTGCCAGCCGGTCCGACGGCAGTCGGGGCGACCTGGTGATCTGGGGCAACGGCAAGCACATGGGCATCTACCTGGGGCACGGGAAGGCCATCAGCGCCCTAACGTCAGGTGTGACGATCCATCGGCTGCACGGCCTGACGGTCTCCTTCACGACGTTCTTGCACGTCCGGCTGGATCGAGGCTGACCGTTCACCAGGGTGCGTCGAACCGCGAGCCGGCGTCGTCTCAGGCGGTGCCCAGGTGCCGTAGCGCCACCGCCGCGTAGAGCGCGGACCCCAGGGCCATCGCGGGCTCGTCGAAAACGACCCGGTTGGAGTGGTTCTGGGGCACGGTCTGCAGGTCGCTGCCGGCTGGCGCGGCGCCCAGGAAGATGATGGCCCCGGGCACCTTCTCGAGCACGTATGAGAAGTCCTCGGAGCCCATGATCGGGGCGGGCATGATGCGCACCCGCTCGTCGCCGATGAGCGCCGTGGCTTCCTCTCGCACCAGGTCACAGAAGCCCGGATCGTTGACGGTCACGGGATAGCCGGGTTCGATCTCCAGCTCCGCGGTGGCGCCGAAGGCCCCGGCGATCCCGTCGGCGACCGTTCGCAGGCGCTCCTTGACCGCCGCGCGACGCTCGGCCGACACGGTGCGCATGGTGCCCTGCATGAAGGCGGTCTCGGGGATGATGTTCGTGGTGGTCCCGGCCACGATGTTGGCGATGGTGATGACCGCCGGATCGAACGCGTCCACGGTGCGCGTCACCATGGTCTGAAGGGCGACCACGATCTGCGCCGCGATGGCGATGGGGTCCACGGCGAGGTGGGGCGCGGACGCGTGGCCGCCCCGTCCCCGGATCGTGAGGCGGATGGTGTCCCCTGACGCGAGCTGCGGCCCTGCACGGAAGTTGATGGTGCCGGTCTCGTAGCGCGTGCCGATGTGGATGGCGAAGGCGCCGGTGACCGGGCTCTCCGGCGTGCCATCGAGCAGGCCCTCCTCGAGCATGTACCGCGCGCCGTGGTAGCCCTCCTCGCCGGGCTGGAACATCAGCAGCACGCGACCGGCGAGGTCATCGCGGCGCTCCAGCAGCAGGCGTGCCGCTCCCAGCAGCATCGCCACGTGCGTGTCGTGGCCGCAGGCATGCATCGCGCCCGGGACCTCCGACGCGAAGTCGAGGCCGGTGTCCTCCTGGAGAGGTAGCGCGTCCATGTCGGCGCGGAGGAGGATGGTGGGGCCCGGCCGAGCGCCTTCGATGTCGTCGCCGTCACCGAGCCCAGCGAGCGTCCCAGGGTCGGCGCCAGCCCCAGGCTCTCCAGGTCCTCGGCGATGACCCGCTGCGTCTCGGGCAGCTCCAGTCCCATCTCCGACGCCGGTGCAGGCGCCGCCGGGTCGCCACCACGGTCTGCTCGATCGCGCGAGCCGCGTCCAGCAGTTGGTGGGTGGGGGCTCCGCGGGTCCGTCGGTCGTCGGTTCCGACGGCGGGGTCGGCCGTCCGCTCGGAGGCTCGACCGGTTCTCTATCGCGCGTCGATGCGTCCAAGGTCTCCTCATGAGGCGGGTATCATGCTATCTGTGAGTAGCACGTTGGACCTCTTCACCGACCCCGCCGGGTCGCGCTCGATGAAGGTCGCCATCGTGAAGGCGGGACGGCAGGTCCGGCGGCGGCGCTTTTGCTCGCCCGCGACGGTCACGACAGACCAGGTCTTCGAGCGCGTCGCGGCACCGAAAGGCGTCGGCGCCGATCCTGCTCCAGCCACTGGGACAGCGGATCCTCGGTGAGCTGGGACTCGCCGACGCCTTGCAACGCTGTTCCGCGCCGGTGAGGCGAGTCGATGCGATGACGCGCAGCGGGGGCGCCGCGTGATGGACTTCGGGTACCGTGACGTGGTCCCCGATGCCTATGGGTGGGGCGTCAGCCGAGCCGACCTCTTCGACCTGCTCTGGGGCGCGGTCCGCGACGACGGCATCCCCGTCCGACCGGCGTCGAGATCCATCGCCTGGCGTCCCGGAGGCGGCAGGCTGGCGGCTCCTCACGACCGACGGCGAGCGGATCTGCCCGTTCGACCTGGTCATCGGAGCAGACGGCGCCCGCTCACGCATCCGCCGCCTGAGCGGGCTCGCGAGCAAGGACGTGGGTTACCCTACGGCGCGCTGTGGGCCGTCGTGCCCGGACCCGATCATCTCGCGGGCGACGCGTTATACCAGCGATACCACGACACCCGGACGACCCTGGGCATCCTGCCCACCGGCATCGACGAGGCGTCCATCTTCTGGTCCATCCGCAGCCGTGACATCCCCGCCGCCCTGGCCGCCGGCGCTGCGGCGTGGGTCGGCCGTATGCCGGGCCGTTCGAGCCGCTGCTCGACCGCGTGGTGATCTGGGATGCTCCTCGGCGCTCGATACCGCGACGTGGTGGTGCGCTCGCCAAGCCTCGTGCGTGGTGGCCATGGCCTCGTGCTCTCTGGGCGATGCCGCCCATGCCATGAGGCCCGCAACTGGGGCTGGGAGCGGGCCTCGCCGTGGCCGACGCGTGGAGTCTCGCGAGGTGCCTTCGGCGGCACGGGACCGACCTCTCGACTGCCCTGTCCGATCACGCGGCGGCGCGACGAGCGCACGTCCGCTACTACACGTGGTGCTCCTGACTCATGACGCCGCCGGTCTTCCAGTCGGACCTCATCCCACTTGCCTGGGGACGTGATGCGCTGCTCGAGCCGGTGGCGCGCATCCCCTGGTCCGCCGCCAGTTCGTGACCACCCTCATGGGCATCCGCACCTCGCCATGGACCCAGTGGAGGCCGTGAGGTTGGAGCGGGAGACGTACCGAACCCGCGACATTCAGCTTGGAAGGCTGACGCTCTGCCGGCTGAGCTACTCCCGCTCGAGCCCGAATCCTATCCGACCGACCGGTGACACTGTCGCGGTGCTGCCGCTGGTCGTGGCCTTCAGGGTCTTCGGTGCGCTGTTCGGCGTCTGGCAGGTCCTGCTGCCAGACCTGAAGGCCGCCCTGGGGCTCCAGCGACGGCGAGCTGGGCGCCATGCTCACGACGGGCTTCGTGGCCACCTTCCCGGCCATGCTCGTTGCGAGTCGGGCAGTCGACCGGTTCGGCGCCCGCAACATCATGACATCGCCAGCGGCCTCGTCATGGGGCTCTCGTGTTCGTCGCGTTCTCGCTGGTCCCAGCCGCCGGTCCCCCGACGGTCGTGCTCATCCTGTTCTTCGCGACGAGCGGCACGTACGACATCGCGATCAACCGTGCGGCGGTAGACCTGGAGCGGGCGTCGGGCCGACCGGTGCTGACCACCCTCCACGCCTGTTTCAGCCTCGGCGCAGGGGTGGTGTGGTCGGCGCGGCCCTGACTCTTGTCTGGTCCGCCGACTTTGCACGTACTTATCTCCTGGCCCCGGTGGGACTGCTCCTGGCGCTCGCCTACCTCGCACGCTGGATCCCGCCCGTGCCTCCCGTGGCCGCGCGAGGCTGGCCGTTGGCTTGTGTCGCCCCTCCTCGTCATCCTGGGCATCGTGGCGTTCGTGGCGACCCTGTCCGAGGGCGCGCTCGAGAACTGGTCGGCCATCTATCTTCGGCTGTCGCTCGGCTTCCCGGTGACTCTGGGGATCCTATAACGTCCTCGCGTTCCACGCCGCGATGGGTGCGGGGCGGATCCTCAGCACACGCATCATCCGCCGCTACGGGCGCGGCACCACGCTCGCGGGAGCGGGCTACTCGTGGCGATCGTCATGCCGATCACGCTGGCATCCTCCGAGCCGGTCGTCGTCATCGTGGGCCTGCTGCTCACCGCGGCCGGCATCTCGGTGATGTTCCCCATCGCGGTCTCCTTCGCAGGAGACGGCGGCCGAGAGTCCGGAGGCTGGGTGGTGTCCGCGCAGATCGCCATCGGCTACACGGGATTGTCGACATCGGCCCCGCGGTCATCGGCGGTCTCGCCGAGCTCGTCACCCTCCATCGCCCTGCTCATCGTCGCCGTCGCCGGTGTGCTGGTGACCATCGTCGCGGTGCTCGGGCTGCGAGTAGGATCGTCGCAGGAGCGCCGTGGACCGGGGGGCCTTAGATGGACACGCTTCGGATCGTCGACGCCATCGGGCTCGCGACTGACCTGGTCGGTGTCGGCGTCATCGTGGTGGGCGGCATCATCGCGCCGCGCTCGCGCGTCCGGACGCTGGGGCGCGACGGTGGCGGACCGCCTACCGCGGATTCCGGCGCAACATCGGTCGCGCCATCCTGTTGGGACTGGAGATCCTGGTCGCTGGCGACATCATCCGCACCGTCGCCGTCGAGCCCACGTTTCGACAGCGTGCTCGTCCTTGGTGGCATCGTGCTCATCCGAACGTTCCTCAGCTTCTCGCTCGAGGAGCTCAACGGCACCTGGCCGTGGCGGCGGGGACGCCGCGAGGCGGACGAGGAGGTCAGCGCCGGGGACGTCTGACAGCCCGTGCCGGTCGCGAGTAGCCCTACTCCGTCCGGGCGACCACGTCCTCGACCATGCGCACGACGCGCGTGCCGAGCCCCGGGACCTGGAGGATGTCGAAGTGGGTCGACCCCCGGTCCAGCAGCTCCATGCGCACGTCGTAGCCGGCGCCCTTCAGCCCGCGGCGCAGCCGGGGGTGGCGTGCAGGGTGCCCAGGACGGGGTCGTTGCGCTCGAAGATGATGCCCACGACGAGGGATGGGTTCCCGCCCAGGTGGTTGAGGATCTCGCCGCGCCGCCACAGCTTCGGCTTCTCCGAGGGTCTACCGCCGAAGTAGATCCAGTCGAGCAGCAGGTCGTCATGGATGATGCTCACGCCAGCGACGTGCACGAAGCCGTCGGGCAGTGCGGAACCGCTTTCCGCGGACACGAGCCCTCGCGCCCCTGAACCGGTCGCCCGCCAGCGACACCAGCGCTCCCACGTACCCACCCTGCGAGTGGCCCACCAGCACCGCGCCCGCCGTTACCACCGTATCGCTCGGCCGTCGTGCGTGCGAAGCGCACGGCGCAGGCCACGTCCACGGTCGACTCGGGGGAACCCCTTGGCGACCGGTCTGACGCCCCGGTAGTCCGCGTTGTAGACGACGGCGCCGCGACCGGCGAGGGCCCGCGCGAGGCGCCATGTCGGCCGGCGTGCGCGGCCGGCCGTGCATCGTCGCACGATGACGGGCCACGGGCCGGGGTTCTGCGGGTGGTAGATGTCGACGAGGTTCACGCAGCCCGAGCGGTACTCGGTACACGGGAGACGCGGCGTGAACGGCACGTCCCTGGCGACCCTCACGCGCCCCGGCTCGACCGAGGGCGAGGGTGCGGGCGAGACCGATGGCGTGGGCGAGGATGTCGGGGAGACCGATGGCGTCGGCGTCGGCGTGGGTCCGGCGGATGCGCCGGGCTGGGCTCGGTCGATGGACTTGGCTCGGCGGACAAGCTCGGTCCGGACGACACGCCTACCCCTGGCGTGGGCGGACCAGCTGACGGCTGAGCGGGAGTCGGCTGCGTCGCGACATCGAGCGGTGGCGCTGAGCTGCACCCTGCCGACACGAGAGCGACGGCGACCGTGACCAGCACGAGCCTGTCCAACCGACCGATCGACAACCTGCGTATCCCCTCGGATGCATCCAGACGGCCGGGACCCGTTCCGTCGCGGCGGATGGTACCCAGCGCTTCGTGACCGCGCCGACGGCTACCGCTTCCGTCCGGTTCGCGTCCCAGCTCGACGTCCCTGGCGCGCTCGAGACCCTGGGCCGCTGGGAGACGACGGCGTCGACCGCTGGGATGGGCATCGACTGCTCCGACCGTGCGGTCCGGGTCGCGCGTGGTGCCCTACGCCACACGCTCGACCGGCTCGCTGGACGATCCCGGTCTCGAGGTCACCGCGCCCGTGGACGGGCTCTCGGCCGCGCTGGAGACCGTGGGCACGTCGTTCGTGGCCGCGCCGGAGGCACTCGCCGAGCTCCGTGCTCGCGATCCTCCATCGCGCGGCTCGACCGCGCGTATCCGGGCATCAGACCCCTCCTTCACCGCGATCCGCTCACGGCGCTCGTCCGGTCGATCAGCGCTCAGCAGGTGAACCTGCGCTGGGCGACGCAGATCCGGCAGCGGCTCGCCATGGCCTACGGCGTCGAGTACGCGGTGGGCTCCGAGACCGTCCGAGCACTCGACGCGGCACGGCTCGCGGACGCCTCGACCGACGACCTGCGCGCTCTCCAGCTGACGACGGCCAAGGCACGGAGCCTGGTGGCGGTGGCCCGCGCGGCCCTCGACGGGGCGCTCGAGCTCTCCGATCTGGAGTCGCTGGGCGATGACGCGGTGTCCGAGCGTCTCGTCGCGCTGCCCGGGATCGGGCCGTGGACCGCGGACTGGTTCCTTGCCCGGACGCTCGGCCGTCCACGTGTTGTGGCCGGCGATCTCGGCGTCCGCAAGGCGGTCGGTCGGACCTACCTGGGCGGTCGGATGCCGTCGGGGGCTGAGGTGCGGTCACTCACCGGGCACTGGGGCGCGGCCGCCGGGATCGCCCAACAGCTCGTCCTGCACGATCTTGCGGTCGGACCTGGCGTCGCACGGCGACCGTGACCGGATCAGGCTCCGCCGGAGGCCTCGAGCTGCGCGATCTTCTCCACTCGCCGCGCGTGGCGACCACCCTGGAACTCGGCGGTCACGAACGCCGCGACGCAGGCCAGCGCCAGCTCCGGCCCGATGATGCGAGCGCCCATCGCCAGCACATTGGCGTCGTTGTGCTCGCGGCCCAGGAGTGCGGTCACGGGCTCGGTGGCCTCGACGCAGCGGATGCCACGGATCTTGTTGGCTACGATCTGCTCGCCGGTGCCGCTGCCGCCGAGCACGATGCCCAGCCGGCAATCGCCCGCCGCGACGGCCCGTGCCGCCGGGGCGATGACGTCCGGATAGTCGACCGGGTCGGTGCCGTCCGTGCCGAAGTCGACGGCCTCATGGCCCGCGGCCTCCAGCCACTCGATGATGGGTACCTTCAGCGGGAAGCCGGCGTGGTCGGCCGCGATGGCGATCCTCATGCCCATCGCCGGGCGACGATGCTCATCCCGGCACCGTAGCACGGGCCTCCCCCCATCGGGCGACGATCGCTACGCTTGCGCGGATGCTGAGCAACTCGATCCGCCTCTTCCGCTTCGCGGGCATCGACGTCGGCATCCACTACTCGTGGCTGGCCATCTTCGGACTCGTCACGTGGTCGCTCGCGGTGGGGCTCTACCCGCGCGTGCTGCCTGGCATCCCGGCCGTGGAGTCGTGGGTCCTGGGCATCATCGGATCGCTGCTGCTCTTCGTCTCGGTCCTCATCCACGAGCTGGCGCACTCGCTCGTGGCCAAGGCGCGTGGCCTTGACGCCAGATCGATCACGCTCTTCATCTTCGGTGGCGTCTCCAACCTGGCCGGTGAGGCGAAACGGCCCTCGACCGAGTTCATCGTGGCCATCGTGGGCCCCATCGCCAGCTTCGTCCTGGCAGGGCTCAGCGCACTGGTCGCCGCCAACGTCGCCGAGCCGAGGGTCGTGGTCACCTTCGAGTACCTGGCGCTCGTCAACTTCGCCCTGGCCGTGTTCAACCTCATCCCCGGCTTCCCGCTCGACGGAGGCCGCGTCTTCCGGTCGATCGTCTGGAGCATCACGGGCAACCTGCGACGCGCGACCGAGCTGGCCGCGAACGTGGGCAAGCTCGTGGCCTACGGCTTCCTCGCGTGGGGCTTCCTGCGCATCCTGGACCAGGACTTCCTGGGCGGGGCATGGATCGCCGTCATCGGCTGGTTCCTGCACGGCGCCGCATCGTCGAGCCTGACCCAGGTGGTGCTCGACACGCGCCTCCGACGCGTGCGCGTGGGCGACGTCCTGCGTCCCGACGCCACGATGGTGCCGCCCGGGCTGCCGCTTACGCAGCTCATCGACGAGGTGCTGCTGCCGGGCAACCGTCGCGCGGTCCCTGTCGGGCTCGACGGCCGCCTCATCGGCATGGTCACGCTGAGTGACCTCGTGAAGGTGCCCGCCCAGGATCGAGGGACGGCGCGGGTGGGCGACGTCATGGGTGGTCGCACGGGCGTGGTGACCGTGGGTCCCATGGAGAGCCTCTCCTACGCGGTGGATCTGCTGGGCAAGCACGAATTCGAGCAGCTGCCGGTGATGGAGGGCGAGCGGCTCGTGGGCGTGCTCGCGCGTGCCGATGTCATGCGCCAGCTCCAACTGCGCGAGGCGCTGGACGTCTAGCACCTACCGACCGACTTCATCGCAGGTATTGACTCCGCCGCAGGGACCGTGCACCCTCCCGACTATCCACTTCGCACGGGGGACGCCCATATGCCTCGTCGATCCTCGGTCCTTGCCATCGCGCTGCTGCTGCTGACCGCAGCACCGGTGCTCGCCGCTTCACCGGGAGCGCGACCGGACCCCGAGCGCGCCGAGCACGATCGCATCGTCAAGCACTGGACGGCGGAGCGGCTGCAGGCAGCGATCCCGCGGGACTTCGTGCGGACCGCGAACGGCCTCCAGCCGAGGGCCAAGCCGGGCGGTGGTGGGAGCGGGAACGTCACGGGAGCGTCCTGGACGAAGGGTGGCCAGATCCTGAAGGCCTCCGGGAAGGTCTACTTCGAGATGGGCGGGAGCGGCTACGTCTGCTCCGGCGCCGTCGCCAACGACAGCCGCTCCGGGTACTCGCTCGTGCAGACAGCCGCGCACTGCGCCTATGACGAGACGGACCGCGCGTTCGCGACGAACTGGCTGTTCATCCCCGAGTTCGACAGCGCCCCGACCTTCACGTGCGCGAACACCGTGCACGGTTGCTGGACCGCCCAGGCCCTCGTGGTGCACAACGGATACGCGTCGGCAGGCGGCTTCAACACACAGGCCACCGTGCACGACTTCGCATTCGCCGTCGTGGGCCCCGGTGGGAAGTCCAACAGCCAGCTGGACGCCACGGTCGGGTCCTTCGGGATCACGTTCAGTGGCGTGAACGCCGGTGACAAGCTCTACGCGTTCGGCTACCCCGCCGCTCAGAAGTATCAGGGCAAGGACCTCGTCTACTGCGCGGGTCCCATCTTCACCGACTCCAGCAACCAGCACCTCACGTGGGGCATGGCCTGCGACATGACCGGCGGCTCGTCCGGCGGCCCGTGGCTCTCCTCCTTCTCCGAGAGCACCGGCAGCGGGACCCTGAGCTCCCTGAACTCGTATGGCTACAGCGGCGTCAAGAACATGTACGGCCCCCAAGTTCAACAGCGACACCCAGGACGTCTACTCGGCCGCCGACAGCGCGACGTCGAACACGATCGTCCCCTGAACCCCGGCGGCGAGAGCTGCCACGGTCGCCACGCGGTTCGAGCGCTCGGTCGAACGACCGGGCGCTCCTCCTTTCACTCGGGATGCCGCGTGCGTTGCGCGTCCTTCTCGCTCTTGGCCTCCAGAGCTTCCGTTGGGGCCGGCGCCGCCTCGCGCGCCCGAGCCTCGGCTCGGTCGGTCTCGAAGGCCTCCACGATCCACTCGACCACCTGGTCGCAATCGTCCGTGACGCGCAACAGGCGAAGGTCGCCCGGGTCGATCTTCCGCTCCCCAGGGCTATCGGCCGTTTCAGCCAGTCGAGCAGTCCGTCCCAGTAATCGTGCCCCACCAGGATCACCGGGAAGTGCTCGATCTTCCCGGTCTGGACGAGGGTCAGCGACTCGAACAGCTCATCGAGGGTCCCGAAACCGCCGGGGAAGATGACGAAGGCCTGCGCGTACTTCACGAACATCGTCTTGCGGACGAAGAAGTAGCGGAAATCGATGGCCAGGTCGCAATAGCCGTTGATGCCCTGCTCATGGGGCAGCTCGATGCCGAGGCCGACCGAGGCCCCCACCCTCCTGCGCGCCCTGGTTGGCGGCCTCCATGATCCACGGGCCCCCGCCGGTGATGATGGTGAAGCCCCGCCGCGCCAGCTTGCGGGCCACGTCTCGTGCCTGGTCGTACTCGGGATCCGAGTCGGGCGTCCGCGCTGAGCCGAAGATGCTCACCGCCGGCCCCAGACGGGCGAGCGCGCGTCGAACCCGTCGATGAACTCGCCCATGATGCGCAGCGCCCGCCAGGCATCGGTCTCCAGGAAGGACGCGTCGACGTACGGCGCGCCCATCAGGAACTTCCGGTCCGCGGTCGGCTTGCCGGCTGGTCGTCGCTCTTCGCTCATGGCGCGGCAGGATACGCCCGGGTGCCCCGCAGGGCGTTGGACAGGCGATCGAGCCGGACCAGCTCTGGCAAGATGGCCGGATGTCGATGGGACCCACGGCAGTGTCGAGGGAACCGAGGACGGCCGAGCGGCGTCGGGACGGGATGACTTCGGGTGCGCCGCGCGCGATGTCCATACTGGGGACGGCGTCGCTCGTGCTGCTCGCAGCTTGCTCCGCCGTCGGGTCCCGCCCGGGACCGGCAGGTGCGTCGGCGGAACCGCCACGGACCGCGCAGCCTTCGGTCAGCGCGCCGGCGTCCGTCGCCCCGACGAGGGAGGCGTCCGCCACCGGGCCTGCGTCCGTGCCCCCGTCCGGCGTCGTCGATACGCCAGCAGAAGCGCTAGCCGCCGTGATGCGGAGCATCCGCGGTCAAGGGCTATCCGCTGCTCGGTGTGCCCTCGGAGGAAGACAGCAGCCCCGGCCGCCCGGCGGGGAGGCGGCGTGATCGGAGCGAGCACCTGGGCCGTCGTGAGCGAGCATGACTCCGGCATCGCGCTGACCTTCATGACCGGCTCCGGTGATTGCCCGGCCGGCTGCATCCATGTCCGCGCCGAGACGTATCTCGTCGCGCCGGACGGCAGCGTCACGTTCCTGTGCGCCGAGGACGACCCGGCGGCCGAGCGACGCGGCCGGGCAGTCCTCCGCGCGGAGCCTTGCGCCTCCCCGAGGAGCTAGAATCCTCCAGCAGGCTCGACCGAAGCCTGGATCGAACGAGGACGCACACCATGAGCACGACGATCGATCCGGTATGCGGCATGGAGGTCGAAACGGAGACCGCCCAGCACATGACCGAGCACGACGGCACCACCCACTACTTCTGCGGCCGGGGCTGCAAGCTCGACTTCGAGGAGGAGCCAGAGCGCTACCTGGACCCGGGATACCAGCCCAGCGGCATGTAACCCCGAGCCCGTGTCTCGGATCATGCGTCTCGGATCGGGCCTGCTGATAAGTGGCGGATAAGTGCGGGTGCAGGGTCGCTAAGACCGCCTGAGTAGTCTCCGTCCATTCGCCTCGCCGCCCCCGATCGGCCGGCGTCCCGCCACAGGGGTACAGGATGGAGAGCCGTGGCCACCGTATCGTCGCTCGCCTACCAGCTCGGCCCGCGAGCCTGGGCCGTCGTCGCCCCGGTCGCGATGCTGTGGTCCGTGCTGGTCCTCCTCGCGTTCGTCGCCTCGTTGCTCGACCCGGCGGTCGCCCCGGCCCTTCGCCTGACCGGCTGCGCCTCGCTCCGTTCCGCTGGCACGATCCGGTCGACGGCCTCGCATGACGGCCCAGCCCATGAGCTGACGCCGCGGCGCACTGTCCGGTCAGTGCGTACAGTCCCTGCGTGGAGCAGTCGGTCGCGCGGCCATCGAGGGCGCCGGTCTACGTCACCGTGATGGGCTTCGCCGTAGCCATCTCACTCGTGCTGTACGCCCTTCGTGGCACCCCGGCCCCGCCCGTGGTGATCGACCAGCCAGGGCGCCCGGACGCTCCTCGAGACGTCAACGTCATCCTGCGCGACTACCTCTTCCAGCCGACGCCGATCACGCTCGTGCGCGGTGAGACGGTCCGTTTCGTCATCATCAACGGCGGCCTGGAGCCGCACGAGTTCGTCCTGGGAGATGCGTCGGTCCAGGGGGCATGGGCCCGTGCCGACGCCGCCGCGACGCCACCGGCCCCTTCGCCACGGCACCCCCGCGAGCGCGCTGGTGGGGACCGATGGACTTCGGGTGCTTCTGGCGTCGGGAGCGGAGGCAGCCGCCGTTTACACTGTCCCGGAGGACGGCGATCTGGAGCTGGTGTGCCACCTTCCTGGCCACCTGGCGCAGGGCATGGTCGGCCGCATCGAGCTCCGCGGGGCGACGGGCGGATGAGATGGCGGCGCTTCCGCGGTGATGTGCCGCTCGGCCGCGCTAAGATGAGGGCATGACATACGTCATCGCCGAGCCGTGCATCGACGTCCTCGATCTGTCATGCGTCTCGGTTTGCCCGGTCGACTGCATCCACTACGAGGCCGAGGTCGACCGAAAACTCTACATCGATGCCGATGAATGCATCGACTGCGGCGCGTGCGCGAGCCAGTGCCCCGTGAACGCGATCTGCCGGAGGACGCCCTGCCGGCCGAGTGGGCGCCCTACACGGAGATCGATGCGCGCTGGTACCAGGACAAGGACTCCACCCGCCAGTCGGTCGATGAGTGGAAGCCGCCCGCTTGACATGACCGCCCCCGAGCGGGATGCCGACCAGGTCGCCATCGAGCGCTACCGGTACCTACTGCGCGCAGCGCCGCCCGAGACGATCAGGCAGGTACGCGGAGGGCCTTCGCTCAACTGACACCCGAGCAGCGCCGGGAGGTGCTCGAGGCACTGGCGCGCGCGCGAGACGCCACCCAGCGAGCATGCGCGGCGTGACGATCCGGCCAGCCTGGCACGGATGGCCACCCGGGCCAAGGCGCCAAGCCCGAGCACACTCGAGCGCGCGTTCGGCTCCATCAGGGCCGCGGCATGGGCAGCAGCTTCATAGGCGGCGGCATGATGGGCGGGGGCATCGGCCTCGGTGGCTTCTTCTCAGCACCCTCGCGGCGAGCTTCATCGGGACGGCCGTCGCACAGAGCTCTTCTTCGCTGACCACGGTTCGTATGGTGAGGGCTTCGAGGCGGGCTACGACGAAGGCGCCGCCGACGGCGGCTCGGACGCGGGCACTGGCATGGCCGACGGTGGCGAGGCGACAGGCACCGACGCAGGCGACTTCGGTGGCGGCATGTCGAGTGGCGGGGAGTGGGGCGGCGACCCGGGCATGGGATCGGAGACCGACCTCGGGGCGGGGGACATCGGGGGCGGCGATATCGCGAGCGGTGACTTCGGCGGCGGTGACTTCGGCGGCGGTTCGGCGGCGGGGACTTCGGCGGCGGTGACTTCGGCGGCGGGGACTTCGGCGGCGGGGACTTCGGCGGCGGGGACTTCGGCGGGTTCTGAAGGGTCTGCCGCGGGCAGTCCTCCGCAGGGTCGCCCGAGTTCAGGACCTGGCGAAGATAAGCCCCCGAGGATGCGACCCACGCTCGGCCGAACACCGTACATCAGGAGCGTGGCTCGGAAGACGCGCGCTGACGCGCCGTGGCGACCACCGTGAACAGCGCCAACGAGGGGAGTCGCGGTGTCGGACCCACGGCGGCCATGGACCAGTCCGACACTCTCGACGACAGCTCGACATCGTCTCCGGGACCCCGCTGGATGCCGGTCGTGGGTGGTTCTCGTCGTCCATGTCCGTGGACAAGGTATGCGCGTCACCCCGGTCGGCGACCCTCGAGAGCCAGGCAGGCGGTCCATTGTGAGGAGGGCCGTGCGGGAGGACCACTGACGGGACGCGTGCTCAGGTGATGGCCCGTTCGAGCGCAAGCTGGTCGTCAAGCCCCGGCAGATCGTGGCTTGGCATCGACCTGCGGGACCATCAGATGAGCATCCCGTGGGCGGAACGGCGATAAGCGCCGAGTGTCGGCGACGCCAGCGGGCCTTACCGCCGAACCTACCCTGGCACGGGCCATCAGACGGACACGTGCTCTCAGAGGACACGCGCTCTCCCAAGGCAGTGGGACAGGCACTGCGGCGTCAGGCGAGGAAGGGACCGTTCCGTCGAGGGCCGGTCCCGGCCGCCACGTCCCGGACAGCCAGACGCGTGGCCGGGACTAGACTCGGTGAGTGCGTATCGTCTCGCTGCTGCCCTCCGCGACCGAGATCGTCTACGCGCTCGGGCTCGGCGGAGAGCTGGTCGGCCGGACGCACGAGTGCGACCATCCCGCGGAGGCGGCCGATGTGCCGGTGATGACCTCGGACGTGGGTGGCAGCCCCTACGATACGAGCCGTCACATCCACGACCGGGTCGCGCGATCGCTCCCACCGCGGACGCTCCATCTATCGCCTGGACACCGAAGCCCTGGCCGACGCACGTCGACCTCATCCTCACCCAGGAGCTTGTGCGAGGTCTGCGCGGTCAGCTACCGCGAGGTCACCCAGGCGGTGCGGGCGATCGAGGGCGACATCACCGTCGTCAGCCTGGAGCCCACCTCCATCGAGGGCATCTTCAACACCATCTCCACCGTCGGCGCGATGGCGGGGCTGAAGACGAGGCGGTCGGGCTGGTGGAGCTGCTGCGGGAGCGTCTCGGCGCGATCGAGAACCGCGTCCTGGAGCGGCGGCTGGCGGGCGTGCGGCCGCGTCGCATCGTCTGCCTCGAGTGGCTGGACCCGCCGTTCGCATCGGGTCACTGGGTGCCCGAGCAGGTGCGTCGCGCCGGAGGTTGGGAGCTCCTGGGACAGGAGGGCGAGCGCGCGGTCGAGACGACCTGGGATGCGGTGCGCGAAGTGGAGCCCGAGCAGCTGATGCTCATCCCGTGCGGCTTCGATGCCCGCCGCACGGCCAACGAGTTCGACCGCATGCCGCGGCCCGAGTGGTTCGACGAGCTGCGGGCCGTCCGCCGCGGCGAGGTCTTCGCGCTCGATGGGTCGGGTTACTTCAGCCGACCCGGTCCGCGCGTCATCGACGGGATCGCGCTGCTGGCCGAGCTCTTCGATCCCGAGGGCTTCATCGACGTGGCACCGCCCGAGGCCTGGATCCCGGTCGGGCCCGCGTATCCGCGATGAGGGTGGCGCCACCGTTGCCGTTCCGCGAGACCTTCGACTGCCTGTGGTGCGGTCGCGCCCATCGGACGCGCTCCGACGCGGACCTGGAGGGCTGGGCCGCGCTCTGCCCCGACTGTGTGGGCCGGGCCGGTGACAACGGCTTCCTGCGCTACCGGCTGCGCCAAGCCCTGGAGGAGCGCAGCCGGGCGACGGACGCGCCGAGTCAGCCGACGGAGCAGCCGGTCGACCTCGACGCCGACATGAAGGCCTACTACGCAGCTCGAGCTCCCGAGTACGACGAGGTCTACCTGCGGAGGGAAGAAGCATCCGGAGGGCCGGTCCTGGGACTGTGGTTCGAGCGTGAGCTCGACGAGATGACCCAGTGGCTCGACGCACTGCCGCTGCGTGGCGAGATCGTGGAGCTCGCTGCCGGCACCGGCTGGTGGTCGCCGCTGCTGGCTCAGAAGGGTGAGCTGTCCATCTACGACATCGCTTCCGAGCCGCTCGACATCGCCCGCCGACGTCTGGTGGCGCACGGCCTACGCGCTCACATCCACGTCCGCGACGCGTGGCAGGAGCCCGATCGTCAGGTCGATGCGCTCTTCTGTGGCTTCTGGCTGAGCCACGTGGCGCGTGAGCGCCTCGACGACTTCCTGCGCCTCGCCGGGCGCTGGCTCAAGCCCGAGGGCCGTTTCGCATTCCTCGATGAGCGGGCGGGCACCGAGGCGGTCGACCCGGGCGCCGACGCCGGCTCTGGCACGTCGGTGCGGCGCCTCGCTGACGGGCGTGAGTTCCGCATCCGGAAGGTCTACTACGGCCCTGACGAGCTGCGCCTCGCGCTCCTGCGAGCGGGCTTCGCGCGCGCCGAGGTGCGCACGACGGAGCGCTTCTTCCTGATGGGCTCGGCGGAACGATGAGTGGTCTGGCGGTCGCGGGGCTCGGTCGGGTGGGTGTCTGGGGCCACCTGGACTCGCTGCGGATCGAGGACGCGCGCGCCTACGCCCGCCGGGTGGACGAGCTGGGCTTCGGCACACTGTGGGTGCCCGAGACGGTGGGCCGGGAGCCGTTCGCGCTGCTCGCGCTGATCGCTGGCGAGACGTCGCGCCTGATCCTTGGCACGAGCATCGCTTCCATCTATGCGCGGGACGCGGTCACCACGCGGTCCGCGGCCATGACCCTCCACGAGGCGACGCGCGGCAGGTTCGTCCTCGGGCTGGGCGTCTCGCATCCGCACCTGGTGACCAAGGTGCGGGGCCACGAGTACACGGCGCCGCTGACCGCGATGCGCACGTACCTGGCCGCCTACCGTGCCGCACCGTACCG
>JAUJNA010000002.1:265228-266552 GCA_030446555.1 Chloroflexota bacterium | reverse complement strand
GAGCCGCCGGTCCTGGTCGCTGCGCTGCGTCCCCGGATGACGGCGCTTGCCGCGACCGATGCTGAGGGGGCCTTTCCCTATCTCGTCGGTCCAGAGCGCCTGGCCGAGATGCGCGGCTGGCTCGATGCGGCAGCGTCGGAGGCCCAGCGCCCGCTCCTGGCCGTCACCCTGCCAGTCGTATCGGAGGACCATCCGGCGACGGCGCGCGAGGCGGCACGCGCCTACCTCGCGCCGTACCTGCGGACGCCGAACTACCAGGGGAGCTGGACGGAGCAGGGCTTCGGGGAGGAGGACTGGGAGAAGCCGGGCAGCGACCGGCTCGTCGACGCGATGATCGCCTGGGGTGACGCGGCTGCGCTTCGCGCCCGGGTCGACGCCCTGCATGCCGCGGGTGCCGATCACGTGGCGCTCATCCCGCTCGCACCCGACGGCACGACCGAGCACCTGCGTGCGCTGGAGGCGCTCGCCGGCTGAGACCGGGCGCGGGGGCACTGAGCGCAGTGCCAGGCCGTGCGCTCCTGGCGCGCTATCCTCGCCGCCTCATGTCCCTGCGCGACTGCACCATCGCCACGGTCGGCTCGGGCGTCATGGCCGAGGCCATGATCGCGGGCCTGCTCAAGGGTGAAGAGGTCGGGCCGGAGCGGATCATCGCGAGCCACCCGCGCCCCGAGCGGCGGGAGGAGCTCAGCCGGGTCCATGGCATCCAGGCCGTCGAGTCGAACGTGGAGGCCGTCCAGCGCGCCGACATCGTGGTCCTGGCCATCAAGCCGCAGATGCTCGGGCGCGTGGGGCGGGAGCTGGCACCCGTGCTGCGCGGCGGGCAGCTCGTGATCAGCATCATCGCCGGGGCCACGACGCGAGCGCTGGGTAATGTCCTGGGGCACCGGCAGCTGGTGCGGAGCATGCCCAACACGCCCGCTCAGTTGGGTCGCGGGATGACCGTCTGGTACGCGACGCCGGAGGTGAGCGAGCTCCAGCGCGCGCAGGCCAGCGCGCTCCTCGGCTCGCTGGGACTGGAGCTCGCGGTCGACGACGAGAAGCTCGTCGCCATGGCGACCGCCGTCAGCGGGACCGGCCCCACATACGTCTTCCTGGTCATGGAGGCGCTCATCGACGCGGCGGTCCACCTGGGCTTCCCGCGCCACGTCGCCCACGACCTCGTGATCGAGACACTGGAGGGGAGCACCCTCTTCGCGAAGGCCAGCGGGATGCATCCGGCACAGCTGCGCAACATGGTGACCTCGCCCGGTGGCACCAGCGCAGCGGCCCTCCACGAGCTCGAATCGGGGCGGCTCCGGACGGTCCTCTCGGAGGCGGTCTGGGC
>JAUJNA010000002.1:262764-265128 GCA_030446555.1 Chloroflexota bacterium | reverse complement strand
TGGGGTTCCGCGGCTCGCCGACGATCCGGCTCGACGGTCGCGACGTCTCTCCCGACGTCGGCGCAGAGCTCCGGCTCGCGTGCCGGCTCTACAGGCAGGAGGACGGGACCCTGGGCGGCACGCCATCCCCCGCGGTCATCCGGGATGCCCTCCATCAGCGACTGGCGGAGCACCGACCCGGGACGGGCCGGCTGGCCGTCGTGCGCGAGCTGCCGGCACGCGTCCTTCGCGCGGGGTTCGGCTGGGCCTCGCGGCGCCGTTCGCTGGAGCGGCTCTCGGAGCGCCTGCCAGTCACTCGGGGGCTGGTGAAGCGCTTCGTGGCGGGGGAGGACCTGGAAACGGCGCTCGCCGTGCTCGCGCGGTTGCGCGACGCCGGTCTCCGGACGACCGTGGACCTGCTCGGTGAATCGGTCGACTCGGCGAGCGGTGCGGCGGCCGCGGCCGACGACTACGTGAGGCTGCTCGACGCACTCCAGGAGCGCCAGCTGGACGGCAACGTGAGCCTGAAACTGACCCAGATGGGCCTCGACCTGGATCGCGACCTGTGCCTGCGCAACGTCGCTCGAGTCGTGGAACGAGCGCGCGACACCGGTGCCTTCGTGCGCATCGACATGGAGGACCACACGCGCACGGACGCCACGCTGGCGATCGCCCGGGAGCTCCATGCTCGATACGGCAACGTGGGCGTGGTCATCCAGTCGTACCTGCGTCGCAGCGAGGCGGACGTGGAGGCGCTCATCGCGGAGCGGATCCGGGTCCGGCTCTGCAAGGGCGCCTACGACGAGCCGGCCAGCGTCGCGTACGCCACAAAGGCAGAGGTGGACGAGAGCTATCTTCGGCTGATGGAGCGGCTGCTCATGGAGGGCACGTACCCGGGGATCGCGACGCACGACGAGCGGATCATCGAGCAGGCGCGAGCGTTCACGGCTCGGGAGTCGATCGGGCCCGATCGATATGAGTTCCAGATGCTGTACGGCGTCCGTCGCGATCTCCAGGGGGCGCTCGTGGCCGACGGTCTGGCCGTGCGCGTGTACGTGCCCTTCGGGACCGCGTGGTACCCGTACTTCCTGCGACGCCTCGCCGAGCGACCGGCGAACCTGCTCTTCCTGCTGCGCAGCATCGCGCGCGAGCGGCGACGCTGACGATGGCCGACTGGAGGGATCGGTTCCGCGCTCGCGTCGTCTCGTGGACGCGCCCCGCGAGCGGCGATCGGCGGCGCGCGCTGGCCATGTCGAACGCCACCGGTGTCGGGCAGCTGTATGGCTGGGACCTCGGCACCGGCGCGCTGCACCAGGTGACGCATCGGCCGGCCGGCACGGTGACCGGGACGATCTCGGCCGACGGTCGATGGATCCTCTACCTGGACGACCGCAAGGGAGACGAGCTGGGCCACTGGGTCCGTGTCCCCTTCGACGGCGGCCCACAGGAGGACCTGACGCCAGGCCTGCCGCTCTACACCTCCGACGACCTCGTCACGAGCACGCACTCACGGCTGGTGGCCTTCACGGCGGCCATGGACGACGGCTTCACGGTCTTCCTCATGGGTGACGAGGCGCCGGGTCGGGAGCCTCGTGTCATCTACCGCAGCCCGAGCCTCTGCTCGGTGGAGGAGTTCGACGCGCGGGGCGAGCGCCTCCTGGTCCTCTCGAGCGAACGGACGGGCCGCGCCCGGTACAGCTCGCTGGTCCTGGGCACCCATGATGGCGAGCGGCTGGCCGAGCTCTGGGACGGCGAGGAGAGCAGCATCGGGCGGCCCACTTTCTCGCCGCTGCCGGACGACCCGCGCATCGGTGCGGTGAGCGACCGCTCGGGAGAGCGGCGACCGCTGCTGTGGGATCCTGCGAGCGGGGAGCGTGAGGATCTCCCGGTCGGGGATGCGGGAGGGGAGGTCCTGCTGTGGGACTGGTCGCCCGATGGTCGTGAGCTGCTGCTGTGCCGGATCCGCGATGCCGTCCAGCGGATCGAGGTGCTCGACCTGGCCGAGCGCCGCCTTCGCATCCTGGACCACGAGCCGGGCACGTACGGCTACTACGGGGAGGTGGGCACCTGGTTCGGGCCGGAGGGGGACATCGTGGCCCAGTGGCAGGACGCGGCTCATCCGGCGACGGTCCGCTCGCTCGACCGGGTCACGGGGCGCGCGCGGGGGGACCTCCTCCCGCCGAGCGAGGTGCCCCCGTCACGACGATGGCGCTCGGTCACCTTCCCGACCGACGATGGCTCGCCCATCCAGGCCTGGCTGGCGGTGCCGGACGGTCGGGGGCCGTACCCCGCCGTCATCGAGACCCATGGCGGACCCGAGTCGGTCACCATGGAGAGCTTCCAGCCACGGGCGCAGGCATGGCTGGATCACGGGTTCTGCTTCCT
>JAUJNA010000002.1:261113-262664 GCA_030446555.1 Chloroflexota bacterium | reverse complement strand
GGTCGATGCGCCGGTGCTCATCATCCAGGGCCGCAACGACACGCGCTGCCCGGCGCGCCAGGTGGAGGACTACGAGGCGCGGATGCGTGCCTTGGGCAAGCCGATCGACGTCATCTGGTTCGACGCCGGCCACGCGGCCGGAGCGGACGTGGAGCGGGCCATCGAGCACCAGGACGCGATGCTGCGCTTCGCGCACGAGGTGCTGGCTGCGCGGGTGGGCTCATGAGCACCCTATCGCCTGGGCTGATCAAGCCCTGGTCGTCCATCGGGCCCGCTCGGGTGGCGGCTGCTCCCCGCCCTCGGTGACCCACAGCTCGGTGGCGTGGACGATCCGACCGTCCACCACGTGGTAGAAGCCGGCACACCGGAAGCCGGTCCCGGGGGCGTCGATGGCCACGAGGGCAGCCGCTCGATCACCCTCCGAGACGACCTTCAGCACGCGGATATGGCCCCACGGCTCGGGATACGCCCGGTTCATCGCCAGGTAGTCCGCCGCGGCGCGGAAACGCTCTGCCGTGGCCGGCCACTCGACCACGAGGGCCGGGTGCAGCAGGCGGCCGGCGCCCTCCCAGTCGCGTGCCTCGAAGCGCTCCCAGAGCGCGCGGACCACCTCGGCCGCGCCGTCTGCGTCGGTCACGCCTCGTCGCGCGGCGCGGGATCCCAGATCGAGACCTGGTCGAGGGGCTTGCGGACGAGGTCGGGCACCGTCGCGTCGGAGGCCGGGTAGCCGATGGGGAAGAGGACGAAGGGTCGCTCGTTCGACGGCCGGTCCAGGATGCGTCCCAGGAAGGCCATCGGGCTGGGCGTGTGCGTGAGCGTCGCGAGGCCCATCTGGTGGAGTGCCGCGATGAAGAGACCGCACGCGATACCCACGCTCTCACGGGCGTAGTAGTGCTTGCGGACCCTGCCGTCCGGCCACCAGCCGTGGACCTGTTCGAAGCACACGACGATCCAGGGGACCACCTCCAGGTAGGGCTTGTGCCAGTCGGTGCCCAGCAGGCGCAGCGCCTCGAGCCACTCCTGCGACATGCGGCCCTCGTACGAGCGCTTCTCCTCGCGTTCGGCAGCGACCCGGATGCGGCGCTTCGTCTCCGGATCGCTCACCGCCACGAACGTCCATGGCTGCTGGTGAGCGCCTGACGGGCTGGTCGACGCAGTCCGGATGGCCAGCTCGATGGCCTCGCGAGGGACGGGGTCAGGGCTGAACGCGCGGACGCTGCGGCGGGCGTCCATCAGTCGGTGGAAGTGGCGGCCGCCCTCGAGCGACTCCGCGACGCTGGGACGGCTGGGCCGGTACGGGATGAAGCGCGGCTCGGTCACGCGCTCGACGCTGCGAGTCTCTCGAGCTGCTCCGCGTGCTCCTGCAGGTGCTCGACGATGAACCGCTCGACGATCCGCTCGACGGCCATCTCGCCGCGTGTCGGGTGGACGCCCCGAGCCCGCCACTCGTCCGGCTCCAGCTGGGACGCGAAGACGCGCACGGCGTCGATCGATGCGCTGACACGGGACATCAGGTCGAGCGGCGCGGTGCGCCGTTCCCGCTCGATGGCG
>JAUJNA010000002.1:256240-261013 GCA_030446555.1 Chloroflexota bacterium | reverse complement strand
GCCTCCACCGTCCCGGGATGCGGTCCGTGCGGGATGCCCGCCGGATGCACGGTGAAGGAGCCGACCTCCACGCCGCGTCGGCTCATGAAGTTGCCGGCCACGTAGTAGATGACCTCGTCGCTGTTGATGTTGGAGTGGTTGTAGGGCGCCGGGATGGCCAGAGGGTGGTAGTCGAACTTGCGCGGCACGAAGCTGCACACCACGTAGTTGCGCGCGCTGAACGTCTGGTGCACCGGCGGTGGCTGGTGGATCCGCCCGGTGATCGGCTCGAAGTCGCCGATGTTGAAGATGAACGGGAAGAGGTAGCCGTCCCAGCCCACGACATCGAAGGGGTGGCGCCGATAGTGATAGGCGGTGACCTTGCCGCGGACCTTGAGGTCGACCGTGAACTCGCCCTCATCGTCACGCGCAGGCGCCTCGTCGGGCGGCCGCAGGTCGCGGTTCGAGAACGGCGAGTGCTCCAGCAGCTGGCCGTACTCGTTGCGATACCGCTTGGGCGGGACGATCTCGGTCGGCGACTCCAGGTACAGGATGCGATGCTCCGCGCCGGCGTCGGGCTCGAGGCGCCACGTCGTCCCGATGGGGATGACGAGGTAATCGCCGGGGCCGTACCGCAGCTCCCCGAAGATGCTCTGGAAGGTGCCGCTGCCCTGGTGGAAGAAGAGCATCTCGTCCGCTTCGCCGTTGCGGTAGAAGCGGCCCTCGGGAAGCGCCTCGGCGGGACGGATGACGCCCATCAGCACGTCGTTGTTGAAGAAGAGGGGGATCCGACCGGACACCACATCGCCGCGCTCCGGGATGGCCCCCGACTTCACCAGCCGATGATGGTGCGCGTCGCCGTCGGCGGCTTCCAGGCGCACGTCCGCGACCGGTTCGACCTTGTGCGTCTGGGTGGGCGGGCGCAGGTGGTAGAGGAGGGACGATCGGCCGGTGAAGCCCTCCATCCCGAAGAGTTCCTCGGCGAAGAGCGAGCCATCCGGCGCCCGATGCTGGGTATGGCGCTTGTGCGGGACGTTACCCCGGCTGACGTAGAACATCGGCTGCGATCCCTCCTGCTGTTGGACAGTCTAGGTCCCAGCGACGCCGTCGCACCTTCCGAAGGTGCGCGATGGCTCGTGTACGCTGCGGTGATGGAGGACGCGGCGCTACACGAGCGGATCAACGGTCTGTCGCACGAGGAGGAGCGTCTCTATGCCGAGGCTTCTGCGGCGGGCGGCCTCAGTGACGACGACCGGGCGCGTCTAGCCGAGATCCGCATCGAGCTCGACCAGGCCTACGACCTCCTGCACCAGCGCGCCGGGAAGCGGGCTGCCGGGGACGACCCCGGGAAGCGGAGGTCCGTCCGCCCGACGTGGTGGAGAACTACGAGCAGTAGCGGCCAAGGCGGCCTACGAGCCCCGGATCGCGCGCTCGGCCGCCAGGGCGCTCGATCACCGGTGTGGTCAGCTCGCCGAGTCGGTCGACCTTCAGCGCCACCGTGTCCCCTGGCTGGAGCCAGCGCCCCAGGACCTCGTCCTTGATCTCGAGCAGGCAGCCGGTCCCGAAGGTCCCCGAGCCGACCGCGTCGCCGGGTACCAGCCGGGCGTCCGATGAACCCGCGCGAGCATCTCCCCGAAGCTGAAATGGATGTCCGCCCAGGTGCCGCGGCTGAGCTCCTGGCCGTTCACCTGGGCCGTGGCCGTAAGCGCATAGCCCTTGTCGGATCGCGCATCAGAGAGCTCGTCGGGCGTCACCAGCCACGGTCGAAGGTCGACGCGAAGTCCTTCCCCTTGGCCGGCCCGAGTCGGACCACGGTCTCGTCCCGCTGGAGGTCGCGCGCCGACCAGTCGTTGAAGATGGTGTAACCGCCGATCGCCTCCTCCCCGCGGTCGGCCGGCAGGTCGCGTGCCGGCGTGTCGATGAGAGCCGCCACCTCCAGCTCGTAGTCGAGCTCCTGCGAGTCGCGCGGGGCCCAGACCGGGTCTCCCGGGCCTCGGACCTCCGAGACGTTGCCGAAATAGAAGATGGGCAGCCGGTACCACGCCTGGGGGACCCCCTGGTCGCGCCGCGCCCACATGGTCGCCACGTGGCGTTCGAAGGCGTAGAAGTCGCGCAGGCTGGTCGGTCGCAGAAGGGGCGGGCCGAACCGGAGGTCGGAGCCACGGAGCCCGAGGTCGTCGAGTCGATCGGCTGGTCGGGCTCCGCGAACGGGCCGACGATCGCAGCCAGGGCTTCGACGCGAGCACCGGTCGCGAGGTGCGCGTCCAGGGTGGTGAGCGGCGTCCTGAAGAGGGGGTCGTTGTGAGCGCGCCGCGGGTCGTCGCGGACCAGGCGGCGACGCGCCGGTTCCAGGTCGAGCCAGCGCCCATCGGGCAACGCAGCTGCGAGGCGGAAGGGCGCTCCGGCCGGGGCGTGCCGCTCACGGACGTGGGCGATCCTCACGACGTCGAGTCTACCGGCGTCTACCATCCGCCGAATGGCCGACGAGTCCCCAAGGAGCGCATCGATGTCGCGAGCTGATCGAGCTGCTCAACGAGCTCCAGGTCGCCCTGCCGGGCGTCCAGGTGCTTTTCGCCTTCCTCCTGGTGCTGCCGTTCCAGCAGCGCTGGGAGCAGTCGACCGACATCCAGAGGATCGTCTACTTCGTGGCCCTGGCGGCGAGCGCTGCCGCGGGCGCGCTGCTGATGGCTCCCTCCATCTATCACCGGCTGAACTTCCGGCGAAACGTGAAGGAGCAGATGCTGTTCGACGCCAACCACATGTTCGTGGCGGCCATGTCGTTCCTCGCCCTTGGCATCACGGCCTCGCTCTTCGTGATCGCCGACTTCCTGTACGGGCCACTCGCCGGGGTGGGTGTCGCGGCGTTTTCGGCGCTGGTGTTCTGCCTGGGCGTGGTACGTCTTCCCATTGCGTCGCCGAGGGGCTCCGGACGACGCCGATGCCGACGAGGCACCATCCGTCTGAGCGGTCCGGCGCGAGTGTGGCCTCTCGCGGGGCCGGGGTCAGCCCAGCCGGCGTGCTCCAGGCGGGGCCTGCCGGTTCTCCGTATGCAGATCGGGCATAGCCGGACCTGCAGACAGATCAGGCCCTGCTGCAGACCCGCGTGCTCACCTGATGGGCCTGTCAAACGCAAGAGCCGTGCCCAGCTTGGGCAAGTCGCCGACCGATCGAGGGCGTGGGCCATCAGATGAGCCTGGCCAGGCACGCCGGGCGATAAGCGAGCCTCGCGTGGCGCCGCGCGCGCGCTTCGCGCAGAGGCTACGCACCACGGGCCATCAGATGGACCTCCTGCCGCGCAAGCCAGTCCGGGGTCTCTACCGACGCCTTCACCCCTGCGTCGCGCTCGAGCAAGGGCGGCCCGTGAGCCCGCGAGTCAGAACCCAGCTGGTCACCCGGGCGATAGACGGTGCGCCGTGGCGCCCGTGCAGGCCCCGCACGGCCTGGAGCCAGGCCATCGCCGGAACGGCCCGGGACACGAGCGTCCCTTGGCGACATAGGAATCACCCGATGCGAGGCGTCTGCCGCGGATCCCCAGGTTCGTAGACTCGAACCACGGCACCCTATGGAGGTCCATCCTATGCGCCGCACCCTATCCATGGCCCTTCTCGCGCTGCTGACCACCGCGTGCGTCCAGGTAGGAGTGGCGCCGCCTGGCTCGGCGGTGCTGCCGCCGGACGAACCGTCCGCGGCCACCGCCGCTCCCGGCGCCCCGGCCCCTGAGCCGACACGACGCCGCCGTCCGCGCCCGCCCGCCCCAGCCAGTGCCGCGCCCACGACCGCGGGGCTGCCGGATCTGGTGGCTTCCGATCTCTCTGTGCCTGACACCGTTACGACCGACGGGCCGGACCAGAGCGCCGACTTCAAAGGGTGGGTCACGATCACGAACACCGGGACCGCAGCGACCGGTCCATTCGATTACGTGGTCTTCTTGGACGGCCAGAAGCAGGATCCAGTAGGTGAGAGCTGGACCGTGCCGGATCTGGCGCCCGGCGCATCGGTCACGGGCCTTTTCGAGTTGTATACCGAGGGAGTAGCCGCCGGTGCGCACGTCATCGAGGTGCGCCTCGATCCGCTGGGCCAGATCGCGGAGTCGGACGAGGCGGACAACAGCGCCACCGGGGAGGTCACCTTCGAGGCCAGTACGGATCCCCTGATCCCTCCGCTGCCGTAGCCTGCGCACGGGAACACGCTTCGCTGCGGTCGCTCGCACTCGCTGGTCGCGCCGCTCCGGGCCGGATATCGGCGGGGGGACCGCCCTGCCGGCCGATACGACCGACAGCCCCACCGCGCAAGAGCTCTTGACGTCTGGGCCATACTGGACTAGACCGGTATAGGCAAGACGCCCGGCTCGGACCGGGCGCTTCAGGCGGAGGCCGCGTTGGGGATCATCGAGTCAGGAGCCGCGCTGGACCGTCTCGGCCCCACGCCGATCTTCCAGCAGATCAGGTGGATCCTGGAGCGGGCTATCGCCAGCGGCGAGTTGGCGGCGCACCAGCGGATCCCCTCGGAGCGGGAGCTGAGCGCTGCGCTGGGCGTGAGTCGGATGACCCTCCGCCAGGCGCTCATCGAGATGACGAGCGACGGCATCCTCTACACCCGCTCGGGCAAGGGCACGTACGTGGCCGACCGGAAGATCGAGCAGCCGTTGCAGCGGCTCTCGAGCTTCACGCAGGACATCGAGGCACGCGGCATGCGGCCGGCAAGCAAGGTGCTGAGCCAGGAGCTGCTGTCCGCGCCACTGGAGCTGGCCGGGGCGCTCCAGGTGCCGCCCGGGTCGGAGCTCGTGCGTATCCG
>JAUJNA010000002.1:254137-256140 GCA_030446555.1 Chloroflexota bacterium | reverse complement strand
TGGTCGAGTTCGTCCGGGCGGTGTACCGCGGCGACCGATACCAGCTGCACGTGGAGCTGCAGTGATCAGGCTGTTCGGCCGTACCTACGCCCCCGACGATCTCGGCACGTGCGTGGTGACCGTCGATGAGGGCCGCGTGGCGGCCATCGAGCCGACGAGCACCCCCCCTCCCGACGCGCTGGGCTCGGACCGATCCATCATCACCCCCGGACTCGTGGACCTCCAGCTCAACGGCGCCTTCGGGCACGACTTCTCCGACCCTTCGGCCGACCTCGCAGCGGTGGCCGGCGCGCTCCCCAGCACCGGGGTCACGGCCTTCCTGCCCACGGTCATCAGCTCGCCCCCCGAACGCTACGCAGCCTGCCTCGCGAATCTGCGTCGGCCCGTTCTACGCGACGCGGCGCGGGTGCTCGGCGTCCACCTGGAGGGGCCTTTCCTGGCACCCGAGCATGCGGGTACGCACGAACCATCGGCGCTTCGGCCACCCGACGTCCAGGAGGCCCTCGGCTGGCTCCAGCACGGCGATGTCCGGCTGGTGACCCTCGCCCCGGAGCTGCCCGGTGCTCTGGACTGCATCCGCGCTCTCGACGAACGCGGCGTCCTCGTGGCCGCCGGTCACAGCGGCGCCACCTGGGCGCAAGCCCAGCGAGCGATGGAGGCCGGGCTGCGGATGGGCACGCACCTCTTCAACGGGATGCGACAGATGCATCACCGCGACCCCGGGCTGGCAGGGTGGCTGCTCGCGGCTCCCGTGCCGGTCAGCCTCATCTGTGACGGCGCTCACGTGGCACTCGAGACGGTGCGCTGGGTGGCAGCGGCCAAGGGCCCCGACCAGCTGATCATCGTGACGGATGGCCTCGCAGCCCTCGGCATGCCCCCCGGGCGGTACCGGTTGGCGGGTCAGGGGATCGTCTCCGACGGGACCGTGGCTCGTCGCCCCGACGGGACCCTGTCGGGTTCCGCGCTGCCGATGGACCACGTGCTCGGCGGGCTCGTGGCCTCGGGGATCGACCCATCGCTGGCCGTTCGCGCAGCCACCCGCGACCCGGCGCGCGTGCTCGGTCAGGCGTCCGACTTGGGGTCGATCGCCGTGGGCCGTCGGGCCGACCTGGTGCTGCTGGACGACAGCTGGAGGGTGCGGGCGACCCTCATCGAGGGCCAGGTCGCCTTCGCGGCCGGGTCAGGTACCCCGGGCCGGTCGCCGATCAAGGACGAGGCACGGGTGCCCGACCGGACGGTCCTGTCGCCGACATGATCGCCCCGGCCGTGAGCGGTGAGCTCCTGCGCAGCGAGATCGGGGAACAGCCGCAGGTGCTGGCCGCCACCCTCCAGCGTCTGGACGCGCCTGCGACGGCGGTCGCCGAACGCATGCGGCAGGGGCGCGTCCCCTTCGCCGTGGTCGCCGGGCGTGGCTCGTCGGCCAACGCCGGACAGTACGCGAGGTACCTCTTCGAGGTCGCGAACCAGCTGCCCGTCGTGCAGGCGGCGCCCTCCGTCCTGACGATGTACGGCAGCCGGCCCGCCTGGTCGGGCGCCGCCGTCATCGGCATCTCCCAGTCGGGACAGGTCTCGGACGTCGTTTCGCTCGTGGACGCGGCCCGCGCCAACGGTGCGCTCAGCGTGGGACTGACGAACGAAGCCGATTCACCGCTCGCCCAGACCGCGGAGCTCTCGCTCGTGACGCCGGCCGGTCCCGAGGCGAGCGTGCCTGCCACCAAGACCTACTCGGCCGCGCTGCTGGCGCTGGCGCTCATCGCACGGACCCTAGGGTCCCAGCGGAGGGCCAGCGGTGCCCCAGCCGGCCTGGCGCCGCAGGACCTGGCGCGCGTACCTGCGGCGGTGTCGGACATCCTGGACCGCGAGCCAGAGTTCGCCTCGGCCGCGTGGGCGCTGCGCGACATCAGCCGCAGCCTGGTGGTCGGACGCGGCTTCAACCGTTCCTCGGCCTTCGAAACGGCGCTGAAGATCCAGGAGACGAGCTACGTGCTGGCACAGGCGCACGG
>JAUJNA010000002.1:224483-254037 GCA_030446555.1 Chloroflexota bacterium | reverse complement strand
GCCGGCATCGCGGCCACCGCGAAGCACTTCCCGGGGCACGGGCGGACACCCGTGGACTCGCATCTCGCCGTCTCGACGGTCGCGGGGGGTATCGAGGCACTCCGCGGTGCCGATCTTCCTCCCTTCAGAGGCGCCATCGCGGCCGGTGTGGACATGGTCATGGCCTCGCACGTCGTCTACGACGGTCTGACCGACGGTCTGCCCGCCACCGTCTCTCCCCGGATCCTCCGCGACCTCCTGCGCGATGAGCTCGGGTTCGACGGCCTCCTGATCACCGATGCGCTGAGCATGCGCGCCCTGGCCGCCCGATGGGCCATCGACGCCGCCTCGGTCGAGGCGCTGGCCGCCGGCGCGGATGCCGTCATGCCCATGCGCGAGCACCAGGCTGAGGCTGTCGGAGGTCTGCGGTCGGCGATCGAGTCGGGCGAGCTGCCCGAGGCGCGGGTGGTCGAGGCCCTGGGCAGGGCCGCTCGCCTGGACGACCGCCTGCGCGCCCTGCGTGGGCGCCCAGCACTAGTCCTGCCCGATGCCTCACATCTCGAGCTGGCACGGACGGTGGCGCGACGGTCGCTGACGCTGTTGCGCGGATCGGAGCTGCTCCCCCTCACGCCCTCGGCGTCCGTCGCGGTCATCGAGTTCGCGAGCCGGCGCCCCAGTCCCATCGAGGAAGAGGCTGCCACGGCCCTGACCGTGGGCGCGGCGCTGGCGAGGCACCTGCCCCGCACGCGAGAGGTGGTCGTCTCAGGAGCGGACGACGCTCAGGGGCGGCTCGCGGCGATCGAGGCGGCGACGGGCGCGGAGCTCGTCATCCTGGCCACGCGCGATGCCTACCTCTGGCCGGAAGAGCGCGAGCTCGTCGACCGGATCGCCGCTGGCGAGCAGCCGACGCTGCTGATCGCACTCCGCAACCCGTATGACCTCGCTCGGCTGGCGCGGACCTCGGGTGCCATCGCCGCCTACGCCGATGTGCCGGTCACGCTCGAGGTGCTCGCCGAAGCGCTGACCGGACGTGCTGACTGGCCGGGGCGGCTGCCGATGGAGCTGGCGGAGCCCGAGGTGGTCGCGTGACCGGCATCGGTCGAGGCCGCTCGGCTGCCTCGACCCAGGATCTGCCCGGGACGGAGCGAGCCAACGACGCTGCGCCTTCCCTGGAGATGCTCCCCACGGTGGGACTGCTGCGTGTGATGAACGCCGAGGACGCGCGCGTCCCACGCGCAGTCGGTCGGGAGCTCCCGTCGATCGCGCGGGCCGTGGATGCCGTGGCCCGGCGCGTCGGGGCGGGCGGGCGCCTCATCCTCGTGGGTGCCGGGACCAGTGGTCGGCTGGCCGTCATCGAGGCGGCCGAGGTCACGCCCACGTTCGGTATCGCGAGCGGCACCGTCGTGGCCGTGATGGCCGGCGGGCCAGAGGCCATGACGCGGTCTCGCGAGGGAGCCGAGGACGAGGCCGACAGCGGCGCGGCGGAGATGCAGAGATCGGTGGTCGGGCGCGATGACGCGGTGGTGGGCATCTCAGCCAGCGGCCGGACCCCGTTCGTGCTGGGCGCGATCGAGGCGGCTCGTCGGTGCGAGGCACTCACCATCGGCCTCTGCTGCGACCATCCGACGCCGCTCTCGGAAGCCGTGGCGATCCCCATCCATCCGGTCGTGGGGCCGGAGGTGATCGCCGGCTCGACCAGGCTCAAGGCGGGGTCGGCTCAGAAACTCGTGCTGAACATGCTCACGACCGGGGTGATGGTCCGCCTCGGTCGGGTGCACGGCAACCTGATGATCGACGTGCAGCCCACGAACGCGAAGCTCCGTCGGCGCGTCCGCGGCATCGTGGAGCAGGTCACGGGGCGATCGGGCGTACCCGTCGACCGCGCCCTGCAGGCCGCCGGGTGGTCGGCGCGCGTGGCCATCGTCATGCTCGCCCGTGGCGTCGATGCCGACGAGAGCCGTCGGCTGCTGGAGAGCGGCCTGCCGCTCGACACCCTCATCGAGGCGCGCTTCTCGGAGCGGGACGATGACTGAGCCGCTGTTCCTGGGCTTCGACGCTGGCGGGAGCAAGACGATCTGCCTGGCCGGGGACCGTGCGACCATGCTCGGTCGGGGTCAGGGCGGTCCGGCGAACCCCAACGTGGTCGGGCTCGATGGCTTCCGATCGGCCCTCCGTGAGTCGGCACGCGGAGCGCTCGGGTCGGCCGGGCAGCGGCGCGCAGTGGCTGCCTGGATCGGCGTCGCGGGATCGGAGCGCCCCACCGTCCGGGATGCCCTGCGCGGCGCGGCGCTCGAAGCGCTCGATGCGGAAGAGGTCTGGATCTCCCACGATGCGCGCCTCCTCCTCGCCGCGGCCGGCGTATCGAGCGGGATCGCCGTCGTCGCCGGCACTGGTTCCTCGGTGTACGGCCGGGCACCGGATGGCCGTGAGGTGACGGTGGGTGGCTGGGGTCACCTGCTGGGCGACGAGGGCAGCGGCTATGACATGGCGCGACGTGCGCTGCGAGCCGTCACCCAGGCAGCCGACGGACGGGGCCCCCGGACCAGCCTCAGCCAGGCGATGCCGGCCGCGCTGGGTGCCACCCACGTCGCCGACCTGCGCGAGCGGTGCTATCCGGCTCCGTCCGTGCCGCAGCTGGCGAAGCTGGCGAAGGTGGTGCTGGACCTTGCGGGCGAGGATGAGGTCAGCAGCTCGATCGTGGGCGCAGCCGCCGCGGACCTCGCGCTCGCGGTCCAGACCTGCTGCCGGAGGCTGCGGCTGGCACCGGGCACGCCCCTGCCGGTCGTCGCTGCCGGAGGCCTGCTGGGACCGGGGTCGGCGCTGCTCGCCAGCCTCACGGAGCGGCTCGAGGAGCAGGACCCGCGCTATGGCGTGGCGCCACTGGCCGCAGAGCCTGCCAGCGGCGCCCTGGCGCTCGCCCGGGACGGACCCGGACGCGCCAGGAGTCCGGTCGGCGAACCAGCCACGTCCAGGAAGCTGAAGGAGACGCACTCATGAGCAGAGGAAGATCGGCCATCACCCCCATGATCGTCACGCTGGCGCTCGTGCTGGCAGCCTGTACCACCGGCCAGACGCCGGGTGGCAGCGCACCGGCCGGCCAGACGCCGGGTGGCAGCGGACCCGCCGCCAGCGGCGGATACCAGGGCACCATCGACTGGTGGCAGCTGGGGTATGCGCCGGGCGGCGAGACAGCGGCGGCCAAGCTGGTGGACGCTGCCGTGGCCGCCTACGAGGCCAAGAACCCGGGCGTCGACATCGTCGTGACGGGCATCCCGTTCGACGACCAGGGCCTTGCCCGGCTCGATACCGCCCTTGCCGCCGGCAACGGTCCCGACATCTTCCGCATCGCCTCGGACCGCCTGCCGGGCTACGGGGCGCAGGGCGTGCTGTCGCCCATCGACGCGTACCTCACCGAGGAGGACAAGGCGGACATCCTGCCCAACCTCCTCGAGGGCGTGGAGTACGAGGGCCGGCACCTCGCCTGGCCGCAGTGGGTCCCGCCCATCGGCTTCTACCTGAACAACGCCATCTTCGAGGATGCCGGCGTCGCGATCCCCGATGCCGACTGGACGGTCGAGGACTTCCAGCAGCTGGCGCAGGACCTGACGACCGACGGCGTCTACGGCTTCGCGACCTACATGGGCCCCGCCAGCGTCAACGAGCTGACCCTGCTCTACAACCAGGGCGCCACCGTCCTCAACGAGGACAACACCGAGTACACGCTCAACAGCCCGGAGGGCGTCAAGGGCCTGCAGGTGCTGGTCGACCTCTTCGAGGCAGGAGCGATGCCACCCGACATCACCACCATCGCGCTCGCCGACGTGGAGCAGGGATTCATCGACGGGCGCTTCGCGATGATGACCGGTGGCTCGGGCAGCATCACGAACCTGAAGGGCAACGAGATCGAGTTCACCGTCCTGCCACCTCCCATCGGCGATGCCGGTGAGACGGTCACGGTGGGCGGCATGGGCACCTACGCCGTGCCCCAGAAGGACGACCCGGCGCGCATGGCCGCGGCTCACCGACTGGGCCGCTACCTGACCAGCGCCGAGGTCGCCGAGGACGTCGAGGGCTGGTACCTGGCACCGGGCACCCGCAAGTCGATCAAGGTGTCGGAGACGACGCCCGAAATGGCGCCGTTCGAGGAGATGCTCGCCAGCGTCAGGTTCATGCCGCTCATCGAGGACTGGGCGGAGGTCGATTCCTTCATCCATCCCGAGATCCAGCTCGCCGTCTCCGGTGAGAAGAGTGCCCAGGAGGCGCTCGACGCCATCGGCGAGCAGGTCACGCCGCTGCTCGGCGAGTAGTCGCTCACGGGGCGCGACGACAGTGACCGCCAGTGCTTCGGTCGCCAGGGGCGCCGGCCGCGTCCGGCGCTTCTGGAGCCGATACGGCGCGGGCTACCTGTTCGTCGCGCCCAGCCTCCTCTTCTTCCTCGTCTTCATCTTCTTCCCGCTCGGCTGGTCGTTCGTCCTCTCGTTCCAGGAGTTCGGGTTCCGGGGCAGCACGTGGGTCGGTCTCGACAACTACCTGGGTCTGCTGCGCGACCCGATCTTCCGTCAGGCCGCCCTCAACACGGTCATCTACTCGGTCTTCACGGTCGCCGTATGGGTGCTGGTGGCGATGGTCCTGGCGACCCTCATCCACCCCCTGCCGCCACGACTGCGGACCTTCTTCCGAGCCGCGTACTACCTGCCGGCGGTCACGTCGGCGGTGTTCATCGCGCTGGTCTGGAAGTGGATCCTGAACGCCAACCCGTGGGGCCTGGCGAACCACGTGCTCAGCCTCTTCGGGGCCGGGCCGGTCGGTTTCATCTCCGATCCGTCGTCGTTCGCCGGAGCCAACGTCGCGCTGTGGTCGGTGATCCTCTCCTCCGTCCTGACGATCCCGGCCGTGGGCGTGGTGCTCTACTCGGCAGCGCTGGCCGGGATCCCGCAGGAGCTCTACGAGGCGGCCGAGACCGAGGGCGCCGGCGCCCTCGCCAAGTTCCGCCACATCACCGTGCCGCTGCTGAAGCCGATCACGCTGTACGTCGCGATCATCTACACCATCGCGGCGTTCGAGGTCTTCGAGCGCGTGTATGTCATGACCGGTGGCGGCCCGGGCTATGCCACCAACACGATCGTCTACCTCATCTGGCGGACCGGCTTCCGGTTCGGTGACTACGGCGTTGCGTCGGCACAGGCGTTCCTCCTCTTCGCCGTCATCGCGACGGTCTCGGTGCTCCAGTTCCGCGCGCTGCGGTCCGAGGTCGAGTACTGATGGCGCGCGGCCGTCCGGCAGCCATGGATCCGGCAGCGGTCGACCGCACGGCCGTGGACCCCACGGCGGTGGAGCCCCGCCCGGCCCCGCCCGTCTCCCTGATCCCCGAGGCCGTCGCAGCACCGACCGTGGCGGTCGGTGCGCTGGCCGGTCGCCGGCAGCCCCGCCGCGACCGGCTTGCGAGCCTGGCGGTGCTGGTGCCGGTGGCGATCGTGGGCCTCTTCCCGTTCTACTGGATGGTGACCCAGGCACTGACGCCCGGGGCGGCGGCCATCCGCGTGCCACCGTCGCTCGTGCCGGTGGACGCGACGCTCGACAACCTGGCCGGTCTCTTCGCCCAGGCACCGGTCCTGCTGTGGGCCTTCAACAGCCTGGTGGTGGCGACAGCGATCATGGTCGGCCACGTCATCTTCGACTCGATGGCCGGTTACGCCTTCGCGCGCAAGCGCTTCCCCGGCAAGGCGCTCTTCTTCACGCTCATCGTGAGCAGCCTGATGATCCCGGTGCACGTCACGCTCGTGCCCCGCTTCATCCTGATCACCAACCTCGGGCTGGACGACAACCTGCTGGGCGTGATCGCGCCCAGCATCGCCGACGTCTTCGGCATCTTCCTGATGCGCCAGTTCATGCAGTCGCTGCCCTCCGAGCTGGAGGAGGCGGCGCGCGTCGACGGCGCGAACGAGTGGCAGGTCTTCTGGCGCATCGTGATGCCGCTGTCGCGGCCTGCGGTGGCGACGGTCGGCATCTTCAGCTTCGTGGGCGCGTGGAACGCGTTCCTCTGGCCGCTCATCGTCCTCTCGGAGCGCAACCTCCTGACGCTGCCCGTGGGCGTGGCGCTGCTGCAGCAGGAGTTCCGCTCCGACATCGGCCTGCAGATGGCCGGCGCGGTCGTGGGGGCGGTGCCCATGATCCTCCTCTTCCTCCTGTTCCAGCGCCACTTCCTGGAGGGCGTCCGCGTGGGCGCCTTGAAGGGCTGAAGGAGGCGTGCGGGTGCTGGGGCTGATGAGCGGCACGTCGCTCGACGGCATCGATGCCGCCCTGGTCGATGTGGCCGCCCGGGACCGGACGCTGGACGTCTCCCTGGTCGCCTGGACGGAGGAGCCGTGGCCGCCCGCGCTGCGCGAGTGGATCCGCGGCTGGTCCGATCCGGGGGCCACGGTCGCGCCCGGCGATCTCTCGGCCGCCTCGATGGCGGTCGGGGAGCTGTTCGCGGACGTGGCCGGACGGGCCGCGGACGCGGCGGGCGTCCCGCTCTCATCGATCGACCTCGTGGCGTCCCACGGTCAGACGATCCACCACCACGTCGATGCCGGCGGGCGGGCGCTGGCCACGCTCCAGGTCGGCGAGCCGGCGGTCATCGCCGAGCGCACCGGCCGTACCGTCGTGGCCGACTTCCGCCCGCGTGACATCGCAGCCGGTGGCCAGGGAGCGCCACTCGTCAGCTTCGTGGACGCGCTCATGTTCGCCGAGGAGGGGCGCACGGTCGCGGCGCTGAACCTGGGCGGGATGGCCAACGTGACGATCGTCCCGGCCGGGGCGCCGTTCGAGGCCATGGCCTTCGATACCGGGCCCGGGAACTCGCTCATCGACGGGCTGGCGCGCCATCTGCTGGGCGAGCCGCTGGACCGCCATGGTGCCGCCGCTGCCGCCGGGCGACCGTGCCGGGAGCTGGTCGACGAGCTGCTGGACGACGCCTACTTCCGGCGCCCGCCGCCCAAGAGCACCGGCCGCGAGCTCTTCGGCGACGCTGCCGTGAAGAGGCTCGTCACGGCCGGCCGGGGGCGGGGCTTGAGCGATCCCGACGTCCTCGCCACGGCCACCGAGCTGACCGCACGCTCCGTCGCGGATGCCATCGCGCGCTGGGCGCCCGCCTGGCCCTCGGTCATCCACCTCTCGGGCGGGGGGACGGCGAACCCGGCACTGATGAAGACCCTGGAGCGTGCGCTGGAGCGGGCGACGCCGCCGGGTCTCGTGGCCCCGCGCCTCCAGACGGTGGACGAGGCCGGCCTGCCAGGGTCCGCGAAGGAGGCCGTCTGCTTCGCGATCCTTGGTCACGAGGCGCTGCACGGGCGCCCCAACAGCCTGCCCGGGTGCACGGGCGCCCGGCATCCATCGGTCCTCGGGGCGATCTGGCCCGGGGCGAACTACCTGGAGGTGCTCGCAAGCGTGCTGCCGTCGGGACCGACACCCCAGCGGATCGACCGGATCGTCCTGGCCCGGTCGAGCGAAGGAGAGAGGAGAGGAGTTCTCGCATGAACAGACGGATGGTCATGGGCCTGCTGACGCTGGCCCTCATGGCGGCCACGGTGCCGGGCGCGGTCTCGGCAGCGGATCCGCGGGAGGAGGAGGAGTTCCGCGCCTACTGGGTGGACGCCTTCAACGAGGGCCTCTACAACGAGGCCGAGATCGACGAGCTGGTCGCGGCCACCAAGGCAGCCGACATGAACGCGATCGTGGCGCAGATCGGGCGCCGGGGAGACTGCTTCTGCAACCGGGCGGCGATGCCACGAACGCAGGCGGCCATCGCGCCGTACCCCTTCGATCCGCTCCAGACGCTGATCGACAAGGCGCACGCGCAGGGCATCGAGGTCCACGCATGGATCATCGCGACCGCCATCTGGCAGGGCAGCACGCCGCCGCGCGATCCGAACCACGTCTACAACACCCACGGGCCGTCCAAGACCGGTGACGAGAACTGGGTCATGACGCGCTACGACGGCAGCAGACCGGGGGACACATACCTCGACCCGGGCCATCCGGCAGCCGCCGACCACATCGTTCGCATGTACACCAGCATCGTCGAGGAGTACGAGGTCGACGGCATCAACTTCGATCGCATCCGCTACCCCGACGGGCAGCTCGCGACATGGCCGTACGACAACTCCTGGGGCTACAACCCGGTCGCGCTGCGGCGGTTCCACGCCGCCACGGGCAGGAGCGATCGTCCGCTTCCCGATGACCCACAGTGGAGCCAGTGGCGGCGCGAGCAGATCACCAACCTCGTGCGCAAGGTCTACCTTCGGAGCTACGCCATCAAGCCGCACGTCCGGATCAGCGCTGACACGATCACCTACGGCGACGCGCCGCCATACCCGCGCATGCCCGGACTGGGCGACGGCACCTGGGAGGACTCCCGGCCCCACCGCGAGACCCTCCAGGACTGGCGCGCCTGGATGGAGGAGGGCATCCTGGATCTCAACATCCCGATGAATTACAAGCGCGAGTTCTGCGTCACCGGGAGCGAGTCACCCAGCTGCTTCGGCTTCCCCCAGCGCTCCTGGTATGAGCACTGGAACGAGTTCATCAAGGATCACCAGTACGACCGCCAGGCGGCCATCGGCTCGGCGATCTACCTCAACAGCATCTCCGACTCGGTGGTCCAGATCCGCAAGGCCCTCGCGCCGAGCGCGGCGGGCAACCGGAGCTACGGCTGGGTCGGCTACTCCTACGCCAACCCCGATAGCCTGGCGACGACGAACCAGCGTCCGCGCGACACCAGCCGGGCCGAGCTGACACGGGCGCTCACCGAACCCAGCGAGTACGACCCGGTCACGCCGCCCGTCTTCGCCGATACGGCGGTCGTGCCCGAGATGACATGGAAGACGCAGCCCACCACGGGCCACGTGATGGGCACGGTCACCACGGCCGACGGCGTGGCCTTCGACCAGGTCTGGCTGGAGCTGCGCGATGCCGAGACGGATGAGCTCATCGCCCGGCGGCTGACGGATGGCAGCGGGTGGTTCGGCTTCGTGGACCTGGAGCCGGGTCGCTACAAGGTGATGGTCGACGGCCAGCGAGTCCACGGACGCCGCGTCGCCGTCTTCACGGTGCACGTCGGGGAGGTGACGACCGTCCGGATCGAACCCAAGGCGCGCTAGACACCCGTGCGTCGCGCGACCGTCCCGACCTCCGGGGCGGTTGCGCGGCGTGCTACGCTGGCCTCAGTCTAGACCGCTCTAGACCACAGCGATCCTGGGATGCCCAGAGCGATGAGGAGATCTGAGGCGCGGACATGGGCGACACCCCGATAGCCACTTCTCCGCCAGCCGTGGCCATCCGATGACCGTGCTGGGCACCGCCGCCCGGCCAGATGTCGCGCTCACCAGGCAGGCGGCTAGCGACCTCCTGCGCGGAGGTGACGGGGTAGCCCTCGAGGGGCGCGGCGGCACCTCGCGTCTCGTGCTGGCGTCGCTCGCCCAGCTCAGGAAGGGATCCATCGAGACGAGCGAAGGGGCGGCGGCGCGGGCGTGCTGGTCCGGCACCGTCGAGTCGCCGGTCGTCGAACGGGATCAGCCCTTCGACACCGCCATCCCCTCGTGGAACGCCCTCACGCCTGCCGGCACCTGGCTGCAGATCGATCTCCGGGTCCGCCTGGGCGATGGACGTTGGACGCCGTACTACACGATGGCGGTCTGGGCCTCGGGCTCGGAAACGGTCCGGCGTCACAGTGTCGATGGCCAGGACGACGCTGATGCCGAGGTCCTGACCGACACGCTGCGGCTGCGCGCGGGACGGACCGGCCGGGCGTTCCAGTATCGCCTGACACTATCCACGGCTGACGCCCGATCCACGCCCAGCGTCCGGTCGGTCTCGGTGGTGACTTCGGACTCCCGACGGGAGCCCACGGGGCTGGCGTCGCCAGGCGAGCAGACCGCGTGGGGCCGCGAGCTTCCGGTGCCCGAGCGCTCGCAGCGCGTCTCCGGCGACTCGGTGGGCGGCTGGTGCTCGCCGACGGCGACCGCCATGGTCCTGGCGTACTGGGGCCATGCCGTGACCGTGCGGGACGCGGCCGAGGCGACCTACGACCACACCTACGCCGGCACCGGCAACTGGGCGTTCAACACGGCCTGGGCCACGACCTATGGCCTGGAGGCCTTCGTCACCCGGCTCGGCTCGCTCTCGCAGGTCGAGGCCTGGATCGCGGCGGGCGCGCCGGTGATCATCAGCCTGGCATTCGGGGCGGGCCAGCTGCCCGGCGCGCCGATCGCGTCGAGTGACGGGCACCTCATCGTCGTCCGGGGCTTCGACGGCTCCGGCGACGTCATCGTCAACGATCCGGCCGGGCGGTCCGACAGCGACGTCCGGCGGGTCTACGATCGGCGCTCGCTCGAGGCACTCTGGCTCCGGTCATCCGGTGGCACGGCCTATCTCATCCATCCGTCGGGACTTGCCATCCCGGGCAGCGGATCCGGCAGCTGGTGAACGAACGGCGAGGAGGAACCATGCGACACCACCGATCCTGGACAGTGATGGCGGCCCTGCTGCTGGTCGCGACCGCGTGCGGTCCCACCGCGGCGCCACCGACCGGCGGGGGCAGGACCGCGGCGCCGACCGGGGCGCCGACCGGCGGCGCATCCGGGGAAGTGCCCACGGACGGCGCGTCAGGCGCACCCAGCGGCGAGCCGTCCGGCCCGCCCGTGACCGCGTGCGAGGCCCCCACCGAGCCGCAGACGGCAGAAGGGCCACTGGCAGGCGAGCAGACGCTCCGGCTCTCGCTCGGCGGCGAGCCGGAAACGCTCGATCCGACGCTCGCGTTCAGCCTTCGCTCGGTCGAGATCCTGCGGCAGCTGACCCGTCCGCTCGTCTACTTCGACGAGGAGCTCAACACCGTCCCCGGCCTCGCGGAGGACTGGGAGGTGAACGAGGACGGGACGCAGATCACGTTCGACCTCCGTGACGCGAACTACAGCAACGGCGATCCGATCGTCGCCGGTGACTTCGTCTACAGCTGGAAGCGGCTGCTCGACCCGCGGGAGGCCGCGGAGTACGCCTACGTCATGTCCGATGTGGCCGGCGCATCGGCGCTCCTGGAGCTCGACACGGACGCGCTCCCCGAGGACGCCGCGATCGACGCGCTCCTGGATGAGGTCGGCGTCTCGGCGCCGGACGAGGACACCTTCGTGGTGGAGCTCGCGCAGCCGGCCTCGTATTTCCTCTCCGTCGCCACGCTCTGGGTGACCGCTCCGCTCCAGCAGGAGTGGATCGAGTCGGAGGGCGCGACCGAGGCGGGGAACTACGTCTCGAGCGGACCCTTCCAGCTCGAGACCTGGGAGCACAACGCCTCCCTGTCGCTCGGGCCCAACCCGGAGTGGTACGGCGAGCCGCCCAAGCTCGAGCGCATCGAGTTCACGGTCATCGAGGACGAGCAGGCCGCGCTCAACGCGTACCTTGCCGACGAGATCGACATGGTCGGCGTGCCGTCCACGGACATCGCTCGCATCTGTGCCGACCCCGCTCTCCAGACAGAGATGCTCTCCACCGCCACGGCGGGCTTCGAGTACTACGGTTTCAACCTCAACGACCCGGAGGGGGTCTTCGCCAAGAGCCCGAGCCTGCGACATGCCTTCACGATGGCCGTCGACAAGAAGACCCTGGTCGACACCGTGCGCCAGGGCGCGGCGACGGTCGCCGGCAGCGCGGTGCCACCGGGCATCCCCGGCCATCAGGCCGACGTGGGGCTGCCCTTCGACCCTGAGGGGGCGCGGCAGAAGCTGCAGGAGGGCCTCACCGAGGCCGGCCTGACGGACGCGAGCGAGCTTCAGGTGACCGTCGGGTATAACGAGTCCACGCTCCACGAGCAGACGGTCGCCTTCCTCCAGGAGCAGTGGCGGACGAACCTGGGCGTCGAGGTCCAGTCGGAGGGTCTCGAGGAGAACAGCTACTACGACCGCCGCGCCAACGACCCCTTCGACATCAACCGTGCGAGCTGGACCCAGGACTACCCGCACGCCAACAACTTCCTCGGCGACGTGTTCGGCGAGGGCAGTCACTTCACGGGCTACACGAGCGAGGAGTTCGACAGCCTCATGAGCCAGGCCGCGACGGAGGCCGACCCGGAGGCCCAGATCCCGCTCTACCAGCAGGCGCAGGAACTCCTGGTGGAGGATGCGCCCGTCATCTTCCTCTACTGGTACGGCGGCTACACCCTCATCAAGCCGCACGTGCAGGGCCTCGTCGTCACCACGACGGACGAGGACCCGGGCATGATGTTCTTCGACCGCGTGAGCATCGGCGAGCACTAGTCCCGCGGGAGCGCGGGATCGGCCGGGGCTGATCCACAGCTCGATCGTCAGGGAGGGTCGGAGCCGTGACTGGCTACCTCATCAGGCGCGTGCTGTGGATCGTCCCGGTGCTCTTCGCGGTCTCGCTCATCACGTTCCTGCTCATGCACTCGGTACCTGGCGGGCCGTGGGACCGTGAGAAGCCACTGCCCGCGAGCGTCGTCCAGCGACTGAACGCTGAGTACGGCCTGGACGACCCGCTGCCGGTCCAGTACGTCCGCTGGGCCGGGGCTCTGCTCACGGGCGACCTGGGGCCCTCATACCGCTTCCGCGACCGGAGCGTCAACGACATCGTCGCTGACGGCATCGGCACCACGGCGCAGCTCGGCGTGATGGCGTTCCTGCTGGCCGTCCTGCTCGGCATCCCGCTGGGCATGATCGCTGCCCTCCGGCAGAACGGGCTGCCCGACTACGCGGCGACGCTGATATCGATCGTCGGCATCGCCACCCCGAGCTTCGTGCTCTCCATCCTCCTCGTGGTGGTGTTCTCGGTGACCCTGAGGTTGCTGCCCACGCACGGCTGGGACGGCCCTTCCGCGTGGGTGCTCCCGACCGTCGCGCTGGCGGGATACCCCATCGCCCAGATCGCCCGTTACACGCGCGCATCCATGCTCGAGGTGACGCGCAAGGACTACGTCCGAACGGCGTACAGCAAGGGCCTGCGGGAGCGTGCCGTGGTCACCGTCCACATGACGCGCAACGCGCTCATCCCGGTGGTCACGATCCTGGGGCCGTTGCTGGCCTATCTCGTGACCGGTTCGTTCATCGTGGAGCTCATCTTCTCCGTGCCGGGCATCGGCCGCTTCTACGTCGACGGCATCGAAGAGCGTGACTACGGGCTGATCATGGCGATGACGATGCTCTACGCGGTCATCATCGCGGTGCTCAACCTGGTGGTGGATCTGCTCTACGCCTACATCGACCCCCAGATCCGCTACAGCTAGGGTCGGGCAGGGATGACGACACGCATGCCGGTGCTGGGAGGGGTCGAGCGACTGGCGTCGCGCCCTGCCGGTCCGCGACGCGATGCACTGCGCCGTCTGAGCCGCAACCGCCTGGCGGTCGTCGGTGCGGTGGTCGTCGTCGTCCTCCTCGTGATCGCGGCCGTCGGGCCGGCGCTGGCCCCGTGGCCCTACTTCGTCCAGGATCTGGACGCCATCCGTGCCAACGGCAACCGGCCGCTGGCTCCGCTCAGCGCCGAGCACGTGCTGGGCACCGACTCGCTGGGTCGCGACCTCTTCAGCCGCCTGCTCGATGGGGCGCAGATCAGCGTCAGCGTGGCACTCGTCGTGCAGCTCGTGGTGCTCGTCATCGGTGTGCCCATCGGTGCCGCCGCGGGCTGGTTCGGAGGTCGGATCGACAACTACCTGATGCGCTTCACCGACGTCATCTATGCGTTCCCCGACCTGCTCTTCATCATCCTCCTGAGCGTCGTCCTGCGCGACACGTTCCTCGGCAAGGCCATGAGCGGCATGCTGCTCATCTACCTGGCCATCGGGCTCACGGCCTGGGTGACCATGGCCCGTCTGGTCCGTGGCCAGGTCCTCAGCCTCAAGGAGTCGGAGTTCGTGGAGGCCGCGCGTGCCACCGGCGTGTCCGACTTCAGGATCGTGGTGCGCCACATCCTGCCCAACTCCATCGGCCCGGTCATCGTGGCGGTCACCCTGGGCATCCCGAGCGCCATCCTCGCCGAGGCGACGCTCTCCTTCATCGGCATCGGCATCGAGGCGCCGCGCGCGTCGTGGGGCAGTCTCATCAACGAGGGCAGCAGATGGATCCGCTCCGAGCCGCACCTCGTCGTCTTCCCGGCGCTGGCCCTGGCAATCGCCCTGACCAGCTTCACCTTCCTGGGTGATGGCCTCCGCGACGCCCTCGACCCCAAGTTGCGGGGCAGGCAGTGACGCCACCGACCCGGCGGGAGACGGAGACAGGCACGGCCGCCCAGCTGCCCGAGATGGTGGAGGTCTCCACGCCGGAGGGCCAGCGACTGGTCGCCCAGCTCACCGATGAGGCCGAACGGCACAGCCGCAAGCTGCTCCAGGTCCGCGACCTGTCGACCTACTTCTTCACGCCGGGCGGCGTGGTCCACGCCGTGGACGAGGTGAGCTTCGACCTGGACTATGGCGAGACCCTGGGGCTGGTCGGCGAGTCGGGCTGCGGCAAGAGCGTCACGGCACTCTCGATCGCCCGGCTCGTGGCGCAGCCGCCGGGGCGCATCGTGGATGGCGAGGTCATCTTCGACGGCATCGACCTCCTGGAGCTCTCGGGCGAGGAGATGCGCCTGCTCCGGGGACGCAAGATCGGCTTCATCTTCCAGGACCCCATGACGAGCCTGAACCCCACCCTGCGGGTGGGCCACCAGATCAGCGAGTCGGCCCGCACGCACCTGGGGCTCTCGCGTCAGGCCGCCGCCGCCCGGGCGGTCGACCTGCTGGGCATGGTGGGCATCCCCCGTCCACGGGAACGCCTGGGCGACTACCCGCACCAGTTCTCGGGCGGCATGCGCCAGCGGGTCATGATCGCCATCGCCCTCGCGTGCCAGCCCATGCTCCTCATCGCCGATGAGCCCACGACCGCCCTCGACGTGACGGTCCAGGCACAGATCATGGAGCTCCTCCGGTCACTCACGCAGGAGTTCCGCACCGCGGTCATCCTCATCACCCACGACCTGGGGCTCGCCGCCGGCATGTGCCAGCGAGTCAGCGTCATGTACGCCGGGCGGATCGTGGAGACCGGACTCGTGGATGACATCTTCGAACGACCGCGCATGCCCTACACCCGAGCGTTGCTCGATTCCCGGCCGCGCCTCGACGTGGAGCCCGGCGGGCGGCTGCGCACCATCGAGGGCTTCCCACCGGACCTCGTCGACCCGGAGCCGGTATGCCGCTTCGCGGCTCGCTGTCCCCACCGGCGCGACGTCTGCGACCAGCGAGAGCCCCTGATGACACCGCGGCCGTCCCATGGGCAGGGGCATGCGGCGCGCTGCTGGGGGACCGAGCCCGGCGGCTGGATCCCGTGACCGACGGGCGTGCGGGGGAGGTGCCCCTCGTGGAGGCCGACGGTCTCGAGGTGCACTTCCCCATCCTCTCCGGCATCCTGCAGCGCCAGCGCGGCAGCGTCCGAGCGGTCGACGGCGTGACGCTCTCGATCGAGCGCGGCGAGACGGTCGGCCTCGTGGGCGAGTCCGGTTGCGGGAAGAGCACCCTGGGCCGGGCGCTGATCAGGTTGCGCGAGGCGACCGGCGGCACGGTCCGCTTCGATGGCCGCGACCTGCGGGCTCTCTCCCCGGTGGAGCTTCGACGGCTGCGGCGGCGGATGCAGATCATCTTCCAGGATCCGTACGGGTCGCTGGACCCACGGATGACGGTGGGCGCCATCGTGGCCGAGCCCATCGAGACGCATCGGTTGGCGTCGGGTCGGGCGAAGGCCGAGCGCGTCAGGGAGCTGCTGCGGCTGGTGGGGCTCGATCCCGGGTTCACGGCTCGATATCCGCACGAGTTCTCGGGCGGCCAGCGACAGCGCATCGGGGTCGCCCGCGCCCTGGCCGTTGAACCCGAGTTCATCGTCTGCGACGAGCCCATCAGCGCCCTGGACGTGTCGATCCAGGGCCAGGTCCTCAACCTCCTCATCGACCTGCGCCGCGAGCTCCGGCTTACGTACCTCTTCATCGCCCACGATCTGGCGGCCGTGCGCCACATCTCGGACCGCGTCGGCGTGATGTACCTGGGCACGCTCGTGGAGATCGGCCGCTCGAGCCTCGTGTATGCGTCGCCGGCCCATCCGTACACGCGGGCGCTCCTCTCTGCCGTCCCGGTCGCCGATCCTGCCATCGAGCGCCAGCGCAGACGGGTCATCCTCGTGGGTGACGTCCCCTCGCCGGCCGACCCTCCCCCCGGATGCCGCTTCCACACCCGCTGTTGGCTCTACGAGCGGCTGGGACGCCCGGAGGACTGCCGCACCGTGGAACCGGAGCTGCGCGCCGTGGGCGACGGGCAGCGGGCCGCCTGTCACTACGCGGAGATCGCGCAGAAGAGTGACGTGGGGGTCGTCGAGCCGGCCTCCGCGTGACGAGACGCGCTGATCGCGAGGCTCCCGACGATCAACCGGGGATCGGGGTCTGCTGGTGGAAGACGACCCGCCAGCGTCCGTCGCGCCGCGCGTAGACCGTGGTCATCACGGCGCGGTACGGATCCTGGCCTTCACGCTGGGCCGTCGCCCGGTACGTCACGATGCCGCTGTCAGGGGTGGGCTCGATGACCCTGACGTCCGCCAGCTTGTGCGAGGCCCACGGCCGTTCGCCGGCGATCGCCCGGATCGTGGCCGCCTTGTCCAGGACGAGGCCCGGGAAGACCATGAGGCCGTCGTCCGCCATCAGGTCGTCGTAGAAGCCCGCCCCGTCGGGGCTCGACAGGGCCTCCCAGCCGCGCGCTCTGCGGAGCTCGGCCGTCACAGTCTCCCGCTTCACCTGCTCGCGCTCGATGCCGTCACGAGCGCCTTTGAAGTCGTCCGTGGTCGCCTCGCGTTCTCGCCTGCTCCCTGCTCGATGGCCTCGAACTGAAGCGCCTTGAAGTCGCCTCGACGGTGGGCTTGCCGGTGCCGCGCCGCGCCGTGCTCCCGCTCGATGAGAGAGCATCGTTCGAAGAAGGCTTTGAAGTTGCCGACGCCGAAGCCGCGCGAGCCGTGGCGCTCGATGCCCAGCTCTCGAAGCAGAAGGTGGGGCGGTCCTGGACCGCGAGGGGTCGCGTGAAGAGGGCCGGGAGCATCGTGCCAACAGGAGCAGGTAGCCCTCCTCGTCGCGCGTTGAGTCTGGCGGCCTCGATGCCCATGTCACGAGGACCTCGAGCGTCTCCATGGGCACGCCTCCGAGCACGCCGAGGGACACCCAGAGATACCAGTCGAGGTATTACGTAGTATGGCCTCGTGCGGCAGGCCGCAGGCCGGCTCGATGCCGTTGGCACGCAGCCGTCGATGCCCAGACCGTCGAGACCTGGACATCACATCGCGCACCGTCGGTGCGCGACGGTCGCGTAGTACTCGTGCGGCACCCCCGTAGGGAGAGATACCGCAGTCGAGCGGTAGTAATCGACGATCGGTTCTTGCGGCCGCTGGCCGGCTCGTTGATGGGGAACTTCACGCGGCCGTTGCCGTTCGTCATGACCTTGGACATCAACGCCGAGTAGTCGGTGTGGATGACCTTGTCGTCGTAGTGGATGAGCTGGCTGAACCCGAAGACGTCGCGGTAGTAATCGACGTATCGGTTCATCTGGCCGAGCTCCACGTTGCCGACGCAGTGGTCGACCTCGAGGAGGCTGAGACCGGCGGCGACCGCGGCTGCCTCGCTCACCTTGCGGTAGCCAGGCATGAAGGGGCCGTGGTAGTCGCTGCGGTCAACGAAGGAGTGGATCACGTCGCCATAGGTGCGGACCGCAGCCTTGCGGAGCACCCCGTCCTCGCCGCCGTCGTACTCCGTCGGCTCGAGGACGCTCTCCGCACCGCGCGACGTGGTCTCGCCAGGCGGACCCCACATCGTCGACCGCGAAGGCGATGTCCCTGACCCCGTCGCCATGACGGTGGACGTGCCCCGCGATCTCGCCGTCCGGCGTGAGCGGCGCCGTGAGCACGAACCGGGATGTCGTTCTGCTGCATCACGTACGAGGCGCGGTCGCACCTTCGTCTCTCGAGCCCGGAGAACGCCGTGGGCGTGAAGCCCCACAGCGCCCGGTAGTAGGCCGACGCCTGGCGGGCGTTGCCCACCCAGAACTCGACATGGTCGAGCCCCTTCAGGGGCAGGAAGTCCTGCGCCTCGGCGAAGGCGTCGCGGTTGATGTGGGCGCCGGTCTGGTTCGCCGCGCCAAGGCGCTCGAGGGTCTCGGTCATGGTCGCGTCCTCCCAGGGTTCAGCCCGCGTGCAGCGCTCGGCGAAGGCCTTCGATGTCGTCCGCTCCGAGCACCAGGCGGGTGTTCGTGGCCAGGTAGGCGAGGTCGACGTTCACGCCGGCGTCGGAGACGCGGCGGAGGTGCCGCCCCATCTCGCCGGGCTGATCGACGATGGAGACGAGCTCCACCTCGCGGTCCTCGCCGCACTCGATGCCCGCGTCGCTCAGCGCCTCGCGCGCCGCCGCGGCATCCGCCACGAGCAGGTGCAGCGTGGCGCGCTCACCGGCCCCGTAGCCAGCCAGTCCGTCGATGTTGATGCCCGCGTTCCCGAGCACCTCACCGAGCTGCGCCAGCATGCCGGGCCGGTCTTCCAGGTTGACCGTCGATGGCTCGCCATCGCGTATGTCCTCCGTGGAACTCCTTGCTGCACCGGCTATCGTACGCCCGCATGCCATACGACCTGAGCGCCCTGTATGCCCGCCGGACGCGGCATGCGCCCATCGGCCGTCCGCGACATCCTGCGTGTGAGTGCCCAGCCCGACATCATCTCGCTCGCGGGCGGGCTGCCGGCCCCCGAGCTCTTCCCCGGTGGAGGAGTTGCGCCAGGCGTTCGATGCGGTCCTGTCGGAGGAACCGGCGCGCGCCCTCCAGTACTCCGTGACGGAAGGCTACGCCCTCCGCGCGTTCCTCGCCGACCGGTCGGCCCGCGCCGGCACCGGCACGGACCTGGCATCCTCATCACCAACGGTTCCCAGCAGGGCCTGGACATCGTGGGCAAGGTGTTCCTGGACCCGGGTGATGCGGTCGTCATCGAGTCACCCAGCTATCTCGGCGCCATCCAGGCGTTCGACCAGTACCAGCCGACCCTGCCTGGTGGTCCCGACCGACGATGGCGGCATGGACGTGGACGCGCTCGACATCGCGCTGGCGGCTCGCTCGCGCGCCGGCGGCCCACCGCCCAAGTTCATCTACTGCGTGCCGGGAGTTCCAGAACCTGAGCGGTCGGACGCTGGCCGCCGAACGGCGTCCGCGGCTGCTCCAGGTCGCGGCGCGGTGGGGCATCCCCATCGTGGAGGACGAGCCCTACGGCGAGCTCCGCTTCGACGGTCAGCCGCAGGCCGACCTGCGCTCCTCGACGAGGCAGGGATGGTCATCCACCTCGACGGCACCTTTTCCAAGGTCCTGGCACCGGCCCTTCGCGTCGGCTGGCTCGTGGCACCGTCCGCCGAGCTGGCCCGGACGTTCGTGCTGGCCAAGCAGCCGGTCGACCTGCATAGCTCGACGCTGGTGCAGATGGCCGTCCATCGGCTCGTCGCCGACGGCTTCCTGGACCGCCACGTCCCGCTCATCCGCGACACGTACCGGTCGCGGCGCGACGCACTGGTGGGGGCGCTGGACGAGATGCTGGCCACAGGCTCGCGGCGCTCACCCGGAGGGCGGCCTGTTCGTCTGGGTGGACCTGCCCGACGCGATCGACACGAGCGCGAGCTCTGGCCTCGGCTCTTCGTGAGAAGGTGGCCTTCGTGCCAGGGCGAAGCTTCCACGTGGATGGCGGGGGACGAGCAGCATGCGGCTCAACTTCTCGGCCGAGGCTCCCGACAGGCTCCGGGCAGCGACCCGCAGGTCGGGCGCGGTCATCGACTCGCGAATGGCCGCCACCGTGGGCTGACGCGCGTGGGCCCGTCCAGCGGCTCCCGACGGCGGCTCGACGAGCTGACCTTCCTGGCCGAGGTCGCGCGCCTCGCGGCGTCTACACGGACCTGGGACGAGCTCATGGGCACCATCGTCGACCGCGCGCGGGACGCCGCGCGCGCGGACGTGTGCTCGCTCTACCTCATGGACCGGGACGGGACGGGGCTCACCCTGGCGGCGACGAACGGGCTCGCGCGCGAGTGGCTGGGGAGGGCACGCCTGCGCCTGGGACAGGGCATCACCGGCCTCGTCGCGCGTGATCGGACGCCCATCACCAGCATCGACATCCGGAGCGACGAGCGTTTCGCGTGGATCACCGGACGAGACCAGCCCCACACCTCGATGCTCTCCGTGCCGCTCATCTGGAACGACCAGGTGGTCGGCGTGGTCAACGTGCAGACCCTGCGCAAGCGTCGCTTCACCGCCCAGGACGTGCGGTTCCTGGAAGCGCTGGCCGGTCTCCTGGCAGGCATGGTCGAGAAGGGTCGCCTCCAGCGCGAGGCGGACGCGCACGTCGAGAGCCTGCGCGCCATCGACGAGGCGCGCGCGAGCCTGGTGGCCGTGGTCACCCATGCCCTCCGCACGCCGCTGGCGGTCGTGCGGGCCTATGTCGAGCTGCTGGGCGGCCGAGCGCAGGCGGGCGAGCAGCCCGACGCCCAAGAATGGGAGCGCCAGGCGCTCGAGCAGGTCGACCGCCTGGACCGCACGGTCGACTCGGTCCTGGAAAGCCTGCGCGTCTTCCCCTCGGGGACGGTGGAGGTCGGTCGCCTCGATCTCGTCACCGTCGTGGAGGAGACCATCCGGGAGCTGGCGCCGCTCTTCCGCAGGCACCGGCTGGGCACGGACTTCCTGGAGCGACCGCTCCATGCGCGCGGCTCCGCTGAGCTGCTGCGCCGTCTCCTGGGCTACATGCTGGAGAACGCGTCCAAGTACGCCCCGGTCGGAGGGCGCATCGACCTCTACGGGTGGGCCGCCTCGGGTCGAGCGTACGTGGCGGTCACCGACGATGGGCCGGGCATCCCCGAGGGATGGCGGGAGCGGATCTTCGAGCCGTTCGTGCGCCTCGACGATTCACCGCGCGGCGCGGGCATCGGCCTCTTCGCGGCCCGGCGGCTCGCCCGCTCCATGGGCGGCGACCTGCGGGTCGAGGCGCGTGTGCCGGCCGGGACGCAGTTCGTGCTCGAGCTCGATGCCTCCGGGGTCGACTGACGGCCTCAGGCGGCGGCGCTCCGGCGCTCCGCCACGAGCGGTCCGGCCAGCGCCTCTCGAGGGAGTGGCCAGCCGTCCCGGTCGTGCAGCGCGTCCACGCAGGTGGGTCGGTCGCCCCGAGCGTCGGCACCCGGGTGCAGGGAAGGGAAGTGGCGCCAGACGGGGCCGTCCTCCCGCTCCACCTCCACCAGGCGGCAGCCGCACGAGGCACAGCTGACGGGACCTGCGGGATCGGGCGGTGGTAGCCACGCCGAGCGGGTCTGGTGCATCACGAGCCTCGCGTTCTCGATGGAGGGTGCCGGGACAGGGCGCTGTCGCGCCGCGCTCGTGGTGGAGGCTAGGACGGCGCCGCGCCGCGGTCAGCGGCGGCGCGGTGCCGGATCGGTTGCGAGTCGGTTACGAGGCAGGCTCGCGGCCATGCGCAGCAGGCAGGCGGTATCCCAGACCGCGCACCGCCGATGGCACCGGTGCGCCAGCCGCGACCAGCTTCTCGCGGAGCCGCGCGAGGTGCGGCTTCAGCCACAGCGGATCGGGATCGGGGATACCCGGCCAGCCCCCGTCGAGCAGTTCCCGCTGCTCCACGACCTCGTCGAGACGCTCGACCAGGCAGCGCAGCAGGCGGTACTCGGTGGCGGTGAGGGGGAGCGGCGAGCCGCGCCAGCGGACCTCGCGGCGGGGAAGGTCCAGGGTCCAGCCGGTCGTCGCTCCGGCCACGCCGGCGCCACCTCGAGCACGCCGCGCCACCGCCCCGATCCGGGCGAGCAGTTCGTCCGAGCGGAACGGCTTGCGCACGTAATCGTCGGCGCCCAAACGGAGCAGCTCCACGAGCGCACCGCGGTCGCGCTCGCCGGTGACCACGATGATCGGCGTCGCGCTCCGCGCCCGGATGGCGCGACAGACCTCTGCCCCGTCCGTGCCCGGCATGGCCAAGTCCAGGAGCACCAGGTCGGGGGGGTCGGATGCGAAGTGGCGGAGTGCCTCATCGCCGTCGTAGGCGGCCACGATGCGATGCCCGGCCTTGCCCAGCAGAGCGCCCAGGACGCCGACCATGGCCGGCTCATCGTCGACCACCAGGATGGTCATCGGCGGCGGCTGATCGGGTGGCGCGGTCATCGTCTCCGCATGCGGGCTTGCTCGGCAAGGGTCGTGCCGCCGAGCTTGACCACGAGCGGGCGCCGCCTCCCGCTCACGTGGTGTACTCCGCGTTCTCGGTCACGTACCGCTCGGCGAGGTCGCAGCCGAAGGCCTCGCCGCTGCCATCGCCGAGCCCCAGATCCAGCCTGATGAGGACCTCCGGCGCAGCCATCTCCCTCCGGAGCGCCTCACGATCGAAGGGCACCGGCACGCCCGCGAAGACGTCTTTCCCGCAGAGCCCGATGCGCAGGAGTGACGGATCCAACCGCACGGCCCCTCCGCCGCGGCGGCGTGCCTCGTCGACGTCCAGGCCGGCCGCCTCCAGGATCGCCGCGTCGGCCAGTCGTGCGTTGCCGACTGCGGCCGCGATGCGGCCCCAGTCGGGGTCGCGTCGGTGGACGGCTGCCTTCACCAGGCTGCTGGCCACCACGCTTCGGGCCACGGCGCGCGCCTCGGCGTCGTCCACGGCCCTGGTCACCTGGCAGGTGATGAGCGTCGTCGCGCCCTCCCCGTCAGCGGCCTGTTGGCGTGCCAGCGAACGGGCCACGGACTCCAGCGCTCGTCCCAGTGCGGCCGCCTCGGGCCTGCCCGGCTGGACCGGCGCGCTCCCCGAGGCAGCGGAGGCGAGCAGGAAGACCGTGTCGTTCGGGCTCGTATCCGAGTCGATGGTGAGCTGGTCCCAGGTCCGTGCGACCACCGGGCGGAGGAGGGCATGGAGGAGGTGCGGAGCCGCCGCCGCGTCCGTCAGCAGGACGGCCAACATCGTGGCCATGCGCGGGTGGATCATGCCCACGCCCTTGGCTACTCCGCACACGATGACCGGCATCGGTCGCCCGGCAGCGTCGGGCAGCTCCAGGAGGGCCGTCGCGACCTTCGAGCGGCTGTCGGTCGTGCGCATCGCCTCGGCTGCCGCCGCGATGGCCTCGCCATCGGACGCCAGCCCTTCACGTGCCAGCCGCGCGATGCCCGGCGCGAGCCGGTCGGCCGGCAGTCGCGTCCCGATGACGCCCGTCGACATGGCCAGCGTCCGCTCCCGGTCGGTCCCGAGTCCGCGTGCCAGCCCGCGCGCGACCCGCTCCTGGTCAGCCAGGCCGTCGGCTCCCGTCGCGGCATTGGCGCAGCCCGCCGTGCACACGAGGCCCCGCGTCCAGCCGTACCGCCCGGCGCCCAGGGGCACGGTCGCCGCGAGGTGGCGCTGTGAGAGCACGATCGGCGCGGCGACGACCGCGTTGGACGTGTAGACCGCTGCCACCGAGGCGTCGGGCAGCTCGGGCTCCACCGCATCACGGCCACGTCCTTGCCACCGGACGCCTTGATGCCCATCGCCGCGCCTCCCGCCCGGAAGCCGCGCGGCAGCATGGCCACGCTGGACGCCTCCGGCGATCCGACGTCCAGTGGCTCGAGCCCGGCTCCGCCGAGCGAACTGCCGGGGGGCACCTAGGGTGCCAGCGGCAGCTGATCGAGGCCCACGGTTTCCGCCAAATCGAACGCAGCGGCGAGCCCTGTCATGGGTGATGACGATAGCGCGCCGGGAGGACGAGACGAAGGGGAGGGCGCCGCGCCCTCCCCTTCGTGGCCGCCCGTCAGGCCGTCGAGGCCACGGGATGGCGATCAGGGATCGAGAGAGGTCAGCTCAGGAGCTCCAGGATGGCCCTCAGGATGGCCGCGATGACGTTGTTCAGGTCGAGCCCTGGATCGAGCAGGCCGGCGATGGCGCAGAGCAGGTTGCCCAGCAGGTTGCCCGGTCCCGCCTCGGCGGTGATGTCTCGGCCGAACGCCACACTCCGGATCCCCGCGCCATCAGGCCGTCTCTTCCCGGCAGCGGTTCACGAGGCGGCCGATGCCATCGATCTCCACGACCACCTCATCGCCGTCGTGCAGCATCCGCTTGGGGTCGCGGTACCAGCCCACCCCCGACGGCGTGCCGGTGGCGATGATGTCGCCCGCTTCGAGCGTGAAGGCTCGCGAGCAGAACGAGACCAGCTCGGCCACGCCGTGGATCATCTCGGCCGTCGACGCCTCCTGCATGACCTGACCGTTGACCAGGCAGCGGATGGACAGGGTCTGTGGATCGGCGATCTCGTCGGTCGTCACCACCGCCGGGCCCACGGGACAGAACGAGTCGAGCGACTTGGCGCGCACGAACTGCTTGTCCGCGAACTGCAGGTCCCTGGCGCTCACGTCGTTCAGGCAGGCGTAGCCCAGGACATGGTCCAGGGCGGCCGACACGTCGACTCGGCGACAGTCACGCGCGATGACGACGGCCAGCTCCGCCTCGAAGTCGACGGCGGTGGTGAGCCCGGGATCCCAGGTGATGTCGGCGCCGGAGCCCACGACCGCGGTGGGGAACTTGGCGAAGAGGACCGGCTCGGCGGGCGCCTCGCGACCGCCTTCTGTGGCGTGCTCCAGATAGTTGATGCCCACCGCGACCACCTTGCCCGGTCGGGGCACCGGCGAGAGGAGCGCAAGCTCGTCGAGGCGCGTGCCGATGTCGGGTGCGGGCGCATCGGCCGTCAGGTGCAGCCGCGCCATCATCCCCGGGCCTGCCGCGAGCAGCTCGGCCATCGTGCGTGGTCCCCCGGGGACCATCGCCTCGACCGAGCGCACCCGACCGGCGTGCTCCACGCCGACCCGCTCGAGGGCGCCGTCGAGGTAGCTGACGAGTCGCACCGGGAGATCCTAGCGGGTGCGCGCCGCGTCCGGCGGATGTGTCTGCCGATGAGCGCGGCCGGGCCCATGGGGCGTCACTCGGAGCGCGCCGGTCGCCGGCCGTCCGGTCTCGGCCAGCACCACGCCGCCGATGACCAGTGCCCCACCCACCATCTGGACCGGCGTCAACGTCTCCGCGAACAGCAGCGTCGCCAGCGCGATGGTGTAGATGGGCTCGACCGTGCTCACCAGAGACGCGTTGGCGGCGCCGATCCGCTTCGACCCCGCGTAGAACGCCTGCAGCGCCAGTGCCGTGCTCACGAGACCGACTCCAAGGAGGGGCAGCCAGGCTTCGCTCGGGATGCTCGCCGGCGTGGTCGGACGTCCGGTCACCAGGGCCGCGGCCCACCACACCGCAAAGGTCGCTGTGGTCATCACCGCCGCGGCTGGTGCGGGGTCCGTCGTCTCGATGTCACTCGGTCCCTCCGCGTCATGGGGCGGGACCTCGGCCTCACGTTCCGGACGCTCCCCGCCCAGGCGCGCGGCAAGGACGATCCAGACGGCGTAGATGACGGGTGACGCGACGGTCAGTGCCAGTCCCAGTGCCGGTGGGACTGCGCCCGGCTCGATCCCGCCGACGGCAAGGGCCACGCCGAGCATCGCCAGGCCCAGTGCCAGCCATGCCCGCCTGCCTTCCAGCGGCCGTCCGAAGCGCAGCGACAGGACCGCCACGAGCGCCGGGAAGATGTAGACGATGAGCGCCGCAAGCGAGGCGGGCACCGTCTCGAGTGCGGCGAAGTAGGTGCCGCTGTTGCCGACGTAGAGGACCCCCAGCGCGGCCAGCACCACGAGGCGGCGGCGCGAGAGCCGGCGCAGCGCGGCGCGATCCGCGGCGAAGGCCAGCAGCCAGATCCAGGAAGCGACCGCCGCGATCAGGAAGCGCCACGCGAGCAGCGTCAGCCAGTCGAGCCCCGCGGCGTAGATGGGCTTGGCGAACAGTGCGCCGGAACCGAACGCGCAGGCCGAGATGACCACCAGGCCGACCCCCACGGCGTGGTCGCGGCGGATCGCACGACCATGCGGCGGACCGGTGGCCTCGGACGACATCCGGCGGATGCTACGCGCTCGGTCCCCCTTGAAGGGTGGGGCGGGTAGAATCACAGGTCCGGCGTCCTCCCGCCGTGACGACCCATCCATCGCGGAGGTCCCGACCCGACGGTGATCAAGGCCCCTGGCGACACCACCGAGCGGGTCAGCCGCGCCCATCTGCGCACCGAGCGCATCAAGGTGTTGGGTCATCGCGATCCCGTGACCGTCCCCGTCGGTACGGCCCTGGCTGATGCCATCCGCACGATGCAGGAGAGCGGCGGTGAGCCGATCCTCATCACCGATGGTGATCGACTGGCCGGCGTCCTCACCGAGCGGGACGTGCTCATGAAGGTGCTGGGTGGCGGCACCGATCTCGGCGGTCCGGTGGATGCCGTCATGACACCACACCCCCAGGCGCTGACCACGGAAGCGACGGTCCGTGAGGCGCTCGAGATGATGGATCGCGGCGGATACCGCACCATCCCCCTGGTGGATGGCAACGGCTCGCTGGAGGGGCTGCTTCGCCAGCAGGACATCCTGGAGTACGTGGCCGAGGCGTTCCCCCAGGAGATCCTCAACCTGCCGCCGCGGCCGCACCAGGTGATGGAGGAACAGGAAGGCGCGTGACGACCGAGACCGTTCCCCAGCAGGACCAGGGGGTCCAGGAGCTCGAGCGGGTCACCATCCGCTTCGCTGGCGATTCCGGCGACGGGATGCAGCTCACCGGGACCCAGTTCACACGCACGGCGGCCGTCTTCGGCAACGACATCAGCACCCTGCCCGACTTCCCCGCTGAGATCCGCGCGCCGGCCGGATCGCTGCCCGGGGTGAGCGGCTTCCAGCTGAGCTTCTCATCGAACGAGATCCACACCCCTGGCGACGAGCCCGACGTCCTCGTGGCGATGAACCCGGCCGCCCTCAAGACGAACCTCGGCGACCTCCCACCGGGCGGCGCCCTCATCGTCAACCAGGACGCCTTCACGCAACAGAACCTGACCAAGGCCGGATATGCCAGCAACCCGCTGACCGACGGGTCGCTCAAGAAGTACAACCTGTTCGAGATCCCCGTCAGCACCCTCAACGCGCGTGCGCTCGAGGGGCTGGAGATGACGAACAAGCAGGTCGACCTGACCAAGAACTTCTTCGCCCTGGGCCTTATGTTCTGGCTCTACGAGCGAAGCATGGAGCCCACCCTTCGCTGGATCGAGGAGAAGTTCGGCCAGAAGCCGGTCATCGCCGAAGCGAACATACGCGCGCTGAAGTCGGGCTACGCCTTCGGTGAGACGACCGAGATCTTCCACACGCACTATCGCGTGCCTTCGGCGCATCTCGCCCCCGGCGTCTACCGCAACGTCACGGGCAACGAGGCGACGGCCCTCGGCTTCGTCGCCGCCTCGAAACTGGCGCGCCGTCCCATCTTCTACGGCTCCTACCCCATCACGCCCGCCAGCGACATCCTGCACCAGCTCTCGGGGTACAAGGAGTTCGGCGTGCGCACCTTCCAGGCCGAGGATGAGATCGCCGCCATCGGTGCTGCCATCGGGGCTTCCTACGGCGGGGCGATGGGCATGACCGCCAGCTCCGGGCCGGGCATCGCCTTGAAATCGGAAGCCATGGGCCTGGCGGTCATGGTCGAGCTACCGCTCGTGGTCATCGACGTCCAGCGGGCCGGCCCCAGCACCGGGATGCCGACCAAGACCGAGCAGGCCGACCTGCTCCAGGTGCTCTTCGGGCGCAACGGCGACTCGCCGATGCCGGTCGTGGCGCCGGCCACCCCCGCGGAGTGCTTCGACTATGCCATCGAGGCGTGGCGCATCGCGCTCAAGTACATGACACCGGTCGTCTATCTGTCCGATGCCTTCCTTGCCACGGGGTCCGAGCCCTGGCGGATCCCCGATGTCGCGGACCTGCCCAACATCGAGGTCGACAACCACACCGACCGCGCCACCTTCCAGCCGTACGCCCGAGACCCCGAGACGCTGGCGCGGCCATGGGCCGTACCGGGAACGGCCGGCCTGGAGCACCGCATCGGGGGTCTCGAGAAGGCCGACATCACCGGCAACGTGAGCTACGACCCCGAGAACCACCACCGGATGCAGACGCTGCGGGCCCAGAAGGTAGCCGGCATCGCCAGGGACATCCCGCACCTCCAGGTCTTCGGACCGAGCGCCGGCGACCTGCTCATCCTGGGCTGGGGCTCCACCTACGGTGCCATCCGCAGCGCCGCCGAGCGGTTGCAGGCCCAAGGGCATGCCGTGGCGCACGCGCACCTGCGGCACCTCAACCCGTTCCCCGTCAACATCGAGGACGTCCTCCGGAGCTACCGGCGGGTGCTCATCCCCGAGGTCAACCTGGGGCAGCTGCTGATGCTCATCCGCGCCCGGTTCCTCATCGACGCGGTAGGCCTCGACAAGGTCCGCGGTAAGCCGTTCCGGATCGCGGAGATCGAGGAAGAGGCACTCCGGCTGCTCGACACGAGGCGCACACCATGACGGACGCCACCATCCCCACGGCCCGCAACGGCGATGGCCCGGCCGCGAAGGATGCGCCGCTCAGCGAGGCGAACGCGGCGGTCATCAAGCTGACGCGCAAGGACTTCGTCAGCGACCAGGAGGTCCGTTGGTGCCCCGGCTGCGGCGATTACTCGATCCTCGCCCAGACCCAGAAGGTGATGCCCGACTTCGGCTACGCCCGGGAGGACATCGTCTTCATCAGCGGCATCGGGTGCTCAGGCCGCCTCCCGTACTACATGAACACGTTCGGCTTCCACACCATCCACGGCCGCGCTCCCACATTGGCCACCGGGCTCAAGGCGGCTCGTCCGGATCTCATGGTCTGGGTCATCACAGGCGATGGGGACGCGCTCTCGATCGGCGGCAATCACGTCCTGCATTCGATGCGGCGAAACGTCGACATCAAACTCGTCATGTTCAACAACCGCATCTACGGCCTGACCAAGGGCCAGGCGTCGCCGACCTCGGAGATCGGCAAGAAGACGAAATCGACGCCTGCCGGGACGATCGACACGCCCGTCATGCCGCTCTCGATCGCCCTGGCCGCAGAGGCGACGTTCGTGGCGCGTTCGGTGGACACGCACACGGAGCACCTGCAGGAGACGCTGGAACGCTCCGGCCGGCACACCGGTTCCTGTTTCCTCGAAGTGCTGCAGAACTGCAACATCTTCAACGACGGGGCCTTCCGCGGCTTCACCGATCGCGAGGTCCGCGAGGATCGCATGCTCCTGCTGAAGCACGGCGAGCCGATGATCTTCGGCAAGGATCGGGACAAGGGCATCCAGCTCAACGGCCTGCATCCGGAGGTCGTGCAGCTGGGCGGCGGAGTGAGCGAGGCCGACCTCCTGGTGCACGACGAGCGTGCCGAGGATCCATACCTGGCATACATGCTGTCGCGCATGTGGTGGCCGGACTTCCCGGTGCCGGTCGGCGTCCTGCGATCGGTGGATCGGCCCACCCACGATCAGCTGCTCCAGGGCCAGATCGACGACGCGCTCGCGCGGAGCGGTCCGGGCGACCTCGAGAAGCTGCTGCACAGCGGCGAGACATGGATCGCGGACCGAGCGTGATGCGTTGATCCGTCCATCCG
>JAUJNA010000002.1:213302-224383 GCA_030446555.1 Chloroflexota bacterium | reverse complement strand
GGGAGCACCATCGGCCCGGGACCCGTGGCACCACGCCGGGGAGCGACCGTTGATCCGTCCATCCGGGGAGCACCATCGGCCCGGGACCCGTGGCACCACGCCGGGGAGCGACCGTTGATCTGTCCGACCTGCGGCTTCGAGAACCTCCAGGGAGTCGACCAGTGCGAGAACTGCGGCTCGGACCTGCGGACCGCCGACATCCCCCAGCCCGGTGAGGCCTTCGAGGCTCGGTTGGTTCGCGAACACCTCGACGCGGTGGGTGCCGCCGCGCCCATCGTGGTGCGACCGGACGCGATGGTGGCCGACGCCATCCGGCTGATGCAGCAAGGGGACAACGGCTGCGTGGTGGTGTCGGACGGGGATCGACTGGCTGGTGTGTTCACCGAGCGGGACGCGCTCGTGAAGCTGGCCGGCAGGCCACTGGACGGTGTCCGCGTCGCCGACGTCATGACGCGCGATCCGGTCGTGCTGCGGCCCGAGGACAGTGTCGCCGTCGCCATCCACAAGATGGCGGTGGGCGGCTTCCGGCACATCCCCCTGATGGCCGAGGGGCGCCCCGTCGGTGTGGCGACCGCGCGGGACCTGCTGCGTCACCTGGAGCACATCCTTGGCTGAGCCGGGCGAAGCGCGGGCGCAGGGACCGCGCGGCACGGTCGCGGTCGTCGCGGACGACCTCATCTGGGCCTCGCGACTGGTCGCCGCCGTGGAGCGCGCCGGGGCGCGGGCTGTGCGCCTCTCCTCGGTGCCGGAACTGATGACCGTGCTGGAGGCCGACAGCCACGCCGAGCTCGCGCCTTCCCGACAGGACCGGCGCATCGTCGGCGTCATCGTCGACATGAGTGCTCGTCGCTACGACGCCCCCACCGCCGTCGCGCGCGCCCGTGCCGCCGGCAAGTCGGTCATCGCCGCCGCTCAACACGACGACCCGCTCACCCGACGACGCGCCCTCGACGCGGGCGCACAGCGCGTCTTCGCCTATTCCAAGCTCTTCAGTGACGGGCCGGCCGTCGTGGATCGCTGGTTGGGCGGGCTGGCCGTTCGGGGATGAGCGGCTCCATCGGCGTGGAGCGCTACGCGGAGCGGATCGGCCGGACGCAGCTGATCGCTGCCGAGCGCGGGGTCGACGCGCTGCTCATCGGCGTGGGGGCGGACCTGCGCTGGCTGATCGGATATGCGGCGATGCCCCTGGAGCGGCTGACCATGCTGGTCGTGCCGCCGGAGGGTCGGGCGAGGCTCGTCGTGCCGCGCCTGGAGCTCGCTGCCGCCCGCGCCACGGTCGCCGTGGAGGCGGCGCTGGTGGAGGTCGAGACCTGGGAGGAGACGGAGGACCCCGTCAGCCTCGTGATACGGGCAGGCGGCTCCGTCAGCGGGGGGTCCGCGCGGTCGCTGCTCGTGTCCGACCGCCTGGCAGCGGCGTTCCTGCTGCCCATCCAGGCGCGGACGCTGCATGCCGTATACGGGCTCGCGTCCACCGTGCTCTCGGAGCTCCGCTCGGTCAAGGACGAGGAAGAGATCGAGTTGCTCCGCCGAGCGGCCCATGCCGCGGATCGGACGGTGGCTGCCATCGCAGCCGGGCGGCTCGTGGGGCGCAGCGAATCGGACGTCGCGCGGGAGGTGCGTGATCGCCTCGTGGACGAGGGCCACGAGCTGGCCAGCTTCTCGATCGTCGCCAGCGGCACGCACTCCGCCTCGCCGCACCATCACCCGACCGACCGGGTCATCGCGCCCGGCGAGCCGATCGTGCTGGACATCGGCGGCACGGTCGAGGGTTACGGCTCCGACATCACTCGCACCATCTGGGTCACTGGCGGGGATGCGGCGAAGGGCCCGGACGACACCTACCGAGGGCTCTTCGCCACGCTCGAGGACGCGCAGGCCCAGGCGACCCGGGCCGCGCGACCAGGGACCTCGGCAGAGGCCGTTGACGCTGTCGCGCGCCGGATCATCGGCCAGGGCGGCTACGGTGAGGCGTTCATCCATCGCACGGGACACGGCATCGGGTTGGAAGGGCACGAGGATCCGTATCTCGTGACGGGGAACGCGGCGCCCCTCAGCGAGCGACAGGCCTTCAGCGTGGAGCCGGGCATCTACCTCGAGGGCCGCTACGGGGCGCGGATCGAGGACATCGTCGTGTGCCGAGCGACCGGTCCTGACGTGCTCAACCGGGCGCCGCGGTCGCTCGCGATCGTGAGCGGCACGTGAACGTGGTCCGCATCGGGCTGGCGGGTGGCGTCCAGCCACCGGTGTATCATCGGGCCCGGTCCTTCACCGGACGACGGAAGCAACGATGACCGAGCAAGCCATACGGCGGACGCTGCCCCCCCAGGTCCCCAGCGGGACGCGAGCATTGCGGCTCTCGTGCCCGCAGGCCTCCGCAGCGTCAGCCGCCAGGTCCCATCCATGAGCCGACGCTTCTCGCGCCGCCACGGCGGCCCACCGCATCGCGCCGATCGGGTGCCTACGCGCGCGGACCGGCCGGACGTCCGCCGCCAGACGCCGGTCATGCCCTCCGACCCTGACCCCGCAACGGCCGACGCCCAGGCGATGCCGGCGACGGCGCCGGAAGCGGTGGCGCGGGGTGCGCTGACCCCGCTTCAGGACGCTCCGCCGTTCGCTGCGGCCTTCGGTGGGCCCGTCACTTCGGCTCACCCAGCGCCCGTCGGACCGGTGAAGCCGGAGGATGGGATGCCCACGGGTCTCGGCCTAGAGAGCGGCTGCACGGCCGCCCAGCTGCGGCGATTCATCAAGTCCCGGCCGTACGTCCCGATGCACGAGCTGCGCCGACGCTTCGAGCTGAACGGCGGCGCGGACGACGTGACGCCCATCGCGACATCGACCGGCATCGTCTTTTTGGGCCTTCCCGACCGCGAGTCGCAGTTCGTCGCCGAACTGGTGCGGCAGGGAGACGTGGGCCTGGAGATCTGCCGCGACCCATCCGCGCCGATGGTCGTGGGGGTCTTCGCCATGAAGCCGATCTCACGCCAGTAGGTCGGCGGCAGCCGGACGCTCAGGCGAGGCAGCTCCCTGATCAGGGCCGATACGTGCCCTGAGTCCGATCGTCCGCCCTGAGTGGCGCAACAGCCGACGACGCGCACGCGGCGGGCGTATGGCCACGCGCCCTGCCGGGCGGCGCCGCTACTGCCCGGGAGGCGAGCGGATGACCGGAGCTCAGCGACACGCCGTGGGCCCGCAGTAGGCGAAGCTCGTCAGCGTCGGGCGATCGGTGCGACTCGTCGCGGACGTCCGACGGGTGTCCGGAAGCATCCACTCCCCGAGCGAGGGTATCTCGGTTATACTCCCCCCGAGTATGTCGACCGCAACGGACAAGCCCACCCCCCCAGCCTCGCGGATCAGCTTCGCCGTGGAGGGCATGACCTGCGCCTCGTGCGTCAACCGCATCGAGCGCTTCCTGCGCAAGGTCGACGGCGTCGCCGAGGCGAACGTCAACCTGGCGACCGAGCAGGCGGCCGTCGCGTACGACCCGGCACGCGTGACGCCGGACGACCTGAAACGAGCCGTCGAAGCCGCTGGCTACGACGCCCAGCTGGTCGTGGGCGAGCCCCACCCTGCGGCTACGCACGAAGTCCCGGCTGCGACGCTCCCATCGGGCTCGACGGCGCCGCTACCGGTGGCGCCGACGTCACCGAGCGGCACGCCCGCATCCGCTAGCGCGTCTGTGCACGGGTCCAGCTACCAGGAGCGCCACCTGGCCGATACGCGGCGCCGGCTCATGGTCGCGTCGCTCCTCACGGTGCCCCTGCTCCTGGCGCTCACCCAGATGACCGTCGCGCCGTTCCTGCCGGCCTGGCTGAGCGACCCTTGGCTCCAACTGGCGTTCGCGACGCCGGTCCAGCTCTACGCGGGCTGGCCGTTCCTCCAGGGAGCATGGAAGGCGGCACGCCACCGAACCAGCGACATGAACACGCTCATCGCGGTAGGCACGTCGGCGGCGTACCTCTACAGTTTGGGCGCCATCCTCTTCCCGAGCTTCTTCCACGCCGCGGGCATCGGCACGGGCGGGGCGGGCATGGCCGGCTCGCTGCCGCTCTACTTCGACACGGCGGCCGTCATCATCACCCTCATCCTGCTGGGGCGCTTCCTCGAGGCACGCGCGCGCAGCCACACCTCCGATGCCATCAAGCGCCTCATCGGGCTCGCGCCGCGCACCGCCCGTGTCATCCGCGAGGGCGTGGAGTCGGACGTGCCCGTGGAGGACGTGGTCGTGCGCGACCTCGTGCTGGTCCGACCCGGTGAGAAGATCGCCGTGGACGGCATCATCCGTGACGGTCGTTCGAGCATCGACGAGAGCATGGTCACGGGCGAGAGCCTGCCCGTGGGGAAGGGTGCCGGCGACGAGGTCATCGGCGGGACGCTCAACGGCTCGGGTGCCTTCCGCTTCCAGGCGACGCGCGTGGGCCGCGACACGGTGCTGGCGCAGATCGTGCGCCTGGTGCAGGAGGCGCAGGGCAGCAAGGCGCCCGTGCAGCGCCTGGCGGACCTTGTCACCGGCTACTTCGTGCCCGCCGTCCTCATCGTCGCCGTGGCCACCTTCGTGGCCTGGTTCGCACTCGGGCCCGCCCCCGCCTTCAACCTGGCGCTGCTCAACACCGTGGCGGTGCTCATCATCGCGTGCCCCTGCGCCCTCGGGCTCGCCACACCCACCTCGATCATGGTGGGCACCGGCAAGGGCGCCGAGAATGGCGTCCTCTTCCGCGACGCGGAAGCTCTGGAGCGACTGCACAAGGTCCGTGCCGTCGTGCTCGACAAGACCGGTACGTTGACGGAGGGCAAGCCCCGGGTCACCGACATCGTGCCCGCAGCCGACGCACCGACCGAGATGGAGCTGCTGCGCCTGGTCGCCTCGGCCGAGCGCGGCTCCGAGCATCCGCTCGGCGAGGCGGTCGTGCGCCACGCTCGCGAGGAGCGCTCCCTGGAGCTCGCGGCGGCAACCGGGTTCGAGTCGGTCGCTGGGGCGGGCATCCGCGCCACGGTCGACGGCCGGACGGTGCTGGTCGGCCGGCCCGGATACCTCGAGGCAGAGGGTGTCGACGTGGCCGGCGTCCGCGACACAGGGGACGCGCTGGCTTCGGCCGGGCGGACACCCGTGTACGTCGCCGTGGATGGACGTGCGGCCGGGGTCATCGGCATCGCGGACACGTTGAAGCCCAGCTCGCGCCGCGCTGTCGAGGAGCTCCATCGGCTGGGCCTGCAGGTCATCATGCTCACCGGTGACAACGAGGTCACGGCAGGGGCGATCGCGCGCGAGGCGGGCGTGGATCGCGTCCTTGCGGAGGTGCGTCCCGACGAGAAGGCAGCACAGGTCCGACGCCTGCAGGCACAGGGCACGAAGGTCGCCATGGTCGGGGATGGCGTCAACGATGCGCCGGCGCTCGCCCAGGCGGATGTGGGCATCGCCATGGGGACCGGCACGGACGTGGCCATGGAAGCGGCCTCCGTCACGCTCATGAGCGGTGACCTGCGCGGCCTGGTGACGGGGATCGCCCTGTCCCGCGCCACGATGCGCAACATCCGCCAGAACCTCTTTTGGGCCTTCGCCTACAACGTGGCGCTCATCCCGCTCGCAGCCGGGCTCCTCTATCCCTTCACCGGCTGGCTGCTCGATCCCATCCTCGCCGCGGCAGCGATGCCCCCTCATCGGTCACCGTGGTCAGCAACGCGCCAGGCTGCGCGCGCGCCGCCCTGGCCCGGCCTGGGAGAAGGCCCCTGCGGGCAGGCCCACCCGGCCCGGGGCACGGCCTAGGGCGGTCAGCCCTGCTTGCGGGCGACCAGGAAATGCGAGAGCCCGAAGGTGTGCAGTGGCGTCCGCTCGGCGGTGTACAGCGCGCTGCGCAGTTCCGCCCACGGCACGGCGCGCCGAGAGGTTGTCGAACCCGGGATAGATGACCCGGTGATGCTCGATACGGACGGGAAGTTCCCGAACAGCCGCCGCAGCCCCCGCTGCGTGTACGCGCGGACGTGGGCGCGAACCGGTCGCGCAGTGATCGGGTAGCCAGTTCACGAGCGGATGTTGCCGAAGCGGTAGCGGCCCCAGGAAGTAGGCGCCGTGGGTCTCGAACGGGTACAGCCGATCGGCGCGAAGATGACGATCCGCCCGCCGGGCCTCGTGACGCGCACCGCCTCGGCGATCGTCCTGCGGTCATCGTCGACGTGCCTGATGACCTCGTTGGAGAAGACGAGGTCGAAGTGGTCGTCCGGGAAGGGGAGTGCCTCGCCGCGCGCCAGGTGGATGTTGGGCAGCTCCGCGCTGGCCTCACGGACGCGCTCCTCCTCGACCTCGACGCCGTGCACGTCGTCGCTGTACTGCCGGAAGTGCCGCACGTACGTGCCGATGCCACAGCCGATGTCCAGGATGCGCGCCCCTTCGAGCGGCACGAACCGGCGGACCATCTCCAGCCGCCGGTCCTGCCCGAACCGCCATGAGTAGCTGGGGCGGCCGTGCTCGATCGCCGCCTGCGATATGCGCTCCTCCGCCCCTGGCACCGAGCGATGGTATGCGACCCGCTCGGGCTCCACGCTCTGGCATCATCGGCTGGCATGGGTCCGCGAAGCCGGCCGGTCGACGGTGCGTTCCGCTATCGCCATCCGATCGAGGTGCGGTTCGCCGACACCGACGGTCTGGGACACATCAACAACGCCGTCTACCTTTCCTACTTCGAGGCGGCACGTGCCGGTTTCTACACGGCGATGGCCGGTGTGCCGTTCGGGCACGGGGAGACCGGCGGGCGCCACACGTTCCTCATCGCCGAGGCCCGGGTCAGCTATCGGCTGCCGGGCTTCTTCGGCGAGCCCCTCGTGACCGAGTGCCGCGTGGCGTGGGCGGGGCGCTCCTCGTTCGGGCTGGAGTACCGCGTCATCTCCGAGGGATCGATGGTCGCACCGGCCCGCACGCTGGCCGACGGCGACTCGGTCCAGGTGATGTACGACCTGCCCGCCGGACGCGTGAGGCGGCTGCCGCCCGACCTCCTCGAGCTGATGGAGCGCTTCGAGGGCCATCCGATACCGCGGCGAGGCTCCGTATGAGGGCTGACGCCCGAGGCGCTACGCCTGGAAGCGGCGGAAGATGGCGACGGCGTTCTGACCCCCGAAGCCGAAGCCGTTGATCATGGCCGTGTCCACGCGCGCCTCGCGCGCGACGTTGGGTACGTAGTCGAGGTCGCATTCGGGGAGGTCGGGGTTCTCCAGGTTGATGGTCGGCGGTATCACGCCCTCCCGGATGGCGCCGATGGCCGCCAGCGCGCTGATCACGCCAGCAGCGCCCAGCAGGTGGCCGACCATCGACTTGGGCGAGCTGATGGCCACCTGGTAGGCATGAGCCCCCAGCGCCTGCTTGATGGCGCGCGTCTCGGTGATGTCGTTGAGCGGCGTCGAGGTGCCGTGCGCCACCACGTAGTCCAGCTCGTCCGGGGCGATGGCAGCGTCCTGCATGGCCTTGGTCATGGCCAGGCAGGCGCCTCTGCCGGCGGGGTCGGGAGCCGAGATATGGAACGCGTCCGCGGTGATGGCGGCGCCGATGATCTCGGCCTGGATGGTCGCGCCACGCTCGAGCGCGTGCTGCGCGCTCTCCACGACCACGACGCCCGCGCCCTCCCCGTACAGGAAGCCGTCACGGTCGCGGTCGAACGGTCGGGACGCCTTCTCCGGCTCTGCGTTGCGTCGCGAGAGCGCTCCCATGTTGGACAGTGCCGCGAAGCCGACCGGCACCAGCGGTGCCTCCGTACCGCCCGCCAGCACGACGTCAGCCTCGCCGGTGCGGATCATCCGCAGCGCGTCCTGGAAGCAGATGACCGAGCTGGCACACGCGGCGACCTGGGTGATGACCGGACCCGTGAGGCCGTAGGCCATGGACAGCTGACAGGCGGCCATCGAGCCTGAGAGAGCCGGGATCGCGAAGGGGCTCACCTGGCCGAACCCGCGGGTCTCCAGCACGTGCGTGCCGTCGATGACCGCCTCCTGTCCCCCGCCGCTGGTATTGAGCGCCACCGAAGCGCGGTCGCGCTGCTCGGCAGACCAGTCGGTGAAGTCCAGGCCGCTGTCCGCGACGGCCTCCTTGCCGGCTGACATCCCGAAGTGGATGAAGCGGCTCATGCGGCGCGCCATCTTGCGGTCCATCGCCACCGCGGGGTCGAAGTCCTTGACCTCCGCCGCGATGCGCACGTCCCAGCCCGTCGCGTCGAACGAGCTGATCGGTCCGGCGCCGCTGACCCCGGCCACGAGGTTGCGCCAGAAGGTCGGGTGGTCGTTCCCGATGGGCGTCACCGCCCCCAGGCCGGTGACCACGGCCCGGCGGGAGGGATCAGGGCTGGGTGGCACGAGCTAGGGCTCCTCTCGGACTGCGGACGGCCCGAATCGTAACGCGGCAGCCGATCGGTGCCACGCCTCCCCCGGCACTGACGGTCGCATCGCGGCTGTGCCATGATCTGCGCACACCCACCCTCATCCGCCTGATGCCATGAAGCCCCTGACCCGCCCATCCCCTCGTATGCGCGTGGCGCCATAGCCGCTCGAGCGGCCAGCGGTCAGGCCCTGCGACGCGATGGGCAGCGTGGCCGGGTACCGCTCCCTCCCCAGGTCGAGGCGGCCGCGAGGGCAGCCTTCGCCTACCTCCGTGACCAGCACGGACTGCGCGAGCGTCGGCCGGTCTGGCGCTTCCTGGCACGCACCGCGTTCTTCTTGGGCGCTGCACCATTCCGGCCATACCTGGAGGCCGAGATGAGCGGCCTGCGCGTACTGGTCAGCACGGCCGACCGCACCATGGCCCGCTCCGTCTTCGCCGCTGGCGACTGGGATCCGCTGCTGGCCGGTACCGTCTTCCAGGCGCTGGACGAGGTCGGCTGGGACGGACGAGGCAGCACGTTCGTCGAGGTCGGTTCCAACTTCGGTGTTTACTGCCTCCCTGCGGTCACCGTCCGCGGCTTCGCCCGTGCCGTGGCCTACGAGCCTGATCCCGCATCGTTCGCGCTCCTGCAGGCCAACATCGAGCGCAACGAGTTGGGCGACCGGGTGTGGCCGGTCCAGGTCGCGCTTTCCGACAGGGCGACCGACGTCACGCTGTGGAAGACAGGTAGCAACGGGGGCGACAACCGGGTCGTGGACGGCGGCCGGGCCCCGCGTGCTCAAGAGGAAGCCGTGGTCCGCGTGAGCGCGTCGACGTTCGACCTGGAGGTCGCCGCCGGCACCATCCGTCTTCCCGAGGTGGGGCTGTTGTGGCTGGACGTCCAGGGGCACGAGGCGGAGGTGTTGGCCGGCGCCAAGACGCTGCTTGCCTCGGATGTGCCGGTCGTCGTGGAGTACTCCAGCCAGCTCATGACGCCGACCGCCCGCCGCCGGCTGGAGGAGATCGTCGTCGACAGCTACGACGTGATGGTCGATCTGGGCTGGAGCGCATTGACCGACCGGATCCGATACCAGCCCGCCAGCGCCATCCGAGAGCTCTCCGGGCTTCGAGCCGTGGAGACCGACCTGCTCCTCTTCAAGCGAGGCCCCTCAGGTCATCCGACGCTCGGCAGCTCGGGCGTGCGGCATGGCGCGCCATGACCTGGGCGTCGCGCGCACCCATGCACGCAGGCTCACGGCCAGCAGATCCGCGGCGCGCTCACGACGGCGACCCCAGGGGATGCCGAATGCGCTCCGGATGCGCACAGGTAGGAGGGCCATGCCGGGCAGCGCGGCAAGGTCGACGAGTGGGCCGGGCACGAGGGGGATGGGCGGTCGCACGATGAGCGGCGCCAGCCGAAGAGCGGTCGGCGTCACCTGGATGGGCCCGTCCGCTCGGAGCATGCGGTCCCAGTAGGCCATCAGGGCCGACCAGTCGGCCGGGCTCTGCGACAGAGGGATGCCCAGCCGCACTCCCACCGTCCGGGCCTCGTGCCAGAACGTCTCGCGCTCGTCTCCGCTGAGCGGCGCCACCCAGCGCTCGTAGGCTGCGACGCTGGTCACGATGAGCGTCGCCTGCACCCACAGCAGCAGCTCCGGATCCAGGGCCCGATACGACGGCCCGGCGACCTGACGGGCAACGGGGTCGAGCGCCTCGCCGCGCACGCCGCGGTGCACACCGTTCAGGCGGCGCACCGCCCGCTCGGCACGTTCACCGTCGCCGAAGACCATGTCCATCGTCGTCCGGATCGTGCCCTCCAGGCGGCGGAAAGGATCGGACTCGAAGGTGGAGTGATGGGCGACGCCCTCAGCCACGTGCGGGTGCGCGATCTGGAGGAGCAGTGCCGCTGGACCGGCTCCCAGCAGCACGGCCTCGCGGTTGATGCGCCACATGACGCTGCCCGGTCCGTAGAAGCCACGGACCGGGTCAGGACGTGGCTCGCTCACTCGGTCGCGAGCTCCTGGTTGGTCGGCGAGTCCCATCGATCCCTACTCTGACGGCTCCGCCACGGTGCCGGACCGGGGAAAGGCGTTACCGTTAGCGTCCGCTGGCAGATGGCGGAAAGCTGAAGGAGCCCGGACCGATGTGCCTGAACTGCGGTTGCATGCGAGCCCACGACGACATGGGGCGCCCTGACGTCAACATCACCTACGAGACGGTGAAGGCTGCGGCCGAGGCCAATGGCCGATCGATCACCGAGACGGTCGAGACGATCATGAAGACGGTCGAGAAGGACAAGGGCGACCATCCCGAGGAGTACGCTCAGCAGCCCGCGTCCTGACCGCGCCAGCGGCGCATCGCAGGCGGCCCTCGGCGTCCGGGCTCACGAGGCCCCCGGCGTCCTCTAGAGTCGGGGTCGGCATGAGTGTCGACCTGAACGGGATCCGCCTGCGCAACCGGCTGCTGACCTCGGCCAGCCTGTTGGGATACGGGGCGTCGAAGCGCCGCCTCATCCTCTATGGCCTCAGTCCCATCGCCCAGTGGGTGCCGCTCGAGCGGTTCGGGGCGGTCGTCACGCGGACGCTGACGCTGCAGCCGCGTGAAGGCCACTTCTCGCTCCGCGAAGACTGGCGGCTGCGCGAGTTCCCCCGGATGCTGCGCCTGTACGCGGGCGCGCTGCGACGGGTGGACGCCGGCTGGATCAATGCCTTCGGCTGGAGCAACATCGGCATCGAGCGCTACTTCG
>JAUJNA010000002.1:159636-213202 GCA_030446555.1 Chloroflexota bacterium | reverse complement strand
TCGGTCAAGGCGCTGCGGCTGGATCCCGAGACCGGCGAACCCCTGCTCCGCAACCGCTACGGCAGCCTGTCCGGGCGAGCCATCAAGCCCATCGGGCTGCGCGTGGTGGCCGAGCTGCGCGATGCGGGCGTCCGGCTGCCCATCATCGCGACGGCGGGGATCCGCGACTTCGATGACTGCCGCGAATACCTCTGGGCGGGCGCCGACGCGGTCAGCCTCGGCAGCGCCGTCTGGCTGCGGCCGATGCCGCTCTACGCGCTGGGACCCATCGAGGGCCTGCGCATCCGGCGGCTCATCGACCGGGTCGCGCGGTACGAGCTGCCAGAACGAGACGATGACCCACCGTCACGGGCGGTGATCGAGTCCCGGGTGGTCACCGAGCCGTCCGCGGAAGCACCTCCGGCCGAGCTCGTGGGCAGCGGCACGCGATGAACGCGGCCACCACCACGTTCGATGCCCGCGAACAGCTGGGGCGCGACATCGTGGACGCGGCCGTGCTGCGTGGCCGTTTCACCCTCCGCTCCGGTGCCGTGAGCGACTACTACATCGACAAGTTCCGCCTGACCACCGATCCCGCGCTCCTCGCCCGCATCGCCGAGGCGCTGGAGGCGCTGCTCCCCACGGACATGCAGCGGATCGCGGGCACCGCTCTGGGTGCCGTCCCGCTCGCTACGGCGCTCGCGCTGCGGACCGGTCTCCCGGCGCTCTTCGTGCGTGCCGACGCCAAGGCGTACGGCACCGGCAAAGCCGTGGAGGGTCGCCTCGAGCTAGGCGACCGGACCGTGCTCGTGGAGGACGTCGTCACGACCGGTGGCGCCGGTGTGGCCGCCTCGGCCGCGCTGCGGGAGGCCGGGGCGCAGCTCATCGGGGCCGTCTGCGTGGTCGACCGCGAGCAGGGCGGCGCCGAGCGCTTCGCCGAGGCCGGCCTCCGGCTTCGAGCGCTCTTCACCCGGACCGAGCTGGGCCTGTCCGGCTAGCCCCAGCCGTGTGCCGCGCTGGGCCGATCAGCCTGGGCTCTGAGCGGGGCCGGTCTGGCCCGCCGACTCAGCCGTCGGGCAGCGCGCGTTCCTCCAGCACGACGTCCCAGTGTGCGTCCAGCAGCTCGAATCGGCGCTGTTCCTCGGCCGCGTGGCGCTCCACGTCGGGAAAGAGCCGCTTCGCGATGGAGGCGTCGCTGTGCTCCGCCACGGCGGCCCAGTCGCGGTACGTGATCGTCACCAGGAGGTCCCAGTCGGCCCGACCCTCGCCATGGAAACGCGGCACGTGGCAGGTCACCGCGAGCAGGCGCCGGGATCGCACCTGCTCGCGCAGGATGGGCCAGTGGTTCTGATCGAACAGCCGCAGGAACTCCTCGTGCGAGCCCCACCGGGTCCGGTAGAAGTAGAGGATCGTGACGGGCCTGCCCGGGGTGGCCTCCATGGGACCCATCATCGCCCATCCTCGGCCATGGCTGGTGGCCGGGCGCAGAGCCGGTGTCAGGCTGAAGCGAGACGCCGCTCCCACCCACGACGCGGGATCGGGGGTCGCGCTGCCGATGGCCCTTACCGCCGCCGGCTCGTTCGGGGTGTCGCCCCCTCGGCCGCGTCGTATCCTTCAGCGGGCTGAGTGATGGTGAGCGTGTCCGAGGACCGGTCGGGAAGCGTCTTCGTCGGACGTGACCGCGAGCTCCAGGAGCTGCTGCGGGCACTGGATGACGCGGCGTCGGGCAGGGGTCGCCTCATCCTCGTGGCGGGCGAGCCCGGCATCGGCAAGAGCCGGTTGGCGGACGCACTGACCGCGCGCGCTCGGGAGCGAGGGCACCGCGTGATGTGGGGCCGCGGCTGGGACGCGCCGGTGCGACTGCCTACTGGCCGTGGGTGCAGGCGATCCGCTCGTACCTCCGCAACACCGACCGTGAGGTGCTCCGGCGTCAGCTCGGGAGGGGTGCGCCCGATATCGCGCAGATGCTCCCGGAGGTCTCGGTCATGCTTCCGGGGCTGCCCGTGCCGCCCACGATGGATGCCGATCGGCACGCTTCCGTCTCTTCGATTCGGTCGCGGCCTTCCTGATCGATGCCGCGTGCGAGTGCCCGCTCCTGCTGGTCATCGATGACCTCCACGCAGCGGACACCGCCTCGATCCTGTTGCTTCGCTTCCTCGCCAGCCAGCTCGCGGACAGCCACATCCTCTTCGTTGCGACCTACCGGGACGTGGAGCTGACGCCCGACCACCCGCTGACATCGGCGCTCGGCGAGCTGATGCGCGAGCCGGCGACGCGGCGGCTCACCCTCGCTGGTCTTCCGCAAGCGGCGGTGGCGGAGTTCATCCGCGATACGGCCGGCATCGGACCGCCGATGCACGTGGCGTCGCTGATGTGGCGCGCCACCGCCGGCAATCCCCTGTTCCTCGGTGAGGCGGTACGCCTCTTGGTGCAGAGGGCCGCCTCGAGGGCGTCGCTGGGCTGGGGTCGCTCCACCTGGGCGTTCCTGCCGGGATCCGCGAGGCATCGGGCGGCGCATCGCGCAGCTCGCCGACGCGAGTGCCGATGCGCTCCGCCATGCCGCTGCGATCGGGCCGGAGTTCGGCGTGGAGGTCCTTCGCCGGGTCGGTGGATACGAGGCGGGCCGGCTGATCGATCTGCTCGACGAACCGATCCGCGCGGGGTTGCTCGCGCCGGTCGGCGGAGCGTTGGGGAGGTTGCGCTTCTCGCACGAGCTCGTCCGCGAGACGCTGTACGACGAGCTCAGCCGCGGTCGCCGGATGCGTCTCCACAGGCGCATCGGGGAGGTTCTCGAGGAGCTCTACTCGGGCACCCCCGAGCGCCACCTCGCCGAGCTCGCGTACCACTTCCTCCAGGGTGGCGAAGCCGCCGACACCTGGAAGACGGTCGACTATGCCCGGCGTGCCGCAGACGAGGCAACGAGGGCCCTCGCATACGAGGAGGCCGTTCGGCTCTATCAGATGGCGCTCCACGCGCTCGAGGCTGAAGGGTCCCCGGACGATCGGACGCGCGCCGAGCTGCTCCTTTCCGTCGGCGATGCGCAAGCGCGGGCAGGCGACCTCGTGACCGCCCGAGGGACGTTCCTGAGCGCCGCCGGCATCTGTCGGGAGATCGGTGACGCGAGGCGGCTCGCCCGCGCGGCGCTCGGCTACGGGGGGCGGTTCATCTGGACGCGAGTCGGCCGCGATCCACACCTGATCCCGCTCCTGCGGGACGCGCTCCGCATGCTCGGGCGAGCCGACCCTCCCCTCCGGGTGCGGCTCCTCGCGCGACTCGCGTGCGCGTGGCGCAGCTCGTCGGAGCATCGCGAGCACAGTGCTGCGCTGAGCCAGGAGGCGGTCGAGATCGCACGAGCGATCGGTGACCCACAGACGCTGGGTTACGCGCTGTTGGGCCGCTATTGGGCGACGTACTGGCCGGAGAACCCGGGCGAGAGGCTGGCGACCGCGAAGGAGCTGCTGGCCGTTGCCGAGGCCGCGGCCGACACCGAGCGCACCCTGGACGGGCACCAGACCCTGCACGCCGCCTACACCGATCTGGCGATGATGGCTGAGGCCAAGAGGCACCTGGAGATCGCCGAGCGTGCAGCGACCGAGCTCCGCCAACCGGTGGAGGTGCGTGCCCTGCGAAGCTATCGGTCGGTGATCGCCCTTCTCGAGGGGTCATACGACCGCGCGGAGGAGTCGATCGAGGGAGAGGTCCAGCCGGGCAACCCGATCAACCCCATCCAGGATGACGTGTCCGAGGCGGGCATGCACAGGTTCCTTTTGCGGCGCGAGCAGGGTCGCCTCGCCGAGGAAGAGGCGAACGTGCGCGCGTCCACCGAGGAGTTCCCCTGGTACCCGTTCCACCGTGCCGCGCTCGCCTGTCTGCTCATCGACGGCGGCCGCATGGAGGAGGCCCGCACCGTATCCGAGGAGCTCGCGCGCGACGATTTCCGCGCCCTGTACCGTGACAGCGAGTGGCTCCTCGGGATCGGTCTCGCGAGCGAGGCGGCTTCCCGACTCGGCGACACGGCCGCAGCCGAGAGACTCTACGCGCAGCTGGCGCCCTTCACCGGCCGCCACGCCATCGGACACGGCGCCGGAAGCGTCGGGGCGGTCGATCGGTATCTGGGGATGCTGGCCACCACGCTGCGACGTCTCGACGATGCGGAACGGCACTTCGAGGACGCGATCCGTCTCAGCGAGCGGATGGGCGCTCGGCCGTGGGCGGCACACACACAGGCCGACTTCGCGGAGGTGCTCGTCCTTCGCGATGGACCTGGGGATCGAGCACGTGCTGGCGCTCTCTTCCGGGCGGCACGAACGACCGCCCAGCATCTCGGCATGACCGCCCTGGAGGCTCGTCTCCCACTCGACGAGGTCGCAAGGGAGGAAGTGGCGGTGAAGGGATTCGCTGCGGTCGCCGTCGCGAGTGGCGACACGTCGCCACACCTCGAGAGGACCGGCGTGTTCCGCAGGGACGGGGAGTACTGGACCATCGCCTTCCAGGGCGACAGCTTCCGACTTCAGGACGCCAAGGGGTTGCGCTATCTCGCTCGGCTCCTCGCGGGACCGGGCCAGGAGATCCACGCCCTCGATCTCGTCGCACGGGAGCGAGATCCGGGGGCGAGAACGCGGGTCGAGAGCCGCACGACCGATGAGCTCGACTCGTCTGGATTCGGTGACGCGGGAGAGATCCTGGACGCTCAGGCGCGCGAGGCCTACCGGCAGAGGCTCAGCGAGCTCGAGGCGGAGATGGCCGAGGCCGAGGCGTGGAACGATCCCGAGCGTGTCTCCCGTCTTCGCGCCGAGCACGACCTCCTCGTCGAGGAACTCGCCTCCTCGGTCGGACTGGGCGGCCGCTCGCGCGTGGCCGCCTCGGCCGCCGAGCGTGCGCGCCTCAGCGTGGGCAAGGCGATCCGGGCTGCCCTGCGTCGGATCGAGACCCACAGCCCGTCGCTCGGTCGGCACCTGGCGCTTGCCGTGCACACCGGGACCTTCTGCTCGTACACGCCGGACCCCAGCCTCTCCCTGACCTGGGAGCGCTGACCGCGCCGCTTCGTTCCACCCGTGCCGTCCGATGGCACGCTCGTGACCTCCCTTTTCCCGCCTTCCCATCGAACGAGCCGCTTGGGCTCGCCACGGACGGATTCGAAGAAGGGAAGGACTAGCCATGCACATCCGTATCCGAGCCATCGCGCTCGCCTGCGCGCTCCTCGCCGCCATGGCGCCGACAGCGGTTCTGGCCGAGGGACCCGCGCCCATCCCGGCACCGGAGGGCTTCGCCGAGCTGCGCGCCCGCTTCGAGGGCAAGAGCGGCGACCAGATCGCGGCCATGGGCTACATCGCCGAGCCGCCCCACTGCATCTCGGAGCCCGGGATGGGTGGCATGGGCGTCCATGCCCTGAACATGGAGAACTTCCAGACCAGTTCCCGGCGGGCGTCATGGATCCGGAGAAGCCCGTGGTCGTGCTCCTCGACGCGAGCCTCGAGCAGGTCATCGGCGTGGAGTGGGAGGCGGCCGACGTGGGGAAGGGCGCACCCGAGGCCTTCGGCCAGCCGGCGCTCCTGCTGCCCGGCCATCCCGGACCCCCGGCACGGAAGAGGCCCACTACATGCTCCATGCCTACTTCCGGCCCGGTGGCGAGGTGCTCTTCGCGCCGTTCGACCCGCAGGTCTCCTGCCCCGCCCGACTCGGCCACCGGGGACGTGGTCGGCTCGGCCGGCGCGCCGCCTTACGGACCGCTCGCAATCCCGCCATCCCGCTCGTCCTCCTAACCGGCCTCATGGTCGTCGCGTGGCTGACCTTCCGCCACCGGCTCGCGGCTCGCCACTGAGCGACCACAGGGTCCCACCCTGGCCGACGCCCGTCGCCACAGCGGCGGGCCGTCGGCTTCACCAGCCGGGGGTGCGTCGGTGCACTACGAACCTGCACGCCCTGGGTCTGGCAGCCGAACCCCCACCGGATGTTCCCGGAGTGGACCCCGAACGTGCACTGCCCGGCGCCTGACAGCGCGGGCACGGAGCTTGAGGACAGATGCTGGACATAGCCGACACAGGGGAGTCCCAGCGGGGAACGGCTCCGCTACCGTTCGCGGCGCCGTCCCGGGTGGGCATCGCACCGTCCATTCCCAGTGAGCTGGACCATCGGTTGCGCACCGAACCGATGCGTCTGGATCGGCTCGGTCCGTCCCGACGGGATGCCGCACGTCCTGCCGATCTGGTTCAGCTGGGACGGACGCGCGATCTGGGTATACAGCAAGCCCGGGGCGCAGAAGATCTGGAACCTGCGCCACTGTCCGACGGTGATGCTCGCGCTGGGCAGCGCGCACCCCGGGTTGGACGTGGAACTCCTGGAGGGACGCGCCGAGATCCTCGAGGAGCGAGCCGCGGGGGCTCCCTCCCTCGCGCACGTGGAGAAGTATCGCGACGCGATGTCGCACGCCGGGCTAACGCCACGCGTGTATGCCGAGCGTTATAGCCAGCCAGTCCGGATGCTCCCTCTCGCGTCCTCGACTGGCACGCGCGAGAGCTTGCGAGTAGAGGGAGTCGCTGATGGACTGGCTCCCGCCGAGCGTCAGGCCGGTCGGGACTCACCCGATGCGAGGCGTCGTCCACGCGGCTGGCGTGGGGCGTGGCATCGCTGCAGTTCAAGGTCATCTGTGATGATCCCGATCTGTGCATATGAGTGCGATCGTGGCCCGACCGGCGCTCAGTCGTCCTCGTAGCGCTTGAAGATGACGGCGCCGTTGTGGCCGCCCAGGCCGATGTTGTCCGACATGGCGTAGCGGATCGGCATCGACCGCGACGAGCCGTGGACGACGTCAAGGGCGATCTCCGGATCCTCGTCGCGGTAGTTCGCCGTGGCGGGCGCACACTGATGGTGCACCGAGAGTACGGTGGCGACCCCCTCGAACGCCCCCGAGGCGCCCATCAGGTGACCCGTCAGTGACTTGGTGGCGCTGATGGCCACCTTGGGCGTGTGGTCGCCGAAGACGGACCAGATGGCCTGCGCCTCGCGCAGGTCACCGAGTGGCGTGGACGTGCCGTGCGGGTTGATGAGGTCTACCTCGTCGGCCGGCACGCCGTGTCGTTCGAGGGCCTGGAGCATCGCCCGGCGGATGCCGTCGCCCTTCTCCACGGGCTGGATCAGGTCCCAGGCGTCGGCGGCAGACCCGTAGCCCACGACCTCGGCGTAGACCTTCGCTCCGCGCGCCCGGGCGTGCTCCAGGTCCTCCAGCATCATCGCGCCGGCACCCTCGCCCAGGACGAACCCGTTGCGCGTGGCGTCGAAGGGGCGTGAGACGCTCTCCACACCCTCGCCGGGTCGCGGCATGCCCATGCCCCGCATGTTCGAGAAGCCGATGTGGGCCAGCTCATGGAGCGGGTTCTCCGTCGCGCCCGTGAGAGCCGCCACGTAGTCGCCGCGGCGGATGCCCTCGGCCGCCTCACCGATGTTGTGGGTGCCGGTGGAACAGGCCGTGACCACGCACATGTTGGGGCCGCGGATGCCGGTCTCGATGGCGATCTGGCCCGACGCCGTGTCGGGCAGCATGTTGGCGATGAAGAACGGGCTGACCGACCGGGCGCCCTTGCTGTCCCAGGTCGATTTGTTCTCCATCATCAGGTAGGGGCCGCCAGCGCCGGAGCCGAAGATGACCCCGATGTCATCGCGGTTCTCGGGGGTGATGGCCAGCTCCGAGTCGGCGAGTGCCTGCTTCGCTGCCGCGACCCCCATGACCACGTTGCGGTCGGTGCGCCGAGCGGCCTTGAAGTCCATCCATGCCGCTGCGTCGAATTCCACCTCACCCGCCACCTGCGCCTCGTAGGGCGCCGGATCCCAGCGCGTGATGCGCCGCAGCCCGCTGTTGCCACGGACGAGGTTCGACCAGACGGTCTCGATGTCCTGGCCGATGGGGCTGATGACGCCGAGACCGGTGACGGCGACGCGGCGGGAGAAGTCGGGGCGGCGCATGATCCGAGAGCTACTCCTCTGGCGCCTACGACGCGGGCTGGGAGGCGGGTCGGGACGTGGGTCGGAAGGGATCGCGCAGGCCGCCTGGCGCGGCAGTGTCATCGGTGGCGACGGCCGTCGCATCGGGTGCGATGCGCCTGATCAGGTTCGTGAGCACCTTGCCCGGGCCCACCTCGACGAACGTGTCCACGCCGGCCTGGCGCATGGCCTCCACGGCGCGCACCCAGTCGACGCCGCGGGTCAGGTGCTCGATGAGCTCACCGCGGCACTCCTCGCCGGTGGTCAGCGGACGCGCATCGGCGTTCGCCAGGAGCGGCGAGGATGGGTCCCGGAAGGGCACTTCCTCGAGCACCGCCCGCATGCCCTCGGCCGCGCGTTCCATGAGCGGCGAATGCGCCGCGACGCTGACCGGCAACAGGACGGCACGCTTGGCCCCGAGGCCCTTCGCGGCTTCCGCTGCTCGCTCCACCGCGGCTCGTTCGCCGCTGATGACCACCTGGCCCGGTGAGTTGCGATTGGCGATGGTCAGGATGCCGGCTTCCCGGCCGGCCGCCTCCAGCTCGGACAGGCGCGAGTCGTCCAAGCCGATGATGGCTGCCATGGCACCGTCCTCGGCGGAGGCCTGCATGAGTCGACCCCGCTCGCGCACGAGACGGATCCCGTCGCCGAGGTCGAGCACGCCCGCGGCCACCATGGCGCTGTACTGACCCATCGAATGGCCACAGAAGAAGCTGGGCTCGGCCGGCTCGCTGCCGTCCTCGGCCCATCGCTCCGACAGCGCCTCCAGGAACGCCATCGACGTGGCAACGAGCGCCGGCTGGGCGTTGCTCGTCAGGTCGAGCGTCTCGGGGGGACCGCTCCACGCGAGCTCGGTGAGGGACTCACCGTCCAGCGCCTCGTCGGCTGCCGTGAAGACGCGGGCAGCGGCCGGCGAAGCATCGGCGAGGGCGCGGCCCATGCCCATCGATTGTGAGCCCTGGCCCGGGAAGACGAACGCGATCGACAAGGTTTCCTTTCGGGGACGCACAGGCCTAGGTCAGCCCGCGACCACCGAACCGTAGCAGTGGCGAGCGGCTCTACGCGTCGGATGTGTGCAACCATGCATGCATGCGCCAGTCCCCCGATGCCGCCGCGACCGACGGCCTGCTAAGCCCGGTCGTCCAGGCGGCGCGCGATGAGCTCCAGAACCCGCGCCTGCTCTCGGACCGCATCGCGGTGGGACGCGCGCTCTGGCGGGAGCTGGTCATCGGCTTCGCGTCGCAGCTGGGGGAGCTGCGGCTGGGGTTCACACAGTTGGCGGCGCTGTACGCGATCGGTGGGGCCGAGACACTGACCATCGCCGACCTCGCCGATCGCATCGGTCGGACCCCTTCCGCCACCAGTCGGATCGTGACCGGCCTGGAGCGCCGCGAGCTGGTCGAGCGCGTCGAGGAAGCCGTGGACAGGCGTCAGCGGACGCTGGCGCTGACGCCGCGCGGGTCGGCCCTGCTCGCGACCATCGACAGGTCCCGAGCGGAGCAGTTCCTCGCCGTCGTCCGGCCGCTGCCCATCGCCGAGCGAGCTCTCGTGGCGATGGGCGTGGCGGCGCTGGCCAGTCGCGCGATCACCCGCCGGGGAGGTCTGCGGAAGGGGGGCTAGGTGCCGGACGCCCAGGCTCCTGGCCGGGGTCGGCGGCGCTCCAGGCGACGACCCCTTCCATGTCGATGCGGATGAGCGGACGATCTTCCAGGGTCTGCGTCGCGTACTGGGGATAGCGGGCGCGAAGCCCCCAGACGGCGCGCTCGTGGCCGTCCTCGCCGGGCTCGACCAGTGAGGCCGTCCCCTCGATGCGAAGCCATGCCAGTCGGGCCCAGTCCTCGTCCCAGCGATCGACGAGGAGAGTGACGCGCGGGTCGCGGAGGATGTCCCGGACGCGGGCGAGTGCGCGAGGATCGGGCGTCCGCTTGGGCTTCTCGTCGAGCGGCGTCCAGACCGCCGCGCCGACGACGACGAAGCAGATCGGCACGGACCGCGGCCGCCCGTCCGGCGCGATCGTCGAGAGGATCGCGCGCCGCGCTTCAGCGAGGAGCGCTCGATCATCGACCTCGGTCTCGACGGCCGACCGCCCCATCTCCTTGCCCATGGCCTCCCTGCCCATCGAGTGGGTCCCCCGAGGACAGCATGCCCCTCGATGGCCATGAGGGTGCCTGCAGGCGGGCCCGCGGCCTTCGAGCGATGTTCACGGCCTTCGAGTGATTGACACGAGGCGGGCGTGCCCCTAGGCTCCGCGCCCTGATGACCCTCTCCTTCGGGTATTACGCCTAGCGGGTACGAGGCCGGCGAGCAACGCTCGCCAGCAGGTCATCTCGTGCCCGCAGACGCAGGTGCCGCAAGGCGACCTGCGTTTCGTCTTTTCGGGTCAGGACCGGGAAAGAGGCTGCCCATGATCGTCGTGATGCGCCCGAGCGCCGAGCCTCGGGAGGTCGAACAAGTCTGCGAGCTGATTCGCAACGAGGGCCTCGAGGCGTTCGTCAGCGAGGGTCAGGAGCGGGTGATCATCGGTGTCGTCGGAACGGACCTGGAGCGGGTGGGGCACGTGGGGACCCTGTCCGGTGTGGAAGAGGTCATCCGCGTCACCCGGCCGTACAAGCTCGCGAGCCTCGAGCACCACCCTGACCGCACGCGTATCGGCATCGGTGCCGTCAAGGTCGGCGCGGGCAGCCCGCTCGTGACGATGGCGGGGCCGTGCTCGGTCGAGTCGGAGGAGCAACTACTCGCTACCGCGCGGTGGGTCCACCGCGAGGGCGCCCGGATCCTGCGTGGCGGGGCGTTCAAGCCGCGCACGTCGCCATACGCATTCCAGGGTCTCGGTGAGCCGGCGCTGCAGCTGCTGGCCCGGGCACGTGACGAGACCGGCATGCCGATCATCTCCGAGATGACCGAGACCGGGCAGGTCGAGCTGTTCGACCGCTACGTGGATGTCATCCAGATCGGCAGCCGCAACATGCACAATTTCGCGCTGCTGCGCGCGGCCGGTCAGACACGCAAGCCGATCCTGTTGAAGCGCGGCTTCGGCGCCACGATCGAGGAGTGGCTGATGGCCGCCGAATATGTCCTCTCGAGCGGCAACAGCAACGTCATCCTGTGCGAACGGGGCATCCGGACGTTCGAACCCGCAACCCGCAACACGCTCGACCTGTCGGCCGTGCCCGTCCTGCGTGAGCTGACCCATCTGCCGGTGATCATCGACCCGTCGCACGGCACGGGCCGCCGCTCACTCGTCGCACCGATGGCGCTCGCGGCTGCAGCCGTGGGCGCCGATGGCCTCATCGTCGAGGTCCATCCCGATCCGGCGCGCGCCCGATCGGACGGCGACCAGTCGCTCTCCTTCCCCGAGTTCGGGGCGCTGATGGACGAGCTCCGTCGCCTGGAGTACCTCCGTCCGACCGACGTCGTCGGACCGCCCGCCGCCGCGACCCCTGCTGCGCTCACCGGGCTCCGCGAGCGCATCGATGCGCTGGACGCGAGACTGGTGGAGCTGCTCCATGAGCGCGCGCGCATCGCACTCGCCGTGCAGGACGCGAGGGGAACGGCCGCCCACGGGCACGACGTCTTGCGCGAGCGCGACGTGCTCCAGCGTGCCCTGGACACCAGCGCGAGCGGCGTCCTGGATGACGAAGAGCTGCGGATGGTGCTCTCCGCCGTCCTCCGAGCGTCCCGCTCGGTGCAGCGCCGGCATGCCATGGGCTCCGCCGCGTCGCAGAGGACGGAGGCGACCGGGTGACCGGGACCGTCGCGGCGGTGCATCCGCTCGCCCGGGCTTCGCGGCTTCGGGGGTCCATCCGGCTGCCGGGCGACAAGTCGATCGCCCACCGGGCCCTCATGTTCGGCGCGATGGCGTCGGGCGACGCGATCATCTCCATCCGACACCCGGGACACGACGTCCTCTCGACGGTCGGGGCGCTCCGTGCGCTGGGCGCCTTCATCGGAGAGGACCAGGGCGTAGGTCCGGACGACCCGACATCGTTTCGCGTCGCGGGGCGCGGGGATCATGCCGGCGTTCGGGTGACACGCGACGCCTCGGCGGACTGTGCCAACTCGGGTTCCACGATGCGGCTCCTCGCCGGCCTCGCGGCGTCGGGCAGGGGTGAGGTGGAGTTGAGGGGTGACGCATCCCTGAGCCGGCGTCCGATGGAGCGCGTTGCGACGCCGCTGCGGCGGATGGGCGCGGCCGTGGAGACGACCCACGGGCACGCTCCCATCGTGATCCGCGGCAACCGGCCGCTCGCCGCGATGGAGCACCGCCTGGAGGTGGCGAGCGCCCAGGTGCTCGGTGCGGTGGCCATCGCGGCGCTCAGCGCCGACGGCCAGACCGTGATCCGCGCACCCGGGGCGACCCGCGATCACACGGAGCGGCTGCTCCGATGGCTGGGCGCCGGGGTGGGCCGCGTGACCGACCCTTCGTGCCCCGCGGGGACGGTGACCACCGTGCGGGGTCCCTCGATGCTCGCGGCGCGGTCGCTCGAGGTACCCGGTGACATCTCCTCGGCCGCCGCCTGGATCGTCGCGGCGACGGTCCACCCCGACGCCGACATCGAGCTGCTGGGCGTCGGCCTGAACCCGACGCGCCTGGGCCTCGTCGATGCGCTGCGCGAGATGGGCGGCGATATCGAGGTGCGACCGCGCCACACCTCGCCGGACGAAGACACCGATAGCGGCCCCGAGCCGGTGGGCGACCTCCGGGTGCGCAGCGCGTCCCGGCTGAGCGCGATCACGCTGCAGGGCGACCGGATCGCGCCGCTCATCGACGAGCTGCCGCTCCTTGCCGTTGCGATGGCCACGGCGGACGGCACGAGCGAGGTCCGCGGCGCGGCGGAGCTGCGCGTCAAGGAGAGTGACCGGATCGCGACGCTCGCGGCCGCGCTCCGTGCGGGCGGCGTAAGGGTCGAGGAAGCGGCCGACGGCTGGCGCATCGGGCGCGGCCCGGCGTTGCCGGCCAGCGTCCTCACCGCAGGCGACCACCGCATCGCGATGGCGATGGCCGTCGCCGCCTGGGCCGGCGTGGTCGGCGACGTTGCGCTCGACGATCCCGACTGCGTCGCCATCTCATACCCCACCTTCTGGCGGGACGCGGCGGTACTCGGAGCGACGGGGTGAGGCGGCTGCGGCTCCTGACCGCCGGCGAGTCGCATGGCCCGGCCGTGTCGGGCGTGCTCGAGGGCCTGCCCTACGGCCTGCAGGTCTCGACCGCCGCCGTGGACCGGGACCTGGCCCGACGCCAGCATGGCTACGGCAGCGGTCGGCGGATGCTCATCGAGCGCGACCGCGTGACGTGGATGGCGGGACTTCGCTTCGGGCGAACGCTCGGGTCGCCGCTCGCCTTCCGCATCGACAATCTCGACTGGGTCCAGTGGCAGGAGCGGATGGCGATCGAGCCCATCCCGGTGGCGCGACGGCCCAGGCCGGTGACCCGCGCCCGACCGGGCCACGCCGACCTCGCCGGGGCTATCAAGTACGGCACGAGTGATGTCCGCGACGTGCTGGAGCGCGCATCCGCCCGGTCGACCGCTCCGCGCGTGCTGGCCGGCGCCGTCTGCCGGCAGCTCCTCGCCGCCGCCGGCGTTCGGATCTGGAGCTATGTCGAGCAGGTCGGCTCGGTACGGGCATTCCCCACCGTCGAGGACCCGCTGACGTGCGTCACCGACGCGTGGGTGGCTACGGACCTCGCCCATCCGACACCGCTTCGCTGCCCGGACGCCGACGCGGAACGGCGGATGGTGGTCGAGGTCGACCAGGCGAGGGCGGCCGGCGATTCGGTCGGGGGCGCATTCGTCGTGGTCTCCGAAGGGGTGCCCATCGGACTGGGATCCAGCTCCGAGTGGGACACGCGGCTCGACGCCGGACTGGCGGCCGCGATCATGGGCATCCCCGCCGTCAAGGGCGTCGGGCTGGGTGCCGGCTTCGACGTGGCCGGCCGGTGGGGGAGCCAGATGCATGACGAGCTCGACGCGACCTCCGACGGCTGGGCGCGTCGGACCAACCGCGCTGGCGGTGTCGAGGGCGGCATGAGCAACGGGATGCCCATCGTCGTGCGCGCCGCGGTCAAGCCCGTCTCGACGCTCCGCCGCCCGCTGGGCTCGGTCGACATCGCGACCGGCGAGCCGGGACGCGCGCACATCGAGCGCTCGGACATCGCGATCATGCCGCGTGCGGCGATCGTGGGCGAGGGGATGGTCGCGCTGGTGCTCGCCGACCTCCTCCTCACGAGCTTCGGCGGCGACACGATGTCGGACCTGCTCGCGGCCGTCCGTCGCCGTCGCCGTCGATCGACCCAGCCGTCCGTCGCCGTCGCTGCCCGCTGAGCGCGAGCACCCATGGCCATCGTCCGGCTCCTTGGGCATCGCATCGGGTACTCGGCCTCGCCGCGGATGCACGACGCAGCGTTCCGCGCGCTGGGGCTCGAGCATCGGTACGAGCTGGTCGACGTGCCTGCCGAAGGCCTGGGCCGCGCGTTCGAGGCGCTGCGCGCCGACGACGCTCTCGGCGCGAACGTCACGACCCCGCACAAGTCAGCCGCCGTCGCCCTCGTCGACGATCTTTCGCCGGCCGCTGCCCAGGTGCGCGCCGTGAACACCGTGGTCCGGCGCGACGGCCGCACCATCGGCCACAACACGGACCTGCCGGCCATCGTGGAGGAGCTGGGGCGCCTTGGCACGCGCTTCGAGCACGCGGTGGTGCTCGGCGCCGGTGGCGCCGCACGTGCGCTGATCCAGGCCCTGCGCGAGGCGGGCGTCGGGCGCGTCACGCCGGTGGCCCGCACGCCGGTCGATGGAGCCGCGGGCTGGGAGTCGCTCCCGCGGCTGCTGACCGAGGCACAGCTCGTGGTCAACGCCACGCCGGTCGGCACGGCGGGAGACGACACACCGATCCCCGCCGCGCTCCTCCGTCCTGACCTCAGCGTCCTCGACCTCGTCTACCGTCCGAGCCCCACGCGGCTCGTCCGCGAAGCTCGCGAGCGTGGCGCGACCGCCCGGGCCGGGGCCGGTGTCCTGCTCGGCCAGGGTCGGCGCAGCCTCGAGCTGTGGCTCGACGTCGCGGCGCCCGTCGAACGGATGCGTGCCGCGCTCCGCGCCGAGCTGGGCCCCGACGCCGATGTCTGACGCCATCAGCGGCAGCGGGATCGTCCTCGTCGGGCTGCCCGGGAGCGGCAAGACCAGCGTCGGACGCTGCCTGGCGCAGCGCCTCGGTCGCCCGTTCGTGGATCTCGACGAGCGGGTCCAGGAGCGGACCGGTGCCAGCGCCGCGGAGCACACCGAGCGCGGCGGCGAGGCTGCGTTCCGCGCCGTGGAGCGCGACGCCGTGGCCACGCTCGACGCCCCGCCCGAGGCGATCATCGCGACGGGTGGCGGGACCGTGATCGACCCCCTCAACCGGTGGGATCTGACGGCACGCGGCGTCCTCGTCCACCTCGCCGTCCAGCCGCGCGACCTGGTGGACCGCCTGGCCGCGGACCTCATCCCGCGTCCGATGTACCGCGTCGATACCGCTCGGGTCCTCGAGGCCAAGGCGGTGGAGCGCGCGCCGTTCTACCGTGCCGCCGACCTCGTCGTGGATGGCTCGGGTCCGGCGGAGCGCGTCGCCGACGCCGTCCTGGCGGGCATCGATCCGCGATCCCATTCGGGGCGTTCGACGTGGCGCGCGATGTTCGACGCGCTCGTCACGCGCCGCCACCCGATCGGCCCCGCGGAGGGTCGCGTCGTCCTCGGCCGCGGCCTCGACGCCACAGCGTTGAGCCGGATGCTCCACGAGGCCTTCCCGGGCCGCGTGCCCGCGATCGTGGCGGACCGACGCATAGTCCGGGCGCTGCCGGCACTCGATGCGGCGCTCCCCGATGGACGCCGGCTGATGGTGACCGGCGGAGAGCGCGCCAAGCGCATGCGCGGCGTGGAGCGCGTGCTCGAGTGGCTGCGAGCTGCGGGCGTCGAACGGGGCGATCCGCTGGTCGCCGTCGGGGGCGGGACGGTGGGTGACCTGGCCGGGGTCGCGGCGTCGCTCTACCTGCGCGGCATCCCGCTCGTCCACCTGCCCACCACCTGGCTGGCGCAGGCCGATTCCGCGCTCGGAGGCAAGGTCGCCGTCGACCTCGCGAGCGCGAAGAACGCGGCTGGGGCGTTCTGGCCGGCATGGAGCGTCATCGCCGACATCGAGCACATCCGGGCGCTGCCACTCGCACGCCGTCGGGACGGCATCGCCGAGTGCCTGAAGGCCGGACTCATCGGCGACGCGGTGCTCTGGGAGCTCGTCGAACGGCAGGGCCTCGCGGCGCTGTCCGGCGAGGATGAAGGTGTCCGCTACGCGATCACGGAACGAGCGGCGCGGTCGAAGCTGGCCATCGTGGAGCGCGATCCCTTCGACCACGGCGAACGGCGGACGCTCAACCTGGGCCACACGCTGGGCCATGCGCTCGAGGTGGCCAGCGGCTACTCGATGCCGCATGGAGCAGCCGTCGCGCTCGGACTCCGCGCGGTCGCAGCGATGGCCGAAGGTCGCGGCGCGGAGCCCGGTCTCGCGGCGCGCATCGACGACGTGCTGGCGCGGCTCGGCTTCTCGCTCCACGCGCGCTTCGATCCCGCCGTCGTCCGGTCCGCGCTCGGGAGCGACAAGAAGCGCGACCGCGGGCGGCTCCGCTGGATCCTGCCGATGGCGGTCGGGCGCGTCACGGAGGTCGACGATGTCAGCGAGACCGAGCTCGCCCACGCGATGGCCACGATCTCCGCGCCGTGAGGATCCTCCTGCTCAACGGCCCCAACCTGGGCCGGCTCGGCGTTCGCCAGCCGGAGATCTACGGTCGGACGACGCTGGCCGAGGTGGTCGAGCGGGCCCGCGCCCACGCGGCGGCGCGCGACTGTGAGCTCGCCGACTTCCAGTCGAACCACGAGGGGGCGCTGATCGACCGTCTCGAGGCCCTTGACTTCGACGCCGTGGTCATCAACCCGGGCGCCCTGGGACACACCAGCCACGCACTTGCCGACGCGATCGCCGGCGTCGAGCGGCCCGCCGTGGAGGTCCATCTCAGCGACGTGCGTGCGCGTGAGCCGTGGCGCCGGCAGCTGGTGCTCGAGCAGGTCGTCATCGGGCAAGTCATCGGCCGCGGATGGCCCGGCTATCTCGACGCGATCGACCTCCTGGTGGAGCGTCGAGGGAGGTGAGGCGCGACGTGCACGGGGCGCCCCATGCGCTCGTCACCGGCGCGGCATCGGGGATCGGGCGAGCGGTCGCCGAGCGGCTGATCGCAGCAGGGTGGCACGTCGTGGGCATCGACCTCGCAGCGGGGATGCCCGATCGTGCGGAACAGGTGCACGGCGACGCGGCCGATCCGGCCGTGCTCCTCGACGCCGTGTCACGGGCGACCGGTGGGTTGCACGGGCTCGTCTGCTCGGCCGGCCTGCCGCCGCGAGGCGAGTGGCACGACCGAGCGGGGTGGGACGAGATCATGCGGGTCGACCTGGGCGGGCCGTTCGAGGCGCTTCGCCTCGCGCTGCCCGCGCTCGCTGCCGCAGATGGCGCCGCCGTCATCGTCGGCAGCATCGTCGGGTCGGCCGAAGGCTCGTCGCGCTCACCGGCGTACGCGGCGGCCAAGGCCGGCCTGGCAGGCCTCGTGCGCTCGATGGCGTTGGTGGCAGCTCCATCCGGCGTACGGGTCAACCTCGTGGAGCCCGGCGCCATCGATACGCCGTTCGATCCGCCGCGGTTCCCCCCCGACCGACGTCCCGACGTGCCGCTCGGTCGGATGGGGACGGCCGACGAGGTGGCTGCCACGATCGAGTTCCTGCTCGGACCGGGCGCGAGCTACGTGACGGGTGCCGTCCTGCGCGTCGACGGGGGCCGCACCATCCTCGGCGGTGCCGACCGGGCCTGACGCCGACGCACGACCTAGCCCAGCGCCTCTCGCAGCGGGAAGACCACCTCGTCGGTCAAGGCCTGGAGGCCGTCCGCCCCCCGGGCTGCGGGCGACACCAGGATCAGGTGCTGGGCACCCTCCCGCACGTACTCCAGCGCCTTCGCCACGGTGGCGCGCCGCTCCGCGGCATCGGCGCCACCCGGCAGCTGGACCGAGATGGTCAGCGTGGCGGCATCGCGACCCAGCTCGTCGCACGCCCGGAGGAGCACGTCGCGCCGCTCGCGGAACTCGTCGAGGCTGCCCAGGTTACCGGTGAAGTTCCAGCCATCGGCATGACGCGCCGCGATGCGCAGACCGCGCGGCCGCTGGCCGCCCAGCCAGAGAGGCGGGCCGCCCGGCTGGACCGGCCGCGGAAGGTTGGTGGCGCCCTCGAGCCGCCATGGCGGCGCGTCGAGTGTCACGCCGGGCTCGTGGGCCGCTTCCTCCGAGAACAGCGCCTTGACGATGCGCACCGCTGACTCGAAGCGGTCGATGCGCCGGCCGATGGGCGGCAGCTCGATGCCCAACGAGCGGTGCTCCCCTTCATGCCAGCCCGCGCCGAGACCCAGGATGAACCGGCCGCCCGTCACATGGTCGAGCACGGTCGCCTCCTTGGCCAGCACCGCTGGGTGGCGGAAGGTGTTGGCGAGCACCAGGTGGCCCACCCGCAGCCGCGGCACGTGCCGCGCAAGTGCTGCGAGCAGGGTCATCGGTTCGAACGAGGCGCCGCCGCGATCGTGCGACTGGTCGGTCAGGTGGTCGTTGAGCCACGCCGAGTCGTAGACATCGAGCGAGCCGGCGAGCGCCCAGAGCCGCTCGATGGTCGGCCAGTCGACCGCCTGGGGTGACGACTTGAAGCCGAGCTCGACGCGGCGGGTCCCGATCATGCCTCCTCGATGGTGACGCGTTCGATGCGCACCGGATCGCGCGGGCGATCCTGCGCTCCGGTCGGTGCGGTGGCGATGGCGTCCACGACCTCCTCGCCCGAGGTCAGCTTGCCGAAGATGGTGTAGTTCGGCGGTAGCGCGTAATCGGAGTGCATGACGAAGAACTGGCTGCCGTTCGTGTTCCGCCCGGCGTTGGCCATGGCCAGCGTGCCGCGTGTGTAGCGCCGCTTCACTGGCTCGTCGTCGAACCGGTAGCCCGGCCCGCCGGTGCCCTTGCCGGTCGGGTCACCGCCCTGGATCATGAAACCCGGGATCACTCGGTGGAAGATGACGCCCTCGTAGAAGCCGTCGCGCGCCAGGAACACGAAGTTGTTGACGGTCCTCGGCGCATCGCCCACGAAGAGCTCCGCGGACATGGTCCCGGCGGACGTCTCGATCGTCGCGGTGTAGCGCTTGGAGGGGTCGAGCGACATGGCGGGCGGGCTCGAGTAGGACTTCACGGCATCTCCTCGGTGAGCGCTGGGCTGCGCGAGGCAGCCTACCAGCCGCCCTCCGACGGCTCACGGCAACGCCAGCCGACCCTCGATGACCGGGACGACCGTCCCCGCGACCCGGACCGTGCGCGGGGCGCCGTCGCGCGAGAAGTCCGCTTCGGCGACCATCCGCGAGGGACGCTGGATCTCCGTTCCCTGCTCCAGCACGATGCGGTAGGTGGCGCCACGGACACCCAGCGCCTGGCCCAGCAGGACGGCGATCGGTCCCGCCGCGGATCCCGTGGCGGGGTCGACCTCGATGCGGAGCGCGGCGCTCTCCAGCAGCCGGACCGACCCTTCGGCGTCAGGCACGCCACCCGAGCCGCCGGGAGCGACCAGGGCGGCCGCGACCGCTCCCAGCTCGCCCAGGATGCCGCCCAGCTCGTCGTCCGACCGCTCCCGGTCCACCTCGTCCATGACATCACGCTCGCGGAAGGGCACGATCAGATGTGCCAGGCCGGTCGATATGACGGCCGGGCGTGCCCTCGCCGCTCGGCCGGCCGGATCCAGCCACCCGAGCGCGTCCCGGTCGACCTCCAGTGCTTCGCAGAGCTCGTCGATCTCCTCCTCCTCGAGCTCGTGGACCAGCTCCGGAACGGCCTGCGTCATGGTCACGGTGGTGATCACCGGTGGGTCGCCATGGAGGTCGAGTCGGATGGGCAGGACGCCCACGGCAAGCTCCTGGCGGACGTCCAGGTGATCATCCGCAAGCTCGAAGCGACCCTCCTGCGCGAGCACGAACGCGGTGCCCAGGGAGGGGTGCCCGGCGAATGGAAGCTCGGTGCCCGGCGTGAAGAAGCGGGCACGGTAGTCGGCGCCGGCTGCGCGCCCGGCCTCGGTGGGCGGCAGCACGAAGCTCGTCTCGGAGAGGTTCATCTCTCGGGCGATGGCCTGCATCTCGTCATCGGACAGTGGCTCGGCGTCGGGGAAGACTGCCAGCGGGTTCCCGCTGAGCGGCCGATCGGTGAAGACGTCGACGGTCCGGAAGCGCAGTCGGCGAGCCATGGCTCAGCGAGTCTAGCGGCGTGGCGAGCCGTCGAGCGAGCGGGTGTACGATCGGCTCATGGCCACCGTCGCCGGCACCAGACCGCATCCCATCTTCCTCGCGGGACGGTGGGTCGAGTCGCCCGACGTGCTCGAGATCAGTAACCCTGCACGCCCCAACGAGCCGGCTGGCGCCACCTACAACGCGACGCCGGCGCAGTACGAGGAAGCCGTCACGTCGGCCGTCGCGGCGTTCCAGGAGACGCGCCGCCTTCCGGCCTACGAACGGGGTCGGATCCTGCGCGAGGTCAGCGAAGGCATCCGGGCACGGCGCGAGGAGCTCGGACGGCTCATCGCCACCGAAGCCGGCAAGCCCATCCGCGACGCGCTCGTGGAGGTGGATCGGGCCGTCCTGACCTTCCGGCTGGGGACGGAGGAGGCGGAGCGCATGGTCGGTGAATCGATCCCGCTCGATCTCATGCCCTCGTCACGCGGCCGATACGGCATCACGCGTCGCTTCCCGGTGGGACCCATCGCCGCCATCAGCCCCTTCAACTTCCCGCTCAATCTCGCCGCGCACAAGCTCGCACCGGCCATCGCGGCCGGGTGCTCCATCGTGCTGAAGCCGCCGTCCAAGGATCCGCTCACCCTGCTGACGGTGGCACGGATCATCGAGGAGGCACGGCCGGTCGAGGGCTCGGTCAGCATCCTGCCCATGACCCGCCAGCTGGGCGACACGATGGTCTCGGACGAGCGGTTCAAGCTGCTGACGTTCACCGGCTCTCCCTCGGTCGGCTGGCGGATGAAGGAGCGCGCCGGCAAGAAGCGGGTGGTCCTCGAGCTGGGCGGCAACGCCGGCGTGATCGTGGATCAAGGCGCGGACCTCGAGTGGGCCGTCAAGCGCTCGGTCGTGGGCAGCTTCACCTACGCTGGGCAGACCTGCATCAGCGTCCAGCGGATGTTCATCCACGAGTCGATCTTCCGGGCGTTCCTGGACCGATTCGTGGCGGCCGCCCGTGAGCTCACGGTGGGCGACCCGCTCGACCCGGAGACCCAGCTGGGTCCCATGGTCGACGAGGCACAGGCGCAACGGACCGACGGATGGGTGCGCGAGGCGATCGAGATGGGTGGCCGGCTGCTACTCGGGGGGAGCGCCCATGGTGCCTTCTTCCCACCGACCGTCCTGGTGGACACGCCGCGCGATGCCCAGGTCTGCTCCAACGAGGCGTTCGCACCGGTCGTGGTGGCCTTCCCGTTCCGCGACTTCGGCGACGCGCTGCGAGAGGTCAACGACTCCTTCTACGGGCTCCAGACGGGCGTCTTCACGAACGACCTGGAGCACGCGTGGCAGGCCTTCGAAGAGCTGGAGGTCGGCGGCGTCATCATCAACGACATCCCCACCTACCGCATCGATCACATGCCCTACGGCGGCGTGAAGGACTCCGGGCTGGGGCGCGAGGGCCTGCGCTGGGCGATGGAGGACATGACCGAGCTGCGCATCATGGTCCTCGCGCACCCGGACCCGCCGGCACCGAGGCCGACCGACTAGCGCAGCTAAGCCACGGCGTCCAGTGCCGGTCATCGACCTTCAGGGAGCGGCGGTGTCCATGGTGGCCGGGATCTCCGGCGTGACGCCCGCCAGCCGCACCACGACCGCCGAGAAGGCGATCGTCACGATGACCCCGGCCAGGAGCGCGGCGAACAGCTCGGGCGGGATGGCACCAGCCGCGAGAGCCGCGGTGCCGAGCACGAACGAGAACTCACCGATCTGGCCGAGCCCGATGGCGAGTTGCGAAGGCCGCACCCGCAGCCGGGCGAGGCGCCCCAGCCCGTAGATGACCAGGACCTTGGTGGCCACCACCAGGGTCACGATCAGGAGTAGCCAGCCCAGGCCCGCCTCCAGCGCGGCCGGGTCGATGAGCGAGCCCATCAGGACGAAGAAGAGCAGCGCGAACAGGTCACGGAAGGGAAGAAGACGCCGGCGTGCCTCGGCTGCGTCCGGGCTTTCGGAGACGGCCAGACCGGCGACGAAGGCGGCGAGCGCCAGGGGCACGCCGAAGACCACGGATCCCAGTCCCGCCAACGCCAGCCCGCTCGCGACGGAGACGATGAGGAAGAGGTCATGCTCGGCGCGGAGCAGGAGCAGGATCCGGGGCAACAGCCAGGCGGCGATGACGGCACACAGTCCGAAGCCGACGAGCAGCGGGAGGGCGATCTCGATCGGCCGCGTCTCGGTGCCCAGCAGCGCGAGCAGCACGGCCGCCAGAGCCACGGCGCTCACGTCCTGGAGGACGCTCCAGCCCAGCATGCCCTGCTCCGTCTGGCGATCGGTCGTCCGACGCCTGCTGCGGGTGATATTGACGACCACCACGCTGGACGAGAACGCGATGCACAGTCCCATGAGAGCAGCGCCGATCGGCGCGATCCCCAGGCCGAAGAACGCCAGCCCGGAAAGGACGGTCGTGAGGACGACCTGCAGGGGAGCGGCCCAGCTGAGCGCGGCCTGGTCGCGTCGCAGGCGTCCCAGGTCCACCTCGATCCCCACCTCGAACAGCAGGATCACCACGCCCACGTCGGCCAGGAGCTGGAGCTGGCTCCGGTCGGCGACGTATCCCGGCGTGAACGGGGAGATGGCGACGCCCACCGCCAGATAACCGATGACCGCCGGCAACCGCGCCTTTCTGGCCGCCCAGCCGGCCAGGGCGGCGACGAGCAGCAGGGCCCCCATCTCGAGGATCGCAGGGGCGGTCTCGTCCATGGTGCGAGATGCTAACGGCCGGCGACCGCACCTCATGAGCCTCTGGTTCGTACGCCTCAGCCACGCACGGGCTGGTAAGTACGGAAGACCCACGTCCAGCGACTCGACCGATGGATCGCTGAGCACGGTGCCGGAGAAGAACGGCTGGGTCCGGACCGCGATAGGCACGTACCAGCCCACCCATGACTCGGCCGTGCGAACCGGCTCGATCGCTCAGCACGTCCGGCCGTCCATGCGGTCGATAGACTGGCGCGGATGGCCGTCACGCGCCGCCCACGCCCCCGCACCGCCGCCGACCTGCTCGTCGATTGCCTCGAGGCCGAGCGCTGCGAGTACGTCTTCAGCGTGCCGGGCGAGGAGACGATGGATGTCCTGGAGGCGCTGGCCGAGACCCCGTCGATCCGGCACATCACCACCCGCCACGAACAGGGCGCTGCCTTCATGGCCGACGTCTACGGTCGTCTGACCGGCCGCTGCGCGGTGGCCATGGCCACGCTGGGACCGGGAGCCACGAACCTCGTGACGGGCATCGCGGACGCCTACCTGGACCGCGCACCGATGGTGGCGCTGACCGGGCAGGTGGGCTCTGACAAGCTGCACAAGGAGTCCCACCAGTTCGTCGACATCGTGGACATGTTCCGCCCGGTGACGAAGTGGAACACGCGCGTCGAGCGCATCGATGCGATCCCGGAGATCGTGCGCAAGGCCTTCCGCGTCGCGGAGCTGGAGAAGCCCGGGCCTACGCACATCGAGCTGCCCGAGAATCGTGCCCAGATGCCGCCCGAGTCGGGCGAGCGGACCCAACCGCTCCAGCGCACGCCGGCCCACTTCCCGGAGCCGCCTGACGAGGCCATCGACCTCGCCGCCCGGCTCATCGACGCATCCGAGAAGGCACTCATCCTGGCCGGTAACGGCGCGCTGCGCCGGCGCGCCTCGGGCCAGCTCCGGCAGCTCGCCGAGCGCCTGCACATCCCGGTCGCGGTCACCTTCATGGGCAAGGGGGCCATGGACGATCGCGACCACCTCTCGCTGATGGCCGTCGGTATCCAGGCGCGGGACCACGTGTTGACCGGCTTCGAGATCGCCGATCTGGTCATCTGTGTGGGCTACGACCCGGTCGAGTACGCACCGGAGCGGTGGAACCCCGGCAGGACCAAGCGGATCGTGCACATCGACACGCAGCCGGCGGAGATCGACGCCAGCTACTCACCCGAGGTGGAGCTGGTGGGCGACATCGCGGGGTCGCTGGAGCGGCTGCTGGAAGCGGTCGGGCCCAGCAACCAGGTCACGGCGGAGCGTCACGTCGACCTGCGCGAAGCCGTCCTGGCCGAGCTGGGTGCCCACGAGCACGACGACGGCTGGCCGATCAAGCCACAGAAGGCCATCGCCGACCTGCGGCGCGCGCTGGGACCCGGGGACATCGTGATCAGCGACGTGGGCGCTCACAAGGTCTGGATGGCGCGGCTCTACCAGGCCTATGAGCCGAACACCGTGATCATCAGCAACGGGTTCGCCGCGATGGGCATCAGCGTGCCCGGTGCCATCGCCGCCAAGCTGGTCCATCCGCACCGCAAGGTCGTCGCGTTGACCGGCGACGGCGCGTTCCTCATGAACAGCCAGGAGCTCGAGACGGCCTTGCGCATCGGTGCCGACATCACGGTCGTCATCTGGCGCGACGACGGGTACGGCCTCATCGACTGGAAGCAGCGCAACGAGTTCGGACGCCCGTTCGCGGTGGAGTTCGGCAATCCCGACCTGGTGCGCTACGCCGAGTCGTTCGGCATCGCCGGCTTCCGGCCGGAGTCCAGCGCAGACCTGTATCCGACGCTCATGCGCGCCCTGGCGGTCGAGGGCCCGGCGCTCGTGGACGTGCCCATCGACTACCGCGAGAACCTGCGTCTCACCGAGCGTCTGGGGCGTCTGACGGAGGCCGGTTAGGCGGGGACACGCCACCGGCCCGCTGCCGGCACATCGCTCTCTTCTTCGGCACTCTCTGTGCTTCGGCGCAACGGAACCGTGCCACAGGTCCTTGACCGGATAGGACCACGGTACTGGTTGGAGGTAGCGGAAGCGACCAGTCGCCGAGGCTCGGCGGCCCAGCGGCGTCCTAGTCGTCAGCGCCTGCGTCGAGCCTCGCGACCCGGTCGCCTTCGGGCCTGAGGGGTCCAGGGGAGCATGCGGCGTGCTCGTCTCGGGTCGCCCGACCGGTATCCTTCGAAGTGCGGTCACATGCCCCTGGACTCCGCACGCTTCCGAGGTCACCCGTCCCCCGCCTATGATGCTCTGCCCGTGACAACCGACCGCACGGTCGTCGTCGCGATCAGCTGGATCCTCCTCCTCATCGGCCTGCTTCTCGTGCGCGAGTTGGTGCGCGTAACCGACCGACCCGGCTGGCGGCCCGTCGTGCCGTTCATCAACGCGCTGGTCGTGGTGATCCTCGTCGCCGCCGGCCTGGCGGCCGGGCTCGGGGTGGCATCCCTGGCGAGCCCCAGGACCGGAGCGACGCCCATGCCGCCGGCCACCCCGGTCCCATCTCTCGCGCCCGCCACACCGACGGGGACCGTGTCGCCCATGCCGCCGGCCACCCCGGTCCCATCTCTCGCGCCCGCCACACCGACGGGGATCGTGTCGCCCATGCCGCCGGCCACCCCGGTTACATCTCTCGCGCCCGCCCCACCGACGGACGTGGCTCAAGCGTCGGTCACGGCAGGTCCCAGATTCCGCGCCTACGATGTCACTGAGGGGCGCGTGACGGGCTACCGATCCGTCGAGGTCGCCCACCGCTTCACGACGCCCGCGTCCGATCCGGTCGCCTACGCCTTTCCCACGCTGTCCGACCCCGCGGGCGCGATCCGCTTGGTACGCATCACCACTGGCCCGCTAGCGGGTATCTTCCTCAGCCCCGATGACCCGGGCGTGGAGTACCTGCCCGGCGGCTGAGAAGAAGGGTCCGCCCGGCGTCCGCTCGGTACACTCCTGGGGTGCCGTCGCAGTCCATCGTGGAGGCGCTCGCCTACATCAACTGGACGGTGCTGCTCTGCCTCGGCGTGGGGAGCCTGGCGCTCGTCGTGGCGCTCCGTCGCTGGACCGACGCGACACGCGGCTTCCTCGGTTTCACTGCCGCCTGTGCCGCGCTCCTAGGGCTGCTTGCCTGGTTGACGGACACGAGCCTGCCTGTCCCGACGGGCCTGGCCATCGTCGCTGCCCCGGCCGACGTGGACACCGCACGTCGTGGCTTCGTGCTGCTCTTCAGCGGCGCGGCGGCGGTCTGCGTGGTCGCCTCGCGACGCGGCTCCCCGCTCACCATCCCGGGGCTGGTCGGGGTCGGTGCGGGCGTCGGCAGCTTCGCCATGGCCGCTCTGGGCTGGAGCAGCGACGCTGTGCAGGCCGTGCCGCTGCTCCTCCAGTACCTCGTGCTGTCCGCGGCAGCGGGCGGGACGCTGGCCGCACTGATCCTGGGGCACTGGTATCTCGTGACGCCGCGTCTCGGGGAGCGACCGCTGGTCCTGGCGATCCGGCTGCTCACCGTGACCCTCGGCCTCCAGCTGGCACTCTTCGCGACCTGGGCCGCCTTCGGTACCGGGTCAGTGGCGGGGGACCGTCCGTTCGCGGTGCTCACCGGCGGGGCGGCTCTGTTCGTCTGGCTGCGGCTCGTGGTGAGCCTGCTGGGGCCGCTGGCGCTCTCGCTCATGGCCGAGCGGACGGCCCGGACACGGTCGATGGAGTCGGCCACCGGCCTCCTGTACATCGCACTCGCCGCTGTCGCATCCGGCACGATCGTGGCCGCCGGGCTGGCCTACGGCTCGGGCGTCCTGGTCTGAGGGACCCCGGTGCGGATCGTCGTCCGACTCTTCGCGCTGCAGCGGCAGCAGACCGGCTGGCGCCAGCGTCCGCTGGAGGTGCCCGATGGCGCCAGTATCGCGGAGGCCTGGACCGTGCTCGTGCGGGAGTACCCGGCGTTGGCGTCCGCCACCGGCGTGGTGCGCTTCGCCCGCAACGCGACGTACGCGGACCCGAGCGATCGGTTGGAGCCGGCGGACGAGTTGGCCGTCATCCCACCGGTGGCGGGCGGCGCCCCGGACGCGCCCGGATCACCTCACTTCGATCCGTCCCGCCGCATCGAGCTGCGGTCCCACCCGATCGACGACGCGCTGGTGGCCGAGCTGCGTCGTTCGGTGCCTTCCGACTCGGATGGCGCCGCCGTCCTCTTCGTGGGCCAGACGCGCGAGTCCGCAGGGACCCCGGCCCCGGGACAGGAGTCGCACCCCGAGCGCTTCCGCGACCAGCGCGTGGAGGAGCTGACCTACGAGGCGTTCGACGAGATGGCAGTCCGCGTCATGGATGCGATCGCCGACGAGATCGCCCAGCGGTGGGGCATCCGCCGTCTGGCCATCGTCCACCGAACGGGGACCGTGCCGGTGGGTGAGGCGAGCGTCGTCATCTGCGCCGCAGCGGCCCACCGGGCGGAAGCCTTCGAGGCGTGCCGCTACGCCATCGAGGAGCTCAAGGCGCGGGCCCCCATCTGGAAGTCGGAGGTCTTCGCCGACGGCAGCGTCTGGATCGGGACGCCGGCCCGCCACGCAGCCGCGGATGAGGCGGAACGGGCACCACGCCAGGGAGGGGAGGGAGCATGAGGGTCTACCTGTCGGTCGACATGGAAGGCATCGCCGGCGTCAGCCACGCCAAGCCCACCGGACGTGACGACAGCGGCTACGCGGCGGCCGTGGAGCTGATGGAGGGCGAGACGAACGCCGCCATCGAGGGTAGCTTCGACGGCGGTGCCCAGGAGGTCGTGGTCAACGACAGCCACGGGTCGATGTACAACCTGCGCCCGGAGCGGCTCGACCGCCGGGCGCGCCTGGTGCAGGGTCGCAAGCCGTACAGCATGGTCGAGGCGGCGGTGGACGGCTTCGATGTCGCGCTCTTCGTGGGCTACCACACCCGTGCGGGGCATCCGCGCGGCACGATCGCCCATACCTACAGCAGCGCGCCGACCCTCACCTCCCTCAGCGGCCGCCCGGTGGGCGAGTACGGCATCAACGGTCTCTACCTGGGTGCGCTGAGTGTGCCGGTGGGGATGGTCGCCGGCGACGACGCGCTGGCCGAGGAGGTCGCTGAGTGGCTGCCCTGGGCGGAGCGCGTGGTGGTGAAACGCGGCGTGAGCTGGCAGGCCGCCGATTCGGTGCATCCCGAGGAAGCACGCCGGCTGGTCAAGGCGGGCGCGAGGCGGGCCGTCGAGCGGGTTCGCTCGGACGACCGGGATGGGATCCGGCCACTCGAGCTGCCCGTGCCCATCGCGGTCCTCCTCGAGTTCGCACATGGCGGCCAAGCCGACTTCGCGGCGGTCATCCCGGGCTTCGAGCGCGTGGGGGACCGCGGGGTCCGATACGAGGCGACCAGCGCGATCGACGCTTACCGGGCCTTCCTCACGGCGGTCCGCATCGCCCCCAACGCGAACGACTGAGCGCCGGTCAGCTCGTAGGGGCCGAGACGGAGGTCGTGCCGCGTGACTCTTCCCCGCTGGCCCCGCTGGAGACCGTTGGGTCTGTCCTGGTGGCCGTCGCCTCCTGGATCTCCTGCATGCGCTGGAGCTCGGCCTGTTCACGCTCCTGCGTGCGCTGCTGACGCTCCTCCTCGCGCCGGGAGCGGTCGGCTTCGGCCTGCTGGCGCTTCTCTTCGCTCTGCGCCTGGCGCTCCTGTTCGGCCGTCTCCACCTTCTGCTGGAGCTCCTCGACCAGCATGGCACCGCCACTGGCCTTCTCGACGGTCGCCGCACCCTCCTGACGCGCCATCATCTCGTCGCGCGTGAACGTCACCTCGCCCCGGTAGACCGAGTCGAGCAGCGTGTCGAGCATGCCGGCGTCGTACGCCTGCTGGACCGCCTGGTGGGTGATGATGTCGCCCAGGTCGAGGATCACATCGTCGTTCCGATCAAGGATGACCTTGGTCACCGGACGGCCGATGGCGTCGGAGATCTGTGACAGCTTCTGGCGGGTCTGCTGCTCGTCGACCCTCTTGCCCTGCGCATCGGTGACCTCCCCAAGCTTGGCCGTGAAGCGGTCCCAGAGGCTCGCGGCGGAGTCGCCCAGCCCCTGGACCGCCGCTCCGACCTGCTCCCCCGTCTCCTCTCGCTGGCCCAGTGAAACGGCCTGCTTCAGGACCTCCAGGTTGCCGCTCTCCCTGGCGCGGGCCACGTGGTCGGCGGTGATGCGCTGGCCGTTCGCGACGACCACGCTGCCGTTCTCATCCATCACGTCCATGCCGGAACGCCGGCCGACGAGCGCCGTCTCGGGGTCCTGCTCCTCCAGGTTTGATCTCGCTTCCCCCGCGGCCTGGCCGACCTTGTCGCGCGTGTCCCCGGCGACCTGACCGACTCGTCCCTGCGCATCCTTGAGCGCGCCCTGGAGGCCGCCCACCTGATCCCCCAGCGCTTCAGCGGCACTGGGATCGACGAATACCACGTCCGGGCCGGAGCGCTGGATCTCCTCGATGGGCAGGTACGAGGTGCCACTCGCGAGATCGCCCAGCTTGCCGCCCGAGACCTCCAGGCCACCGATCCGCCCCGTGGCCTCCTCGAAGTACATGTCGCTGATGGAACCGAGCTGCTCTCCCGTGTGGGTGAACACCTTCTTGCCGAGGAGCGACTCCTTGCGGCCCAGGATGGAGTTGACACGCGGATAGCTGGACGCTGCCACCACGGCGGACGCGTCGGCGATGACGACGGCGTCCTTGCCGAAGCTGTGGACCGCCTCGATGGGCACCACCGTGGAGCTGTTGAGCAGCCCGCCCTCGTCCACGAGGAGCGCCACGATCGCGTCGTTCCCCTCCCCGATGATGAGGTCCTTGACGGTGTGGACGCGGATACCCTGGGCCAGGCTCAGCACGTCCTTTCCGATGATGGTCTTCCCCTTACGCATCTGGATGCCTCCTCCGCCGGTCACTTGGGCGCAAAGAACAGGAAGTAAGCGACCACCACCACGGCGATCGCGACGGCGATGAACAGGATCAACGGCAGGCGGCTCCCGCCGCTTCCCTGGTATCTCACGGGATCCCTCCCCTGTATCCGAGCGACTCGGGTAGGGCCGACGCACGTCTGCCTTGAGCGAGCCTGATCGTCATGGACGTGCGGATGGACCACCCGGCTCGGGCGGAGGCTTGCATGAGCGTGTCACCACACGGTCAGGATCGATAGCCGGCGACTGCCGCTCACAGGACTCTCTCGACCCGCCCCACGGCTCCCAGGCATCACATGCCGGGGCAGGGAGCCGCCCGCCGCGCCGCCGCCGTGACGCCCCGCCGCCCAGGTCTTCCCCCTCACGATGGCAAGCGGTCCACCTGATGGCCAGTTCCTGCGTTACGTCGCCGAGAAGGCGTCCCGGCGTGGCCGGGGACCCTGCGCTTATCGGTCGGTGAGTGGTGAGATGCGCGTCTGATGGCCCCCGAGGAGGATAAGTCGGATCCACCAAGGGCTTGACGAGCGCTCTGTGGTGCAACGGGCCATCAGACAAGCCCGGTCGTGGGTAGCTCGCACGGTCGCAGCTAGGCAGCGCGAGCCGGTCCCGCCAAGGGGTGGAACCGCGCCGAGCCGCTCACCGTAAGGCGTGAGCCGCCCTCCGGCACGACCCTGTCAGACGGGATGGCTACCAACGGCTTCCCGACGGCCCTTCCTTCCAAGAGGTCCATCCGGACCCGGTGTACGCTGCCGGCATGGCGACCGACCCAAGCAGCCCGCGCCGGGGCGAGCCTGCGACGGGCACCGTGGAGACGGGGCCGGGTTGGCGATCGTGGCGGGCTCGTCCCGTCGGGGGCTCGACCGGAAGGGCGACGCCTCGGGGCCCAGAGTGGGCTACCTGGAGCTGGTCGGGGGGCGCTCGGTCCTTTCCGTGGGTCGGCGTCTTCGTGGTGCTCCTGGGCGTCGCGCTGCTCATCCAGCAGCTGCGCCCGGGGATCAGTCTCACGTCCCTCGTGCTGCTTGCGCTGGGCATCGGGTTCGGGGCTGCCTGGGTCGTCGCCCGGGTGCGCGGAGCCTTCATCCCCGCCGCGGTGCTCGTGGCGCTGGCGGCAGCGAGGCTCGGCGGCGAGCTGGGCTACCTCACAGGCCCCGGGTGGACAGCGCTCTTCCTGGGCGTGGCCTTCGGGCTCATCTGGGCCGTCGGGCGGTTGCAGGGCGTCCGCCGCGACTGGTCGGTCTGGGTGGGCGGCATCCTTGCGGTCGTCGGCCTGGTCCAGGTCTCCGGGCGCGTCGCTGGACTCCCGGACCTGGGCCTGCTGTGGACGATGGTCATCATCGTTGTCGGCGGTGTGCTGCTTCTGCGAGCGCGCGCGACGGGCCCGGATAGGAAGACCTGAAACCAGCCTCCGGAAGACCTGAAACCAGCCTCCGGAAGACCTGAGCCGGCCCTGGGCTCGCATCGCCTGCCTCGCGGCACCGACTCAGCCCGTGTAGACCCCCTCGGGATCGAGCACATCGCGGATCAGCCGGAGCTCGTCAGGGCTGGGTGGAGCCGTCTCGGCCAGTCGATCGGCCACCCGAGGCTCCCAGGCCATGCTGTCGCGGACCTGGGCGAGGGTGACTCCTGGATGGATCGAATCGAGACGCATCTCCCCATCGGCGTCGAAGTGGTAGACGCCCAGATCGGTGACCACGACCGACGGTCCCGCCCCCAGCCATCCCTGCTCGCGCCGGATGCGGGCGCCGTTCGGGCCGCCTACGTTGCCGGGCGAGGTCCGAAAGTCGATGCGCTCGACGAATGACCGCCTGGACTGGCGCACGATCACGAACACCTGGCGGGCATCGATGGCGATCTCGCACGCTCCCCCCGAACCCGGCAGCCGGGTCCGCGGTGTGGCGTAGTCCCCGATGACCGTCGTGTTGATGTTGCCGTACCGGTCGATCTGGGCCGCGCCCAGGAAGCCGACGTCGATCAGGCCACCCTGGAGGTAGTAGCCGAACAGCTCCAGCATGCTCGTGACGGCCGTCGCGCGCGTGACGATGGTGGGGTCACCGATGGAGAGCGGCAGGCGCGCTGGCCGCGCACCGAAGACGCCCGCCTCGTAGACGAGCTCCAGATCCGGCGCGCCGGTCAGCTTGGCCAGGTTCACCGCGATGTTGGGAAGCCCCACACCGACGAAGCAGACTCGCTGCCCAGCCAGCTCCCGTGCTGCCGCGACGATCATCATCTCCGACGCCGTGAACGGTCCGGCGACGACGCCGGTCACGATCGGTAGTCCCCGTAGTCGACCGAGCCGGATGGCGCAGGACCGGGCCGCAGGGCTGCCACTCGCTCCTGTCCCAGCTTGTCGATGTACCCGGCGCGGTCCGCCACGCCGTACACCCAGTCGCGCAGCCACGCCCGTAGGGCGGCCTCATCGCGGCTCACGGCCTCCCAATCGAGGTAGAAACGGTTGTCGCGGTCGTAGTGCCCCTGCGCATAGGAGGGATGGGCGCCGAACGGCTCGACCACCACGGCGTCGACCACGAGCCCGGGAATGACGGTGCGGTTGGGGTCGGCTCGGATGACTTCCTCCGCGACGAGCTCCTCGACGACCACGATGACCCGCTCGGCAGCGAAGGCTGCCTCCTTCTGGCAGCCGGGCAAGCCCCAGATCTGGGTGTTGCCGGCCGCGTCGGCCCGCTGCGCGTGGACGATCGTCACGTCCGGGTTGAGGGGCGGTACGGCGTAGACCACCTCGTCGCCGAACGGGGAAGTGACCGGCCGGATGCGCGGGTTCGCGCGTGGCAGGTCGGTCTCGAAGTAGCTGCGCAGGGGGAAGAAGGGCAGCTTCATCGCGCCCGCCGTGTATCGCCCCACCATCCCGAAGTGGCTGTATTCCTCCAACTCGAGGGTGGGGGCGTCCCCCTCCGTCACGCGGCGGATGGCGTGCAGACTGCCCACGCCTGGGTTCCCCATCCAGGAGAACACGAGCTTGCGGGCGACGCCCGCACCGATCATCTGGTCGTAGATGACGTCCGGCGTCAGGCGGCAGAGGGTCAGATCACGCTTGCGCTGGCGGATGATCTCATGGCCGGCGGCGAAGCAGATCAGGTGTGTGAAGCCCTCGATGGCCACCGTGTCCCCGTCGCGCACGAGCTCGGCGATCGCGTCCCGCATCGACGCCGACTTGGAGGCAGCCATCGCCGCACTGTAGCCGGTGGGCCCAAGGACCCGGATCGGTCGCCCCTGGCCTCGTCAGGTCAGCCGCCGGCCTCGACCCCGGTCACCGCCCCGGCCGCCTCAGCCTCCTCCAGGACGTGCCGGGGGACTCGCGCCACGACCTCGACCGCCTCGCCGAAGATGCGCAGCGCGGTGGCGATCTCCTCCTGCGTGACCACCAGCGGCGGGGAGAGGCGCACGGCCGAGGTGCCGCATTCCAGCACGAGCAGCCCGCGCTGGAAACAGACCCACTGGACCTCCTCGGCATGCTCGGGCGTATCGAACTCCACGCCCAGCATGAGCCCCTTGCCGCGCACGTCGCGGACGAACCCCGGAAAGCGGTCCGCCAGCGGCCCGAGCCCCTCGAGCGCCTGCTCGCCGCGCTCCGCGGCATCGGCGATGAGTCCCTCCTCCAGCAGGTCGATGGTCGCCAGCGCCGCTGCGCAGGACACCGGGTTGCCCCCGAACGTGGAGCCGTGCGCGCCTGCGCCCCAGACCTCCAGCAGCCGTGCCGGGGCGATGAGGGCACCGAGCGGCATGCCGCTGGCGAGACCCTTGGCGGTGAGCAGGATGTCGGGCGTCACGCCCCAGTGCTCCATGGCCCACATGCGACCCGTCCTGCCCGGTCCCGACTGGATCTCGTCGGCGATGAGCAGGATCCCGTGCCGGTCGCAGAGCTCGCGCAGCCCCTGGAGGAAGCCGTCCTCCGGGACGATGTAGCCGCCCTCTCCCTGGATGGGCTCGACGATCACGGCGGCCACCTCGTCTGCCGGGACGAGGCGGCGGAAGAGGACCTCGTCGAACCAGCGCAGGTCCGCCACCCTGCCGAACGGCGCGTGGTAGATGCCGGGCAGCAGGGGTCCGAACCCGGCGTGGTACTTGGCCTTGGAGGCGGTCAGGCTGACCGACCCGTAGGTCCGACCATGGAAACCGCCCAGGAAGGCCACGAGGTTCTGGCGGCCCGTGACATGGCGGGCCAACTTGATGGACGCCTCCACGACCTCCGTGCCGCTGTTCCCGAGGTAGACGCGTGTCGGTCCCTTGAACGGCGAGATCGCCCCGAGGCGCTGGCAGGTCCGCGCGTAGATGGGTAGGTAGAAGTCGGACGCGCTGTAGTGCAGGAGCTCCGCTGCCTGCTCCTGGATGGCCGCTACCACCCGCGGGTGCGCGTGACCGGTGGAGTTGACGGCGATGCCGGCCGCGAAGTCCAGGAACAGGTTGCCATCGATGTCCTCGATGGTCGCGCCCTCGCCGCGGACAGGGACGAGCGGGTACGCGCGGGGAAGGCTGGGGGAGGTGAGTCCGTGGTCGAACTCCACGTGGGCGCGCGCTCGGGGCCCCGGGATCTCGGTCACCAGATCGGGCACGGGCCGCGCGGGACGAGGCGTCGTGGGATCGGTCGGGCGGCTGGCCAGCTGGGTCACGCGCGCTCCTCTGGCTGGGCGATGGTCGTCACTCCACGATCGTCTGGGACTGCTCACGCATGAATTGCTGGACGTAGTAGAACCCGCCGCCCGACTTGCCGGTGGCCGTCGAGCCCTTCCAGCCGCCGAACGGCTGGATGCCCGGCCAGGCACCGGTCGTGGAGCCGGCGCGCCGGTTGACGTAGATGACGCCCGCTTCGATCTCGTCGAGGAAGCGCTGGATCTCCGCCTCCTCCTCCGAGTAGAAGCCGGCGGTCAACCCCAGGATCGAGTCGTTCGAGAGCCGCAGCGCCTCGTCGATCGAGTCGACCGGCACGAGCACGGTGAAGGGCAGGAACAGCTCCTCGCGAAGGAGCCGATGACCCACAGGCAGGTCCGTGGCCACGGTGGGAGCGACGAAGAAGCCGCTGTCCAGGCCGTCACGGGTGAGCCGCTCGCCGCCGATCAGCAGGCGCCCGTCCGTGCGCGCCTCGCCGACCGCGTTCTCGTAGCGCGCCATCGCCCGCTCGTTGATGACCGGCCCCAGCCAGTTCTCGCGGAGCGTGGGGTCACCGATGGTGATCGCCTGCGTCTTGTCGAGCAGGAGGCGGGTGAACTCATCGAGGACGGGCCGCTCGACGTAGACGCGGCTGTTGGCCGAGCACTTCTGGCCGGTGAAGCCGAAGGCGGCACGCATCACTCCCTCGGCCGCTTCATCCAGATCGGCGTGGCGGCTGACGATGGCCGGGTTCTTGCCGCCCATCTCGATGATGGTCGGCTTCGGGAAGGTCTCCGCGAACCCCTTGTAAAGGCTGAAGCCGACCTCGAACGAGCCTGTGAAGATGATCCCGTCGACCGCCTCATTCTCCTGCAGCTCCGCGCCTACGGACTCGCCAGGGCCCATGACCATGTTGAAGACGCCGTCGGGCAGCCGGGCGTCCTGCATCACCTGGGCCAGGCAGACTCCCGAGAGCGGCGCATCGGAGGACGGCTTGTAGACCACCGTGTTGCCGGCCACGAGCGCACCACCCGCCGGACCACCGGAGAGCGCGAAGGGGAAGTTGAAGGGGCTGATGACGGCCCAGACGCCGTACGGCTTCAGGACGCTCCGCGTGTGGACCGTGGGGTCACCCAGGTTGCCCATGGGATGATCGAATCCGTCGTTGCGTTCCATCATGTCGCACGACCAGCGGATGAGATCGGCCGTCTCCTCCACATCGCCGAGTGCCTCGAGGCGGTTCTTGCCGACCTCCATCGAGAGCAGCGCCGAGAACTCCATCTGGCGCTCGCTGATCAGGTCAGCGACGCGGCGCAGGAGAGCCACCCGGTCCTGCCAGGGCATGCGGCTCCAAACCGGGAAGGCTCGTTCGGCGGCGTCGATGGCGTCGCGCACGTCCTGGCGACTTCCCTTGGCGAAGGTGCCCATGACCGTGCCGTCGATCGGCGTGCGCTTCTCGAAGGTCCCGTCACCGTCGCGCTCCGCCCCGCCCACGAGGTTGCGGTGGTACGCGCCGAGGAGCCCATGGGCGCGCTCCAGACCCCCTTCGTACTGCGCGTGCAACTCGTCGTTGTCGTTGCGAAGCGTCGCGTAGGTGATCTTGAGGCGCGGCGCGATCGCGAGGTCGGTCATGGCTCATCGCTCCTGGGTGGCGGGTAACGGAACGGTCCACCGGACCGGGCTTCCCCCGAGCTCCGCAGTCTACTCTCGGCCGGTAAGGGCCCACCCGTGGGTGACGGCGTCCCGATCAGACGGCCTGCTCCTGGCGGAAGCAGTCGGAGCAGTAGACCGGCTTGTCCATGCGCGGCTTGAAGGGCACCTGCGCGGCATTGCCGCACTTGGAGCAGATGACCGCGAAGTACTCGCGCGCCGGCCGGTAGTCGCCCCGCTCGTACCCGCGCGGTCCGCCGATATCGCGGACGTCGTAGCTGCTCGACTCGCGCATCGTTCGGCGGGTCGCGCGACAGCTGGCACAGCGCTTGGGATCAGAGGCGAAGCCCTTCTGGGCATAGAACTCCTGGTCGGCGGCCGAGTGGATGAACTCGACGCCGCAATCAAGGCACATCACGTTGCGATCGGTGTAGGACACGAGCACAGACCTCCCTGGGGGCAGCCGAAGAGCAGCCGGGACCTCCTCCAGCACCCCGTCGTCCCGTCAGGCGGCAGCGCGAAACTGAGGCGTGGCGTCGGGGAGGGCCGGGCGCCGCGCGTCCCAGGTGCTCTGCCGAGGTCCCTGTCTGGGGCGCACCGGATGCTCCCTGAAGCCTAGCACCGTTCGTCCGACGGGGTGGTCGAGACAGGGCGCGGGGACCCTCCGGGTCGTACGATGGACACATCATGGTCCGGCTGCTGCACCTGGCGGACGTCCACCTCGGCGCGCGGCACGACGACCTGGGAGAGGTCGCCGCCGAGCAGCGCGAGCGCCAGTTCGCCGCGTTCTCGCGAGCCATCGACACCGCCATCGCGCGAGGGGCGGATGTCGTGCTGATCTGTGGTGATCTGTTCGACTCCAACGCCCAGCCACGGCGCTCCGTGGAGCGCGCGGTGGGTGAGCTCGAGCGCCTCGCAAAGCGGCACATCCGCTCGGTCATCATCCCGGGCACGCACGACTGCTACGACTCGACGTCCATCTACCGTGCCTTCGATCTACCGGCCATGGCCGGACTGCCCGCTGGATCCGACCTCCTGACGGTGCTGACGCCGGAGCACCCGGAGGTGTCGTTCGCCGACCTGGACATGGTCGTGCACGGACGGGTCTTCCCCACCAAGAAGCAGCCGCAGAGCCCGCTCCACGCGTTCACCGCGCCGATGGATGACCGGGCGCGCTGCCGGGTCGGGATGATCCACGGCTCGCTGCGGGTGGAGGGCAAGGTGGAGTCGGACGACGTGCTCTTCACGCCGCAGGAGATCGCCGCGAGTGGTCTCGACTACCTCGCGCTCGGCCACTGGCACTCGATGCGCCATGGCAGGTTCGGAGCGACGACGTGGGCCTACGCCGGCGCGCCGGAGCCGGTGGCGGTCGACCAGGATGGCGCGGGCCATGTCCTCCTGGTCACGCTCGACGGGACGGGCAGCGAGGCGTCAGGGACGCGAAGCGCCCGGCCCAGGGTCCACATCGAGCCGATCACCGTGGGCCGGACACGCTTCCGGGGGGCGGATGTCGACGTCGCCGATGTCGTCTCGCAGGCCGATCTCGCGAAGCGGCTCCTGTCCATGGCCGACCCGGACCTCGTGCTCGACGTGCGCCTGGTGGGCGTGGCGCGTGACTCGCTCGACCTGGACGCCGACGAGCTGGAGCGACAGCTGCAGACAGGCTTCTTCAAGGTGCGCATCCGCGACACCTCGATCGCCGCCCTTCCCGAGGGCCCGCTGCCGCCACCCGACACGATCGCCGGAGCGTTCACCCGCGATCTTGGGGCGCGCATCGCTGCGGCTGAGGCGGCCGGTGCCCACGAGCTGGCGGCTGAGCACCGGGAGGCACTCCACCTGCTGCACGCGCTCCTCGATGACCCCAAGCGGGTCACGCTGGTCTGATGCGGCTGACGAGCCTTCGTCTCACCGACTTCCAACGGCACGCCTCCCTGGAGCTCCGGTTCGCAGAGGGCCTGACCGTCATCCGGGGTCCCAACGAGGCCGGCAAGACGACGGTCCAGCGTGCGCTCGAGATGGCGCTCTTCCGCAGGCCCACCTCCACCGCTGCGGAGACGGAGAGCGTGCGTCCATGGGGACAGCCCGACGCTGTCCCGCATGTGGAGCTCCGCTTCCAGCACGACGGGCTCGCGGGTCGAGTGACGAAGGCCTTCGCGGGCTCGCGCGGCACGGCGGAGCTGGAGCTCGACGGTGAGGTGCATACCGACCCGGCTCTCGTGGACCGCCGGCTGGCGGAGCTCACGGGCCTGCCGTCGGAGCGGTTCTTCCGCTCCACGGCCTGCATCCGCCACGCCGAGCTGGCCGACCTGGACCGTGATGAGGGTGCCCTTCGTGACCGGCTCCAACAGTCGATGAGCGGTGCCGACCGGGGCACGTGGGCGGCTCGCCGTAAGCTCCAGGACGCGATCTCCCGGTACCGCTCCGAGGGTGCCAAGAACCCGGGCCCGCTGAAGCAGGCTCGCGATGCCGTTTCACGGCTCGCGGCCGACGCTGCGACAGGGGAGGCGGCGCTGGCTGCCCTGTCGCGTGACCGGAGCGCGCTGGCCGAGGCACGAGCGCGCCGCGAGTCGCTCGATGGCCGCCTCGCCCGGGCCGCGGCGGAGCTGGATGCCGCGGAGCGGGCCGTGGCAGCCCAGGACCGACTGGGCAAGGCCGACGCGGAGTACCGCCGGTACCGCCGCGCGTCGGAGCTCAGCGGGGAGATCGCCGCCGCCGAGACGAGCCACCCGAGCACGACGCCCCTGCCCGTTCTGCGCAACGGGGTGGAGCGTCTGCGGGACCTGGAATACGAGATCTCGGAGCGGCGTGCGGAACTGGCCACGCAGCCCGAGGCGTCGCCGGCACCGTCGGGAGCAGTCGCAGCCAGCCCACCCGGGCGAGGCGCCGCCCTCCTGCCGGTGCTGCCCCTCCTTCTCGCGATCGGGGCCTTCGTCGCGGCGACGGGGCTTGGCGGCACCGTGGGCCTGGCGATCGGCGCGCTCTTCATGGTCGCCGCCGTGGGAGCCTCGCTTGCCCTCCTGCGCCTGCGGTGGCGGGCCTCGGGAGAGCGGCTGCAGGACGAGGGACGCGATGATCGCATCGGTGCTCGGTCGCGTGACCGCGCTGACGTGGAGGAGCGACTGCGAGCCATCGCCGGCGAACGCGATGCACAGCTCGCTGTCCTCGGCATGGGATCGAGCGGCTGGGCGCCGAGTACCGGGGCCTGCTGACAGACGCACCCGAGGCCTCCCAGCGCCCGGATGCGCACGATGACGCGGCGCGGATGCGCGACCGGATGGCCGCCATGGCCGACGAGGCGCGCCACGCCCTCGCCGGCATGGGCGCCGTGGGTGCCGAGCCCGATGCGCACCTCCGGCGAGCCGAAGCGGCGGTGGACCGCATCCGTGCCGAGCGGGAGTCGGCCGTGGCGGTCGAGGCCGGGGCCAGGGCGCGCGTGGACGCCAACGCGGTGGACGCGGAGGTGGTGGCGAGCACGACGGAGCGGCTGGCCGCCACTCGTGCCGCCCTGGTCGCCAGCGAGCGGCGCACGCGCGTCTACGAGACCGCACTCGCCTGTCTCGATGCTGCCGAGCAGGCCACGATGCAGAAGGCAGCCCGGTTCCTGGAGCAGGGGATGGGCGCGGACGTGGCCGTCATCACCGGCGGCCGCTACCGCCGCGTCAAGGTCGATGAGAACGAGCTCCGGCTGAGGGTCTTCTCTGTCGAAGCGGATGACTGGGTGGACGTGAGGACCCTGTCCCGAGGCACGGTCGACCAGGTGTACCTCGCGGCGCGTCTGGGCCTGGTGCGCCAGGTGACCCAGGGACGCCGGCCGCCGCTCGTCTTCGACGATCCGTTCGTGACCTTCGACGACGAGCGTGCCCGGCGATCGGTGGAGCTGCTGAAGCGGATCGCGCGGGACCACCAGGTCGTCTACCTGACCTGTTCCGAGCGGTACGACGAGCTCGCCGATCGGGTGGTCGAGCTGCCCGCCCCGGCTGCCCGTGACGTCGCGGAGGACCGACCGCCCGAGGCCACGAACGGCACGTCGCCGGACCGGTGGGAGCAGCTCATCGCAGCGACAGCCGATCACCCCATGCCGCAGGCGCTGCCCCACGCCCAGCCGATCCCCGCCGCTCGACGGGTGACCGGCGGTACCGTCGGTCGCGCGGTCGGCCCGGAGCCGGTCGAGGCACCACCCAGCCTGTGGGACACCGAACCCGGGGGCCACTGACCCTGCCGACCTCGCTTCCCGCCCTCGCCTCCGCGCTCTGTTGGGGCATCGGCGACTTCTCGGGCGGCATCTCCAGCCGTCTCGGGAGCGTGACGACGACCCTGGCCGCCGGACAGCTCGTCGGGCTCGTGGCCACGGCCCTGGTGCTGCTGTACGCAGGGGAGCCGTACCCACCCGCCGCTGCCCTGGCATGGGCGGCGGTGGCGGGCGGCTGTGGCGTGGGCGGGCTGGGCTGTTTCTACCTCGCGCTCTCCCGGGGCACGATGGGTCTCGTCGCTCCGCTGGCGGCGCTGGTGGGCGCAGCCATCCCCGCCCTCGTGGGACTGGTCGCCGGCGAGCCAGCGGGACCCTTGCTGATCATGGGCATCGTGGCCGCCCTGGCGGCCGTGGTCCTCATAAGCCTCCCGGACGGACCGGCGGTGGCGAACCACCGCTCTCCACGGCAGGGCCGCCGGGCCACGGAGCTGGGTCTGGTCCTGGCCGCCGGTCTCGGATTCGCCACGTTCTTCCTGGCCATCGACCAGTCGCGCTTGGCGGGCGGCGAGACGTGGTGGCCCATCCTCGTCGTGCGGCTGGCGGGCATCGCGGTGATCTCGGCGTTCCTCGTGGTGCTCACGACGGCCGGCCGCCGGCCTTCCTTGCGCGCCCCGCTGGCGGTCGTGCCCCTCATCGTGCTGGCCGGCCTGGGCGACCTGGGAGGCAACCTCTTCTTCATCGTGGCCGATGCCTCGGGCGACCTTCCGGTCGCGGTCGTCCTCTCCTCGCTCTACCCGGTGGTCACGGCGGTCCTCGCGCGCGTGTTCCTCGGTGAACGACTGGCTCGGATCCGGATCGCGGGCGTCCTGCTGGCCATGGTGGCCGTGGCGCTCATCGCCGTGGCGCGTGCGTGACGGTCCATCCGTGGCGACCCCTGCTCAGGGCTCCCCGCCGCTCCCCGCGCTGACACGAAGGACCTCCCACCCGCCCGTCTCCGCTCGCCGTACTTCGTAGCGCGGCTGGTCGAACGTCGTCGGGCCGCGCTTCCGGTAGCCGGTCGTGAGCTCGAACCGGGACCCGTGCCAGGGGCACTCGATGCACCCGTCGACGACGGTGCCTTCCGAGAGCGGGCCGCCGGCATGGGCGCACACCTCGTGCAGGGCGTTCACCGTCTCGCCCTGGCGAACGAGGACGAGTGTCTGAGCCCCGGCCCTGGCCTTGACGGGCACGCCCTCGGGGATGTCGGTCACGTCGAGCGCCTGCCACTTGGCCGTCGCCCCGAAACGCCAGGCGTGCCGGTTGACCATGTTGCCCAGCGTGTAGACGACCTCGCCGCCGATGTACGCGCCCACGATGACCAGGCCGTACCCGACCAGCGAGAGCACGATGGGCAGCGTCCGGTCCACGGGGTCGCCCAGGCGCACCGCGAGCGAGACGATGTAGGTGATGATCCCCAGGCTCATCGCTGTCGCGTGGACGGTCGCGACCACGCGCGGCTTGCCGTCCGTGTCGGTGTAGTCGGCGAAACCGGCGAGAGCCGCCGCGGCGTGGGACAGGATGCCCACCACGAGCGCGATATCCGCCGCCTGGCGCAGGTCCAGGACGTCGAAGAGGATGACCAGCGTGTACATGCCGATGGGCAGGTCGGTCAGCGCCGGATGGAGCGCGTGACCCAGCCACTTGCCGTTCAGGAAGTCCTTGACGGACCCGAGCGGGCGGAAGATCGCCGACAGGAGGCGGCCATTGAAGTCGCCGAGCGGCCGGGCCCAGACCGACTGGGCATCGATGAGGCGCGTGAAGAAACGAGCGAGCATCCGTCCTACCTCCGGGTGCGGTGCGGGGCCTGCCGGCACTGTAGCGGTGTACGCGACCCACGACCGGGCGGATCGCGACCGACTTCAGGGCAGCAGGATCGATCGGCGCGCGGGAGTCATCACGGGCGGCAAGGCGACCGCGATACGGCAAGGGATGGCGATACCGCTCACACCGGCATATGAGGCATCACCGAGGCCCCAAGGCGCCTCGCGCAGTGCCCGACGGTGGGTCGCTTCCTCCTTTCGAGCGGTTCGTGCTCAGGCCCGTCGCTGTACGAGTGCTTGGCCACCTGCTTGTGTGGCCCTTGGCACCGATATGCCGGTCACAGCGGCATCGCTTGCTCTATGCGATCCAGTGCGGCTGCCAGGGACCCACGGGCGCTCACGGCAGCACGATCAGCTTGAGTCCCGCCACCAGCAGCACCGTCGCCAGCAGGCGCCGGAGCGCTGGTGTGCCCAGCCTGTGCGTGCCAAGCGATGAGCCGATCAGGGCGCCGACCATGACCGCCGCCACCCACAGCGGGATGGAGGCCGGGACGGCACGCACGCTGATGATGTTGCCGGCCAGGCCGGCTGCGGAGTTGGCCAGGATGAATGCCGCCGACATCCCGGCAGCCATCCGCGTGGTCGCCCAGCCGGCGAAGAGCAGGATGGGCGTGAGGAAGATGCCTCCACCGGTGCCCGTGAGCCCCGCCAGCGTCCCGACCCCGGCACCGACCCCCGCCGCGACCGGGGCGCGGGGAGGCGGCGGCTGGATGGTCCCGTACCGGCTCGAACGCCCCTGGGTGTCCTGCACCGCGTCGATCGCGCTCTCCCGCCCCGCTTCGCTCGCCGTTCGGAGCAGCCGAGCGGCCGCCAGCACCAGCACGAAGCCCACGAGCACGCGGTAGAGCGTGCCGGGCAGCGACACGGCGCCACCCAGGAAGGCGAACGGGACGGAGCCGGCAAGGAACGGCGCCAGCCGGCGCCAGTCGACCAGACCGGCCGCCGCGAAACGGATCGTCACGACGCTGGCCACGAAGAGGTTCAGGACCAGCGCGGTCGGCTTCATCACCGCCCCCGGTAGGCCCACGAGACCCATCACAGCCAGGTATCCCGATGCGCCGGCGTGCCCCACCGACGAGTAGAGGACGGCCGTGCCACAGAAGAGCGCGGTCAGGAGCAGGGCCTCGTCCATCGATGGATCCCTGCTCAGCGCAGCTGGGCGGCGCTCTCCCGGTCCAGCAGCCAGGCGGCGTTCCGACGCACCGCCAGCTGTGCCGGCCAGCGCACCGGGTCCCGTTCTCCCTGCAGCACCTGGGCCACGATGCCTGCCTTGCCGCCGCCAGGCGCCATCACCAGGATCGTCCCGGCGGCTTCCAGCATCCGCGGTGAGAGCGTGATGCGCCCCACATGGGGCGTCACGTGCCGGGGTGCCTCGATGCCCATGGCCAGGGGGGTTCGCGCTGACAGAGCGGGACTGCCCGGGAAGACCGACAGGATGTGTCCGTCGGGGCCCACCCCGAGCAGGACGACGTCCAGACGCGGCACATCGTCTTCCCATGACGCGACGGTCGAGCGCAGGATCCCTTCGTAGGAGGCCGCGGCCCTCTCGGCCCCCGCGCCCGCGCCGAGTGCCTCCTCCACGGGCACCGGATGGATGGACCCGGGCGGCGCCGGGAACACCAGGGAGGCATCGGTCTGCCCGCTTCCCATGCCGAAGAGCACCCGGAGCGCGGTCCCGGCATTGGACTCCGGGTGGTCCAGCGGCACGAAGCGCTCGTCGCCCCACCAGAAATGGACGCGTGACCAGTCGAGCGCTGCGATCCGCTCAGGCCGGCGAAGCTCCAGATACAGCGCGGTGGCTGACGATCCCCCCGTGAGCGCCAGGTGCGCGGCCTCCCCGCCGTTGCCGAGCACCTCCGCCAGGGCCGCGGTCAGACCGGACGCCGCCTCCATGGCGATGGCGCCGGCATCATCGAGGACGATGACCTCCGGCCGGCCATCCCCATCCCCCTCGTTCACTTCTGGCCGACCAGCTCCACGGCCTTGTCCAGCGCCATCTGGAAGACGCGATCCTGCATGGTCCGATCCAGCGCCTCGGCGAGGAACGGCGTCTCCTCGAACGGCTCCAGCCGGCCGGCGCGTCGAGCCACCTGCGCTCCATTCCAGTCGGCGGTCGCCAGGAGGTGGTCCGCCTGGCGTGTGACCCGCGCCCGCGTCTGGGCTCGGCCGCGCATCAGCTCGAGATCGACGCGCATGAGGGAGCCGGTCCCCGGTACGTTGGGACCGCTGCCGGCGCCCACGGGTCGGAACTCCACCGTCACGGTGCGCCGTCCCACGCGGAACTCGCCGGCGAAGCGATCGCCGCCGGTCTCGCGCACCGGTCGCGAGACCGTCCAGCCCAGGAGCGCGGCGAGCCAGCCGCCGAAGCAGGCCGCCTTGGAGATGCGCATCGTGGTGCCCGGACGCGCCACGTCGAGGCGCAGGTGCCGCACGCCCGGCAGCTCGGCGATGAGCAGCGGGTGGTCGAAGAGGCTGGCCAGCAGCTCGCGCCAGAGGCCGAGCCGCGCCCACCCGATGTCGTTCACCGCGTGGCCCGCCGCGACCGTCTCGAGCAGACCCTTCAGTCCGTGTCGCCCGTCATCGCGGAACGAGCCCGAGTCGACGAGCAGCGTGTCGCACATGTCGGCCAGATCGCGGTAGTGCTTGCTGCCGAAGGGCGGATCGTCAGGCCACCACAGGACCACCGGCAGGTCGTGGATCAGCAGCGGTGCGATGACCGTCGAGAGGTGCTGTGACAGCTCACCACCGGTCTTCAGGAAGATCTCTTCCGTGCACACCTCGGCGTGGCTGGTGGGCGACAGGTGGCATGCGGCGTAGATGTGGGCATCGAAGGTCGTAGGCCCGTCCGGATCACCAGGCGAGACCACGATGGCCCGCGAGGGGTGGCGTGAAGCCAGTGCATTGACGATGGACATCGCGCGCTCCGCCGTCTCGGGACGCAGCGCGATCACGACGAGGGTCAGCACGCTGGTCCGCATGCGCCCCTTGATGCGGCTGGAAGCGTCATCCGCCTCCGCCGTAGCCTCCTCTTCCGCCGCCGTGCCCCAGATGCGCGTGAGCTGTCCCACCGTCTCGCTGATGCTCGACGCCCGGGCATGCCAACGGGTGGTCGCGGCTTCGCGCGCGAGAGGCATCCCGGTCGCTCTCGCGGGAGGGGCGGTCACACGCGCCGCCAGCGTCGCCCGTCGTGCTCGATGAGCTTGTCCGCGGCCTCGGGTCCCCAGGTGCCCGCCTCGTAGAAGCAGATGCCCTCTCCACCGTCCACGTCGGCCAGCGTCCCCGCTCGTTCCTCCTTCGTGGGCTGCTCACCCGCTTCCACCTCGCGGTCCCACTCACGCCACGTCTCGATGATGGGCGACACGATGCTCCAGGCAGCCTCCACCTCGTCGGCGCGGGTGAAGAGGGAGGCATCCCCCAGCATCGCGTCCAGCAGGAGCGTCTCGTACGCCTCCGGGGCGTCCCTCATGAACGACGAGCCGTAGGTGAAGTCCATGTTCACGCTGCGCACGTCGAGTCCCAGCTCGGGGACCTTGGCGGCGAAGCGCAGCAGGATGCCCTCATCGGGCTGGATGCGCATCGCGAGCAGGTTCGGCTCGGGGTTGGTCGTGCCGTCGCGGAAGAGCATGAGCGGCGGCTGCTTGAACTGGATGGCGATCTCACTGGCCCGCTTGGGCAGCCGCTTGCCGGTGCGCAGGTAGAACGGCACGTCGGCCCAGCGCCAGTTCTGCACCTCCAGCTTCAGGGCCACGAAGGTCTCGACCCGCGAGGCAGGGGCGATCTCCGGCTCCTCGCGATAGCCCGGCACCTTGTGGTCAGCGGACCAGCCAGCCTGGTACTGACCCCGGACGACCTGGGCACGGACGCGGGCTTCGGTCCACCTGGGGTCGATGGCACGCAGCACGCGGACCTTCTCGTCTCGGAGTGCGTCCGCCTCGAAGGCGATGGGCGGCTCCATGCACACCAGGCTGAGCAGCTGCAGCATGTGGTTCTGGAGGATGTCGCGGCTTGCGCCGGCCTGCTCGTAGAACTCGCCGCGACCCTCGATGCCCAGGTCCTCGCCCACAGTGATCTGCACGTGATCCACGTAGCGGCGGTTCCAGAGCGGCTCGAAGATGCCGTTGCCGAAGCGGAAGACGAGCAGATTGCGCACCGTTTCCTTGCCCAGGTAGTGGTCGATGCGATAGACCTGCGATTCGTCGAAGACGCGCATCACCGCGTCGTTCAGCTGACGGGCCGACTCCAGGTCGTGCCCGAAGGGCTTCTCGATCACCACGCGCGCCCATCCCTCGCGCTGCCGGTCGAGACCCACCTTGCCCAAATTGGCCACGATGTCGGTGTAGGCGGCGGGCGGCGTGGCGAGGTAGTAGAGGCGGTTGCCGTGCGTGCCGCGCTCGTCGTCGATCTGCTCCAGTCGCTCCTCCAGCCCCCGGAAGTCCGGGGGATCGCCGAACTCACCCTGCTGGTAGTGCACGCCCTCCACGAAGTCGTCCCAGATGCCGTCCTCCAGCTTCACGCGGGAGTGCTCGGCGACGGCCTTGCGGCACAGTTCCCGATAGGCGTCGTCGGAGAGCGGCCGGCGCGAGAACCCGAGCACGGCCGACTCGGGCGGCAGGAGACCGGCCCGGCGGAGGTTGTAGATGGCGGGCAGGATCTTGCGCTGAGCCAGATCGCCGGTCGCACCGAAGATGACGACGATGCAGGGAGCCGGGATCCGTTCCAGGCGGGTGCCCGTCCGCAGCGGGTTGTCCGGCCGGGCTTCCGACTCGTCGCGGTAGATGTGGAGGGCATCGCGGCTCTTCGTGGCGCGCGTCGTGCCCACCGCCGTCCGCGACGGCGCCGGCTTGGGTCTCGCCGGGCGAGTGGCCGTCATTCGGGTGCCCCCTCCGTCCGTACCGCATGTCCGCCGAATTGCTGGCGCAGCGCGGCCAGCACCTTGGCACCGTAGCTCTCTTCCTGGCGGCTCCGGAAACGCGCCAGCAACGAGAGCGTGATGATGGGCGCCGGCACGTCGAGATCGATGGCCTCCTGGACGGTCCAGCGCCCCTCGCCCGAGTCCGCCACCCAGCCGCGAAGCTCGTGGAGCCCCTCGCCGTACTGCTCGAAGGCGAGCCCCGCCAGCTCCAGCAACCAGGAGCGGATGACCGTGCCGCTGTTCCAGGCCTTGGCGATGGCCTCCAGGTCGAGCGGGTAGTCGGAGGCGTGGAGGATCTCGAAGCCCTCGGCATAGGCCTGCATGAGGCCGTACTCGATGCCGTTGTGGACCATCTTCGTGTAGTGCCCCGAGCCTGCCGGCCCGCAGTGGACGTAACCGCCGTCAGCCGGGGCCAGCGCGCGGAAGATGGGCTCCAGCGGCTGCACCGCCTCCGGGTCGCCGCCGACCATGGTCCCGTAGCCGTTCTCGAGGCCCCAGACACCGCCCGAGATGCCGGCGTCGACGAAGCGGATGCCCTTCGCCTTGAGCATCTGATGACGACGCTTGGAGTCGTGGAAGTTCGCATTGCCCCCGTCGATGAGGGTGTCCCCCGCAGTGAGCAGCTCCGCGAACTCGAGCAGCGCCTCCTCAGTGGCGTCGCCGGCGGGGACCATCAGCCAGACGATGCGCGGGACCGGCAGCATGCCCACCACCTGCTGAGGGGTAAAGCCACCCTCCAGGCCCTCGGTCATGATCTCTTCCGTCTTATCCCGAGAGCGGTTGTAGGCGATGACCCGGTGGCCCGCCACGTGGAGGCGGCGGGCCATGTTGCCGCCCATGCGCCCGAGTCCGACGATCGCGAGCTCCACGGTCCCTCTCTCCGTCCTGGTGGCCCCTTGGGGGAGCCCGGCTGATGGTCAGGTCAGGGCGCGCTCCACGACGGTCCGGAGCTCCGCCAAGCCGGCGTCGGGGTCGTCCGACAGGTGGATACGGAGCACCGGCAGATCGTGGCTCTCCAGCGACGCGAAGTCGCCCAGTGCCTGGGCCTCGATGAGCACCCCGAAGGTCTCCCGGCGGCCCGGGATGGGCAGGTCGTCGGGATGTCCGCCCACGAGCTGCACGAAGCACCCCGAGGGCGTGCCGCCCTTGTGCGACTGTCCCGTGGAGTGGAGGAACCGCGGCCCGTAGCCCAGCGTGACGGCACGATGCGTCGAGTCGCGCAGCGTCCGCTGGAGGTCGCGCAGCGCTGCCTCACGGGCCGGTGTCGCTGCCAGGTACGACTGGATGCTGATGTAGCCGTTGGGCCGCGCGCGATCGAGGTGCCGTCGCAGCTCCGTGGTCAGGTCGGTGCCGGGTTCGGTGAGGCGAAGTGGCGCGTCGCCGAAGAACCGGAGGCGGCCCTCCTCGCGCAGCGGAGGATCGTGCGGCAGCGAGCCCGTCTCACCGAAGGCCGCGAGGACCCGCCGCGTGTTGTCCTTGGACTCGGTCACGTTGGGTTCGTCGAAGGGATCGATGCCCAGCGCGGCTCCCGCCACGGCCGTGGCGAACTCCCAGCGGAAGAACTCGCCGCCGAGCCACTCGCCGCCTTCGAGGAGCAGGTCGATGACCGGATGTCCGTGTTCGCTCAGCGCGTCCAGGGCGGCATCCGTTGCGCCACGCCAATCGCGCGAGGAGGCACGTCCCAGGCGGAGGAAGACGCGGTCGGTGCCGTAGACAGCGGGCTCGCCCAGCGGCTCGCCGTCGACCGGCACGATGCCCGTCCCCTGCTTGCCGGTGCTCTCGGCGATGAGCTGCTCGGCCCAGGCGCCGAACGCGACCAGGGACGGCTCGATGACGAACGTGAGCTTGTCCCTCCCGGCGCGTGCGAGGGCGGCCAGCGCGGCTCCCAGCCAGATGCCCGGATTCGTCTCGTCCGTGGCGCGGCAACGCTCGGCCATCAGCCGCGCGCCGCGCATGAGCTCGTCCAGCTCCAGCCCCAGCAACGCCGCCGGCACCATGCCCACGTAGGTCAGGGCGCTGTACCGCCCGCCGACGTCCTCCGGGTTGAGGAAGACCGAGCGGAAGGCCCCGCTGCGTGGGAACGCTTCGAGGCTCTTGCCCGGATCGGTGATGGCCACGAAGTGCTCGCCCACCTCTGCCTCGGGACCCCGTCCGTGTGCCTCGTGCACGAGCTGCCAGAAGTGGGCCAGGAAGGCCAGCGTCTCGGTCGTGGTGCCCGACTTGGAGGCCACCACGAAGAGCGTCCGGGCCAGGTCCGCATCGGCCGTGGCAGCGCGCACTGCCGTCGGGTCGGTCGAGTCCAGCACGTTGAGCGGGATGCCGTGCGCGGAGCGGGGGAACGCCCGATCCAGGACCTCGGGAGCGAGCGAGCTGCCGCCCATGCCGCACAGGACGGCGCGCTCGAAACCCTCCTCGACGACCGCGGCGGCGAACGCGACCAGCTCATCCGTCCGGTCCGCGAAGGTCTCGGGGGCCTCCAGCCAGCCGAGACGGTGACCGATCCTCGCCGCGACCGAGGGGTCCTCGGTCCACAGCGTGGCGTCCCGTTCCCAGAGCCGCTCCGCCCAGCGCTCGGAGAGCGCCCGGTGGATCCGATCGTCCACGACGGCACGCAACTCGGCCGGGAGACGGATCGGGAGTCGGAAGGCGTCATCCAGCGGGCGAGGAGGCGACAGGGCGTCGGTCATCGCTGGCTCATGCTCCGGCCGAGGCTACGGGATCGCCCGGCGCGACGTGATCGGGCGCCGGCGAGATGACGCGCTCGGCCCGCCCCGTGAGGACGGCCCGGGCGATCTCCGCGACGTGGCCAGCGGTGAAGCCGAAGTGCTGGAAGATGTCGTCGGCCGGCGCGGATGCACCGAAGCGCTCGATGGCCAGCATCGCGCCTTCGTCGCCCACCCAGCGGTCCCAGCCCTGTGAGACGCCCGCTTCGATGCTCAGCCGCTTGGTGCACGTCCGTGGCAGCACGACCTCGCGGTACTCCTCCGGCTGGGCCTCGAACCGCTCCCAGCAGGGCATCGACACGACGCGCGTGCGCATCCCCTCGCCGACTAGCTCCTCCCGGGCGGCCATGGCGAGCTGGAGCTCGGAGCCCGTGGCGAGGAGGATGAGGTCGGGCTGCACGGCGTTCCCATCCTCGTCGACCGCGTCGGCCAGGATGTAGGCGCCGCGCGAGACGCCGTCCGTGGCGAGGCCAGCCGTGCCGGGAAGCACCGGCAGCTTCTGTCGGGTGAAGGCGAGGGCCACCGGGCCGTCACGCCGCTCCACCGCCAGCCGCCACGCGGCGACCGCCTCGTTCGGGTCGCCGGGGCGGAGGAACCAGACGTTGGGCATGGCGCGTAGCGCCGCGTAGTGCTCGATGGGCTGGTGCGTTGGGCCGTCCTCGCCCAGGCCCACCGAGTCGTGCGTCCAGACGTAGATGACGTGCAGCCGGGATAGCGCCGCAAGACGCACCGAGCCGCGCATGTAGTCGCTGAAGTTGAGGAACGTGGCCACATACGGCATCAAGGCGCCGTGATAGGCGATCCCGTTGGCCGCGCCACCCATGGCGTGCTCGCGGACGCCGAAGCGGATGTTGCGATCGCCCACCTCGGCCGTGAAGTCGCCACCGCCCTTGATGTCCGTGAGGTTGCTCTCCGAGAGGTCGGCCGCGCCGCCGAAGAGCTCCGGGACGCTCGTGCCCAGGGCCTGGAGCGTGTCCTGCGAGGCGTTCCTCGTGGCGAGCGGCGCCGCGCCCTCCTCGTACCGCGGCAGGTCCTTCTCCCAGCCGTCGCGCATGTGGCCCCCGATGCGGCGTCGCAGCTCGGCCGCCTCGTCGGGGTGAGCATCGGCGTACGCGGCGAACCGCTGTTCCCACTCGTCGACCAGCTTCGCGCCGCGTTCCACGGCCTCCCGGAAGTGGACGAGCGCCTCGTCGGGGATCAGGAAGGTCGTCTCGGGATCCCAGCCGTATGCCTCCTTCGTCGCGCGCACCTCGTCAGGGCCGAGCGGCGAGCCATGGGCCTTCTGCGTGCCGGCCTTGTTCGGAGCCCCGTAGCCGATGACGGTCCGCACCGCGATGAGGCTGGGGCGTTGGTCCCGGCGCGCGTCCTCGATGGCGGACGCGATCGCCTCGAGGTCGTTCCCGTCCTCCACCCGGGCGGTGTCCCAGCCGTAGGCGTCGAAACGCTTCAGCACGTCCTCGCTCCACGCCCATGCCGTGGGCCCGTCGAGCTGGACGTGGTTGTCGTCGTAGAGGAAGAGCAGCTTGCCCAGGCGCAGGTGGCCCGCCAGGCTGGCGGCCTCGGAGGCGATGCCCTCCTGGAGGTCACCGTCGGAGCAGATCCCGTACGTCGCGTGGTCGATGATCTCGTGGCCGGGCCGGTTGAACTCGGCTGCCAGCCGGCGCTCCGCCATGGCCATGCCGACCGCGTTGGCGAAGCCCTGTCCCAGCGGTCCGGTGGTCGCGTCGACGCCGGGCGTGACGCCCCATTCGGGGTGCCCTGGGGTGCGCGAGCCGTACTGGCGGAAGCGCTTCAGCTCGTCGAGCGGCAGGTCGTAGCCGGTGAGGTGGAGCAGCGAGTAGAGGAGCATGCTGGCGTGGCCGGCCGACAGCACGAAGCGGTCGCGGTCGAACCAGTCGGGCCGGGTGGGGCTGTGGCGAAGGAAGCGCGTCCAGAGCACGTACGCCATCGGCGCGGCGCCCATCGGCGCCCCGGGGTGTCCGCTGTTCGCCGCCTGCACCGCGTCGATCGACAGGGTGCGGATGGTGTCGATGGCCAAGCGGTGGTCGACTCGCTCGGTCGGACCGGCGGTGATGGTCATGTCCGGCCATCATAGTCGCCGAGCTCGAACCTCCCCAGCCCGCCCCGGTAGGTGAACCTGTCATCCGCATCGCGCCGGCCGCACCTCGTCGTCCTGGGCGACATCCTGGTCGATGTCGTGGCCTCACCGATGGGCCGCCTGCTCCGTGGCAGCGACGTCCCTGGGACGGTGCGCTTCCGAGCCGGCGGATCGGCGTCGAACACCGCCCGCGCGTTCGCTCGCCTGGGCGGCCGCGCGACGTTGATCGGTGCGGTGGGAGAGGACGGATGGGGTCGGCGCCTGACCGCGGCGCTACGTGTCGAGGGGGTCACGGTGCGCGCGGTGACGGTGGCTCGTCCCACGGGGCGGCTCGTGGCGCTCGTCGGACCCGATGGGGAACGGTCGTTCGTCACGGAGCGCGGCGCGGCTGACTACCTGAGCCCGTCGCACCTCCGGGATGGCTGGCTGCGCGGCGCATCAGCCCGCGACCAAGTCCCGACGGACCCCGGTGATACCATGCGCAGCGTTCGTGAGAAGCCGGTGACGCCGCACCTCTAGTCGCTTTCCGCGGACCGCGACGACCGCCGTCGACGGTCGCCCACCCGTTCATCCAGCGACGGATCCCCGGGGTTCACCGTGTCCTCCTCACCCTCGAACACACCTGCGAACGCGTCCTCGCGCTCTGTCACGGAGCTGGCCATCGACGCGCGCGCCGTGCGGCGCGTCTACAAGGCCAAGCCGGAGCCGATCGTGGCCCTCGACGGCATCGACCTCCAGGTCGAGCCGGCCGAGCTGTTCGGCCTGCTCGGGCCCAACGGTGCCGGCAAGACGACACTCATCAAGATCCTCACCACGCTGCTCCTGCCCACGTCCGGCACGGCCAGCGTCTTCGGCTTCGACGTCGCTCGAAAGACCGCCCAGATCCGCCGGATCATGAACATCGTCTCGGGCGGCGAACAGTCGGGGTACGGCCTGCTGCTGGTGCGCGAGCAGCTCTGGATGTTCAGTCAGTTCTACGGCATCGGCGTTCGTGAGGGCTGGCGCCGCGTGGACGAGCTGATCGATCTCGTGGGCCTCCAGGAGCAGCGCGAGCAGAAGGTATCCACGCTCTCCACCGGTCAGCGTCAGAAGCTGAACCTGGCGCGCGGCCTGCTGAACGATCCGTGGATCCTCTTCCTCGATGAGCCGACCCTGGGCCTGGACGTCTCGGCCGCCCGTTCCGTGCGCGAGCTGGTGGTCGACTGGAAACGCGCCGTGCCCGGCCGCACGATCCTGCTGACCAGCCACTACATGGCCGAGGTGGAGGAGCTCTGTGACCGGCTGGCCATCGTGGATCACGGCCGGATCCTGGCCATCGGCACACCCGACGAGCTGAAGCGCCGTGTGCAGGCGGACTCGGTGTTCGAGTTGGAGCTGGACCGCCTCGAGCGCGGGCCGGCGGCGCTGACGCCGTTGCCCGGCGTCCTGAGCGCGGTCGTGCCGGCCAGCGCCGACGGTGCCGCATCCGCCGAGCGTCAGACGGTCCTGGTGAAGCTGGCTCTTGCGGAGGACGCGGCTCTCGGCGGTGTCGTGTCAGCGCTCGGGGGACTGGGCTCCAGCA
>JAUJNA010000002.1:156646-159536 GCA_030446555.1 Chloroflexota bacterium | reverse complement strand
GAGGACGCGGCTCTCGGCGGTGTCGTGTCAGCGCTCGGGGGACTGGGCTCCAGCATCGTCTCGCTCAAGAAGTCGGAACCCAGCCTGGAGGACGTCTTCGTCGAGCTCGTGGGCCGCGGGTTCGAGGATGCGACCGAGGCCGCGCCGGGGGCCGCGCCCGACAGCCTGAGGCCGCCCGCCGACCGCCTGGAGCCGCCGAACGACCGACTGGAGCCGCCCGCCGACCGCCCCGCCGATGACTCGTACCAGTCGGCCGAGGTCGTGGAGAAGGCACGATGAGCACGACCGGCGACGCGGCGCCGGCCGCCACGGTGCGGAACCCGTACGTGTACCGGCCCACGCGCTCCCCGGCCGACGCAGCACGATGGGATCCGCGGCGCGTCCTGGTGACGAATCTGCGCACCATCTCGGGGCGTGCCTACCCGCGCGTCATCGGTACGAGCCGCGAGAAGTCGTGGCTGTTCTTCGAGATCATGCTTCCGTTCCTCACCACGTCCGCGTTCGTCTTCGTCTACCGCGCGCTCCAGGCACCACCGGAGTTCGTCGGGTTCGTCGTCCTGGGTGGCGCGATGACCGCCTTCTGGCTCAACGTGATGTGGCTCATGGCTGCGCAGCTCTACTGGGAGAAGGACCAGGGCAACCTGGAGATCTACTTCACGGCGCCCATGAGCATGATGTCGGTCCTGCTCGGGATGGCCGTGGGGGGTCTGCTCATGAGCTGCTTCCGGGCGGCGGTCGTCCTCGTCATCGGGACCGTGTTCTACGGCGTCGTCTTCGCGGTCGACCAGTGGGCCTTGCTGCTGGCCGTCTTCTTCCTGACGCTTGCCTCGCTGTACGGGCTGGGGATGGTCCTCGCCACCCTGTTCCTGCTGTGGGGCCGTGAGGCATGGCACATGACGCAGCTGCTCCAGGAGCCCGTCTACTTCGTGTCGGGCCTCAACTTCCCGGTGGGCCGGCTGGGCATGCTCGGTGTGCTCGCCATCTCGACCATCCCGCTCGCCGTGGGCCTCGACGCCATGCGCCAGCTCGCCTTCGCCGGTTCGGCCTTCACACAGGGCGCACTCCCACCGGAGGTGGAGGTCCTGGTGCTCCTCGTCATGACGGTCGTCTTCGTGGGCCTCGCGCGCGTGCTCCTGAAGTCCATCGAGCGGCTGGCGCGACAAGAGGGCCGTCTGACGATGCGCGGCTCATGACGGCACTCACCGAGGCGGGGCCGTCGTGGACGCGGAGCGCCGATCCGCACCTCGGCCGCCGCGGCGAGCTGAGGCAGGCCTGGCGTGCCTTCCGGACCGCGGCCCGCCTTGGCTGGCAGACCGAGGCGAACTGGGCCGACCCGCTCCTCTTCTTCATCTACTCGGTGGCCAAGCCCGTCTTCGGGGCGCTCATCCTCGTGTTCATGCTCGAGGTCATCAGCGGCGGCCGCGCGGATCAAGCGTTCCGCGCCTTCGTCGTCATCGGCAGCGCGCTGTGGTCCTTCGTGATGGGCGGCATCGCCGGACTGGCGATGTCCGTGCTCGAGGATCGCGAGCGGTACCGGATGCTCAAGTACCTGTACGTGAGCCCGAACGACCTGCTCGTGCTGCTGCTCGGACGCGGCGTGGCACGAGTCGTCATCGGCGGCTTCGGCGCGGTCGTGACGCTCGCGCTGGGCATCATCTTCCTGGGCGTCGAGTTCGACGTGGCCCGGGTCGACTGGCTCCTGCTCGTCCTTGCGATGGGCCTCGGCCTGGTGGCGATCCTCGCGATGGGGCTGATCATGGCCTCGGTCACGATGCAGACACGCCAGGACGCATGGCAGTACCCGGAGGCCGTGGCGGGTGCGCTGTTCCTCGTCGTCGGTGCCGTGTTCCCGTTGTCCGTGCTGCCGACGATCGCTCAGGCGGCCGGCCTGGTCACGCCGCTCACGTGGTGGCTGGAGGCCGTCCGCCGTGCGCTGTTCCCGGACATCGTGTCGGCCATCGGTGGCCCGGGGTCCCTCTTCGCGCAACTCACCGGGCGCTCCGTGCCGGGAGGCGGCGAGTCGCTGCTCGTCTTGCTCGCTACCACGGCCGTCGTTACACTCGCCGCCGTCGCGACCTACCGCTGGAGCGAGCGGCGCGCCAAGGAGCGCGGGCTCTTCGACCTCATCACCGGCTCCTGAGCGGGGCCCACCGACCGGGAGGTCCCGTTGCGCATCTACGAGGGGAGTCCCCGGCAGGACTACGAGGAGGTGCTCCGCTCGATCGGCGCGTTCCTGGACCAGCGCGGCATGCGCGAGATCCTGGTCACCGAGGCACCCGACGGCTTCATCATCCAAGGGCTCGTGGCGCAGGCTGAGGTCAGCGCCTGGTCCGATCCGCTGCTCGATTTCGCCAAGGAGAGCGCCACCTTCCGCACGAGGACATCGATCGCTCGATCGAGGCCGGCATCGCGCGTCGACGCGGTGGCAAGCCGCGGCCCGGTGCCCGACCCGCCGGGCCATACGAGAAGACGCTGCGGGTCATCGACCGGTACATCGACCAGCAGCAGCCTCGCGACATCTTCTTCCTGGAGCAGGAGGGCTCCTACGTCGTTCGACTGCTGATGGGCACCCGAGCCGGTGCCCGCCACGTCCTTTCCGAGTTCACGGCCGAGGAGCTCGCTTCGCTCGTGGAAGCCGGCCACGCCTGGCGCGGTGATCGCACGAACGTGCCGCGACCACGGGCGCGACCGGTCGGCAGCGGCTGAGCGCGCGACCCCATACACTGGCCCCGACACCGACCCGACCAGGAGGTCCGCCAAGGATGAGACTGCTCAAGATGCTCGGCATCGCGCTGGGCGTGCTGCTGGCGGCGATGATCATCATCCCGCTCGTCGTGCTCGCCGGGCTCTTCATCTGGCTCAAGCTGACCGAGGAAGCTGACGAGGAAGC
>JAUJNA010000002.1:104581-156546 GCA_030446555.1 Chloroflexota bacterium | reverse complement strand
TCGGGGACCTGCCCATCGCCACGAACGAGAACCGCGTGGCGAACGGTGGTGCCGGCATGGGCTTCCCGTACGGCCATCCGCGGTGTTTCGTGTGCGGCACCTGCAAGCGAGAGCGCGTCCGCGCCCACCAGTCGGCCGACAGGGCCGTGCTGTTCGTCGGCGACGGCACGAGCGACCGCTTCGCCGCCGCCCACGCCGACGTGGTCTTCGCCAAGGGTTCGCTTGCGCGCATCTGCGAAGCGGAGGGCTGGGCCTACCAGCGGTGGGATACCTTCGCCGAGGTGACCGACTGGCTACATCGAGCGTTCCGCGATGGCCGGCTGCCAGCCCACCCGGGGGACCTTCCACGCTGGCGCGCCGAGCACGCACCGGGCCCACGCGCCTTCATCTGCGGGCCGGAGGTGTGGGGCGAGGGGCGCACGACCCCGGGACCCGGGCCGGGCGGCTGACCATAGGGAACTCGGGCCGGGGCCGCTGACCGCGGCTACGTCGGTCGTCGGCCGGGCGGCCGTTCCCGGATCGCTCTTACACTCCCGCGATGGATCCCGACCCTTCTGCCGTCGATCCCCGGCTGGACGAGGGCACGGACCCGGAGCCGACACGTCATCCCTCCTCCCCGCCGCGCTCGCCCGCGCTGGCCGTCCTGCTCTCGTTCCTGTGGCCAGGCCTCGGGCAGTGGTACATGGGAAGGCGCATCTCCGCCGTCATCTACGCCATCCCGCCCATCCTCGTCGCGGTCGGGTTGCTGTCGCTGGCGCTGGGCGGCCTGGAATCACTGGTAGCGCGACTACTCGACCCTGCGGTGGCGCTGCTCGTCCTCGCCGGCATCGCCGCCTTGGCCGTCTGGCGCCTCGCGTCCATGCTGCATGCGTCGTGGCTGGCGGTCACGCGTGAGCGAAAGCTGCACCGCGATGACGACGCGGGACCCAGCTCCCGCCGACGGATGGCTCCCGGTGGGATGCTGGTCACGCTCGGGGTCATCGTCGTGGCCGTGCACGCCGTTCCCGGGTGGTGGGCCTTCGCCTTCTATCGGGCGGGCACGGCCATCTTCCAGCCACCGCAGACCTCGGATGTGCCGCTGTCCACCTTCCCGCCATCGACACCCGGAGCCTCTCCCGCGCCGGGCAGCTCTCCCGGGTCGAGGCAGACCTTCGTCGTACCAGCCAGTCCCATCCCCACACGCCCTCCCGCCCAGGTGGCCGATGACGGGTTCCAGAACGTCCTCTTCGTCGGCGTCGACTCCACTCCGTATCGCCGGCCGGAGCATCGCCTGACCGATTCGATGATCCTCGCCAGCTTCGACCGGAGCGCCGGCACCCTCAAGATGATCAGCATCCCCCGCAACATCACGCGCTTCCCGCAGTACTGGGGCGGGACGCATGAACAGAAGCTGAACCAGCTGCTGGTGGAGGCCCAGACGAACCCGGCCCTGTATCCGGACGGGCCGATGGGGACCCTGGTGGGACAGATCAGCTTCCTGCTGGGGGTCGAGATCGACCACTACGCCACCGTCGACATCCTGGGCTTCCAGCGGCTGGTGGACGTCGTGGGCGGCGTCGACGTGGTGGTCAAGGAGCCGATCGCGGACCCGGAGTACGAGCCGGACGGCTTCTTCCTCGACGCCGGTCCACAGCACCTTGATGGCGCCACAGCCGTGAGGTACGTCCGCTCGCGGAAGGGGGGTGGCAGCAACGCGGAGCGATCACTGAGGCAGCAGCAGATCCTTCTCCAGTTGCGGAAGAAGCTGAGCGACCCCGCGATCATCGTGCGGCTGCCGGAGGTCCTCGATGCCGTGGCCAGCACGGTTCGCACGGACCTGCCGCCTGAGGGACTGGATGAGGCGTTTGCCCTGGCGCGGGAGTCACAGACCGCGCCGGCTCAGCAGATCTGGCTCGGACCACCCCGTTACGCGATGGAGATCCCGGCCGGTGATATCGACCTCGAGAACGCAGCGGAGCTGCGGATGGACCAGGTCGCGGAGCTGTCGCTCCAGCTGTGGGGTGACGCCAGCCGCTACTCCGACTCGGGTTACTACCAGGCTCTCGTGGGACGCTAGCGGGCGGCTGGAGCTCGACGGACACCGCCGCTACCGTCCCGGACCATCCCCGGGGGCCGGGCATACGCGCGACTCGGGGTCCGCTCCATCCCGTCTACGCGGATCGGGGCATATGCCCGATGTGACTATGCGTGACGTGACCTATGCCCTGGTCCGGGCTCGAGGAACCGCGCGGGCGAAGGAACCCTGACCGACTTCCGCGCCGGTGCCGGACGGCCGCAAGGAAGATGGCGCTCCGGGGCCCTGACCGATGGCCGCCGATATCCTGCGCCGGTGCCGGCCGCGGACCTCATCCCGATGAACTCCCCCGCGCCATGGCGCGCCCGTCTCTCCGTCCTGGTCGACTACGCTGACCGGCAGGATGTCGGGATGTGACGGCGCAGTTCGTGTCCGACCAGCATCACGGATGTCGCTGCCGCCTGATGGCTCAAGATTCGTGTCCGACCAGGCCACGAACGCTGCCAAGGACGCAACCTACGATGCCGGCACCGTCGGCTCGCGCGAACTCATGCGCTGGGACGTGTGCACGTGCTGCCCCGCGATGCGCCCTGTTGCGCGAGACGGCCGCGTCGATGTGCAGGATGGAGGACGTTCAGCCTTCGTCGGCGCCGCGCGCTTGTACAGGCGACCATCGAGGTCGTGAGCGCGCATCGAGCTCGGCTTCTACGTCGCGTCGAACCTCGAGCGTCTGGGGCTCGGGACCTGCCTTCGCCACGAACGTGACCGACTGGCTGCATGGGCTTCCCGGCTGCGGCCATCCGCGACGTTTCGTGTACCGGCACCTGCAAGCGGGAGCGGGTCCGCGCCCACCAGGCGACCGACAAAGCCGTGCTGTTCGTCGGCGACGGCACGAGCCCCGCTTCGCGGCTACCGCGCCATGGTCTTCGCCGAGGGTTCTCGCGCGCATCTGTGGGCGGAGGTGGGCCACCAGCGGTGGGATACCTTCGCCGAGGTGACCGACTGGCTGCATCGACCCCCGCGCGGCCAGCTGCCGGCCGCCCGGCGGCTGACCATGCGCCGAGCATGCCCCGGCGCCGCGCGCGCCTCATCTGCGGGCCGGAGGTGTGGGCGAGGGCCGCGGCTGGGGCCGGGCGGCTGACCATGAGGAACTCGGCCGGGGCCGCTGCCGCCGCGGCTCGTCGGTCGTCGGCCAGGCTGCCGTTCCCGGATCATCTTACCTCCCGCGATGGATCGACCCTTCTGCCGTCGATCCCGGGCTGGACGAGGGCACGGAGCCGGAGCCGACGCGTCCACCCTCATCCCCGCCCGCTCCCCGCGGTGGCCGTCCTGCTCTCGTTCCTGTGGCCAGGCCTCGGGCAGTGGTACATGGGAAGGCGCATCTCCGCCGTCATCTACGCCATCCCGCCCATCCTCGTCGCGGTCGGGTTGCTGTCGCTGGCGCTGGGCGGCCTGGAATCACTGGTAGCGCGACTACTCGACCCTGCGGTGGCGCTGCTCGTCCTCGCCGGCATCGCCGCCTTGGCCGTCTGGCGCCTCGCGTCCATGCTGCATGCGTCGTGGCTGGCGGTCACGCGTGAGCGAAAAGCTGCACCGCGATGACGACGCGGACCCAGCTCCCGCCGACGGATGGCTCCCGGTGGGATGCTGGTCACGCTCGGGGTCATCGTCGTGGCCGTGCACGCCGTTCCCGGGTGGTGGGCCTTCGCCTTCTATCGGGCGGGCACGGCCATCTTCCAGCCACCGCAGACCTCGGATGTGCCGCTGTCCACCTTCCCGCCATCGACACCCGGAGCCTCTCCCGCGCCGGGCAGCTCTCCCGGGTCGAGGCAGACCTTCGTCGTACCAGCCAGTCCCATCCCCACACGCCCTCCCGCCAGGTGGCCGATGACGGGTTCCAGAACGTCCTCTTCGTCGGCGTCGACTCCACTCCGTATCGCCGGCGGAGCATCGCCTGACCGATTCGATGATCCTCGCCAGCTTCGACCGGGCGCCGGCACCCTCAAGATGATGAGCATCCCCCGCAACATCACGCGCTTCCCGCAGTACTGGGGCAGGACGCATGAACAGAAGCTGAACCAGCTGCTGGTGGAGGCCCAGACGAACCCGGCCCTGTATCCGGACGGGCCGATGGGGACCCTGGTGGGACAGATCGACTTCCTGCTGGGGTCGAGGTCGACCACTACGCCACCGTCGACATCTGGGCTTCCAGCGGCTGGTGGACGTCGTGGGCGGCGTCGACGTGGTGGTCAAGGAGCCGATCGCGGACCCGGAGTACGAGGCCGGACGGCTTCTTCCTCGACGCCGGTCCACAGCACCTTGATGGCGCCACAGCCGTGAGGTACGTCCGCTCGCGGAAGGGGGGTGGCAGCAACGCGGGCGATCACTGAGGCAGCAGCAGATGCTTCTCCAGTTGCGGAAGAAGCTGAGCGACCCCGCATTCGTCGTGCGGCTGCCGGAGGTCCTCGATGCCGTGGCCAGCACGGTTCGCACGGACCTGCCGCCTGAGGGGACTGGATGAGGCGTTTGCCCTGGCGCGGGAGTCACAGACCGCGCCGGCTCAGCGAATCCGGCTCAGACCACCCCGTTACGCGATGGAGATCCGGCCGGTGATATCGACCTCGAGAACGCAGCGGAGCTGCGGATGGACCAGGTCGCGGAGCTGTCGCTCCAGCTGTGGGGTGACGCCAGCCGCTACTCCGACTCGGGTTACTACCAGGCTCTCGTGGGACGCTAGCGCGCGGACATCCGGCAAGTCGCGACGGGTCGCGGGGCCTGGGTATGGCCGGTGGCCGCAGGATCGCCTGCGAACGCGGAGGGTCGGTCGAGCGGGCGATCCTTGCACCCCGCGCGCGCACCCCGTACCATCGGAAAAACCCCGGAGGAACCTGTCCGTGCCGAAGTATGTCTTCGTGACCGGAGGCGTCACCAGCTCCCTGGGCAAGGGCATCACGGCCGCCAGCATCGGCCGCCTGCTCAAGAGCCGCGGGCTCTCCGTCTCGATCCTGAAGCTCGACCCCTATATCAACGTGGACCCGGGCACCATGTCGCCGTACCAGCACGGCGAGGTCTTCGTCACGGACGACGGCGCCGAGACCGACCTGGACCTCGGCCACTACGAGCGCTTCATCGACGAGAACCTGACCCAGCTCAGCAACGTCACCACGGGGCGCATCTACCAGGCGGTCATCGCCAAGGAGCGGCGCGGCGACTACCTGGGCGGGACCGTCCAGGTCATCCCCCACATCACCAACGAGATCAAGGAGCGCATCGGGCGCGTCGCGCGCGACGGCAGGGCCGACGTGGTCATCGTCGAGGTGGGCGGGACGGTCGGCGACATCGAGTCGCTGCCTTTCCTGGAAGCCATCCGCCAGATGCGCAAGGACGTGGGCCGAACCAACGTGCTCTACGTCCACGTGACGCTCCTGCCGGCCCTGGCCGCCACCGGCGAGCTCAAGACCAAGCCGACACAGCACTCGGTCAAGGAGCTCCGCGGCATCGGCATCCAGCCCGACATCATCGTGCTCCGCTCCGACCATCCCGTGAGCGCCGAGGTACGCGAGAAGATCGCCCTTTTCACCGACGTCGCCCCTGAGGCGGTCATCCCGGCCGAGACGGCCGAGACGATCTACGAGGTGCCGCTCCAGTTCGAGGACCAGGGCCTGGGCGATCTCATCGTCCGCGAGCTCGGTCTCGCGGAGCGGGCGAGCCCGGTCGACCTCGACGCCTGGCGCACACTCGTGGAGCGCATCAAGCGGCCCAAGCCGTCGCTCGAGATCGCGCTGGTGGGCAAGTACATCGAGCTGCCCGATGCGTACCTCTCGGTGACCGAAGCACTCAAGCACGCTGGCTGGGCGCAGGAGCGTGACATCGTCATGCGCTGGGTGGACTCGGAAGCCCTTCGTCCCGAGGATCATCCCTCGCGCCTCGAGGGCGCGGCCGGTATCGTGGTGCCGGGTGGCTTCGGACACCGCGGCATCGAGGGCAAGGTGCTCGGCGCACGCTACGCCCGTGAGCACGGCGTGCCCTACCTTGGCCTGTGCCTGGGACTCCAGTGCGGTGTGATCGAGTTCGCCCGTGACGTCGTCGGCGCCCGCGACGCCAACTCCACCGAGTTCGACCTCTTCACCGATGCGCCGGTCATCGACTTCATGCCCGACCAGCGCGAGATGGAGGAGAAGGGCGGCACGATGCGCCTGGGCCTCTATCCCGCCCGCCTCACCCCGGGCTCCAGGGCGGCGGAGGCCTACGGCCACGAGGTCATCTACGAGCGGCATCGCCATCGGTTCGAGGTCAACAACGAGTACCGCCAGGCGCTGGAGTCCGCCGGCATGGTCCTCTCTGGCCAGTCCCCCGACGGGCGGCTCGTGGAGATCGTGGAGTTGAAGGACCACCCCTGGTTCGTGGCCAGCCAGTTCCACCCCGAGTTCAAGAGCCGTCCTGATCGGCCGCATCCGCTGTTCGCCGCGTTCGTCGCCGCCGCCGCGCGCCATGGTCGCGAAGGTCAGGGTCCGGCGGCCGGCCGTCCCCTCGACGAGTCCGTGCTGGCGGGCATCGGCGACGCGCCAGTGAACGCCTGAGCACACCTGAGCGCGGGCGCCGCCCGCTAGTCGCCTCGTCCTCGTTCTCGTCCTCGCGCTCGGGACTGATCGCCCTGCCCCACGGCGACCACCTGCTCGTCGAGCGCGGCTGCCGCTGGCCGGGCCCGCTGGGCGTTGCCTCGAGCGGCACCGCCGACCGCCCCGTGACGGTGTGGGTCTATCGCTCCGGAGACCGCCCCGTGATGCAGGACGGCGCCGTCCAGGTCGCAGGGGAACGGGACTGCGCCACTGCGCGTCTGCGGCCACGGCGCCCCGTCAACGGAGGAGAAAGAGGAGCGAGGCGTAGACTTGGCAGGTACCCCAACGACAGGAGCCACCAGCCATGAAACTCTTCCTGGACACAGCCGACATCGAGGAGATCCGGACGGCCACCCGCTGGGGTGTGCTCGACGGTGTCACCACCAACCCCAGCCTCTATGCCAAGGTGGGCGGCTCGTACGAGGAGATCCTCGGCGAGATCTGCCGCATCACCCCGGGACCCGTCAGCGCCGAGGTGGTCGCCGACGATGTCGACGGCATGCTGCGCGAGGGGCGGGCCTTCGCCAAGCTCGCGCCCAACATCGTGGTCAAGGTGCCCATGAGCGAGGAGGGCCTCGAAGCCATCTCACGCTTCGCGGAAGAGGGCATCAAGAGCAACTGCACGCTCATCTTCACCGCCAACCAGGGCCTCCTGGCGGCCAAGGCAGGCGCATCGCTGCTCTCACCCTTCATCGGCCGGCTCGACGACATCAACCAGGACGGCATGGAGGTGATTCGCGAGCTGGTCGGCATCATCGAGATGCACGACCTCGACTCGGAGGTGCTCGCGGCGTCGATCCGCCACCCGCGCCACATCACCGATGCCGCGCTGGCCGGCTCGCACGTGGCAACGCTGCCCTTCAAGGTCCTCCAGCAGATGGTCCGCCACCCGCTCACCGACAAGGGCATCAAGACCTTCCGCGACGACTGGGACAAGGCGCGTGCCGCGGCCGCAGAGAAGGAGGAGGGCAAGCCTGCGGAGGCCAGGGAGCTGGCGGCAACGGCGGACACGAAACCCGGCGTGTAAGTCCCGCGTCTAGCCCGGCACCAAGCCGACGTCTGCCCGGCACGAAACCCGGCGTGGGGGTCAGGGTCGATTCGACCCACGGGTCCGGGGGACCAATGGGCCTCGCTGACCGGACCTCCGATGACAGCCTCCATCGGGGGCGAGGGCCTATCGTCGAGCCACGCAACAAGGTGGGACGATGCGACGCGAGGCGATCGACGAGAAACGGTTCCAGGATGCCCGGATCCTGGTCATCGACGACCAGGAACCGAACGTCCGCCTGGTGGAGCGGCTGCTGGGGCGAGCCGGCTACCGACGCGTCCAGGGCATGACCGACGCCACTGCGGCGGTCGACACGATCCTCGTCTCGCCGCCCGATCTGGTGCTCCTGGACCTGGACATGCCCGGTCTCGACGGCTGGCACCCTGCGCCGGCTCTGCGAGGTGGGTGCGCCGGTGGGATACATGCCGGTCATCGTGGTGAGCGCCGACATCGATCCGTCCGCGCGACGTGAGGCCCTGGGCCTCGGAGCGGACGACTTCCTGGCCAAGCCGTTCGACACCTCGGAGCTGCTGCTGCGATGTCGCAACCTGCTGGAGACACGGTTCCTCCACGCCGACATCGAGGCGCAGCATCGGGCGCTGACGCCGGCGGCGGAGAGCACATAGCCCGACGCTTCTCGCGGCGCGGCCTTGACCGCCCGGGGTTGGGTGCTATCATCCTTCCGACCCGCGGACCTTCCCGACCCGACCGACCATGCGCGTCGGACCGGTGTCGGCGACCCATCGGCCCGCATCCGTGGCTTCGTTCCGAGGAGCATCGCGGGGCATCCATCCCTTGTCTGCGCACCCGCACCGCGGTGTGCCGGGCATCCCACAGGAACCCATGAACATCAACGAACTGAAGAACAAGAACATCCATGAGCTGGTCCGGATGGCGGCGACCTCGACGTGTCCGACGCGCGGGAGATGCGCAAGGACGATGCGGTCGGCGGATCCTCCAGCGCCAGGTGGAGCGAGGCGGCCAGCAGTACGCGACCGGCATCCTCGACGTCGTCGACGATGGCTTCGGCTTCATGCGAAGGCGGGGCCTCATGCCCAGCCCGGACGACATCTACGTGTCCTCCAGCCAGGTCCGCCGCTTCGGGCTGCGGGCGGGCGATCGGGTGGGCGGCGTGACGCGCGTCCCGAAGGACGGCGAGAAGTACTGGGGCCTGCTGCGCGTCGAATCCATCAACGGCGTCGACCCCGATACCGCGCGTCGGCGTCCCCACTTCGACACCCTGACGCCGATCCACCCCATCGAGCTCATCGACCTCGAGACGGACGCCAAGAACCTGAGCCAGCGGCTCGTGAACCTGGTCAACCCGATCGGCAAGGGCCAGCGGGCGCTCATCGTCAGTCCACCCAAGGCCGGCAAGACGATGCTCCTCAAGAGCATCGCCAACGGCATCACGACGAACTACCCCGAGATCCTGCTCATGGTCGCGCTCATCGGGGAGCGACCGGAAGAAGTGACCGACATGCGCCGCTCGGTCAAGGGCGAGGTCATCTCGTCGACCTTCGATGAGCCGACCGAGAACCACACGCACGTCGCCGAGATGGCACTCGAGATCGCCAAGCGGCAGACCGAGACCGGCCGTGACGTGGTCATCCTGCTCGACTCCATCACGCGCCTCGCACGCGCGCAACCTGGCACTCCCGCCCTCCGGCCGGACGCTCACCGGCGGTATGGACCCCATCGCCCTCTACCCACCGAAGCGCTTCTTCGGTGCCGCGCGCAAGATCGAGGAGGGCGGTTCGCTGACCATCATCGGGACCTGTCTCGTGGACACCGGCTCGCGCATGGATGACGTCATCTACGAGGAGTTCAAGGGCACCGGCAACTCCGAGCTCATCCTCGACCGCAAGCTTGCCGAGAAGCGCGTCTTCCCGGCCATCGACGTCCAGCGCTCGGGGACCCGTCGCGAGGAGCTGCTGCTCGAGGAGGGCACGCTCAAGATGGTCTGGACCATGCGTCGGATGCTCAGTGCCGTGGGTACGAACGAAGGCATCGAACTGCTGCTGAACCGCCTGGCGAAGAGCGAATCGAACGCTCAGTTCCTCGCCACGCTGACCAAGCAGGCCGCCGCCGAGGCCTAGTGGGTCCTCCCGGATGAGCGGTGGATGAGCGTCGGTGGACCCGGCGCGGTCAACATCGTGCAGGACGCTGGCGCATGCGGACACCACCACCGGTCGGCTTTCGGGGCTCCCGTCGCCGACGGGCGATAGACTTGTCCCGTGCACGAGCACGCTCGTGCGCACGTGCCTGCCGTGCCCGCACGCCGTCCGAACAGGGAGCATCCCATCGGTGGACCGACCGAGCCCCCAGCAGCGATCCTCGGCCCGCGCCTCCGATGTGACCGCGCGGGCAGCTGCGAGCCTTCGGGGCGCGGCGCGGCTGGTGCTCGCGGGCTGGATGGACGACTCGCCGCCGCGGTCAGCCGGGTCAGCGGCCGAAGCGTCGTTCCACGCAGCTCCGCGCCGGGCCCGTGGGACCGTGCTCGGTCTCGCCTCGACCCGTCAGGCCGCGAGCGCGGCCACGCTGGCGGCCGTGCTGGCGGTGACCCCGGCGGGTGCCCAGGGGCAGGGACGTCCGCTCATGTCGGCAGGCGCTGACCGCATCTCGTTCGTCGGGTGGCTGATCACCGCGTCCACGACGATGGGCGACCGCACCTCGGTGCCCGCAGCGCAGCGAGCGCCCGCCTCGGTGCCGCGCTGGGAAGGGCGAGAGACGTCCCTTCGCGCTCCCACCGTGCGCACGCGCCTACTGCCGCGCGGAGTCGTGCCCGAGCCCCAGCACGAGATCCTCCGCTACCGGGCGCAGCCAGGCGAGGCCCTGTGGGTCATCGCCGACAAGTTCGATATCAGCCCGATGACCGTCTGGTGGGCCAATCGGCTCGTCGACAAGGACACGCTGAAGGTGGGCGAGCTCGTGCGCATCCTGCCCACGACCGGCATCGAGCACCTCGTTCGTGACGGCGACACCCTCGATTCGATCGCGCGCGCCTACCGCGCGGATGCGGGAGCCATCGCCGAGTACAACTCCCTGGAGAGGGCGTGGTGATCCTCGGCCAGCGCCTCATCGTTCCCGACGGGCACGGGTCGGGCTACGAGCCGATCCCGGGCGTCAGCAGGAAGACGGCGCTCCCGCGATTGCGCCCGGGTCAGGCCGGCCGGGCGGTCGTCGAGCAGCCTGCCGTCGCAGCGCCACTCGTGCAGCCGGTGCTTCCCGAGGCTCCACCGACCGGCGTCAAGCGAAGCGGCGGGGTCGCGTGGCCCTCGGATCACCTGGGTCGCAGGTGGCTCGTGGTCCGGTCCGCTGGTGGATCAGGGCACCGGCATCGGGTCTTTGCCGGGATGGTCGGGTGGCCGCCCGGTGCGCCGCGGGCCACCCCGGCTGGTCGGGTGACCGCACACGGGATGGTCGGGTGACCGCACGGGATGGTCGGGTGACCGCACGGGATGGTCGGATGACCGCATGGGCTGGTGGCTCGAGTTCCCCGCCCCGGCTGGTCGTGGTCCCGCACGCTGGTGGCGCGAGTTCCCCGGCCTCGTGGTCCAGCCCGCTGGTGGATCAGACCACCCGGGATGGGGTCGTTGCCCGGGCGCTCCGGTGACCACCCCGGCTGGTCGGGTGACCGCCCCGGCTGGTCGGGTGACCGCACGGGCTGGTGGCGCGAGTTCCCCGCTACCTCGTGGTCCGGGCCGCTGATGGATCAGGGCACCCGCATCGGGTCGTTGCCCGATCCGTCCGGTGACCGCCCGGCGGCTCCCGGCGTGCGCATCCCGCACCCGCCCATCCGCATCCCCGGTGACGCCCCGATCCCCGCCGGTCACGGCGAGCGCGACACCGATTGGCCCGTCGGGCCTCCGGCCGGTCCGCCCCAGGGCACGATCCTGGAGGTCGATGACGAGCGCCTCGTCCTGACCGAGGAGCGAGCCCTGCGCCAGCGGCCGCTCCTCTGGCCCGTGTTCGGCGGGGGGCGCCTGACGCAGTTCTTCCACGGCGACCACGTCGGCATCGACATCGCCGCCCTGCGCGGCACGCCGATCCTCGCCGCCTACCCGGGCCGCGTCGTCTTCAGTGGCTGGCGCGACGACCGGTCAGGGAACACGATCTACCTGAAACACGGCGACCGATTCTTCACCGCGTACCTGCACCTCTGGAAGGATCGGGTGGAGCCCGGTGACTGGGTGCGACGCGGACAGGTCATCGGTTACATGGGCTCGACCGGCTTCTCGACGGGTTCCCACCTGCACTTCTCGGTGACCGTGGGGCCCTTCCCCAACGTCCTCGCTGACGCCCGCGATCCGATGCTCTTCCTCGCACTTCGCTGACCGGTCGAGTCGGGGGCCGTCCCCAGCGCCTGCTAGGATCGATCGGATGTTCCTGGACCAGGTCTCCCTGACCGTCACGGCCGGTGGCGGCGGGGACGGGGCCGCGAGCTTCCGACACGAGGCCCATGTGCCGCGGGGCGGGCCTGACGGGGGCGATGGCGGTCGGGGCGGGTCGGTGCACGCGGTGGTCGAGCCCGGGCTCACGACGCTCGGTGACTACCGCTTCAAGCACCATTTCCGAGCTACGCCCGGCGGTCGCGGCGCGGGGTCACGACGCCACGGCAAACAGGGACGCGACCTGGAGCTCGCCGTCCCGCCCGGCACGATGGTCTACGAGGCGCTGACCGGCGACCTGCTGGCGGACCTCGTCACGGCCGGCCAGCGCATCACCATCGCACGCGGAGGGAGAGGGGGCCTGGGCAACGTCCACTTCGCCACCTCCACGCACCGGGCACCGCGCCACGCGCAGAAGGGCGAGCCGGGTGAGGAGCGGAGGATCCGCCTCGAGCTTCGCCTCATCGCCGACATCGGCCTCGTGGGCCTCCCCAATGCCGGCAAGAGCACCCTCCTCGGCGCGATGACGCGGGCCCAGCCCAGGATCGGTGACTACCCCTTCACGACCCTGGAGCCCAACCTCGGCGTGCTGGATCTCGAGGCGCGCGACGCGGAGGACCATCGCCGACCCACGGTGGCCGACCTGCCCGGCCTCATCGAGGGCGCCAGCACAGGCGCCGGCCTGGGCCACGCGTTCCTGCGCCACGTCCAGCGAACGCGCGTCGTGGCCCACGTGGTCGATCTGGCCGGTCGCGACCCGGAGGCCGACTTCGCGGTCATCCGCGAGGAGCTGCGCCTGCACGATCCACGAACCCTGGCTAAACCGACCCTGGTCGTGGCCAACAAGCTCGACCTTCCGCAGGCACGATCCCGAGTGGCCGACTTTGGCCGGGCCCGGACGGCCGACGGTCTGGAGGTGGTCGAGGTCTCGGCTCGCGAGGGGTCGGGGATCGACCGCCTCGTCGCGGCCCTGGCACGGATGCTGCCCCATGGTGACGCGCTGGCAGGGCCCGGTGAACCGGCAGGCGTGGTGGTGCACCGCTTCGATGCCGCCGACACCGGGTTCGCGGTCGAGCGCGAGAGAGACGGCTTCCGGGTGCGTGGCCGCCGCGTCGAGCGACTCGCGGCGCAGACCGACTTCGCCAACGAGGAGTCCGCCGAACGGTTCCAGCGAGATCTGGAGCGCTCGGGCGTGGAACGCGAGCTCGTTCGTGCCGGCGTCGAGCCGGGCGACACCGTGCGCATCGGCCCCACCGAGCTGGAGTGGGAAGGCGGCGCGTGGGGTCCAGCCTGACAGCAGTCCGGACTTCGGCCACGGCGTCCCCGGCGCGGCCCCGGTCGTGGGGCATCCTGGGCGGCACGTTCGACCCGGTGCACCATGCACACCTCGCGATCGCTGAACAGACGCGCGAGACGCTGGGGCTGGAGGGGGTGCTCTTCGTACCGGCCGCGATCCCTGTGCACAAACCCGGTCGGCCCATCACGCCCGTCACTCATCGGGTCGCCATGCTCGAGCGGGCCATCGCCGACAACGCCGCGTTCCGTCTGAGCCGCATCGAGGTCGAACGACCGGGCCCCAGCTATACCGTCGACACACTCGAGCTCCTGCACCGCGATGCACGCGAGGGTCGTGCGCCGTTCCACGGAGCGGGGGAAGGTCATCCGAGAGGCCCGGACCCCTTCGTCTTCATCCTCTCGATGGAGGCGCTGGCGGGGTTCCTCGCCTGGCGCGAGCCTCAGCGCGTCCTTCAGCTGACCCGCCTTGCGGTCGTGCCGCGTCCCGGGTACCGGGCGATCGGCCCTTCCTGGGTGGCGGAGCGGTTGCCCGGCCAGGAGGACCGCGTCACGTTCCTCGATGGGCCCGAGCTGGGCCACTCGGCTTCGACGATCCGCCGTCTGGCGGCGGCCGGGCGTTCGGTGCGTTACCTGGTGCCCGACGCTGTGGCGCGGTACATCGCCGAGCATCGACCCTACGGATCGCCCGGCTCGGGCGAAGCGATCAAGGAGGCTGACCCTACGTGATCGACCCCACGCGCTCGCGTCGCACCGCCCGGCCCCGGGATGCAGCAGCAGCCCCCACTTCCGCGGGGCGCAGGGCGGGCCTGCCCGACCGGGAGGCACGCGCTAAGGAGGGAGGGAAGCGCGCCAAGGAGGCGGAGGGTGCGGAGGAAGGGCAGGCCGCCCAGGAGCGCGAGGCGCTCCAGCTCGCTCATCGCATCGTCGACTTGGCGGCGGACCGGAAGGCGTCGGACATCGTGCTGCTCTCGGTCGCAGAGCTGACCACGCTGACCGACTACTTCGTGATCTGCTCGGGTGGCTCGGAACGGCAGCTGGGCGCCATCTCGGACGGGATCGTGGAGGGCCTGAAGGCCGATGGCGTGCTGCCCATCGGACGCGAGGGAGCCACCAGCGCACACTGGCTGCTGCTCGACTTCGGCTCGGTCATCGTGCACGTCATGGCCTGGCCGGAACGCGACTTCTACGCCCTCGAGAAGCTCTGGGCCGAGGCGTCGCTGGTGGTGCGTGTCCAGTAGCCGTCGTCGGCGACGAGCAACGAGCTGACAGTGAAGGGTCTCAGCACCAGCACACCGCCCTCCTGAGCCGCGGCCCATCCACGGTCGCAGCGAGCCGCTGGGGCCGGGCCCGCACGCCGGCTCGAGCAGCGTCGACCCGTGGCCCGCCTCACGTTCCGGGTCCCGCCATGTGATCCATCCGGCGCCCGCGGGGAGGTACGACCGGGTCATGGGGACCGCCCCGCACCGACCCTAGGATCCTGTGCACGGACCGGATGGCCGGTCCACGCACGCGGGATCGGACACGCACGGACCCATGACTTGGCTACGAGAGGACTGCCCCGGCTGCGATCGCCGGCTGGTGGAGTCGCGCTTCGATGCCACGTTCCGCATGCCGGACGCCACGGAGCGACTGTGCTTCGGCATCCCCGCGTCGCTCTGCGCCGAGTGCCACCAGCTCTATCTGGACCCCGAGTTGATCGAGCTGCTCGACATCCCCGAGGGTCGCTGCGTCTTCGCCATCGAGTCGGACGCGTTCCTCCAGCAGCGAGCCGCGTCAGGCGCCGAGTGACCTGATCGCGGGCCGATCCGCGCCGGTCTGCGCGGACGACGATCGACCGGCCCGGGTCGGTCCGATCACTTCCGCGAGCCACTGCTGGAGCCCGAGTGCCGTCCGGGCGGGGGACATCTGGCGGGTGGACCCGTCGAGCGTGATCCCCTTGCTGGTGAGGTCAAGCTCCATCAATCCGTCGAGGGCATCCCTGAGTGCCTCGGGCGTCCAACGCGCCGCCTGTTCCTGCAGCTTCTGCGCTCGGTAGGGCTGGAGCCTCATGGCTCGCATGAGGGCTGGCCCGCGCGTGCCGCTGTCGAGGTGGTCGCGCACGATGGCCAGTTCGCGAAGCCGGCGGTGGAGCTGCGCGACCAGGACGGGGACCGGGACCGCATCAGCGAGCAGGCGTTCGGCGAGGATCGTGGCATCCGCCGCCCGTCGCGAGCCGACGGCGTCGAGGAACGCCCATGCCGATCCGGGGACCGCTTCGGCGACCAGCTCGGCCACGTCCTGGCGGGTGATCGTGCCGTCCGGTCGGTAGAGGGCCAGCTTCTGGAGCTCTCGGTCGGCGAGCTCGGTCTGACGGCGGCGGTCGACATCCCCCTCCCGGACGTACCCCCCGATGCGCTCCGTGAGCAGACGTGCCGCACCCGGCCCAAGGGTGACCCCGACCTCCTTGCCGCGCACAGCGATCCAGGCTTCCATCCGCTCGCGGCTCGGGACCGGGAACTCACGGATCACACCGCCGGCGTGCTGGACCGCCTCGGCGAGCACGGTCGTGGCGGCGGGTGCGCGACCACTGGCCGCGAGCAGCTCCACGAAGCACAGCCCGTTGCCCATAGGCACCGTTTCCACGAGGCGGAGGAGCCGGTCGCGCGCAGCGCTCTCCCGCAGGATGGGCTCCGGCTGACGGACCGTCACGAGCGTACCGCCACCGAACAGTGGCGCGGTCGCGAGGCGAGTCTCGATCTCGCCGACGATCCGGTCTCGCCGCCGTGCGGCTGTGCTCCCCGCAGCGTCGCCCGCATGATCCTCCATGCTCGCGTCCCACACCTCCAGCGGCTGGCCGGGCGGTCCGAGCTGCCCTGCCAGCTCGATCACCGCGCGTTCGAGGCCGAAGGCATCCTCGCCACGGAAGTAGGCCACGGGCGTTCCGGCGACGCGCAGTCCGCCCGCGGATGGGCCGCTCACCTACACGCCGGTCCCGGTCGAGCGGGGCGACCGCCGCCTCGGCGGCTGGCCTGGAGTGCCGACCGGACCCAGCGCAGCCGGCCCACTTGGTCCGCTCGGACACCGGCCGCAGCGCAGACGTCCCGCTCCAGGCGCTCCGCGCGCCGATGCGCGAGCAGCAGGCGCTCGCCGTACTCGGGGTGGCGCGCCTGCCACCGCGCGAACCGAGTGGCCATGGGCTCAAGGCGCTGCGCGGCGCGCTTGTCGGCGTAGGCGACGATGCGCTCCTCCCGGGTCGCGAACGAGGCCCACCGTCGGTAGTGCGTCTCGTCACTGAGGCGCGTCACGGGATGATGGGCCACCGCCCGCGAGAGCTCTTCGTACCCGCGAGCGGCCAGCCAGCGGCCACCGGCCTCGCCGTGGCCGAGCGAGCGCAGCGGGTCATCCGCGGGCAGCAGCTTGTCGATATCGTGAAGGAGGGCCGCGGACTCGACCAGTGAGAGGTCCACGTCGATGCCGCGTTCGTTGATGCGACGGGCGAGGAAGGCCGCGATCTCGGCCACGCTGGTCACGTGGCGCAGGAAACGGGGCTGGGGCGCGAAGCTGTCGAGCAGGGCGGCCGCTTCGACGCGCGAGGGGATGGCCATCGTTCCGATCGTAGCAAGGCAGATCGGACGGGGCCCACGGCGTCCCGACCACCGGCTGGAGGGTGGGTCCACGGCGTCGGGTCGCCGCCGGATCCCGACGAGCTGCTTGGCCCCGAGCGGCGCGCACGCGGCCGCGGGGCGCAGTCAGCGAGGACGTCGTCGCAGCCGCGGCAGGCAGAGCGCAGAGCAGGCGATCGTCGCGGGACGGCTCGCCGTCGCGGAGGGGGCCGTTGTCTCGGAACGCGAGCCGCGCGGGCGCAAGCTTCGGCAGGGTGGCCTCTCGTCCGCCCGTGGTGGCCACGCGCAGGTCCCGCCCATCGGTGGACACCTCCAGGCTGCCGTCCAGGTCGGTACGCAGGACCCGAGCGCCGGCCTGGCGGATGCGATCCACCGTCTCCGGTGCCGGATGTCCGTACGGATTGTCTCGCCCCGCGCTCACGAGGGCCACGCGGGGTCGTACGGCATCGAGGAATGGATCCGTGGTCGCGGTCCGGCTGCCGTGATGCGCGACCTTCAGCACGTCGACGGGGCCCCATCCGGCGAGACCAGCGACCAGGAGCTGCGGGTCCACCTCCTCCTCGGCGTCGCCCGTGAGCAAGAGCCGTCGCTGACCCATGCGGACATCGAGCACGATCGAGACGTTGTTGATGCCGCTGCCCTCGTCCGGCGCCAGCGAAGGCACCTCTCCCGGCCGCGGCCAAAGCACGTGCAGTTCCGCCCCGTCGAGATGCAGTGTGTCCGGTGCCGCCAGGACCAGCCGCCGGGTGCCTTGCCGCGCGAGCACCTCCCGGAAGGCCGCGTCGCCTGGACCGACGCCGATCATGCCGGGCTCGGCCACCGCATCGACGCGGTAACGCTCCAGGAGCAGAGGGAGACCGGCCACGTGATCCTCGTGCGGGTGCGTCAGGACGACCAGATCCAGGCGGCGGTCGTAGGCGGGCAATCGCTCATCGAGCAGCACCGCGAGGCGGTCGGGATCGGGACCGCCATCGACGAGGATGCGGCCGCCGCGTGGTCCCTCCAGTAGGACCGCGTCGCCCTGGCCGACGTCGAGCACGGTGAGGGTGAGCCGGCCGTCCGGCCGGGCGCCGGCGAGCGCAGCGGCGACCACGATGAGTGACGCCCCGACGCCGAGGGCCACCATGGCGGCACGCGTCGACCGGTGGCCCGCTGCTCTCTCGGTCCGCTGACGCGTCACTCGGTCGGGAGCGGGTGCGACCCCCCGGGGAGGGGCCATGGAGGCTGACGGCCGCGCCGGAGGTGCCGCGCGCCGACGCAGCTGCCCCCACAGGGCACGACCGCTGTAGGTGCCGGCCAGCCAGAGGAGGAGCGCCGAGAGGGCCGCCGTCAGGAGTGCCTGGGGCGCCGCCAGCTCGATGCTCGCGAGCGGCACGCTCGCCGCGGCCCCGCCGAGGGCGACCATCGCGCCCAGGACGAGCGATGAGGCGAGCACCACTGGTGCCGCCAACAGAGTTGGCGCGCCGATCGACACCACGGCCCCGGCCGCAAGGCCACAGAGTGCGGCGAGCATGGCCGGTGCCACGAGAGGCGCCATCAAGAGGTTCGCCAGCGGCGACACGAGCGAGAGCCGGCCGAAGTGCAGCAGGACGAGCGGCAGCGTGGCGGCCTGCGCCGCCAGCGACACGCCGAGCGACTCGGTGAGCCAAGCGGGCGTCCGTGTGGGCGCCACCGATCGGACGCGTCGGGTGAGCGGGCCGCTCCAGGCCAGCAGCCCCGCCGTGGCAGCGACGGACAGCTGGAAGCCTACATCCGCCACGACCGCAGGATCGAGGAGCAGCATCGTCCAGGCCGCCAGCCCGAGCGCCGTCGCTGCCGCACCGCGCCGGCCCGACTCACGCGCGACGAGGCAGATCGCACCCATGATGGCCGCACGAACGACGCTCGGCGACGCGCCTGCCAAGAGCGTGTACAGGACGATCGCGGCGATCACCACGAGCGTCCGCTGTCGCCGCGGACGGCTCCGCAGCAGAGCCATCACGACGGCGCCGACGAGCGCGATGTTCCAGCCGCTGATGGCCACCACGTGGCTCAGTCCCGCGGTCGCGAAGTCAGCCGCCAGCTCTCGGTCGACCTGGTCCCGCAGCCCGACGAGGATGCCCGCCGCCAGACCCGCCTGCGGCGCTGGCAGCGCACGAGCGAGGGCCTCACCGGCGGCGCGCCGGAGGCTCTCCAGCCCGCCCAGCAGACCCTGGGCGGGGAGCCGCTGGAAGTCCCGCACGCGGGTCGTGGCAACGGCGCCGCTGGGGCCAGGAACGCACCGAATCCTTCGTCGTCGGGCGCTGGCTCCAGGCGGCCCGAGAACCGCAGCTGGTCCGTCGGCACGACCGTTGGGTAGCGCGGCAGCCAGGCATAGACCCGCCAGGCACGTCCCGGTCCATCGCTCACGACGAGCATCGCGCTGTCGTCCGTCGGCGGTCGAGCCGACGCTGAGGACCTCCGCAGCCCACGTCAGTCCCTCTGTGGGGGGCGGCCCTGCGGGCACAGCGGGCGACAGCAGGAGTGCCAGACCGATGCGAGCCACCACGGCGGCCGCGCCTGCGGCGCAGGCGATCGAGGCGGTCATGCGACCGGTCCTGCGCGCGCGGCTCAGCGCGAGGGCGGCAAGAGCGAGGATCACCGCCAGCGCGGCCGCCATCGCCGGTCCGCCGAGGGCGAGCGAGGGCGCGCCCAGCGCCGCCGCCATCCCGCCCAGGGCCAGCCACCCGGCGCGTGGCATGCGCACTAGCCTCCGACGGTGACGAGCGGGCGGATCTGCTCCATCGTGACCGGGCCGACGATGCCGCGCGATCGCAGGTCATCGATGGTCGTGAACGGCGCCACCTCCCGGGCCGCGATGATCTCACCGGCGGTGACCGGTCCGATCCCGGGCAGCGTCTCCAGGGTCGGACCGTCGGCGTGGTTGAGGTCGATGGGACCGCTCGATGTCCCCGAACCGCCCACCGCCCCGGCGGCGGTCGGCGGCGTGGGCGGCACGGATGGCGCGGCGCCGCCCTCGCCGAGCACCGGGACGTGGATCTTCTCGCCGTCCGCGAGCGGCGCGGCGAGATTGAGCGTCAGCGCGGCGGCGGCGGCATCGACGCGCGGCGCGTATCCGCCCGCGGCGGCGATGGCATCCCCCACCCGCGACGAGGCTGCCAGGCGGTGCACGCCGGGGCGGACGACGCCGCCTTCCACGTCCACGACGAGCTCCTCGACGACCGGCACCGGAGAGGGCCCGATCGGCGAGGGGCGCTCGGGGAGTACCGAGCCCGTCACGTCGGTGCCGGTGAGCACGACCTCGGACGGATCGGCCGACCAGGCCATGACGGTGATCGCCAGGAGCGCGGCCCCACCGGAGAGCAGGAGCGCGGCTGCGAGCAGCCACGGTCCCTGCGCAGGCCGGTCGGTCCGGCGGCTCTGGTCTGCCGACCGAGTCCTGGCGGGCCCGAGGGGGACGGGATCACCGAGCGTCTTCCAGTCGGCCGGTAGGGGATCCATGGCGGCACGCCTCCGGGGCCGGCGGGCAGGGGCGGCGGCAGATGAGGACGTCCGTCGACGACCCGGGGCACTTCGGGACGGTCGGCGGACGTATCGCGAGAGCCTAGGGAACCGTCCTTAGCGCGGACTTATCCACGGCGACCGGTCGACGATCCATCGCGACGTCAGGCGGCGGCTTCGTCCGCCCTCTCGAGCATCGGCCGTACCTCTGTGGCGAGGCGGGTCATCGACTCCTCGTCGTAGGGTGGCGGGAAGCCGCAGATGAGGTGGCGGTAGCCGATCTCCAGGAAGGGCGCGAAGCGCTCGGCGATGTCCTCCGGCGTGCCCACCGGCTGGTCCTTCCACAGCTCGGCGCGCCCGTTGTGCGCGAAGATCTCGCGGTGCACGCGCTCTGCTTCGGCACGCGAGTCGCGGATGATGACCGTGCCCATCCCGGCCGTGCGCTCGATCTCGCGGTGGTCGCGCCCGACCGCCTCGCAGTGCTGGCGCAGGATGGCGTCCTTCTCGCGCACGCTCTCGACCGTCCCGCCCACGTTGCACGCGTCGCCGTATTGCGCCACGAGCCGGAGTGTCACCTTGGGGCCACTGCCGCCGATGAGGATGGGCAGGTGCGCCTGCACCGGAGGGGGGTCGTTGCGCACCTCGGTGACGCGGTAGCGGGGGCCACCGGAGCTGGGCTCTTCGGCGCGGAGCATGCCGCGCATGACAGGAAGCGCCTCGGCCAGCCAACGCAGTCGCTCGCCCGGGCTGGCCCCGTACTCGAGGCCGTACGCCACATGCTCGGGCTCGAACCATGCCCCACCGATGCCCAGCACGGCCCTTCCCGCGCTTATGTGGTCGAGCGTCGTGACCATCTTGGCGGTGACTGCGGGGTTGCGGAAGGTGTTGGCCCCCACCATGAGCCCGATGCTCGCCCGTGCGGTCGCCTGGGCGACGGCAGCCATCGCGGTGTACGGCTCGAGGATCGGCCCCTCGACCGAGCCGACGATGGGATAGAGGTGGTCCCACGTCCAGATGCTGTCGAAGCCCAGCGTGTCGGCGCGACGCTGCGCCTCGAGGAAGCCCGGCCAGTCGGTGTACTGGTTCCAGCAGTTGGCGCCGAGCTTGAGGGCCTGCGGGGACATCTGTTCCTCCAACGGGGGGCGGGCCGTCCAGCCTAGCGCGAACCGGAGCCGGACATGGGAAGAGGCCCGTACCGTTCGGTACGAGCCCCTTCGCGGAGGTCGGGATGGCGACCTAGCGGCTGACCGCTCCCTCCGTCGCCGCCGTCAGCCGCGCTCGTGCGCGACCGATCGGTCCACGCTCGCGGCGTCCGCGACGGGAGGCGAGGCGTCCCAGGCGCTCCTGCTGTGCTTCGCGCTCGCGTTGAGCGATGATGTCGCGGGCTTGGACCGCGTCGATCTGCCACATTCAGTGGCCTCCTTCCGAATCTCGTCGATGGTTGTCATCGACCTGATGGCGTGAGTCGACCCCGAACCGGACGGCTGCCAGGTCGAAGAGACCGACGGCCGCGACGACGGCCAGCAGGGAGATCAGCAGGTCCATCGGTCGACTCCTTTCGATAACTGGTGTGATGGGTTCCAACGGTTACCATCATGACAGGGTGCGCGTAACCTGTCAACCGTGAGATAGTGGTTACCTTATGAACGAACAGCGCTTCCCGACCACCTCTGCCTCCGACGCCTCCGAGCACTCCCGTCAGGCGCCCCATGGCCACCAGGCGGACCTCCAGGACGGCCTCGACTTCGTCAACACCCTCGAGCTGGAGCGGGGCGATCCGGTCGACCGCCTGGCCAGCCCGGCCACGGCCCTGCACTGGTTGCGGGAGCACGGCTTCCTCCACGATCAGACGATGGAGCGTCTCGCCACGCAGTTCGCCGACGACGAGGAGGTGGGGCAGCGAGCACTGGGTCGCATCCGGCGGGTGCGCGGCGCGATGCGCGAGGTGCTCGACGCGACGGTCGAGCGCCGGCCGCCCGACGGGCAGGCGCTGGAGCGCGTCAATCGGGCGTTGCGGACGCCCTACACCTATGAGCTCGTGCCGGCCCCCGACGGAGTGTCACTCGATCACCGCCACGATGGTGACCCGATCGACGGTGCCCTGGCGCGCCTCGCCGAGAGCGTCGCCCGCGAGGTCAGCCAGGGGGAGCCGGAGCGCCTGCGCATCTGCGCCAACGAGGAGTGCCGCTGGGTCTTCAATGACACGTCGCCCACCGGCCGGCGCAAGTGGTGTGACATGTCCACGTGCGGTAACCGGGCAAAGGCCGCCCGCCACCGGGAGCGACGGAAGAGCGAGACGGCCGATCCGCCCGATGGGGTGGCGGCCGCGGGATAGAGGCCCCTCGCCTCTCAGCGCACCACGATGTTGACCAACCGTCCCGGCACGTGGACGAGGCGGATCACTTCCTGTCCCTCCAGGTTGGCGCGGATCCGCTCGCGGGCCATGATGATCCGCTCGACCTCAGCCTCCGACGCTCCTGCGGCGACGGGCACGAGATCGCGCAGCTTGCCGTTCACCTGGACCGGCAGCTGCACCTGGTCCACGGCCGCGAGTGCCTCGTCGTGGGCCGGCCACGCCTCTGCGTGGATGGAACGCCAGGGCTCGCCGGCGGCCGCCAGTCGTCGGCTCCACAGCTCTTCCGCGATGTGTGGCGCGATGGGCGCCAGCATCGACAGCAGCAGGCGCACGCTCGCGTCGTAGTCGCCACTCGTCGCCAGCTCCGTCCCGCGCGCCCGCATCAGCTCGTTCGTCAGCTCCATCAGCTTGGCGACGAGCGTGTTGAAGCGGAAGCCCTCGTAGTCGGCCGTGACGTCGCGCAGCGTCCGATGCGCCAGCCGGAGCAGCTCCTGCCCCGCGTCCGGCGTGATATCCGCCGGGCCGGCACCGGATGCCTCCCGGTCGTGTCCGTGCCGGTCCTGCGTCACGCTCCAGACACGGTCCAGGAAGCGGCGCGTTCCGCGGATCCCCCTCGGGTCCCATGGTGCGTCGGCGTCCCACGGCTTCATGAACATCAGGAAGAGCCGCACCGTGTCGGCGCCGTACCGCTCGACCAGCTCGTCGGGATCCTGGACGTTGCCCCGGCTCTTGCTCATCCGTTCCCCGTCCTGACCCAGGATCTGGCCCTGGTTGAAGAGGCGCTTGAACGGCTCTCGATGTCCGACCAGGCCCAGATCGTTGAGTGCCTTGGTGAACCAGCGCGAGTAGAGCAGGTGCAACACCGCGTGCTCGGCGCCACCGGTGTACTGGTCCACCGGCGTCCAGCGATCGGCCAGCTCGCGGTCGATGGCGGCGTCCTTGTGCGGCGCCAGGTAGCGCCACCAGTACCACGCGGAATCGACGAACGTGTCCATCGTGTCCGTCTCGCGGCGCGCCGGGCCGCCGCACCGTGGACACTCGGCCGCCAGGAAGTGCTCGTCCGACTCCAGGGCATTGCCGCCCTGGGAGCGGATCTCGTAGTCATCGGGCAGGAGCACCGGCAGCTGTTCCTCGGGCAGGGGCACCATGCCGCAGGCGCCCTCGCAATAGACGACCGGGATGGGCGTGCCCCACGCGCGCTGCCGGCTGATGAGCCAGTCGCGCAGCCGGTAGCTGACGGTCGACTTGCCCGCACCGGCCGATGCCAGCGCCTCCGTGATGGCCCGGCCGCCTTCCGCCGCGGGCCGGCCGCTGAAGTCGCCGGAGTCGACCAGGATGCCCCTCGGCGCCCTCGTACGCCGATGCGACCGGCTCGTCCTGCATGCCCGGTGCGGCAACCACGCGTCGGATGGGCAGGCCGAACCGCTCGGCGAAGGAGAAGTCCCGCTGGTCGTGGGCGGGCACGGCCATGATGGCCCCGGTGCCGTAGCCCGAGAGCACGTAGTCGGCGATCCAGATGGGGATGCGCTCGCCGCTGATGGGATTGACGGCATGCGATCCGAGCGGCACGCCGGTCTTCTCGCGGTCGGCAGCCAGGCGGTCCATCTCGACTTGCGCCGAGTCTCGGCTCGATACTTGTCGACGTCGTCGCGCTGGGCGTCGTGGGTGAGCTTGTCGACCAGCGGGTGCTCGGGCGCGAGCACCATGAAGGTCGCGCCGAAGAGCGTGTCGGGCCGGGTGGTGAAGACGCGGATCTGGTCACCACCGGGCTGGCTGGCGTCGGGCGCCACGCTGAAGGCGATCTCGGCCCCCTCCGACCGACCGATCCAGTTGGTCTGCATGAGCCGGATCGGCTCGGGCCACGAGATGTCGGGGTACTGGAGCAGCTCGTCCGCGTAGGCGGTGGTACGGAAGAACCACTGCTCCAGGTCGCGCTTGACGACCGGCGTCCCGCACCGCCAGCAGCGGCGCTCGGGTCCTCCACCTGCTCGCGCGCCAGGACGACCTGGTCCTGGGGGCACCAGTCGACCGGTGCCATGGCCCGGTATGCCAGGCCCGACTCCAGGAACCGGAGGAAGAACCACTGGTTCCAGCGGTAGAAGGCGGGGTCGTAAGTCGCCAGCTCGGCGTCCCAGTCGAACATGTTGCCCATCGCGCGCAGTTGCCGGCGCATCGTCTCGATGTTCTGACGGGTCCACTCGCGGGGATGGACGCCGCTCGCGATGGCCGCGTTCTCGGCGGGCAGGCCGAAGGCGTCGAAGCCGATGGGGAAGAAGACGTTGTAGCCCTGCATGCGCCGGAAGCGAGCCACGGCATCGGTCAGCGGCATGACCGACCAGTGCCCGATGTGCAGGTCCCCGGACGGGTACGGGTACATCGTCACGACGTAGTGCTTGGGCCGCGACTCGTCGCGCAGGTCGGTGTGGTGGAGCCGGAGCTCATCCCAGCGCGCCTGCCAGCGCGGCTCGATCTCGGCCGGGTCGTATCGGTCCATCGGGCGCCCAGTGCGGTCGGGTCGATAGGTGCGCGTGGGCGATGGGGCGGTCGTCGGTTCGGATGTCATGGCAGCGGTCTCGACTCGGGGGAGGGCCGCGCTCCGGCTAGCCGGAGCGGCTGGGCGATCGGGGTCGGCCGCGCGGCGCGCTCAGGCGCCGGCGACCCCGGTAAGGCCCAGGAGGCCGAACGAGCGGCGGATGGTGACCGTCATGCGTGCCATGGATCCCTGAGGTGGTGGAGCGACGGGGGCTCGAACCCCGGACCTTCTGCATGCCATGCAGATGCTCTCCCAGCTGAGCTATCGCCCCGCGTGGCCCGAATCCTACCCCATCGGTCCTGCCGCAAGCGATGAAGAGCTTTGCGCGGCGGCGTCCGGGCTGGCCGGGACTCGCCGCCGCGCCGTACCGTGAGATGAACGATTCCAGCCCACCGATCGTCAAGTCGACTGAAGGGTCGTGGGAGCGGGATGCGAGCAGAGCTGGTGGTGGATCGGATCGACCAGGAGCGGGGCCGCGACCGGGCGATGTCCGCCGCGGCGGCCGACGCTCGGGTCGCCGCCTTCCGCGGTCTGGTCGGCCCGGGACTCGACCACGCCTATGGGCTTGCCGCGGTCATCCTGGGCGACCGGTACGAGGCCGAGGATGCGGTCCACGACGCGGCGGAGGTCGCCTGGCGGCGATGGTCGGACCTTCGGGACCAGAGCCGCTTCGAGGCCTGGTTCGGGAAGATCGTCGTCAACGCCTGTCGCGATCGGTTGCGACGCCGCCGTAGGCGCCGGATCATGGAGATCCCCCGCCTCGCGCTGGACAGCGAGCACCCGACCGCGCCGGACGAAACCGACGCATCGGCGCTGCGAGACCTACTCCGGCGCGCCTTCGAGAGGCTCTCGCCCGAGGAGCGGATCGTCGTCGTCCTTCGCTACGAGGCCGACCTGACGGTCCCACGGGTCGCCGAGCTCGTCGGCATCCCGGAAGGGACGGCCAAGTCGAGACTTCACCACGCGCTCAGGAAGCTTCGCGCAGCCATCGGGGAGGAGGAACGATGAGTGGGACCCCGGGCCAGTCATTCGAAGGTGCCCTTCGGGGCATGCTCGAGGCACGGCGTCCCCTGGACGGCGCGCCGGCTGAGCTCCGCGAACAGATCCTCCTGATCCCGGAACAGGTCCGGGCTGACGGAGCCCACAGGTCCCTCCGGCCCACGGCGAGGATCCTTGGGGCTGCGGCCGGGCTCGCCGCAGCGGCCGCGATCGCGTTCCTCATGGTGGGTGCGCTCGCGATCCGCCCGGTCGCGCCGGACGTGGGAGGCTCGCCACCACCAGACGTTCCGCTCGCGACCTTCGATCCTGCCATCGAGGGGCCGGGGATCGTCACGCCTCCCGACGACTACCCGCCGCCGTCCGAGAGTCTCACTGTCGTTCCCTGGGCCATCGCCGGCGTCGGTGGCGTGCTCCTCGCCGTCGTGGCACTCACCGGCGGCCGCGTTCGCCGTATCGCTGCGGTGGCGGGCGTGGCGGTGCTCGCGACGGCAGCGCACGCCCTGTCGAGCCACCCGGGCTTCGAGATGGGCAACAGCATCGGACCGAGGATGGGCCTCGATGTGCGAGTCGAGCCGCCTCCCGCCGGGGAGGGGCCTGACGTTTGGTACTTGACGGCGGAGCCCGGCGGACCGGTCGTCTTGGCGTTCGACGTCCGGAATCCCGGGCCGCTGCCGATCCGGCTGCTCGGTGTCGTCCAGGGCAAGGGTCCTGTTTCGAGTTTCCCGCGGTGGACGGCCGTCTGGCTTCATGAAGACGCAAACGGCGGCATGCCGGGCGAGGAGGAGGCGATGCCCTTCCGGCCGCTCGAGGTGCCCCCCGATGGACATGTTGTCCTGTACCTGGTCGGTCGCGCAGGCTCCTGCGCCTTCGGGCCGAGCTTCCGTTTGGACGATGCGGGCACGGGCGCCTTCGCCAGCTCCCGACACGTGCGGATCGCGTATGCCGTGCTGGGCCTGTCCTCGGTCGGCGAAGTCGAGCTGCCGGTCACCTTGGCCCAGCCTCAGAGTGAGGAATGCCTGGGCGCATAGCCGCACCGGCGACCCGCCCAGGCGGTCCGCTGGGTAGCCCTATCGAGCGAGTCGGACCGGCTACCCTCGTCACCGTGCACATCGACCTGAACGCCGACGTAGGCGAGAGCTACGGCGCGTGGACCATGGGCGCCGACGCGGAGCTCCTGCCCAGCGTCAGCTCGGCCAACGTGGCCTGCGGCGCGCACGCCGGAGACCCCCTGACGATGGCCCGGACCGCGACCCTGGCACGGACGCACGGCGTAGCCGTGGGCGCACATCCCGGCTATCCCGACCGGGACGGCTTCGGCCGGCGCGACCTCGACATGACGCCCGAGGAGCTGGAGGCCTCCCTCCTGGCCCAGCTGGGTGCGCTTTGGGCGGTCGCGCGGGCGCACGGGGTCGACCTGGTGCACGTCAAGCCCCACGGTGCCCTCTACAACCGCGCGGCCGTCGACCTCGCGCTCGCCCAGACGGTGGCCCAGGCCACGAGGCGCTTCTCGGCCGATCTCGTGCTCGTCGGACTGGCCGACTCGGCGTTGCTGGAGGCCGGCCGCGAGGCCGGTCTCACGGTGGCCGCCGAGGCGTTCGCCGACCGTGCCTATGAGCCGGATGGGACGCTTCGCTCGCGACGCCAGCCCGACGCCGTCCACCACGACCCCGACGCGGTCGCAGCGCAGGCGGTTAGCATCGTCCGCGACCGGCGGGTCCGCGCCCATGATGGCTCCGAGGTGGCGGTCAGGGCCGACACCATCTGCCTCCATGGCGACACGCCGGGAGCGGCAGCCATCGCTCGAGCGGTGCGCGAGGCCTTGAGTCACGCCGGTATCGCGGTGCGGCCGCTCACGCAGCAGCGGCTGCGACCCGCCCGGTGAGCATCGAGCCGTTCGGCGACGAAGCACTGCTGATCACGCTGGGCCAGGCCCTGGATCCGCGGATCAACCGACGGGTCCACGCGCTGGCGGCGAGGGTGCGACGGGACGCTGCGGGCGGCCGTGGCCCCTGGGGCACGCCGGTGGCCGGTCACGCCTCCCTGCTGGTGCCCTACGACCCCGCTCGTGCCAGCCCAGCCCAGGCGACCGAGCGGTTGGCTCGGCTGCTGGACACGGCGTGGGAGGAAGGCCTCGAGGAACCGCGCCCCGGCCGGCTCATCGAGCTATCGGTGCGCTACGGCGGGGATGCCGGCCCTGATCTCCTGGCGGTCGCGGACCGGACCGGTCTCACGCGGGCCCAGGTGGTCGAGGTCCACGCATCGGTCGAGTACGACGTCTTCCTGCTGGGCTTCACGCCGGGCTTCGCCTACCTGGGCATCCTCCTTCGCCACCCGCTGGTGCTGTCTCGCCGGGAGGAGCCGCGCACGCGCGTGCCCGCAGGCAGTGTCGCCATCGCGGGGGAGCAGACCGCGGTCTACCCGGGGGCGACGCCCGGCGGCTGGCACCTCATCGGTCGCACCGACGCGGTCATGTGGGACGCGCAGCGCGATCCCCCTGCGCTGCTGGCACCGGGCGACCACGTCCGGTTCGTGCCGCTGGCGCCTTGAGGCGTGCTGGAGGTCATCGAGCCCGGTCTCTTCTCGACGATCCAGGACGAAGGCCGCCCGGGAGCGGCCGACCTGGGCGTGCCGCGCGGGGGCGCCTGTGACCCGCTCGCCCTGGCGGTCATGCGCGAGCTGGTCGACTGCCGGGAGCCGTCGACCGTCGCGCTCGAGATGACCCTGGTGGGACCGGAGCTCGTCGCGCGCGAGACGTGCCTGGTGGGCTTGACCGGCGCGGACCTGGGCTGCCAGCTGCTGCCAGAGGGGCGTGCGGTGCCTCCCGGAACGACGTTCGTGGTGCATCCGGGCACCACGCTGCGGTTCGGTGAGGCCCGCGACGGCGCCCGCGGCTACCTTTCCCTGGCTGGCGGCATCTCGTGCGAGCGCGTCCTCGGCTCAGCCTCCACCTGCCTCGTGGGCGGTTTCGGGGGCTTCGGCGGGCGGCGGCTTGCCACCGGCGACGTGTTGAGACCGGTGCGCCCGCGCCTCATGGAGCGGGACGGGTCTCTCTGGCCGGGACGCATCTCGGGCGTCGTGGGCGGGGATGCACCGCGGGTCGTGCGCGTCGTGCCCGGTCCGCACGCGGAAGCCCTCGCGGCCGATGCGGGGGCGCTCCTGGGATCGACCGACTGGCAGGTCTCGCCGAGCTCGGACCGGATGGGTCTTCGACTTGACGGCCCTCCCATCCCCATGGTCGACGGAGGAGAGCTCCTTTCCCTGGGCATGGTCTGGGGCGCCATCCAGATGCCTCCCGGTGGGCAGCCCATCGTCCTGCTGGCAGACCACCAGACGGTCGGCGGCTATCCCGTCATCGCCGTCGCCATCACGGTCGACCGACCCATCCTGGGACAGCTTCGCGCTGGGGACCGCGTGAGGTTTCGGGCGGTCACGCTGGACGAGGCCAGACGGCTGCGGCTCGTGGCGGGGGCGGTGTTGCGCGACGCGGCACGTGCCTTCCGGGCGTCTGCGGAGGCTCACCGGGCCGACAAGAGGGAAGAGCCGCGCCCGACGTGACGAGCCCCGACATCACCTTCACCGTTCGCCGCTCACCGCGGGCACGCCGCGCGCGGCTGACGGTCACTCCGCATGGCGAAGCGGTCGTCGTCCTGCCCATGCGAGCGCCCGAGCGGACCGCCGCGTCGCTGGTCGAGCGTCACGGGGACTGGATCGACCGGCAGGTAGCCCGGGTCCGCGCCGAGCGTGATCGACTGGATGCTCGTCCGTCCCTTGCCGACGGCCGGACCCTGACCGTGGCTGGAGTGCCGCGCTGGGTGCACGCCCGGGACGCGAGAGAGCTAGAGGGCCTGGAGCGATCGCTGCGCCGCGAGGCGGGGATCCTGCTCCGCGGCCGCGTCGAAGCGCTCTCCGCCCTGGTAGGAGTCGCACCCGCAGGTGTCACCATCCGCGCCCAGCGCGGGCGGTGGGGGAGCGCATCGCGATCGGGGACCGTCTCGCTGAACTGGAGGCTCACCCTGACGCCTCCCGAGGTGCTCGACTACGTGGTCATCCACGAACTGGCCCACCTCCGCGAGCCGGGGCACGGACCCCGCTTCTGGTCGCTGGTACGCCACCATGCGCCACAGACGGACAGGGCACGTCGCTGGCTGCGAGAGCATCATGCCGAGCTGATGTCCGCGCTCGACTGAGGCCCGCGGCTACCCTTCCCGCGATGCCGTCGCTCATGGCCGCCGCGCTCGTCTTCGGGACGTCGGCCGCGGTGCTGATGCTGGAGATCCTCGCGGGGCGCCTGCTGGCCCCGTTCGTGGGCGTCTCGCTCGAGACCTACACGGGCATCATCGGAACCGTGCTGGCGGGGATCAGCCTGGGCACCTGGCTGGGCGGCCGCGCGGCCGATCGGACCGATCCGCGCCTGCTGCTGGGGCCGCTGCTGCTGACGGGAGGGGTGCTCGCGCTCCTGGTCGTGCCGCTCATCGCGTTCATCGCAGGGACACGGCCGGAAGAGGGACCGGTGGGCATCGTCGTGTACGCCGCAGTGGCCTTCCTGGCACCGTCGGCGGTGCTGTCTGCGGTGACGCCCACGGTCGTGAAGCTCCAGCTCGACGACCTTCAGCGGACCGGTCGGGTGGTGGGGCGGCTATCCGCGCTCGCCACGGCGGGGGCCATCGCGGGCACCTTCCTGACCGGATTCGTCCTCATCGCCGCGCTACCGTCCCGGCCCATCGTGCTGGGACTGGGGATCGGGCTGGTCGTGGCCGGCGTGGGGGTCTGGGCCGTGCTGGCGCGAGGCCGGGGAGCTGGGCTCCCGCTGGCTGCCCTTGCCCTCGCGGTGGCCGGGGGCGGCTGGTCGATCGTGACGCCGCAGCCCTGTGAGCGCGAGAGCGCCTACTTCTGCGTTCGCGTGGAGCAGGATCCCGGGCGCGCCACCGGACGGACGCTCTACCTGGACACGCTGCGGCACTCCTACGTCGATCTCGCGGATCCCTCCTACCTGGAGTTCACCTACGCGCAGGTGGTGGGCGACGTCATCGATGCCACGGCACGGGACGGTCAGCCGTTGCGTGGCCTGTTCGTGGGCGGCGGCGGCTTCACGTTGCCACGTTATCTGGCGGCGACCCGCCCGGGCTCGGTCGGCCGCGTCCTGGAGCTGGATCCGACGGTCGTGGCGGTGGCGCGCGAGGAGCTGGGGCTGGTCACCTCTCAGGCGCTGAGCGTCCGCATCGGTGATGCTCGGCTCGCCATCGCCCAGGAGCCGGCCGACGCCTACGACCTGGTGGTGGGCGACGCGTTCAGCGGTCTCGCCGTCCCCTGGCATCTCACGACGCGCGAGATGCTGAACGAAGTCCGGCGTGTGATGCGTCCGGGTGGCCTCTACGTCATCAACCTCATCGACTACCCACCGCTCGGCTTCGCACGCGCGGAGGCCGCGACGCTACGGGATGTCTTCCAGCACGTAGCCGTCATCGCGCCGCGGGCCCGGATCGAGGGTCGTGCCGGGGGCGGCCTGATCCTGGTCGGGTCGGAGGCCCCCATCCCCACCGACGCGATCCTGGCCGAGAACCGCCGTCGACTCGACGACGACAGCATCGTCACGGCGGGTGCCGGTCTCGAGACGTTCATCGGTGACGCCCGGGTCCTGACCGACGACTTCGCGCCGGTCGACCAGCTCCTCAGCCCGCCGCGCTGAGGCGCTGTCCGGCTCGCGCTGACGCACCGGTGCAACCTCTCCACGGTGGGCGACGGCGCGGTCGTCAGCCGCCGTGGCGGAGGCTGAGCGGACGACACGCGATGGCTCGAACGAGCGGAGGTGAGCGATGGACGAGCGGAGCCAGCAGCGGACGGTCGGCGCGGAGGCCCAGAGCAGGAGCATCACCACCCCGCCGAGGTCCACGACCACGATCACTACCACGTGTCCCATGTGCATCGGAGCGGGCCAGCGGCGGTGGCGGGCGAGTTCGAGCACCGCGCGCACTACCACAGCCACGAGCACGGTCACGCCGCCTACGTGCACGGCCACGACGTGTCGGAGGAGCAGGAGCTGGACGACCACCCCCGGACGGCGCACATCCACGACCACGCGTCGCCCGCCGGAGGCGGGCTGTAGCAGGGGGGGATCATCAGGCTCGATCCGCGTGCTCGCCTGATGGCCCGTGGATGCGCAAGCGGGACCATCAGCACGAGGGGACTGGGCCGAACATCACCAGGCACCGGTCGATGGCTCGACCGTCAGCCCTGGCACGCCGACGCCACTTGCCGTTCCGCGCGCCGATCCCGAGAGCAGCAGCCAGATGAGACAGTCAGCCTGCGATAAAGTCCGGCCGACTCGCGTGGTCCGACGCCTCCACGCGCGCCAGCCTTCTGCAGTGCCGAGTCGACGACGCAGTCCATCGAAGAGCGAATGCGCGACATCCTGCTCGGCGCGAAGGCCTCGCATCTCTTCGACGTTGATGGCACGAGGGCGTCTGGTAGTACGAGTCGAGGACGTTCCCGAGCATCGCGTCGGCCACGAAGAAGGTCGATGATCAGCCAGCAGCAGCTCCATCAGCCCGCTGGCCGGTCACCGCGGCGCGCGGGCGGACCTGGGCGGCGTCCGCATCCCAGGTGAGCGCCATCAGGCACCGACCAGGACGTTCGTATCGACGAACGCACTGCGGACCGTTTGGCGATGCAGCCGCCGTGCCCCGCCGTGTCTTCGCGGACGACGTCGGTCCAAGGTGATGTGCACGCGCATGGCCACACGCTAGCACACGGCCCGACGGGTCGGGCTCCTTGCCCAGCGGTGCCGCCCGGCGGCGACGTGGCCGTCGTCTACATGGAGGCCCACGACGTGGAAGCGGCGCTCAAGGGAATGGGCACGTCACCGGAACCGTTCGACCGCTGGTTTCGCGAGCACGTCCGGGATGTCCACGGCATCGCAGTAGAGGAGGGCTTCCCACCGCCAGAGCAGGTGCTCGACTATCGGGGCTGATCCAGGCGTTCGTTCGATCACCGGGCGGATGGTGGAGATGAGGGGACTCGAACCCCTGACCCCCGCGATGCGAACGCGGTGCTCTCCCAGCTGAGCTACATCCCCACGCGGCGGCGAGTATAGCGATGACCTCCCGCTCTAGCGATCGATCCCTCGGGCTCGGTCAGCCCTATAGGTCGGATGGCGGATGGACGAGGCCGCCGCGGTTGACGATCATGGGAACCTCATCGCCAGAGGTTCTCGCCGGATGGATGTCACTGCCCCAGGTGACGACCATGGGAGCCTCGCCGTCCAAGGGGTCCGTCGCTGGACCTGACCGCCCAAGGGGTGCCCGCCGTGGGGCCTCGCCGCCGAGGGAGTATCGCCGTGCATCGTCGTGCCATCGTCCTTGTGGCCTTGCTTGCCGTGCTTGCTGCACCATCCGCCGTCGCATCGGGGGCGTCCCCGGACGCGCCCTCCAACGACGCAGAGCGCTTCGCCTTCCACATGGTGAACTGCATGCGGACCGGCGGTAAGGTGCTGCGCGACGGCACGTGCAAGGGCTACGGCTCAGGGAACTACTCGAAGTACATGCCACCCTTCCGCTACTCGGCGGCCATCAGCGATGAGGTGTCACGACCGTACGCCGTCAAGCTGGCCAAGGCGGACGCGTGTCGCCACGATCTGGGCACCGCGAACGGCGGCGTGCGGCTGAAGCGGGCCGGGTTCGACGGCGACTGGGGCGAGAACATCGGATGCAGTACCGGCACGAAGCGCGAGATGCTCATCCGGGTGCATCTGATGTACCAGGACGAGAAGGGCACCAGTGGCTGGCACTGGCGCAACATCAAGCGCGGCGACCTGAAGAAGGTGGGCGTGGGCGTCGTCCGCATCGACGGCGTGCCGCGTCTGGTGGAGGACTTCCTGGGGCCCTGAGGCAGTCACTGCTGGGGGGGTCGCGTCGGACGGCCCGCCGGTCCGGCTGATCGCCCTCTCGCGCTAAGGGATCAGGGCTGGCCCTCGAGCGCTTCCGCGGTCCGGAGCTCGACGAGCTTGTCTGCCACCAGACGCAGGTCGCCGATGAAGCCGCCCATCTCCGCCGCGCGGTCATCCGAACGCAGGATGGCCGAGGGGTGGATCGTGGCGAGCACGAGCGGACCCAGCTCCGAGAGGAAGAACCGCCCGCGATCGCGGGTCACGCGGAAGCCCGGGCCAAGCACTGCCTGGGCCGCTGTCGCGCCGAGGCAGACCAGGATGGCGGGCCGGACCTGGGCGATCTCCTGCTCCAGCCACGGCCGGCAGGCGGTGATCTCGTAGGCGTTGGGCTTGTCGTGGAGACGCCGCTTGCCGCCACCGGGCATCTGTTTCCACTTGAAATGCTTCACGGCGTTGGTGACGTACGCGAGGGTCCGATCGATCCGGGCCTCCACCAGTGCCGTGTCGAGGAGCTTGCCCGACGGTCCCACGAACGGTTGGCCCGCCACATCCTCCTTGTCGCCCGGCTGCTCACCCAGCAGCATCACTTCGGCACGCGTGGACCCCTGTCCGAAGACCGCCTGGGTGGCCCGCGCGTAGAGCCCGCAACCGCGGCATCCCTGGACGGCGGCGCGCATCCGTTCCAGGGTCGGGTCGGAGGGCAGGAAGTCACCGGCCGAGCCGGTGCCCATGCCCTCGACGGCCTCTGCCGGTCGGACGGGCGGGCGTCGGTCGCTCACGCACTGATGGTGCCTTGCCCGGTGCAAGGCCGCCGATCCGGATCCGCTTTCCTCGGTCGCGGCCTCTCAGGCCGACTGCGAGGGGTCGGTCGGCAGGCTGAACCAGAAGCGCGTGCGACCGGCGCTCGATTCGGCGCCCACTCGCCCGCCACGCGCCTCCACGAGCTGCTTGACGATGGCCAGGCCGATGCCGGCGCCGCCAAGCGCCCGATCACGAGACTTCTCCACGCGGTAGAAGCGCTCGAAGACGCGCGCGAGATCCGCGGCCGGGATGCCGTCACCGGTGTTGGTGATGCTGACCCGGATCGACTGCGCGTCCGTCTCCGCCGAGATGGTGACCGAGCCTCCCGGCGGCGTGTAGCGGACGGCGTTCTGGAGTAGGTTCGCGAGGACCTGGGCAAGGTGGTCAGGGTCGGCCCGAGCTGGCAGTGTGGTGGGCCAATGGTGATCGAGCGCGATGCGCTTGGCCTCGAACGCCGGTCGGGCGAGCTCGATCGCCGAGCTGAGCACACTCACCAGATCGAGGTCGACCGGTCTGGCCGGCCGAGCCGCCCGGTCGCCCTCGGCCAGGTCGTCCAGGGATCGAGCCAGCCGCACCAGCCGCTCGGCCTCTTCGAGCAGCGATTCATACGTCGAGCGATCCGCTTCCATGACGCCGTCGCGAAGCGCTTCCAGGTATCCCTCGAGGTTGGTCAGCGGTGTGCGCAGCTCGTGGGCCGCGTTGGCCACGAGGTCGCGACGGAGCCGGTCCTGCTCCTCCAGGCCCTGGGCCATGACGTTGAACGAGGCGGCCAGGCCGGTGATCTCGGCCGGACCACGGATCGGCACCCGGGCCTCGTAGTCGCCCGCCGCGATCCGGCGAGCCGCCTCACCCATCTCGTGGAGCGGGCGGACGATGCGGCGCGCGAGGATGACCCCCAGGGCGACGCTGGCCACGATCGCGATGGCCACCGCGACGAGGAGCACGCCGGTCACCGACTGGTCGAACATCTCGTGAGCCTTCTCGGCCGTGTCGCCGGCCGCGATCATGAGCCGGGCGAACGTATCGCCGCCCACGACCAGGACACCCGCCGCGAGGATGGCGACCGCCACTGCGCTCGCGGCGATCGCGACCACCGTGATCCGGAAGGCGATGCCGTGGCCGGAAGTGGGCCTCAGCGCCCTTGGCACCGCCTGCCGTCCCGATCCGGATCGGGGATCGGCGGCCGGCGGGGGATCGGTCAACGCGGAGCCGCCCGATACCCGACTCCGCGGACCGTGGCCACGTAGCGCGGCCGCTCGGCGTCATCGCCCAGTCTCTCGCGCAGTCGTCCGATATGGACGTCGATCGTCCGGTCGAGGACCTCCCCGTCGTCCTGGCCATAGACGGCGTCCAGCAGCTGGTCGCGGGTCAGGACACGGCCATCGGCCGCCAGCAGCGTCGCCAGCAGGCGGAACTCGACGTGCGTCAGGGCCAGGAGCCGCTCGCCTTGGCGCACCTCGTGGCGCTGCACGTCGAGCGTGAGGTCGGCGTGGCGCAGGATGGCCTCCGTGGGCGGTCCCCCGAAGGCGTCGACGCGGCTCGGCTCGGGCGAGCGCCTCAGGATCGCCTTGACCCGGACGACGAGCTCAGCGGGACTGAAAGGTTTGGGCAGGTAGTCATCCGCGCCTTCCTGGATGCCGCGGATCCGGTCCGCGACGGCGCTCCGTGCGGACAGCATCAGCACCGGGACGTCTGATTCCTCGCGCACCTGGCGGCAGACGGCGATGCCGTCCATCTCGGGCAGCATCAGGTCGAGCACGATGAGCGCCGGCGGCTGCTCGCGGAACGCGGCGAGCGCTTCCCGACCGGTGTGTGCGCTGGTGACCGCGAATCCCTCCCGCTCGAGATACGTTCGGACGAGCCGGACGATCTTGACGTCGTCGTCCACGACCAGGATGGGCCGCGGCATGACGGTTCGGGGACCCGGACGGGACTGGGGCATCGCGCTGGTCATCGTAGCGATGGATCCTAGTGTGTCGGGGTGACGGGGCCGTGACGGACAGAAGATGGGGTTGACTATTAGAACGTATGTTCTATCATCGGTCGGGCGATGCGACCGCCTCCCGGGACCTCACGTGGACCTTCTGAAGCGGGACTGACAGGTGCCCTGACACGGCTCCAGGGCCGCTGGGGGAGTGCCGTGGTACGGCTCGGCAACGGGGCCGCGGTGGGGCAGAGGCCCGGCACCGGGATCCCGGAGAGGCACCCCGGGCGCTCCGAGCAGCATCCCGTGACCCATGGTGCTCTCGCGCTCGCTCCCGTCACCGGACCGGCCACGCATCGCGATCCGCTCGCGCCGATCCCGAACGATATCGTCTCGACCGGCTTTCCTGCCCTCGATGAAGTGCTCGGGCCCGCAGGTCTGTCGCAGCAGGCGAGCGCGGCCTTCCGCGGCGATCTCTCGAGCGGCAAGACGACGCTCATGTTGCGGTGCATCGCGGAAGCCCAGGCGCGTGGCTCGATCGTGGCCTGGCTCGATCTCCCGCGCGCGTTCGACCCGATCGATGCCATCGCCCGCGGTGTGGATCTGCGCTGGCTGTTGGTCGTCCGTCCCGACGACCCGGCGGAGGGCTTCGCGCTCGGGGCGGCGCTCCTGTCGGGTCGCGCCGTCGACATCCTCGTCGTCGATCTGCCGAGCGTGCTCGCCGCACGGGAAGAGCCCACCCTCCGGCGCCTCTCGGCACATGCGCGCAGGGTCGGTGCCCGGCTCCTCCTCCTGGAACCGCCCACGCTCGCCGGCGCGCTGCATGGGGCACTCGCCGAGGTGACCGGCCTCCGCCTCGAGCTCGCACGCGAGGCCTGGATCCGGCTCGGTCGAGACATCGTCGGTCAGCAGACGCGCGTGACGGTGGCGAAGAACCGCTTCGGACCACCCGGCCGGCACGTCGACGTGGAGATCCATTACCTCGACGACGGGGAACGCGCCGCTGCGGCACATCGCTTCGCCGCCGCGCGCATCGCACACGGATCGCCACGTCGCTTCCCGGCGACGAGCCACGGTCCTGCCGCTGCCCGATCCGCGAGTCCGTGATCGACCGACCCCTGCCACGACCCGCCGATCCGCCACCACCACACCGATCCGCCCTGACCCACGATGCGCCTTCTCTACCTCGATTGGCCGCATCTCCCGCTTCGGATCGAGGCCGCGCGGCGACCGCCACTCCCCGATCTGGTGGTCTTGGGCGGGCAGCCGTGGGAGCCGGGCTCGGTGCTCGACTGCACGGCCGCGGCAAGGAAGCTCGGGGTCAGCCGCGGCCAGCCGCTCGGCTCGGCGCACGACCTCGTGCCGGAGGCGACCTTCCTGCCGATCGACCCGGCGGCGTACCGGACGGCGTTCGAACGGGCGCTCGAGGTGCTGGCCGACTTCACCCCGTCGCTCGAAGGCGAGACGGACCCGCGAGCCTCGGCATTCGGCCAGGCCTTCCTGGGCATCGAGGGCCTGGGCCGGCTGTGGGGCGACGAGCCGACGCTGGCGCGAAGGGTGGCGCGACAGGTGGCGTCGATCCTCCCCGGGTCTCCTCGGGCGGGCATCGGCAACTCCCGGTTCGGGGCACAGGTGGCGGCCGTGGTCGGGGCACGTGGGGGCGGGACGGATCCTGCCGCTCGGCGTATCAGGGACGATCGCGACGGGAGCCTTCCTCCGCTCGAGATCATCCCCGCCGGTGGCCGCGAGACGGAAGCCGCCTACCTCGCGCCCCTCTCGATCGGGCTGCTGCCGGCAGATCCAGGGACGCGGGATCGGTTGCGGCTGTTCGGGCTGACGCGCATCGGTGACTTCGCGGAAGTGCCGCGTTCGGCGGTGCTGGCACGCTTTGGGCCGCCGGGCGGCGACCTTCACGATCTGGCGCGAGGCATGGACGGGCGGCCCCTGCGTCCGCGCCGTGCCATCGAGCGGATCGCCGCCGACGCCGAGCTCGAGCCACCGGTCGAGGAGCTCGAGCCGCTCCGGTTCGTGCTCCATCACCTGTGCGCCACGCTCTGCGAGCAGCTGGACGCGCGCGGAGCCGGGGCGAGCCGTGCTGCGTTGACGCTCGACCTGGAGCGCTCGGCTCCCCGTCGCTACGAACAGGCGCTGCCCGAACCTGCCGCCGTCCCGGCCCTCATCGAGCGGCTGCTGATGGCGCGCCTGGAAGCCGACCCACCGCGAGCACTGGTCGAGCGCATCAGCCTCGAGCTCGACGGCGCAGCTCCCGCGACGGGCCAGCAGCTCGGCCTCTTCACCCCACAGCTGGGACGCCAGGCGCGACTGGACTGGCAGCTCACCGGTCTGGCCATCCGCTTCGGGCGTGATCGCATCCTGCAGGCTCGACTGCTCGATCCCGAGGCCGCTTTGGCCGAGGGGCGCTTCGCATGGCTGCCTGCCGCTGCGGTGCCATGACCCGTCTCCTCCAGGAGCACCCGGTCATCGATGTCGAGCTCGACGGGTCGGGTCGACCGGTGATCATCGGATGGGCGGGCCACCGAGAGCCGGTCGAGGTCTGCAACCACTGGCGCATCGAGGAAGCGTGGTGGCGCCGTCCGCTACGCCGTGACTACTACAAGGTCGCCGGGCCTCGGCTGCTCGCCCTCGTCTACCGCGACGGGGTCGACGGCACCTGGCATCTCGAGCGCCTCTACGACTGACCCGGCGCGAGCGGCGCTCACCGGCGGATCGGTCCCGGACGCGACTCGACCCCGGGGGAGACCGGGGCCGAGTCCGGAGGAGAGGTCCGTCCGACCCGGAGAGGAGATCCGAGCCCGACCGACTTGGAGATAGGACGTCCACCCGATACGACGACCATCCGGCTCTCGATGTGACGGCCCCGACCCGGATGGACGGGCCACATCCGGTCAAGGATGGTCGATCAGCGTCGGCCGCCACCCAGGAGGACGCCCAGCACAGAGCGGACGATGTCCTGGCCGGCGCGCGAGCGGGCCACCCTGGAACCCTCGCGGATGAGGACCTCGCGCTCGCGTTGGCGAGCTCTCGCCTCGTCGCGCTGCGCCTTCTCCATCTGCTTCCGATACCGCTCCGCCTCACGCGCCATCCGCTTCTGCTCGGCCGCCTGGCGCCTCAGCTCCGCGCGTTGCTGGGCCGGGGTCATGCCGTCCAGGCCGCTGCCCGTGGTCGGGATGGCGGCCGGCGGCACCGACGCGGCTCGCGCAGCGGCGATCCGCCGCGTGATCATCTCGTGCGCGCTGTCGCGATCGACAGTCGCCACGTACTTCGCTCGCAGCGGGCTCGCCGTCACGATCTCGGTGAAGCGCTCAGGCGCGAGAGGTGCCATCAAGCTGTCGGGAGGGATCAGGCGGGTCGCGGCGAGCGGGGTCGGGATGCCGTTCGGCGACAGGACGGTCACGAGGGCTTCGCCGATGCCGAGCGAGGTGATCGTCTCCTCGACGTCGTAATGCTCCGTGATCGGGAAGGTGCGAGCGGTCTTGCGCAGCGCGTCCGCATCGTCCGGCGTGAACGCTCGCAGCGCGTGCTGCACCCGGTTGCCGAGCTGCGCCAGGACCGACGACGGAACGTCGATCGGGGCGTGCGTCACGAAGTAGACGCCGACCCCCTTGGAGCGGATCAGCCGGACCGTCAACTCGATCTGATCGAGCAGGGCCTCTGATGCGTCGTCGAAGAGCAGGTGCGCCTCTTCGAAGAAGAAGCAGAGCTTGGGCTTGGGCAGATCACCCGCCTCGGGAAGCGTCTCATAGAGCTGCGCCAGCATCCATAACATGAACGTGCTGGACAGCCTCGGCTTGTCCATCACGTCGGACAGCTCGAGCAGCGTCACGACCCCTTCGCCGTCCGCCGTCCGGCGCATGAGGTCCTGGACGTCGAACTCGGGCTCACCGAAGAAGATGTCGGCGCCCTCCTGCTCGAGCGAGATGAGCGAGCGGAGGATCACGCCGACCGTCGCCTTCGACATGCCGCCGTACTCATCCAGGATCGGCTTGCCCTCCTCCGAGGCGAGGAACTTCAACGTCGTTCGGAGGTCCGCGAGGTCGAGTAGCGGCAGTGACTCGTCGTCGCAGTACTTGAAGATCAGGGAGAGCACCGACGTCTGTGTGTCATTGAGGTCGAGGACCTTTCCCAGGAGCATCGGTCCGAAGGAATGGACGCTCGCGCGGAGCTGTACGCCGAGGTTCCCGGACAGCGAGAGGAACTCGACGGGGTGACCCTTGGGCATGAACGGCCAGCTCAGCGAGGCGCAACGTTCCTGGATCCGTGGATCGTCCGCATCACCAGGCGCCGCGATCCCCGTCACGTCGCCCTTGATATCGGCCACGAATACCGGGACGCCCGCTTCCGAGAGCTGGGCGGCCATGACCTGGAGGGTCTTGGTCTTGCCTGTCCCCGTTGCCCCGGCGATCAGCCCGTGGCGGTTCGTCATCGGGAGGCCGACCTGGACGCGGACCGCGCCCAGGACGTCCGAGCCGCGCATGGGGCTGCCCAACACGACGCCCGGCTGGGCCAGCGCATAGCCCTCCACCATCTGTCGATGGAACGCTTCGCGCTGCACGCCTGACGCCTCGCCCATGACTCTCCTCAGTGCCGCTGCCCGGTGCCCGCCCAACCACCCAGCCCACGGGCCATGCCTGGGGCACGCCAGCGTAGCATCGGCCTCTCGACACGCCGGTGGTGCGCTAACCTCGTCTACCGGAGGGGCAGGTGCGGCCTCCCGACGACCGAGGAGGGGAGCATCCTCATCTGCGAGGACTGCCGCCAGGAGACGAGCGAGACCTCGTTCTGCGTCCGCTGCGGCCACCGCCAGGATCGCCCTGTGACGTCCGACGCGCTGCGCCGCTACAGCGCAGCGCCCGACGAATCGGCCCTTTCCTTCCATGTGGTCTCGACGCTGTTCCCGCAGCTGCCGCGGGACGACCTGACGGCCTTTCGCATCGTCCTGCTGCTGGGCATCGGCGTCGTCGTCACCCTCGCCGTCCTGGGCCTCTTCTCGGTGGCCCTGCTCGCCGCCGCGGTCCTCGTGCCGGTGACCATGGTCACGTACCTCTACGACGTGGACGTGTACGAGGACGAGCCGATCCGCGTCTATGCCTTCACGTTCCTGTGGGGAGCCGTCGCCGGGGCTGTCACGGGCCTCGCGCTGAGAGCGCTCGTCGAGCCCGATCCGCTGGGCCCTCCTCCGGACGCGACGTTCATCGTCATCCGTGGCGTCGTGGTGCCCATCATCGCGATGGCGCTGACCATCGCGGGACCGCTGATCCTGCTCCCATATCGGCGCTTCAACGACGTCCTCGATGGCGCGACCTTCGGGGCATCGTCGGCTGTGGCGTTCACGGGAGCGCAGGTGATCGCGCAGTCGATCGACCTCCTGGGCGCTGGTCTCCGTCCGGGCGGAGACACGCTTCTCTGGATCGCCCGGCTCCTGACGCACGGCGTCGCCCTGCCACTCGTCGCGGCCGGGGCGGTGGGCGCGGCCTGCGGTGCGTTGTGGTTGCGCTACCGGGCGCCTGTGCGTGACCGACGGCGTCTGGGGTGGCTGGGGCAGCCTGCCCTCGCACTGCTGGCCGGCGCGACGCTGCTCGTCCTGGCGCAGCTGGCGATGCTCTGGACTCGCGAGATCCCGGCGCTCCTCGTGGTCGCGGGCCTGGCGTCCCTCGCGTTGCTGTGGTTGCGCCTCGTCATCCACGTCGGCCTCATCCAGGAGTCGCTCGAGGTGGCCATCGGCGACCCGGTCGTCTGCGCGAACTGCGGTCGAGCGACGCCGGCGCACACGTTCTGCGGGCAGTGCGGTGTCTCGCTCCGGGCGTTGCCCAAGGATGCGCGACGCCGGCCGCCTGCCACCGGGGCACCCGCCGCGGATCAGCCGCCCCCGACCGGATGACCGCCGTCGCGCCCCCTCCCATGCCGCCCGCACGCCCACCCAGCGCCTGGGGTGATCCGAACCGGGGCGGTGCGCCGTCTGCGCTCACCCCGGCGCGGCTGCTGCTCGTCGTGGGTGCCGTCTTCGCGCTGATCGTGATCGCGGGAGCCGTGGCCGTGGCGCTGCTCGCGCCACCGCCCACACCACCCGACTGTCCCGATCCCGCCCAGGCGTGCGGCGGTCCGCCGATCGTGGCGCCGCCGGTCGGTCGCGCGACTCCCGCGCCGGACCGGCCGGCCCCGACGTCGCCCACGGAGACGGCGGGTGCGACCACGGAGGCCGTCGTGGCGCCACGGCTCCCCGACCCGAACAGCCCGCCCCTCCGCACCGGCCAGCTCTTCAGCAGCTCGCAGTGGCTCTACGGCGTGGAGTACGAGGACTACTGGGAGCTGGAGGAGCAGGCCGGGGCCGCGCTCTCCCTGGGGCTCAAGTTCGAAAGCGTCCCCGCCACGGTGAACGTCCGGTTCGACTCCGCCAGCGCGGCGGAGCTGTCACCGAGCCAGATGATCCAGCGGCTCGAGGAGGGATACCGCACCAGGATCCAGTCGCTGGCCGAGAGCACGGCCGACCAGGATCGCATCCTGCGTCCCACCATCGGGCACATCCCGGCCGAGGGACGGACCTACCAGGGCACCTTCGGCAACGAGGGCTCGATCCAGCCGGTCTCGCTCGTCATCATCGCCGCGACCGATGGGCGCCTGACGGTCGCGGTCACCGTGGTCGCCACCATCCCGGACTCGACCTTCCCCGATGGCACGCGCGTCTTCCGGGTGGCGGGCTACGTGGTAGACCCGCTGCTCAAGCGCTTCCACTGGCAGGTCGCGCCGTGAGGCAGGAGGTGGGATGGCGGGCCGTGGGAGCGCTGGCACTCGCTTCCCTGCTGGGGGCGGCCGGAGCCCTCGCGTCGTCGCAGCCCGGCTCGATCATGGGCACAGGGCTCCCACACAGTGGACCGGGAGGCGTGGCGATCATGGGCACCGAGCGCACCGACCGCACCGGCCCGACCGACCCGGCATCGATCGTGCGCTTCCAGGTCGTCCTGCGCGTCCCGGGCCGAGCCGAGCTCGACCGCTTCCTCGCGGGCGTCAGCGATCCCTCATCGCCGGACTACCGGCGTTACCTGGCTCCCACCGAGTTCGGCCGTCGCTTCGGTCTTCCGGTGGACCGGATCGAGCGAGCGGAGGCATGGATCCGTGCCGGCGGCCTGGTCGTGACTCGCGACGGCGAGCGGACCCATCTGACGGTCCGCGGCACGGTGGCGCGGGTGAACGCGCTCCTCGGCGTGTCGCTCCGGGACCACGTGGATACCACGTACGGCCCCTACCACGCGCCCGATCGCCCACCGCGGATCCCGGTCGAGCTGCGCGACATCGTGGAGGGCGTCGCGGGCCTGGATACGACGCCGCGGCTGCGGCCGCTCTTCCGCCCGCCGCTGGCAGACGTGCCGGTGGGTGGCCTGCAGCCGGATGACGTGGCGCTCGCCTATGACATCGCGCCGCTCCACGAGGCCGGCATCGACGGCACCGGCCAGACGGTCGCCATCGTCTCCTTCGACACGTTCCTGGAGAGCGACGTGGCGGCATACGACGAGCAGGTGGGCATCAGCGGGCCGCCGGTCGAGAAGGTCTTCGTGCCGGATGACTACGTGCCCGTCCGAGGCAGCGGCACGGCCGAGGTCAACCTCGACATCGATGTCGTCCGGTCGGTCGCCCCCGGCGCCACGATCCTCGACTACGAGGGTGCCAACGGGGAGGGCTTCGCGCCCATCATGTCGGCCATCCTGGAGGACGCTCGCGCCGATATCGTCTCGATCAGCTGGGGACGCTGCGAGGCCGACAAGGATCCTGTCACGCGCGGCTTCGACGACATCCAGTTCGACCTCGCGTTCAGCCGCGGCGTCAGCGTCTTCGTGGCCAGCGGCGACCTGGGCGCGTATGGCTGCAACGGGCAGCTCTTCGAGGGCGACCTTCGGATCTCGCCCGACTACCCCTCGGCCAACCCGAGCCTCATCAGCGTCGGCGGCACCTTCCTCTGGGTGCGCGAGGACGGCACCTACCACTCGGAGGCCGCCTGGGAAGGGTCGTTCTCGGCGGTCGGGACGGGCGGCGGCCGGAGCGCCAACTACCCGCGCCCCTCGTGGCAGACGGCGCCCGGAGTGGACACCTCGGCGGGCGCACCGCGTCAGGTGCCCGACGTGGCCGGCCCGGCCGACCCCGAGAGTGGCTTCCTGACCGTGTTCACCGACGTGGGCGAGGCGGGCCCGTCGGTCCACGTCCAGGGTGGCACGAGCGCCGCGGCTCCCTTCTGGGCCGCCTCGATGCTGCTGGTCCGCCAGCTCGCCGAGCAGCAGGGCGTGGGCCCGCTGGGTGCGCTGGGGCCGTTGCTCTACCAGCTCGCCGCTCAGCCACCGTCCTCGCCGCCGATCTTCCACGACATCACGCTGGGTGGGAATTTGGTCGATCCGGCGGCGCCCGGCTGGGATCCGGCCACGGGTCTCGGGACCCCGGACGTCACGGCCCTGGCCAATGCGATCATCGGGGCGCTCGGGACCGACTGACCCATCGCAAAGAGAACATCTGTTCTATGCTCTCGGGATGGCGGTCCCGTTCGCCGAGCTGCACGCACACTCGAACTTCTCGTTCCTGGACGGAGCCTCGAGCCCGGGCGACCTGGTGGAGCGAGCGTTGGGACTCGGTCTCTCGAGCCTCGCCGTCACCGACCACCAGGGCCTCTACGGCGCGGTGCGCTTCACGAGCGCCGCGGCGGAGGCGGGTCTGCATGCGGTGGTCGGCATGGAGATCGAGCTGCTGGATCCGGCTGTCTTGGACCCTCACCACGTCATCGTCCCGGTCAGGCGGCGGCAGCGCCGGATGGGAACACCAGGACCTCGCGGATCGGTGTCCGGCGGCCGACCGGTCCGGCCGCTGATCGACCGCACGCGGGCGCCGGGCCACCGCGCTCCGCGGCGCGAGGACCTGCGCGGTGTCCGGGCGCGAGAGCTGGGCCCGCACCTCGTGCTCCTGGCGAGGGACATGGCCGGCTACACCAGCCTCTGCCGGCTCGCGAGCGCCGCGCACCTGGCCGGCACGAAGGGCGTGCCGCGCTTCACCCACGAGTTGCTGGCACGGCACACCGAGGGGCTCATCGCACTCACCGGGTGCCGTCACGGCGAGATCCCCCGCCGGCTCCTGGCCGGTGACCGGGAGGGCGCCCGGACCGCTGCTCGCCGCCTCGCGGAGCTCTTCGGGTCCGACCTCCTGGTCGAGCTCCAGCACCACCTCCTGCCCGACGACGACTGGCTGGTGGCTGAGCTGGCGGACCTGGCCAGGGAGGTCGGTCTTCCGGTCGTCGTCACCAACGACGCGCACTACGCGCTGCCCGAGGACCGGGAGCTCCAGGACGTGCTCGTCTGCATCCGCCACGGCCTGACCCTCGACGAGAGTGCCCACCTGCGCCGGCCCAACGGCGAATACCACCTCAAGGGCGAACAGGACCTCCGCGCCCTGCCACCCGGCCTGCCGAACGCGGACCCGCTCGTTCGTCGTGCGTGGGACGAGGGCATCGCGACCGCGGGGGAGGTGGCCGCCCGCTGCCGGGTCGAGCTGGGCTTCGAGCGCTACCGTTTCCCGGGCTTTCCCGTGCCGGGCGGCGAGACCCCCTTCAGCTACCTCGAGACGCTCTGCCACGACGGTGCCCGTAAGCGCTACCACCCCATGACGCCGCGGGTCGTGAAGCAGGTCGCCCATGAGCTGGAGGTGATCGAGCGGACCGGCCTTGCCGAGTTCTTCCTCATCTGCTGGGACCTGATGCGCTTCTGCCGCGAGCGGGGCATCCCGGCCCAGGGTCGCGGGAGCGCCGGGGATTCGGTCGTGGCCTACATCCTGGGGATCACGCGGGTCGACCCCATCCGGCACCGGCTGCTCTTCGAGCGCTTCATCAACGAGGGCCGCACGACCTATCCCGACGTCGACATCGACTTCGCCTCGTCACGCCGCGAGGAGGTCATCCGGTACGTCTACGAGCGCTACGGCACCGAGCACACGGGCATGGTCTGCAACCTCGTGACCTATCGCGCTCGATCGGCGGTGCGGGAGGTGGGCTACGCGCTGGGGTTCCCGCGCCCGCTGGTCGACCGTGTGGCGAAGGCGCTCGAGACGTACGACTCGGTGATGGTGCGACGCGACCTGGAGGCGGAGGGTGGCTTCGCCGATTTCTTCCAGGTGCCGGGGGAGGGAGCGGCCAGCGTCGCACCAGGGGCGGGAACGTCCCCGGCGGCGGGGGGATCGCTCTCCGCGGCTGTGGCCGGCGCGCTGCCACGGGCGATCGCCGCGGCGGCTACGACCCAGGCGTCGCGCGTGGCCGGGGAGCGGGCGACGGCGCTGGGTTTCGTCGACCGCATGGGTCAGCTCGAGCGTCCGCCCGGTCGCCGCGCCGACGACAGGGGTGGACCGGGCGACACGCCGGTCAGCGTTCGCTGGCTGCGGAACGAGGTGGACCAGAAGCGGATCATCGATCAGGGCACCGGTGGGCTCTCGCGCTCCACCGCGGGCCTCTCGCCGTGGGACCGCTGGCTCGAGCTGTGTGCCCGCATCGACGGCTTCCCCCGCCATCTCAGCATCCACGTCGGCGGGATGCTCATCACGGCCGCGCCGCTCGTCGACATCGCGCCGCTCGAGCGGGCCACGATGCCCGGCCGGGTCGTGGTCCAGTACGACAAGCGAGACGTCGAGACGATCAAGCTCATCAAGCTCGACCTGCTGGGCCTGCGCATGCTCTCGGCCATCGATGATGCCCTGCGCGACATCTCGGTCGACTGCGCCGTCCATCTCGACCTCGACCGTCTGCCCGAGGGGATCCCCGAGGTCTTCGCGATGATCCAGGCGGCCGACACGGTGGGCGTCTTCCAGATCGAATCGCGCGCCCAGATGCAGACGCTGCCGAAGTCCCGCCCGGAGACGCTCGACGACCTCGTAGTAGAGGTTGCCATCATCCGGCCCGGCCCCATCCAGGGCAACGCCGTCCATCCGTACCTGCGCCGCAAGCAGGGCCTGGAGCCGGTCACCTACCTCCACCCGAGCCTGGAGCCGGTCCTCGCCGAGACCCTGGGCGTGATCCTCTACCAGGAGCAGGTCATGAAGGTGGCCATCGACGTGGCCGGTTTCACGCCGGCCGAGTCGGACGGGTTCCGCCGGGCGATGGGAACGTGGCGTTCCAGCCGCGAGATGGAGAAGCTCCACGCCCGATTCGTGGATGGCTGCCAGCGCATCAGCGGCCTTGATGAGGCACAGGCGGAGGAACTCTTCCGACAGGTCGCCGCGTTCGCCTCGTTCGGCTTCAACAAGAGCCATGCCGCCGCATTCGCTCGGACGGCCTACGAATCGGCCTTCCTCAAGCTCTTCTACCCGGCCCAGTTCGTGGCCGGGCTCATCAACGCCCAGCCGATGGGCTTCTACCCGGTCGAGGTGCTCATCAACGACACGAAACGGCACGGCGTCTGCGTCCTGCCGGTCGACGTGAACAGGAGCCGCTTCCGAACGACCACCGAGTGGGTCGGCGTGCCCGGAACGCCGCTCCCTCCTGGCGCGGGCATCGACGACCGGCCGCGCGTCGTGGAGTCACCGAGCTGCGTCGTGCCCGACGGGGCATCGCGGGACCGCTACGCGGCTCCTGCGGCGATCGGCTACGGCATCCGGCTGGGCCTCCACCTCGTCAAGGGCATCGGTGAGGCCGAGGGCGAGGCGCTCGACGAGGAGCTGGCACGCGGCGGCCCGTACCGCTCGTTGACCGACCTCGTGTCGCGCACGGAGCTCTCCGAGGAGATCATCGAGCGGCTCATCCGCGCCGGGGCGCTCGACTCGCTCGGACGCCCCAGGCGCGAACTCCTGTGGCAGCTGCGTGAGGTCGCCGGCGCCAGCCGCGGGCGGTACGACGGCCGGACGGTCGGCTCCCGGAAAGCGCAGGGACGGCCGCTCGACCTACGGCTGCCGCCGACCCGGGCACCCGACCTGGCGCCGCCGACCGAGCTCGAACGCCTGGGCGACGCCTACGCCATCCTCTCGCTCGATGCCCGCCGCCAGGTGGTCGAGCTCTTCCGCCCGGCCCTCGACCGGCTGGGCGCGGTCCCGGTCGCCAGGCTCGATGAGCACCGTATCGGGCGGGTGGCCATCGGTGGGCTGGTGGTCACACGCCAGCACCCGATGACCGCGCGCGGCACCGTCTTCCTGGCGCTCGAGGATGAGACCGGCATGGTCAACGTGACACTGTGGCCCGACACGTGGGCTCGCCTGCGTGGCGTCGTGCGACGCCACGCCCTGCTCTACGTCGAGGGGACGCTCCAGCGCGAGTCGAGCGTCATCAACCTCGTCGCTCGGCACATCACGCCGCTCACCGAGGTGGCGCGCACGGCAGGCGGACCGGGGCGTGCCGAGGGGGTGCGGCAACTCGGGCAGGCGGGCATGCGCCGGCTGGGCTGAGGCGCATCGGCTCCGGAGTGATGCGCCCCGGTACCGGCGCGCCCCGCGCGACCGTTCAGGCCCGAGCTTCCATCCCGGTCACATCCGCAAGGCGTCCATGCCCGGGGCGCATCTGTTCCCTTGTTCGACGGAGGCGGCCATCCGGATGCGTGTCGTACCCGGGAGCTTCCGGAAGGGTCGCTACGGGGTCGTCGTCCGCCGCGTGGCCGAGCGCCGCGCGTCGCGTTCGGCCTCCTTCTGGCGCATCCGAGCCTGCTGCTCGCGAGCGACCCGGTTGGCCCGGGCACGCTCCTGCGAGGTGCGCAGGAAGCGGCGGTACCAGGCGGCGAATGCCGCGGCCAGCGTGCCGAAGAGGGCGCCCTGGAACGTGAATTGTGCCAGGACCATCTCGATCGTGATGCCTCTCGCCGTCAGCTCAGGGCCATTGGCGGAGTCCCATACCCAGATCCCGTACAGCGGCCCGGTCAGCAGCCCCAGGAGCAGGCCCACGAGATACGAGCCTCGAGGTGCCAGGAAGCCGGCGAGGAAGTAGGCGAGCAGGGCCTGGGGCGGCAGGACGATCTGGACGAGGACCGCCCCGATGTCCGAAACGGCTGCCGGGAGCAGCTGCCGGTTGCCCGCCATGCCGACCAGGAAGGCGACGATGACGAGGATGAAGGGGATCCACAGCGCCTTGCGCGACAGGAGCATGCCCGGGAGCGCGCGAAGGTCGCCCCGCAGGTCCGGCAGTCGGAGGAGACGTCCGCGCTCGGGGGTCTGCCCGGTGTCGGGAACGGCCGCCTCGTCGTCTGTCGCGACCGATACGGCCGTCATGGACGCCTCGGGCGCCTGGGAGAGCCTGTAGCGTCGGCGCGCCTCGGCGCGAGTCGTGTTCTTGGCGCGAGCCAAACGATCCTCCAGGCTGTGTGTCGGGTCGCGGGGTGTGCGGGTCCCGCATCGTACCCCACCGGCGCGTGGCCACGGCCCATCGGCATCCTCCTCCACCCTCCTCGGGGCCCCGCAGAGATAAGCGGCTGGTGAGCCCCGACTGATCCGGCGCAGAGCCGGTCGCATCAGGCTTGTGCGACTCGCCCGCCGCGATCCCGCCCCCACGTTGTGCCTGTCGGAGGCGGACATGACCACCATCCCTGCCCGTGCCTGGGGCTTCTCACTCGTCGTGCTCGTGCTGTCGGCGACAGCCGTAGGCGGCGCCTCCGGCGCGGTGGGACCGCCCGGCGCTCACCGCTCCGACGCTGCTGCCGGTGCGGCGACCACCGACATCGGGTTGCTGGTGTCCGAGGTCGTGACCGGGGGGCAAGGTGCATCGGACGAGTTCCTGGAGCTCCACAACGCCTCGACGGTCGTCATGGATCTCACCGGCATGGAACTCGTCTACGCATCCGCCAGCGGGGCCACGGTCACTCGCAAGGTCGCCTGGACGGCTCCCATGCGGATCGGACCGGGCCGTCACCTCCTCGCCGCCAACGGCGCCGGCACGTACGCGGCGATGGCGGACGCCGTCTACTCCGGCGGCATCTCCTCGACCGGCGGCACGCTTGCTCTGCGATGGGTGGGAGGGGCGTCGGTCGATTCGCTCAGCTGGGGCGATGCGTCAGGGCCCCTCGTCGAGGGACGGCCGGGAGCCGCTCCCCCGCCCGCTTCCAGCCTCGAGCGGCTACCCGGCGGCGCGCTGGGGAACGGCCAGGATACGGACGACAACGCGGCAGACACGTGGATCCAGTCCTCACCCGTACCGCAGGCGCTGGCCGACGCCCCGACGCCTCCGGAGCCGGGACCCACACCCACGCCCGTCGCCACCATGGACCCCAGCGGTCCTCCGAGCGGTCCTCCGGGCTCGCCTCGGCCGACGGCGACGATCATGCTGACCCCGCCGCCGAGCCCGGCCCCGCGCGTGACCATCGCCGAGGCGCGAGCCTTGCCCGCTGGCACACCGGTCGAGGTCGTCGCGCGACTGACGACGCCGCTGGGACACATCGCGTACGGGACCGGCGCCTTCGCGCAGGACGAGTCGGCGGGCATCGCACTCGAGCTCGCCAGCGCTGAGTGGGCGGCCTGGCCCACCGGGAGCGATGTCCTGGCTCGCGGCCGGGTGGGCGATCGCGATGGCCAGGCCACCCTCGTGCTCGCCGTGGCCGACGACCTGGCTTACCTGGGCAGCGGCCCGCCCCTCGATCTGGCGGTCATCGAGACGGGCGCGGCGGGGGAGGATCTGGAGGGCCGCCTGCTGCGCGTCCGGGGCCTCATCACGAGCGACCCCCGACCCGCGGAGACTGGCTTCGCCGTCGATGTGGACGACGGGAGCGGCTCGTTGGCGGTCGTCGTCGTCGATCGCAGCGGGCTCGATCCGTCCCACCTGCCACGCGGCTCCGATGTCGAGCTCACCGGGGTGCTCGGCCAGCAGGACCTGAGCGGCACTGGCCTCGGCGGGTACAGGCTCTACCTGCGGGACGGGACGGACGTCATCCGACATGACGCGACACCGACCCCGACGCCCACGCCGCGCCCGACCCCGACGCCCACCGCCACGCCTCGCCCGACCCCGACGCCCACGCCTACCCCGACCCCGACGCCCACGCCGACCCCGACGCCGACGCCCACGCCGTCATCCC
>JAUJNA010000002.1:91053-104481 GCA_030446555.1 Chloroflexota bacterium | reverse complement strand
ACCCCGACCCCGACGCCCACGCCGACCCCGACGCCGACGCCCACGCCGTCATCCCGCCCCGTGACACCCATCGCGGAGGCAAGGTCGGCTCCCATCGGCTCCACCGTCACCGTCCGTGGCACCGTCACCGTGGAGGCTGGCCGGATCGTGGACGAAGCGTTCCTCGTCATCCAGGACGCGACCGGTGGCATCGGCGTCCGGCTCGCGACGGGGGACGAACCCTCCGCCTTCCGACGCGGACAGGTCCTGACCGTGACGGGACGCCTGGCCGACCCCTACGGCAGCCAAGAGCTGCGACCGCCCCAGGGTGACGTCGCGGTGACCGGAACGGACGCCGTCCCCACACCCAGGACCCTTGACGCCGCGGACCTCTCGGAAGGCACCGAGGGCCGCCTGGCCCGCCTGACCGGTCGCGTCGCGAGGGTGGAGAGCGGGTCGTCGGGCAGCTTCGCGCTGACCGCGACCGATGACAGCGGTGAGGCTCGCGTCTACGTCTTCGGACCGACCGGCGCCTCGCGCGACCGCTTCACGGTCGGCCAGCGGGTCCGGGCTACCGGCGTCGTGGGACAGCGCGAGTCCGGGGCGGACGCCGGCGATGGGCACCGACTCTGGCCGCGCGCCGACACGGACCTGGAGATCCTCGCCCAGCCCACGCCGTCCTCGACGCCACGGCCCACCCCCCCTCCCACCCCGAGGGCGACGCCGCGACCGACGATCCGCCCGACGGCGACGCCCGCCGGTTCCCGGCCGCCGAGTGGCCGGGCGATCCCGATCGCGGAGGCGCTTCGTCGCGGAGGTGTCGCGACCGTCGAGGGGACCGTGACCGCGCCCGCTGGTCTCCTCGATGGCGACGGCCGCCGGGTGACCATCCAGGACGCCAGCGCCGCGGTCCTCGTCCGCCTGCCGGAAGGCGACCGCCCGCCGCCGATCGGGTCCGCGATGCGGGTCACGGGCACGGTCGGCACCTACTACGGCGCGCCGCAACTGGAGGTGGATGACCCGCCGACGCTACTCGGCCGCAAGGATGTCGCGCCGCGCAGGCTCGGGCGTCCACCGGGCGCCTCCGACGAGTGGCGCCTCGTCTCGGTGGAGGGCCTCGTCACGGACGTCAGCCGTAGCGGCACCGCCTGGCGCGCGGAGCTGTCGCTCGGTGGCGCCGGCTCCTTGCCCGTGGCCTGCGTGGCCGCCTCGGGGATCGATGCCGCGACGCTCCAGGAGGGCCGCCGCGCGACGGTGGTCGGACTCGTGCGCCGCGCCTACCCCACGGCCAGCGACCAGCGCTTCGCGGTCGTGCCCCGCAGCGGGGCCGACATCAGGCTCGGCGCGGCGGGCGCCGGCGCTGGACCGGGAGGCACCGGCGCTGGACCCGGAGGCCCCGGCACGGGAGGGGCTGCCGGCGCGGGAGGGGCGATCGGCGCGCCGCTCCCCCTGACGGGCCCGGGCACGTCTGTGGGCGGCGGTCCCCTCCCTGGCGTTGGCTCGCCCGCTCCTGGTTCGGCGACAGGACCCGGCGCGTCCGACGAGACTGCCCTGGACGCTCGCTTGGCCGACCTGCCGGATCTGCTCGGTCGACGTGTGCGCGTCGGTGGGCGCGTCACGTCGGTCGGGAGCGAGACGATCGATCTCCACGACGGTACGGCCGCCGGGCGACTGCGCATCGCGGAGGGCACGTTCGCGGCCGATCTCGCCCCGGACGTCGGGGATGTCGTCAACGCCGTGGGTATCGTCACTACGGCAGCCGGCGGCGAAGGCGTCGAGGTGTCGGTCGCCTCGCTGGCGGACATCACGAGTCCCGGGGCGGTGCTCGTCTCAGCGGCTGGTCCTTCCCGCCCGCCGCTGGCGGGACCGAGCCCTGCCGCGCCGCTGCCCGCGACACCGCCTGACCGGCCCGATGCGGCCGCTCCGGCGACGCTTCTCCTGGCGCTCGTTGCGATCGGGCTGGGCACGCTCGGTGTCGGCATCGCCTGGTACCGGCGACGGCGCGCTGCCGCGGAACCGGGAAACGACGACGCCGACGCCCCCGACGACGATGCCGACCATGCCGACGAGGACGGCGCCCGCGCCCTGGAGCGTGCTTGACGGTGGGCACGCCCGCTGCCACGCTTGCTCGCAGCCCGCCAGACGAAGCGGGCGAGTGGACGAGAGGCGACCTTGCCGATGGCGGACCCGCGGGTCGCGCTCCCGCAGACCGAACGGCAGTACCACATCGATCTGGGGCCGGGCGATCTCGCCGACTACATCCTGCTGCCGGGCGACCCCGATCGTGTCGCGCGCATCGCGCCGCTCCTGGACTCGGCGGGTGTCGAGCGCCGGCACCGGGAGTTCGCCTCGCTCACCGGCTCCTACAGGGGTCTTCCCGTATCGGTCGTCTCGACGGGCATCGGCACCGACAACGTGGAGATCGCCCTGGCCGAGATCCTGGCCATCGTCGAGCGCCCCACGCTCGTTCGCATCGGATCGTGCGGTGTGCTGCGCGATGACATCGCGCTGGGCGACCTGGTCATCACCAGCGGGGCCGTCCGGCTCGAGGCAACGACGAGCTTTTTCGTCCATGACGGGTACCCCGCCGTGGCTGACTACTCCGCCGTGGCTGCCCTCGTCGAGGCCGCCGCTCGACTGGGCCACCGGGCCCATGTCGGATTGACCGCCACGGCGCCGGGTTTCTACGGGGCGCAGGGCCGGCCGATCCCCCAGCTGCCGATCCGCTATCCCGACCTCGCGGGGGAGATGGCCGCCCAGCGGGTCCTCAACTTCGAGATGGAGGCCTCGGCCCTGCTCGTGCTGGCGACGCTGGCCGGATGCCGCGCCGGCGTGGTCTGCGCGGCCTTCGCTCAACGGAACAGCGGCGCGTTCGTCGTGGGGGAGGCAAAGGAACGCGCGGAGCGAGCGTGCATCGAAACGGGCCTGGAGGCCCTCTTCATCCTGTCGCAGATGAGGACGCGCATGGAAGAGACAGGTGCCGTGCACTGGCGCCCATCCCTGTGGGCCGCGGAGATGGCACCCTAGAGGGAGATCCACGTTCGAGCCCAGCGCGAACGACCTGGGCCGGCGGGGTCGCTGGACGCCTCTCCAAGGGCGCCGGCGGCCGGTAGGAGGAGGAACGACGTGGCCGAGGCCTATTGCGTTCGGGACAAGACGAAGGTCGAGATCCAGGACCCCCAGCAGATCACCATGAAGAACGGCAAGCCCGCGACGAAGGGCACCTGCCCCAAGTGCGGGGGGAGCGTCTTTCGGATCGGAGGCTGATTCGGCGTCGGCCTGCCTCGGGCCCGTGAGACGACGAGCCCGGGGAGGCCGCAACCCAGCGCGAGCCCCGGCCCGAGCCGGGGCTCGCGCATCCCTCTTCGCTACAATGGTCCCTCACGAGCCGGTCGCGCCGGATCGCGCGCCTCGATCGCGCCCAGCGCACGGCGCGCCCTCCCCGCGGAGCTCACGGAGGACCTACGCATGACCGTGAGGGTCGGCATCAACGGCTTCGGTCGCATCGGCCGTCAGTCCCTGAAAGCACTCATCGAGCGAGCGCCGGAGGTCGAGGTGGTGGCCGTCAACGACCTCGTGGACACCGCCACCAACGCTCTCCTCTTCAAGCACGACTCGACGTATGGGGCCTATCCCGGCACGGTGGACCACACGGACGAGGCTGTCATCGTCGATGGACGCGAGATCCGGGTGCTCCAGGAGAAGGACCCCGCCGCGCTCCCATGGGGGGATCTGGGCGTGGACATCGTGCTCGAGTCGACCGGGCTCTTCACGGACGCCGAGAAGGCTGCCGCCCACATCCGGGCAGGCGCCCGCAAGGTGATCATCAGTGCGCCGGCGAAGAACGAGGACGTGACCATCGTGCTGGGGGTCAACGAGGACGCGTACGATCCGACCAGCCACCACATCATCAGCAACGCTAGCTGCACCACGAACTGCCTGGCCACCGCGGCGAAGGTGGTCCACGATGAGTTCGGGATCGTGCGCGGCCTGATGAACACGATCCACTCGTACACGAACGACCAGCGCATCCTGGACGTCGCACACAAGGATCCGCGGCGGGCGCGGTCGGCTGGTCAGAACATCATCCCCACCACGACCGGCGCCGCGCGCGCCCTGGCGCTCGTCATCCCCGACCTGGAGGGCAGGTTCGACGGCTTCAGCCTCCGTGTGCCCACGCCTACCGTGAGCGTCGTCGACTTCACCGCCCAGCTGGACCGGCCGGCCAGCGGCGAAGAGCTCAACGACGCCTTCCGCGCCGCCGCCGACGGGCCCATGAGGGGCATCCTGGGCGTCTGTGACGATCCGCTCGTGTCGATGGACTTCAAGGGCGACGACCGGTCGTCGATCATCGACAGTGCCTCCACCATGTCGCTCGGCGACTTCGTCAAGGTCATCGCCTGGTATGACAACGAATGGGGCTACAGCTGCCGGGTGGCCGACCTCATCGCGTTCGTGGGTGCGCGTCTCGGCGGCGAGGCCGCGGCCCACAGGGCCGACGCCACTGCACAGGAGCCGGTCCCCACGCCGAGCGCAGCTCGCTGACCAGACGCCCACACCCGACACCGAGGACAGCATGGACAAGCTGACCGTCCGCGACGCGGACGTGGCCGGCAAGCGGGTGCTCGTCCGCGTCGATTTCAACGTCCCCATCGAGGACGGCAAGGTCAAGGACGACTCCCGCATCCGCGCCTCGATCCCCACCATCCGATATCTCCTCGAGCACAACGCCAGCGTCATCCTGATGAGCCATCTCGGTCGTCCCAACGGCAAGGTGGTCGAGTCGGCACGGTTGCGCCCCGTCGCGGAGCGGCTGAGCGGCCTGCTGCGCTGGAGCGTGCCCGTGACCGGCGACGCCCTCGGCCTCGGGACCACGGACGCCATCGGCCGCCTGAAGCCCGGCCAGCTGCTCCTCCTCGAGAACCTGCGGTTCCACGCCGCCGAGGAGGCTAACGACCCCGAGTTCGCGAAGACGCTGGCGAGCTACGGCCAGGTCTACGTCAACGACGCGTTCGGCACGGCGCATCGGGCGCACGCCTCGACGGTCGGCGTGCCCGCGCTGCTGCCAGCCTACGCGGGGCTGCTCATGGAGCGCGAGATCCGCAACCTCTCGGCGCTGCTGGAGTCACCGGCGCGGCCCTTCGCGGCCGTCGTCGGCGGCGCCAAGGTCTCCACCAAGATCGCTGTCCTGGAGCACCTCGTCAGCAAGGTGGACACCGTCCTCGTCGGCGGCGGGATGGCCAACACCTTCCTCGTGGCCCGGGGCCTGACGGTGGGCAAGAGCCTGCTCGAGAAGGACCGCGTCGAGGATGCCCGCCGTGTCCTCGACGCAGCCGAGCAGCAGGGCATCGCCTTCATCCTGCCCAGCGATGTCGTCGTCGCCAAGGAGGTGACGCGCGGGGCCGAGCACAAGATCGTGCCCGTCCACAAGATCCCCAACAGCTGGTCCGTCGTCGACATCGGCCCGCAGACCCGCGCAACCTTCGCCGAGGCACTGGAGGAGGCGCGGACCGTGTTCTGGAACGGCCCCCTGGGTGTCTTCGAGGTGCCCACCTTCGGCGATGGGACACGCGCCATGGCGCGGGACCTGGCACGACGAGCGGAGGCCGGGACGACCGTGGTCGTGGGCGGCGGCGACTCGGTGGCCGCGCTCGAGGAGGCGAAGCTGACCTCCAGGATGACCCATATCTCGACCGGCGGAGGCGCCAGCCTGGAGTTCCTCGAAGGGCGGGAGCTGCCCGGCATCGCCGTGCTCCAGGATCGACCCTCGCCGGAGCCGTCCGCGCCGCGCAGGTCGCCGCCCCGATCGAGCAAGGAGAGGGAGCCGGTGGTCCGTTGACGACCATCGAGCTCGTGGACGCGCACGAGATCCTCGACTCGCGGGGCAACCCCACGATCGAGGTCGTGGTGGTCCTCGACTCGGGCGTCACCGGCCGGGCGGCGGTCCCCTCGGGCGCGTCGACCGGGGCGCACGAGGCCGTGGAGCTGCGCGACGGGGAACCCGAGCGCTACGGAGGCAAGGGTGTGCGCCGTGCCGTGATGAGCGTGCTCGAGACGATCGCCCCGGCGCTCACCGACCAGGACGCCGCGGACCAGGCGGCCATCGACGAGCTGCTGATCGACCTGGACGGCACGCCCTCGAAGGCACGCCTCGGAGCGAACGCGGTCCTGGGTGTCTCGCTCGCCTGCGCGCATGCCGCTGCCGCGGCCCACGGACTGCCGCTGTACCGCTACCTGGGCGGCGCCCATGCCCGGACGTTGCCCGTGCCCATGTTCAACATCCTGAACGGTGGGAAGCACGCGGCGGACTCGACGGACTTCCAGGAGTTCATGGTGATGCCGGTGGGGGCCACCACGTTCTCGGAGGCGTTGCGCGCCGGGGCGGAGGTCTTCCATGCCCTTCGGTCCGAGCTCCACGACAGGGGCTTCGCGACGGGACAGGGAGACGAGGGCGGCTTCGCCCCTTCCCTGGCCTCCAACCAGGCAGCCATCGAGACCGTGCTGCGCGCCGTGGAACGGGCCGGCTACCGACCCGGCGAGCAGGTCGTCATCGCTCTCGACCCGGCGGTCACCGAGCTGGTCGACATGGATACACCCCAGACCGCCGATGGCGAGCTGACCTATCGGCTGGCCAAGGAAGGCCGCACCTTGCTGACGAGCGAGCTGGTCGACTTCTGGGTCGACTGGGTCGACCGATACCCCATCCTCTCGCTCGAGGATGGCCTGGCCGAGGACGACTGGGCGGGCTGGCGCCTCCTGACCGACAGGATCGGCGACCGTTGCCAGCTCGTGGGCGACGATCTCTTCGTGACCAACGGCGAACGCCTCGGGCGCGGCATCGCCGAAGGCGCCGCCAATGCCGTGCTCGTCAAGCCGAACCAGATCGGGACGCTCACCGAAACGCTCGACACGGTGGCACTCGCGCGGAGCAACGGCTTCGGCGCGGTCATCAGCCACCGCAGCGGAGAGACGGAGGACACGACCATCGCCGATCTGGCGGTGGCGACGGGCGTGGGTCAGATCAAGGCGGGCGCGCCGTCGCGCTCGGAGCGCGTGGCCAAGTACAACCGGCTCCTGCGCATCGAGGCGGAGCTCGACAGGTTCGCTCGCTACCCGGGGCGCGCCGCGCTGGTCACGTCGCGGTGAGCCGTTACCTCGACCGGGGAGCCGTCTTCGCCGGCTGGGTCGGGCTGGGCATGGGCCTCGTCATCGCCATCGCCTTCGAGCTCATCGTGGCCGTCCAGTCACTGGTCTTCCTGATCGCACCGCTCGGCGGAGCGGTCATCGGCGCGTACGCCAACGTGCGGTCCGAGCGGTGGCGTCCCCGCGGCAGGGTCATGATCAACGCCGCGTACGCGGGGCTCGTGACCGGGGTCGGGCTGGCGATCCTCTACGTCGCGCTGCGACTGCTGTTCGTCTACGCCGATTCCGGCTACCGCGTTGCCGCGCAAGGGGGTCAGCTGAGCTGCGACCCCGGCCCTGCCTGCACGTACGAGCGGTACGTGGCGGAGGGCCGCGCCGCTGACCTGGCCGTGGCGGGTGTCACCGACGCAGCGTCGTTCGAGGGATTCGTCTTACGCGAGCACCTGGTGGGTGGGATGACGCTCGTCGCGCTGACCCTGGGCGGTGCCCTCGTCGGCGGTGCCCTGCGTGCGATGCGCCCCCCGGCCCCCGGCCTCGACCGGCGGATGGCGCCGATCGGGGGCTGACCCGGCGGCCGTCAGGCGTTGGTGGAGCCGGAGCTCGACCTCGTGGTCGACTTGGACTTCGTCGCCGTGGACTTCCCGGCGGTGGAGTTCCCCTCGGTGGGCTTCGCCGCGGTGGCCTTCGGCGTGGTCGACTTCCCGGCGCTCGCCTTGGCCGACTTCGCGGCCGTGGACGCCTTGACTCCGGTCTTGGGGGCCGCGGTGCGGGCTCTGGTGCTCGGCGCCTCGGCAGCCGGCGGGGCGGTCGATGTAGCCGTCTCGCGGGACGAGCGGCTCAGCGCCGCGCGCGCCTTGCCGGCCGCTGTCTGCTCGCCCTTCGCCTTGGTCGCCTTGCCCGCCGCGATGCGTGTCTTGGCAGCCTTCGCCGCGGCGGCCTTGCCGGTCTGGCGCTGCGACTTGGTGGGGGCCTGGAGCGCCGCACCGCCGAGCGCGGCATCGAGCCTGCGCATCAGCCGGCTCTTGCGCCGATCAGCGGCGTTCTGGTGGATGGCGCCCACCTTGGCTGCCTTGTCCAGGGCGGAGACGGCCTCCAGAAGGGCTTGGCGCGTCTGGTCGGCGTCACCGGCGGCGAGCGAGGCGACGGCCTTGGACACGTAGGTCTTGGCGGCCGAGCGCCGTGGCTGGAGGATGGCACGGCGCGCGGCCGACTGACGCACACGCTTCAGGGCCTGCGGCGTCCGTGCGCCGGTCCAGGTTCGGGACGAATGAGCCAAGGGATCCCTCTCGATGTGGTCGGCTGCGGCACCGCGTCGGCGCGCGGGGTGGGACGCGAGATGGTAGCAGACGGCTCGCTCCGACCGACCCGGCCGGTCGGGTCGCGGACGTCGACCGGTGGTCGGATGGTCCCTCGCTATACTCCGGCGGCCCCATGGCCACCATCCCCCAGGCGCGCCTGCGCAACTTCTCGATCATCGCTCATGTGGATCACGGGAAGTCGACGCTGGCGGACAGGCTCCTGGAGCTGACGCACACCATCGATGCCCGCCAGATGACGAGCCAGGTGCTCGATTCGATGGACCTCGAGCGGGAGAAGGGCATCACCATCAAGGCGCGCGCGGTGCGCCTCGAGTACCCCGCAGGGGATGGCCTGACGTACGGGCTGAACCTGATCGATACGCCCGGTCACGTCGACTTCAGCTACGAGGTGAGCCGCTCGCTGCAGGCCTGCGAGGGAGCCCTGCTGGTGGTCGACGCCGCACAGGGCATCGAGGCCCAGACCTTGGCCAACGTGCACCTGGCGCTGGCGCAGGACCTGGTCATCGTGCCGGTCATCAACAAGATCGACCTGCCCTCCGCGCAGCCGGCACTCGTCATGGAGGAGCTGGAGAACGTGCTGGCCATCCCGCGCGAGGAGGTCATCCTCGTGTCGGCCAAGGAGGGCACGAACGTGGGTGCCGTCCTCGAGGCCATCGTCGCCCGGATCCCCCCTCCGAAGGGCGATCCGGACGCCCCGCTGCGGGGCCTGATCTTCGACTCCCACTACGACGCCTACAAGGGCGTCATCGCGTACGTGCGCCTGGCCGAGGGTTCCCTGCGGGCGCACGAACACGTTCGCCTGATGGCCTCGGGCGCGCAGAGCGAGATCCTGGAGCTGGGCGTCTTCCGCCCGCAGCTCGTCCCGGTCCAGCGCCTGGGACCGGGCGACGTGGGCTACGTCGCGACGGGGCTCAAGAGCGTCCGGGACTGCCAGGTCGGCGACACTCTGACCTCGGCCAGCGGGCCGGCCAGCGCACCGCTTCCCGGCTACCAGCCGGCCAAGCAGCTCGTCTTCGCCGGCATCTATCCCATGCGGGGCGAGGACTACGGCGAGCTTCGCGACGCGCTGGAGAAGCTGCACCTCAACGACGCGTCCATCAGCTTCCTGCCCGAGTCATCGGTGGCGCTGGGCTTCGGCTTCCGCTGCGGGTTCCTGGGCCTGCTGCACATGGAGATCATCCAGGAGCGCCTCGAACGCGAGTTCGCGCTCGATCTCATCGCCTCGGCGCCGTCGGTCGAGTACGTCGTGACGCTGACCAACGGACGGGGCGAGGTCCATGTCGACAACCCCGCCCGACTGCCCGCCCCCGGGGACATCGAGAGCATCGCCGAGCCCTGGGTGCGTGCCAGCGTCGTCACGCCGAGTCAGTACATCGGGACGCTCATCGAGCTGGCCACGGGACGTAGGGGCACCTTCGGCTCGATGGAGTACCTCGACGCCCAGCGGGTCCTGCTCACCTTCGAGCTGCCGCTCGCCGAGATCATCGTCGACTTCTACGACCAGCTCAAGAGCCGCAGTCAGGGCTACGCCTCGCTCGACTACGAGTCCATCGGCTACCGGCCCGGCGCGCTCGTGAAGCTGGACGTGCTGGTGGCCGGCGAGCCGGTCGACGCGCTCTCGCTCATCGTCCACCGCGACCGGGCCCAGGCAGACGGCCGGGCGCTCGTGGAGAAGCTGAAGGAACTGATCCCCCGGCAGATGTTCGAGGTGCCCGTGCAGGCGACCGTGGGCTCCAACGTCATCGCCCGTGAGACCATCCGCGCGATGCGCAAGAACGTCCTCGCCAAGTGCTACGGTGGGGACATCACCCGCAAGCGGAAGCTGCTGGAGAAGCAGAAGGAGGGGAAGCAGCGCATGAAGCGGGTGGGTTCCGTGGAGATCCCCCAGGAGGCGTTCCTGGCGGTCCTGCGGACCGGCGGAGCCGGCTGATGGAGGAGGCGATCCGGTTCCTGATCTTCATCGCTTTCGTGGGCCTCCTCCTCCTGCTCCGATTCGACGCCGGACGCTTCGGCGCCGCGGAGTACGACGACGAGCAGGCGCCCGGCGGGCTGCGCACGTGGATGAGACGCCTGGCCTGGTACGGGTTGGGCATCGTGCTCGTCCTCGCCGTCTACCGCATCCACCCTTTGCCCATCTCGGTCCTGCGGCTCGACATCGGGGCCGACCGCCAGCAGTCGATCGGGCTCGGCCTGCTCTTCGGGCTGGGCGGCACCATGGTGGCCCTTCTCTTCGCCTGGTGGCGCTATCGCCGCTTGCGCCTGCCCCCCGCCCGCCACTACCCGAGCGCCGCCATCAACACCGTGGGCACGGCCTTCATCGACGAGGCGCTCTTCCGCGGCATCCTGCTCGGGCTCTTGCTGAGCTACGACTGGCCGCTGGAGCTGACCATCGCGTTCCAGGCCGTCCTGTATGGCCTTGCCACCCGGCTCGGGGCACCGGGACGCAGTCGCGGGATGCTCGCCATCTCGATCGGTGTGGGCGTCGTGGGTGGCGTCCTGACGGTGATGACCGGTGGCATCGGTGCGGCGGTCGTGGGGCACGCGGTGACCCGCTTCGCGATTTTCCTCGCCACCGGGCACGCCGGCCAGGTCAGGCCCTCGGGCCTTGAGCCGGAGGAGGAGCTGGGCCAGACGCTGCCACCCGCCGGGTGGGAGGTGGTCGTGGACCACCCGCCGTCAGCCGATGAGCCGACCTCACCGGGTGGGCTGCGACAGGTCCGCCCGGGCTAGCCGTCGCGAGGTGAGTGCCGGACCGCCGGTCGCGTTCTACGTCCACGTCCCCTTCTGTCTCTCCATCTGTCCCTACTGCGATTTCGCCGTGGTGGCCGGCCGCGCGGCGCGGCGGGATGCGGGCCGGGTGGCGGCGTTCGTCGCCGCCGTGCGGACGGAGCTGGACCTCCGTGCCGACGGGCTCGACCGGGCGTACCCAGCGGGCCGCCCAGCGCTGCAAAGCGTCTACCTGGGAGGAGGCACGCCTTCCCTGCTGGCACCGGCGGAGGTGGCCGGGCTGCTGGATCACGTGGCGCGGCGCTTCGGGATCGCCGCCGCCGCGGAGATCACGCTGGAGGTCAACCCCGGTCGAGCGGACCGCGGCGATCTGCGGGGGTTCCACGCAGCCGGGATCGACAGGCTGAGCCTGGGCGTCCAGAGCCTCCATGCCGGCGACCTGCGGGCGCTCGGCCGGCGGCACACCCCATCGGACGTCGTCGACGCCGTGAGCGAAGCGCGCGCCGCGGGGTTCGGGAGTGTCAACATGGATCTGCTGTACGACGTACCGGGACAGAGCCTCGCCAGCTGGCGCTCGACGCTCGACGCGGCCCTCGCTCTCGAGCCGGAGCACGTGTCTGCCTACGCACTGTCACTCGACGACCCGGACGCGGAAGGACTGACCGGTCCGTTTGGCGACCACCTGCCGCTGCGTCGAGGCGCACGGGCATGGCGTGATCGGGCGCGCGGCTCGCAGGACCAGGACCGCGCCGCGGAGCAGTACGAGGCCGCCTCGGATCGGCTCGCGGGGGCCGGTCTACGCCGCTACGAGCTGTCCAACTGGGCGCGTCCCGAGCACGAGAGCCGGCACGATCTGGCGTACTGGCATCGCGATCCGGTCGAGGCGCTCGGTCCCGGCGCTCATGCCTTCGATGGTGACTCGGTGCGACGCTGGAACGCGGCGCCCCTCGAGCCGTACCTCGCCGCCCTCTCGCCGTCCGACGGCCGACCGGCGGGACTTCCGCCGGGGGGCGAGGAGCGGCTGGATCCCGACGAGGCGCGCGCGGAGGCGGCGATCCTGGGACTTCGATTGCCCGAGGGACTGGATCAGGCGCTGCTGGTCGACCCCGCGCTCGAGCCGGGTCTGCGGTGGGGCCTGGCGACCGGGCTCCTGGTCGACTCTCAGGGCCGCCTTCGCCTGACGCCCCGCGGCCGACTGCTCGGGAGCGAGCTGTTCATGCGCCTCCTCCCGGCGCCCGCGGCCGATCCGGGGGGCCAGGCTCGGCGCGGAACGGCTACCCTCATCGCGGCCGAGATCATGATCTGACGACCGGCGTGCGCAACGAGGGAAGGGATACCGGCACCATGCGACGTCGATACGCGACCCTCCTGGCGCTCTGTGTCCTCCAGGTGACCGCTGCCCAGCCGGCGCTCGGGGCAGTCCGGACGGTCACGGCCGCCCGCGCGCTGCCCGAGTGCCGCTACGACGACGTTCGGACGCGCTACCACGAGCCGTCCGAGTGGCGCCGGACGCTGCTCGACACCTTCTACAAGATCCCCTCGAGCTACGTCCCGGGCAGTCTCGTCTCCACGGAGCGTGCCTCCCTCAACGGCGGCTACCGGATCCGGCGCGCTGTGATCGAGGACCTGGAAGCGCTCGCTCGGACCGCTCGCGCTGCTGGCGCAGGCGTGGCCGTCCAGTCGGCGTATCGCAGCTTCGCCACGCAGAAGCGGGTGTTCCAATCCTGGGTCGACCAGATCGGGTACGAGGAGGCACTGAAGGTCAGCGCCCGGCCAGGGCACTCCGAGCACCGACTCGGCACCGCCATCGACTTCCGGAGCGCGAAGAGCACTCGAGCACTATGGGACTACGACGACTGGGCGACCACGGAGTCCGGTCGATGGATGAAGCAGCACGCGTGGCGGTACGGGTGGCTGATGACGTACACGAATGGCGACAAGTCCGAGACCTGCTACTCCTACGAGCCGTGGCACTACCGCTACTTCGGGCGTGAGACGACGGCCGCCGTTCACGAGAGCGGGATGACCGTCCGCCGCTACCTCTGGGAGACGTACCACTCCGATCCGGTGGCGCCCTGAAGACACACGCCGTGCGAGGGGCTGCGGCCCACTCCATGCGCGGCTTGCTCCTGGTCGCCGTCGGCGCCTTCGCGATCGCCTGCTCCGCCTCCGTCCCGACCATCACGCCCTCGGAGCGGTCCCCATCGCCGGGCGTCAGCACCTCGTCCCAGACGATCGGCGCGCAGCCGACCGCGCGGGG
>JAUJNA010000002.1:76068-90953 GCA_030446555.1 Chloroflexota bacterium | reverse complement strand
CGCCGGGCGTCAGCACCTCGTCCCAGACGATCGGCGCGCAGCCGACCGCGCGGGGGTCGGCACCCCGGCCCGGGCGGACGATGGAGCCGCGGCCGACCCGCGAGCCGCGGCCGCGCGAAACGCTCGACCCGCCGCCCAGCGACGGGCCGCCCCCGAGCGGGGAGCCGCCGCCCAGCGACCGGCCACCCCCGAGCGACGAGCCGCGGCCGAGCGATGACGGTGGAGGGCTGCCCGCCTGCCGATACCGCGACCTTCCCACCCGCCATGCCGGTCAGGATGACTGGGCCATCACCCTGCTGGACACGATCTACCGGCTACCCTCCGACTTCGTTCCCGACCACCTCGTCTCGACCGCGCGCGCGGGCCTCCAGGCTGGCTACGAGATCCGCCCCGAGGTGGTCGACGACCTTCGGGCGATGGCCCAGGCCGCCGAGGCCGATGGAGCACCGATCGCGGTTCGCTGGGCCTACCGCAGCTACGGGGAGCAGGCCGGTGCCTTCGCCTACTGGGAACGAGTGCGGGGCCGCGCGGCTGCTTTGCGGATCAGTGCTCGACCGGGCCACTCCGAGCACCAACTGGGCACGGCCATCGACTTCCGCAGCGCCGACTCACTGAAGCCACCGTGGGGATACGAGGACTGGGGGACGACGCCCGCCGGCCGCTGGATGGCGCGCGAGTCGTGGCGCTACGGCTTCATCCTCAGCTTCCCGCGAGGGATGGAGGAGGAGACCTGCTACGCGTACGAGCCGTGGCACTTCCGCTACATGGGGCGCGACCTGGCGAGCAGGATCCACGAGAGCGGCGTGAGCATCCGTCGGTACCTCTGGGAGCACTTCCACAGCGCCTCGAGCGACTGATCCGGCGGCACCGTTTCCCGCTCAGCGGTGACGCACGCCCGTCACATCGGCGGCCAGTGGACGGACGTTGACACTCTCCGGCGGCGAGTGCTACCATCGGCCCACAGCGTTAGCACTCGCCGTGGCTGAGTGCCAACCTTGACACCTAGACGAGAGGCTGAGGCAGATGGCACGTCGCAAGGACCGCCCTGGCCCTCTGGAGCCTCGCTCCGAGGCGATCCTGCGGGCCATCATCGACGAATACGTGGCCACCGCCGCGCCCGTGGGCAGCATGACACTGGTCGCCAAGTACCGCCTTGGGGTGAGTCCGGCCACCGTCCGGAGCGTGATGTCGGAGCTGGAAGCCGCAGGGCTGCTCGACCACCCGCACACGAGTGCCGGGCGCGTGCCGACGGACGCCGGATACCGACTCTACGTGGAGTCGATCGCGGAGGCCGTGAGCCTGGCGCCCGTGGAGCGACTCATGATCCGTCACCAGTTCGGCCAGGTGGAGTTCGCGAGCGAGCAGTGGTTCCGTCTCGCGGCGGCGACGCTGGCGGGTGCGACGCAGGCTGCCGGCCTCGCGACGCCGGCCAAGCCCACCTCCTGCCGTGTTCGCCGTATCGATCTGGTCGCGAACGGCAGCCGCACCGCGAGCTTGGTCCTCGTGCTCGCCGAGGGTCCGGTCAAGCAGGCGCTCATCACGCTCGACGGGCCGTCGACGCAGGCCGACCTCGATGCGCTTGGGACACGGCTCAACGCGCTCCTCGCGGGCAAGTCGGCCCGCCAGGTCGATTCGGTGCTCCAGGGCTCCAGGGGCGCGTCCGGACCGACCGGCTCCGGACCGACGCGTCCGCTCGCCGAACGGGTGATGGAGCGCATCAGCGCCCTCATGCGCGACTTCGACGCGGCGACCGTGGAAGACGTCTTCAGTGAAGGGCTGCTCAACGTCATGGCCGCTCCGGAGTTCGCCCAGAGCGAGAAGCTGCGCCGCGTGTTCAGTGTCCTCCAGGACCGTCGCTACATCGGCGAGCTGGCGCGCCGGCTGGCGGGAGGCGGCGACGTCCGCGTCTTCATCGGCCACGAGAATGCACACGAAGAGATGCATGACGTGTCGCTCGTCCTGGCCTCCTACGGCCGACCCGGACGCGCGACGGGGGTCATCGGCGTGCTGGGTCCGACCCGCATGGCCTATCCCCATGCCATCGGTACGGTCCGTTACGTCAGCGGGCTGATGAACGAATTGGTGGACCACCTGTACGCATGAACGATCAGCAGACGAACGGCAGCCCGCCCGGTGTCCCCGGGCGGCGCAAGACCCGCGCGGATGAGCGCATCGAGTCCCTCGACGCGTCACCGGCCGCTTTGGCCGGTGACCTCCAGGAGCTCAAGGACCGCATCGCGCTCGTGGAGCAAGAGGCGGCGGAGAACAAGGCCGGCTGGCAGCGCACGGCGGCGGACTTCCAGAACTTCCGACGCCGCACCGAGCAGCAGCGCGAGGAGACGCTGGGGCTGGCCAATGAGTCCCTGCTGCGCAAGGTGCTCGTGGTGGCCGACGACTTCGACCGCGCGATGGCACAGATGCCGCCCGACCTGGTCAAGCTGGGCTGGGTGGAGGGGATCTGGGCCATCGACCGCAAGCTCCGTCAGCTCCTCGAGTCGGAGGGCCTGACGCCCATCGAGGCAGAGGGGCGGCCGTTCGACCCCAGGGAGCACGAGGCCATCGCACACGAGGAGACGACCGATGTACCGGACGGCGTGGTCCTGAGCGAGCTCCAGCGGGGCTACCGCATCCGCGACCGCGTGCTGCGTCCGGCGATGGTCACCGTGGCCAAGAACGAATCGATCCCACCGATCAAGAACGACACCGGCCGTGAGGCCGCAGGAGGCTAGGAACAGCTATGGGCAGGATCATCGGTATCGACCTGGGCACCACGAACTCGGTGGTCGCCGTCATGGAGGGCGGCGAGCCGACCGTCATCCCGAGCGCGGAGGGCGGTCGCACGATCCCCTCCGTGGTCGCGTTCACGAAGACCGGGGAGCGCCTCGTGGGGCAGGTCGCCAAGCGACAGGCGATCACCAATCCCACGAACACCGTCTACTCCATCAAGCGGTTCATGGGCCGCCGGTGGGATGACCCTGAAGTGCAGCGCTCCAAGGACCTCGTCCCGTACAAGATCGACAGGGACGCCAAGAGCGACGGCGTGAAGGTGATCACCGGCGACGGCAAGAGCTCGACGCCGCCCGAGATCAGCGCCATGATCCTCCAGAAGCTCAAGAGCGATGCGGAGGCGTATCTCGGCGAGAAGATCACCGAGGCGGTCATCACCGTCCCGGCCTACTTCGACGACACGCAACGCCAGGCGACCAAGGATGCCGGCCGCATCGCCGGACTGGACGTGAAGCGGATCATCAACGAGCCGACCGCTTCGGCCCTCGCCTACGGCCTGGACAAGAAGAAGGACGAGCAGATCGCCGTCTACGACCTGGGCGGTGGCACGTTCGACATCTCCATCCTTGAGCTGGGCGACGGTGTCTTCGAGGTCAAGGCGACGAACGGTGACACGCACCTGGGCGGCGACGACTTCGACCAGCGGGTCATCGACTGGCTGCTGGCCGAGTTCCGCAAGGACCAGGGCGTCGACCTGTCCAAGGACCAGCAGGCCCTTCAGCGACTGAAGGAAGCAGCCGAGCGCGCCAAGATCGAGCTGTCCTCCACGACCCAGACCGAGATCAACCTGCCGTACATCACGGCCGACGCATCCGGCCCCAAGCACTTCGTGATGACGCTCACCCGGGCCAAGCTCGAGGACCTGGTCTCCGACCTGATCGACAAGACGAAGGGACCGGTCCAGGCTGCGCTCAAGGATGCCGGTCTCAAGGCTTCGGACATCGACGAGGTCATCCTCGTCGGTGGCATGACGCGCATGCCGGCCGTGGTCGAGGCCGTCAAGCAGATGTTCGGCGGCAAGGAACCGCACAAGGGTGTCAACCCGGACGAGGTCGTGGCCATCGGCGCGGCCATCCAGGCCGGTGTGCTGGCGGGGGACGTCAAGGACGTCCTGTTGCTGGACGTGACGCCGCTGTCGCTGGGCATCGAGACGCTGGGCGGCGTCATGACGCGGCTCATCGATCGCAACACGACCATCCCCACCTCCAAGAGCCAGGTCTTCTCCACCGCCAGCGACAACCAGCCGCAGGTGGAGATCCACGTGCTCCAGGGGAGCGCGAGATGGCCAGCGACAACAAGACGCTCGGCCGGTTCATCCTGGACGGTATCCCGTCGGCGCCGCGCGGCGTGCCGCAGCATCGAGGTCACGTTCGACATCGACGCCAACGGGATCCTCGACGTGCGCGCCAAGGACCGCGCCACGAGCCGCGAGCAGACGGTCCGCATCACGGCTTCCTCGATGCTCTCCAAGGACGACGTGGACCGCATGGTCCGCGACGCGCAGGAGCACGCGGAGGAGGACGGCCAGCGACGTGACCAGGTGGAGACGCGCAACCAGGCCGACGCGCTGGCGTTCCAGGCCGAGCGGCAGCTCCGCGACCTCGGCGACAAGGTGTCGGCCGAGGATCGGGCCGAGACCGAGCGCGCCATCGAGCAGGTCCGCGAGGCGCTGAAGGGCGACGACCTCGAGCGCGTCAGGAGCACGTTCGAGTCGCTCGCGCAGGTGCTCCAGCGTGTCGGGACGGCCGCCTACCAGGCCGCCGGTGCGGCGCCCGGTTCCGAGAACGGCACGGGCGAGCCGGAGCCGCAGGCGGAACCGGCCGGTGCCGCCGCCGGCGGCGACGACGACGCGGTGGAGGGCGAGTACAAGGAGGTCTGAGCAGAGCGGCTCAGCCGACGGGGATGGTGCCCACTTCGGCGACGGACGACCCAAGGCGGGGCGACCTGCGGACAGCAGCTCGCCGTCGACGGTCTTCTCCATTCACCGCGCCGGGGTGGGTCACGGCGCCGCCCCGGCACCGGTGCCTGGACCGCTGTCGTCGCCTTCACGGAGACCCTTCACGCAGCGACAACACACCGTTCACGACCGCGCACCGTCCCGTAACGCCGCGCTCATCCGGCACGCCTAGCGTTGCCCCGTCAGTACCACCATAAACGGGAGGCACTCTTTGCGACAGTCGATCCCCGGCCGAGCCGTGGCCACCAGGGCGATCATCGGTGCAGCCGCGCTCACGCTCATGGCCACCGGCGTCAGCGCAGAGCCACTGCCAGGATCCGCTCCGGGCCCGGAGTTCGTGCGGACAGGCCCCAGCTCATCGCAGACCCCCTACATCATCCCGTACGCCCGCGGTGTGGACTCCCAGTCCCTCCTGACGGTGGGCGATCCCGTCGACGGCTACCGCCTGGCCGGCATCCCGGACGGGATCGGGGCCTACCGCAGCGGCAACGGCACCTTCACCATGCTCGTCAACCACGAGATCCCGGCCGGTCTGGGCGGCCCGCACGCCCATGCCCCCAACGGTGCGTTCGTCTCCAAGTGGCGTATCGACAGGGATAGCCACGAGGTCCTCGACGGAGGCGACCTCATCCAGGCCGTCTCCACCTATGACGCCACGACCGAGCAGTACAACGAGGCGGTCTATGGCGTGATCCTCAGCCGGCTCTGCTCGGCCGATCTGCCGCGGCGCTCGGCATTCGACCACGCCGCCAGCGGGCTCGGCTTCGACGGCCGGCTCTATCTCAACGGCGAGGAGATCGGTCCCGAGGGCCGCGGCTTCGCAACGGTGGTGAAGGGCGCCCAAGAGGGCATCGCCTTCGAGCTGGCCCACCTGGGCAACTACAGTTACGAGAACGCGGTCGCCAACCCGGGCACCGGCAAAAAGACCGTGGTCGTCGGGCTCGACGACTCGACACCTGGCCAGGTCTACGTCTACGTCGGTGACAAGCAGGTGACCGGGAACCCGGTCGAGCAGGCCGGGCTCGTGGGCGGATCGCTCTATGGGGTCGCCGTGCCCGGCGTGGCGCTCGAGGACCGCACGGCCGGCGTGGGCGGCCCGTCCCGGTCGTTCGTACTGGCACCACTGGGCGATGTCTCGCAGATGAGCGGCGCGCAGCTCGAGGCGGCCAGCGACGCAGCGGGAGTGACCGAGTTCCTGCGCCCAGAGGACGGCGCGTGGGATCCCAGGGATCTGAACGACTTCTACTTCGTCACCACCGACCGCTTCAACTCGGTCAAGGACCCCGGCGAGCCACCGACCACCAACGCCCCGGCGGGCCAGGAAGGTGCCACCCGCCTCTATCGGCTCAGCTTCATCGATCGCTCACAGCCGGAGCTCGGCGGCACGATCACCGAGCTCATCGATGGCAGCACCGGCCAGGATCGCCCACAGATGATGGACAACATGACCATCAGCAACGACGGCCGGGTGATGATCCAGGAGGATCCCGGCAACCAGCCGTACTCGGCCAAGATCTGGGAGTACGGGATCGCGACCGGGGAGCTGCGTCTCGTCGCACGCTTCGACCGTGATCGCTTCGGGAACGCGAAGGGCACGCCGCCGATGCCGCCCTTCACCGTCGATGAGGAGTCCTCGGGGATCATCGACGCGAGCCACGTCCTGGGGCCCGACTGGTACCTGCTCGACGCCGAGGCCCACTACCCACATCCCGACCCCACGCTCGTGGAGGGCGGTCAGCTGCTCATGATGCGCATCCCCTGACTTCGCTGGGCTGCGGCAGCGGCCCACCCGTCGCGCGCAACGCCCGGTCGGCTCACCAGCCGGCCGGGCGTTCGTCGTGTGCCGGGGTCGTGGAGGTGCTACGGCAGGAAGAGCGAGTGACCAGGAGCGAGCGCCTGCACCACGAGCACGGCGAGATACGCGCCCAGGAGCACGAGGCCCACCAGGAGATGCAGTCGGATGTTGACGGCCATGACGGCCATCAGCCCGTACGGCTGTTCGTAATAGGTGCGCAGGCCCTGGTGCACGCGCAGCGCGAGGGGCACCGCCAGCAGTGCGAGCAGCGAGGGGAGGGGAAGCAGGCGCAAGAGCACACCGGCCACGATGATCGCGAACGCGGCCACCACGGCGATGTCGTACAGGCCGATGACCGTCGACCGTGCGAGCCTGACCGGCAGCGTGCGCTTGCCCGCTCGGGCATCGGCCGGCCGGTCAGGTACCTCGTTCACATAGAGGATGAGCGCGATGAGGATGGCCACCGGCAGCGACGCGACCACGGCCTCCGGCGCGATCGTGCCCGAGGACTGGACCACGTATGCCCCGAGCAGCATGAGCGGCCCGAACCCGATGGCCGTGGTCAGCTCGCCCAGCCCCCGGTAGACGAGCTTGAGCGGCGGCGCGGTGTATCCGACGCTGAGGATGATGCCCAGGACACCGATGACGAGGAGCGCGGGCGAAGGCCGAGCGCGAGGAGCACGAGGCCTGCGCCCATCGCGATGCCGTAGAAGAGGAGCGCCAGGCGCTGCATCCCGCCGAGCGATACGAGCCCGTACTGGATGACGCGCGACCCGCCGCTGTACTGCGTCGGGTTGACGTTGGCGTCGTCGGCGCCCAGGCGCGTATCGAAGACATCGTTCGCGACGTTGAGCCCCAGATGCACCGCGGCCGCGCCGATGACCGTCAGGAGTGCGCTGATCGGCTCGAAGAAGCCATTGGCCGCGGCGATGGCCAGCCCGATGCCGACCGGCACGAGCGTCGCGCTCAGGAAGGGCAGCCGTGTCGCCCGCAGGAAGAGCCAGCCCCCGACAGCCGTGGCCGGATGACCCGTCCGGCGTCCGACGAGACGCGCGTCAGGTACCGCCGCGACTGGCCGACCGTCCGCTCCACGTACTCGGGGAAGGGGATCTCTGCCTCGTCCCAGCCCCAGGCACGCTCGGCGCGGAGCGCCAGTCGTCCACGCTCGTCGGCCGTGGCGCGCCCCCACACCGTGACGTGACGTCGTTCGTCGTAGCCCACACCGGGCTGCGGTCGGATGTGCGACCCGGTGAGGCTGAGCTGCGCACCGGCCGGCACCTCCAGGCCGGCCGGCGGGTCGAACGTGGCCGTGCCGTTCACCGCGTCGACCGACTCGAGGGACACGGCGGCGCTCATGGGGAAGCCGTCGCGCTCGACCCAGGTCAGCAGCGCGAACGGGAAGGTCTGGAGCTTGCTGAGTCCCTTCGCCGCATCGAAGGTGGCGACGCCCGCGCGCAGGTCCATGGTCAGGCTGCCTCCGTCCGCTGTGGCGCGCCGTCCACGCCGACAGGGGCATGGCTGATCACCGGCGGCTTCGTCGTGTCCCCGTCGGGCCAGAACGTCACCCGCTGGGGCAGCACCTCGATGACCGCCCGCTCGAAGAAGAGCGGGAAGGCCACTCGTGCCTTGAGGAACTGGCGGATGACCGGCTCCTTCGCCTCCCAGAGCGGGAGGACACGCTCCCAGTCGGTGTGCGGGTCACCGTCGATGACGCGCGCGATGCCCGTCATCGTGGCCCGGCCGGGCACCCCGCGCAGGGCGACCGGATCGCTGAAGGAGAGACAGACGCGTGGGTCCGCCTTGAGGTGCTCCAGCTTGCGCGAGAAGAGGATGCTCGAGGTCATGAGGATGCGCTCCCCGTCCCACAACGGGATGAGGGGATACGTGATCGGCCGTCCATCCGAGCGCACGACGGTCAGCTCGGTGACGAGCGCCGCGTCGATGAGCTCCGTGACGGCCTGCGGCAGCCAGGTCATGATGTCTCTCCGGGTGGTCCGTTGGCAATGTGCTCCCCGATGGTAGCACATTCATCCCACGGATGCCTCAGGGTGTCAGTCGGCGTACGTGCCCGGGCCACACAGCGGGGCGATCCGCCGGTCGTCGGCGACCAGGGCGCGGAACTCGTCCTGCGTGAGCCAGCCGACGTCTTCCACGTAGTACTCATCCTCGCCCCGGTCGTCGGCTTCCGCGAGCATGGAGCCCACGCTCACGTACGAGTTGGTCTGCCCCCAGCGGCTGTCCTGATGCGGATCTTGACCGTCTTCGCCTCGCTCCACACCGGGTCGGGGGCCCACTCGCCGGACGCCTCGAAACCGGTGGGCACCTCACCGAGGGTCAGGCCGGTGAATGTCGTACCCGACTCCCGGGTCGATCGCAACACCCAAGTGTCTTCCGACCGATCGTCGGCCTCCTCGATCTCGACACGGACCTCCCGGACGCCCGGACAGTCCTGGACGGACCAGATCTCCCAGACCGCCGTCGCCGAGGGGTCGGAACGCCGCCTGGTAGCGCATCAGGGGCGCGCTGATCGGGTCGCATGCCGCCAGGAGCGCGAAGGCCGAGGCGACCGCCAAGCGGGAGAGTCTGCGGACGAGACGGCTCACTGGTGCGGCCCTCCACAGCCGTGATCATGTGCTCCCTGATGGTAGCGAATTCGGCTGCGCTACCATCCCGGGCGTGCCCGACCCGTCCACCCCCTCGCTCATCCATGCCCGTGACCTGACCAAGCGGTTCGGCCAGATGACCGCGGTCGACGCCATCGACTTCGATGTGGCGCCCGGCAGATCCTTCGGCTTCCTGGGCCCCAACGGTGCCGGCAAGACCTCCACCATGCGCATGATCGGCGCCGTCTCGCCGCGGTCGGGCGGCACGCTGCGGGTGCTGGGCATGGATCCGGACGAGGATGGCCCCCGGATCTGGCACGCCTCGGCGTCGTCCCCCAGCAGGACACGCTGGACATGGAGCTGACGGTCCAGGAGAACCTGTGGATCTACGCCCGGTACTTCGACCTGCCGTACCGCGAGGCGAAGCAGCGGGCCACCGAGCTGCTGGAGTTCGTGCAGCTGCAGGAGCGCGCCAAGGACGAGGTGGAGCCGCTGTCGGGCGGCATGAAGCGACGACTGACCATCGCCCGCGGCCTCATCAACGAGCCGGATCTGCTGCTCCTCGACGAGCCGACGACGGGGCTCGACCCGCAGGCGCGGCACCTGCTCTGGGACCGTCTCTACCGGCTGAAGCAGCGCGGCGTGACCCTCGTCCTGACGACGCACTACATGGACGAGGCGGAGCAGCTCTGCGACCGGCTCGTGGTGATGGACAAGGCGAGGATCGTCGCCGAAGGGTCGCCGCGCGCACTCATCGATGAGTACGCCACGCGCGAGGTCCTGGAACTGAGGTTCGCGCCGGACGTCCAGGGGTCACTGGACGGGCAGCTCGACGGGCTCGCCGACCGGATCGAGACGCTGCCCGACCGCCTCCTGCTCTACACCCGCGACGGCGATGCCGCCGCCGCAGCGGTCCACGAGCGCGGGTTGGCCCCCGAGAGCATCCTCGTCCGGCGCAGCACCCTCGAGGACGTGTTCCTCCGGCTCACCGGCCGCACGCTCGTCGAATGACGGCCCTGACCGCGCCGCCCACGGGTCGGACGACGGCGCGCCCCACCCGATGGCCGGCTCTGCGCGTCTTCGAGCACCACGCCCTCGTCTATCGGCGCACCTGGCGGGGGTCGCTCTTCACGGGCTTCGTCAGCCCGGTCCTGTTCCTGGCGGCCATGGGCCTGGGCCTGGGCACGCTGGTCGACGCCAACAACCCCGGCGGCGTGGCCGGGGTCTCCTACCTGGCCTTCCTGGCGCCCGGTCTGCTGTCCGCCATCGCCATGCAGACGGCGGCCTTCGAGTCGACCTATCCGATCATGGCCGGGCTCCAGTGGATGAAGACCTACGACGCCATGGTCACGACGCCGATATCACCACGCAGCGTGGTCCTGGGCCAGCTGGCGTGGGTCACCACACGGCTGACGCTGGTAACCGCCGTCTACTCGATCGTCATGGTCATTCGGGGCGGCCACGCCGGTCAGCGCCCTCATCGCCCTTCCCTTCGCCATCCTGACCGGCCTGGCGTTCGCCGCTCCGATCCAGGCGTTCGCGGCCACGCAGCGCAACGACACGAAGTTCAACGCCATCTTCCGGTTCGGGATCACCCCCTCTGTTCATCTTCAGCGGCACCTTCTTCCCGCTCAGCCAGCTGCCCGAGCTGGTGCAGCCGATCGCCTACCTGACGCCGCTCTTCCATGGCGTGGCCCTCACCCGCGGCACGTCGCTGGGCACGGTGGAGCCCGTGCTGGCGATGGTCCACCTGGCGGTGCTCGGCGTGTTCATCGCCGCGGGGACCGTGGCTTCGTTCGTCACCTTCCGGCGGAAGCTGGTGAAGTAGCCCTGACGACGCTGGCCCGCATCCTCCCCGTGATGCCCATGGGCGGCCGCCGCGCCGGCCGGCTGGTCGAGCGCAACCTGTGGGTCTACCGGCGCGGGTGGCTGGTCATCTTCTCCGGCTTCTTCGAGCCGCTCTTCTACCTGGTCGGCATCGGCTTCGGGCTGGGCAGGCTCATCGGCGACGTGGAGGGCATCTCCTACGCGGCGTTCGTGGCGCCGGCGCTGCTCGCGACGGCGGCGATGAACGGCGCCGTCTACGAGAGCACGTTCAACATGTTCTTCAAGCTGAAGTACGCCAAGACGTACGACGCCATCCTCGCCACGCCGCTCGGGGTGACCGATGTCGCGGTCGGCGAGGTGACCTGGGCTCTGATGCGCGGCACGCTCTACGCCGTCGGCTTCACCGTCGTGCTGTTCGCCATGGGCCTGGCCGTCTCGCCGGCGGCCATCCTGGCGCGTCCCGGCGGCGCTCTTGATCGGGTTCGCTGCGTCCGCCATCGGCACGTCAGCCACGACGTTCATGCGCAAGTGGCAGGACTTCGACCTCGTCTTCGTGGTCACGATGCCGCTCTTCCTCTTCTCCGCCACGTTCTTCCCCATCACCGCCTACCCGGAGCCGATCCGGACGCTGGTCGAGCTCACGCCGCTCTACCGGGGAGTGCACCTCATCCGGGGCCTGACGACCGGCGCCATCGAGCCGACGCTGCTGGTGGACATCGCGTACCTGACGGTCCTGGGCCTCGTCGGGATCGCGGTCCTGCGCCGCCGGCTGGGACACCTGCTGCTCAAGTAAGGGCCGTGCAGGAGAGATAGGCCACGCGCCGGGAGCCGGTGGTTCGGTTCCGCCCGGCTGGGGCCGGGCGGAACGCTGGGCGATGCGACCGAGCGCGTCGGGCGGGCCGACGGACCCTGAGCCTACACCCCCTGGGAAGGGGTCTCGCCCGAGGAGCGTCGCCCGGCCGAACGGGTGGGCCGGGTGCCGAAGAGGCGTCGTTCGGCGCCCAGGGCAGGCGCCCACTCGACGGCTCGTGCGCCGCCGAAACGAAGGTACGCCGCCAAGGGCTCGCGCATGGCCTCCACGAAGCCCTCGGTGCGCCGCGGGTCGAAGCCTGGCTCCCACCACGCGCCCAGCACCCACGACCCTGCGCGCGCGGTCGATGCGTGGCTCGAAGCGGCCCACCAGCCGGTCGCCGAACAGGATGGGCAGGACGTAGTAGCCCCAGCGCCGCTTCGGCTCGGGCACGTAGACCTCCCAGACGTAGTCGAAGCGGAAGAGCGCCCGAAGGAAGGCCCGGTCCCAGACGAACGGGTCGAGCGGTGCCAGGAAGGTGACGGATGGCGGACCGCGCAGCGACGCCACGCTCAGGGCCCCCTCGAGGAGGGACAGGTCCTCGGACACGACGTAGCGCGTGCCGCGGACACCCTCCACCGTCACCGGCAGCAGCGCGCCCGACTCGACCAGCTCGGCGCGCAGGGCATCCCGCGAGGGCAGCGGATCTCCCGGCGGCGGCTTGGCGCGGCCGAGGCCGAGGAAGAGCTCCGCCTGCCCGGACGCCCCGAGGAGTCCGTGGCCGCGATATCGCGAGAGCAGTCGGTGGAGGACCTGGTCGCGCGCCGAGGGGCGGTGAGCGAGGAGCTGTTCCGGGAAGAGCCGGTCCACCAGATCGTAGTAGCGACGGTTTCCCTCGCGGCGCGCCAGCCCCAGGATCCCCGCCTCCGCCAGGGCCTCCATCACGGCCCGGATCTCCGTGGTCGGTCCCCAGGCCCAGTCCACGTGCGGCCGGCGTTCGAAGTCGAGGGTGCTCAGCGGGCCATCCGCGCGGAGACGGGCCAGGACATGCTCGATCGTCTCGGCGTGGCGGAGGAAGACGCCGGCGCCGTAGATCTCGTGATGGCGATCCCAGGTGTGCCGGAACCACGGCAGCTCGCTGGCAGGCAGCAGGCTGAGGCCCTTGTTGTACGCCTCGAAGAGGGCGCGGTCACGGTACAGCAGCCGGTCCGTCCAGGCGGGGTCGTAGTCGGCCACCCGGGCGTGGAGCACCAGGTCGTGGTTCCGTCCGGCCACCGCGAGAGGGTCGAATTGGACGGAGCCCAGGCGCTCGAAGGCGCGCATCACACCCTCCGGCCCGGGCGCCAGTGAGCGGGGCGGCGCGAGGAGATGCCGCATGACGAAGAACCGACGCGCAGCATCGGGCGGGATCGGTCGGGGCGCCGGCGTCACCCTCCGACCGTAGCCCAGGATGCTGCCCAAGGATGGCAGGGATGGGCGGGTCGACCGGGAGGCTTCCCTATACTCGGTCGCGCATGGCGACCGAGCGAGACTACTACGACATCCTGGGGGTCGCGCGCGGTGCTTCCGACGACGAGGTCAAGCGGTCCTTCCGGCGGCTGGCCCAGCAATGGCACCCCGACGTCAACACCGAGACCGGTGCCGACGACCGCTTCAAGGAGATCAACGAGGCCTACCAGGTCCTCTCCGATCCGCAACGGCGCCAAGCGTACGACCTGTTCGGTCGGGTCGGAGTGGGCGGCACCGGCGGAGAGGGATACGGCCCGTTCGCTGGGTTCGGCGGCTTCGGCGACCTGTTCGACAGCTTCTTCGGCGGCCAGACGGCGGGGGCGACCCGGCGAGGACGGCCTCCCGCCGGCGCGGACCTGCGCTATGACCTGCGGCTGACCTTCGACGAGGCCATCAAGGGCGTCGAGAAGGAGATCAGCTTCACGGCGATGGCTCGCTGCGACCGATGTTCCGGCAGCGGGGCGGCACCGGGGACCTCCCCGGTGACATGTCCCCAGTGCGGCGGTTCGGGTGAGATGCGGCAGGTCCGCAGCACGATGCTGGGCCAGATGGTCAACGTCACGATGTGCGGCCGGTGTCGAGGTCAGGGCCGCATCATCGAGTCGGCGTGCGGCGCCTGTGCGGGAGAGGGCCGCGTCGAGCGCAAGCGGAGCCTTCGCGTATCGGTCCCGGCGGGCATCGACGAGGGCCACCAGATCCGCCTCTCCGGGGAGGGGGAACAGGGTCCGCGGGGTGGTCCGCCGGGCAACCTGTACGTGGTGACCCATGTCGAGCCGCATCCCGCGCTTCGTCGCCAGGAGACGGAGCTCTACTTCGAGCTGCCGCTCTCGATCTCGCAGGCCGCCCTGGGTGCTCGGCTGCCGGTCCCGACGCCCGACGGCGAGGAATTCGTGGACGTGAAGCCGGGCACGCAACCGGGCACGGAGATCCGGCTCCGGGGTCGAGGGGTGCCGCATCTCCGTCGGAGCGGCCAGCGCGGTGACCTTCACGTCCTGGTGGACGTGCGCGTCCCGGCGCGGCTCACCGGCCGCCAGCGCGAGCTGTTGGAGGCCTTCGCCGCGGAGGCCGGCGAACGGGACGGCGCCGCCGGACCCGACCACACCGACCCTCTGGCACCCACCGGAGCAGGCGCTGGCGCGCGACGACGACGCAAGGGGGGCATCCGCGACCGGTTGAAGGACGCGATCAGCTGACGGGCGCCGGCGATGACGAAGGGCTCAGCGCGGCCGGCACCTGGTTGGAGCTCTCGGTGGTCGCGGACCAGGAGGCGGTCGAGGCGGTCAGCGAGATCCTGTCTCGGGTGGCTCCCGGTGGCGTGAGCATCGAGCTGCCCTTCTCGCTCGTCGCGGAAGGTCTGTCGGCTCGGCCGGACGACGGGCGACCGGCCACCGTGCGTGCATACCTGCCGGGGCTCGACGCACGCGGCGCGGATCGGGCAGTGATCGATACGCGACGGAGGCTGGGTCATCTCCAGGCGTTCGGGCTCCGGCCGATCGGCGAGCTCGCCATCCGGCCGGTCCACGAGGAGGACTGGGCCGCTGCGTGGAAGCGTCACTTCCCGGTGTTGCGCGTCGGACGGCGGCTCGTCATCCGCCCGACGTGGCGTCGGCACGCGGC
>JAUJNA010000002.1:70436-75968 GCA_030446555.1 Chloroflexota bacterium | reverse complement strand
TGTTGCGCGTCGGACGGCGGCTCGTCATCCGCCCGACGTGGCGTCGGCACGCGGCCTCCGCCGGGGACGTGGTGCTCGCGCTCGACCCGGGCATGGCCTTCGGGACGGGCCTCCATCCGACCACTCGCCTCTGCCTCGAGGCGCTCGAGTCGTGGGCCGACCGCGGCTTCCTGGAAGGGGCTCGCGTGCTGGATGTCGGCTCCGGGTCGGGCATCCTGGGCCTCTGTGCGGTGAAGCTCGGCGCCGCGTCCGTGCTCGGAGTGGACACCGATCCGATCGCCGTGGAAGCCTCGGCGGCCAATGCGCGGCGGGCTGGCCTGGGGCATCGACTGATCGCACGGCGGGCCAGCGTCCCCACGGGGGAGCAGCCCTTCGATCTCGTCCTTGCGAACCTGATCGCCTCCCTGCTGGTGGAGCTGGCGAGCGGGCTTGCCGCCGAGCTCCGACCGGGTGGCCGTCTGCTGGCAGGCGGCATCTTCCGCGATCGGGAGAAGGAGGTCTCGGAGGCGCTGGGGGTGGCAGGGCTGAAGGTCGTCGGGCGGACGGCGGAAGGCGATTGGGTGGCCCTGGAAGCGGTCCTGGAAGCGGTCCGAGGGCCCCTCACCCACGGCCGATGAGCGGGATCTTCCCCATCCTGCTCGTGACGCACATCGTCCTGGCGGTCGCGCTCTTCCTGCCGAGCTTCCTGTTGCCGTTCACGTTCCGCTCCAGGCGTCGAGGCGGACTGGGGTCGCCGGGCTCGTCGGCGGGACCCGCCACGAGGGCCTTGCTCTGGCTCCAGAGCAACGGCACGCTCGTCATCGGCGCAGGTGTCGCACTGACCGGGGCCGGTCTCGTGGCCGTCCTGGGGACGCAGGTCCTGGGACAGCCATGGCTGATGGCCGCGCTCGTCCTGTACGCCGCCAACCTCTGTGTCGCCTTCTTCATCCAGCGGCCGGGGCTTCGCCGGCTGCTCGGCCTGGGGGTCGGTGCGAGCGAGCAGGACCAGGAGCGCTGGCGGTCGCTGGCACGTCGGCAGCGCTACGTGAGCTACGCCATGGCGGCAGCCATCGGCGTCATCGGCTTCCTCATGAGCACGAAGCCCTCGCTCTGACGGGCGCGGCTGCCGGGGCGGGTACCATCGGCCTGCCCACACGAGCGACGTCACGAGGAGCGGACGTGCCCGATCCCGACTGCCTGTTCTGCCGCATCGCCGCCGGGGAGATCTCGGCCGACGTCATCTCGCAGGACGAACTGGTCGTCTGCTTCCGCGACGTCGCACCACAGGCACCCACGCATATCCTGCTCATCCCCCGCCAGCACATCGCCTCTGCCGCGCAGCTGACCGAGGACCATGGGCCGATGCTCGGCCGGCTGTTCGCCAGCGCCGCCGCGATCGCTCGTGCCGAGGGCCTGGCGGAGCGCGGGTTCCGGCTCGCCACGAATGCCGGAGCAGGCGCCGGTCAGTCGGTCGACCACCTCCACTTCCACCTGCTTGGCGGTCGCTCCTTCTCGTGGCCGCCCGGCTGATCCTGGGCGCGCTGCTCTGCGGGCTCCTCGTCGGTGCGTGTGCCCCGGCCTCGAGCGGCCAGGCAGGCGGGCAGCGGCCCACGCCGCGCAGGACGCCGCAGTCGTCGCTCTCGCCGCAGATGGCGGGGACGGTCTCGCTGCTGCGCTCGACGCTCGGGGCAAGCGGCATCCGGCTCGATCCACCGATCGTCCCCTACCAGCCCGCAGAGCCGGCCGCCATCGCCGAGACGCCGCGGGCCGTGCTCCAGGCGGACGTGGGTGACCCGAGCGCGGGATACGTGATCGTCTACGAGTCCGTCGACGCCGCCACGGCCGCGCGACGCGGGGCCGAGTTCGCCGCCTACCTGGAGAGCGGCTTCGGCCAGACCAACTACCCCCTGGACGCCCAGTTCTCCCTGAGCCAGGTGGGCTCCACGCTGGTCTTCACCTGGTGGTCGTCCGAGCGCTCCGCCGACCGCGAGCGGGCGCGCGCCGCCTTCGACGCGATCGCGCGGGTCGGCGAGACCATCGAGATCGTCAAGTAGAACCCCCGGCCCCGGGGGTCAGCCCTCGCGGATAGGCAGCGCAGGCCCCTCGGCCGCCCAGCCCCGGACCTCGTCGCGCTTGACCTTCAGGGTATGGGTCCGGGGGAAGTCGGGCTCCGGCCAGAGCCGCCAGCCGTCGATCCGACTGTGGGCCGCCAGGCGGCTGTTCGCGCGGCGGATGGCGGCCTCGATGTCGCGATCCATGCGCTCGCGTCCCGCCTGGTCGGTCGGCCGTCCGGGGGTCTCCTGACCCACGGACACGATGGGCAGGCTGCCCACGGGGAGCACCACGGCCTCGATGCGCCCGGGCGCGGTCTCGAGGACGACCGCCTGAGCCAGGCCACACTCCTGGAGGACGTTCTCGATGTCCTCGGGATAGACGTTCAGCCCGTTGGGCAGGACGATGATGTTGCGCTTGCGGCCGGCCAGGACGAGGTTGCCGCGCTCGTCATAGCGGCCGATGTCACCGGTGTGGTACCAGCCGTCCGCGTCCAGGACGGCGGCGGTGGCGTCGGCATCGCGCCAGTAGCCGGGGGTCACGGTCGGCCCGGCGACCAGGATCTCCTGGTCCGCGTCCGACAACCGAAGCCGGACGGGTGGGACGGTCCGTCCCACGGTGCCCGTGGGGTGCTCACGCTCGGACGTGGCGGCGGCCGGCCCGCACTCGGTCGCGCCGTAGCCCTGGACCACGACGACGCCGAGGTCCTCCCACGCCAGCTGCGTCTCGGGTGGTAGGAAGGCGCCCGCGACCACGAACAGTCGCAGTGCTCCACCGAGCTGCACGTGGACCCTGCGGAAGAGAAGTCGACGCGCCGGGTAGGGGAGGCGACGGGCGACCGACCTGAGCCTGCTGAAGGTCCGCTCACGCCCCTGCCGTGCCACCTCGCGAACGATGACCGCCCAGAAGAGGTCCAGGAGCTGCGGGGTCACGACCATCGTCGTTACCCGGTGCTCCCGGAGCGCCCCGAAGATGACCCGCGGATTGCGCGACCGGACGTACAGGACCTGCGCCCCGATGAAGGTCGCGTAGAACAGCACGGGCGCCTGCTCGAAGAGGTGTGACAGCGGGAGGAGCGAGACGGCTCGGTGGTCGCGAGGCGGCAGGATGAGCATGCATGCCTCGATGGTCGAGAGCACCGTGCCGTGCGTCAGCATCACGCCCTTGGGATGCCCCGTGGAGCCGGAGGTGTAGATGACCTCCCACACGTCGTCGCGCCCGGGTCGAGGCCAGGCGTCGAGCTGGGCCTCCCAGTCGGCGGGGAAGCCATGGGCGGGCGGATCGGCGGGTGGGTCGGCGGTCAGCTCATCGAGCGTGCGCACCGTCAGGTGCCCGAGACCGGCGGTCTCGGGATCGGGTGCATCGAGGCCGGTGCCGATGGCCAGCCAGCGCGTCTCCGCCCTGGCTGCGATGCGTGCCAGGACCTCCGGTGCCATCCGCAGGTCCAGGGGTACCACGACGAGCCCTGCCATCATCGCGCCCCAGTAGACCGCCGGCAGCTGGGGCGTGGAGGGGCTCCAGGTCAGGAGCCGGTCGCCCGGCCGAAGGCCGAGCCCCCGCAGCCGCCACGCAGCGAGTCGGGCACGGTGCCTGGTCTCCGCGGGCGTCCAGGCGAGGGCCATGCCCTCGTCCGTGCGAAGCGCCAGCGTCGTGCGGCCGGGATAGCGAGCGGCGGCCTCATCGAGCAGCTCGACGAGCGAGCCGAGCTCGCGCGGATCGGGTCGCTCGGCCATCGGCGGGGAGTGTAGTGCTACCGCCTACGCGGATCGGGGCATATGCCCAGTCTGACTATGCCCTGATCCGACTCGGAGACCGGGTCCGAGCCCCTCGCCGCCGCTCCAGCTTAAACGCGACCGGTCATCCGCTGTTTGACCCTCTCAGGTGCAGCGGCTACACTCCGGCGGCCCTGGAGGGACGCGGCCCCCAGCGCGCGTGCAGCGAAGCACGGCTGTGGCGGATCCGTCCTGAGGATCCGGAGTCCCCGCCGAGGAGGTGATCCCTGATTGGCTGAGGTCCGTGTCGGTGAGAACGAGACCTTCGAGAGCGCGCTTCGACGCTTCAACAAGAAGATCCAGCAGAGCGGCATCCTCGCGGAGGCCCGCAGGCGCGAGCACTACGAGAAGCCGAGCGTCAAGCGCAAGCGCAAGGAAGCGAAGCGCAAGAAGGCCAGCCGTCAGGACTAGGCGGACGAAGCCAGGGGAGGGGTGACCCTCACCGGTACGTCCGGCCTTCGGTCCCCCGGCCGGCCGGGGGGAGCATCGGGTGACCCTCGCTGAGAGACTCCAGGCAGATCTCCGATCCGCCATGCGGGACCGCGACGAGCTCCGTCGCGAGACGCTTCGCATGGCCACGGCGGCTGCCTACAGCGCCGAGAAACAGGCTCGTCGGCCACTGTCGGACGACGAGCTCGTCGGCGTCCTCTCGCGCGAGGTCAAGACCCGCCGCGAGTCCGTCGAGGCGTACCGGAGAGCCGGTCGCGAGGAGCTGGCCGGCAAGGAGGAGCGCGAGATCGCGGTCCTCAAGCAGTACCTGCCAGAGCCCTTGGGCGAGGACGAGTTGCGGACCATGGTCCACGCGGCCATCGATGAGACCGGCGCGCTGTCCGCGCGCGACATGGGCAAGGTGATGGCGGTGCTGTCGCCTCGGACGCGGGGGCGTGCCGACGGGAAGCAGGTGAGCGCCCTGGTGGCCCGCGAGCTGGCGCAGCGCGACCTCGCCGCTCACGAGCACGAACGCGCATGACGTTCATCCCGCGCCGCCGCCGCCTCCAGGGCTTCACGCGACGCGATGCCGTGCGGCTGCTCGTGGCCGCCGCGCTGATGATCGCCTCGCTCACGGCCATCCTGTCGGTGGACATCCTGCCGACCGGCTTCCGGGGGGAGATCGGCGACGTGGCCGACCGCGACATCCGCGCCCCCCGCTCGACCGACTTCGTCTCCCAGCGGGAGACCGAGGCTCGCCGGATGGAGGCCAGGCTCCGCGTCGAGCCGCAGTACGACTACACCGCGGACGCCGGCTTCTCGTCAGCGGAACAGCAGTCCCTTCTCTTCGGCGACGAGATGGAGCCGGTCGACGCCGCCTTCGCGGCGATCCTGACCGATGCCGCTCGCCGCGGCGCGCTCGCGGAGGCCCTCCCTGACCTCTCACCGCGCGCCCTCGACACGCTCCAGGAGCTCTCCCCGGCGGAGTGGACATCGCTGCGTTCGGAGATGGCGCGAGTCCTTCAGACGGTACAGCGCGGCGAGGTCCGCGACACCCAGCTGGGCGAGATCCGGGCCGGTCTTGCCGACCGCCTGGCAGCGCGCTTCCCGCTCGATCAGCGGCAGCTGGCGGGCGCCATCCTCAGCCCGCTGGTCGTGGCCAACTCCACCTACGACCAGGCCGCCACCGAGACCGCCAGGGATGTCGCGGCAGCGGCCGTGCCCGAGGTCCGGTACAGCATCGGTCGCGGCCAGATCGTGGTGCGCGAAGGTCAGGCCATCGACGAGACGCTCTACGAGC
>JAUJNA010000002.1:18139-70336 GCA_030446555.1 Chloroflexota bacterium | reverse complement strand
CGCGGCCAGATCGTGGTGCGCGAAGGTCAGGCCATCGACGAGACGCTCTACGAGCAGCTCGACCGGCTGGGATTGCTCGATCCGCAGCCCGATCTGATCAAGGTGGGCGGCTGGGCGCTCGTCTCCGCCCTGCTCGTCGCGCTGCTCCTGGGCTGGGTATGGCGCTTCCGCCCCGAGCTCTGGCACCGCACCAACTCGCTGCTGCTGGGCTTCGTCGTGGTCGCCGCGACACTGGCCCTCCAGGTCACCGGCGACCGCTCGGTGCTGCCCTACTTCGCACCGGTCGCGGCGGTGGGCCTGCTCCTCGCGGTGCTCCTCGACAGCGGCACGGCGCTCGTGGCGATGGCCATCCTGGGCATGGTGGCAGGCGCCATCAGCGGCACCGTGGAACTCGCGGCGTACGTCTTCCTGAGCGGCATGGCCGGCATCATCGTGGTGCGCCGCGGTGAGCGTCTTGCCAACTTCGTGCAGGCCGCGCTGGCGATGGGCATCGTCAACATCGCGGTGGTCAGCGCCTTCACGCTCATCGGCGAACGCGACCTCACGGGTGTCATCCAGCTCTGGGGAGCTGCCATCGCCGCCGCCGGCGGAGCGGCCGTGGCCGCCCTGGGCTCGTTCGTCGCGCTGGGCAACCTCTTCGGCATCACCACCTCCTTCCAGCTGCTGGAGCTGGCCAACCCGTCCCATCCGCTGCTCCGACGGCTGCTCCTGGAGACGCCCGGCACCTACCACCACTCGTTGATGGTGGGGAACCTCGGCGAGCGCGCCGCTGAAGCGATCGGTGCCGACCCGCTGGTCACGCGCGCCGCGGCCTACTACCACGACATCGGGAAGCTGGCCAACCCGACCGGCTTCATCGAGAACCAGGCCGGACAGGAGAACCCCCACGACGAGATGACGCCCGAGCAGTCCGCCGAGGTGGTGAAGGCGCACGTGGCCAACGGCATCGACCTGGGGTACCGCTACCGGCTGCCCAAGGCGATCATCGGTTTCATCCCCCAGCACCATGGCACCGCGCTGATGAGCTACTTCTTCGCCAGGGCCAGGGAGCGGGCCGTCGAGCAAGCTGGGGCGGTACCCGGGACGCCCCAGGCGCGGGAGGCGCAGGCGAAGGTCGAGGCGCGCCGCTTCCGCCATTCCGGCCCGAAGCCCCAATCACGGGAGGCGGCCATCCTGATGCTCGCGGATGGCGTCGAGGCGTCCGTGCGGTCGCTCACCAGCCAGGAAGAGCCGGCCATCCGCGCGATGGTCCAGCGCATCATCCGTGAGCGGCTGGAAGACGGTCAGTTCGACGAATGCGATCTCACGCTGCGCGATCTCGAGCGCATCCGCGAGGCCTTCATCGCGCAGCTGCTGGGGATGTACCACCGCCGCATCGAGTATCCCCAGAACAAGGTCGTCGAGCTCGAATCGAGGCGTGCCGCGTCCGGGCGAACCGGCCGCTGAACGCCATGACCACACCATCCATCCGAGCGGTCAGTCCTGGCTCGAGGGCGACCGGACCGTCCAGTGCATGGTCGTGGGAGCCCGGGGTGAGAAGCTGACCGGCTCGGTACGCGGCTCGCGCCGCTGGATCGGGGACCGACACAACAGGAACGGCGGGGACATCCAGGTCCCCGCCGTTCCCCTTCATCGTGCTGGCCGAGCTGATGCGCCGTGCCCTGGTGGGATCGATCAGATGGTGAGTCCGCCCGCGCAGGTCTGGCCATTCGGCCCGATCGCCTTGAAGAAGAAGCGATCGTCGCCGGCCGTGTTCGGGCGCTGGCGCCGGATGCGGATCTCTCCGTCCTCGTTCGTCGTCCGGTCCGCCCGGAAGAACCGCTCACCGTTCTGCTTGATGCGGATGTCCCAGACCTGGCCGGGCTGGTCATCCTGGCGGATGCGCAGGTCCACCTGCAGACCACCGTCCTCGCGCTCGACCTCGAGTCGCCAGTCCGCGTTGCCGGAACAGTCGCCCTCGCGCTGGACCTCGGCGGCACCGTCGGCCGCGACAGGCGAGGAGACCGCCACGAGCGCGCTCATGGCGAACGCCACTCCAAGGAGCGTCATGACGCGGCCGCTCTTCGTCCTCTTCATCGATCCTGCACCTCTCCCATGGTCTCTGCGGACGGAGGGCCCGCCCGCTTGGCCGAGCCATACGGTGCGAATGCCGACTGGGATCCCGCTGAGATGGGCCTGAGAAGCCTCTCAGCGCATCGCCACTACCTCCCGCCGTGGCGCGTGGAGGTCGGCGAACGAGCGGCTGTGCACGAGATCGTCCCGAGGCGGCGTCTCGCGCGGACCGTGGCTCGGACGCTGTCGGCCGCGGGTGCGCCTGCCCCGGCAGCGATGGGTGTGATCCTCTCCGACGACCGCGAGCTGGCGGAGTTGAACCGGGGGGCCATGGGCGCGACCGGGCCGACCGATGTGCTGGCCTTCCCGCTGCTACACCCCGGGGCGTTCCCGCCGCATCCGGGACAGGCACCGGCGGTCCGCGAGGCCCACCCCCACGACTTCGCTCGGCCCCCCGGGCAGCGCCTCCACCTCGGCGAGATCGTCATCTCGGTGGAGCGTGCCATCACCCAGGCGACCGAAGGACGCGGGGGTCAGACCGGCGATCTGCGCTGGTCGCCGGCGGATGAGCTGCTGCTGCTCGCGACCCACGGTACCCTGCACCTGTGCGGCTGGGATCACGCAGATTCGGAGGAAGAGGCGGCGATGCGGGCGCTGGAGCGGGAGATCCTCTCTGGTGGATAAGGGCCCGGTCGCGGGACGGGCGGCCCGCGATGAGCGACCAGCAGCCGCCCTCAAGCAGCGGGTCCATCACGCGGCGCGTCACATGAGGTCCGCGCGAGTCGTCGGTCGTTCATGAGCTTTCTCCGGGCGGTGGTCCTGCTGACGTTGCTCTTCGGGGCCACCGTGGCGCTCGCGTGGTTCGGCGCTGGGGCGGTCGACGACGTCCAGAGCGGCGTCCCCAGGATCACAGCGGGTCACGCCGCTCTGCAGTACACCCTCAGCGCGCTCGCTGCGGCGACCGTGGGGGCTCTTGCGGTGCGCCGTGGGTGGCTTCCCGCCTCCACCGCCGGACTAGCGATCGTGGTGACGGCCTCCTGGCTGGGCGAGGGACTCGTCTTCACCATGGTCGGGCCGGTGCTGGCCGACGAGATCCACATCACGAACGCCTGGTGGTTCTGGCTGGTCGCGACCGGGTTCGGACTCCAGCCGCTGGCTGGGCTCGTCGGTGGGATCGTCGCACGGTCCCGGGCAGGAGCTGGCGTCGCCGCCTGACCGCCCACCGGCCGCGGCCGGGCAGGCTGCCGTCCAGCTCGTCCTCTTTGGCGGGGAGATGACTGACGAAGAGAAGCTCGAGGTGCTGCGTCCCATCGCGCTGGACGCGCTCGACGCGGGCCTCTGACCTCGGCTCGAGGCCCCTTTCGAGATAGATCGCCGGCTCCCACTCGTCAGCCCTGTCAGCGGAGCGGGCCGCCAGGGCGAGCGGCGCAGGGGTCGCTGACGGCCGTTACCATCGTCCCGCACGGGCCGCGCCTCACGTCATGAGGCCGCGGCCCCGTCGGCATGCCCGGAGCGCTCGTGAAGATCATCGTGGGACTCGGCAACCCCGGTCGGCAGTACGAAGAGACGCGCCACAACGTGGGCTGGATGGTGCTCGATCGGATCGCGGATCGGGCAGGTTGGAGTGGCCGCGCGAAGGCGCGCGACGCGGCCGCGGTCGTCCGGGGCCGGCACGGTGACCTGGACCTGGTCCTCGTCAAGCCCACGACCTACATGAACCTGTCCGGCCTGGCCGTCCGGAAGATCCTCGCACGGGAGCGCGCGCCGCTCGAGGACCTGCTCGTGGTGGTCGACGACTTCGCCCTGCCGCTGGGACGGTTGCGGCTCCGCGAGGAAGGCAGCGCCGGCGGCCACAACGGCCTGCGCTCGATCATCGGCGAGATGGGCACCCAGAGGTTCGCACGGTTGCGCGTGGGCATCGGTGAGCCATCGCGGCAGGCGGTCGACCATGTGCTCAGCCGGTTCACGCCGGACGAGGGAGCGCGCCTGGCCGTGGTCCTGCACGCGGCGGCCGATGCGGTCGAGGACTGGGCGCGTGAGGGTGCTGCGCGGGCCGCGAATCGGTGGAACGCGTGGGTCCCGCCGGACGATGGCGAAAGGCTGCTGGCAAACGACGGACCGTCCGTCGGCGAGACGATCGATCGACCCGCTGCACAGCCCGACTCGGAGGGCATCGTCCGGACGCGGACCGGCTGGCGCAAGCTGCTGCCGCGGAGTGGAGGCGCGCCACGATGACCCACACCGCCGAGAGGCTCCGCGGCCGCCGGGGCCGCGATCGCCACATCGCGGAACGGTCGGCCACGCGTGCCCCGACCGCCGGTCCGGGGGTCACCGCCGCTCGACCGCGCCTTCCCGACCTCTCCGCCCTGCCCGAGCTACTGGCTCGCTCCGGCGAGGTGCAGGCGCTCCGTGCCCGGTTCATCAAGGCGCGCGACGGTCGGGCGACGGCGCTGCGCCACGTGACCTATGCCGCCGTGCCCCACGGCGCAAAGACGTTCCTCGCCGCCGCCGTGGCCCGTGCCTCCGGTGAGCGGCTCGTGTGGATCGCGCGAGACGCCGAGATCGCCGACCGGGTCGCGGAGGAGCTGGGGGCCTGGTTCGGGGATCCGTCGGCGGTCGTGACGCTGGAGCCGCGCACGGCACTCGCCTTCGAGCGCTCGGAGCTGGTGCGCGATGAGAGCGCGGCGCGCGTGGCGGCGCTGGCGGCGTGGCGGTCCGCGGGCGAGGGACCGCGTGGTCCGCGGATCCTGGTCACCAGCGTGCAGGCGCTCTTCCAGCGCACCCTGACCCCCAGCGCGCTTCCTGCCGCTCCGCTGGTCCTGCGGCGCGGCACTCGCATCGCGCAGGACCGTGTGCTCCGCGCGCTCGTCGACCTGGGCTACGGAGCGGTCGGCGAGGTCGGTGGTCGCGGCGAGTTCGCTCGGCGCGGCGGCATCATCGATTGCTTCCCGGCCGGGCAGCCGCTCCCGGTCCGCATCGAGTGGTTCGGTGACGAGATCGACTCGCTGCGCGCCTTCGACCCGGCCGACCAGCGTGGCACAGGTCCGGTCGACTCCACGGCGCTGCTGCCCGCGAGCGAGTTCCTGCTATCGGGTGATCCCGGAACGGTCTCGGGAGACCTCCACGGTCGACTCGGACGCCTGGCGGGCAGGCTCACCGAGCAGCTGCGATCGGACCTGGCACACCTGGAGAACGGGCAGCTGGCCGACGCGGCCGAGATCTGGGGCGGGCTGCTGGCGCCCGCGACGGCACTCGACCATCTGGGCGACGCGATCTGGCTGGTCGATGAGCCGGGCGACGTGGACGACGTCGCCGACTCGCTGTGGGCCCAGGCCGATGAGCGACGGGCCGAGCTGGAGCGAGCCGGCGAGCTGTCCCGCGGCTGGCCCGACGCGTATCCAACGCCGCGCGACTGGAAGCGCCGCCGGCTCGAGGCGCTCACGCTCGAGCTCACCTGGCAGAGCGAGGCCACCGGCGCACCACCGGGTGGCAATCCCTTCGGCTGGCACGAGCCGGTCCTGCCGCCGGCCGCCGTCGTCGACGTCGGCCGCACCGTGCGACGTTGGCGCGACGAGGGTGCCCGCGTGGTCCTCACCTCCGACCAGTCGGCGCGATTGTCCGAGCTCCTCGCCGACGCCGATATCGTCGCCGCTCCGGTGATGCGCCTCCAGGAGGCGCCACCTATGGGAGGCCTCGCGCTCGTGGAGCGCAGCCTCAACGCCGGCTTCGCCGGCGGCCCCGAGGGCCTCGTCCTGGTCACGGATCGGGAGCTGTTCGGGACCGTCCGCGTGCGTCGACCGCGTGCTCTTCGGCGCGTCGTTCCGCGCGACCTTCTCGAGCGGCTCGAGCCGGGTGACATCGTGGTCCACATCGACCACGGCGTGGCCAGGTACGCCGGTCTCGTTCGCAGGGGGAGTGGCGACGGCGGGGAGGAGCGCGACTTCCTGTCGCTGCAGTTCGCCGGCGCTGACAGGATCTGGGTGCCGGTCGAGCAGATCGACCGCGTCACGCGCTATGCCGGTGGCGAGCACCCGCAGCTCTCCAAGCTGGGCGGTGGCGAGTGGCAGCGTGCCAAGACCCGTGTGCGTCGAGCGGTCGGTGATCTCGCCAAGGAGCTCTTGGAGCTGTACTCCGCTCGCGCGCGCGTCCGCGCCAAGGCGCTCGGGGCGGACACGCCGTGGCAGGCGGAGATGGAGGCGGCGTTCCCCTACGAGGAGACGCCCGACCAGCTGCGAGCCGCCACCGAGGTCAAGGCGGACCTGGAGCATGAACGACCCATGGACCGGCTGGTCGTGGGGGACGTGGGCTACGGCAAGACCGAGGTCGCCATCCGCGCCTGCTTCAAGGCCATCCAGGAGGGGACGCAGGTGGCGGTCCTCGTGCCGACGACGGTCCTGGCAGCCCAGCACCTGGCCACCTTCGGACAGCGGTTCGCGGCCTACCCCATCAGCGTCCGGATGCTCAGCCGGTTCGTGCCCCTCGCCGAGCAGCGGGAGACCATCGCCGGCCTCGCGGCCGGCTCGGTGGATCTCGTCATCGGCACGCACCGGCTGCTGAGCAGGGACATCGCGTTCCGCGACCTGGGGCTCGTCATCGTCGACGAGGAGCAGCGCTTCGGCGTCGCCCACAAGGAGCGCCTGAAGCGCCTGAAGACCGAGGTCCACGTCCTGACCCTGTCGGCCACGCCCATCCCGCGCACGCTCAACCTGGCGCTGGTGGGCGTCCGTGACATGAGCGTCATCGAGACGCCGCCGGAGGACCGCCTGCCCATCCAGACGCGGGTGGCGGAAGCGAGCGCCGGGCTGGTGCGCGACGCGATCGACCGGGAACTCGACCGCGGCGGCCAGGTCTTCTACGTCCACAACCGCGTGGAAACCATCGAGGCGCAGGCCGAGCAGTTGCGGCGGCTGCTGCCCAGGGCCCGCATCGCGGTGGCGCACGGGCAGATGGCCGAGGGCGGGCTGGAGACCGTGATGATGGCCTTCGCCAGGGGTGAGCACGACGTCCTGGTATGCACCACCATCATCGAGTCGGGGCTGGACATCCCGAATGCCAACACCATCATCATCGATCGGGCCGACGCCCTCGGCCTCGCCCAGCTCTACCAGCTGCGCGGGCGCGTCGGGCGGTCCAGCCGCCGGGCGTACGCCTACCTGCTCTATCGACGCCGGGAGCGCCTCTCCGACGTGGCGCGGAAGCGGCTCCAGGCGATCTTCAACGCCTCGGAGCTGGGGGCCGGGTTCCAGATCGCGCTGTCGGACCTGGAGATCCGCGGTGCCGGCAACATCCTGGGCGCGGAGCAGCACGGGTACATGTCGGCCGTGGGATTCGACCTCTACACCCGGATGCTCGCCGAGGCCGTGGAGGAGGAGAAGGCGGAGCTCGAGGAGCGCCCCACCCGGACGACACGGACGTCCACGATCATCGACCTTCCGGTCGACGCCTACCTGCCGGACGACTATGTCCCCGAGGAGCCGCAGAAGCTGGAGCTGTACCGACGCCTCGGCCGTGTGGCCACCGAGTCCGAGCTGGAAGCCGTGCGCGCGGAGCTCCTGGACCGCTACGGCGGTCCCGTGCCGCCGCCCGTGGAGCGGCTGCTCGACGTCGCGCGACTGCGATCGGCGGCAGAGGCGGCCGGCATCGCGTCGGTCTCCCGCGAGGACGGCCAGTTGGTGCTGCGGTTCCCGGCCGACTGGTCACGCGCGGAGACGATGCGTGCGCTGGCGCCCGCTGGTCCAGCGGGCGCGCTCCCGGGCGTGCCGGCCGGCGGCGTGACCTTCGCCTCGAACCAGATCCGCGTCCGGTTGCCTCGTGACCCCGCCGCGGAGTGGGTCACGACGCGAGCCGTGGTGGAGCGGCTGGCGAGGGGGACCTCCGCGATGACCCGCTCACGCCCGTGATCGAGCTGCTGCCGGACCTGGAGCGGTGGCGGGCGGAGGGCGTCGATGCCGGGCGAGCGGTCGTGGTGCGCACGATCGGCTCGGCGCCACGACCCGAGGGGGCCGTACTCCTGGCGGCGTCGGATGGGCGCATCGCGGGCTCGGTCAGCGCTGGGTGCGTGGAAGGCGCAGTCGTGGAGGAGGTCGGCCGCGCACGGCGCTCTGGCCGCTCCTGCGTGATGCGCTACGGCATCAGCGACGAGCGGGCCTGGGACGTGGGACTGGCCTGCGGTGGAACGATCGACGTCCTGGTCGAGCCGGCCGTCCGCGCGGAGATCGTCCAGGCCGCACAGGAGCGCGGACGCGTCGTCGTGACGCCGCTGCCGGCGGATGCCTCCGGCGCCGGGGCGGATGAGACGACGCCAGGCGGCCCCCCCAGTGAGGTCGTGGCGGCTGTGATGGCCACCGGACGGTCGCGGACCGTGGAGGTCGAGGGCCGGGCGTTCTTCATCGAGGTCTTCCCGCGGCGGTCACGCCTGCTGATCATCGGCGGCGTAGAGGTGGCGCGGCCGCTCGTCAGCATGGCGCGGGCCGTGGGCTACGAGACGATCGTGGCGGACGGGCGGGCACGCTTCGCCACGCGCGAGCGGTTCCCCGATGCGGACCGGATCATCCTCGGCTGGCCCGACGAGGCGGCGGAGATGATGGGTTTGGGCCCCGCCGATGCAGTGGCGGTCCTGACGCACGATCCCAAGTTCGACGAGCCGGCCATCACCGTCGCCCTCGCGCGAGGGTGCCGGTACGTGGGAGCCATCGGGAGCGCCCGTGCGCAGGCCGGTCGCCGCGAGCGGCTCCTCGCGGCCGGCGTACCTGAGGCAGAGCTGCAGCGGCTGCGCGGGCCGATCGGTCTGGATCTGGGCGGCCGCGAGCCGGCGGAGACGGCGCTGGCGATCCTGGCCGAGATGGTGGCCATGCGACATGGTGCTTCCGGCCGGCCGATGCGTGACCGCGGGGTGGTCGGGGCGGCCGGGAGCGTGCGCTAGACTGGCGGCCGTCCGCATCGAGCATGCGGGATCGACCGAGTCGAGCCACCCACACCTTCCTGGGAGCCCAAGCCGACGTGTCCGCAGAGACCCTTCGCGAACGGATCCGAGAGATCCCCGACTTCCCCAAGCCGGGCATCCTCTTCTACGACATCACGACGCTGCTGAAGGATGCCGATGCGTTCCGGGAGTCCATCGACCTACTGACCGAGCCATACAAGGACGAGAAGGTCGACGCGGTCGTGGGCATGGAGTCACGCGGCTTCATCTTCTCGGCGCCCATGGCGCACCAGCTGGGCGCCGGCTTCGTGCCGGTCCGCAAGCTGGGCAAGTTGCCGGCCGAGACGGTCAGCGTGGAGTACGCCCTGGAGTACGGCACCAACACCCTCGAGGTGCACAAGGACGCCCTCCGACCCGGCCAGAAGGTACTGATCGTGGATGACCTGCTCGCCACCGGCGGCACCGTCCTCGGCACGATCGAGCTGGTCACCCAGCTGAAGGCAGAGGTGGTGGGGCTCGCATTCCTGGTGGAGCTGCTCTTCCTGAAGGGGCGCGATCGGCTCGGTGACCACGACATCCACAGCGTCATCCAGTACTGAGCCACGTCCCGGAAGGGCCGGATGAGTCGGGAGCGTCCGCCCCCCGGGCGGTCGCCGGCCGACGAGGTGGACCTGGGTCGCCGGCGCTTCTTCCGGACGTTCGGCAGGAGCGCGGTCGAGGCCGCGGGGCAGGTGGTGGGAGCGGCCGAGGTGCTGCGCCGGGGGACCGCGACCGCGGCCGGCTCCCTCCTCGACCCCGACCCCGGAGCGGAGAGCCAGGGCGATGGGCGCCCGGGAGGATCGGGACGGTCCGGAGGAGGCTCACGCGGGTCGTCGGGGCCGTGGCGCGCCACCAGCCGCATCCCCGGCGAGTCGGCCGTATACCGAAGCCCGTACCGCCTCGTGGACGATGGCCTGATCCTCGTCGATCAGCGCGAGCTGCCGGGGGCGATCGTAGAGCTCACCTGCCGGGACGGTCGTGACCTGGCGCGGGCGATGGCCTCCGGCGCGGCGCGCGGGGCGCCGCTCCTGGGACAACTCGCCGCCTACGCGATCGCCCTGACCGCGCGCCGGCACCGACAGCGGCATCCTGGTGCGCTGGAGATGGAACTCGGCTCGATCGAGGAGCAGCTGCGCCGGACGCGGCCGACGGCCCGCCCGGTGCGCCATGCGCTGGACCGGATGATCGCCCGCCGGGCCACGCTGGCAGCTGATGTGGATCCGGAGGTCCTGTCCGATGCCCTCCGCGCGGAGGCCGACGCGATGGCCGACGAGGCGACCATGGACCACGCGGCCCTCGCGCGGCACGGCGCCGCGGCACTGCCACGGCCGGATGACCGGCCGCTGGAGCTGCTGGTCCACGGCGAGACGGGAGCCATGGGCGGCGGTCTCGTGGGCACCGGGCTCGCCATCGTCCAGCTGCTGGCCGCCCAGGATCGGCCGGTGCACGTATGGGTCACCGAGACCGCTCCCGACCTGGAAGGTGCCCGCATCACCGCGTGGGAGCTGCGCCAAGCCGGTATCGGCCACACCGTCGTGCCTGATACGGCGGTGTCGTGGCTGCTCCAGCGGCATGCCCCGGACGCGGTCCTGCTCGGCGCCGAGTGGCTCACGGCCAGCGGCGACGCGGCGGTCATCGCCGGCGGCGGCGGCATCGCGGCACTCGCGAGCACCCTGGTCGAGCCACCGGTCCCGGTGCTCCTCTGCGCGCCGCTCACGACCTTCGACCCCGACACCGCTGACGCAGCCGGGCTCCCGGAGGAGCTTCGTCCGCCTCCCGAGCGCGACGGTGCGGGCGGCGCGCCGCGCCAGCCAGGCCCCTCGGACATCCGGGCGCCAATCACCGATATCGCGGAGGCGCAGTGGCTGACCGTCATCGTGACCGAGGAGGGAGTGCTCGCAGCGCCCTTCTCGCCGGCCCTGCGCGCCGCCCTTGCCGCTCGGCAGGCCCGGCGGGCGCCGGCCGCCGCGGTGGTCCATGGGACGGGCGGCTCGTGAGCCTCAGGGTGCGCAGCTGATGGCCGCCATCGCACGCACGGCGGCTCGGGATCGCACCCTGGAGGTGCGAGCGACACGCGATCGCGAGATGCTGCGCGAGTTCCTCGAGCGGGATCGGCTCTTCGCCGCGTACGCCATCTGCGACCTCGACGAGCGGGAGTTCCAGCGGACGCGCTGGGGCATCGCGATGCAGCAGGGGTCGCTCGTCGCGCTCGTGATGGAGTACTCCGGGCAGTCACCCCAACCGGTCTTCGCGATGGGCGCCATCGACGGCATCGAAGCCATCCTCGAAGGGGTCATCCGCACGCGAGTGGGCTACGTGTCGGCGCGACGGGACACCCTCCATGCCTTGGCCGCTCACTACCGGGTGGAGCCGGGACCGGAGATGGTGCGCATGGTGGTCGACGCATCGACGTTCGTGCCCCTGCCCGGGCCGGTCTCCCGGCTCCTGCCGCCGGAGATCGGCGACCTGAACCGACTCTACGACCTGGGGCTGGCCGCCTGGCTACCGGCCGAGGTGCTCGTGCACGGCGTCTACTACGGCGTTCGCGTCAACGGCCGCCTGGTGGCCGCCGCCGGCACGCACGTCGTCAGCCGGGAGGCGCGCCTGGCGGTGGTCGGGAACGTGCTGACCCATCGGGAGCATCGCGGTCAGGGCTACGCGAAGCTCACCACCGCCGCCGTCACGGCCGAGCTCCTGCGCACCTGCGACCAAGTCGTGCTCAACGTACGGTCGGACAATCCGCCCGCCCTGGCCGCCTATGCCGCCATCGGGTACCGCGAGTACACCCGCTTCGAGGAGCGCGTCGTGCACCGCCGGAGAGCCCTGTGGGATAGCATCGTCACGCCGTTCCGGCGCTTGTTGCCGGCACAGAGGAGACCTGAGTGACCGGTCCATCGATCGCCGCCGACCCCATGCCGCCCATCTCCGGTGACGCCGCGTCCGGCCAGACCGCATCGCTCCCGCCGCACGATGTCACCGACCTGGCGCTCGTATCGGAAGGGGTCCGTCGCATCGAATGGGCGGAGCGGGAGATGCCGGTGCTTCGGCTGATCCGCGAGCGCTTCCAGCGCGAGCGCCCGCTCGAGGGCCTTCGCATCGGCGCGTGCCTCCACGTCACCACCGAGACGGCCAATCTCATGCGGACCCTGAAAGAAGGCGGAGCCTCGATCGCGCTGTGCGCCTCCAACCCGCTCTCCACGAAGGATGACGTGGCGGCGGCCCTCGTGGCGGAGTACGGCATCAGCACCTACGCGCGGCGAGGGGAGGACCGCGACACCTATTACGACCATCTCAACGCGGTGGCTGACACCCATCCCCGACTGACCATGGACGACGGGTGCGACCTCGTCTCGCTCCTCCACCGGGAGCGGCCGGGGCAGGTCGACGAAGTCCTCGCCGGCACGGAAGAGACGACGACCGGTGTCATCCGACTCAAGGCGATGGCCTTCGACTCCGCCTTGGGCTTTCCCGTCGTGGCGGTCAACGAAGCCAAGACCAAGCACCTCTTCGATAACCGGTACGGGACCGGCCAGTCCACCGTCGATGGGATCCTGCGGGCGACGAATATCCTCCTCGCCGGACGCCGCGTGGTGATCGCCGGGTACGGCTGGGTGGGGCGAGGCATCGCCTCGCGCATGCGCGGCATGGGAGCTCACGTCGCGATCACGGAAGTGGAGCCCATCGCCGCGATCGAGGCGTTGATGGACGGTTTCCTGGTCATGACCGGCCTGCAGGCGGCCGAATGGGGTGACCTGTTCATCACGGCCACCGGCAACCTCAACGTCTTCCGCCGCGAGCACTTCGAGAAGATGCGCGATGGGGCCATCATGGCCAACAGCGGCCACTTCGACGACGAGCTGGACCTCGGGGCGCTCCGCGAGCTGTCGCGTGGCGAGTGCCGGGAAGTGCGGCGCGACGTCGAGGAGTACGTGGTCCAGGGCCGGCGACTGCACGTCGTGGCCCAGGGACGCCTGGTCAATCTGGCCACGGCAGAGGGCCACCCGGCGGCGGTCATGGACATGAGCTTCGCCAACCAGGCGCTGTCGGCGGAGTACGTGGCACAGCACCACGCGGAGCTCGAGCCCCGGGTCCATGCCGTGCCGGAGGTCATCGATCGGGAGGTCGCGCGGCTCAAGCTGGAGGCGCTGGGCATCCGCATCGACGCGATGACCGAAGAGCAGGCTCGCTACGTGACGTCCTGGCAGGCGGGGACCTGACGCGAGTCGCTGACCTGTGGGGGCAAGACGGTCACCAGTGCCTCCTCTGGTGAGACGCGCCTTGCCAGCAGCCGAGCCACCAGGTCACCGGCTCGATCGAAGGCCGAACGGGCGCGCCGTCGCGCCGTGCGCCGCGGGACCCAGAGGACCGGCGCGCGCCTGAGCCGTGCGGTCAGCATGGCCCGTGCCGCACGCAGCAAGGTACTCGTCGAGGCGGACCTGCCTCCCCGCGACCAGCGGAGCTGGCCGGGAGCGCCCCACAGGATCGTGGAGCGCGCCGCGCGACGCCATCGGAGATCGACGGCCTCGACCGACACTCCCGCATCGGCGAGCTCTTCCAGGAAGGCGCCGGCGTCCTGGAGGGCCGGCGCGTCCAGCGGGTGCACCACGGCCACGGCACACGCCTCGCGGGCACCCTCGTAACCGTAGCGGCGCATGCCCTCGGCGCAGATGACCGCCACGCGCGTCGCGTCCGTCGCGGACAGCTCGTTGCGCCATGCCTCGATCCGTGTGGCGTCGATGGGCGCCGTCACGCGTGCCTGCCATGGGGCGTCCCGCGCGATCTCCCGGGCTCCTGCTGCGGCCGGGTCCAGCATGCGGGTGTCGAATGGCTCGCCGATGGAGGCGCACAGGCGACGCAGCTCTCGTTCCGGCTCGCGCACCAGGTCCTCGTAGTGGAGGGTGATGGAGCGCGCGTCTTCCTGGAAGAAGCGCCAGGTGCCCTGGTCGGTGATGCGCCACTGGTAGGCGGCTGCCACGACCGAGGAGGGTCCGAAGGGCACCGCCATGAGCGACGCCGTGACGCCTCGCGGATCGCGCACGATGCGGACGATCACCGCATCGGGCCAGAGCCGTCGGATCTGGCGCGCCCGCAGCAGGTGGCGTGGCGTCTTCTCCACCCAGCGTCCCTTCCCACGTGCTCGAGCGTAGGGCACGGTGATCGCTTCCAGCAGCGCCGCGATCGACGGCGGACGGTCTGCGAGCTCCCGGCGCACGACAGCGGCATCCAGCCCGTACGAGGTGAGGACCGAGCCGCCGTGCTGGCGTTCCATCGAGACGAGGAAGTCGACCGCCCGATCCGGCCAGGTCGGTCCCGCCAGCAGCCATCGCCGGCGCTGCCGGCCCAAGAGGTCGAAGAAGGCGGTCTCGGGCCCACAGGCCAGGTCGGGATGCGCGTTCAGGATGGAGGCGAGGAGCGTCGTTCCCGATCGACCATGTCCCACCACGAAGATGGGCGGTCCGCCCATGCTCATGGACCGGCTCGGGCGACTCGAGCGATCGCCTCCACGGCGTCGGCCACCTCGCTCTCGGTGTTGTAGAACGCCGGGGAGAGTCGGACGATGTCGGGCCGCGCATCGACGATGATCCCCTGGGCCGCGAGTTCGGCAACGACGGCGCGCGGGGTGGCGGAGCGGATGCCCAGCATCCCCGCGCGCTGCGCGTCATCGCGCACCGCGCGCACCTCCAGTCCTGCCGCGTCCGCGAGGCGGATGGCCGATGCGCCCAGCTCCACGGTCCGGGCGTGCATCGCCTCCACCCCGATCTCGCGCACCAGCGACATGCCGCCACGTGCCAGGAAGGCGGACGGCACCGCCGGTGTGCCCATCTCGAACTTGCGGCCATCGTCCGCGAACTCGAGGGACGCGACATCGAACTCGAACTGGCGAGAGCCCGAGAACCAGCCGGTGGTCGTGGGCACGAGCGCTTGGCGGACCGCTGGCCGCAGCCACAGGAAGGCGGTCCCCGGGCCGCCGAAGAGCCACTTGAGGGAGCCTGACACATACGCGTCCACGCCCAGCGCCGCGGCGTTGGTAGGGATGAGCCCGGTCGCCTGGTACGCGTCGGCGAGCAGCAGCGCTCCCCGTTCGTGGCAGAGGCGCGCCAGGCCCGGCAGGTCCTGCACGGCTCCGGTCGTGAAGTAGACGTGCCCCGTGGCGACCAGCGCTGTCCGCTCGTCGATGGCCGAGGCGAACGAATCGAGGGGGACCGTCAGCCCGTCGGGCGATGGGATGACCACGAGCTCCACGCCGAGCGGCGACCGCGCCAGCCACTGGTGACCGAGCGTCGGGAAGTCGAGCGCCGTGGTGACCACGCGCGTGCGCGACGGAGCGCCACGCGACGGCCGCCAGTCGAGGGCCTCACCAAGCGCGCGAGTCGTCGCTTCGTCGCCCCGGTGGAGCGGGTCGAGCGCGGAGGCGAAGGAGGCGAGAGCGACCGATACGTTGGGCGCCAGCGCGATCTCCGAGCCGGGACGGCCGATGACCCAGCCGAAGTCCTCTCGGAGCGCCCCCAGCTCAGCCATCCAGTGGCCATACCAGGCACTCGCGCCCAGCCTCTCCCACTGGTCCAGGAACTCGTGCAGCTTGGCTCGTCCGCGCCGCGGTAGCGCTCCGAGCGAGCACGTGTTCAGGTAGGTGGCGTTCGAGAGCAGCGGGAACTCATCGCGGTAGGCGAGCAGGTCACGGCCCCGGACGCTCTCGGCCACGTCGGCGGTCACGGCATCACCGCTTCCTGGGTCACCCCTTCATCGGCCACCACACCGTCATCGAACGCGTACCCGTATCGCTCGAGCTCGCCGGCCCAGGCGCGCTCGACGATGCGCCGCGCCCGGGGCGTGTAGTACTCGCGGTAATGGGTCCGCTCGGTGGTGATGTTGACACGGGGCAGCTCGATCGCGCCCTCATACCCGATGCGTCGCAGGAGCGCATCGAAGTCCTCCTGGAGGCACTCGAAGCGCATGACCACGTCAGCCCCTTCGGTGTGCGCGAAGCGGGCGGGCGGCGGTCGCTTGAACCGCCCCAGCAGACCGGGTGGCGTGTAGCGCCAGGCGATCCACTCGTCGAAGCTGTGCGTGGCGCAGTAGCGCAGCTGTTCGACCCGCATCTCGCCCATGATCTGGGATGGACGGGACAGCGAGCCCTCGTAGACCTGCCGGTTCTTGATGTAGGTCGAGACGAGGTCGTCGAACGGGTTTCGCACGGCGGTGAAGACGACGAGCTCGCGCCTCTGCTCAGGCGTGATGAGGCCCTCGCGCATGAGCGTGGGCAGGTTGGAGTGGCGCGCCGCGGCTGCGTGGCCTCGCTCGTCCATGATGCGCTCCGGGGGCACCTCCTCGCCGCCGAACCGCTCGTGCAGCACGTCCCGCACGGCGGTCGAGCCGGTTCGGCGCCCGTGGATGAACAGCAGCTTGCGGGGGCGGCACAGCGTTGCCAGCTCAAGCCCTCCATGGGTACGTTGCACGGCTCACGGACCCGGAGCGAGTCTAGCGTCAGGGCCGGTCGGGGATGCGGGCAGCGTGTCGTCGACGGCCGTGTGGTCTCCGGAGCGACGATGGGCTTGCGACACCGGATCCCGCGGAGCGCGTCCTGGGGGGCGGGCCCTATCATCCGGTGCGATGGCTCTGAGATTCCTTCGTAGCACCCGTCGAGCGATGCTCGGGCCCCGTCGCTCCCAGCGGGAGCGCCCATCATGGCGTCCGTCAAGACCTTCCGAGCCGCCGCCCTGCCCTCCCGGCTGGCGGACCGGACCGCCTGACTTCATCGGCGTGGGCAGTCAGAAGTGCGGCACCACGTGGTGGTTCTCGCTGCTGGACGCGCATCCCGAGGTCCAGGCACAGCAGGAAAAGGAGCTGCGCACCCTCATCGCCTTCCGCAAGCCCACCCGGGATGATGCCGAGGCATACGCGCGCTGGTTCCCGAGGCCTCCCGGAAAGCAGATCGGTGAGTGGACGCCTAGCTACATGGCCTGCTCGTGGGTGGGACGTGCCATCCGGGTGGCTGCGCCGGAGGCGAAGCTGCTGGCCACCGTGCGAGATCCGGTGGAGCGTTATCGCTCCGGGGTCCCTCAGTGGCGGAAGCACCACACCGGCTCGATCGGCGACCGGGACCTGGAGGAGCGGAAGGCACGGGCGGTGGCGCTGCGGCGCGGGTTCTATGGCAGCCAGCTGACCCAGCTGGCGGACTCGGTGGGACGCGATCGCATCCTTGTCCTGCAGTACGAACGATGCGCCCGCGATCCCAGGGGCGAGTTCGCGAGGACGTTGGAGTTCCTGGGACTCTCGCCGTGGCAGCCTTCGGACGAGCTTCTTGCGCAGCGGTCGGCGGTCACGGTCACGAAGGAGCCGCTGACCGATGACGAGCGGCGGAGACTGGTCGAGCTGTATGCGCCCGACGTCCGTATCCTGCGAGCGTTCGCGCCAGGCCTGGACCTGTCGCTGTGGCCGAACTTCACGGAACCAGCCAGCGGCCCGAAGGCGCCACTGGCGGAGTCCCGCTCACGAGGGGATCGATGACCAGCATCGTAGACGCCGAGCAGTACCTCTTCACCTCCGAGTCGGTGACCGAGGGTCACCCGGACAAGCTGTGCGACCAGGTCTCGGACGCCATCCTGGATGCGATCCTCCGGGAGGACGCGCCAGCACGGGTGGCGTGTGAGACGGCCACCACGACGGGCACGGTGATGGTCCTCGGCGAGATCACGACCTCGACCTACGTGGACTTCCAGGCCGTGGTGCGCGACACCGTCCGGCGTATCGGCTACACCGACGCCCGGTACGGGTTCGACTACCGCACCTGCGGCACCATCGTGTCGATCCATGAGCAGTCGCCGGACATCAAGCGCGGGGTGGACGACGCGCTCGAGACCCGGGGGCACACCGATCAGCACGACCAGGGCGCAGGCGACCAGGGCATGATGTTCGGCTTCGCCTGCCGCGAGACGCCCGAGCTGATGCCCCTGCCCATCGCGCTCGCGCATCGCATGGCCCAGCGGCTGGCTGAGGTGCGCAAGGACGAGACGCTGCCCTACCTGCGCCCCGACGGGAAGACGCAGGTCACGGTGGAGTACGCCCATGGCGTGCCCAAGGCCGTGCGCACCGTGGTCGTCTCCGCCCAGCACGACGAAGAGGTCGCTACCGAGCGCCTCCGGGACGACATCTACGAGTCGGTCATCAAGCCCGTCATCCCGGCCCATCTCCGGGCGGTGGATCCCACGGTCCATGTGAATCCGACCGGCCGCTTCGTCATCGGTGGGCCGATGGGTGATGCGGGACTCACCGGTCGCAAGATCATCGTCGACACGTACGGGGGCATGGCACGGCACGGCGGGGGCGCGTTCAGCGGCAAGGATCCCTCCAAGGTGGACCGTTCCGCAGCCTACGCTGCACGCTGGGTGGCGAAGAACGTGGTGGCGGCTGGCCTGGCCGATCGCTTCGAGATCGAGCTGGCCTACGCCATCGGCGTGGCGCACCCGCTGCAGGTCTCCATCGAGACCTTCAACACGGGAAGGGTCGACGACCGACGCATCCTCCAGCTCATCCACGAACATTTCGACCTGCGGCCCTCGGCCATGATCGCGGCACTCGACCTGCGGCGGCCGATCTACCAGCAGACGGCCTCGTACGGCCACTTCGGCCGCCCGGAGCTCGACCTGCCGTGGGAGCGGACCGACATGGCGGAGGCGCTGGCCGCGGCTGCCGGCCTGGGACGACCGTCGAGCGAGGCTGCCGCGGTCCCTGCCTAGCCCATCGTCAGCCGGCGTATCCCAGGCGCCGCAGGAGGTCACCCGCCTCGGCCTCGATGACTTCCAGGTCGCGCACGCTGAGCTCGCGCCGCCAGGCGCCGACCGAACCCTGGTCCGCACGATCGAGCGCATGGAGGAGGGTCTGTCTCGACTGCGGCCGCTCGATGCCCAGGAAGTCGAGCATCCGTTCGCCGTTCGCCCGCGGCTCGGCCACCAGATCCTCGTAGCGGATCTCCAGGTAGCGTCCACCGCCCAGCGGGGGACCGTCGCGGAGGGCGGCCTCCACGTAACGCCGCCAGGCCCAGATCATGCGGTGGATGTCGCTCGTGCCCTCGAAGTCCTCCCGGCGCTCCTTCTCCACCCACCAGGGCGCGTAAGGGCCGTGCAGGTACCCGCCCGGCTCTCGCACGGTGGAGCCCTTCGAGGCGGCGAGCAGCCACGGTTTGCTCCCCAGTGAGACCGATGCGTCGCGTCCGTCGCGCACGATGTGGATGAACTGGCTGTCCCGGAAAGCCCGGTCCAGGAACGGGATGAGCAACGAGTTGGTGGGCGTCTTGTCGCAGAAGCGCAACCCGCCGTCCAGCTCCACGCGCAGCAGCCACGCGTAGACCATGCGGTAGAACCACCGGCTGCGCCGGGACCCCCACAGGCCGTGGTGCACGTACCTTCCGGCCGCCTTGGTAGCCGGTGGCTCGTGGTGATAGCTGATCTCGGGCACGCGCCCGATGCAGTCACCGAGGAACGTGGTGCCCGACCGAGCAGCACCGATGAGGAAGACGGGCCGCTCCAGGCTCGGCAGGATCGAGCGCGCCAGCCGTCCCGACCGCAGGCGCACCGGCCGCCCCAGCCGTCGGTAGTAGCGCTTCTCGGCACGCCACGTGAGCTGCGCCCAGCGCCACAGGTTCGTCAGACGGATGGGTGTCGGGCGAGGGTCGAGGCCGCCGACGCCGGAGGGCCAGGCCGGCTTGCGTCCTTCGTCGGTCATGCTCACGGGCGGCGTGATGGTATCGGACGGGCGCCCTGTACGATCCCGCCATGTACGCGGTGATCCTTGCCGGCGGCGGCGGCACACGCCTATGGCCGCTCAGCCGGGCCGCACGTCCCAAGCCGTTCCTGGCACTGGCCGGTGATACGACGCTGCTCCAGGCGACCGTGGCGCGGCTCCAGCCGCTCATCGCGCCCCGCGACGTCTTCGTCGTCGCGGACGGCCGCTATCGCGACCTCCTTCGCGAGCAGCTGCCGGAGGTCCCCGAGGGGAACCTGGTGGAGGAGCCGGTGAGCCGGAACACGGCGGCGGCGGTGGCGCTGGCCGCGCTGGCCATCGACCGGCCGGACGACGAGATCATGGCCATCCTCCCGGCCGACCACGCGATCACCGACGCGTCCGGCTTCCGCGACGCGCTGGCAGCGGCCGCAGAGCGGGCCGCGGCTGGCGCGCTGGTGACCCTGGGCATCCGACCGACCGGTCCCGAGACCGGCTACGGGTATGTCCTGGCGGCAGGCGTCGCAGACACGGGAGGTCCGTCGGCCGCTTTGCCCGTCGAGCGGTTCGTGGAGAAGCCCTCTCGCGAACGCGCAGCCGGCTTGCTGGCCGGTGGTCGCGCGTTCTGGAACGCCGGCATCTTCGTCTGGCGGCGCGATGCGGCCATCGACGGCCTGGAGCGGCATGCCGCCGAAATCATCGGGGGCGTGCGTGAGGCGCTCGACTCGGGCGGTCTGGACCAGGCGTATCCCGCGCTCCGCTCGATCTCGGTCGACTACGCGCTGCTGGAGCCCGCGTCCACCGAAGGTGGCGTGGCGGTCGTTCCCATCGACGTCGGATGGAGCGACGTGGGCTCCTGGGCGGCGCTCATGGACGCGCAGCGCGAAGGCACGGGTGGCGGTCCCGTGACCCTGTCACGGTCGGGCTCGGCGACCATCGACATCGGTTCCGCCCGATCGCTCGTCCATGCTGCTGGCGATCGCCTCGTGGTGACCGTGGGTCTCCAGGACGTCGTCGTCGTCGACACGCCCGATGCGCTGCTCGTCCTGTCCGGCGACCGAGCACAGGACGTCAAGCTCGTGGTCGACCGGCTCAGGTCCGAGGGACGCGATGACCTGCTCTGAAGCCCTCCTGGGCTATCAACGCGCCACCGCTCGGTAGACCTCGGCGTAGGCCTCCACGGCGCGTGGCGTCAGGAGCCGCTCGCGGAGCGCGATGACCTTGGGGTCCACCGGCGGCGGGCCCGCATCGAGCACGGAGCGCACCGCGTCGGCCATGGCCCGGGCCGTGAGCGGACGGAAGATGCGCAACGCGCCCGGCACCAGCGCGTCGTACTCGCGGAACTGCGGCAGGTCGGAGGTCACGATGGGGTGGCCCGTGGAGATCCAGGTCGAGAGCGACCCCGACGCCGACAGGTCACGGAAGGGACAGATGGCCACGTGCGTCGCCGCGAGGGTCTGGTCGAGCCGTTCATCGGCGACGTATCCCGTGATCACCACGCGATCTCCCACGCCGAGCGACTCGGCATGGGCGCGAAGCTCATCGGCGCGGGCCTCGCGCCCCGGGATGGGGCCACCGGCGAAGAGCGCGACGACATCGTCAGGGAGGAGCGGCAGCGCCTCGATCGTCAGCCGGTAGCCCTTGCGTCTGACCATGAAACCCAGGAGCGTCATCACGCGCTTCCCGGCCAGGCCCAGGGCCGTCCGTGAGGCATGGGCGTCGGCCATGACGCGCTCCTCCACGAAGTGCGGCACCAGTGCCACCTTCTCCGCCGGCACGAATCCCTCGAGGCGCCGGCGCTCCTCGTCCGAGTGCACCACGAGCCGCGCCGCGGACCGGCCCAGCCAGCGAAGCGCCAGCACGTCGCTGTCCAGCCACCGTTCGCGCATCCCGCCGCGAGCCCAGACGTCGTGGAGCGTCACGACCATGGGCCGCGAGCAGCCTCGCGCGAACGCGCGCAGCCGGCCGAAGGCCCGGAGGCCGCCGCCCCAGTCGGCCGGCTTCCATTGCAGGTGCACGACCGCGCACCCCGAGAGCTGGCGTCCTGCCTCCTTCAGCCGGTGACGGGATGCGTCGCGCTCGCCCGCGTCCGCTTCCCGCGCATCCAGCTCATCCCGGGCTCGGGCTGCCTCCGCGATGATGCGCCCGTAGCGCCGGACGCCGCCACCCTCCTTGCCGACGTGGAGGTAGCCCACCGTCACGTCGGGTAGCCCAGCTCGCGCAGCAGTGGCCTGGCACGGACGCGCAGCAGGGCGCGCAGGAGGGGGTCCGAGTCGCGCCGGCCAGCCCCGACCCGCGACCGGTAGATCGCGGTCGACTCGCCGGCCGTCTCCCGCCGGCCAGCCGTGAAGCGGGCGTAGCGCTCGGTGGCATCGTGCTCCGCCTCGTCGAAGCGCAGCACGGCGTCGTCCCAGGGCTCGTCCAGGAAGCGGAGCAGGGTGCGGAGGGTCCGTTCCGGAGCCTCTACGAGCTGCTCGTAGTGGAGCTCGTGATAGCGGCCGGCGGGAAGCGCTTGCCCGAACCGGCGCCCCGCGCCCACGTAGCGCACCCACTCCGTCCGCGCCACCCGCAAGGCCGCGCGATAGCCCCACCGCTCGCGGAACGAGGCCACCACGTCGTACGGGTCACGGACCAGATGCACGTACTGGGCGTGCGGGAAGAGCTCGTCGATGAAGGGCAGCAGGAGCGTGTAGGTGGGGTCCTTCTCCGCCCAGCGCTGCTTGCCGCGTCGGGCCAGATAGTCGGCCTGGAAGCCCTCGTAGAGCCCACGGATCCGCCGCAGCCAGTCCTCGCGAGGCAAGCCGTACGTCTCGAGCAGCGGCCAGTGGCCCTCCACGATGGACCGCAGCTCGCGCAGGAAGTGCGTCTCCTCGCCGCAGCTGATCCTGGGGTGCGAGTCGAGCACGAGGCGCAGCAGGGTGGTCCCGGAGCGCGGGCAGCCGATGATGAAGATGGGGCGCTCGCGGACCGGGGATGTCGCATCCACGGCGGAAGGATAGGCGCGGGGCCCGGACGGGGCGCCGCCTCGGGGTACCATCTCCCTCCGTCCCTCCCCCAGGAGCCCGTGCCGCCGTGACCCAGACCGCCACCCAGGCCGTGATCCCGCCCATCGTCTTCGGGACGGACGGCTGGCGCGCGCGGATCGCCGACGAGTTCACCTACGAGAACGTGCGGCGATGCGCCGAGGGCGTGGCACGGTACGTGCTCGACGAGGGGACGCAGGCGCAGGGCGTCGTGGTGGGCTATGACCGCCGCTTCGCCAGCGAGTACTTCGCGGACGCGGCCGGGGAGGTGCTCCTGGCCCACGACATCCCCATCGTCCTCTCGAGCGGCCCCATCCCCACCCAGATGACGTCCTACGAGGTGGTCCAGCGGGGAGCCGCCTGTGGCGTGATGATCACCGCCTCGCATAACCCGTGGACCGACAACGGCTTCAAGGTCAAGTCGCCGACCGGCGCCGCCGCCGGTCCCGACATCCTCGCCACGCTCGAAGCCACCATCCGTGAACGTGCCGGTGGCGTCCCGCTCACGCGCCCGCTCGCCGACGCCGAGGCAGCCGGCCTGGTCGAGCGCTTCGATCCCTACGTCGGCTACGAGGAGTACGTCCGCCGGACGCTCGATCTCGATCGACTGCGTGCCGCGGACCTGCGGGTCCTGGTCGACCCCCTCTTCGGCTCCGGCGTGGGCTGGATCCCGCGGCTGCTGCGGCAGGGTCGCATCACCATCGAGGAGATCCACAAGGAGCGGAACCCATGGTTCGGGGGTCTCAACCCCGAGCCCATCCGGCCCAATATCGACCCCGCGCTCCGTCAGCTGGCAGGCGGCGGATACGACCTGGGGCTCCTGCTCGACGGCGACGCCGATCGTGCGGGAGCAGCCGACGAGCAGGGCACCTTCATCCACCAGCTCCAGGTGATGGGCCTCCTCATGTACTACCTGCTGGAGCATCGCGGCATGCGCCAGCCGGTCGTCTCGACCATCAACGAGACACAGATGGTGGGTCGGCTCGGCGAGCGCTACGGGGTCGCGGTCCACGAGACGCCGGTCGGCTTCAAGTACGTGGGGCCCAAGATGATCGAGACCGGCGCGATGATGGGCGGCGAGGAGTCGGGCGGTTACGGCTTTGGCATGCACCTGCCCGAGCGGGATGGCATCTACGCCGACCTGCTGCTGCTGGACCTCTTCGTGCGGGAGCGGGAGGCCGGGCGCTGGCCGGTGTCGGCCATCGTCGAGCACCTCCACTCCCTGGCTGGCGCCTCGTTCTACCTGCGGACCGACGTGCACGTGGACCGCTCCGCCTATCCCTCGCTGAAGGAACGGCTGCTCGTCTCGCTGCGGGAACAGGCGCCGACGGCGCTGGCGGGACAGGCGGTCGTGCGCTCGGTCGCGCTCGACACGAATGACGGCTTCAAGTGGTGGACGGACGACGGGTCCTGGCTGCTCGTCCGCTTCAGCGGCACGGAGCCGCTTGTGCGCGTCTATGCCGAGGCCACCAGCGCCGGGCGGCGCGATGCGATGCTGGCCGAGGGCCAGCGACTCGTCTACGGCGAGGCCTGAGGTGGCCGTGGGCGTCGGCGGGATCCTCGACGACCCCGGTCCGATGCGCCGCTATGACGCGTCGGCGATGCTCGACGCGGTGGCGACGCTGCCGGCGCAGATCGCCGACGGCTGGACTCGGACACGGAGCCTGATGCTCGCCGAGGCCCACACGACAGCGCGGGCCGTGGCGCTGCTCGGCATGGGCGGCTCCGCCATCGGCGGTGACCTGGTGCGCGGCATCTTCGCCGATCGGCTGCGCGTCCCGCTGGTGGTCGTGCGGGACTACGACCTGCCCGCATGGGTGGGCCGCGAGACGCTCGTCATCGCCAGCTCCTACAGCGGCGCCACCGAGGAGACGATCAGCGCCCTGGGCACCGCCCTGGAGCGGCGCTGCCCGGTGGCCATCATCACCACGGGCGGCCCGATGCGCGAGGTGGCGTCGCGCGCCAGCCTGCCACTCCTGACGTTCCCCGGCGGCGGTCAGCCGCGGGCCGCGGTGGGCTACTCGATGACGCTGCTGGCCGGATCGCTCGAGCGGGCCGGGCTGCTCCAGCTGGGCGACGACGAGGTGGGTGACGCTGTGACGGCCGCATCCTCGGCCGTCGAGCACTTCGGACCGGATGTCCCCACCGAGCGCAACCCGGCCAAGCAGCTGGCGTGGAGCCTGGTCGACCGACTGCCCGTCGTCGAGGCCAGTGGCGCCCTGGCCGTGGTCGCACGCCGCTGGAAGGCGCAGCTCAACGAGAACGGCAAGACGGCGGCCTTCTCCGAGGAACTCCCCGAGGCGACCCACAACGCCGTCGTGGGCTACGGCCGACCGGAGACGATCCGCGACCACCTCTACGTGGTCTTCCTGGCGAGTCCCGACCAGCACGCGCGCAACGCCCTTCGGGCGTCGCTCTCCGCACAGCTGCTGGGCATGGCGCAGATCGCTCACCAGGTGGTGGCCATCGGGGGGTCCAGCGCCCTTGCACAGGCCGTCTCGGCCATCGTGATGGGCGACTACGTGAGCACCTACCTGGCGTTCCTGTACGGCGACGACCCATCGCCGGTGGAGGCCATCGGATACGTCAAGGCTCGCATGTCCGCCTCGGACGACGAGGACGACGAGTAGCCCGAGCCTCGATGGGCCGGTTCGAGGGGGCCCGCCTGATGTAGGCTACGGACATCGATCGGCGTCGGTCGCCACGGCTCGGGAGGTCGTTGCCCGGTGTCGGCCAAGAGGCCCGTCGACGGCCGCCGTCGGGCCCGCGCAGGGAGGGTCCGCATCGATGCATTCCAGCGTCATCGGCAAGATCGAGAAGGCGAACCGCTACGCCCGGGAGACCGATCGCATCACCTTCGATCGGCTCGCCGTCACCTTCCGCGGGGACAACGACACGCACCGCGTGTCGCTCGACGCCGATGAGTGGCAGTGCAACTGTCACTACTTCCAGAGCTGGAGCACCTGCGCCCATATCCTGGCCATCCAGAAGATCCTGGGGCAGATGCTCCCCGAAGCGGCCCAGACCTCGCTCTTCCCGGCCGCCGCGGACGGTCGGGTCAGCGACACGGTCAACGCCTGACGCTGGCGAGCCGGCTCCAGCCTGTCCAGCGCCGCCGGAACGGGTGGAGCCGGCTCGTTCGCCAGAGACTCAGGGCACGATGAGGCGGACCGAGTAGCTCGCGTCGCCGCCTTCGGCGTAGCGCACGAAGACGTCGAGTATCCAGTCTCCTGACCCCGGTGGCTGGAAGCTGGCCTCCTGGATGGCATCGCCGTCGCCGCCCCCCGAAGCGAGGCGTTCCCGTCGGCGGCCGCGTTCGTCGCGAGCGGCCCAGACCGCCACGCTCCAGCTCGAGAACGCGTGGCTGCCCTTCAGCCGGAACACGAGATGGTCGGTCCCGGCGGGTAGCTTCAGGCGGGGTGTGACGCGGGTCGTAGGCAGGGGGCTGTCGGCGCAAACGTAGCCGTAGCAGTAGGAACCCAGGTAGGCCACGACGCCGTCGGCTCCCGCGGCCGAGAAGTACCCGTCCGGAGGCCGGCTGTCGACGGCACCGCCGTGGCCGCCGCGGTCGGAGGCTGACGGTGAAGGCCTTGGTGGAGGGCTGGTCCGCGGTGTCGTGGTCGGGCTGGCCGCGATGGTCGGCACCGGGGTCGGGAGAGAGGCCGGCGACGCAGCCGGTGTGGCGACCGGGATCGACGCCGGGCTCCGGCCGGGCGGCGGTGCCAGGGATCCACTGCTGGGCGCGGCCGTCCGGGACGTGCAGCCAGCAGCCAGCATCGCGAGGGCGATGAGCCATCCCGGGTGACGACGCATCACTGACTCCTCTCGGCTGGGGCCCTGATCCCGGTCGGGCAATGCGGCCCCATGCAGGGGCCCACGGAGACCGTGATGGTGTCCGAGACGGCACCCGCTACGCCATCGTCCGTGGGCTTCTCGAACACCGCCCGATACTCGAACGTCGTGCTGGGCCTGAACGTCAGCACGTACGTGCCGGCCTCGGAGCCCTCGAACGGTGTGAACGCCGTCCACGAACCGCCAGGCGATCGCCGCTGGATGGTGACATCGCGGCCACTCAGCCGGTTCCCACCGAGCCGCCCGTACTCGGATCGGTCACGGATGCGGAGCGTGGCCGTGAACGTCACCGGATCCTGGTATCCGATGGAACGATCGCTCGCATCCAACCCGAGCCCGGTATCACGCCGTCCGCACGGCGCCACCGTGGAGTAGCTCGTGGGGACGTCATAACGCTGCTGGAGGGTGATCTGGTCGCACCGTCCGAAGCGGTGCATGTCCCAGCCGGTGTCGCCGCGGAACGGGATGCCGGGGAGCATCACCGTGTCCAACCAGCCGAGGCCGAGCCCATCGGCGTGCCAGAGGCCCTCGACGTGGCCCATCTCGTGGATGGTCGTGCGCTCCGTGTCGACGCAGTCGCCCTGCGGCTCGTGGTACGCCTCGCACCAGTAGATGGTGCCCCATGGCAGGACGGTGCGATGCGGGCGGAAGCGGATCAGCCACCATTCCCCGATGTCGGCGGTGGCACACGCGATGGCCCGCTCGCAGTTGCCCGTCATCTGGCTCCGAAGACCGATCGTGTCGTCACTGTCCGAGGCATGGTCGAAGCGAGGCGCGTTGGAGCGCTTGGACTCCGCGACATCACCGGCCCCGGCATGGATGGCGGCGCGCATCCAGTCGGGCGGGCCATCGCCGCTCCAGCTATAGGGCAGCACGCCCGCCGTCCAGGTGTCGCTCTGCCACTCCGGCACGGGCTGGTCATCGAGGGACGTGCCGGTTGGCGCCAGGCGGGCGCCCGTCCGAGAGAAGGTGACCGAGGGGCATGGCTCGATGTGGCAAGCACCATCATTCACCACGAGCCCTCGCTGCGTCAGGGCGATGAGCACTCCCTGATCCGCCGATGCGAGTGTCCTGACGCCCCCCGCCGCGTCCAGGATCCGCGTCAAGCAGGTCCGTTCACCGCACGCTTGCGCGGCGAGCTCCCCACCGGGACCCCACGCGAAGCCCTTCGACCAGACCCGGCTGAGGGGAGGGCCAGCCGGGAGAGGCGGGAGCATCCGCTGTCCGGGCCCGCTCCCGTCGAGCGGCCTCCGCCAGATGCCCATGTCGGCCCGCGTCGCGGGAGCGACGAGGTCGTGGTACAGGTACCGTCCGGCAGGGTCGATGGTGGCCGTGAACACGAGGCCGTCGATGGCGATGTCCGCCTCCACGCAGGCGCGGGCGGCATCCAGCACGCGCAGCCGTGATCGGCCGGCGGCCATGTCCCCGACCACGTATCGCTCCTCGAAGGGACCGTCGATGAAGGCGCCCCGCCCGAGCGCCAGGGCCGATCGGCCCGCGATCTCGAGGCGATGCCCGCTCAGCCAGCCCCGAGCATCGAGCACCATCCTGAGGCGCGGGATCGCCGATGGGCCGTGAGCGGCACGGGCGTCGCACGCCGCGAGCACCGGTCGCTGAGGGCTGGCCGCGGCCGTCTGCGACGAGAGCGTGGCCCCGAGGACGGCTATCACCGTCGCCCACCGGGCAGCGCATCGCCAGCCATGGACACTCCTGACCATGTCCGAGTCCTCCTCCGGCGGGAAGATCCCGGCGGAAGGGAGGCGGAAGCTGCGCAGAGGATGGCATCGGCCACTTCACTGCGACTTATCTCGGCTGGATCCACGAGTCCTTCGGTGGCGCCCGGGGCACAGCCGGCGGACCGGGCTCCATGTACACTCGGCGTCCGAACAGAAGACAGGACCATGGGATCCGCGAAGCCGGTGAGAGTCCGGCACAGTCCCGCTACGGTGACCAGCCACGCTGGCTGGAAGTCCGGTCGCCGGGCCCATGGTCGTGCTCGCACCTTCGAGAGAGAGGGAAGGCACCCATGCACCGTCCGACCACCCAGGCCCCTTCCGACTCCCGCCGGAGGGGGTCCATCCGTGCCCCGTTCACGCTGCTCCTGGCTGGTCTGGCGCTCGTTGCCCAGGCCTGCGCCTCCGGCGGCCCATCGGGGACGGGGCCATCGGCCATGGGGTCACCGGCGAGGAGCTCCGGGCCCTCCCCGACCCACGCCGCGTCCCCCAGCGGGACCCCAGCCGCGAGTGCCTCTCCGGACGGCACCATCACGCCGCAGCCCTCGACCACGGCCTCTGCGTCGGAGGCCGCCGAATACCCGCTGACGCTCACCGATGACGAAGGCACGGAGGTGACCCTGCCGGAGGAGCCGCAGCGGGTCATCAGCCTGTCGCCGGCCAACACCGAGATCCTCTTCACCTTGGGCGTCGGTGACAAGGTGGTCGGCGGCACCGACTTCGACGACTTCCCGCCCGAGGCGGCCGCCCTGCCGGACGTCGCCACCTTCACCGGCGTCCTGATCGAGCAGGTGGTCGACCTGGAGCCTGATCTCGTCATCGCCGCCGGCAACGCGTTCACACCGCCCGACGACATCGAGCGGATGCGCGACCTGGGCTTCACGGTGATGGTCGTCTACGCAGAGGACGTGCCCGCGGTGCTCGCGGACATCGAGCTCATCGGCACGGCCGTCGGAGCGGCCGAGGAAGCGGCCGACCTGACGGAGCAGATGCAGATCAGGATCGACGCCGTCACGGCGGCCGCGGGTGGACTCCAGGAGCGACCGCGGGTCTTCTACCAGATCGGGTCGGAGCCAGAGATCTACGGGCCTGCCCCGGACTCGTTCATCGCGGACATGATCGCGCTCGCGGGGGGCGAGGCCATCACGACCGGTGACCCGGCCGCCTTCTCGATCTCGGTCGAACGGCTGGTGAAGGCGGATCCCCAGGTGATCATCGTGGGCGACGCCGCGTACGGCGTTTGCCCTGCCCAGGTCAGGGCACGGCCCGCCTGGCGCCGGATGACGGCGGTCAGGGAAGATGCGGTCCGGCCCATCGACGACCTCATCGTCACCCGGCCAGGCCCGCGGCTCCCAGAGGGACTCGCGGCGCTCGCCGTGGCCATCCACCCCGAGCTCGAGCTGACGCCGCCACCGCCGCCCGTCCCGTACTGCCAGTGAGGGCACCTGGCGCGTGAGTGCCGGGGTCGTCTCCGAGCCGGCCCGCCGGGCTCTTCAGGCCGCGCGATGGGAAGCGCTTCGGCGGCGCCCTCTGCGGCTGCTGGTCCTGGGCCTCGGCGCGCTGCTCTTCTCGCTCATCGTCGGGATCGCGTTCGGGAACGTGGCCGTCTCGATCGACGACACCCTCGCCATCCTGGGTCACCGGCTGCTCGGTCTTCCGCAGGCCGCCGAGCGGAGCGCGGCAGCCGAGGTCATCGTGATGGAGCTTCGCCTGCCGCGCGTGCTGACCGCGATGGCCGTCGGTTGCGGCCTGGCCGTCGCCGGGACGGTGCTCCAGGGGCTGCTCCGCAACCCGCTGGCCGACCCCTACGTCCTGGGCACCGCCAGCGGCGCCGCTCTTGGAGCCGCCGTCGCGCTGCTCGTGCCCGTCCAGGTCGCGGTGCTCGGCCTGGGGCTCATCCACCTTCTCGCCTTCGCGGGGGCGCTGCTCGCGGTCTGGCTGGTGTATCGGCTGGCCGGGGGCTCGGCGGCGGGCTCGCTGACGTCGATATTGCTGACCGGGTACGCGGTCGGCTCGCTGCTCGCGGCGGGTCTCTCCCTGGCGATGTACCTGGCCGGGGCCAACCTGCGCCAGATCTTCTTCTACCTACTGGGCAGCTTCGCCACCGCCTCATGGCAGCAGCTGGCCGTGGGGCTGCCGCTGGTGGCGGCGTCATCCGCGCTCATCCTGATGCGCGCCCGCTCCCTGAACGCCCTGCTGCTCGGCGAGGAGACGGCGCTCCACCTGGGCCTCGACGTGCGGCGGGAGCGAGGCATCCTGCTGGCCCTGGCATCGCTGGTCACGGCCGCATCGGTCGCGCTGGCGGGGCTGATCGGCTTCGTTGGCCTGGTGGTGCCCCATGTCGTCCGCCTCGCGGTCGGCCCCAACGCGCGCCACGTCCTGCCGCTCTCGGCCGTCTTCGGAGCGAGCTTCCTGGTGCTTGCCGACCTGGTGGCGCGCATCCCGGGCGAGCTGCCGGTGGGCATCGTCACGGCCGTGGTCGGCGCGCCCTTCTTCCTGTCGCTGCTGCGCCGCTTCCGACAGGGCTACGACCTGTGAGCGGCGCGGCGCTCACGCTGCGAGGCGTGGGGCTCGCCTATGGGCGCCGGCAGGTGCTCCACGGCATCGAGCTCCAGATCGGCGCCGGCGAGCGCGTCTGCCTGGTGGGACCGAACGGTGCCGGCAAGTCCAGCCTGCTGCGTTGCGTGACCGGGCTGGCGAGCGGCCGCCAGGGCACCGTGCTGCTCGACGGAGTGCCGCTGGAAGAGGTCTCGCGGGAGGCGCTCGCCCGACGTGTGGCGGTGGTGCCCGGCCAGGTGCAGCTGCCCTTCGCCACCCGGGTGCGGGAGGTGGTGGCGCTCGGTCGACTGCCCCACGAGCACCCGCTGCTGGGGCCGCGTCCGGCGGATCTCGCCGCGGTGGAGGCGGCCATGGAGCGGGTTGGCATCGCACACCTCGCGGACCGCGACGCCCGCGAGCTATCCCTCGGCGAGCGCCAGCTGGTCGTCCTCGCGATGGCCGTGGCGCAGGGCGGCGGCCTGCTCATCCTCGACGAGCCCACCGTCCACCTGGACCTCCGCCACCAGGTGGAGGTGATGCGCTTGCTGGTGGACCTCTCAGGGCGCGATGGGCTGACGGTCGTCGCGGTGCTCCATGACCTGACGCTGGCCGCCCACTTCTTCGGGCGCGTGGTGCTGCTCGACCAGGGCCGGATCGTGGCCGACGGCGCACCCCGCGAGGTGCTGACGGCCGACCGGATACGGGCGGTCTACGGGCTGGACGACGCGTCGCTGCCGCTCGCGATCCCGTTCGCCGAGCGGCCCGGGATCCCGCGGCTCGAGAGCTCGGCCGCGAATGCCTCTAGGTCGTCGACCGTCACGTAGAGCGCCGGCACGCGGAAGACGCTCCAGCGGACACGTTCCCGGAAGTCCATCCGCACGCCGCCATGCGCGCTGCCGCCGAAGGTGAAGTCGCCATGCCGCACGCTCCGCCTGACGCCCAGTGCCGTGAACCACCGGTACGGGCCGCTGATCTCCCAGCTCAGGATGTTCGAGATCGGCGTTTGCATCGTCGCGCGCCCGAAGCGCGCGATCATCTGGCCTCCCTCGAGCCGGACCTCCGCCGTGGCATCGCGGACGCCCCACGGGAGCAGCAGCCAGCGGTGACGCCGGTCGATCCGGATCGGGTAACGGACCGGACCCGGTAGCTTCCCGGTATCGGCTGTGGCCATGGTCACCATCCCTGGCTCCCTCGTGGCGAGGATCGCGGTCGGATCACGCTCGCTTGCGCGGCGGGTCGAAGAAGGGCAGGGGCACGACTCTGGCCCCCACCCGGCCGCGTCGGCCCTCCACGGTCCACTCGAGCCGTAGACGGGACCCGACCGGCTCGTACGCGGCCTCGACGGACCCGAGCGCGATGCTCTTCTTCAGGATCGGGCTCCACGTCCCGCTCGTGGCACGGCCGATCTGCCGGCCGGAGGCGTAGAGCGGGACGTGCTCGCGCCAGGCAGCGGCTGAGAGCACGGGGCTCAGCCCCTGCGCGGCGTACAGGGCGTCCAGGTCCTCCCAGTCGAGCTCCAGGCCGACGAGCCTCCGGCGCGCACCGCCGGCGTCGATCTCCCGCCGGAGGGCGGCGCGGCCCACGAAACGGGCCGGCTTGTCCAGGTCCACGAGCCGGCCGAGCCCGATCTCGTACGGGGAATATGACTGCTCGGGGATCAGCGCATGACGGGCGCTGGTGTAGTCGACCTCGAGCAGGATGAGGCCCGCCTCCAGGCGCGCCACGTCGAGCGCCAGCATGCCCGCGGCTCGGACGGCGAATGCCGCGCCGGCCTCCATCAACGCGTCCCAGAGCCGCGTGGCGTCCCCGGCATCGACCCACAGCTCGTAGCCCAGATCGCCGGTGTAGCCGGTCCGGCTGACGTCGAGGTCCATGCCCGCGATCCGCGCGGCGCGGCGGCGGTAGTAGCGGAGGTCGCTCCACGTCTCGCCCGTGGCGGCCTCCAGCACGGCCCGGGAGAGCGGCCCCTGGAGGGCGAGCGCAGCGGTGCTATCCGTGATCTCCTCGATCGCGACATCGAGCCCGCGAGCGTTCAGGCGGAGCCAACGCAGCTGCGGGTCAGCGGCCGTCCAGCGGAACGACGTCTCGTCGAGTCGCGCCACCGTGCCGTCGTCGACGACCTTGCCGTACTCGTCGCACCACGGCGTGTAGATGACCTGGCCGACGCGGATCCTGGCGGCGTCGCGGGTGATGACGCGGTCGACCAGCGCGACGGCGTCCGGCCCCGAGACGAGGTACTTGAAGAGCGGGCTGACATCGATGAGCGCCGCCGCGTTCCGGATGGCGTTGTACTCGATGTCGTGGCTCGCGGCGTAGGCGCTCGCGGCGAAGGATCCGGCCCATTCGCGCCACTGGCGCTTGGCATTGAGCGGCCTGGTCCGGGCGTCGAAGGGGCTGCCGAGGGTCATGGCTGCGAGGTATCCCCGAGCGAGAGCACCTCGCGGACATACTCACCGCTCGCCAGCCGGTGTGCCAGGGCCGTGGGATATGTCCGCACCTCGCGCAGCGGGCGCTTTCCGACCCACGACAGCATCGGCCGGCCCTTCGCCTGGGCCGCCTTCACCGTGGCAGCGGATCGAGGCTCGCGATCGCCGGTCATGCGGTGTCAGCCGACGGATCGAGCACGCTGAGCCTCGTGAAGTGACTCCCGAAGAAGCCGCGGTCCCGTGTCAGCAGCCGATCCGCGTGGAGCAGCGCGTGCGCTCCGATGAGGAAGTCGGCAAGGATCCGCCGCCGGGTCCCTCCGGCATCCCGGTAGCGGCGCCATGCGTGTCCCGCCGCCAGCGCCGACGTCTGGTCCAGCGGCACGAACGTCACGCTGAGATGGTCCAGGTTGTGCTGAAGGATCTTGGCGCTCGGGAAACCGGCGCCGAGCTCGGCCCATACCGCGTCAGAGACGATGAGGCTGCCCTCGCGGAGACAGCGGGTGAGCGCTCCGTGTGAGGCTCTCCCGAAGAGCTGGTCCGCTGTGAACACGTCGAGCAGGACGTTCGTGTCGACCGCGGTGATCACTCAGCGGCCGCGGATGCGCTCGATGAAGTCGTCCACGGGCTCGCCCAGGTCCAGCGTGCCCCAGACGTCATCGACCGGGTTGCTCGCGTCGGCCTTCCGGGCGATGAGCCGTCCACGGTCCGCCTCGAAGTCCAGGACGGCTCCCGGGCGGATGCCCAGCTTCGTCCGGAGCGCCTTGGGGATCGTCACCTGCCCCTTCTCCGAAACGGTTGCTTTCATACGTCGATCGTAGGATTTCCTACTCGACTCGTCAACCTGCTCCCACGCGCCTCATGGGGACAGCGCCTCCATCGCCTGCGCCTTCGGGCCCTTCTGGCCTTCCACGGGGTCGTCCTTTCGAGCGGTCTTCTTGATCTCTCCGCCACGGATCGGTCCCCTCGCGTAGACTCGCGGCCGTCTCGCGCAGTGACGGATCCGGCCGAGCGCCGTGCTGGTGGCCCAGGGCTCGTCATGGCGGCGGGACCGAGCGCACGGAGGGCCAGTGGCGCAGACCTGGGACGCGATCGTCATCGGCGGCGGACACAACGGCCTCGTGAGCGCGGCGTACCTCGCCCGCGGCGGCATGCGGACCCTCGTGCTCGAGCGCCGCCACGTGCTGGGCGGCGCGGCGGTGACCGAGGAGATCGTCCCGGGCTTCCGCTTCAGCGTCGCCAGTTACGTGGTCAGCCTGCTGCGCCCCGAGATCATCCGGGAGCTGGAGCTGCCGCGCCACGGCCTGGAGGTCCTGCCGCTCGATGGCACGTTCACGCCGCTCGACGGCGACTTCCTGTGGCGCACCAACGACCACGCGCAGACGGTGCGCGAGCTGCGACGCTGGTCGACGATCGACGCGGAGGCCTACGAGGAGTACGGCCTCCTGATGGTCGAGATGGCACGCTTCATCAAGCCCATCCTCTCGATGGTGCCCGTCGACACCGTGCGACCCGACCCGCGCGACCTGCTCCCCCTGGCCGGTCTGGCGCGCACGTTCGCCACCCTGCCCCGACGCCAGCAGACGGCCTTCGTCCAGCTGATGACGATGAGCGCGGCGGACTTCCTGGACCAGTGGTTCGAGACCGATCCGCTCAAGGCGACGATGGCCGCCTCGGGGATCATCGGAACCTTCCTCGGCGTGCGCTCACCAGGCACCGCGTACGTCCTGCTGCACCACTACATGGGCGAGATCGATGGTGCCTTCCGTGCCTGGGGCATCCCTCGGGGCGGCACCGGCGGCGTCAGCGAGGCCATCGCGTCGGCCGCGCGCGCCGTGGGCGCGGTCATCCGCACCGACGCGCCGGTCGTGCGCATCCGCACCCGCGACGGGCGCGCCACGGGCGTGGTGCTGGAGTCGGGCGAGGAGATCGACGCCCGCCTGGTCCTCTCGAGCGCTGACGCTCACCAGACGTTCCTGCGGCTACTGGAGCCTGGCACGCTGGAGCCCGGTTTCGAGGAGGAGGTCCGCCGGTTCCGCTTCCGGGGATCCTCCGGCAAGGTCAACCTGGCGCTCGACGGACTGCCCGACTTCACCTGCCTGCCGGGCCCGGGAGAACACCTACGCGGCGCGATCAGCTTCTCCCCGGGACTCGACCACATGGAGCAGGCCTACATCGACGCGCGCGAGGGCAGCTTCAGCCGCCGCCCCTACGTCGACGTCATCATCCCGACGCTCGTCGACCCGTCGATGGCGCCACCCGGCAAGCACGTCATGAGCTGTTTCGTGCAGTACGCGCCGTACCGGCTCTCCGACGGTGATTGGGACGGGCGGCGAGAGGCCTTCGGCGATACGGTGGTCGATACGCTCGCCGAGCGGGCGCCGAACATCCGCGGTCTCATCGTGGGGCGCCAGGTCCTGACACCGCTCGATCTGGAGCGCACCTTCTCCCTCACGGAGGGCAACATCTTCCAGGGCGAGCTCAGCCTCGAGCAGCTCTTCTTCAACCGTCCCGTGCCCGGGCACGCGCGGTTCCGCACGCCGGTGCGCGATCTGTGGCTGTGCGGCTCGGCCGTGCACCCGGGCGGCGGCATCATGGGCGCTCCCGGCCGGATCGCGGCGCTCCAGGTGCTGCGCTCGCAGCGGACAGCCGCGTGACGGCAGCCCCGAGCGCTCGCTACGACGCGATCGTGGTCGGGGGTGGGCACAACGGGCTCGTCTGCGCCGCGTACTTGGCGCGGGATGGGCTGCGCACGCTCCTCGTCGAGCGACGGGAGCACGTGGGGGGCGCCGTGGGGACGCACGAACTCATGGCCGGCGTCCGTGTCCCGGATCTGGCGCACGCGGTGGGCCGCCTGGCTCCGACGATCGCGCGCGACCTGGACCTGCGAGGCCACCGAGTGCGCCTGGTCCAGCCCGACGCCCGGATGCTCGCGCTGTCACCCGATGCCCGGCCTCTCACGCTGTGGGGCGACCCCGACCGGACGGCCCAGGGACTGGCGGACCTTTCCGCGGCCGACGCCGCCCGCTACCGCGAGTTCGACACGCAGACCCGCGCCCTGTCCGGCCTCCTCGGGCGTCTCATGGCGATGACCCCACCGGACCCGAGCCGGCCCGGCATCGCCGATGCGTTGACGGGGCTCCGCCTGGGCGTGCGGTATCGCGGGCTGGGAGCGGTCCACGGTCGCGCGCTGTTGCGCGTCCTGCCCATGCCCATCGCCGACCATCTCGAGGACTGGTTCACATCCCCGGAGCTTCGGGCGGCCCTGGCGTGGCGCGGCGTCCGCTATTCCTCGCTCGGTCCTCGCGATGCCGGCACGAGCCAGTCGTTCCTCGCCGACTCGGCGAGGACGGGGAGCGGTGCCGCCGGTGATGCCGTCTTCGTGCGGGGTGGCCCGGGAGCGCTGGCCGAAGGACTGGCCTCGGCGGCACGCGGGTTCGGCTGCACGATCTGGACGAGCGCCGAGGCGCGTTCGATCGCGATCCGTGACGACCGCGCGTCGGGAGTGGTGCTGAGCGATGGCCGCGAGATCCACGCCGGCACCATCGTTTCGGGCCTGGACCCCAAGCGCACCCTGCTGGAGCTCGTCGATCCCGCGATGCTGGGTCCCCTGCTGGGCTGGCAGGTGGGCAACCTTCGACAGAAGGGCTCGGTCTCCAAGGTGGACCTCGCGCTGGCCGACCTGCCGGCCTTCACCGGGATGGACGGTGCAGCGGACGGGTCGCGCACTCGCGGGCGGATCCTGGTGCTACCGTCGGTGGGGGCCCTCGATCGCGCCGCCGATTCGGTCAAGGCGGGCCGCCTGGCCGAGCACCCGCTCCTGGAGGCGACCATCCCCTCGCTCATCGACGCGTCGCTCGTGCAGCCGGGCGCCCAGGCACGCCACGTGATGAGCATCCTCGTGCAGGGCACGCCCTACCACCGGCGGGACGGGAAGAGCTGGGACACGGAGCGCGAGGCGCTGGGCGATGCGGTCGTGGCCGAGCTGGAGGCGGTCGCGCCAGGGATCGGCCGCCTCATCGTGGGGCGCAGGGTGGTGACGCCGCTCGACCTGGAGCGCGGCTACGGCCTGACCGAGGGGCACCCGCTCCACGGTGAGCCGGCACTGGACCAGTGGTTCGCGAGGCGCCCGATGCTCGGCTTCGCGCGCTACCGGCTGCCCGTCGAAGGGCTCTACCTGTGCGGCTCGGGCGCCCATCCGGGCGGCGGCGTCACCGGATGGCCCGGCCGCAACGCGGCGCGCGAGATCATCGCCGACCGGCGGCGGAGACCGTGATGCGTATCGCGACGTTGCTCGCCCTGGGCGCCACCATCGCCGTGTCCGCGCTCGGATGCACCATCACCGGCACGGTCGTGGCCAGCAGGATCGTCCAGGAGCAGCGGACGGTGGAGCGAGGCCCACGCGTCGTCGTAGAGACGTTCAACGGGCGTATCGGCGTGGTGACCGGTGGCGACACGCAGATCGACGTCCGCGCCGTCCTTCGGGGGTCGGGCACCAACCAGGCTGACGCCGAGCGCGACCTGCGACAGGTCCAGCTGGACATCAGCCAGGAGCCCGGGCGAGTGATCATCGCCGTCCGCCGCCTGGACCAGCCCACCAGCGTGGGCAACAGCGGCGCCGACCTGGAGCTCGCCGTGCCCATCGATTCATCGCTCGAGCTGCGCACCTCCAACGATCGCATCGAATCGGCGAACGTGACGGGAGCGATCATCGCGAGGACGTCCAACGGCGGGGTCATGATCCGCGGTGGCAGGGGCGTGGATGCCGAGACATCCAACGGGCCGCTCACCGTCAACGGAGCGAGCGGTCGGCTGCAGCTGCGGACCTCGAACGGAGCGCTCGACATCATCGACGCCCAGGAGGCGCTGGTGACCGCGGAGACCTCCAACGGCGCCATCACCTTCAGCGGTACCCCGGCCGAGGGCAGCCATACGTTCCGCACCTCCAACGCATCCATCAAGCTGGCTCTGCCGGGTGACGCCGAGTTCACGGTGGAGGGTCGCACCTCCAACGGCAGCGTCTCGACCGTCTTTCCCGACCTCACGGTGGGTGACGACTCGCTCATCGGGAGCGTGGGCGACGATCCGCCCGTCCGGATCCGAGCGGACACCTCGAACGGCGACCTGGCCGTCACCAGCCAGCCATAGGCCGCCGCCGACGGTCAGCGTCGCTCGGCGGTCGGCTCGGCCTGCGCCGTGACGGCCTCGTCCACGGCTGCCTCGGTGGGTGTCTCGACGACCGCCGCCGGCGGCGTCGGCCGTGCCGGCAGCGCCCAGGGCCAGCTCCGGAGACGGGTCAGCAGCCGGCGAGCGGTGAGATCGAGCTGGATGGGCGTGATCGCGATCCGCCCGTTCACCACGGCCGCGAAGTCGGTGCCTTCCTCGGCGACCCCGGACGGTGGGGGGCCGCCGATCCAGTAGTACGGGATGCCGCGCGGATCCAGCCGCTCGATGAGCTCGTCCTGGTAGATCCGCTTGCCCATCCGGGTGACCTCGATCCCCTCGCACTCATCGGCGGCGATGGCCGGGACGTTGATGTTGATGAGCTCTCCGGGAGCCAGGCCGTGCTCGAGGATGTTGACCGCCGCCAGGTGCGCCACCCGGCCCGCGAGGGTGAAGTCGGGGTGCTCGTAGTACTCCTGCGAGATCGCGAAGGCCGGGCAGTCGTTGATCACCGCCTCCATGGCCGCGCTGACGGTTCCCGAATAGGTCACATCGTCGCCCAGGTTTGCCCCGTAGTTGATGCCCGAGGCGACCAGGTCGAAGCCGACTTCGAAGTAGCCCAGGAACGCCAGGCTCACCGCGTCGGTGGGTGACCCGTCGACCGACCACCCGGTCGAGCCATCGGCCAGGGTACGTTCGCGCACCCGCAGCGGACGCATGAACGTCTTCTGGCGGCCTACGGCCGATTGGTTCGTCTCGGGCGCCACGACGTAGACCTCGCCCAGCGGCTGCAGCGCCTGGGCCAGCGAGAGCAGTCCCCGTGATTCGATCCCGTCATCGTTCGTCACCAGGATGCGTGGGCGGGATGTCCACTCCGAGAGCGGGCGAGCGGTCGGAGGTCGCGCCCGAGGCGCCTGGACCGGGCGATCGCCGATCGCGAGGGGCTCGCCGTACTCACGGTCCATGGCACGCCGTTCGAGACGCCGCCCGGCGCGCTGCCCGTCGTCCCCGGGCGTAGCTGCCCTCGGCGAGCGTGCCTCGTGATCGTGCCGCTGATCGGTCACGGTGCCGGATCGGGCGCAGCGTCGGTGATGGCGGTCTGTCCCTCCGCCGGTACCGGCCCGGTCTCGCGGCTGTCGTCCGAGCGCGGCCGCGCCATGGGCCGTTGCGGCAGCAGTGATCGCCGCTCCACGCCGGGGCGCGACGCGGACCGATCAGCACCCGCCACCGGTGCGATGCCTGGGATCGAGGGTGCGCCTGGCACGCGGATGCGCCGACCTTCGCGCTGCTCCACGCGCCGCACCGCCCGCGAGGTCACGTCCCGCGGTGCCCCGCTGTTGCGGTTCAGGTAGTGGAAGAAGAAGGCGGAGATCACCGCCGCCACCGGGACCGCGAAGATGGCGCCCATCACGCCGTACAGCTTGAGCCCGATGAGCACCGATGCCAGCACGACGACGGGGTGGATGCCTACCGAGCTGGCCATCACGCGGGGCTGCACGATGTTCATGACCACGAACCAGCCGATGGCCATGACGATGAAGGCAGGGATGAGCGCATCGGGCCGCGTCAATGCCGCGACCACGACGGGCGGTGCCCAAGATGCGAAAGGCCCGAAGAACGGCAGGGTCTGGAGCAGGCCCACCAGGCCCGCGGATGCAGCCGTGTAGTCCAGGCCGAAGGCCAGGTGCGCGAAGACGGCGAAGGCGGCATAGATGACGCCCTGGATGGCCTGCCCACGCATGAAGCCGCCGAACGAGCTGGCCACGCTCGTCTCGAACAGTCGCGCCTCGTCCGCCCAGCGCGGTGGCACCAGTCGGTTCACGAAGGCCACCATGCGATCCTTGTCGATGAGGATGAAGAGCGACAGGAAGACGATGAGCATGAGGTTGCCGATGGCGCCCAGGCTCGCCAGCGCCAGGTCGGTCAACGGCCGTACGAGGTCGGTCCCGAGGCTTCCAAGGCCGGCGAGGGTCGATCGGGCGAGGGCCACCAACTCGACACGCAATCCGAAGGCCGCCAGGCGGTCCTCCCACGGCGCGAGCATCTCGGGAAGCCGCGCGCTGAGGCTGGGCAGCTCGGTCACGAAGCCGGCGATCGACGTGGCGAGGCTGCCCGCCACCACCACGACGATCGCCGTCAGGGCCAGGAACAGCACGGCGTAGACCAGGATCGTAGCGAGGCCTCGCGGCAATGCCGGAAAGGCGCGCAGCAGGAGCGAGACGACCGGTGACAGCACGAATGCCAGCAGCCACGACATCGCGAGGATGAAGAGGACGTCGCTGAAGAAGAGGACCACACCGGCCACCTGGCCGAGCAGGTAGAAGCCGACGAGCAAGGTGCCCAGCACCAGCAGGGCGTGCAGCCAGCGATGCTCGGATTCGGGCAGGAGAGTGCGACCCGCCATCGTCAGGAGTCTAGCGTGGGCCGGCTCGGTCCGGCCCGGGGTCACCGGCGCAGGCCCCGCGAGTCATCTTCCGCCCAGACCCATCCGTTCGTGCGTCTCGCGGAGTGTCTCGCGGGCCAGCGGAGCCAGTCGCTCCGCGCCGGCGCGCAGCACCTCCTCCACGTGACCGGGTCGCGACTCCAGCTCTCGAGCCGCCGCTCGCGTGCCTCGGCGAAGTGGGCGAGGATCCGGTCGGCGAGCAGGCGCTTGGTATCGACACACCCGGTGCGGGCGGTCCGCTCGCCCTCCCAGATGGTCTCGTAGTCGTCGCCGAACAGTCGGTGCAACTGACAGACGTTACAGACCTCCGGGCGGCCCGGATCGGTGCGCAGGATGCGCTGCGTGTCAGTGACCATGCCCATGACCTGCTTCCGGAGGGTCTGCTCGTCGGCGAAGATGTCGATGGTGTTACCCAGCGACTTGCCCATCTTCTGGGCACCGTCCGTGCCCTTGATGAGCGGCGAGTCGGTGAACACCGCGGCGGGCTCCACGAAGAAGTCTCCGTAGCGGGCGTTCCAGGCGCGGACGATCTCCCGCGCCAGCTCGAGATGAGCCGCCTGGTCGGTGCCCACCGGGACGTACCGAGCGTGGTAGATGGCGATGTCCGCCGTCTGGAGGACCGGATAGGTGAGCAACGCGTGGTTGACGTCGTCCGGTTGGCTTCGCTTCTTCTCCTTGAACGACGGCGTCCGCTCCACCCACGAGACCGGGACCACGGTCGAGAGGAGGTAGGCCAGCTCGGCATGCTCGGGGCGGTCCGACTGGCGGAAGAGGACGGCACGCTCGGGATCCAGGCCCAGCGAGAGGAGTCCCAGGGCCATCTCGTGGGTGTTGCGACTGATGAGCGCCGCGTCGTGCGTGGTGGAGAGTGCGTGGTAGTCGACGATGCAGTAGATCGCCTCGTGCTCGTCCTGCATCGCCAGGTAGTTGCGGAAGGCGCCCAGGTAGTTGCCGATGTGGGGAAGGCCGGTCGGTCGCACGCCGCTGAAGACGCGGGCGCCGCTCGCGGCAGCCGGCGGAGCCGTGGCGTCGGACGTCGTCATCTTCTAGAGTCTATTCGGCCGACCGGTGGGCGCCTGCGCGGCCTCCCCAGGGCGGGTCGGCCAGCGGCGATGGGGTCCCGGGGTCGTGTCGGGGGAGCTTGCGTCCGCTCATCGCGGCGTCAGCTACGGGAGCAGCCGCCCGGTGAGATCCCGTCCCCCGCTCGACCGTTCCAGTAGGACTGCGTACCCGTCCGTCACGGTCGGGTGGCCACCAGGCCGATCCGGTCCATCGTCCTTGGCCGCGGGGCGCCGACGAGGCCGTCGCGGCACCCCGGGCGCGCGGTCGCGCGCAGCACCTCCGCGCTCGGTGAGAGGGCGCCTAGGTCGCGTGTGCTATGCATAGCGTGTCGAGAGTCGACGCTGAAGGGGATCCGCTGTGCTGGACCCAGCCACCGGGACGACGGGACGGCCGGCCGCCGTCGTCGGGCGCGACCCGGAACTCGCGGCGATCGCCGACTCGCTGGCGGGCGGCGTCCGCGCATTGGTGATCGTCGGCGCCCCGGGTATCGGCAAGACGACGCTTTGGGAGACTGCGGTCGCCGCCGCACGGGATCGCGGCGATCGGGTGCTGACCGCCCGACCGGGCGAGGCCGAGACGCGCCTCCCGCTCGCTGCGCTGGCCGACCTCATCGAGCCTGTGGTCGACGAGGTGCTCGAGGCCCTTCCGGAGCCCCAGCGCCACGCGCTCGAGGTCGCGCTGCTTCGGGTGCCGGCGAGCGGAGCGCCACAGGAGCCGAGGTCGATCGCCGCCGCGACGCGCGGCGCGCTCCACGCCTTGGCCGCGCGCGGGCCGCTCGCGATCGCCGTCGACGACGTCCAGTGGCTGGACACGGCGAGCGAGGACGCCTTGGCGGTCGCGGCGCGCCGGCTGGCGGACGAGCCTGTGACGTGGCTGCTCGCGGAACGGGCCGGCGTGCCATCGCGGCTCCGCCGCTCACTCTCCGGAATGGACGTCCGGGCCATCGAGCCGGGACTGCTCAGCCTGGGCGCCGCGAGGCACCTGCTCGCCGAGCGTCTCGCGCTCAGCCTGCCGAGACGAGCCATGCGACGTGTGCACGAGGCGACCCGCGGCAACCCGCTGTTCCTGCTCGCACTCGGACGGACGCTGTCCGAACGGGGCGCGCCGTGGATCGGCGACGACATCCCGATCCCGGACACCGTCGAGGACCTGCTCGGCATCCGCGTGTCCGGGTTGCCTCGCCCTGTCCGGCATGCGCTTCTCGCGGTCGCGGTCGGCGGGGACCTGCCTGTCGCGCAGCTGTCCGCGCTGGCCGGCGCGGAGGCCTTCGAGGCGGCCGTGGAGGCGGGCGTCCTCGTCTCGGACGGCGAGCGCGCCCGTGCCGCGCACCCACTGCTGGCCACCGCGGCGCTGGCGCGCTCCGCGAGCGCGGAGCGGCGTGCCGTCCATGGCGGGCTGGCACGGGTGGTCGGCGACGAGGACCTCGCCGCTCGGCACCTCGCCGTCGCCGCGAACGGGCCGGACGCTGGACTCGCCGCGACGCTCGACGATGCCGCACGCCGTGCGCATCTGCGCGGGGCGGCCGACGATGCGGTCGCCCTGGCCGACCATGCACTCCGCCTGACGCCCCCGGAAGACGACCGAAGGACCGAGCGGATACTCACGTTGGCGCAGTACCTCATGGTCGCCGGGGAGCCGCAGCGCGCCAGGGATCTGCTCGAGCCCGAGGCGGATCGCCTGCCGGCCGGACCGTCGCGCGCTCGCGCGTTGGTGCTGCTCGCGGACGGACGCCTGGCCGTCTCGCAGGTGGCGGAGGCGGGTGAGCTGCTGCAGCGCTCGCTCATCGAGAGCGCGCCTGACCCGGCGCTCCACGCCCTCGTCGCAGCGCGGCGCGTACGCTACACCGCCGTCGCGTGTGTCGAGCGCATCGCGGAGGCGGGATCGTGGGCGGTAGAGGCGCTGCCCGGTGCGCGGTCCGCCGGCGTCGACGCGGAGCGCGAGGTGCTCATCGCCGTCGGCTGGACGCGCATCCTCCGTGGCAGGCCGATCGACGACCTGCTGGACCGGTCGCGGGCGCTCGCCGGGGGGTCGGTCGACACCGCGCGCGCGTTCGAATGGATGCTCGCCGAGCGCCATGCCCATCGTGGCGAGGTCCGCCAGGCGCGCGACACGTTCACGCGAATGATCCACGAGGCCGAGGAGCGCGGTGAGCTCACGGCGTCCTACCGGCTCAGGCTGAGCCTCTCCGAGGTGATGCTCCGCGCCGGCGAGTGGGCGGCGGCTGAGCAGCTGCTCGGCGAGTGGGACGACTCGCCTGGCGGGCGGCTGATGATCGAGCCGGCGCGGGAGCGCTGCCTGGCCTTCCTTGCCGTGGGTCGCGGCGATGCCAGCGACGCCGAGCGATGGGCGTCGACCGCCATCGAGGGCTCGGACGCTCGCGGATTCGCGTGGCACCGGTCGGAGGCGATGCGCGCGGCCGGCATGGCGTCGCTGCTGTCGGGGGACCCGGGTCGCGCCGTGGGGGCGCTGGGCGCCGTCTGGGACCATATGCAGCGCGAGGGCGTCGAGGATCCGGGGGTCTTCCCGGTCGCGCCCGAGCTCGTCGAGGCGCTCGTCGAGACGGGCGACCCCGGCCGCGCGTCGGAGGTCACGGCGCGGCTCGCTCGACTGGCAGAGGAGCAGGCGCACCCCTGGGCACGAGCGAGCGTCGGTCGCTGCGAGGCGATCGTGGCAACGGCTGGTGCAGCCGGCGGCTCGACGGAGGTGGTCGAGGAGGCGGCGCGGCGGTTGCTCGCGGCGGCCGCGGCGTATGAGCGCCTCGACCTGCGCTTCGACTCCGCCAAGTGCCTCCTGATCCTTGGTCGCGCCGAGCGTCGCGCACGGAGGTGGGGTGCGGCGCGTCGGACGCTCGAGCGCGCCGCTGCGGCGTTCGAAGACCTGGGCTCCCCGGGAGGGCGGCGCGCGCGGGTCCGCAGCTCCCCGGGGCCGGCGCGCCCCCCCCGGTGCCGCGCGGCGAGCTGACGCCGAGCGAGCGCCGGGTGGTCGAGTTGGCCGCCGACGGTCGCTCGAACAAGGAGATCGCGCACGCCGTCTCGGTGAGCGTGCACACGGTCGAAGTCCACCTGGCGCACGCGTTCGCCAAGCTCGGGGTGCAGTCGCGGACGCAGCTTGCGCGCCGTCTTGCCGAGGAGGGCGACCGCCTTATCGTTTGAGGGTTTCCGTGATTTCGCCCGGTCGGCGAGACCCGTACCGTCGCGCCCATCGCGATGCGGCCTTCGGTGACACGACACTCCACATGTTCCTCGCCGAGTCGTACTCGGCAGGGGCCGAACCTGCAGCGCGGGACGGCCATCCTGCCCGGGCACCGGGCGCTCGCGTGGTCCTGATAGCACTCGGGGCGAGGCCGCGACGACGGCGGCGTTCCCGTCACAGGCTCCGCTGCGACTGTGCGCGCCGCGGCCAGACGTAGCAGTGAAAGGAAGACCATGACGACCGCAGCCCCCGTGGCGACTGCCACCACCACGGCACCCACCGAACCCACGGTCAAGGAGCAGGCCGGCAAGCTCGTCGCCCAGATCGCCGGTTACGTCGGGTATCGGACGGTGAAGATCGGCCTCGAGCACGGCATCTACGAGGCGATCGCCCGTCACACCGACGGCATCGCACCCCCGGAGCTCGCCGCGGAGCTGAAGATCGACCCGTTCTATACGGCGGTGTGGTGCCGCTCCGCCTTCGCCGCCGAGACGCTGGAGCGTGCCGACATCGCCGACGGCGATCGGTACGTCCTCGCCCCGCACATGGAGAGCTTGCTCCTCGATCCGACCTCACCGGCACAGCTCGGCGCGGCCTTCGTGATCTTCGAGCAGCCCGAGCTGTTCGACCGGTTCACGGAGACGCTCCCGTCGGGCGAGCGGAGCTGGTGGGACAAGACCGGCCCTGACTTCATCAGCGCCGTCAGCGGGACCGGGCGCGGCTTCAACGTCCGGCTCATCCCCGGCGGCTTCAACCTGGTGCCCGGTCTCGCCGAGCGGCTGGACGCCGGCGCGGACGTGCTCGAGCTGGCCTGCGGCGCTGGCATCGGGCTCGTCCGCCTCGCCGAGACGTATCCACGCTGCCGGATCGTCGGGGTCGACGGCGACGCGTACTCGCTCGAGCTGGCCTCGGCCAAGCTCGCCGCCGCGGGCCTCGAGCAGCGCGTCCAGCTCGTCCAGAGCACGCTGGAGGACCTCGCCCTCGACACGCGGTTCGACCTCGTCTCGATCAACATCAGCCTCCACGAGGCGCGCGATGTCGAGCGGGTGGTCGAGAACGTCCGCGATCACCTGCGACCGGACGGCCATTTCGTCGTCTCCGACTTCCCGTTCCCGTCTACTCCGGAGGGGCTGCGGACGCCGCCCGGCCGGTTCATGTCCGGCATCCAGTTCTTCGAGGCACAGATCGACGACCAGCTGCTGCCGACACAGTTCTACATCGACCTGCTCGAGCGGCACGGCTTCCGCGACGTGGGCAGCCTGGATCTGACCCCGACCCATGCGTTGACCTACGGTCGCCGCTAGAGAGCTTCGGTATCCGGGAACAAGGCAGGTTTCAAAAGAAGGCCAGTAGGAAGGAGATCGAGATGAAGGTGGAGGGACCTTCGTTCAAGGCTGCAGCGGCTACAGCACGGCCTCCAGGCCCGCACGGAACGGTCCCCGCGGCTCGCGCGGACCGACCGACCATCCGTTCATCACGACCGTGAGCCCCGGTCGCACAGGAGGGGAGATGGATCACCCAGGCGCACACGTTCCCGGCACCGACCCGAGCGCCGATCCGGCGCGCGTCTTGGGATCGCGCCGTCACGCAGGACGGCGGTCCCTCCGGGGGCAGGAGCACAGGCTCCTGGCCGCGATCGGGACGCTGGTCGTCGCCCTGGTCATCGGCAACGTGGCGGCGGTCACCGCAGCTCCCCCACAGCTGGTGGAGGACATCAACCCGACGGGCAGCTCCGCCCCATACGAGCTCACCAGGATCGGCTCCACCCTGTACTTCACAGCGGATGACGGGACCAACGGTCCCGAGCTCTGGAAGAGCGATGGCACGGCAGCCGGCACGGTGATCGTCAGCGATATCTACCCGGGCGGCGACGGGTCCTACCCGCAGGAGCTAACGAACGTCGGAGGCACCCTGTTCTTCCGCGCTTACCACTTCATGAGCGGCGCGGAGCTCTGGAAGAGCGACGGCACAGCGGCAGGCACCGTGCTGGTCGAGGACATCGATCCGGGCACCGACTGGTCCTACCCGTCCGAGCTCACGAACGTCGGCGGGACCCTGTTCTTCCAGGCGGACGACGGTGCGAGTGGCAGGGAGCTGTGGAAGAGCGACGGCACGGCGGCAGGCACGAAACTCGTAATGGACATCGCGCCTGGTCCCGGAAGCTCCGCCCCGGAGGAGTTCACCAACGTCGCGGGAACCCTCTTCTTCGAGGCGGACGACGGCGCGAGTGGCGAAGAGCTATGGAAGAGCGACGGGACCGCGACCGGCACGAAGCGCATCAAGGACATCCTTCCCGGCAGCACCGGCTCGATCCCGCACGACCTCATGCACGTCGGCCGGACCCTGTACTTCAGCGCGAACGACGGCACCAGCGGCTACGACCTGTGGAAGAGCGACGGCACGGCGGCCGGCACGAAGCGCGTCAAGGACACCTACGGCGGGCCGCAGGAGCTGACCAACGTCTCCGGAACCGTCTACTTCGCGGCGTACGAGCCGACCAGGGGCGAGGAGCTGTGGAAGAGCGACGGGACGGCGACGGGCACGAAACGCGTCAAGGACATCAATGCCGGTGGCGCCAACTCGTATCCGTACTACCTGACCGACGTCGGCGGGACCCTGTTCTTCGTCGCCGATGACGGGACCAGCAGCTGGGAGCTCTGGAAGAGCGACGGCACGGCGGCCGGCACGAAGCGGGTCAAGGACATCGTTCCGGGCACCGGCGCCTCGGAACCGGAGGAGCTCACGAACGTCGCGGGCCTGCTGTACTTCAGCGCGGATGGCGGGGCGAGCGGCCGGGAGCTCTGGAGGAGCGACGGGACCGCGGCCGGGACGAAGCTCGTCGCCGACACCAACCCGAACCCGAATGGCAGCTCCTCCCCGGACTACCTCACCAACGTGGGCGGCACGCTCTTCTTCAGCGCGAACGACGGGATGAGGGGCATCGAGCTCTGGAAGCGGGCGCGATGAGCCGCATCGATCCGCAAGACGGGCACGATACCCTCGGGCCGCGTCGCCGAGTCCTCGTGAATGCCGGGACATTGGTCGTCGCCCTCGTCCTCGGCAACGCAGTCGCAGTCGCAGCCGCTCCGCCGGAGCTGGTCAGGGACATCAACCCATCGGGAAGCTCCGAGCCTGAGGAGCTCACCAGGATCGGCTCCACCCTGTACTTCACAGCGGATGACGGTATCAGCGGCGAGGAGCTTTGGAAGAGCGACGGCACGGCGGGCGGCACGGTGCTGGTGAAGGACATCCACCCTGGTGCCTCTCCCTCGTGGCCGTCGTATCTCACGAACGTCGCGGGCACGCTCTACTTCGGAGGAAGGAACCCAGCCGGCGGCTTCGGCCTCTGAAGAGCGACGGCACGGCCGCCGGCACGGTGCTGGTCAAGGCGACCGGCCCCGGGCCGTCCGATCTCACGAACGTCGCGGGCACGCTGTACTTCCGGCTACACGATGCGACCAGCGGCGATGAGCTCTGGAAGAGCGACGGCACGGCCGCCGGCACGAAGCGTGTCAAGGACATCCACCCGGGCCCCGAGTCCTCCTCTCTGTATGCCGGTCTCACCAAGATGGGCGGGACCTTGTACTTCTCCGGGCGCGAGCCGACGAGTGGCTACGAGCTGTGGAAGAGCGACGGCACGAGCGCGGGAACGACCCGCGTCAAGGACATCAACCCCGTTGGCGACTCGGAGCCGTTCGACCTCACGAACGTCGCGGGCACGCTCTTCTTCGCCGCCACGGACGGGACCGTCAGCGGCTACGAGCTCTGGAAGAGCGACGGCACCGCGTCCGGCACACGGCTCGTCAAGGACATCCCCGGCGGCGGCTCGTACCCGGCGCAGCTCACCAACGTGGCGGGCACCCTGTTCTACCAGGCGGAGGACGGGACGCGCGGCCGGGAGCTCTGGAAGAGCGACGGAACGGCCGCGGGCACGAAGCTGGTCGCCGACATCAACCCGAACCCAGGCGGCGAGTCCCTCTTGGGCGAGTTCACCAACGTGCGCGGGACGCTCTTCTTCCGCGCGAACGACGGCATGAGGGGGATCGAGCTCTGGAAGCGGGCGCCCTGACGTCGATCCGGGCGGCTTGACAGCGCGCCGCGGTCGGGCGTACCGCACGTAGCCCCCGTCCCCGAGGCGAGCGCGGGCGTACTCCTCGAACGTAGCCGATCTAACCGGACGGGAACGTGACCGTGGCCGCGAGGCCTGACTGCTAGGCTCGCAACGATGCGCATGAGTGAGGTGCTGCGGCAGCTGCGCCAGCAGCAGGCCACGGCCGGGGCGCGTCCGCGCCTCCTCGAGCGGTTCGAGTCCTTCTTGCCCACCGATGACGCCACGCCGCTCATCTCGCTGGGGGAGGGCTTCACGCCGCTGATCCACGCACGGAGGCTGGGCCGTGCCATCGGCTGTCCGCTCCTGCACCTCAAGATGGAGACACAGAATCCCACCGGCTCGTCCAAGGATCGCGGCATGGTCCTGGTCGTGGCCAGAGCGCTGGAGGAGGGAAGCCGGGCGCTCATCTGCGTCTCGACGGGCAGCACGGCCGCATCGGCCGCCGCGTACGGCGCCCATACCGGGATGGAGGTGATCGTCGTGGCTCCGCGGGCGGACATCGCGGCAGCCACGAGCATCCTACGGGCCGAGGCGGCCGGGGCGCATGTCGTCGCTGTGGATGGCGGGTGGGCCGACGCCCACGCTGCGGTCGCGGACCTGGTGGCGGCTCCGGACCTCGCGCGGCCGGTGAGGCGGGTCGATCCGGTCGGCCCGCTGAGCATCGAGGGGCAGAAGACGGCCGCTTTCGAGGTCTGCGAGGATCTGGGCGGCGCGCCGGATCACCTCGCCGTTCCGGTCGACGACGGGGCGGACCTGACGGCCTACTGGCAGGGGTTCGGTGAGTACCGGGCTGCCAGGCTCGTGGAGACGGTGCCGGTGATGCTGGGTTTCCAGACGGCCACTGCCGACCGGACCGGCCACCGCCCGATCAGCGAGCGAGCGATCCGTGCGAGGGACGACTCCGGCGGGCGCATCGACGCTGTGACCGAGGAGCAGATCGCGAGCGCCTACCGGGACATCCGCCGCCACGAAGGCCTCTCGTGCGACCCTCGGAGCGCTGCCTCGGTGGCCGGTGTCCGCAAGCTCGCTTCGCAGGGAGCGATCGATCCCGGCGGCACGATCGTCTGTGTCCTGACGGGCCATGGGCTCGCGGATCCCGAAGCGGCCGGCGGGGAGTCCGCCCATCCCCGCCTGGAGGCTGCTGCCACGGCGACCGGCATCCGCCGCGCCGTGGGCTGGTGAGGCGGCCCGCGTGACCCGATCCAACGGATCGTCACCGGGGGCGGTCATCCTCAGCCTCGCGCTCCTTGGGGTCGCGTGTCAGTCCACCTCGGAGCCCAGCCCGGCATCGACGTCGACCTCGCGCGCGCCGTCGCCACGACCCTCGACGTCGCCGGGGCCGTCGGTGCCGTCATCCGCGTCGCCCAAAGCCAGCAGCTCGCCCGGCCTGTCAGCGTCGGCGTCACCCACCGCCAGTGCGCCGGGGGGCTTCGTCATCCCGTCGTGGGAGCCTTGGCCGGCGGAGGTCCCGGGTGCCCCTGCGCGCGTCGTCTACAAGTATCCCGGCGCGGCTCCGCCGGTGGTGGCCCTGACCATCGACGACGGGCTGCACCCTGAGACCTGCCGGCGGATGTTCGAGTACCTCCAGGCGGCGCGCATCCCGGCGACCTTCTTCCCGACGCTGGTGGGCGTCAACAACGACCGAGCCCTGTGGCGCGAGATCGCCGCAGCGGGTCATCCCATCGGCGTCCACACGCTGACGCACCGCGACCTCGTCGCCATCGAGGACGTCAGCGTCAAGCGACAGCTCGCCGGATCCAAGCGCCGCATCGAGCGGATCGTGAAGGCGCCGCTCCTTCCGGTCTTCCGGCCACCGTACGGATCATGGGACGCACGGGTCCTGCGCATCGCCGGTGTGCTCGGACTCCACACCATGGCTCTCTGGGGCCCGAGTGCCGGTGACGGTTCCACGGGTGCCCTGGATCCTGCGCGGCTCGCACGGAACGCTTCCCAAGGGCATCGCGGGGCCATCGTCCTGATGCACTGCAACAACCCGGCGAGCGCCGACGCACTGCCGCTCATCGTGGCGGCGTATCGGGCCCGCGGCTACGGCTTCGTCACGTTGCCAGAGCTCCTGAAGCCGCTGCCCGGGAGCTGATCGACCTCGCCGAGCAGTCGCGGGGAGGGCGCGAGGGCTGTACGCGTCAGCCATGGGAGAGCTGCTAAGGGCGCATCCAGCGATCGTCCACGCGGCGTCACGCTCGCGATACCCATCAGGCGATCAGGGCGTACGAACGATGCCCCGGACCGGCACGTACCAGCCCGTGGGTGGCTGAGCCGTGCGAACCGATCGTCGGCCGCGCGGCCATGCCCGTGGGACCACGTGGCGAGCCCTGGCGCACCATGTGGGCATGCGGGAAGCGTTCATCAGCCGTCTGGGGCGGTTCGCGTCCGTCGATTCGACCCAGCGCATCGTCCGTGAGTGGCTGGAGGAGGGCATCCCAGGCGTCTGCGTCGCGGTCGCCGACGAGCAGACGCAGGGCCGCGGGCGGCAGGGCCGCGACTGGTCGGCCCCGGCGGGAGCCGCGCTCCTCGTCTCGGCCGGCTTCACGCCCAGTCATCTGCCTCTTCGGCACGCCTGGCGCCTGGCGGCCACCGCGGCGCTCGCGATGCTCGACGCGGGCGAGGATGTGGCGGGCCTGCGAGACGGCACGCTGTGGCTCAAGTGGCCCAACGACCTGGTCGCGGACGGCATGGACGGTCGCTTGCTCAAGGTGGCAGGCGTGCTGGGCGAGACGACGGCGGACGCGGACCTGCTCGGTCCCCCGGACCCGAGTGGCCGTGCCAGCGATCCCAGGCTGCGGCACGCCGTGATCGGCATCGGCGTCAACACCGACTGGGCCGCGGCCGACTTCCCGCCGCATCTCTCTGGCTCCATGACCAGCCTGCGCGAGCTCTCGGGCGGCCGACCGATCGAGGCCGGGA
>JAUJNA010000002.1:0-18039 GCA_030446555.1 Chloroflexota bacterium | reverse complement strand
GGCTCCATGACCAGCCTGCGCGAGCTCTCGGGCGGCCGACCGATCGAGGCCGGGACCCTGCTCGACGCCTGGCTCGCTCGCCTCGAACCGCGCATGGAAGCGCTGGCAGCCGGGTCGTTCGATGCCGGCGCCTGGTCCAGCCGTCAGCGCACCACCGGGCGCATGGTGGAGGTGGACCTGGGCGGTCGCATCGTGACGGGTCTCGCCAGTGGGGTCGATCCGGAGACGGGGGCGCTCCTGCTGGGTCCCGAGGGCGAGCAGCGGCCCATCGAGTCCGGCGACGTGGTCCGCTGCCGGATCATCGAGCATCCCCGGCTGGGAGCGTCGGGAGTGGCCCGGATCAGCTCCCCCGTCGGGAGCGAGGGCTGTAACGGATAGACTTCCGCGGTGTTCGGTAGAGGGAGGGAGGAGGCGTCGGAGCGCCTCATCCCGTTCGACGTGGACCGACCTGCCGTCGAGTCGGCCCGACACGACCCGGGCGCCTTCGAGACGCTTTATCGGAAGTACGTGGCCCAGGTGTACAGCTTCGCCCTCTATGAGACCCGCGACCGTCACGCAGCCGAGGATCTGACCGAGCAGGTCTTCCTCTCGGCGCTGCGCGCCCTGCCGCGCTTCGAGGAGCGGTCCGATGGAGCTGGCTCCACCTTCCGCGTGTGGCTCTTCCGGATCGCCCGCAACGCCCTCGCGAACGAGCGGCGACGGGCGCGCCGCCATCCGCAGGCCCCGCTGGACGCGGCCTCCGCGATCCCCGGTCCGTGGGCCGATCCAGCCGACGAGGTGGCCGCGAGCGACCTCGCGGCCCGGGCGTGGAAGGCCATCGATGGGCTGCCGGATGAGCGGCGCCAGGTGCTGGTCCTGCGTTTCGTGGAGGAGATGAGCGCTCGCGAGATCGGCCGCATCATGGGCCGCTCGGAAGGCGCTGTCCGGGTGCTCGTCCACCGCGCGCTGCGCAGCGTGGCGCGCGATCTGGGATGATCGCTGAAGACGCTTCCGAGACCATCGCGTTGGACGGTCACCTTGACCGCCTGCTCGGTGTGGCTACCCCGGTCGCCGCGGCGCCCGAAGCGCTGTTGGATCGTGCGCCGCTGGAGACAGCTGACATCCTCCAGCGGGTGCTCATCCGGTTCCATCCGTCATTCCGGTTCGAAGAGCGCCTGGCGGCGCGGTTGCGCGCCGAGCACGGCGTGGGACCCGGGGGGATGCGAGCGCGTGTCATCCCCTTCCGAGGCGGCACGTACGCCCGCGCCGTCCCGGCTGACCCGCTCGAGCGCCGGTCGCGCGGCCTGCTCGTGGGCGGAGCCATCGCCTCCGGCGTCTCGATCGCCTCGATCGGCGCCGTCCTCGCCTGGCGGCGCCACTCCGCCGAGCGTCCCGCCTGATGCCCATCAAGCTGCCCTTCCGGCCCCGTGGCCGCAACCTGCCGCCGGATCTCTGGACCAAGTGCCCGGCCTGCGCCGAGATGCTCTACAACAAGCAGCTCGAGAAGAACCTGCGCGTCTGTACCAGGTGCGGCCACCATTTCCGGCTGCGCGTCGACGCGCGACTCGCTCAGCTCCTCGACCATGAGACCTTCGAGGAGCGGGATGCGGGCCTCGAATCGCTCGATCCACTCGGCTTCGTGGACCAGAAGCCCTATCCGGAGCGCCTGACCGCCGCGCGCCAGGCGACCGGGATCCGCGAGGCGGCGATGTGGGGCCTGGGCACCCTGGGCGGGCATCGCGTGGCCATCTGCGTCATGGATTTCGCCTTCATGGGCGGCTCGATGGGCTCTGTCGTGGGCGAGAAGGTCGCCCGTGCGGCGGAGACGGCGCTCGCCGAGCGGCTGCCGCTGATCATCGTCAGCTCGTCCGGCGGCGCGCGCATGCAGGAGGGCACGCTGGCACTGATGCAGCTGGCCAAGACGTGCGCCGCCCTGGGACGCCTGGGCGAGGCGGGCGTGCCCTACATCAGCGTCATGACCGACCCCACGACCGGTGGCGTCTTCGCCTCGTACGCCGCGCTGGGCGACGTGAACCTGGCCGAGCCCAAGGCGCTCATCGGGTTCGCCGGAGCGCGCGTCTCGGCGGGCACCATCGCCGAGACCCTGCCCGAGGGCTTCCAGAGCGCGGAGTTCCTCTTCCAGCACGGGTTCGTGGATCGGGTGGTCCCGCGGGCGGCGCTGCGGGACGCGCTCGTCGGTCTGCTCGCCTACCTGCGCCCGCGGCCGGTCCCGCGCCCGGCCACCGCGGGCAACGGGTCGGCCGGCAACGGCCGGCTGCCAGGGCCGCTGGCGGCGCTCCTCGATCCGCTCGCCGGACAGGAGGCCCGACGTGGCTGATCGGCCACCGGCAGCGATGCAGCCCGAGGTCGAGGAGCCGGCGATCCCGGCCGACGAGCTGACGATCCGCGAGCAGGTCTGGGCGCGCGTGCAGGAGGCGCGCAACGTCAAGCGTCCTCACACGCTCGAGCTCGTGCGGCTCATGGCCACCGACGTGGTCGAGCTCCACGGCGATCGCCTCTTCGGCGACGATCCGGCGATGGTGGGTGGCCTCTGCAGGCTGGACGGTCGCGCCATCGTGTTCGTGGGCCACCAGAAGGGCGCCGAGGTGGAGGAGAACATCGCCCGCAACTTCGGCATGCCCCATCCCGAGGGCTATCGGAAGGCCATGCGCCTCTTCCGGCTTGCCGAGCGCCTGGGCGTGCCGGTCGTCACCTTCGTCGACACGCCGGGAGCCTATCCCGGCGCCGCGTCCGAGGAACGTGGCGTGGCCGAGTCGATCGCCCGCTCGATCCAGCTCATGTGCGGGCTGCGCACGCCGATCGTGTCGGTCATCACCGGGGAGGGCGGTTCCGGTGGGGCTCTCGCCATCGCCGTGGGCGACGTCGTCCTGGCGCTCGAGAACGCCGTCTACTCCGTCATCACTCCGGAGGGCTGCGCCAGCATCCTCTGGCGGAGCCCCGATGCCGCGCAGCAGGCGGCCGTCGCGATGCGCATCACGGCCGGCGAGCAGCAGGCGCTCGGTGTCATCGACCGCGTGGTGGGCGAGCCGGCGGAGGGCGCGCATGCGGCGCCGGCCGAGACCGCGCGGCGCCTGCGAGAGCAGCTCGCGGTGATCCTGGACGAGCTGGTGGCACGGCCCGTGGAAGACCTGCTCGATGAGCGCTATGAGCGTTACCGGCGGATGGGCGCCTTCGCGGACAGTGGTCCGCCCCAGGCGGTGGTGCGACCGGAGCGCCCGGGCATCGCCGACCGCCTGCGGATCCTGCTCGGCTCGGGACGCGGCATCCTGGCCGCGGAGCTCGGTCCCCTGCGACCCGGCGCCGCTGACGAGGTCGACGACCCGCCGCTGCGCGAGGACGGCTAGATGGCGGCTGACCGCGTCGAACGGCCGGCGGATGGCGCCGACGCGCGCGCGCTGGGTTCGCTGGCTGACGAGCTGCTGCCCTCGCTCATGGCTCGCTTCGCTGCCGGCCAGCTCGGCGAGATCGAGGTCAGGGGCCCTGGGTGGCGCGTCAGGCTCCGTCGCGAGGCGGCAGCGCTGCCTGTCGCCCCGGTGAGGGGGCAGCTCGACGTCGAGCAGCGGCGCGGCCGCGGCGCCGGCCAGGGCTCGCCGGGAGCAGGCGATGGTCAGGGGCAGGCGCGCGACCGAGGGCGCTCGGTGGTCACCTCGCCCGCCGTTGGTTACTACCAGCCCCTCGACGGGCTGGAGGTGGGCCGAAGCGTGCGGCAGGGCGATGCACTCGGTCACGTCGACGTGCTGGGTATCCGGCATGACGTGCTGAGCTCGCAGGACGGCGTCATCGGCCGGTCGCTGGTCGAGCCCGGCCAGGCGGTGGAGTACGGCCAGGAGCTCGTGCGGATCGACAGGACCGCGGCGGCGCCGGCGTGATGTTCGGTCGCATCCTCATCGCCAATCGGGGCGAGATCGCGCTGCGCGTCCTGCGTGCCTGCCGGCGGATGGGCGTGACGCCAGTGGTGGCCTATTCCGAGGCGGACCGCGACTCGCGTGCCGTCCGGCTCGCGGATGAGGCGATCTGCGTCGGTCCGGCCGACTCCGCGCGAAGCTATCTGTCGGCGGCCTCGATCCTGTCGGCGGCGGTCGTCACAGGCTGTGACGCCATCCATCCCGGGTATGGGTTCCTTTCCGAGGACGACACGTTCGCCGAGATGACACGGGCGCACGGCCTGACGTTCATCGGGCCGCCCCCGGAAGTGCTGGAACGCTTCGCGTCCAAGGCGGGGACCCGGCAGCTCCTGGGAAGGCACGGGTTGCCCACCGTGCCCGGCTCCCACGGCATGCTCCGCGACGATGACCACGGGCTCGCGGAGGCCGAGCGCATCGGTTACCCCGTGCTCATCAAGCCCTCGGCCGGCGGAGGTGGCCGCGGCATGCGCCTGGTCCGCTCCTCACGGGAACTCCAGCAGGCGCTGACCATCTGCCGGTCGGAAGCGAGAGCCGCGTTCGGCGACGACTCGCTCTATCTCGAGAAGTGGCTCGATGAGACGCGCCACGTCGAGGTGCAGGTCCTGGTGGACCGGTATGGCAACGGCGTGCATGTCGGTGAGCGCGACTGCTCGGTGCAGCGTCGTCACCAGAAGATCGTCGAGGAAGCGCCCACACCAGCTTTGACCGACGCGCGGCGCGCCGAGCTGGCAGACATCGCGGTGCGAGCCGTGGTGGCGGCCGGATACGAGAACGTGGGCACGCTCGAGTTCCTGGTCGACGGCCAGGGTGACGCCTACTTCATCGAGATCAACTGCCGCATCCAAGTGGAGCATCCGGTGACCGAGATGCTCTCCGGTATCGATCTGGTCACCGAGCAGATCCGCATCGCGGCGGGCGAGCCGTTGGGCCACACGCAGGCTGACGTGAGGTTGCGCGGACACGCCATCGAGCTGCGTATCAACGCGGAGGACGTGGAGCATGACTTCCGGCCGCAGGCCGGCCGTGTCTCGGAGTACCTGCCGCCCGGTGGCCCCGGGGTGCGCATGGACTCGCACCTGTTCGCCGGTTATGAAGTCCCGCCCTACTACGATTCGCTGCTGGGGAAGCTCATCGTGTGGGGACCCGACCGGATGACGGCCATCGAACGCGCTCGGGTCGCGCTCGGCGAGCTGGTGATCGATGGACTGAAGACGAACGTGCCGTTCCACCGCGCGCTGCTCCATGACGGAGCGTTCCTCGAGGGTCGCTTCACGACCGATCTGCTGGACCGCGTCGGCAGCGCCGCGTTCCTGGCGGCGGCGCCGGGTGCGCGGTCGTGAGCGCGGTCCCCGATCCCGAGGAGACGATGACCGACACGGCGGTGCTTTCCACGCGCGAGATCCAGGCACTCATCCCGCACCGCTGGCCCTTCCTGCTCGTGGACCGCATCGTTCGGTGCGATCCGTCGCGCGGCTACATCCGCGGCGAGAAGGGCGTGACCGCCTCCGAGTGGTTCTTCCAGGGCCACTTCCCCGAACTGCCGGTCATGCCCGGCGTCCTCCAGGTGGAGGCGCTGGCGCAGACGATGGCCGTCTACGTCGCCAGGCAGCCCGGCTTCGGGGATCGCATCGGGCTCTTCGCCGGCATCGAGGAGTGCCGCTTCAAGCGCATCGTGCAGCCTGGTGACCGCCTTACCCTCGAGGTCACCATGGAGAAGCTGGGGCGTCGCTTCGGCAGGGGGCGCGGCGTCGCTTCGGTCGATGGCGAGGTAGCCTGCGAGGCGCTCATCTCCTTCGTCATCCCTCCCCAAGGGGCCTTGCGCTGATGCCGTCGCGGGTCTGTGTGCTGGGCGATATCCACGGCAACGAGCAGGCGCTCGACGCGGCACTGGCCGCCGTCAAGAAGGAGCGACCCGACCTCATCGCGATCACCGGTGACCTGGTCCTCCACGGTCCACGACCCGGCGCTGTGGTGCGCCGCGTGCGAGAGCTGGAGGCCACCGCCGGTGCCGTGGTGGTGCAGGGCAACACCGACATCGCGGTGACCGATCTGGACTTCTCCGCGGCCTTTCCCTGGCTCGACGAGGTCGCGGCGCCCGATCGCATCGCGGCGGAATGGGCCCGCGATGCCCTCAGCGATGACGAGCTCGACTGGTTGCGCCGGCTGCCCGCCGAGCGGCGGGTCTTCCTGGGTGACCACATGGTGCTGGTCTGCCATGCGTCACCGGGCAGCCAGACCAGCGGTCTCCCGGTCGACCTGGAGCCTTCGGTGACCGTGGAGCGCGTCACCCGCACCGACGCGCGGGTCATCGCCTGCGGCCACACCCATGCCGCCGACGTCCGTGAGCTGGGGCGCAAGCTGATCTGCAATCCCGGCTCGTGCGGCTACGCGTTCGATGGCGACCCCGGCGCCGGGTGGGCGCTGCTGACCCTCGATGGCGGCGAACCGCGTGCCGAGCTGTTCCGCACCCCGTACGATGCCCAGTCGGTGGCGGGGGAGCTGTCCGAACGCGGGCTTCCGGGTGACGTGTACCGCGCGGCCACGGTTCGCACGGGGAGATCCATCCGATGACCGAGCAGATCCGACGCGTCGTGATCACCGGCATGGGCGCGGTCACGCCGCTCGGCACGGACGTGGGGACCACCTGGTCCAGGCTCGTGGCCGGTGAGTCGGGCGTCCGGCCGACACAGGCCTTTGACCCGTCCCGCGTGAACAGTCACATGTCGGGTGAGGTGCCGGGCTTCGACGCGGGCCATGTGCTCGACCGCAAGGAGCTGCGGCGCAACGACCGGTTCACGCAGTTCGCGCTCGTCGCGACGCGGGAGGCGATGGCCGACGCCGGGCTGCCCGACCGATTGGAGGGGCAGCTGGCCGAGACGACCGGGGTGATCATCGGCTCGGGCTTGGGCGGGATCCCGACGCTCATGGAGCAGGTGGCCATCTGGGCGACGCGCGGCCCGGAGCGGCTCAGTCCCTTCTTCATCCCGATGGTCATCGCCAATATGGCGAGCGGCCAGGTGGCCATCAGCACGGGGGCTCAGGGCCCCAACTTCGCCACCGTCAGCGCATGCGCCTCCTCTGGGCACGCGATCGGCGAGGCGTTCGAGAGCATCCTGCGCGGCGACGCGGACGTCATGCTGGCGGGCGGCTCGGAGACGCCGATCCACGAAGCGGTCGTGGGGGGTTTCGCGGCCATGCGCGCCCTCTCCACGCGCAACGACGACCCGAAGGGCGCGAGCCGCCCGTTCGACATGGGGCGCGACGGCTTCGTCTGCTCGGAAGGCGCGGGCACGGTGGTCCTCGAGGAGCTGGGTCACGCCGAACGGCGCGGGGCGCACGTCCTGGCCGAGCTCTGCGGATACGCGACGACCGCCGACGCGAGTCATATCACGCTGCCCGCCCCGGGCGGCGCCGGGGCGCTCCGGGCGAGCCGCCGGGCCCTGGCCAAGGCGGGCATCGACCCGTCCGAGGTGGACGTGGTCAACGCGCACGCCACGAGCACCGCGGAAGGAGACTCGGCCGAGCTCCAGGCGATCAGGTCGCTCCTCGGGCAGCGCGCGCCGGGGGTGTCCATCACGGCCACCAAGAGCGCCATCGGCCACACCTTGGGCGCGGCCGGCGCCATCGCCACCGTGGTGGCGGTCCGGACGCTGATCGACCGATGCGTGCCGCCCACGCTCAATCTCGTCGACCCCGACCCGACGGTGGAGGACCTCGACTGCACGCCCCTCAAGGCCCGGCCCCGGGAGGCGCGCGTGGCCCTCGTCAACGCGTTCGGGTTCGGTGGGCAGAACACGTGCCTCGTCCTTCGACGGTGGGATGCCTGAGGTGGCCGAGGAAGGGCCGCAGCAAGCCGACCTCGTGGCACTCATCGACCGGTTCGAGTCCCTGCTCATGCGCTCGGATCTGTCCGAGATCGAGGTCGAGGCCGGTGGGCTGATGCTCCGCCTGGCCAAGCCCGTGACCGCGCCCACCGCGGGGGCCGGCTCTCCGGGACGACCCGCGCTGGCCATCTCCGTCGGCGGTTCGCCCACCGAACCGGTCCCGACCGGCGGCGGAGCGACCGACGGCCTCGAAAGCGGCCTGCACGCGGTCGTCGCGCCGCTGACCGGCGTCTTCTACTCGTCACCGTCGCCTGATGCGGCCCCGTACGTCCGGGAGGGCGCACCGGTGAGCACCGGCCAGGTCATCGGGCTCATCGAGGCGATGAAGCTCTTCAACGAGATCAAGAGCGACGTGACGGGCATCGTCCATCGCATCGCCGCCGAGAGCGGCGCGCTCGTCAAGCAGAAGCAGCCGCTCATCGAGGTCCGACCGTCGTGAGCGAGCGGGAGGGTCGGGCCATGGCACCCATGAGCGCGCGCATCACCGGCTGGGGACGGTATGCCCCCGAGCGTGTCCTCACGAACGCCGACCTGGAGAAGCTCGTCGACACCTCGGACGAGTGGATCCGCTCGCGGACCGGGATCCGCGAACGCCGAGTGGCGGCACCCCACGAGACCACCGCCACCCTCGCAGCGGTGGCCGGCAAGCGGGCCATCGCGGTGGCCGGTCTGGAGCCGGACGACGTCGACCTCATCCTGGTCGGCACGCTGACGCCGGACTACTGGATGCCCTCCACCGCGGCACTCGTCAAGGAGGCCATCGGCAACACGCGCGCCGCCGCGTTCGACGTGATGGCCGCCTGCTCGGGGTTCGTCTACGCCTATGCCACCGCCGACGCGTTCATCCGTGCCGGGACGTACCGCAACGTGCTGGTCATCGGTGCCGAGCTGCTGACGCGTTTCCTCGACTTCAGCGATCGCAACACCTGCATCCTCTTCGGCGACGGCGCCGGAGCGGTCGTCGTCTCCGCCTCCGACGAGGAGGGCGGGGGCATGGCCGGCATGGAGATGACGACCGACCCTGACGGTGCCTACATGATCTGGCTGCCGTCGGGCGGCTCCAAGAGCCCGCCATCGAGCGAGACGATCCGGCGCGGCGAGCACTACGTGCGCATGGAGGGCAAGGAGACATACCGCTACGCCACCAAGACCCTTGCCACCTCCGCGCTCAAGGCGATCGAACGGGCCGGCTGGGACCCCGGCGAGGTCGATCTGTTCATCCCCCACCAGGCCAACATCCGGATCATCGAATCGGTGGCGAAGGGGCTGGGCCTGCCCATGGACAAGATGTTCGTGAACGTCGATCGCTACGGCAACACCTCGGCGGCATCGGTCGGCATCGCGCTTGCCGAGGCGGTCGACTCCGGTCGCGTCCAGCTCGGCGACAAGATCGTCTTCGTCGCCTTCGGTGCCGGGTTCACCAGTGGCGCGGCGGCCGTGACGTGGACCGCAGACCCGCTCCACGGCAAGCGGGCCGATAGCGTGGTGCCAACGGCATCGGTGCGCGCGCCGGTCGACTGGGACTCGGTCGATCCCATGCCGGCGCGCCTGATGGCCGTCCTGGCGGAGCGCGACGGGGTGCAGGTCCCGCTCGATGACGTGGTGCCCGGTGAGCCGGAGCCCGCCCACCGCGAGGTGCTCGCGTGATCGACCTCTCGGGCAGAGCCGCCGTCGTCACCGGCGGCTCTCGAGGGCTCGGCCGTGCCATCTGCCTGCGGCTCGCGGAACAGGGCGCCGACGTCGCGTTCAGCTACCGGGGCAACGCGGCGGCGGCGCAGGAGGCGACAGAAGCGTGTGAGGGGCTGGGCCGGCGGGCCATCGCCGTGCAGGCCGACGTGACGCTCCCCGAAGCGGCCGACGCACTCGTCAAGCAGGCCCTCGAGACGTTCGGCAAGGTGGACATCCTGGTCAACAACGCGGGCATCACGCGCGACGACCTGATCATGCGCATGGGCGTCGACGCCTGGCGCGAGGTGCTGGAGACGAACCTGTTCGGTGCCTTCTACACGATCAAGGCGGTCACCCGCCCGATGCTCAAGGCGCGCGGCGGCCGGATCGTCAACATCACGAGCGTCTCCGGCCAGGCCGGTCAGACGGGGCAGGCCAACTACTCGGCGGCGAAGGCGGGTCTCATCGGTCTCACCAAGGCGACCGCCCGAGAGCTCGCCAGTCGCGGTATCACCTGCAACGCGGTGGCGCCCGGTTTCGTCCTCACGGAGCTGACACGGGATCTGCCGGCCGCGCTGCAGACGGAGATCACCGAGCGGACGCCACTCGGCCGTTTCGGTACGCCCGAGGAGGTGGCCGCTGCCGTGGCATTCCTCTGCTCCGACGAAGCGGCCTTCGTGACCGGTCAGGTGCTCGCCGTCGACGGCGGCCTGGTGATGATGTAGCGCTCAGGCACATCCCGGGGCCTTCCCCATCGCCTAGCGACGTTATACGCTGCGCACCGCCGTCATCCCGCGTCGCCCAGAGGCAAACCTTGAGCCACCGCGTCCCCGCTGGTGTCCTCTCGCTGGAACGAGCATGTGGACAGCACCATCCCGCCAGCGCCTGTGGTCTGCCCGTCTGCCGACCTGGCCCGGCGAAGGGAGCGGTGACGTCCCGCGCGCTGATGGGTGCCGCAGCGTCCATCGCTCTCATAGCGGCGTCGATGGTCGCCGACGCGTCCGTCGTCGCTGCCGAGACCGCGGCCGGGTTCGTGCCCACGACGCAGACGCGGCTCGCGTCCAGCGCTCGCGGACCGCGACCGATGCGTCCGGCACCGAGGTCATCTTGTCCGTCGGTGACGCGCTCGTCCGTCCTGCGGGTGACGTGAAGGGTGTGGTCCTGGCAGTCCGGGTAGGGAAGGGCGATACCGTCCTCGATCCGCGGGAGGTGGTCCTCTCCGCCACAGGAGCGGACGCAGCGCGCATCGCGGCTCTCGCGCCGGGTGATGCGGTGACACTGACGTCTGCCGCGACGCCCGGCTGGGAGATGGTGACCCATGCGCTGGGCGGCGACCGGTTCATCGTCCAGGACGGGATGGTGAGGGTCAGCGCGGTCTTCGGACGGACGATCGGTCCCGCGGCCGACTTCGTGCACCCGCGCACAGCGGTAGGCCTCAGAGCTGATGGCAGCCTGGTGATGGCGACCGTCGACGGCCGGCAGCCGGGCTACAGCATCGGGGCGAGCGTCTACGAGATGGGCGAGCTGATGCGGTCCATGGGCGCCGTGACGGCGATCAACCTCGATGGGGGAGGGTCGACCACCATGGTCGTCCGTCCACCGGGCGACCAGACGCTTCGAGTCGCCAACCGTCCCGCCGACGGGGATGAGCGGCCGGTGACGAACGAGCTCGTGGTCTACAGCAGTGACCCTTTCCCACCGGTCGTCAGCGCGCCGGTGACCCGCCTGGCAAAGGATCGTGCCCTCCTCCCCGACGGCAGCATCCCCGTGAGCGTCAGCTGGTCGGCCGCGGATCCGTCGGGAGTGGCGGATGTGACGCTCCAACGGCAGATCGATGGCGGAGGGTGGGAGGAGCTTGGACTCCTTGCGGAGACGGACCGGTCGGTCCAGGTCGCGCTGACCCGCGGGCGCCACTACGCGTTCCGCGTCCGCGCGACCGACGCGCTCGGGAATCTCGGGCCGTGGACGACCGGGGCAGGCGTGGTCGGTCGCGTGCGCCAACAGGACCACGGCGGCGTGACGTACTCGGGCGACTGGGCGACTCGGTCGGACCCTGACGCGTCAGGTAGGTCCTTCTCGTCGGCGACAGCTCGCGGCAGCGCGCTGACGGTCTCCTTCACGGGCGAGAGCATCGGCTGGGTCGCGCCGCGCGTCGAGGACGGCGGTCGTGCCGAGGTGACGATCGACGGCGGCGCGCCGACCGCGGTCGAGCTCCGGTCGGACGATGGAGCCGACCGTCTCATCGTCTACCGACGGCGTCTCACGGACGGCCCGCATGTACTGCGCCTCACGGTCACATCCGGGCCACCGGACATCGTTCGTGTGGATGCCTTCGTGATCCTCGCACCAGCGCCATGAGCCGGCTGATGACGTCGACGGATGATGGGTGGACGGTTCCCGTGCTGGACCGCAAAGGCGATAGCGGCTAGGCTTCTCCGTCCGGCCGCGCGGCGTGCCGTCCGTGTCCGATCGAAAGGGTTCCCCTCGATGTCTCCCCGCTACCGATCCGCCGTCCTGGCGATCGTCCTGGTCCTGACAGGCTCTTTGGCTTCGGCCGTCGTCGCCCGGGGTCCGGAAGCTGGACGCGCCCCCGCCGACCACATCTCAGGAGCCGACGGTGCGCCAGGTTCCACCGCCGGACCCGCGCCGGTGGACCCGGCGCCCACGCCCACGGTCAGCCTGGGTCGGGACGGCCGGCTCACGGTGCTACTGGTGGGCTCCGACTACCGGCCGGGGTACAGGTACCCCATCGAGCACACCGACGTGATGATGGTCATGTCGCTCGACCCCCAGACCAAGACCATCGCCGCGGTCAGCATCCCGCGCGACGTCGTCTACTTCCCGCGAGCGAGCGGCGGTACCAGCGGCGCGACTCGTGTCAACAACATGTATCACGACTACACGACCGAACCCGGCTACGCGTTCGAAGAGCCGGCGATGCGCAAGTTCCAGGCGGACGTGGCGCACGCGCTGAAGCTCGAGATCGACTACTACGCGTTCATCCGCTTCACCGGCTTGGATGCGTTGATCGACAAGATCGGTGGCGTCGACGTGCGCATCCCGAGCTACATCAGCGATCCCGTCTTCGCCGATGAGCCGACATACCCGCATGGCATCTACTTCCCGGGAGGCGTGCGTGACTATCGCCTCCGCGGCTGGAGCGCCGCTCGCTGTACCAGCCAGTCGGTCCAGTGCCACCGCGCCCTGGTCTACCTCAGGAGCCGAAAGGGCACCGTGGGCGGAGGGCCCAACAGCGACTACCAGCGAGCGCGACGTCAGCAGGAGTTCGTGATCGCGGTGATGAAGAAGGTGACCCGGTTCGATGGGACGCCCCTCGATGCCCTGCGCATCGCCTCGGCGAGTGGCGTCAAGACGGGCATCAAGACGGACATGCCGCGCACCCTGGCCGATGTCCTCTATGTGCAGGGCCTGCTCGATGGCGCCCGGTTCGCGAGGGGAGGACGCGCCGTGCTTGCCCCGCCTGCGTTCGCCACCGCCTGCTGCAACCTTCCGGAGGACTCCACGGCGCTATACATCTCGACGGTGCGCCGTTGGATCAACGCCAACATGCCAGCGGTGCCTTGACGGCAGTCACTCGGCGCGCCACTCCTGGCGGTGCCAGACGGTGATCCGCCGGCGACCCAGCAGGTTGATCCAACCCCGGAGGAAGGCGGCGTTGACGACCACGATCGCCAGCGCGGCAGAGCCCAGCCGCGTTCCGCCGCGACCGAAGCGGCGAGCGCCGAGCTCGAGGAGGGCGGCCAGCGGCACCACGGCCGCGCCCACGAGCGGCACGAGGTAGGCGCCCGCGCCCTGCGAGACGAGCCGCGCTGTCGCTGCCCAGCCGGCAAGGGCGGCCCATGGAGAAGCCCAGCGCAAGAGCTTGTGTGACCAGACCGCCACGGCTGCGCTGGGGTGTCGCCACAGGGCTGCTCGTCCGGCCATCGAGAGGTTGGCGGCGATACCACGGGTGGCGGTCCGAGATCGGTCGTGGAACTGGTTGCGCATCCGGCTCACCACGCGGTCGGTCGCGCGCGCTTCCGGGATGGCCAGCACCACCCGACCCGCGGCGCGCACTTGCAGCGGGACGATGTGATCGAAGGACGAGTGGGCGGGCACCGGCTGCACGAGCTCGCGACGGACTGCCAGGAGCGCGCCCGTCACCGCGGTCAGCCATCCCGCCCGCGTCTCGGCACGGCGCACGGCCTGCTCGTAGCGCCAGTAGTGACCCTCGTGGCGGGTGGTGCGCGAGGCCTCCTCGTTGCGCCACTCCAGGACACCGGTCGTGCACCCCACCCGGGCATCGGCGAACGGCTGCGTCAGCGCCTGGAGACAGCCCTTCTGGAAGCGAGTCTCGGCGTCGGTCAGCACCACCACCTCGCCCGTCGCGGCTGTCAGGATCGCGTTCTGGGTGGCGGTCTGGCCGCCCCGTGGCAGGGACAGGAGACGCACACGCGGCTCGCTCGCAGTGATGCGCGCCACGATCGCGTCACTGCCGTCGGTGGAGCCGTCCGAGCCCACGATGACCTCGAGCTCCGCCGCGAGCTCCTGGGCCAGGATGTCGTCGATCCGTCCAGCGACCTGGGCCGCTTCGTCATGGATGGCGATGCCCACGGTCACGCGTCGCGGCGGCCGACCATCGGCCCGCAGGAGGAATGGGCGCAGCCGCCCGAAGAGAGCGGCGACCAAGGGGTAGCCGGCGTACACCCAGCCCAGGATCCCGACCGAGAACCAGAAGACGACGCGCGCCGTCATCCAGCGCCCGGACCAGTGCCGGACGGTCGCCAGGGCAGGGCAGGGAAGCTCTCACGCAGCCGGTCCACGAGGCGCGCGGCCTGCGCCGCGGCCCGGTGGTCCCTCGCCCAGGCCGCGCCGCGCACGGCGAGTCGGTCCATCTCCCCGGTGCTGTCGAGGAGGTCGGCGATCGCGTTGCTCAGCGTCGTCGCCGCGCCCGGGGGCACGAGCCGCAGCCGCTCACCATCCCCCGCCATCGCCGGCACCCCACCCACCGCGGTGGCGATGGCCGGCAGCCCCAGGCCCATCGCTTCGACGAGCGCCTTGGGCATCCCCTCGGTCCGCGATGGGAGCACGAAGAGGTCGCCCTCGCCCAGGGCCGCCAGGTAGGCCGATCGGTCGGCGATGTGTCCGCGCCAGCGCACGGACGACGCCACGCCCAGGATCCTTGTGCGGGCCTCCAGCCGCTCCCGTTCCGGGCCCTCGCCAAGGATGTCCAGCTCGATCCGGCGACCCCGTGCAAGCAGGAGGGTGAGCGCCTCCACCAGCTCGATGAGCCCCTTCTCGGGCGCGACGCGGCCGGCCCACACGAGACGGATCGGGTCGTCGCTGGCCCGACCGGCGGCCGACCGGGCCGACCGCGCTGCCGAGGCAGCCTCCAGCTCGTCCGAGTCGACCGCACTCGTGAACAGCTCGGGACCCAGACGGACATGGGGTGACGTGGCGGCCAACACCTTGGTCGAGGCGTCGTGGAGTGCGGCAGCCACGCCGGCCGCGAGTCCCTGGGCACCACCCCGTCCACTCGCAGCGACGACCTCGCGGACGCTGCCCACGATGTAGGTGAAGCGCCGCACCCCCACTGCGGCGCAGCAGTAGGCGGCGAGCGGCCCGTTGGAGCCGGGCACCTTGATCCAGACCAGGTGCTCTGCGCGGATGGTCCGGATGAGCGTCGGCAGGTTGCGCGCCCACATCACCGGCAGGCGCCTCAGATAGTCCGCAGCGCCATCGAACGGCTCGCTGGGCACCACCTCGAGCAGCCGCTCGTCGATGGTCGGCCGAGTCTCGATGGCGTCGCCGGGGCCTGGCTCGCTCACCGGGATGACGTAGCGCGCACGGCCGAAATGACCCGTCCGCACGACCGCCTCCGCGAAACGGTGGAACGTGGCGGCGCGCGGCTGGACCCGACCGTCCGGGCCACGCAGGAACGGGTTGTCGTCGACGATCGTGAGCCGTACCGGCCCGCGCTCCTCAGGCGCCATGCACCGCCTCGTCCCTCGTGCGCGCCCGTCGCGCACCGGCGAGCAGCCTCTGGAAGTCTCCCGGGCGCACCAGCACCGTCTCTCCGACGCCGCGCCCGCTCACTCTGACGTAGACCGCGAGCATCAGGACGGCCGTGGCCGTGTAGCTGATGGAAGAGGCGATGGCCGCTCCCTGGATGCCCAACCGTGGCACGAGGGCCAGATTCGCTCCGACATTGATGGCCAGGCCGATGAGGCGAACGCCCGTGGAGCGACCCGGGGCGTCGATGGCCAGCAGGTATTGCGAAAGCACCGTCACCACACCGTACGCGACGACTCCCGGCAGCAGCAGCGCCAGCGCCCGTGGCGCCTCGGCGAACGCCGGGCCGTAGAGCGCCTCGATGGCCATCGGCGCCACCAGGGCGGCCGGGACGGCGACCACCACCCCCAGCGCGAGCGTCATGCGCGTGACGGTGCTCGCGAGCGGAGCCGCATCTCGGCCGGCGGCGGCGGCACGACCGAAGAGCACGGCACCCAGCGCCGACGGGATGTACCAGAGGGCCTCGGCGGCAGAGGAGGCCACGGAATAGACGCCCGTCGCCGCCACCCCGACCACGGCATTGACGATGAAGGCATCCAGGCGGAACTGGAACCGGTCGGCGAGGGAACCGGGCCACGAGCGAAGCCCGTAGCGCATCTGCTGACGCAGCAGTCCCGCGTCCGGCCGGCCCGGCGCGATGCCCTGTCGAGCCACCGCCCGCAGCATCACGGTCACCGCGGCGGCCAGCGCGAGGACGTTGACCACCAACGCAGCGAGCAGGTCGAGACCGGCGACCGCGACGCTGACGAGACCCACGAGGAGGAGGCCACGGCGCAGCAGCCGGGTCGCGTTGTAGGCGCCCACGAGCCGGCGGCCGAGGAGGGTCACCACCCCGAAGGAGAAGGCCAGCTCGAGCGGCAGCGCAAGCGCGGCGAGGACGAGGTCCGCCGACCCCAGGTTGGGGATCGCGGCCGTCGCCGCAAGGACCAGCGCAGCGAGCATGCCGGCTCCGCCCACGACGACGACCCAGACGGCGCCGTTGCCGAGCGCCCGCCGGGCGACTTCCGTGGTGTGCGCGACGCTGTAGCCCATGGCTCGATCGAGCCCCAGGCCGATGGTGATGGCACCCAGCTGCGAGAGGAGGAGCACGAGGGTGAAGCGACCCTTGCCATCGGCACCGAGCGCACGCGCCAGGACCACGTCCGTGAGGAGGATCAGCCCTGCGAGGACGAAACGACTGGCGACCGTGATGACGGCATCGCGACGGAAGCTGTGGCCGGTCCCTCCGCCGGACCGGTCCGTCACCGGTCGGCGAGCGGTGCCAGCGCCGGATCCGCCAGTGCGGCGCGGAACCAGTCGACCGCTTTGTGCAGCCCGTCGGTGAGGGGCACGCGAGGCTGCCAGCTCAGCAGCTCACGAGCGAGGGCGACGTCGCATGCCGCTCCCGGGACGTCGCCGTGGCGCGACTCGGCTCGAGCGATGGGCACGGCGTCGCCCACCGCAACGGCGATGGCCTCGGCCAGATCCCGGATCGACGTCAGTCGCCCGCTGCCAGCCTGGAGCACCCGCCCACGGATCACGTCACGGGGAGCGGCGAGCGCCGCCATGATGAGGGCCACCAGGTCGTCGGCGTACACGAGGTCGCGTCCTTGCCGCCCGTCGCCGTGCACCGTCAGGGGCCGCCCACGCAGGGCCGCCAGGAGGAACGCCGGCACGACGCTGCGCTTGTGCAGCGAATACGGTCCGTAGACGTTGGCGAAGCGAAGTGCGAGCGTGGCCGTCCCGTACGACTCGGCGTAGGCGTGAAGGTAGCCCTCCACCGCCAGCTTGGCCGCGCCGTACGGCGATGTGGGGCGCGGAAGTGTGCGCTCCGAGATGGGGCCGCGTGCCGCACCGACGGCGGCGTTCGAGGATGCGAAGAGGAAGCGTGGCACGCCGGCTCGCTGGCACGCCTCCAGCAACACCAGCGACACAACGACGTTGGCCCCGTGGTCGCCGAGGGGGTCGGCGATCGACGCCGGCACGCCCGGCCGCGCCGCGAGGTGGACCATCGCGTGCGCACCGTCGAGGACCGAGGCCAGCGACCCTTCGTCCAGAGACGGCGTGAGTGGCTGGCGGACGGTCTGCGCCCGGGTGTCCGCCAGGTACCCGAAGCCACTCGCACGTCCATCGTCGAGCACCGTGACCCGGTCGCCCGCCGCTTCCAGCGCGTGGACCAGCGATGCTCCGATGAAGCCGGCGCCTCCGGTGACGACGATGCGTCGACCAGCGTCCGTGTCGGCCTCCCTATCCCCTGCTGGCGTGCCCCGAGCGCGGCGGAGTCTAGCAGGGCGACCGATCGCGGCCGCCGCTCGTCGCACCGCTATCCTGCGCTGGCATGACGGCGAGCGGCGAGCTGATGACCTCGACCTCGTCGAGCGTGGTTCGGCCGCACCGCCTCGAGCTGGCGCTGGCGGCGTTCCTGATCCTTGCGTTCGTACTGGCACGCTCGTTGGGCGTGGGAGCGGTGGGTGCTGCCGCGTGGGCCGTCGCGGGCATCCTGGTGGCGCTCGGCTCGCCCCTGGCGGCCG
>JAUJNA010000015.1 GCA_030446555.1 Chloroflexota bacterium | reverse complement strand
GACGCAGACCGGTGGCTCGGCGATGTAGCCCATGGCCGCGATCTGGTCGCCGCTCCTGCCCTCGAAGCGGGCACGCAGCTCGGCGAAGCCCTCCGGTGCCGGGATGGGCGCGGGGCCCTCGGCCAGCGCTGCGCCGGGCGTCACGATGGCCGTCAGGGCCAGACCGAGCACGATGATGGCTCGGGGGCGCATGTGCATGTCCTATCCTCCTTCTCGACGGCCGTGACGGGGCCGCCATCTCTCGTTAATGGCATTGCGACGGCGGCACACTGATCCGCCGCGCGGGGTCCTTGCTGAGGCCCTCACCTGTACGGACTTGACCGATGCACCGTGACGCGGCATCGGGCCGGACGCATCTGGCGATCACCCTATTTTCGGTTGCATCGCTGTCCTATCGTGGTTCGGTGACGAAGGTCGAATCGCGCTTGGTCGGCCGCAACGCCGAGCTGGCGAGGGTGGCAACCGCCCTCGACGGCGCGGTTCGCGGCGACGCTGCGTTCATCCTGGTGGCCGGCGAGGCCGGCATCGGGAAGACCGTCGTTCTTCGAACGGCGTCGTGGCTGGCCAGGACCAGAGGCATGCGCACGCTGGCCGGCACCGCCATCGCGTCTGGCTCGTCGATGCCGTACCTGCCGCTCGTGGCGCCGGTCTTCGCGGCGGTCGACTCGCTCCCCGGCGACGACGCAGCCAGCCGAACCGTAACGGCGGCGCTGTCCGAGGATCCGCACGCCAGCGGAGAGGCAGGCGCGGCCCATGCCGCGCGGCTCGTGGAAGCGATCTACTCGGTGCTCGTGCGCGTGCCCACGCTCCTCGTCGTGGACGACGTTCACTGGGCCGACGCCGCCACCCTGACCGTCCTCGATTACCTCGCGCATCGGGCCGGAGACGATCGGCTCGCCGTGCTGGCGGCGGCTCGGGACGACGAGCCCGGGGCCCTCTCTGCGCTGCCAATCGCCGACGGCCGGCGTTACCTGCAGCTCCGCCTGCCGCGCCTGACTCGAGCCGCAGTGCAGGAGCAGATTGCCCTGCTCGCCGGTCATGCAGTCCCGGACAGCGTCATCGACGCAGTCTTCGAGCGGTCTGCGGGCAATCCGCTGTACGTCGAAGAGCTGCTTCCGGAGGTCCTCGCTCCGGAAGCGGCGCCGACGGAGGTCTCCTCTCCCGCGTCGCTTCGGTCGCTTGTCTCGAACCGAGTGTCACGCCTGACGGAGTCAGGGCGCCGCGTCGCCGACGCACTCGCCGTCCTGGGTCGGCCAGCACGCGCCGAGCTGGTCGCCGTGGTGGCCGGGCTCGAGCTCGACGTCACTGAGACGGCGCTCAGCGCCGCCGAGCGCGGCGGAGTCATCGTGCGGCGCGACGGCGGGCACGCGCTGCGGCACCCTCTGTTCGGGGAGGCGCTGGCTGCTGAGCTGGCGACCGGCGCCCGGGCGATCTCGATGCATCGGCGCGCCGCCGAGCGGCTCGAGGCGATTGGCGCCAGTGCTGCCGAGATCGTCCGCCACTGGGAGGCCGCTGGCGACACCGAAAAAACCTGGGCAACGTCGCTCGCGGCGGCGACCCAGGCTGAAGCTGGCACGGCGTTCGCGGAGGCACGGCTCCACCTCGAACGAGCGGTGGCGCACTGGCCGCACGGGCGCGAGGGGTCCGGCGATGCCATGTTGCGGGCCGCGTACGCCGCCTGGCTGACCGGGGACCCGGATGCGGCGGTCGATCTCTCCGAGCGAGCACAGCTGGACGATGTCTCGTCCCTGGAGTCCAGCGTGGCGATCGGTCAGTACCTGTGGGACGCCGGCCGACGAGCTGCGGCCACGGAGGCGTTCGCCCGCGTAGCCGAGCACCTCACAGCCGACGTTTCACCGCGAGTCCGCGCCGTCGCGCTGTGGGGACTGGGTCGAGCCCGTATAGGGCAGGGCCAGCACGATGACGCCTACCGTCTCGCGCTGCGTGCGGCCGAATTCGCCGCCCAAGCCGACGACCTGGCGGGGGAGGGACAGGCGTGGGTGCTCGCCGGGATGAGCCGGGCATGGGCAGGCGAGATCGGAGGGATCGCGGAGCTGGAGCGCGGGTTCCGCGCATCGGTCGACTCAGGCGACCCCGAGGCCGTTGGCCATGCCTACCAGTTCCTGGTCGAGTTGCTGTGGTTGGCCGGTCGCCTCGGGGAGGCGGCGGAGCTGGGCGTCGAGGGGATCCCGGTGTGCGACCGCCTGGGCCTGGCCAGGTCGCACGCGGCCGACCTTCGCGGGCGCACCGCCCTCGTGCTCATCGATCTCGGCGAGTGGAGGGACGCCGATGGCGTCCTCGAGGGGGCCGAGCTTCGGGCCGCGCCGGCCATGGCGCGGGCGCTGCTGGCCCTGCGGCGCGGCGAGTGGGCAGCTGTCGAGCCGGAGCTCGAGGCGTCGACGACATTGCTCTCGATCGGGGGCCAGGGGAGGCTCGGCGGCCTAACCGAGATCGGCCGCGTGGAGCTGGCATGGGCTCGAGGTGCGGCGGCGGAGGCAGCCCACGAGCTCGAAGCGGTCCCGGAGCAGCCGGGCATCTGGGAGATCGACATGGCCGCGCGCAAGTCGCTGTGGGCCGCCCGCATCGGTCGGCCAGGCCGCTCGCCGATCGAGCACTTCGACTCCGCGCTTGCCGATGCGATCAACGCAGAGGTCGAAGCGGTCGCATCTGGAGAGCAGCATCGGTGGGAGGCCGCGGCCTCGGCGTGGGAGCAGACGCATCGTCCGTACGAATGTGCCGTGGCGCTCCTCGGAGCCGCTGAAGCGGCATACCAGGCTCGCGAGCGTCCAGCAGGTCGACGGCATCTCGAAACGGCGCTCGGCATGGCGTGCGAGCTCGGCGCGGCGCCGCTTATCGCGCGCGCTGAGCAGCTCGGTCGGCGGGCTCGGATCTCCTTGCCGGTGCGCCGCCAATCCGGCGGGGATCCATCGCGCCTGACCGCTCGCGAGGTCGACGTCCTCCGTCTGTTGGCCGAGGGACGGACCAATCCGCAGATCGCCCAGCAGCTGTTCCTGAGCTCCAAGACGGTTGGGATCCACGTCTCGCACGTCCTCGAGAAGTTCGATGCGCATACCCGCGGCGAGGCGGTGGCCGAGGCTCGGCGACGTGGGCTGGTGACATAGCAATCCCCCGCGACAGCCATCGACGAGGAGCGTGCCGCCACCTATGGCCTCCCGATCAGTCCGGTCCGGCGCCAACTAGTGGGACCAGGCACTGCCTGAAGCACCCTAATGGGATACGGCCAGGTAACGGTCTTCGATCGTCCGCATCGGTTGAGCACGCGCGGCCGGTTGATGGCCGTACCGTCCTCGACTCGGACTACCTGCTCGAGCGGGAGGCAGACCAAACCATCCTTCGAGCCTCGAAGGTCGTCGTCGGCCCGCTCAGCGACGAGGACGCGGCCGGCATCCGGCTCTATGGGGATCTAGCGCGTTTCGAAGAAGCGCTGAGGAGCGTCGTCGAAGCACCTCGGGACGAACGATGAGCTCGGTCGGTGAGCAGATCGCCAAACAGCTCGCCAATGTCGAGCGGGCCACGGGTCGCAGCGTCGAGGAGTGGACGGCGATTATCCATCACTCCGGCGTGGGGAAGCACCACCTTTCCACGCTCAGAATGGCCGTTGGCGGGGCTGTCAGGGTCGCCTGGACCGCCGTTTGACAGCCACGTTGACAGCCACGGCAAACGCATAGGATGGACACGATGGACGCTGGAAGCGACGGTGCACCTGTTCGCCCGGCATGTTGACGCGAGGAGCATCGGAATGCCCTTTCGCACGGAGGCGGAGCTCCTCACTGCCGCCCAGTCCCAGGAGGCCGGGGAGGGCGATCATCTAGAGTTCAAGCGGGAGTTGCCACCCGGTGATGCAGGCGCCCGGGAGATAGGCAAGGACCTCGCCGCCATGGCGCTCGGAGGCGGTGTCATCTTGGTGGGTGTGGATGAGGGGCCGCCCCCGGTCCTCACGCCGATCAGTCTGGCCGGGCAACGGGAGCGGGTTGAATCCATCGCCCGGGGCGTCGACCCTCCGGTGCCGTGCCAGGTTTCGGTACTTCGGAAGGACCCTCCGGTGACCGGATACTTGGTCATTACCGTCCCCGTCAGCGATGATGCGCCGCACGCCCACCAAGGGCGGTTCTATGGACGATTCGACACCATCTCCGCCCCCTTGAAACACCACGAGGTCCGTCGCTACTTCGAGGACCGTATCCACCGCAACGCCACCCAAGGTTCTACTCCCCGGCGCGGCGATCCCCCGATCGACAAGCTCCTTGACGAGTGGATGAAGGCGGATCCGACGCCCGAGGATCAACGGCGCCAAGCCCACATCTTCGTGGTAGCGCGTCCGCGGCAGGCCGCTCCGCAGCTACTCGAAGACGCGGTGGGTGACCAGTGGGAGGCCTGGAGCCGTCGCGTTGGCAATGCCGCGGAACTGGTGGAGCGTTCCACGAGAATCCGTCTTCTATCGGCCGAGCGTGTACTGCACATAGGCCCATTCGTCGAGGGCCTTGAGCGGGTCGGCGAGCTGCGACGTCTCACAGGCCTGTCAAACTGACCCACTACCCGATTACCTGGTGACGCTGGCGAGTAGCTCGGCCCGCACATCGGCGAAGGGTTC
>JAUJNA010000010.1:49479-52595 GCA_030446555.1 Chloroflexota bacterium | reverse complement strand
TCCTGGGCAACAAGACGGTCGTCACGTTCCAGGACGTGGCCGGCGTGGACGAGGCCAAGACGGAGCTCCAGGAGGTCGTGGAGTTCCTCAAGTACCCCGAGAAGTTCAACTCGCTCGGCGCGCGCATCCCGCGCGGCGTGCTGCTCGTCGGCCCCCCTGGCACGGGCAAGACGCTCCTCGCGCGGGCCGTGGCCGGTGAGGCCGGTGTGCCCTTCTTCAGCATCTCGGGCTCCGAGTTCGTGGAGATGTTCGTGGGCGTCGGTGCGTCCAGGGTGCGCGACCTCTTCGACCAGGCCAAGCGCAACAGCCCGTGCATCGTCTTCGTCGACGAGATCGACGCGGTCGGCCGCCAGCGCGGCGCAGGCTTGGGCGGCTCGCACGACGAGCGCGAGCAGACGCTGAACCAGATCCTCGTCGAGATGGACGGCTTCGACACCAACACCAACGTCATCGTCGTCGCCGCCACCAACCGGCCGGACGTCCTGGACCCGGCGCTGCTGCGCCCCGGCCGATTCGACCGCCAGGTCATCCTCGACCGGCCCGACATGAAGGGCCGGCTGGAGATCCTGAAGGTGCACGTCAAGGGCAAGCCGCTCGACAAGGCCATCGACCTCCAGACCGTCGCGCGCCAGTCACCCGGCTTCTCCGGAGCCGACCTGGCCAACCTGGTGAACGAGGCGGCCATCCTCGCCGCGCGTCGCAACAAGAAGGTCATCAGCACGCCCGAGTTCGGCGAGGCGCTGGAACGGGTGGTCGCCGGCCCGGAGCGCAAGAGCCGCGTCATCAGCGACGCCGAGAAGGCGATCATCGCCTACCACGAGGGCGGTCACGCGCTCGTGCAGCGCGTCCTTCCCAAGTGCGACCCGGTGGCCAAGGTGAGCATCATCAGCCGCGGCATGGCGCTCGGCTACACCATGGGCCTGCCCACCGAGGACCGGTACCTCCAGAGCAAGGCCGAGTTCGAGGACAAGATCGCGGGGATGCTGGGCGGGAACGCCGCCGAGCGCCTCATCTTCGGTGACACCACGACCGGATCGTCGAACGACATCGAGAAGGCGACCACGGTCGCCCGCCGCATGGTCACCGAGTTCGGCATGAGCGACAAGTTGGGGCCGCTCGCCTTCGGGAAGCGCGACGAGCTCGTCTTCCTGGGCCGCGAGATCGGCGAGCAGCGCAACTACTCGGACGATGTGGCCAAGCAGATCGACGAAGAGGTGCGCGCCATCATCGACAAGGCCTATGCCCGCGCGATGGACGCCCTGACCCGGCACAAGGATCGCCTGATCCACCTGGCCGAGCGGCTGGTGGCCGAGGAGACCGTGGAGCAGGAAGCGTTCGATGCCATGTTCGCCGATCTGCCCGACCCGCGCCGTGACGCAGGAGCCGGCGGTGGGTTCACGCCCGTGCCGCTGCCCGACCTGGAGCCGCGGCCGGAGACGCCCCGCGGCAAGCCGCAGCAGGCTCCCTCGCCGCAGCCCGCCTGATCGACCGACGCGGGGTGAGCGACGCCGCAGCGGCCGTCGATCCGTACCTCGACCGGACGGCACGGGAGCGCCTGGAGGAGTACCAGGCGTTCCTTCGCATCCCCAGCATCTCGGCGCTGAGCGAGCATGCAGGGGACATGCGCACGGCCGCCGAGTGGCTCGCGGAGCGGATGCGCGCCATCGGTCTGGAGCATGTCGAGGTCTCGCCGACCGCCGGCCACCCCGTGGTCTACGGCGACTGGCTGCACGCGGAGGGCGCTCCCACGGTCCTCGTCTACGGCCACTACGACGTCCAGCCCGTCGATCCGCTCGAGCTCTGGGTGCGGCCCCCGTTCGAGCCACGGATCGAGGACGGTCGCATCTACGCCCGCGGCGCGGCGGACGACAAGGGCCAGATCCACCTCCATCTCTGGGCCGCCCGCGCGTGGCTCGAGACGAAGGGCCGTTTGCCCGTCAACGTCCGCTACCTCTTCGAGGGTGAGGAGGAGTCGGGATCGGTCAACTTCGACGCCTGGCTGCAGGCGAACCGCCAGCGGCTGGGCGCCGACCTCGCGGTCATCAGCGACTCCGGCTTCTTCCAGGGCAACGTGCCTGCCATCACCATCGGGCTGCGCGGCCTGATGTACGCCCAGATCGACGTCACCGGCCCGAGCCAGGACCTCCACTCGGGCACCTACGGCGGCAACGTCCAGAACCCGGCCAACGCGCTGGCGGTCATCCTGGCGGGCCTCAGGGACCCTGACGGCACGGTAGCCGTGCCCGGCTTCTACGACGAGGTCCGGGCGCTCAGCGAGGCCGAACGGCGAGAGTTCGCGCGTCTGGCGTTCGACGAGGACGGCATGGCCCGCGAGACGGGCGTGCCGGCCCTCTTCGGGGAACCCGGGTTCGGGGCGCTGGAGCGGCGCGGCGCCCGTCCTACGCTGGACGTCAACGGGCTGTGGGGTGGGTTCCAGGGCGAAGGGTCGAAGACGATCATCCCCGCCCATGCCCACGCCAAGGTCTCCTGCCGGCTGGTGCCCGACATGGACCCGAAGCGGACCTTCCAGCGGGTGCGCGACCACGTGGCGGCGCTCACGCCACCCGGTGTGCGGGTGGAGACCCAGCTCATCAGCGACGGCCTCTGGAGCCTGACCGGCATCGACCATCCCGCCACCCGCGCCGCCGCGCAGTGCCTCCAGGAGGTCTTCGGACAGAGCCCGGTCTACCTGCGGGAAGGTGGCTCGATCCCGGCCGCCGCCTCGTTCGGATCGATGCTGGGGCTGCCGGTCGTGCTGCTCGGGTTCACGCCTCCCGACGATCATGCGCATTCGCCCAACGAGTTCATGACACTGGCCAACTACGAGGGCGGCATCCGCACCATCGCGCGGTATTGGGAGGCGCTCGCGAGCGCCCTGGCTCGGTAGCGCGGCCGGCGAGGAGAAGCATCCCAGCGGCTCGATAGACTTTCGCCATGTCGCGACCCCTGACCCCCGCGGTCGTGTTCCTGGATGCCGGGGACACGCTGCTGCGTGCGGATCCTTCCTGGGCGGCGGTCTATCTCTCAGCCTTCCCCGAGTACGGCGTGCGCGTCACCGAGGAGCAGCTGGCGAAGGCGCTGACCGAGGCCGTCGGCGCCGGTGCCTGGGACATGGA
>JAUJNA010000010.1:16394-49379 GCA_030446555.1 Chloroflexota bacterium | reverse complement strand
GACGTCCAGGGCGCCCGAGCCGCAGGCATCGAGCCGGTCCTGATCGACCGCCGCATCGGCCCGGCTCGCGTCCCCGCTGCTCCGCCCGGTGATGATGTGCCGGTCATCGGCGACCTCTTCGGCCTACTCGAACTGCTCGGTGTGGAGCGTCCTCGCGCGAGCCGCGCGTCCTGACCGGGGGTCCGGCGCGCCTCGGTGAGCGACTCGTGGCGGCTCTTCATCGGCCTGCCCCTGCCGCCGGCACCGGCCGCGCGATGCGAGGAGTGGCTCGCCCCTCATCGTGCTGCTCATCCGGAGGCGCGTTGGCTGCCCGCCGAGGTCCTGCACGTGACGTTGGTCTTCCTGGGCCCCGTCCCGCCGGCCCGAGTGCGGTTGCTGTGCGAGGCCATCGGACGCGTGGCGACGCGCGCCAGCCCCATCCACGTGGAGCTGGGTCAGGGCGGCGGACGGGCACGCCGGGGTGACGACGGCGTCGCGTGGCTGGAGGTCGGGCGGGGCGCAACGGAGATCACGCGACTGGCGCGCTCGCTCGAGGCTGCCGTCGGCTGGCGCAGCGGTCCTCACAGCGCCGGCGAGCTCCCGCACGTGACCGTGGCTCGACGCGCCTCCAGCCGGCTCATCGCTGATCTGGCTGGTGCCGGCGGCGCTGGAGCGAGCATCGGCTGGCGGGTCGACTCGGTCGTCCTCCAGCGCAGCCACCTGGGAGGGGCGGGAGCCCGCTACGAGCCGGTGCACGTGGTGCCGCTGGGCGGATCGGTCGCGTCCCCTGGTCCCACGCTCCTTGACGGCTCAGCGAGCGGCTCCTAGACTCCGCGGCCACAACGGAAGATCGGGCGATGACCGGGAGGAGTACCCGACGCGCGGCCGGCACAGAGACCCAGCGGCTGGTGGAAGCTGGGACGGCGGCAGCGGCGAATGGACCCGCGAGCCTCCGGACCGATCGACCCCTCGGACGTCGAGGCGTCGCTAGGCTCCGGCGCAGCGCGCCAGCGATATCATGGCAGCACCGATCGGCTCGATCTCCCCTGGAGTGGCCCGTCGGCGAGACGAGCGCGATGCTGCGGCCAGCCGGTCGACGGCATCGAAAGCGGGTGGCACCGCGGAAGGACCGACCTTTCGTCCCGGCAGGAGGAAGGTCGGTCACGTGATTCCCGGCCCCGGAACGGCCGGGTCAGGATCCGCGAAAGGAGCCACCCGATGACGCGCAGCCACACCAAGTACCTCCTCGGCGAGGAGCGCATCCCGCGCAGCTACTACAACATCGCGGCGGACCTCGCCGTCCCACCGGCACCGGTGCTCCATCCCGGCACCGGGCAGCCGGTCGGACCTGACGACCTGGCACCACTCTTCCCGATGGCGCTCATCGGCCAGGAGGTGTCGACCGAGCGGGAGGTCGAGATCCCGGGCCCCGTGCGCGAGGCCTACGCGCTGTACCGGCCCAGCCCGCTCTTCCGCGCCCACCGCCTGGAAGCGGCGCTCGATACGCCGGCCCACATCTACTACAAGTACGAGGGCGTGAGCCCGGGCGGGAGCCACAAGCCGAACACCGCCATCGCCCAGGCGTTCTACAACAAGGAGGCGGGCGTCAAGCGCCTGGCGACCGAGACGGGCGCCGGGCAGTGGGGCTCGGCCGTCGCCTTCGCGGGCGCGCTCTTCGGACTCGAGGTCAAGGTCTACATGGTCCGCGCCTCGTACGACCAGAAGCCGTACCGGCGCAACCTCATGGAGGTCTACGGTGCCGAGGTCGTCGCCAGCCCCAGCCTGACGACCGAGTATGGCAAGCGCGTCCTCAACGAGGATCCCGACTCGACCGGCTCGCTGGGCATCGCGATCAGCGAGGCCGTGGAGGACGCGGCGGGCCGAGAGGACACGAAGTACTCGTTGGGCTCGGTGCTGAACCACGTGCTCCTGCACCAGACGGTCATCGGCCAGGAGGCGATCGAGCAGATGGCGATGGCCGGTGAGGAGCCGGACGTGATCATCGGCTGCACTGGCGGCGGCTCCAACTTCGCCGGGCTCGCGTTCCCGTTCGTCGGGCGCCAGCTGCGCGGCGAGGGCTCCTACCGCTTCATGGCCGTCGAGCCCGCCGCGGCACCGAGCCTGACCCGCGGCGAGTACCGGTACGACTTCGGCGACACGGGCCAGATGACGCCGCTGGTCAAGATGCACACGCTGGGCCACGACTTCATCCCCCAGCCCATCCACGCCGGTGGGCTGCGCTACCACGGCATGGCGCCGCTCGTGTCGCTGCTCAAGGAGCAGGGCATCATCGAGGCCCGGGCGGTGCACCAGACGGAGACCTTCGAGGCGGGCGTCCGATTCGCCCGGGCGGAGGGCATCCTTCCGGCGCCCGAGTCGAGCCACGCGATCAAGGTGGCCATCGATGAGGCGGTGCGCGCGAAGGAGGAGGGGACCGCACGCGTCATCCTGTTCAACCTCTCCGGGCACGGGCACTTCGACATGGGCGCGTACGAGCGGTCGATCGCGGGTCGACTCGAGGACCATGAGTACCCGGAAGAGCGGATCGCGGCGGCTCTGGAGGCCGTCCCGGCTGTGGGCGTCGCAGCACGGTAGCCGTCGTCGGACCGATCGTGTGGAGCGCCCCGCGCGGTCGCGTCCCAGTACCGTGATCCCGTGAGTGGTGATGAGCGCGTGCTCGGCATCCCGCGCAGTCGAGCGCCCGCGGGGGCCTCCTGGCGAGGGATCGCGCACGGGGACGTGGGGCCCTTCTTCGCCAGCGTGGCCACGCACGGGACGTATCGCCCGAGGAGTGACGTCGAGGACGACCCGTCGTGGAAGCAGATCATCCCCTACGCCGTGCTCCGCGACCGGGGCCGGATCTTCCTCATGCGCCGCACCCGTGCCGGGACCGACACCCGGCTGCACGAGCGCCACTCGATCGGCGTCGGGGGTCACGTCGACGCAGAGGACGGCGACATCCACCGCGGGCTTGCGCGCGAGTGGTCGGAGGAGCTGGCCGCTGACTGGACGCCCGAGTTCCGCCTGGTCGGGCTGCTGAACGATGACACCGATCCGGTGGGCGCCGTCCACCTGGGCATCGTCTATCTGGTCGAGGCGAAGGGCCGTGCCGTCGAGGTCCGCGAGACGCACAAGCTGAAGGGCTCGTTCGTGACGCCGGTCCAGGTGCTGCGCGTCTACGACCGCCTCGAGACATGGAGCAGCCTCGTGTACGACTTCCTGACGGGGCGGACCAGCGGCGTCCGACTTTAGTCCCGCGCCGCCGAACGGGTACGATGCTCGTGAAGGCACCGCCATGAAGCCCCGCGTCGTCGCCCGACTCCTCGCCCCGCTCCGTGCGGCGTCCCTCGTGTGCGGACTGTTGATGCTTCTCGCGGCGTCTGCGCTCGGGGCGAGCCCCGGCAGTGTCGTGGTGCTGCCCACCACCGGTGTGGTCGACCAGGTGATGGCCGGTTACCTGCGCGATTCGATCGCTCGAGCCGATCGCGACGGTGCCGCCGCGGTCGTGGTCCGCCTCGACACTCCGGGCGGCTCGCTCGACGCGACCCGGGAGATCGTGAAGACCTTCCTCGACGCGCCGCTGCCGGTCGTGGTCTGGGTGGCGCCTTCCGGGAGCCGGGCCGCCAGTGCCGGCACCTTCATGACCCTGGCCGCCCACGTGGCGGCGATGGCGGCGGGCACGAACATCGGGGCCGCGACGCCGGTCACCGGAGAAGGCCAGGACATCGAGGGCGATCTCGGCGAGAAGGTGCTCAACGATTCGATCGCCTCGATCACCGCCATCGCGGAGGAGCGCGATCGACCGGTGGAGTGGGCGGTGAGCACCATCCGCGACGCCGCCTCTTACACGGTCGACCAGGCGCTGGAGGAGGGCGCGGTCGACATCAAGGCGGGCTCCATCGAGGAGTTGGTGGCCGCCCTGGACGGGCGCACGGTCACGGTGAACGGGCAGCAAGTGACCCTCGCCACGGAGGGCGCACCGGTCGAGGAGCTGCCGATGAACCCGCTCCAGCAGTTCCTGCACATCCTGACCGACCCGAACATCGCCTTCATCCTCTTCACGATCGGCTTCTACGGCCTCATCTTCGAGCTCCAGAACCCCAACTTCGTGACCGGCATCCTGGGTGGCATCGCGCTCATCCTGGCCTTCATCGGTTTCGGCAGCCTGCCTTTGAACATCGGCGGACTGATCCTCATCGGCCTGGCCATCGTCCTGTTCGTGCTGGAGCTCACCGTGACCAGCCACGGCCTGTTGACGGTGGCGGGCGTCGTCTGTTTCGCGCTGGGTGCCGCCGCCCTCTACACCGAACCGGGCACGCCCGAGGCACCCGACGTCGAGGTAGCGGCGCCCATCATCATCACCATGACGCTCCTCACCGCGGCCTTCATGGCCATGGTCCTGCTCGCTGCCGTGCGGACGCATCGGTTCGCGCCCATGACCATCGGGGGGACGAGCGGCGGGCCTACGCTGCCACTGGGCACGCCGGCCGCGGTCCGCCGGCCACTCGCGCCCACGGGGTCGGTCTACGCGGCGGGTGAGGAGTGGACCGCACGCACCTCCGACGGTCGATCGCTGGAGCGCGGTACGGCCGTGCGCGTCGTGGGCCAGGAAGGACTGACGTTGCTGGTGGAGCCCACGGACACGAGCGTCTCGCTTGCCTGAGAATAGACAGCCCTAGCAGGAGGTCCACGTGGATCCGGTCACCATCGCGGCGGTCGCCCTCGTCGCCGTCGTCATCCTGGTCCTCGTCTACCTCTCGGTCCGGGTGGTCAACGAGTACGACCGTCTGGTGGTCTTCCGCTTCGGACGCACCAACGAGGGGCTGGTCAAGGGCCCGGGACTCGTCTTCCTCATCCCGCTGGTCGACCGCCCGGTGCGCGTGGACCTTCGCGAGCAGTTCATCGAGATCCCCAGCCAGACGGCGATCACCAAGGACAACGCGCCGATCAACATCGACTTCCTGATCTACTGGCGCATCATCGACCCGCTGAAGAGCGTCGTGAACGTCGCCTTCTTCGCCGGCGCCTTGCAGGGCATCGCGACCACCACGCTGCGCGCCGTCATCGGCGACATCCTGCTCGACGACGTGCTCTCCAAGCGCGACCAGATCAACGAGGTCCTGCGCGCCAAGCTGGACGAGCAGACCGAGCGGTGGGGCGGCAAGGTCACCATCGTGGAGATCCGCGAGATCATCCCGCCGCGCGACGTCCAGGACTCGATGAACCGGATGCTCTCCGCGGAGCGGAACCGGCGCGCCGTCATCACCGAGTCCGAGGGCTCGCGCCAGGCCAACATCAACGTCGCCGAGGGCGAGAAGCAGGCGGCCATCCTGCGAGCCGAGGGGCGGCGCCAGTCGGCGATCCTGGAGGCGGAGGGCTTCAGCCAGGCGCTGGAACGCATCTTCCAGGCGGCTCGGACGGTCGATGAGCGGACCATGACGCTCCAGTACCTGGAAGCGCTCAAGGCGTTGGGCGCGTCGCCGTCGACCAAGTACATCCTCCCGCTGGAGCTGACGGACCTGGCACGCCGGGTCGGCGACTACGTGGACCGAGGGTTCTCCGCCGCGAGCTCCGTGGGCGGCCCGGTGGCGCCGCGGTCCCCGGACGCGCCCTCGATGGGCACGACCGGCGGCGAGCGGAGCGGCCCGACCGGCTGAGGCGGCGGTCACGGCTGGCATCGTCGAGGGACTCGTGGAGCGCCTCGTGCACAAGACCCATGCCCCCGATGAGATCGCGGGCCCGGTCGCGCCCAGCTATAGCCACGCCGTCGAGGTCGCCGCGGGCGCACGCTGGCTGGTCATCTCGGGTCAGGTCGGCATCGCCCCGGGCGGCACGATCGCCACGGATGTGGGCGCGCAGGCGGAACAGGCCTGGGAGAACATCGTCGCGCTCCTGAAGAGCGCCGGGATGGGTCTCGACGATGTCGTCAAGGTCACGACGTTCGTCACAAGCAGCGAGCACATCGCCGCGGTGCGCGAGGTTCGCGCTCGCTACCAGGCAGAGGGATATCGACCCGCCTCGACGTTCATCGTCGTCGCGGCGCTCGTGGCGCCCGAGTACCTGGTCGAGATCGAGGCCGTCGCGGCCCGCGCGTGATCGACGGCGCCCGCCGTCCCCGGCCGCGACGTGATCGGAGGGTTGACACCCCGGGGCGTGGTGCGTTAGCCTTTGTCGAGCGCTGCGCCCGCGTGGCTCCCCGAGCCGCCCGCGTCCCATGCAGACGCCGCGTCCGACAGAGGTGACATAGATGCGCGTTCGGGGTTCGATCAGGGCGGGCGCGGTGCTCGTCGCCATGGCGATGCTGCTTCCCCTCGCCGGACCCGCGGCTGCGGCGACACCCGACGGCGGGCAGGTCAACGACGCAGAGCGGACCGTCTCGTACGAAGGGGGGCCGTTCGTCGCACCGAACCGCTCCGACCCGCTCTTCGACGGCTCCACGCTGCAGTGCCTCCCCGACCTCGCGCCGTGCGACGACTTCGCGCTGACGGTCGCGCTCCCGGACGATTACCTCGCGACGCATCCCGACTCCAGCGTCAAGGTCGCGCTCCGCGCGTTCGACGCAAGCCAGAACAGGGGATCCGACTACGACCTCTACGTCCTCGACGCGAACGGCGACTACATCGCGGTCGCCGACAATGCCGGCACGACCGAGTCGGTCGAGTTCCCGGCGCTGAACGGGACGCACACGTACACCGTCCGAGCGGTGCCGTTCTCGAGCAGGGCGGTCGCCTACAGCGCCCAGGTGACGCTGCTCGCGACCGACTCGACGCGTGACTCGGACGGCGATGGGGTCGCCGACGTCGACGACGACTGCCCGGGGACGCCGAGCGGCGCCGTCGTCGACGCGACCGGTTGCTCGGGGACGGAGGTCGCGATCCCGTCGGACCCCGATCGGCCGCGCGTCATCGTCGCCGACATCGACTCCGCGATCAACCCGTACCACGACTTCTACTACCAGCGACCGTCGTCGGTGACCCAGGAGGTGCTCGACGAGCTGGGCGTGAAGCCCGAGAACGTGGTCCGGCTGACCCGGACGGGGGACTTCGCCTCCGACCGCTTCGCGGACGCCGGGTTCTGGGCGCGCGTCGAGCGAGGCGAGCTGTACCACTTCGCCGGCACGAACATCATCGCCACCTCGCTCGCCGTGGAGGGAGAGGACGAGCCGTATCTCAAGCCCACGACCGCGAAGAACCCGCACGGCGTCGGGACGTCGGCCGCCGTCCTGACGGCGAACCCCGACGCGATCATCCTGTTCATCGAGGCGAACAACGCACTGGGCAGCGCGGAGACGCACGCCGCGGCGTTCCAGAACCCCGCCGTCGACATCGTGACGACGAGCTACGGCGTGTCGGTCGGCTTCGGGCTCGTGCCGCTCCCGGAGTACCGCGCCTTCGAGCACTCGTACGAGGGCGTCGTGTCGCGCGGCAAGCTGCACTTCAGCTCCGGCGGCAACGGGCCGGGCGTGACGGCGCTCCGTGCCGGGGCGGGACCGTGGTGGAGCATCGGCGTCTCGGGCATCGAGGAAGGATCGTCGGAGGGCGACACGCTGCTCTCCGGCAACCTGCCCGACTTCGTCTCCGACTTCACGCAGACGCTGCCCTACTGCATGGACTGCGAGAGCGGCACGACGAGCGTGAGCGGGACGAGCTTCAGCACGCCGCGATCCGCGGGCCTGGCGTCGAGGGTCCTGCTCGAGACGCGGCGGACGCTCAAGCACAAGCGCGGCATCCGCTCGGTGGACGGCAAGCCGGTCATGGCGACGAACGTGCCGCGCGGCAAGGGCGCCGCGGCGAAGAAGTGCTCGCAGGGGGCCTGCGCCTCGGTCACGAACTGGCAGCTCCGGCGCGCGCTCGAGCAGGCGGCCTGGACGCCCGACAGCCTCGACTACGACCCGGCCCAGGCGACCGGTGGCGGCATCGGGCTGCCGATGGGTGCCGGGCACCCCGTGGCTGCAGACGGCGTGGGGCGATCGACGACCGCGGAAGCGAAGGGCGTGCACAGCGCCGCCCTCGGTGAGCTCTCGGCACTCTCCGGGTACGCCTTCGGTGGGATGCGGCGCGTCAAGCCGGTCGGGTACTGCGAGTACCAGACGCAGGTGATCCTGGCTCGGAAGGCCTGGTGGGACGAAGTGGCGCCGACGCTTCCGGACAATCCGGAGCTCACCGGCGAGACGCCACCCGGCGCGCCCGCGCAGGACCCGTTCGTCTACTGCGACACGGCGGTCGCCGCGCCCTAAGCACCGGCGCGGCCGGGCCGTCCGGCCGCTCCGGCACCGGCCGGGTCGAGCGGCCGATAAGCGAGCGTCGATCCGCCGGCAAGCGGCGCTCGATAGGGTCGCGCCATGCTCGCGACGCTGGTCACCGCCGTCGTCCATGGTCTGCGCGGCGAGCTGATCCGGGTCGAGGTCGATGTCGCGCCGGGGCTTCCCATCTGCCACATCGTCGGCTTGCCCGATGCGGCGCTCTCGGAGGCTCGCGAACGGGTCCGGAGCGCCATCCGCAACAGCGGCTTCGAGTACCCGCTGTCGCGCATCACGGTCAATCTGGCACCGGCCGACCGGCGGAAGCACGGCGCCGCCTATGACCTCGCGATCGCCGTCGGCATCCTGGTGGCATCGGGACAGGTGCGCGCCTCGACGGGCGGCTGGGCGCTCCTCGGCGAGCTCTCGCTCTCCGGCGACGTGCGCGCCGTCCCGGGCGTCCTGCCCATGGTCGCGACCTTGGCTCGTGCCGGCTATCGCCGGGTCGCGGTACCGGCCGAGAACGTGGACGAGGCCCGGCTCGTGGCCGGGCTGGAAGCATCCCCGGTGGAGGGACTCGACGACGCCGCACGCCTTGTGGCGGGGCCTCGTGGGCGCCGCGCCGGGACGGCGACGCGAAGGGCCGGCATCTCCGTCTCGGGAGGCGCGGTAGCAGCGGAGTCTCCCGACCTCACTGCGGTCGGCGGGTCGGTCGACCTGGCGGACATCCAGGGTCAGGCGCACGCGCGCTGGGCGCTCGAGGTGGCGCTGGCCGGCGGGCACAACCTGCTGCTCATCGGCTCACCGGGTGCCGGCAAGACGCTCCTGGCACGAGCCATCCCGGGCCTCCTGCCCCCGCTCGCGCCAGACGAGGCACTCGAGCAGACGGTCATCCGGAGCGTCGCGGGACGCCTCAAGGCCGAACAGGGGCTGATCAGCGAGCGGCCCTTCCGAGCGCCGCACCACACGATCTCATACGCGGCGATGGTCGGCGGGGGACCGCACCTGTCCCCCGGCGAGGTGACGCTCGCGCATGGGGGGGTCCTGTTCCTGGACGAGCTGGCCGAGTTCGACCGGGATGTCCTCGACGCACTCCGCCAGCCGCTGGAGGACGGCACGGTCGAGATCAGCCGCGCCCACGGCAGCATCCGCTATCCGGCGAGGGTCCAGCTGGTCGCGGCGATGAATCCGTGCCGATGCGGCTGGGCGGGCGATCAACAGACGATGTGTCGCTGTCCGCACGGCGAACCGGAGCGCTACGTGCGGCGCGTGAGCGGACCGCTGGTCGACCGCCTCGATCTTCGCGTGGAGATGCCGCGCGTGCCCCCCACCGAGCTCGTCGGCGAGCGGACGGCAGAAGCCAGCACCGCCGTGGCGGCGCGCATCGCGGACGCGCGCGCCCTCGCCCGAGCCCGGAACTCGGGTCGGCCGAACGCGCATCTCCCGGGTCCGGCCGGTGTGCGTGCCTGCCGGCTGGGTCCGGCCGAGCGGCGGCTCGCGACCGAGCTCGCCACGCGGGCCGGGATGACCGCTCGTGGTGTGCATCGGGTGCTGCGCGTGGCACGCACCATCGCCGACCTTGGCTCGCGCGAGGCCGTCACGGAGGCGGATCTGCTCGCCGCAGCCGGCTTCCGTGACCCCGCCGCCACCCCGTCGCTCGCCGCCTGACGGTGGAGGGTCACGGTGCAGGGACGTCGACCGACGGCGAGCGTGACGCCTGGATCTCGCTGGCATCGGCGCCCGGGGTGGGTGACAGGATCTTCTGGGCACTGATCGCGGAGCACGGGGGCGCCAAGGCGGCCATCCGTGCGGTGGCCTCCGGGGTCGGCCTCACCTTACCGGAGGTCCGCATCCCGACCCGGACGAAGGACGCTCTCGCGGCCGTCTCGCGAGACCCCCGACGGGCGCATCGCCGCCTGGAGGAGCTCGACGTCTGGGTCGTGACCCCGCTCGACGAGAGTTACCCCGACCGGCTCCGCATCCTGGATCCCCCGCCGCCCGTCCTTTACGGCTGGGGAGCGCAGGGCGTGCTCTCCGCCGATCGGGCGGTCGCTGTCGTCGGTACGCGCCGACCTACGCTCGAGGGGCGTGCATTGACGGCCCGCATCTGTACCCGGCTCGTGGGAGTAGGGGTCGTCGTCGTTTCCGGCCTCGCCATCGGGATCGACGGGGCGGCGCACGCGGCCACGATGGCGGCCGAGGGGCGCACGGTCGCGGTAGTCGGTGGCGGCCATGCGCACCCCGGTCCTCGCGCGCACCGGCAGCTGCTGGAGCGGATGCTCCGGACCGGCGGTGCCGTCGTCACCGAGCATGCGCCGGACATCCTGCCCACCCGGGGTACCTTCCCGCGGCGCAACAGGATCATCAGCGCGCTCGGCGACGCGACCATCGTGGTCGAGGCGCCCGCGCGGAGCGGTGCCCTCATCACGGCGCGTCACGCGCTGGAGCAGGGCCGCCTGGTCCTGGCGGCTCCTGGCCGACCGGGTGACGTGCACACGGGCGGCTGCCTGGCCCTCCTGCGGGAGACGCCGGCCCGCCCGCTGGTCGGTCTCGACGAGCTCGTGGTCGACCTGGGGTACGACGGGGACGGCCGAGCCAGCCGCGACGCCGAGGGAGCAGCGGCGCACCTGTCCCTGGAAGGAGCGCTGGCGATGCTCGGGCCGGTCGAGCGCGCCGTGGCCCGAAGGCTGGCCCAGGGCCCCTGTGGCCCGGACGCACTGGTCGCCGCGACAGGGCTCACGGCGCCGGTGGTCTCGGGCGCGGTGACGCTGCTGCTGCTGCGCGGCTGGATCCAGGCCATGGGGCCCGCGTACCTGCCCTCCGGACCGCTGCTCGGTGCTGACGGTCGGTGAGGGCACGGAGGGACCTCCGTACGGCTGTCCGTGGCGACCGGCGCAGCCTACCCTCGGTGCGTGATCCACGGCGTCGTCATCCACATGTCCAACGAGCAGCCGCTGCTCGCGGACATCGAGTCGATGCCCACCGCGGGCGACGCGATGCTCGTCTGCACGAACCTCCGACTGCTGAGCGGCACGAAGCCGAACTGGACCGATCGCCTGGATTCGTGGTTCGTCATCCCTCTCGTGTCGATCCGCTTCATCGAGATCCCCCGGACGGCGCTGGGCTCGCACGAGGGGCTCGTCGCCCTGCCCGGGTTGGGCTCCCTCGACGAGCCGGTGGACATGGACGATGAGCCCGACGCGGACCTGTTGCGTCGCATCCGGGACGCCTGACGCGCGCACCAGCACCGGCTGCGGCATCGGCCGGGGCACCAGCGGAGCCGCCAGGGGCGACTGCTACACTCCCGGCCGATGACCAAGAACCTCGTGATCGTCGAGTCGCCGGCGAAGGCGCGGACGATCGAGCGGTACCTCGGTCCCGACTACCAGGTGCTGGCCTCCTACGGCCACGTGCGCGACCTCCCCGAGAATCCCGGCAAGGGCAAGTTCGGCGTCGATGTCGATCACGACTTCGCGCCCGAGTACGTCGTGTCGGAGGACCGCCGCAGCCAGGTCGAGCGCATCGCGCGGGAGGCGCGACGGGCGGACTCGGTCTACCTCGCGACGGACCTGGACCGTGAGGGCGAGGCCATCGCGTGGCACGTCGCGGAGGCGGCGCACGTCCCTGCTGACAAGCAGCGCCGCGTGACGTTCAGCGAGATCACCGAGACCGCCATCCGCGAGGCCTTCCGTCACCCGCGGGGCATCGACGCGCACCTCGTGGACGCGCAGCAGACGCGTCGCATCGTGGACCGCCTGGTGGGATACACACTGAGCCCGCTCCTCTCACGCAAGGTGCGCGGTGGCCTGTCCGCCGGGCGGGTGCAGTCGGTCGCCGTGCGCCTCGTCGTGGAGCGGGAGCGCGAGATCGATGCCTTCACCGCCCGGGAGTACTGGACGCTCGAGGCCCTCCTCGTCACCCGGGACGGCCAGGTCTTCACGGCTCAGCTGGCGCGCATCGACGGGAAGACCGCCGAGGTCGCTGATGCCGGGGCCGCGGAAACGCATGCGGCCGTCATCCGGGCGTCGCGACCGGTGGTCGAGAAGGTGGCGGTTCGCCCGAGCAAGCGGAGTCCGGCGCCGCCGTTCACGACCTCGACGCTCCAGCAGGAGGCCAGCCGGAAGCTGAGCTTCAGTCCCAAGCGCACCATGTCCGTGGCGCAGCGGCTGTACGAGGGCATCGAGCTCGACGGCCAGCCGACCGGTCTCATCACCTACATGCGCACCGACTCGACCGCTCTGGCCGGCGTGGCCATGGACGAGGCGCGCGGCGTCATCGCCGACCGCTTCGGGGCGGAGTACTCGGTGCCCAAGGGGCGCGTCCACCGGACCAAGGGCAAGGGCGCGCAGGAGGCTCACGAGGCGATCCGGCCGACGAGCTTCGCCCGCGACCCGGACTCGCTGGCGAAGGACCTGAGATCGGACGAGCTGCGACTCTACCGCCTGATCTGGCAGCGAGCCCTGGCCTCGCAGATGGCCGACAAGCGGCTCGAGACCACCTCGGCAGAGCTCGCCGCGGGTCGGTATGGGCTCCGCGCCAGTGCGACCCGCACGCTGTTCGATGGGTTCTCGCGCGTCTACACCGAGGGTCGCGACGACGACCGTGCCGAGGAGGAGGAGCGCCAGCTCCCCCCGCTCGCGCAGGGCGACGTGACCGACGTCCGCGACGTCACCACGGCCCAGCACTTCACCGAGCCGCCGCCGCGCTACACGGAGGCGACGCTGATCAAGGCACTCGAGGAGCACGGCATCGGCCGCCCGTCGACGTACGCGGCCATCATCTCCACGATCATCGACCGCGGCTACGTGGCGGTGGTGGAGCGCCGGCTGCGACCGGAGCTGGTGGCGGGGATCGTGACCGATCTCCTGGTCGACCATTTCGGCGAGTTCGTCGATCTGGAGTTCACGGCGCGGATGGAGGAGCGGCTCGACGAGATCGCCCGCGGCGAGCGTGACTGGGTACCCCTGCTGCACGACTTCTACGGCCCCTTCCGTGAGCTGGTCGACGTGAAGCGCCGCGAGCTCAAGCGACGCGACTTCACGACCGAGGAGAGCGACGAGGTCTGCTCGCTGGGACACCCCATGCTCATCCGGCTCGGCCGCAACGGCCGGTTCCTCTCCTGCTCGCAGTACCCCGAGCACAAGGAGTCGCGTCCGCTGCCCGGCGAGGAGGTCGAGGCGCCCAGCATCGAGGGCGCCGGCGAGGCCTGTCCCGAGTGCGGGGAGGGCCATCTCGTCGCCAAGCGCGGCCGCTTCGGTGTGTTCGCCGGCTGCTCGCGCTATCCCGACTGTGACTACATCAAGCGTTCCGGCCCTCCGCCCCCGCCGCCTCTCGCCTTCGAGGTGGAGTGTCCCAAGTGCGGGCAGGGCCAGCTGGTCGCGCGTCGCGCCCGACGCACGGGGAGCATCTTCCATGGGTGTTCGCGCTACCCGGCGTGTGACTACACGACCAGCCGCGAACCGCTGGGAGCGGTGCACGACGCGGATGCCGGCCCGGTGGCGCGCGACGGGAAGGCGGGCATCTGCCTGCGCTGCGGCGCGCGAGTGGAGCTGCCCGACCCCATCACGATCGGGGAACGGCTGGCGGGTGGGCCACCCGATCTCGGGGCGATCGCGCCACGGCGCGGGGGCCGGGCGCGTCGATCGAGTACGGCGGCCGGGGACGCGGACGCCGACGCCGACGCCGACATCGCCCCCCCTACGCGAAGAGGCTCGCCTCGACAGGCCACGCGCAGGCGGCCCCGTGCCCGGCCACCCGCCGCCGACGCGGCGTGACGCCGGCCGATCGGGAGGGGGCTCCGGCCGGTAAGCCAGCGGCCGTCGGGCGCGACGGTCCCTCGGCGCTCGAGGCGTTCCTGCGTTCGCTGCGCGCCCGCGACGCCTCTCCCCACACGCAACGGGCGTACGCGACCGGGGTCTCGCGGTATCTGGGCTGGCTGGCCGAGCATCCGGAGGCCGGTCGGGACTGGCGCGACCCGTCCCGACGCCAGATGCGGGCGTTCCTGGCGGCGCTGGATGCCGACGGCCTCTCGCGCCGCTCCGTGGGCAGTCGCCTCGCGTCGCTCCGGTCGTTCTACCGCTTCTGCCACAGACAGGGCTGGGTGGCCGGGGATCCCTGGTCCGCGGTCAGCACGCCGCGCCAGACGCGCCGGTTGCCGCAGGTGCTGGAGGTGGCGGAGGTGGAGCGGGCGCTCGACACGGTAGGGGTCATCGGGCAGGGCTCCGATGACCCGCTCGTCCTGCGCGATCGGGCGATCGTGGAGACGGCCTACGCAGCCGGACTGCGTATCAGCGAACTGGCGGCCGTGCGCCTCAGCGACGTGGACATGCGACGCGGGGAGATGCGGGTCACGGGCAAGGGCCGCAAGGAGCGAGTGGGGATGCTTGGAGCACCCGCCCTCGACGCGCTCCAGGCGTACCTCGACGAAGCTCGGCCACGCCTGCGCCAGGCCAGGACGGGACGGGATCCCGGGATCCTGTTCCTGAACGCGACCGGTGAGCCGCTCACCGTGCGCGGGATGCGCTACCGGATCGACCGCCTGTTCCGCCTGGCCGGCATCCGGCAGGGCGCCTCGCCCCACACCCTGCGCCACTCCTTCGCCAGCCACCTGCTGGAGGGAGGCGCCGATCTGCGCGTGGTTCAGGAGCTGCTGGGCCACGCCAGCCTCGCCACGACCCAGATCTACACCCATGTGTCGGTCGGCCGCCTGCGGGGTGCGTACGAGGCGGCACATCCGCGCGCCTCCCCGGACCGGCAGCCGCCCGGCTCGTGACGACGGCGAGCGCCGCGGCGGTGCCCAGGGCCCAGGCGTCCGAGGCCAGGGCCACGGCCGATGCGTTGCGAGCGGAGCCGGCGGCCTGGGACGCGTTCGTGCGTGCCCTGCCCCTCGGCACCTTCCGACAGATGACGGCCTGGGCGGAGGCGAACGCCGGATGGGGATGGGTACCGGTCCGGGTCGTGGCCGACTCCCCCGACGGCCCGGTGGGCGCTCAACTGCTCATGCACCGCATGCGTCCCGGTCCCTGGTCGCGTGGCTACGCCACCCGCGCTCCACTGGCGCATCACTACACGGAGGCCTCCATCGGCGCCTTCACCGCAGCCATCCGGGGCCAGGCCGAGCGCGAGCGCCTGACACACGTGCTGGCCGATCCGGAGTTCCCCCGCGGCGGCGCTGAGGGCAAGCTGATGCTCGCCGCCGGGTGGCGCCCCGGGACCAGGGTCCAGCCCAGCCAGACGCGCGTCGTGGACCTGACGCTGTCGCAGGAACGACTGTGGAGCGGACTGAGCTCGACGGCGCGCTGGTCGGTCAACAAAGCCCGGCGCCTCGGCATCACCGCGTGCGAGGTGGGCGCGGGAGGGCTGAGTGCCTTCGGCGAGCTCTATCGCGAGACGGCACTCCGTGTCGGCTTCCGGCGGCTGGATCGATTCGAGGAGGTCTTTCGCGCGTTCGATGCTCGCCGAGCAGCGAGCATCGTGCTGGCACGAGACGCTGCCGGACGACCCATGGGTGCGGTCATGCTGCTGGCCGGCGGCGAGCGGATCTTCGAGCTGTATTCGGCCTCGACCCGGTCCGGGGAAGGCTCGTCGGTGGCGAACTATCTGGTGATCTGGGAAGCCATCGTGCGCTCCCGCGAGCGGGGCTTCGCGGGCTACGACCTGTGGGGCACGAACGAGCCGAACCTGGCCCGCTTCAAGGCGCACTTCGGCGGGGAGGAGCGCCTCTTCGACGGTCCCTACGAGCTCGTCACCGACCGGCCGGGCCGCATGGTGCTGTCGACGGTCCAGCGCCTCCGCTCTGTCACGTCGCGAGGCAGGGAAGCCGCCGACTCGGATCAGCAGACCGCCTGATGGCCATGGCGGCCTCGGCACGCCCGGGGATCGAGCCTCGGCCAGCCCGCCCGTGAGCCAGTCCGGTCGCACCCTTGCGCGGGCGGGCGCGGTCGTGGTCGCCGCCTATCTCGGTTCGCGGGTCCTGGGCTGGCTCCGCCTCGTCGTCATCGGCAACCTGTTCGGGGCACAGGCAGAGCTCGATGCCTACTTCGCGGCGTTCCGCATCCCTGACCTGATCTACCAGCTCGTGGCCGCCGGCGCGGTCAGCTCGGCACTGATCCCGGTGCTGGCCGGCCTGCTCCACCGGGAGGAGTCGGCGCGCGCGTTCCGGGTCGTCTCGACCGTCATCAACGCCATGCTCATGGTGCTCATCGGCTTCGCGCTGGTGATGGCCTTCTTCGCCCCTCAGATCGTGCCCTTCCTGGTGCCGGGCTTCGACCTCCCGTCCACCGACCTGACGGTCCGGCTGACGCGCATCATGCTCATCTCGCCGATCCTCCTCGCGGCAGGGGCGGTCGCGTCGGCCGTGCTCAACGCGGAGGGGCGGTTCGGGGCAGCCGCCATGGCCCCGCTGCTCTACAACCTGGCCATCATCGGTTGCGCGCTGGTGCTCTCGCCCTTCCTGGGCATCGAGTCGCTGGCCGTCGGTGTCGTCCTGGGTTCCTTCCTGCACGTCGCGGTGCAGCTGCCGGCGGTCCGCCACCGCATGCGCTACCAGCTGGTGCTGGATGCGCGCGACGCCGCCGCGCGACAGGTGCTCCGCCTCATGCTGCCGCGCTCCATCGGGCTGGGTGCCAACCAGATCACCTTCATCGTCAATACCACGCTGGCGACGACGGTCGCTGCGGGAGCCGTCAGCGTCTACAGCGTCGCCTTCACCATCTTCCTCATCCCGGTCGGGGTCATCGGCATGCCGCTCGGGGTCCTGCTGCTGCCATCGCTGTCCCGAGCCGTGGCGGCCGGGGACCTTCGTGGCTTCGGCTCGCTGCTCGTGGGCGCCATCCGGATGCTCGTCGTCGTGATGTCCTTCTTCACGGCCGTCGGCATCGTCATCAGCCGCCAGGTGGTGGAGCTGCTGTTCGGCTACGGGGCCTTCGACGTCCCCGCCCTCGACCTGACGGCCCAGACCCTGGCGGTGCTGCTCATCGGCCTTGCTGGATCGTCACTGGCGGTCATCCTGGCGCGCGCCTTCTACAGCGGCCAGGACACGGTCACGCCGGTGCTCGGCGTCTTCGTCTCGGTGACGGTCAACGTGGTCATATCCGTGGCCACCGTCGGTCAGCTGGGCCTCATCGGACTGGCCATCGGGGTGGCCGTGGGCGACTGGGTCGAGGCCATCTTCCTGACCGTGCTCCTCGGCCGGCGCGTCCCGTCGCTCGCCATCGGCTCGTTCGTCCGCATCCTGCCGCTGGTCGCTGTCGGTGCGGCCGTGGCCGGCCTCGCCGCGTACGGTGTGCTCCATGGCAGCGACGGGCTGCTCGGCCTCTCCGGCAAGCCCGGTGTCCTCCTCCAGGTGCTCCTCGCGACGGCGGCCGGCGCGGCCGTCTTCCTGCTATACACTCGGCTCGTGCGCCTCCCCGAGCTCCCGCGCGCCATCGGATTGATCCGCGACTCCATCGGGAGGCGGACAGAAGGCTGATCGCCATGGTGGACATCGCCCTGCGCACGCGGCGGCCCGACCCTCCGACCGTCGCGGCTCCGCATGGCGAGGTCTCCGCGCTTCGGCGAGACGACGCCGCGTGGGACGCATTCGTGGCCTCCTCGACGACCCCGACACACCTCCAGCTCACGGCTTGGGCGCGCGCCAAGGCGCCCAACGGCTGGCGCGCGCTGCGCGTCGTGGCTGACGGGGGTTCCGGGCCCATCGGTGCGCAGGTGCTCGTGCGCCGCCTGGGTCCGGGCCCGTTCGGCATCGGCTATGCGGCACGCGGACCGATCGCTCACCGGTTCGACGAGCCCAGCCTGACGGCTTTCAGCTCGGCTCTTCGTCGAGCGGCGCGCGCCGCGTACCTGACGCATGTGACCCTCGACCCGGCACTCGAGGGCGAGTCGCCGCGTGACCTCTTCGCAGCGACCGGGTGGCGGCCCGCCGATCCCGTCCAGCATGACCGCACCCGGCTGATCGACCTGGGACGCCCCGAGGAGGACCTGTGGGGTGCACTGCGCGCCACGACCCGCCGCTACGTCAACCGAGCCAAGCGCGATGGCTGCACGGTCGCGGAGGGGGATGCCTCGGACCTGGACGCCTTCTACGCCATCATGGTCGAGACGGCCGAGCGAAGCGGTTTCATCCACCGATCGCGCGAGGCCTACGCCGCCATCCACCGCTCGTTCGCCTCGAGCGGCGGAGCACGCTTCCTCTTCGCGTGCACACCCGATGGTCGCCCAGCCGCAGCCAAGCTCCTGCTCAGCTGCGGCGGCCGCGTCACCCAGCCCTACAGCGGCATGACGGCCGCGGGCGCCGAGTCGCGCGCCAACTACCTGCTGGAGTGGGAGACGATCCGCCGCGCCAAGGAGGCGGGCGGATCGGTCTACGACATGTGGGGGCTGGCCAATCCGGGCATCAGCTACTTCAAGGCGGGATTCGGTGGGCGGGAAGCGGTGTACTGCGGGACCTGGGACCTGGTCACGCTGCCGTTCCTCCGCGAGGCCCTGGTGCGAGCCCGGCGCGGATACGTGTGGGTGGCGCGCCGCCGCCACGGCCTGCGCCCGCAGGCGACGGATGCCACGACCCCGGCACTCGGCGCCGACGCTGGCGCTGCGTGAACCAGCCGGCTCACGGCCTCGGCTCGCTCATCGCGCTGCTCGAGTCGCGCTCGCTCCTGCGCTCGGTGCTGCCCGCCGGGTCTACGCCACCGGCCGTCGTCCCGATCGCTGCGGTGGCCCACGACTCGCGCCGCGTGCGACCCGGCACGCTCTTCGTGGCCGTGGTCGGGCAGCACTCCGACGGTCACCTCCACGCCCCTGCGGCGGTCGCGGCCGGCGCCCCGGCCATCATCGGCGAGCGAGCGGTGCCGAACGTGCCGGTACCCCAACTCCTCGTCTCAGCGTCGCGGCCGGCACTCGCCACGGCGGCCGCCTGGGTCAACGACTTCCCGAGCCATCGGTTGGGCGTGGTGGGCATCACCGGCACGGACGGCAAGACGACGACGGCCCACCTGGTGCGCCGGATGCTCGACGCGTGCGACCTGCCGAGTGGTCTCGTGGGCACCATCGAGGTCGTGGCGGGCGGCCGGAGCCTGACTGATACGGGCCGTGCCACGACCCCCGAGGCGCCCGAGCTCCAGGGCCATCTGGCGGCGATGCTCGACGCCGGCGACCGGTTCGCCGTCCTCGAATCGACCTCGCATGGGCTGGCCCAGGACCGCGCCGTGGAGGTCGCGTACGACGTGGCGGTGTTGACCAACATCGGTCACGAGCATCTCGAGTTCCATCGCACCCACGAGGCCTACCGAGCGGCCAAGCGACGCCTCTTCCAGCTCCTGGCCGTCAGCGACGCCAACCCGGAGAAGGGCTGGGGCAAGACCGCCGTCGTGAACCGCGACGACCGATGGGCGGACGAGTTCGTGGCCACGGCCAAGGCATCGGGGGCGGAGATCCTGACCTACGGGACCGACCCGGACGGCATGACCGAGATCCGCGCCAGGGCGGTCCACGAGGGCCCAGCGCGCCTGTCGATCGCCGTCGAGACACCGCGCTGGAGCGACCGGGTCACGCTCCGGCTGGCGGGTCGCTTCAACGTCGAGAACGCGCTCGCGGCGATCGGCGTGGGCGAGGCACTGGACCTGGACCCCGAGCGCATGCGCGCCGCCCTCCGCGAGGTCGAGGCGGTGCCCGGTCGGATGGAGCGGGTGGATCAGGGCCAACCCTTCCGGGTCATCGTCGACTATGCCCACACGCCGGGAGCCCTCGCAAAGGTGCTCGACGGTCTCGCGCCGCTGGCAGCGGCCGGTGGCGGCGGGCTCATCGCCGTCTTCGGATCGGCCGGCGATCGCGACGTGCTGAAGCGCCCGATGATGGGCCGGATCGCCGGCGAGCGATGCCGCCTGGTGGTGCTGACCGATGAGGACCCGCGGTCCGAGGATCCCGAGGCGATCCTGGACCAGATCGCGGTCGGCGCCGAGGGCGCCGGCAGGCGGCGCGACCACGACCTGCTGCTCATCCCGGACCGTGCCGTCGCCATCGAGCGAGCCCTGGACCTGGCACGCCCGGGTGATGTCGTGCTCCTTGCCGGGAAGGGGCACGAACGCACCATCGAGATGGGCGGCGGCTCGCTCGCCTGGGACGAGGTGGCCGCCGCTCGGCGGGCGCTCGAGGGGCTGGGCTATGCCGGCGAGGCTGGCCCTGCGGCCGATCGCTGAGCCTCGTCCCTCCCCGCGCTGTCGGCCGGCCCTCCCCGCCGCCGCGACAGAGCGGCACGAGCCCACCGAGCGCCCTGGAAGGCGAGGTGGGCCGGTCGGTGGGTGATCAGCTCCCAGGCGCCCACGTACTCCCGCTCCGCGCCGCCGAAGCCGGCCTTGAAGGTGGCCACGGTGGGCAGGATCGTGCCCCACATGTCGTAGCTCGCCATGCCCCGATCGCGCGACGTCCGGATCGACTCCCACTTCACGAGGTAGTTCGCGCGCGCCTTGGAGCCGGCCGCGGTCGACCCACCGTAGAGCTCGGTGACGCGGTCGCCGCAGAGGAGCAGCATCAGTCCGGACACGATCTGCCCCGCGGCGTCGCGGCAGAAGACGAGACGCGCGGCGCCCCGCGCGGCGAACGCGGTGTAGACCGGTTCGAGCGGCACAGGTGGGAAACCGGCGCGCTGGGCCGTCTCGAGATAGAGGCGCTCGAAGTCGCCCAGGCTGCCCCCGTCGTCCTCCGTGACGGCGTGACCGCTCCGGCGCGCCTTCTGCACCGAGGCCCGGCAGGTCGGCCGCATCTCGGCCCACAGTCGGGCCTCCGGGAGGCGCAGGTCGATGACCCGCGTCCGGTTGATCTGTCGTGGCGGGACCGGCTGCCACCCGGCGTCCGCGAGCCACGTCTCGATGGCCTGACCACGCTCGATCTCGGGATCGACCACGACGTGGCTGAGGCGCGTCGATCGAGCGGCGCTGCGGAGTGCGCCGGTGAAGGCCGCCACGCTCTGGCGGTCGAGCCGATCGGCCACCGGTGCCCGCGGGGCATAGGCGCGTGACCACGGCCCGGGCCGCATGCGGTGAACGAGCAACTGCGCGCCCACCGTGCCCGAGTGGCCATCGAGGGTGACACGCTCGGCTCGCCAGCCTTTCGCCGCACTCGCCTCCGCCCACGCCGAGAGCTGCATGAAGCTGCCGTTGGGTGTCCGTTCCACGAACTCGTCCCACGCCGCCTGGTCCCGGCTCAGTGCGCCAGGCGTCCGGGAGGTCACGATCGCGCCAGAGGCACCGGGTCCGGCTCGCTGGCCAGGGGCAGGGCGCGCTGGTCGGTGAGGACGTCCTCCGGCTCGGCCGCCGCGCGCAGCAGGTGCTCCTCGCCGCCCCAGAGCAGGACCTCCGCCGGGGTGGGGTGGCTGAGGAAGCCCAGGTTGCTGGCGCTGAAGCCGTAGGCGCCGCTGTAGAAGACGCCGATCAGATCTCCCACCCGTGGCCCCGTCAGCGCGATGTCCGCGCCGAACTGGTCGAGCGGCGTGCAGAGTGGACCGACCACGGCGACGTTCACGTCGGGGCTCGCGTCGGTCCGGGAGAGGTTGAGCAGCGGGTACGCCTTGCGGAAGACCTGTCCCATGTTCCCGGTCGCGGTGAGGTGATGGTTCATGCCTCCGTCGGTCACGACGAACGTCTTGCCGCGGATGGGTTTGACGTCCACCACGCGCATCACGTAGATGCCGGCGTCCGCGACCAGGTACCTGCCCAGCTCGAAGAGGAAGCGACAGCCGGCCAGCCGAGGGTCTGGGCGATAGCGGGCCAGCAGGTCGCGGAAGCCTTCGCCGAAGCCATCCAGGTCGAAGTCGACCATGTTCTCGAAGTAGGGGATCCCGAATCCCCCACCGAAGTCGATCATGTCGAGCGGCCGGCCAGCCAGGTCGGCGGCCTGGAGGCCCAGCTCCAGGATGTTGCGGCAGTGGTCCAGGAGCGCCGCCACGTCGAAGACCTGCGTCGCGGTGTACACGTGGATGCCGCGGAGGATCAGCTCGGGATGGGAGAGGGTCCGCTCGACCGCCCCCTGCAGCTCGGCCTGGTCGATGCCGAACTGGGTCGCGGCTCCGCCCATGCGCATCTGGGAGCCCATCAGCTGGGTCGTGGGATTGATCCGGAGGCCGACGCCGATGCGCTTGCCGGCTCGTCCGGCCGCCCCGGCCAGACGGTCGATCTCGTTCACCGATTCGACGTTGTCCGCGTAGATCCCCGCGTCCACGATCCGGCGCAGCTCGTCGTCCGTCTTGCCCGGCCCCGCGAAGACGATCTCATCCGACGCGAAGCCGGCCGCCTGCGCCACGGCCAGCTCGCCGCCCGACGCGACCTCCGCGCCGGCCTCGCGCTCACGGGCGATGAGCTGGCAGACACCCAGGCTGGGGTTCGCCTTGACCGAGTAGGAGACCTCCGTCCCGAGCGCCTCGCGGACCCGCCGCACCCGCTGGGAGATCATCTCGCCGTGGTAGAGGTAGAAGGGCGTGCCGTAGCGCTCGGCCAACCGGGAGATGGACACGCCTCCGGGAGAGAACGCTCCGTCGCGCTCACCGCCGAAGCGCGCGACCAGGGCGCGCGCCTTAGCCGTCTGCGTAGGCATCGCTGATCCCTGAACGGTCGATCTTGCCGGACCCGGTCTTGGGCAGCTCATCGAGGACGAGGATGCGGGCCGGCACCATGTAGGACGGGCCGTTCTGCATGGCGTACTGACGAAGGGAGTCGACCGCGTTCGCCGTATCCCCGTCCCTCAGCGACACGACCGCCATGACCCGATGTCCCAGCTCCGGGTCCGGCACACCGAACGCACACGCCTCGCGGACGAGACCGGAGTGGTGCAACAGGTCCTCGATCTCCTCCGGGCTCATCCGATAACCCCCCGACTTGATCATCGCGTCGTCGCGGCCCACGAAGTAGAGGTAGCCCTCCTCGTCGCGCCGGACCAGGTCGCCGGAGTAGACCACTCGCTCGACATCGAAGAGCTCGGGGGGAGCCAGCGGATGGGGTCGGTACGCCTGGCGGGTCGCCTCCTCCTTGCCCCAGTAACCCAGCGCCACGGTCGGACCTCGGTGGACCAGCTCACCCACCTCGCCGGGCGGGCACTCACGCCCGTCCCTGATGACGAGGATCTCGGTGTCGGGCACCGGCTTGCCGATGCACTCGCTCCCGCGATCGATCTCCTCGGGCGGCAGGTACGTGGAGCGGAAGGCTTCGGTGAGGCCGTACATCAGGTAGATCCTGGTGCGCGGCAGGAGGCGCCTGAGCGCGGCCAGGTTCGCCTCCGGGATGCGGCCTCCCGAGTTGGTGATATAGCGGAGCTCCTCGAGCGGCTCTTCCTCCAGCGATGCCGCGTTGCGCAGCAGGAGCGACCAGACCGGCGGCACGCCTGCGAGTCCCGTCGCGCTATAGCGGCGCAGTCCACGCAGGAGGTCGCCCGGGAGTCGCGAGTGCTGGATGATCAGCCGTGCTCCCACCAGCATCGACGTCGTGAGTTGGTTGAGCCCGTAGTCGAAGCTGAACGGCAGCACGGAGAGGATCCGGTCGGCGCTCGAGTTCTGCAGGTAATGGGAGACGATCTCGGCACCCACGACGATGTTGCGGTGACTGAAGGCGACGCCCTTGGGCAGCCCAGTGGAGCCGGAGGTGTAGAGGATCGTCCCCAGGTCCGTCTCGATCGAACGCTGGCCGTTCGCGAACGCGCGGCCCTCGCCCGACAGCACCTCGCCGAGGTCCGTCGCATCCGCGGGCGACGCGGGTCGGTGGCCCTTGAAGAACGCCGTTCGCACCGTGGCTGGTGGCAGGGCCTCCAGCTTCGCCGAGTCTCCCACCAGGACCCGTATGGCGCAGTCGCCCGTGATGTAGCTCACCTGTGCCGGCTTCAGCGCGGGGTTGACGTTGACGAAGGCGGCCCCGGCCCGGGAGATGGCCAGCATCGCGACCACGGCCTCCCAGGACTTCTCCATGAAGACCCCCACCCGATCGCCCCGTTGCACGCCGGCATCGATGAGCGCCGTGCAGAGCGCGTCACTCTGGCGCGCCAGGTCCCCGTAGGTGTACTCCGAGGCGCCATCGACGATGGCGACCGCGTCGGGCTCCCGCTCCACGGGGATGTCGAGCAGGTCGTCCAGGGTGAACGCGGGGCGCGCCACTAGCCGACCCTGCTCGTGACGAACGCGACGATCGCGTCCACCGAGCTGAAGTTCTCCTCCACGAAGTCATCGTCACTCACCGAGATGCCGAAGTGCCCTTCCAGGAAGAGCACGAGCTCCACCGTCTGCAGTGACGTCAGGACGCCGCTTTCCAGGAGCGGCAGGTCATCGGCGAGTGGCCGACCGCCGGTCACGTGCTCCTGCAGCCACCCGTGGATCGCGCTTGCCGTTCCTTCCGTCGTGACCTGCATCGGTGGGATGACCTCCTATCGGATCCAGAGACCTGCTTCGCCGTCGCCCAGGCTGTACGCCCAGTTGGCGGGCTCCCGGGCGACTGCGTGTGTACCCGGGTCGATGAACCTGACGAAGAGTCGGTGGCGCGACGACCGGCCGAGCCCCGGCAACGGCAGTCGCCGGTCGTTACGGCTGAGGAACCCCAGCCGGGTGAGTACCCCCGGGCTGGGTGCGGTCGATGATGGGGTGAAGCGGTACCGGATGGCGTACACGCCGGCTCGCCAGGAGTGGGCGATCACCTCGCGCAACAGCGCTCGTGTCACATCGCGGCGTCCCGGGCGGGTCGTCAGGTCCAGGATCGAGCCGTCGCCCTGGCCGGACAGGTGCAGCACAGCGTAGCCCAGCACGGACGCGCCATCGTTGACCGCCAGGATGGTGACCGGCCATTGCGGTGATCCGGGGCCGTATCGCCAGCGCAGGAACGTGGAGTCCTTCTCCACGACGCACGGCACGGCCCCGGCGACCGCCTCGCAGAGCTCGTCGAACGAGTCGTCCGGCTCGCCGACGACCTGAGCGCTCAGCCGACCTCCGAAGGTGCGAGCCAGCGCTCCGTCGAGGACGCGCAGGCTGCGGCTCGCGACCGCCGCCGGCACGGTCCTGGTGCGCCCGTCTCGCCCCCGCCGGCTGGAGAGATCGAGCGGCTTGATCCGATACTGGAGCTCGCCCGCTTCCACGGCGCCGAAGGTGCTCTCGATGGCCGTCGCCTTGGACTCCCAGTTGCAGGCCACGTAGTCCCCGTGGGTCTGGAAGAACGTACGCATCAGGACCACGGCGTGGAAGCCGTACGCCGGCAGGACCATGTAGTCGGCGGGGCTGTGCGCCACGACCCGTCGGCCGTCGATCCGATAGTGCTGCGCCGCCGACGCGAGGTGACCCACGACTTCGCCGTCGTCGTCGACCACCCAGCGTTGCATCTCGCTCGCGAGTGGCCCGCTCCCCAGCCAGTCGTACAGGCGCCGGTGCCAGTCGTCATCGTGGGCCTCGGGGAGGTCCGGGTAGGCGCGGACCCGCAGCCTCGCGACGCCGTCGGCATCCGATGGTCGGTAGGGCCGGACAGCCACGCCCTTCATCTCGGGGATCCTACCAAGGAACCCGGCCCGGGCCCCGGCCGCTCGCCGCGCGCCCGTCACTCACCCAGGAGCGTGCGCAGCAGCCGGAGCACCACCCGGTCCGTGCGCCACAGACCGCGGTCGCTGAGGACCACGATGGTCATCCCCTCCGCCGGGAAATGCCACATGGCGCTCTCGAAGCCGCGGATGCCGCCCAGGTGGCCCACCGCCACGCGGCCGCGGAAGACCTGCGTCCGGGTGCCCAGCCCGTACGCGTCACGCGGCCGGAAGGTCAGCATCTCGGTCGTCGAGGCGGGTGCGAGGACGTCTCCGCCGTACAACGCGGCTGCCCAGCGCGCCAGGTCGGTCGGCGTTGACGCGATGGCGCCGGCTGCCCAGGCCACCGTCACGGCCGAGAGGTGCGGGATGACGCGGCTGCGCCCGGTCTGGTCGATGAACCCGTCGCCGTAGGCCAGGTGGCCATGCGCCGCGTCGCGAGGCGTCTGTTCGTCGGGCTGGAAGACGGTGTCCTCCAGGGCCAGTGGATCGAAGAAGCGGGCCCGCAGCTGCTCCGCGAGGGTCTCCCCGGTCGCCTCCTCGGCGACCTTGCCCAGCAGCACGAAGTTGGTGTTGGAGTAGTGGAAGCAGGCGCCCGGCGCACAGTACGGGCTCTTCACGAAGCCCAGGATCCCCTCGAACGTCCACCGACGGTCGCGGTCGGCGAAGACCTGCGCGTTGTAGCGCGGGTGCTCGAAGAAGTTGAACACCCCGCTGGTGTGGGAGAGCAGCTGACGCAGCGTGATCCGGCCAGCACGGGGGAAGTCGGGCAGGTAGTCGGCCAGCGGATCGTCGAGCGACAGCGCGCCCTCCTCTGCGAGCTGGAGGATGAGCGCCGTCACGAAGGTCTTGGTGATGCTGGCGACAGCGAAGACGGTGTCGGGTGTGATCTCGCGTGCGGGCCTTAGCGAAGCGAGCCCCGAGACCCCCGTCCAGAGCTCGCCGGTGGGCAGACGGATGGCCACCGACAGGCCGGGCACCGGCACGCGCTCCCGCGCATCGTCGACGGCCCCCTGGAGTCGCGCCGCCAGTGCGGCGTCGATCGTGGCAGGGACCGTGCCGCTCGGGGACGGCACCGGGGTAGGCGAGCCACCGAGGGGGACGCTGGCGCTGGGAGAAGGGTTCGCACCGGGGTCTCCGGCCGACGGCAGGGTGTCCAGCGAGGCGGCAGGTGAGGGCGGTGATGACCCGATCGCGCCGGTCGGCGTGCTCGGCACCGGCGAGACGGCGGGCACCGGGACCGGGGCGCTGCTGCACGCCGCCAGCAGCGCGAGGCACAGTGCGGGCAGCACGAACGGCCGGCGCGAGGCGTGGGCGCGCGTCGGTGGCTGTCGGAGGTCGTGCGGCATCGGCCCTCCGCGGGAAGCGTGTCGAGCACGCGGCGTGGTGCTGGGTCGGGAAGTGCCCACGGTACACTGGCGCGGTCATGGCCATCTCGCCGGTGCCCTCCAAGCGATCGGCAAGCGCCGCGACCGAGCCGTCTTCACCGAGCACCGAGAAGAGACTCGAGCGGCGCCGCATCGGGGCGCCCGTCGGCTTCACGCCGCGTGCCCTCGATGCCGCCGAGCGGCGCCTCGAGCGCGAGCTGCTGATCCACCATCCCAACGCCGACACGACCCGCATCGAGGCCGCCTATCGCTTCGCGAGTGAGGCGCACGAGGGCCAGAAGCGCGCCAGTGGCGAGCCGTACGTATCCCATCCGGTGGCCGTCGCACACCTGCTGGCCGAGCTGGGGCTGGATCCCATCGCCGTGCAGGCGGCGCTCCTCCACGACATCCCCGAGGACACCGACTTCTCGCTCGACGACCTCGAGGAGCGCTTCGGCCCGGAGGTCGCGAAGCTGGTGGACGGGGTCACCAAGCTCTCCAAGTTCGGGTCCGCGCGGACCCACGAGGAGCAGCAGGCGGAGAACATCCGCAAGATGTTCCTGGCCATGGCCGAGGACATCCGGGTCATCCTCATCAAGCTGGCCGACCGGCTGCACAACATGCGCACGCTGGGCGCGCTGCCCCTCGAGAAGCAGCAGCGCATCGCTCGCCAGACCTCGGAGATCTACGCGCCGCTGGCGGAACGGCTGGGGATCTGGCAGATCAAGTGGGAGCTGGAGGATCTCGCCTTCAAGACCCTCGAGGCGGAGGCGTACCGCTCGCTGGCCGGGCAGCTGGAGACGCACCGTCGAGAACGGGAGAGCTTCGTGAAGCGGGCGATGGCGGTGCTGGAGGAGGCGTTGCCCAAGGCGGGCATCCACGCCGAGCTGTCGGGTCGACCGAAGCACATCTACAGCATCTACCGGAAGATGCAGCGCAAGGGCGCCGCCTTCTCCGAGATCTATGACGTCTACGCGGTGCGTGTGCTCGTCGACGAGTTGAAGGACTGCTACGCCGCGCTGGGCGTGGTGCATTCACTCTGGCGGCCCATCCCCGGGCAGTTCGACGACTACATCGCGATGCCCAAGAACAACTTCTACCAGAGCCTTCACACCGCCGTCGTGGCCCTGGAGGGCAAGCCGCTGGAAGTGCAGATCCGGACCCACGAGATGCACAACGTCTCGGAGATCGGCATCGCCGCCCACTGGCGCTACAAGGAAGGCTCCAAGTCGGACCGGGCCTACGACGCCAAGCTGGCCTGGGTGCGTCAGCTGATGGACTGGCAGCGCGAGGTCTCGGCCGATGCCACCGAGTTCGTCGAGGGCCTGAAGCTCGACATCTTCCAGGACCAGGTCTTCGTGTTCACGCCCAAGGGCGCCGTCAAGGACCTGCCCGCCGGGGCGACACCCATCGACTTCGCGTACCGCATCCACACCGACGTGGGCCATTCATGCATCGGGGCGAAGGTCAACAACCGCCTCGTTCCGCTCGACCACAAGCTCCAGAACGGTGACATCGTGGAGATCGTCACCACCAAGAGCGTCCACGGCCCGTCACGCGACTGGCTCAACATCGCGCGCACGAACCACGCCAAGGAGAAGATCCGGCAGTGGTTCAAGCGTCAGCAGCGCGACGAGAACATCGTGCACGGCAAGGAGGCGCTGGACCGGGAGCTGCGGCGCTTGGCACGCAGCTCGCTGGAGCGGATCGGTGCGGACCGCCTGGCCGAGATGGCCGAGGCGTACCGCTACTCCAACCTCGACGACTTCTACGCGGCGGTCGGCTACGGCGCGGTGAGCGCCCAGCAGGTCGTGACTCGCTTCGGGGTCATCGACGACGCCAACGAGACGGTGCTGCCCCAGGTGGCCCCACCGGTGCCCGCACGCACCGGCGGCGTCCGGGTCAAGGGTGTCAGTGACATCCTGGTCCGCTTCACGAAGTGCTGTCACCCCATCCCGGGCGACCCCATCGTCGGCTTCGTGACGCGTGGTCGCGGCGTCACCGTCCACTTGCGGACCTGTTCCACGATCGTCAACGAGCCCGACGTCGCGCGCCTCATCGACGTGGAGTGGGAGACGGAGGTCCAGCAGACCTATCCCATCGCCATCCGCATCGAGGCCTTCGACAGGACCGGGCTGCTCTCCGAGATCAGCAACGTGGTCGCCGAGAACCGCATCAACATCGTGTCGGCGCAGGTCAACGTCCACTCCGACCACCGTGCCACGATCGCGGCGACACTCCAGGTGACGTCCGTGGCGCAACTGGCCAAGGTCGTCACGCGCCTGGAGCAGCTACGCGACGTCCACTCCGTGCAGCGCGAGCTCAATTAGCGGCTCCGGTCGCGAGCCCGTTCTCGGGCGGCTTGCTCGGCGACCCTCGCCTCGATCTCGAAGGGATTGTCCCGGTATCGATCGCCGCCCGAGGCAGCAGCGCGGTGACCGGCGCGCAGATACCGCGGGATGAAGCGCAGGCCGTAGCGGGTCCACTGCTCCACGTGCTTCAGCTCGTGCGCCAGCTCCACCTCGTCGAGCCGCCGCCAGGAGATGACGTGGCGCCCGATGGTGATCGCCAGCCAGTTCGGCAGCAGGAGGCGCTGGGCGGGCCGGCGTACCCAACGCCACTCATGGGAGCAATGGGCGGATGGGCGCTCCATGGCGCGATCGTGCACCGGGCGGGGGTTCCATGTCGAGCGGCCACCCGACGCTAGACTCGCGAGCGTGCCACGCTTCCAGGCCCCCAGGGGCACGCGCGACCTGCTGCCAGCGGAGCGCGCCTCGCTCCTGCACCTGGAGCGGATGGCCCTGGCGCTCGCGACCCGCTACGGCTACCAGCCCATCGAGACGCCGCTTTTCGAGCAGGCGGAGGTCTTCGAGCGAGGCGTGGGGCAGGCCACCGAGGTCGTGGAGAAGGAGCTCTTCCGCGTGCAGGCGGGCCGGGGCGACGGGGACGGAGAGCGCTGGGCGCTGCGCCCGGAACCGACGGCCGGCATCTGTCGCGCCTACGTGCAGCACGGCATGCAGACCCTGCCCCAGCCCGTTCGTCTCACCCTGACCGGGCCGATGTTCCGCTACGACCGCCCGCAGGCGGGGCGCTACCGACAGTTCTGGCAGTTCGACGTGGAGGCCATCGGCGACCCCGGACCAGCGGTCGACGCGGAGATCATCGAGCTCGCCGACCGCTTCCTGCGGGATGCGGGCGTGGGCGAGACGGAGCTGCTGCTCAACTCGATCGGCGACGCCGCGTGCCGGCCGGACTACGTGGCCGAGCTGGTCGGTCACTACCGATCGCACGCTGCCGAGCTGCCGCCGGCCGAGCGCGAGCGGCTCGAGCGGAACCCGCTCCGCCTGCTCGACTCGAAGGATCCCGGGATGGCGGCGATCAACGCGACAGCACCGCGCAGCCTGGATCGGTTGTGCGACGCATGCGCCCAGCACTTCGCGGCCGTTCGCGCTCACCTGGATGCGTTGGGGGTCCGGTATCGCCTGGAGCATCGGCTGGTGCGCGGCCTCGACTACTACACGCGGACGGCGTTCGAGTTCTTCCCCCGCGGCGCGGAGGGCCAGCAGGATGCGCTGGGCGGCGGCGGTCGATACGACGGACTCATCGAGCTCCTGGGCGGCAGGCCCACGCCCGGGATCGGCTTCGGCATCGGGCTCGATCGGGTGGCACTCGCGCTGGCAGCGCGGGGAGCCGGTGGCGCTTCCGTCGAAGGCGTGCCCGCTGATCCAGTGGCCGTCGTGGTCGGCGCGGATCCGGCCGACACGGTGACGCGGCTTCGGATCGTCACGGAGCTTCGCGCGGCCGGGCTCACCGCCCGGGCCGATCTCGGCCAGCGGAAGCTCGCGCGCCAGATGGAGGCGGCCGCACGGGATGGCGCTCACTTCGCGGTCATCGGCGGCGACGAGCTGCGCTCGGGGCAGGTGATCGTCAAGGACCTTCTCGCCGGTACGCAGCGCACCGTGGACCTCCCGGAACTTGCCCACGAGCTGCAACGCGCCCAGGCACAGCACCGTCATGTCCCGGCGAGCGAGTGACGGTCACCGCGAAGGAGCTGGTCCGGGACGACGCCGCATGGGAGGCGTTCGTGGCGGCTTCGGCGACGCCCACGCACCTCCAGACGACCGCCTGGGCGGCGATCAAACGCCCCAACGGCTGGGGGGCGTTCCGCGTCGCCGTGCCGGCCGGGAAGGAGGTGCTCGGCGCCCAGGTGCTCGTCCAGCGCGCGCGGCCGCTGCCCTACGGCATCGGCTACATCCCGCGCGGCCCGGTGGGAGCCGATCTCCTCGAGGCGCTGCCCGCGTTCACCGAGCGCCTCAGGACCGGGGCGAGGGCCCGCCGGCTGGGCTACGTCCGCATCGAACCGGAGGCGGAGCTCAGCCCGGAGCTCCGGGCGCTCCTCCGCCAGGAGGGCTGGCGCCCGGCGCCGCACGTCCAGCCGGAGTCCACGCACATCATCGACATCGGCCGCCCCGAGGAGGAGGTCTGGGCCGGCATCCACCGCAAGGCCCGCCAGTCGGTCACCAAGTCGGAACGACTGGGCGTCCGGGTGGTCGAGGCGGGCGGCTCACGGCTGGGTGACTTCTACACCATCCACACCGATGCGATGGTGCGCGCGGGGATCGCCGCGCGAGCGGACCGGACCTATCAGGACATGTGGGAACAGCTGGCGCCGCGCGGCATGGCCCGGCTGCTCTTCGCGGAGGCGACCGACACCGGCGACCCCATCGCCACGCTCTTCCTCGTCTCCTGCGGCCCGCGCGTCGTGGACCTGTACGGCGGGACGACCGCGGAAGGGGCACGACGGCGCGCGAACTACCTCCTGAAGTGGGAGGCGATCAAGCGCAGCCGGGAGTGGGGCTTCACGGAGTACGACCTGTGGGGGCTGCCGCGCGAAGGGATCGCCCGGTTCAAGTCGGGTTTCGGCGGCCGCGAGATCCACTACATCGGTGCCTGGGACCTGGTGGTCGACCGCGTCGGCCGCGCCCTGCTCGACACGGGGATGGCGGCCCGTGACCGATACCGGCGGTGGCGCTACCGAGACGTCCATCGGCCGGACGCCGCCGACGCCTGAGAGCGAGCCGGGGTCGCTCCGTGTCCGATCGGCCAGCCGCTACCATCCGGTGGCCATGGAGACCGCCTACCGGAGCCTGACCTGCGGTGACGCGCGCCCGGAGCACGTCGGGCGCGAGCTGACGCTGGCTGGCTGGGTGCACCGGCGCCGCGACCTGGGCCAGCTCATCTTCCTGGACCTGCGCGATCGCTACGGGATCACCCAGGTGGTCGTCGACTCCCAGGAGTCGCCCGAGGCCCATGCGATCGCCGCCACGGTCCGGAGCGAGTTCGTCGTGCGTGTCGAGGGGGTCCTCGCCGAGCGGCTGCCCGGCACGGCCAACCCGAAGCTCGCGACGGGCGAGGTGGAACTGCGCGCCCGAAACATCGAGCTCCTCGCTGAGGCGGAGACGCCGCCCTTCCCCATCAACGATCCCGATGCGGCGATCGACGAGCCGCTCCGCCTCAAGTACCGCTACCTGGACATGCGCCGTGAACGGATGCGCGAGCGGATCGTGCTGCGCTCGAGACTGCTGCGCGCCATCTCCGAGGTCCATCACGACCACGGGTTCGTCGAGGTGGAGACGCCGCTGCTCATCAAGTCGACGCCGGAGGGCGCCCGCGACTTCATCGTCCCCTCGCGCCTCCAGCCCGGCAACGTCTACGCGCTGCCGCAGAGCCCCCAGCAGCTGAAGCAGATCCTGATGGTCGCCGGCATCGACCGCTACTTCCAGATCGCCCACTGCATGCGCGACGAGGACATGCGTGCCGACCGCGGCCCGGAGTTCAGCCAGCTCGACCTGGAGATGAGCTTCGTCTCGCAGG
>JAUJNA010000010.1:0-16294 GCA_030446555.1 Chloroflexota bacterium | reverse complement strand
ACGAGCTGTCGTACGCCTGGGTCCACCGCTTCCCGATGTACCAGTGGGACGGCGAGGCGCGACGCTGGGACGCCACGCACAACCCGTTCAGCGGCGTGGTGCCGGAGCACGAGGAGCTCCTGATCACCGCATCGGGCGACCCGGCCCGACCCGACCCATCCGATCCGGCCGGCCGAGCGCTGGCGCTGCAGCACGACATCACCCTGAACGGCTGGGAGTTGGGCGGCGGTTCCATCCGGATCCACCGGCGGGACCTGCTGGAGCGCTCGTTCGAGCTGATGGGTCACTCCCGGGACGGCATGTACGAGAAGTTCGGCGCACTCCTCCGCGCCTTCGACTACGGCGCCCCGCCCCACGGCGGCATCGCCATCGGCATCGACCGCTGGGCCGCGCGGCTGGCACGCCAGACGAACATCCGTGAGGTCACCGCGTTCCCCAAGACGGGGGCGGGGACCGATCTCATGCTCGAGGCTCCCTCGCCGGTCGATCCCGACCAGCTCGAGCAGCTGGGATTGCGCTTGAAGGGACCGCCGCCGGCCTGAAGCTTGCGTCAGCCGTCGGGATCGGCAGCCTGGGAGTAGGGCGCGAGTGATGGGCCCTGGAGAGGATCGTCCTCGTCGCGGTCTCCTGCGGGAGCCCCCCATTCGGGCGCTGGGTCGGCGACGGGAGCCCCGGGGCCTTCGAAGGCCGGCACGTCCGCCAGTGAGACGTCACGGTCATGGGTCGTGCCGGGGTCACCCAGGTCGATCGTCTCCACCACGACGCCTGCGGCCTCCAGGTCGGCGATCAGCTCGTCCGGCATGCGCGTGGTGCCGAGCGCCTCCAGCGCATCCAGGCGGGACACGGGGAAGAGGACCGGCCAACCCGGCTCGTCCCCCCAGCTCGGCCGCAGGATGCGGTCGCGGCCCATGCCGTGCGCCTGGATGAGCGACGTGACGGTCTCGGCGTCGACCCACGACATGCGCGCGGGCCAGAGGAGGCCGGCGTCCGTCTCGGCCACCGAATCGAGCGCTACCCGCATGCCGCGCGCCATCTGGCCGACCGGCCCCGCCTCGTCGGGAGCCGGCTGCGCGAGAATGGCCTGCGAGCCGGTCAGCGCAGCGGCCACCTGGCCGTCGCGCTCGTCGCAGACCACCACGATCGGTACCGCGCCGCCCGCCCAGGCGACCTCGCTGATGCGCCGCACCGATGGCCGACCGGCTGCATCCGCGAGCGCCGACTCGGGCGACGAGGCCAGGATCACGGCCGCCACGGTCATCCGTCGGAGGATACGTCCCCTGCGGGTATGGGACGATGGGCGCTCCCATGACGACCGACGCCCAGCCGACCACGCCCTCCGGCGCCCGGCCGACCACGTCCGCCATCCGCCAGGACCTGCGCGACCTGGCCATCGTGGCCCACGTCGACCACGGCAAGACCACGCTGGTCGACGCGATGCTCCGCCAGACCGGCTCCTTCCGCGCCAACCAGATCGTCGCGGAGCGGGTGATGGACTCCGGGGACCTGGAGCGCGAGAAGGGCATCACGATCCTCGCCAAGCAGACGAGCGTCCAGCACGGTGACGTGCGGCTGAACATCGTGGACACGCCCGGCCACGCCGATTTCGGCGGTGAGGTGGAGCGGACGCTGCTGATGGTCGACTCGGTGCTGCTCCTGGTGGATGCGGCGGAAGGCCCGCTGCCACAGACGCGCTACGTGCTCCAGAAGGCCATGGCGCGCCATCTTCCGGTGGTCGTTGCCATCAACAAGATCGACCGCGGCGACGCGCGGCCGGCCGAGGTCCTGGACGCCGTCTACGAGCTCTTCATCGACCTTGGCGCGGACGACCGCCAGATCGACTTCCCGGTCCTCTTCACGAACGCCAAGGCCGGCACGGCGACCAGCGACCTGGCGAAGCCGGGGAGCGATCTGCGGCCACTCCTGGACACGCTGGTGGAGCACACTCCGGCACCGACCTATCAGCCGGACCACCCGCTCCAGCTGCTGGTGACGAACCTGGCCGCCAACGATTACGTCGGGCGGATGGCCGTCGGGCGCATCCGCAACGGGTCGATCCGCATGGGCCAGCGCATCACGGTCATCCGCGAGCAGGCCGAGTCGGCCGACGGCAGCATCGAGCCTGGCCGGACCGTCACGCTCAACGGCACCGTCATGAGCCTGACCACCGCGCGCGGCATCGAGCAGGCCGAGATCCGCGAGGCCGGTCCGGGCGAGATCGTCTCGGTGGCCGGGTTGCCGGAGGTGACCATCGGCGACACGCTCACCGACCCGTCCGACCCCCGGCCGCTGCCACGGTTGGACATCGATGAGCCCACGCTGCGCATGACCTTCGGCGTCAACACCTCGCCGCTCTCGGGGCGCGACGGCAACCTCCTCACGAGCCGACAGCTCAAGGCGCGGCTCGACCGCGAGGTGCTGGGCAACGTCTCGATCGAGGTGCGCCCGACCGAGTCGCCGGAGACCTTCGAGGTACGCGGTCGGGGCGAGCTCCAGCTCGCCGTCCTCATCGAGCAGATGCGGCGCGAGGGCTTCGAGCTCCAGGCCTCGCGCCCGGAGGTGCTGCTCCGCGAGGTGGACGGCCGGGTCCATGAGCCGTACGAGCGCGTCACGGTGGACATCCCGCCAGAGTTCATCGGCACGGTCAGCCAGTCGCTCGCGGCGCGCAAGGCGCGGCTGGAGCAGATGACGACGGACGCCGACGGCCGCGTGCGGATGGAGTTCCTGATGCCCACGCGGGGCCTCGTGGGATACCGCGGCCAGCTCCTCACCGAGACGCGTGGCACCGGACTCCTGCACCAGATCGGCGAGGGCTACGGGCCTTGGGCGGGCGAGGTGGCGCACCGGACGTCAGGGGTCCTCGTGTCGGACCGCTCGGGCGAGTCGAACTCGTATGCGCTCTTCAACCTCCAGGAGCGGGCCACGATGTTCATCGGCACCGGCGTGGAGGTCTACGAGGGGATGATCGTCGGCGAGAACTCGCGGCCGGGTGACATGGACGTCAACCCGACCAAGGAGAAGAAGCTGACCAACATCCGGACGCATTCGCACGACGAGGCCCTGCGGCTCGTGCCCCCTCCGCCGATGACCCTCGAGTCGGCCATCGAGTTCGTCGATGCCGACGAGCTCGTGGAGGTCACCCCCAAGTCGATCCGCCTCCGGAAGCGGAAGCTCTCGCTCCACGACCGCCGCCGCGAGCGGGGCAGGGATGAGGATCTCCGACGGGCGTCGGAGCGGGTGACGGCAGGGGGCTGAGACGGGCATGGGCCCGGTGTACGATGCCGTGGCGATGATCTACCTCGACAACGCGGCCACGACGCCGCTCCGGCGCGAGGCGCTCGAGGCGATGCTGCCGCTCCTCACCGAGACGTACGGCAACCCGTCGTCGGCGCATGCAGCGGGCCGCAGGGCGCGAGCGGCGCTGGACGAGGCGCACGAGACCGTCGCGCGGTGCCTCAACGGCCAGCCGCGGGAGGTCGTCTTCACCAGCGGCGGCACCGAAGCGATCAACCTTGCCATCAAGGGCGCCGCGTGGGCCGGGAAGGCGCACGGCAACCGGATCGTCACGAGCGCGGTCGAGCACCACGCCGCGCTCCACACGGTCCACCACCTGGAGAAGTTCGGCTTCGAGCCGGTCATCCTGGCGGTCGATCGGTACGGTCGGCTCGATCCCGACGAGGTCGATGGCGCCCTCACCGACCGCACGGTCCTGCTCACCGTGATGCTGGCCAACAACGAGGTGGGGACGATCCAGCGGGTGGAGGAGCTCGTCGAACGGGCCCGTCGCCACAAGGGCATCCTGATCCACCTCGATGCCGTCCAGGCGGCGCCGTACGTCGCCATCGACGTCCAGCGGCTCGACGTCGATCTCGTCTCAGTGGGCGCCCACAAGTTCGAGGGACCCAAGGGCATCGGCGCGCTCTGGATGCGCCACGGGACCACGATCCTGCCCCAGCAGCAGGGCGGCACCCAGGAGCGCTACCGCCGGGCGGGTACCGAGAACGTGGCCGGTGCCGTGGGTCTCGCCAAGGCGTTCGAGTTGTGCACCAGGGAGCGCCCGGCGACCGTGGCGCGGCTTCGGCGGCAGCGGGACAGGCTGCGCGACGCCGTGCTGCGCGTGCCCGGGGTGGAGATGACGGGACACCCGCGCGACCGTCTCCCGGGCCACCTCTCGGTCATCGCGCGCGACACCGACGGGGTCTCCGTATCGCTCGCGCTGGACCTTGAGGGCATCTGCGCCTCGACCGGGTCGGCCTGCACGACCGGCTCGACCGAGCCGTCGCATGTCCTGAGCGCGATGGGCTATCCCGACGAGGAGGCGCGCGGTGCGCTGCGCATCAGCCTGGGACGCCAGACGACCGATGCCGAGGTCGATCGAGCCGCGGAGATCATCCCCGACACGGTCGCCCGGATGCGTGCGGCGGCGACCGACCTTGCGGCCGACCCACTGGGCCAAGAGGTCGGCACCTGAGCCGACCCGGCACACGGGTGGGCGGAGGCGGGGCGTCATGAGCGAGCGGGTGCTGGTCGCCATGTCCGGGGGCGTCGATTCATCGGTCGCGGCCGCCCTGGTGCGCGAGTCGGGCGCCGAGACGGTGGGGGTCTGGATGCGGCTCCACGATGTCGCCGACACCTACAGCGAGTCCAAGAAGAGCTGCTGCTCGCTGGACGCCGCGGACGACGCCCGACGGGTCGCCGCGCAGCTCGACATCCCGTTCTACGTGCTGAACCTGGAGCGCGAGTTCAAGGCCGGCGTCATCGACACCTTCCTGGGCTCCTATCTCGATGGGCGCACCCCGAGCCCCTGCGTGGACTGCAACACGTACGTGAAGTTCGGGGCGCTCCTGGGTCGGGCACGTCGTCTCTACGACTGCGACGCGGTGGCGACCGGTCACTACGCGCGCATCGACGTCCACGAGGATCCGGACGCGAAAGACGGGCGGCGCTACCGCCTGCTCCGCGGCGTGGATGCCGAGAAGGACCAGAGCTACTTCCTCTACGGACTGCGACAGGATCAGCTGCGCCACGTCCGCTTCCCGCTCGGTGCGCTGACCAAGCCGGAGGTCCGCGAGGTCGCGCGCCGATACGGCCTGACCACCGCCGAGAAGCCGGAGAGCCAGGAGATCTGCTTCGCTCCCAGCGGCGACTACCGAGACGCCCTTCGCGAGCGTGCCGGCTGGCGCGAGACGCCCGGTCCCATCCTCGATCGCGACGGGGGCGTTCTGGGCGAGCACCGCGGCGCGGCCGCCTACACCGTGGGGCAGCGCACCGGTCTGGGTGTCGCGCTGGGGGAGCGGCGTTACGTCGAGAGGATCGACGCCCGCAACAACCTCGTGACCCTGGCCCGGAGAGAGGATCTCCAGCGGCGGCGGTTCGAGGTCGAGGCGACCTCCTTCGTCGGGGGAAGGCCACCCGGCGGTGATGACTTCCACGCTGAGATCCGCATCCGGCACCGGCAGGCGCCCGTCGCCGGTGTGGTGCGCCGGGTGCCGGATGCCGAGGTCGAGCGGGATGGGCGTTGGCAGGTGGAGCTCGACGCTCCCGCGTGGGCGCCGGCGCCCGGTCAGGCAGCGGTGTTCTATCGTGGGCAGGAAGTGTTGGGTGGCGGGCGGATCCGTGCGACATGACGAAGCGCGGCGGCCGATGACCTTGCCGGAGATCGGGCCTGCGCCGGTGCTCTCGGTCGTCGTGGGCGTGTTCCACACGGCTCTCTACGTGCTGATCCGCGGCCGGATCGGAGTGCACCTGCCGCTCGTGCTGCTCGCGGCGGTCCTCGGCGCCTACGGCGGCTCGGCACTCGGGGCTCGGCTCGGGGACCCCCTCCGGCTCGGCGACTACTCGCTCGTCTGGGCATCGCTCGTGTCGTGGGCGGGTATCCTGGTCATCGCGGTGACGACCATCCTCGGGCCCACGCGGACGGGCCGGTAGGGAGGGGCATGGACGAGGACACGTTCCGGATCGTCATCGCGGTGGCCACCGTCCTTGCCGCCGTGGCGCTGCTCGTCGTCGCCCTCGTGGCATACCGTCTCGCTCGGGACGTGCGCCGCACGTTGGAGCGGCTCGACGACGAGCTACCGGCCACCCTTCGCCAGGGACGATCGACGGCAGAAGAGGTCTCGCGGACCGTGGCCCAGGTCCGGCCACGTCTGGAGCGGCTGGATCGGCTCGCGGACGAGGCAGAGGACACGCTGGCCACGTTGCGCGGCACGCTCGCCGCCACGGAATCGATCGTTCGTGGCCCGGCCGACGTCATGGAGGGCGCCAGGCGCACCGTCCAGAGCGTGGGGGAGGGGATCGTCTCGGGCGCCGATCGGTTGCGCCGCCGTCTCACCAGCGACGACGAGGCGGCCGGCGAGTAGAGCGCACCGAGACCGCGGCGACTCCCCGCGGTCCGCGTCATCCGGTTCGTTACACTCCGGCGCATGTCCGGACCGTCACCCGGGGCGCCAGCCAAGGACCCCCGGATCCGCTACCTGCCCAGCGATGAGATCCGGCGGCGCTTCCTGGATTTCTTCGTCGAGCGTGGCCACACGGTCGTGCCCAGCGCGAGCCTCGTGCCGGCCAGCGATCAGACGCTCCTCTTCACCAACTCCGGGATGGTCCAGTTCAAGGACGTGCTGCGCGGCGTGGAGACACGCTCGTACCGACGGGCCGTCGATGCGCAGCGCTGCCTCCGCGTGGCGGGAAAGCACAACGACTTCGAGGAGGTCGGCCGAAAGCCCGGGTCTCACACGCTCTTCGAGATGCTGGGCAACTGGAGCTTCGGCGACTACTTCAAGCGCGAGGCGATCCACTGGGCCTGGGAGCTGCTGACCGAGCACTACGGCATCCCCGCTGAGCGCCTGGGCGTGACGACCTACCGTGACGACCAGGAGGCGTGCGCCATCTGGCGCGACGAGATCGGCGTAGCCGCCGAGCGGATGGCGGCCTGGGGCGACATTGACCGCGGTGACGACCACAACTTCTGGCGGATGGCCGACACGGGACCGTGCGGTCCGTGCTCCGAGATCTTCTTCGATCGCGGGCCGGAGCTCGCCGAAGGGCCGGAGTGCGTCCCCGACCATGCCGACGACTGCCCGCGCTGGCGGGAGATCTGGAACCTGGTGTTCATGGAGTTCGACCAGCCGGCCGAAGGCCCGCGCGTACCGCTCCCGTTCAAGAGCGTCGACACGGGCATGGGCCTCGAGCGGTTGACCGGCGTCATCCAGCAGGTGGCCACGACCTACGACACCGATCTCTTCACGCCGATCCACGAGAAGATGCGCGCGCTTCTCGGCCACGACCCGTCCGCGTTCGAGGCGGAGCGCTTCAGCTACCAGGTCATCGCGGACCACTCGCGCGCGATGACCTTCGCCATCGCTGATGGCGTGCTGCCCGCGAACGAGGGCCGCGGCTATGTCGTGCGGCGGATCATCCGACGCGCCGTCCGGCATGGCCGGCTGCTCGGACGGCGCGATCCCTTCCTCGCCGAGACGGCCACGGTCGTCATCGGGCTGATGCAGGAGGCTTATCCCATCCTGGCCGAGCGGCGGGACGCGATCCTCGGCACCATCGGCCGCGAGGAGGCACAGTTCTCGCGCACGCTCGACGCCGGTACGGTCCAGCTGGAGGAGGCGCTCATCCCACTCACCGGCGCGGAGCGCACGGTGGGCCGGCGCTTCGAGGACCTGCCGGAGGATTCGCCGACCCTGTCCGGCGAGGTGGCATTCCGGCTCCACGACACGTACGGCTTCCCCATCGACCTGACGGTCGAGCTTGCGGCGGAGTTCGGTGTCCGCGTCGACCGAGTCGGCTTCGAGGGGCTGCTGGGCGAGCAGCGACAGCGCAGCCGGAGCGGCAAGAAGCAGGATCTGGCCAGGCAGGCGCAGATGACGGCGGTCTACGACGAGGTCGCGCGACGCTCGTCCGAGACGTCCTTCGTGGGCTACGAGACGACGAGCGCCACCGCCACGGTCGTGGCCATCCTGCGTGACGGCACGGACTACCAGGACCTGGAGGCGAAGCCGGAGATCGAGCTGCGCGCCGAGACGTCGGCCGCTGCCGAGCTGGTCCTCGACACGACGCCCTTCTATGCCGAGGGTGGTGGCCAGATCGGCGACCAGGGCGTCATCCGTGACGCGGCGTCTGGCGAGGTGCTGTTCACGGTCAGCGACACGCAGCGGCCGGTCGGCGGGATGATCGTCCACCGCGGCCTGCTCCACGGCCGCATAGCGGTCGGACAGCCGATCACCGCCGAGGTGGATGCTGCCCGTCGCGCCAGCACCATGCGGAACCACACCGGCACGCACGTGCTCCACCGTGCCTTGCGCAACGCCATCGGCGAGGGGGCGCGCCAGGCCGGCTCGCTCGTGACGCCGGACTCGCTGCGCTTCGACTACCCGGGCGACCGACCGCTGACCGACGAGGAGCGACGGGCCATCGAAGGGGAGGTGCGGAGCGTCATCCGCGACGACAAGCCGGTCATCCCGGCCTTCATGACGATGCAGGAGGCGATCGACCTGGGCGCCGATGCCTTCTTCGATGAGAAGTACGGCGAGCAGGTGCGTGTCGTGATGGTCGATGGCTACAGCCGGGAGCTGTGCGGCGGCACGCACTGTCGCGCGACCGGCCAGATCGGCGGGTTCCACATCACCGGCGAGCGCTCCATCGGCTCCGGTATGCGGCGCATCGAGGCGGTCACCGGCGAGGCTGCCGAACGCCTCGTGGAGCAGCGCTTCTCGACCCTCGAGCGAGCGGTGAACGCTGCCGGGGTGCGCTCCATCGATGCGCTGCCGGAACGCGTGGAAGAGCTGCAGGCTCGCGTGAAGGACCTCGAGCGACGGATACGCGAGGGCGGCGGCGGGGGCAGTGCCGTCCGCCCGGGTGACCTGGTCCGCTCGGCCGAGTCGCTCGATGGCACGCGGTTCATCGCCTATGCCGCGCCGTTCGAGTCGATGGAGACGCTGAAGGGGTACGCCAAGGACCTGCGGGGCGTGCTCGGGAGCGGTGTCATCGCCCTGGCGCTCGAAGCGGAGGAACCGCAGCTCTTCGTCACCGTCAGTGACGACCTCGTCCGTCAGGGTGTCTCGGCGGGTGTCCTGGTGCAGTCGGGTGCGCCCGTCTTCGAGGGGCGTGGAGGCGGCCGCGCGGAGATGGCGCAGGCGCGCGGCAGGCGCCGCGACCGCGTCCCGAGCGCGCTCGAGGCGATCCGACAGGCGCTCTGTGCGCAGCTCGACGCGTCCGCGTCGGACGAACCCGTCCTCTAGGGCGCGCGATGGCCTTCTGGCGCCGCTTCCTCCAGCGGGAGGAAGCTGACGCGCTCGCCGCGTGCACCGCGCTCGACGTCGGGACGGAGTTCGCCAAGGCGCTCGTCTTCGAGATCGACGCCACCGGGCACGGCACCGTGCGCGGCGTCGGTCGGAAGCGCCAGGGCCTGTCGCACATGCAGTCCGGGACCGTGGCCGACATCGGCGCCGTGGTCGACAACTGCCAGGTCGCGTTGCAGGAAGCCGAGGAGATGGCCGGCTTCCGCTCGACGCAGGTCGTCATCGGCATCGCCGGTGAGCTGGTCAAGGGCTTCACGATCAGCCACGACCAGGAGCGCAAGCGCCCCGACCAGGCCATCAGCGAGCAGGATCTCCAGAAGCTGATCGACGGCGTGCAGCGCGAGGCGCTCATGGAGGCCGAGCGATCCATCACCTGGGAGACGGGCCTGCCCAACGTCGACATCCGCCTGGTCCACGCGGCGGTCACCGGGGCCCAGATCGACGGCTACGCGGTGACGAACCCGGTGGGGTTCCAGGGCCGCCACGTGCGCATCAGCATCTTCAACGCCTTCGCACCGCTCATCCATCTCGGTGCACTCCAGAGCGTCGCGAGCCAGCTCGATCTGGAGCTGCTCGCCATCGTCGCGGAGCCGTACGCCGTGGCCCGGGTGCTCGGCGGGGAGCAGGTGCTCCAGGCGGGAGCCCTCTTCATCGACGTGGGGGGCGGCACGACCGACGTGGCGCTCGTGCGCAGCGGAGGCGTGGAGAGCACCAAGATGTTCGCGCTCGGCGGCCGCGCCTTCACGAAGTCGCTGGCCGACCGGCTGGACCTGCCGTTCGCACGCGCCGAGGACCTCAAGGTCGACTTCGCCAAGGGGATCGCCGTGGGTCGGCAGGACGAGGTGGCCGCCATCATCGCCGAGGATGTCGCGGTCTGGTCAGCGGGCATCGAGCTCGTGCTCGAGGAGTTCGGCCGCAACTCCCTGCTGCCCGGTCGGATCTACCTGTGCGGCGGCGGCTCACGGCTTCCCCAGATCCCGGCCGCCCTGCGCGACGCCGCGTTCGCCAAGGACCTGCCCTTCGCGCGGCCACCCATCGTCGACACGATCGAGCCGGAGCAGGTCGAGGCCATCCGTGATGCCACCCACCTCCTGGTCGACGTGCAGGACATCCCGCCGCTCGGTCTCGCGTACCAAGCCATCGAGATGGCGGCGCCGGAGGCACCGCTCGATGCCGCCCTCCGCAAGGTGCTGCGGGTGATGCGCGTCTAGGGCAGACTGGCGCCGGATGACGGACGGCGCCGAGCGATGACGGTCTGCTACCTGGACGTCGACGACGAGATCACGGACGCTGTGGCACGGCTCCGCAGCGCCGATGACCGCGGCTTCATCCTGTTCGTCCCCGCCGGCTCGCGCGTGGCCACCAGCCGCATCAACCTTCGCCTGCTGGCGCGCGAGGGCCAGGAGCGGGATATGACGGTCGCGGTCGTCAGCCCCGAGTCGGGCGTACGGTCCCTGGCCGTGTCGGCGGGCATGCCGGCGTACGCATCGGTGGAGGAGGCGGAGATCGCCCTCGCCGATGCCCAGGACAGCGGACCAGCGGTCGCACCCGGCCTGACCCCCGATGGGGTTGCCGCCGCAGCTCCCGAGAGGGCGCGCATCCTGCCCCGCTCCACGGCCAGCACGCTCGCGATGCCCCTCGACGGGGGCATGCGTGGTGCCGTCGATGCCGGCGTCTCGGCGGCCGGTCCGGTGCCGGTGGAGGCGCCGCCATGGGCCCATGAGGCTCCCGCTCGGAGCCGCCCGGTGCCCAGGAGGCGCAAGGCGGTCGGTTTGCTGCTGCGCCTGGCGGTCCTGCTGGCACTGGTGGGGGGCGCCGCCTACGCCGCCTATCTCTTCCTGCCCAACGTCTCGATCACGCTGCGGCCGCGCACCGAGATGGCCGGCCCGCTCACGGTCCAGGTCACCGTCGATCCGGCGACGGCGGTGCCTGATCCGGCCGCCCGCATCGTGCCCGCGGAACGCATCGATATCCCGCTCAGCGCGACCGAGAGCTTCCGATCCACCGGCGCCGAGGTCGTCCAGACGCGCGCCACGGGGCGCGTCCGGCTGACCAGCGAGAACACCCTGTTCGAGGTGCCCATCCCGGAGGGCACGCGCATCACCACGCGATCGGGCGTGGAGTTCGAGACCACCCAGAGCGCGACCATCCCCCAAGCATCGTTCGAGACCGGGCCCGCGTCCGTGCAGGTCCCCGTCCGAGCGGTCCGCGCCGGTCCGGACGGCAACGTCCTACCAGGCGCCATCACCGAGCTGCCCGGGCCGATCACGGAGCAGCTCGTGGAGGCCACGAACGAGGACGGTACGACGGGCGGGCGGCGCTCGGAGACCAGCGTGGTCACCCGCGCGGACTACGAAGGAGCGCTCGAGGATCTGACCCAGCGCCTCGACGAGCAGCTGGCCGCCGCGCTGCGGGACCCCCAGAACACGCCGCGCGGTCTGCGCATGTTCCCCGAGACCGCGATGCGCGGCGAGCCGACGCTCGACGTCGCAGCCGGGGATGTCGTGGGCCAGGCGCTGGAGACCTTCTCGCTCACCGCCGAGGCGCGTGCGACGGTGCTGGCCGTCGACGAGACGCTGGTCGCGGAGGCGGCAGCCGAGTCGCTGGTCGCTCAGCTGCCGGCGGGGGTGCGGCTCTTCCCGGAATCGGTCACCGCGAGCGTGGGCGAGGCGCGGGTCGTCGATGGCACGGTCGTCTACCAGGCCACCGCCCAGGGCGAGCAGTACGTACCGGTCGACACGGCGGCGCTGGTGGCGGCGATCCGCGGCAAGAACGTTTCCGAGGCGCGCGTCATACTGGAGGCCCACGGGAGCGTCGAGATCACGCCCTGGCCGGACTTCATCGACACGGTGCCTGATGATGCGCGGCGGATCGACCTGACTCTCCTGGAGCCTGAGCGGAGCAGCCGATGATGCCTTCGACCCGACCTCGACCGTCCATGCCCACCGGAACACGATGAGCGCATCGATGGGTCGGCTCCTGGGCGTCGACCTGGGAGCACGCCGCGTGGGGATCGCCGTCGCGGACACCGCCACCGGCAGTGTCCGGCCGCTCGTGACGCTGCGCAGGACGGACGAGGAGCGGGACGCCGCGCTGATCGGTCGGCTGGCACAGGAGCAGGGTGCGACCTCGCTCGTGGTCGGTCTGCCGCTGGACATGGACGGCTCGGAGGGTGCGCAGGCGGCGCTGACGCGCGCCTGGGCCGAGGCCGTCGCGAAGCGCGTGGGGCTGCCGCTCTCCCTGCGCGATGAGCGCCTCACGAGCGTGACCGCCGAGGCACGGCTGGGGCGTCCCCGGCGTGGCACCTCGGGCGGCCCACCTACGCGAAGGGCGCGCGCCGCGTACCGGGCCCGAGTGGACCGCGAGGCCGCCGTGGGCATCCTCCAGGCCGAGCTGGACGCTCGAGCGGGAGCCGCCTCTTGACGGTCCAGGGGCGTGGGCGCGCGCCGCGGGGTGATCGCGATCCGGCTCGCGACATCCGCTCCTACCGCGCCACCGGCACCCAGGTGCGTGCCGGCAACTACCGACCTCGTCGCAGCGCCAGCACCTGGCCCGGGCTGCTGGTCCTCGCCATCCTGGGCGCCGTGGTGCTGGGCGGCGCCATGGTCGTCGCTGGCCCGGCGTTCCGTGACTTCGCGCGCGGGATGGCGCGTGACAATCCCCAGACGATGCGCTGGCCCTTCGTCGGCGACGTGATCAAGGCCGATCTGGGTGCCGGACTCCAGCGACCGGCGGGCCGGGACGAGACGCCCGTCCGGTTCACCATCGCCGAGGGCGCCACGGTGTCGCAGATCGCACGCGACCTGGCCTCCACCGGCCTCGTCTCCGATGCCCTGGTCTTCCAGTACCTGGTCATCACGCAGGACGTGGAGAGCGAGCTGCAGACTGGGACCTTCGCACTGAACGCCACGCTGACGCCCGAACAGATCGTGGAGCGCCTGCAACGTCCGCCCGACCCGCCACCGGCCCGGGTCTCGCTCGCGATCCGGGAAGGCCTGCGCATCGAGCAGTACGTGGCCCAGCTCCAGGATCAGCAGCCCGCCGAGATCGACCCCGAGGCGTTCTACGAGCTCGCCACCGATCCACCGGCGGCGTTGCGCGCCGAGTATCCATGGATGAGCGTCATCCCGCAGGGTCGCAGCCTGGAGGGCTTCCTTGGTGCGGGCGTCTTCGAGATGGACGCCGATACCGATGCCGAGGCTCTGCTGCGCATACTCCTTGACGACTGGGAGGCGTCCATCGGTGACGTGTACATCGCGCAGGCGGAGGAGTCCGGCCAGGACTTCTACGAGGTGATGACCCTCGCCAGCATCGTCGAGAAGGAGACCGGGGTCGACGAGGAGCGCGCGCGCATCGCGGGCGTCTACCAGAACCGTCTTGACGGGAAGCTCAACGGCAACGAGCTGCTGAACGCGGATCCCACCGTGGTCTACGCCAATGACACGATGGAGCTGCGCAAGCTCCCCGTCGCCCAGTGGCCCAGCTACGCGTTCTGGGGCCTCATCGGCGTCGCGTCGCTGAACGACTTCCAGGTGACCGAGGACCTCCAGGGGTACCAGACGTACCAGGTCCAGGGCTTGCCGCCGGGGCCCATCGCCTCCCCGCCACCGCGCTCGGTGGAGGTCGCCCTCGATCCTGACACCGAGTCGGGATACCTCTTCTTCGTGGCCTGCGGAGAAGGCACGCACCGGTTCGCCAAGACACCCGGGGAGCACAGCCGGAACGTGGCGGAGTGCCAGGGTTGACCGCGGCGGTGCTGGGCGAGCGCCGCGCGGTCCCGCCGACCCCGGCGGACCTGGAGCGCTGGCGAGCGGCTGACGCGTTGGCGCGCCCGGCACGGCTCGGACGGCTGCGGGCACGGATGGACGCCGAGGGCATCGACGCTTACTTCGGCGTCCGTCGTGAGAACACGCGCTACCTCACCGGCTTCGCGCTGGCGGAGGGCGAGGAGAAGGTGGCTGGTGTGTCCGGCCAGTTCCTCATCTCGGCCGACGAGGTGGTCGTCCTCGCCGACTCGCGCTACACGCTCCAGGCGCGCGATGAATGTCCGGACGCCCGTATCGAGCGCGTCTACAACGACTTCAGCGAGCGCTGGCCACAGCTCGTCTCCGGCCTCCGACCGAGCGCCTCGGGGAACGGTCAGGTCCGGCGCATCGGGGTGGAGGCAGGGTTCGTGGCCTTCGCCACCTGGAAGCGTCTGGCATCCGCCGCGCCTGACGTGGAGCTGGTGCCGATCGAGGGATGGGTGGAAGAGTTTCGCCAGACCAAGGAGCCGGCCGAGTTCGAGCGGGTGGCGGCGGCGTGCTCCGTGGCCGACGCAGCGCTGGAGGCGCTCCTGCCCGCGATCCGTCCGGGGGTGACCGAGCACGAGCTGGCGCTCCAGCTCGAATGGGAGATGCGCACGAACGGTGCCGAGGCACTGGCCTTCGACGTGGCCTGCCTGGCCGGGGAGCGTGCCGCTTTGCCGCACGGCTCTCCCACCTCGCGGGAGGTGCGCGCGGCGGAGGTGCTCCTCTTCGACTTCGGGGCTCAAGTGGGTGGGTATCGGTCGGACATGACACGCACGCTGTTCGTGGGCGAGCCTTCGCGGCGCGACCTCGACGTCTACCAGCTCGTCTCGGAGGCGCAGGACGCGGCCATCTCGAGGCTCGCTGCGGCGACCCAGGCAGGTGAGCACCCCACCAACCGCTCGGTCGACGCCGCGGCTCGCGATGTCATCGCGGCGGCCGGCCATGGGGAACACTTCGGACACGGCCTGGGGCACGGCATCGGATTGGCGACCCACGAGGCTCCTTCGCTCGGCCGGCTCGCACCGGAGGCACCACTCCCGTCACCGACCGTGTTCTCGGTGGAGCCGGGGGTCTACCTCGACGGCATGACCGGTGTGCGCATCGAGGACCTGGTCATCTTCGACCCTGACACACACCGCCTGGAGCGCCTGACCCACTTCCCCCGCGAAGTCACGGTCGTCGGCGCCTGACGCACTTTTCGCCCGGGTCCTATGCGTCCGAGTCGACCGAACGCGCCAGTGGAAGGGTCGGCGGGTCGCTGTGGGACCGCTCGGGAACACATCGGACGTACATCGGCGAGGGGTGGCCTCCGGTAGAATCCGGCCCTGCGGACCGCCAGCGGGCTGTCGACCCACCGTCCCCACCGCGCCTCGGCGGTCCGGGCGGACCCGATCCTTCGAGGGAGAACGCCACCACCCATGGTCTCGACCGGTGAGCTGCGCAAGGGCATCGCCATCGAGCTCGACAACGAGCTCTGGCAGGTCCTGGACTACCACCACATCAAGATGGGTCGCGGGTCGGCGCAGGTCCGCATCAAGCTCAGGAACGTCAAGCGCGGCCAGACCGTGGAGCGGACGTTCCAGGCTGGCGAGAAGTGGCCGCGAGCATTCCTGGATAAGCGCCCCGTCCAGTTCCTCTACCAGGACGGCGCTGACTACCACTTCATGGACAACGACTCGTACGAGCAGTTCTCGCTGCGACGCGAGAAGCTCGGGGATGCGGCGCTCTACCTCAAGGAGGGGATGACCCTCGACCGGACGACCTACGAGTCCGAGACCATCGGTGTGGAGCTGCCCATCACGGTCGATCTGCTCGTCACGCAGACCGAGCCGGGCTTCGCGGGTGACACGCAGTCCGGCGCGCGCAAGCCGGCCACGACCGAGAGCGGCCTCGTCGTCCAGGTGCCCATCTTCGTGAGCGAAGGTGACGTCATCCGCATCGACACGCGGACGGGGGAGTACCAGACCCGGGTCTGACCATGCGCAGCCATCTCGGTGGATCGACAGGGCGGAGCCACGGCTGGTGAAGGAACGGATCTCGAACGATCAGATCCGGCTGCCCTTCGGAGAGGAGGCGGCCTCCGGGCCGGACACGGCAGCCCCAAGCGGTATGACACGCCGAGCGGATGGTCCCGGGGATGTCGCCGCCCGGGCAGATGACGCATCGAACGACCCGCCTGCACCACCGTTCCCGCCGGTCGCG
>JAUJNA010000001.1:362842-375411 GCA_030446555.1 Chloroflexota bacterium | reverse complement strand
CTGCTGGGCCCTGACGACGAGGCCCTCGACATCCGTCACGCGCGCTCGGTCTGCTGCACACCCTTATGACACCGATGGTGGGCAGGGTGTTCCCGGTGAGGCACGTGCGCAGTCGGGCCATGGGCGCGGATTCGCCGTGCGGAGGGGCGCGGTCGGGCCGGAGTTCCGTACACTCAGCGCCTGGGGAGTGACGGGATCGCGCAGGAGGTCGGTGGCCATGGGCGTCTTCATCATCCGCGAGATGGTCGGCACCAGTCCCCGCTCGTGGAGCGACGCGGCGCGCCAGGCGGTCGCCACGGCGTCGCGCACGGTGCGCAACATCCGCGAGATCGAGGTGGTGAAGTCGACCGCCACCGTGGTCGAGGGCGAGATCAGCGGAGTACCGCGTGGAGCTCCAAGATCACTTCGAGTACGAGGGCGGCTGAGCCGGAGGCGACGCGGCGCGCGCGCCACACCGTGATATCCACAGGCGAGGTAAGCCGGCGATGAGTCCGCGCGCCAGAATGCGGGCATGCCCCACCGAGTCCCTGCCCAGGTCGAGCCGCCTGCCGGACTTGGCGACGTGCCTACCCAGGTGCGTCCCTCCGTTTCCAGCGAGCGACAGCGCCGTCCCAGAGCACGTCGTCCGCAGACCGTCCCTCCTCGATCGGTCATCCGCAGCAAGGTGGAGAGTCCGCCGGTACGTGATGGAACGTTGGCTCGGCCGCGACTGCTGGGCTGGCTCAGCGATGCCCTCAGCGACCGCGTCAAGCTCATCGTGGCAGAAGCGGGCTACGGCAAGACCACCTTGCTCGCGGACTTCCGCTCGGCGTGACGTTGTCCGATGCCTCTGGTACAAGCTCGAGACCAGCGATCGCGATTGGGTGACGTTCATCAATTACCTCATCGCCGCCGGACGGCAAGCAGTCCCTGGCTTCGCCCCCTCAACGGCGAGCATGCTCCGCGAGATGGCGGCCATGAACCCTTCTCGAGATGTGGTGGTCGGCTCGCTGATGGAGCTTTCTGCGCTGGCGGACGTGCCCACCATGCTCATCCTGGACGACTTCCAGCTGGTGAGGAGACAGCGAGGACGTGAGGGTGATCCTGGGCAGGTTGTTCGAACGCGCCCCGGCCGGGCTGACCTTCCTGATCTCGTCGCGCAAGCGACCCGACATGCGCCTTGGACGGCTGACGGCCCAAGGCAAGGTCACACAGCTCACGACGAACGTCTCCGGTCTCGTTCGATGAGACGCAAGAGCTCTTCGCATCCACGTATCGACACCCCTTGGAACCGACCTGCTGCACGAGGTGGATGCGCGCACTGAAGGTTGGGGCGCAAGTCTCCAGCTGCTGTACTCGTCCATCCGAATGCGCCAGCCGCCAGAGGTCGGGTCCTTCATTCGGAAGATGACCGGTGCTGAAGGCTCGCTATACGACTTCTTCGAGGAAGTCGTGGGTGGCTTGGCTCCGGAGCTCCAGACATTCCTCACTCGTACTGCCTTGCTCGAGAGGATCGTGCCGGCGTGTGCGGCTGCGCTGGTGGCTAGTACCGACGGATCCGGTCGATATGGGGGACGTCGTGGAGCTGCTGATGAAGGCCGAGGACCTTGGGCTCCCTCAGCCGGAGCTCCGTTTCCAGCGTGAGCCGCCGCTTCCATCCGCTTCTACGCGATTTCCTCGTGCGACAGGCTCCGCGAGCGGACGACCGCCCAAGACTTCGGGAGATGCACCGGCGCGTGGCTCGAGTGGCCGAGCCCACCGATGGGCTGACCGCGTGTCATCACTTCATCGAAGCGGGGGACCACGACGACGCCATGCGGACGCTCGCCGAGCGCAGCGGAACAGGCGCTGGGCGGCGGCGCGTGGGGCGGCGCCACAGCGATGCTTCCTCGCATCCGTGGCGTCGAAACACCCCCGCCGTGATGGGTACTCGAGGCGCGGACCCTCGCACCTGACGACCCGCACGAAGCACTTGCGAAGCTCAAAACGATTGATGTCGGCACGCAGTCGCCCTTGGATGCGTGCCCTGATCTGCCAGATCTCGAACGTATGCCTGCCACCGCGCGGGAGATTTCGAAGGTCTTCTCGCCGGGCTCGATGCGTTGCTCGATGATCTGTCTACCCGGATGGCCATTCGACGCATCGCGGCGGCGCACAAGGCCATGTTCGCTGACGATCAAGATGCGTCTATCGCCATAGCGCCAGCCTGACGGAAGCGATGGCAGTCTCACAGGCGCGCGAGGGCCATCACTACTACACGGGCATCAGTTATCACAATGCCGCGGTTTGTGCGCTCGTCCAAGGGAACTACGTTGACTGTGTCCGCCTGGGGGAATCCGCCCTTGCGCAACTCGAATCGACAGGCGTAACTCGGTTCGAAGCACAGTCGACCCACGCGACGTTGTATCTGGCGCTGTCGAGCTTGGACGGCACGATCGGGCAAGGCAGGAGTTGGCCCTCGCGACCGACCCGCTCGGCGAAGGCGACGCCGATGCGTTCGCTGAGGCGGCGATGGTTCTCGCTGCCCTCGGCAGTCTCGCGCAAGCGGAGACCGTCCTGGATGAGGGCCGGCGACGAACGGCTCAGGGGCGAGCAACTTGACTGCCGATATGACCATCGTGCGGGCCGAGGTCGTGTGCCACATCGTAGCCGGGCGACCGCTTGCGGCGTTCAAGACGGTCGTCAACTCGAATGGTCAGTCGGCGGAGGTTGGCTACGCGGCTGCACGCTTGACGTATCTCTCACTGGCCGCCCTTCTGGCGAATCACCCCGATGCAAGTCGTTTCGCAGGAGAAGGACTGACGATCGCCCGGAAGCAAGGGCAAGGCGCTTCGAGGAACGGCTCCCGCATCATCCTCGCAGTCGCGGAGGACGACTCTCGATCGTTCAGTCGTGCCATTACATCTGGGGCGCGACTCGGAGCGCTGACCCTGCTTGAGACCGCGGATGCGATTGCGCAGGGCCTCCATCTACTAGACCCGCTTTCACCAGCGCTCTTGGAGTCGGTCGAGCGCTATCCCGAGCGGTGGCTGCCTGTCCTCGGCGAACGGTCGGTTCTTCGCACTCGGCGAGTGCCTTGGCTGCGGCGAAGCTCCTGTCGCGTAGGAACCATGACCGACGTTCCTCGGCTGGTCGCATTCGATCGCGCGCACAAGAAGCGCCTGAAGGGCGTGCGACTTGCCAGGGACCTGCTGTCGAGCCGTCAGCCCTCACTTGGTCGTTCGTGACTTGGGCCGCGTAGTGTACGAGGTGGATGGTCGCGTCGTTCCACTCACGGAAACTCGCAGGAAGGCCGCTGCTCTACTGATGTAGCCTCATCAGCCGTCTGCAGCTGACGGCGACCAGAGAGCAGGTCATCGATGACTTGTGGCCGGATGCCGACCCCGAGGCCGGAGCGAACAACCTCAATCCAGACCTTGCTCTCCTGGGCGTGACATCGACCCGTGGTACGACGACGCGAGTTCCCCGAACTACGTGACGTACGAGTCCGAGATCCTGTGGCTTGATCGCAGTCTTGTGATGGCGGACAGTACACACTTCGCCGCCGCGGTTGCTGCTGCGCGGTCGGACCCCGAGGACCTCGATGCGGCAATGACCGTCCTTTACGCGTATGGCGGTGGGATTTCGCGCCGAGTTCGAGTACGAGGAGTGGTCCCTGTCCTGGCGGGACCAATTGCATGCCAACTTCTTGGCGCTTGCTCAGTCCTGTGTGTCGAGCGTCTGGCCGGTGCTAATCGTGTGCATGATGCGCTACGTCAGCGCCAGCGGACGCTCCAACTAGACGCGTCAGCCATTGAGTTTGAACGACTACTGATGCGTTCTGTATGGTCGGATGGGGCTCGGTGACGCGTCCGCACGCAGTACGCGCATTACGCGAGATCGCACTGGCGGGAGATCGGCACGCCGACGCGCCATCCCTGGCGATGATTCTGGCCGACGGCTCACGTCAGTTCGACCGGTGGGCTGACACTTCTGGAGGTTTGCTACACGCCCCGAGTCCCCGCCAGCCGCGGGGCTGACGCGTTCAACGGCAAGGGCAAACAACCCATCTAACGTGCGGAGCTTTGTGCCGTCCGCGCGCGACCGCGCGCCGGAGCGTGGCGGATTAGGCAGCATTGGGTTTTCCGTCGGCGGACGCGGCCCGAGCCGGGGTTGCAGGCTGAGAAGGCTGCTGCGCGCGCTCGTCCGCGCCGGTACGCCACCATGCGTATTGAGGTCGGACTGACGGCCACGTAGAGTCCGCGACGTGGCTGGTACTTCTGTACTAGCCCGCGACCTATAGACTCGGACGCGAGGAACTCCCGCCGAACTGGGCACTTGGGCGGAGAGGGGCGGCTAGTGCAACCGACCGACGGCATCGTCGAGTCGGTTTTCGCGCGTTGCCGCGGAAGCCAGAATGAGTCAACATGACGCAGAAGCCCTGGTAAAGACATGAGGGCGAACCTTGAGCGCTCCACCTCGCTGCTTGCGTCGTTATCGCAGGCTCTCGCCGGAAGTGCCTCTGGTCGACCTATCTAGAAGTCGAGTTGTAGTACTAAAGTTCCTGCTGCACGACGGGGCCGGGATGCCTGCTCGTCGTACTTCTCGAGCAGGAGTCAGCGGTACTTGTCTCGGTCGCTCAGAGTTGCTGGCGGCCGTCATCGGGACGGCCGCCTTGCTCTTGGCGGCTTCTCGGCGCTATGGCCGGGTCAAGAGAGACCGCGGCGCAGGCCTAGACACCGCTGGACTGGGCGTTCTGGACGGTCATGTGTCTGGTCGCATCAGCCGCCCCAGTTCGAACACCGCGCGGCAGCGTGGTGAGCGTCTCATTGCCCCCATCATCGCTGTTGCGGCGCTGGGGGGACCGCCGCGGCGAGGTTTCGTAGCCCTTCTGGGGCGGCGGAACTTCAGGAACTCCGTCAGCAAGTGCCTTGGTACGGCTCGCTTTACAACCACGCTGTCACCGTAATCCCGGCGATACTCGCGGGATTCACTAGGGGTCGTGGCGCCGGGCTGATTTCACTGGCGGCACCCCTGGACTGCTTGCCGTGTCTTTGGCTGGCGTGACGTACTTCCTCATCAACGAGTTCCTCACCGCTGCCGCTGTCGCTCTGCGGGACGCCCGCCGCTTCGGCGTCCTGGGTCGCCAGCATCAAGGTCATTCGGTTTCTCCATGGTCGGCTCTTACCCATTGGCCTGCTGATGGCGGAGGCGTACAGGGAAGTCGGCCCCCTTGTGGCGATCGATCTTCGCGCTCCCCCTGTACACGACGCGGGCCGCCTACGCCAGCGTGGTGGAGATCCGCGACATGTTCACCCAGACGGTGCGTGCCCTGGCCAGCGCCATCGACGCGCGGGACCCTCCACCAAGAAGCACTCGAGCACGTGTCGACCATCGCGGTGGACCTGGGCAGGGTCCTGGGGTGCAGCGAGTCGGAGGCTGGAGCAGTTGGAGGGGGCGGCCTGCTCCATGACATCGGCAAGATCGGCGTGCGTGACGCGGTGCTCCTGAAGCCCAGCGGCCTGGGCCCCGCGGAGCGGCTGCTCATGAACGAGCACCCCGTCAAGGGCGAGGAGATCCAGAAGGGCGTCAAGAAGCTGTCGCCGAGCTCCCGCTCATCCGCCATCACCACGAATGGTTCGACGGCTCAGGGTACCCGGACGGCCTGGCGGGCGAGCGGATCCCCTTCCTGGCGCGCATCCTCCACGTGGCCGACTCCTTCGAGCCATGACCGCCAGTCAGTCATGCCGGGTGGTCCCGCTCAGCCGTGAGCAGGCCCTGGGGCGAGCTGCGCAAGTTCGGCATCCAGTTCGACCCGCGCGCGTGGTGGAGGCGTTCATGAAGACCGAGTGGGCGACCGGCCGGCGCGTCCTGGAGCCGGTGGTCCCGGACAAGGTCGTCCCCTCCCTGGGCCAGGTGGCCGCCTTCCGCGCCAAGGGCTCCGTATCGCAGACGCACCGCACCGCCTGACCGCCCGATCGGAGGCCTGATCGGAGGGCCCTGGACCATCTCCTGAGGGCGTCATCGCCCCGATACTGGTGCCGTGTTCCTCCTCGGCGTGGTGGCCGGCCTCCTGCTGGGGCTCGCGCTGGGCGGTCGGCTGGACAGCCTCATCAACGTGCGGCTGCGCTATGCGCTGCTCATCTTCCTCGCCCTCATCGTCCGCTACGGGACGCAGCTCGCCATCGCCAACGGCGTGGCCGTCGCCGACGCGCTGCGCGTCCGCTCTACGGGGCGGCGTTCGGGATCCTGGCGGTGGCCCTGTGGGTCAACCGTCGCCATCCGGGCCTCGCGCTGGTGGCGGCGGGCATCGCCATGAACGGCCTGGTCATCACCCTGCACGGCGGCTTCATGCGGTCCATCCACGGGCGCTCGAGCTGGCGGGCCTCACCGCGGCCGAGCTCTCGCCCACCTTCAACGTGCTCCTCCCCGCAAACCTGGGCATCGACTTCCTGCTGCGGGTCGGCTTCCTGAGTGACGTGGTGCCGCTGCCGCTGCCGATCCTGGCCAACGTGACGAGCCCCGGCGACGTGGCCATCGCGGTGGGCTTGGGCTGGTTCATGTTCGCGACCCTCCGACACGGCGACCCGCGACCGGAGCCAGCCGGCGTCGCGCTCTGGAACGGGGTGGCGGGGACCGACCCAGAGTCGTTTCATCGGGACCCATGGACCGCCCGGTGATGCTGGGCGACACCCGCGGCCTGCCAGGCCGCTAGGGCAGCCGTGGCACGGTGCGACGTCGTGACAGGTGACGGCTCGACCGCCGTGGCCTTCGGTCCCGATGGGCAGGCGCATCCGCGAGCATCCCTACGTCCGGCTGGGTCGCGATGCGCGGTTCGTGAGCTTCCTGCTCGGCCAGACGATCAGCCTCTTCGGCGACCGACTGCACCAGGTGGCGCTCGGCGTGCTGGTGCTCAACCTCACGGGGTCCGCCCTCGCGACCGGCCTCGTCTTCCTGGCGGCCACGCTGCCGATCTCCTGCTGGGTCCCATCGCCGGCACGTTCGTGGACCGCTGGGACCTGAAGCGCGTGCTCATCGGCTCCGACCTCATCCGCGCCGCCCTGGTCCTGGTCATCCCGCTGGCGGCGGCGACGGACATCGTGCTCGTTTACCCGCTGGTCTTCCTCATCACCGCCGTGAGCCTCTTCTTCCGGCCCGCCAAGGCGGCCACGGTGCCCCGACTCGTGCACCCGACGACCTCCTGGCCGCCAACAGCGCGACCTGGACGACCGAGACCATGGCCGACATCCTGGGCTTCCCCATCGCCGGGTTGATCGTGGGCATCGTGGGCGCCGAGCCCTGCGCTCGCCTTCTGGCTGGACAGCGCGAGCTACGTCCTCAGCGCGCTGTTCCTCGCCGCCGTCTTCATCCCACCCGTGGCAAGACAGGCGTCGACCCGCGTGGGAGGGGGTGCGCACGTTCATCGGTGAGCTGCGTGACGGCTGGCAGGTGCTGCGCCGCCAGCCGGTGCTCTTCAAGAACACGCTCGTCAGCGCCGTGGTGCAGCCGTCGATCGGCACCACGATCGCCCTCACCGTGGTCTACGCGCGCGAGACGCTGGACGACCGCCTTCATCCCCTACCCCGAGAACTACGCGGCCATCGAGACGGCCATCGGGGTGGGCAACCTGGTGGGTGGTCTGGCGGTGGGCCTCATCGGGGCGCGGATGGGCAAGGCCACATGGTCGTCGCAGGGTTCATGGTGATGGGCCTCGCGACGGTCGCCCTGGGACTCACCGGCAACGTGCTCATCGCGCTCGTGGCGGCGGCGGTCCTCCGGCATCGCCAACCTCGTCTACGTCATCCCGACGCAGACGCTCTTCGCGGCAGCGCCACGCCGGAAGGCTTCATGGGTCGCGTGGTGGCCATGCGCTCCACGCTCGTCTTCGGGGCGTTGACCGGTTCGATGGCCGTCTCCGGGGTGGCCGCCGAGTTCCTGCCGGTGGGCACGGTCATCGCGGCTGCCGGCCTGGTCACCGTCTTGGCGGCGATCGCGGGCTGGTTGCTGCCACAGGTGCGCGACGCCTGACGACGCGGTAAGGACGGGATGCCCGGAGGCAGGTGGGTATGCGATCCTGGCGCCGATGGGACCAGCGGACCGCCCACCGCGCATGGTGCGTCGCGGACCGCCGGTCGGCCGACGGAGGGACCACCAGCGGATGACCGAGCGCGACAGACCCGGCAGCCGGCCACGCCCGCCGATGCGTTGCGGACGCCGGCTGCCATCGCAGGACGAACGCAGCGAACCCGCTGACGAGCTCGGAGCGGGCCGCTGAGGAAGGGCCCGACGAGCCGCTGACCGACGAGGAGTCGACCCAGGCGGCGCTCGACGCCCGCCGCGGCCAGCACGGCGACGACGCCCCTGACCTCGCGGACCCGTGGCGCGGAGGGGACGTCCGGACCGGCCACGCGGGACGGCGCGGATGAGCTGCCGCGCATCGATGACCGCGTCTCCAAGCTCTTCGTGGCCTCGATCGTGGCGGTCTTCACGGGCATCTTCCCGCGTACGCGCTGCTCTTCGGGAGGGCGGGGTGCGCTCACACCGCGACCCACGGAAGGCCGAGCGTCGACCCGTCGCCGGTCGTGTCGATCGCCCGGCCTGTCGCCCGGCGTCTCGGGCAGCCCCGCCGCGAGCGGGTCGCCATCGCCGGCCGCCAGCGGGTCGCCGCGGCGAGCGGGTCTCCTTCGCCGGCCGTCACGGGGTCCCCCTCGCCGGTCGCCAGCGCGTCACCGGCAGCTTGGCTCCTTCACCGTCGCCAGTCGCCTCTCCGTCGGGCAGCCCGGTCGCTTCCGCCATCCCCGACGGGGAGCTGAGTCCCCGCCCCGCCATGCGCCGGCCACCGACCCCACTCGAGCAGGAGCGGCGGTGGGCGGAGCACCGTGCCCGGATGGTCGCCGAGCAGTTGGGGACGCGGCGTCCGGCAGCGCGAGGTCCTCACACGCGATGGGCCGCGTGCCGCGCGAGCGGTTCATGGATCCCGGGTACGAGCGCTACGCCTACGACGACCGCGCCGTGGGCATCGGCGGCGGCCAGACGATCTCGCAGCCCTACATGGTCGCGCGCATGACCGAGCTCCTGGACCTGCCGGGGTGGCGCAGCGAGGTGCACCGCGTGCTCGACGTGGGGACCGGCCGCGGATCGCTGGATGCCGAGGCATCGAGCGCGATCGCTCGCCGAGGCGGCTCGGGATCGGCTGGCGAGCTTAGCGCACGCCGTGGAGGTGGTGGTGGGCGATGGAACCGGGGTCACCCCGCCCGCGCGCCGCGCTGGATGCCGCGGCGCCGAGCGTGCCCGTGCCGCTGGCGACCGAGCGCCGCTTGGTGCTGCCTGTCGGCCGCCGCGACCACCAGTGGCTGACCCTCGTCGAGCGCTTGCGCTGCGCGAGCGCGGGCTGGAGCCGTGCGTCTTCGTCCCGCGGTCGGCCGTGGTCGGCGACGGCAGCGAGGGCCACGCGCGGCCCGGGCGGTCCACCGCCGGGATAGGTCGTCACTCTGCGAGCGGCGACGATGGAGGCATGGGCCGTCGGCGACACGGAGAAGAAGGCACCCGCTGGTCGCATCGCCTCGACGCATCCCTCGACAGTGCCGAGGTGGTACCGGCGGGAGCGTTCGGTCGGCGACGACCACCTTGTTCGGCGGCAGGCGTGACGATGACGAAGCAGCTGACCTGGCTGCCGGCGCCAGGCGCCTTTACGCGGTTCGACACGTACGACGCGGGGCACCCATCCTGCCGTGGCTGCCGTCGCACGCAACCATCTTCGTGCGACGCGGCGTCGACGGCCCGTGGGCCGCTTCGGCTTCAGCGAGGGGTACCGTCATGTTCTTCCCGCCTTCCCAGCCGTCGAGCTCCATCGCCAAAGGACTACGCGGACGCGAGGAATCGACCCCAGTACTAAAGTCGATCGAGAAGAGGAACGGCATAGATGAAGTGAGCAGTATTTCCCTCCTGGCTTCGCGCGCGACCCGGAACCACCCGTCCGCGCGGCGTCTGTTTACCGACGCTATGCGCTCGGGACACTGAGCACGGGTCTCCTTCTTCTCCACCTGACCCTTACCGCCAGATGGCTTCCGCCTCACTGACGGCGGACTGACCGACAGGAAGGCGATGGTTAGGCCGAGTCGGTCCATGTCCAGCCGGTAACGTTGGCGGTGGAATGCTCGCCGCGCCGCGTTGACGAGGGCAAGGGCCGCCACGCTACTTCGCAGGACACGCATCATGTCGGTGAGCATTGGTCCAGTTCCTCGGGTGACAATCCCAATGAGGTCTTGTTCGCCGGACACGGATCCATCGCCGAGCCTCCTACTGGTCGGCGTGGAGCTTGGAGCTCCCTCCTGTCCTTCCCACCAGTCAACCGAGCAGTCCTCGCCGTGTGGTGACCCACCGGATCGAAGTAGGAGGCAGGCGCGACCAGGTCCTGCCAGTACGAGCGCGGCGTCGGCGAAGATGCCGTAGTTCGGCGCGCGGCCGGACCTCGGTCGTCGCTGCGATCCCTCGCCTTCCCACTGGTCGCGGTCGGTCGTCTCCCATCCCAGGCGGCGATAGAACTGCTCCGCGGACTGCGTGTAGAGGTACAAGCGCCGGAAGCCGATCAGGGCGTGCGCCCCAGCGACCGGGAGGTGTCCCGATGCCCATTTGCCGATGCTCCGGCCACACGAGGACGCCACGGATGGATGCACCGGGTGGGGGGAGGTTGCAGTCGATCGGTCGACTCCCAGAGGTCTCCCCGGCGAACGCGACGTAGCCCACCGGCAGGGCATCACGTATCGGCCGCACATGGACCCACACGGGTAACCCCACTCCTGCCAGAGGGACCGGGATGGCCGGCACTCCGAGGCCAGGAAGCCGATCGGCGCCTGTTCCATCTCAAGCTCGCTTCGATGCGAGCTGAAGAAGTCGGCCTGGCCGTGGACGCGATACCACCCGTCCTCGCACTCCACCATGCCACGGGAACATGCAGAACGGAGTGCAGCGATGCGCAGACCCGCTCCGGTCAGCGCGTTGACGATGTCCGACATGGAGTGCTGCCACTCGTACGACGCCCTGTTCCTGGAGGCCGCGGTCCGGTCGGCGTAGACCGTCCTTCGTCTCCTCGATCTCCCGACATCGAAGTAGGAGTGGGCCGCGACCAGTTCGCCATCACGCTCGGCGAAGATGCCCCCGACGAGGTGCTGCTCCACGATGTAGAAGAAGCCCGCGGGAGCAGCAGCCTGCCGATGGCCTCACCCCATCGCGCGAGGCGCGCACACGCCGTAGGACGTGAAGACGATGGGGCCGGCGAGATGTTCGGGCAGCTCGTCCCACATCGCCGGGATGTCGGCCTGCGACGCCAGACGGCGCGCCATCTCGACTGAAGTCGTCCATGCCCCGCGGCGCGCCAGACGCTGTCCAAGCCGAAGTGGCACTGGAGGTGCAGGAGCCGCTTGCCCGCGACGTCGCCCACCTCCTCGACCTCCGCAGCGGTCGGTCCGCGCCCCGTAGGCGCGCACATGCTCCCCGCTGGTATCCTCGGCCGCGATGACCCACGTCTTCGTCGCGCCCCACCCTGACGATGCGGCACTCTCGTGCGGCGGGCTCATCGCCGGTCTCCGCGAGCTGGGCCAGAACGTGACCATCATCTCGGTCTACTCCGGTGGCCCGACCGGCAACGGGGAGCTGACCGGGTACCAGCGGGAGGCGCTGGGATTCGGGACGAAGGCCATCTGGCCCTCGTACGAGACCTTCCGGCGGTCCAACATCCCGGCCGACTACCCGGTCCTGGCCAACGCGCGCGGCGTGCAGCCCTGGATGGCCGACCCCGAACGCGTGGAGCTGACCCAAGAGCGCGCCAACACGCAGGCGCGGCAGTTCTGGCAGCGCTCGGCATGGACGCGCAGCGCCAACGTCACGAACGAGGAGACCGACGGGAGGCCCCTGGCCGACTCTGTCCCGGGGCAGGGCTCCTTCGGCGTGGTCGACTTCGCGGCCGCCGACGCACGAGAGATCCGCAAGGCGGAAGACGAGCGCTACACGTGGCTGATGCAGGCGTCGGTCGTGTGGCTGGATCTGCCCGACGCGGTCTACCGCGGCTACGAGGGTGACGCAGAGCTGCTGGGCGAGGTCCGCGAGGACGACGTGCCGCCGTACGACCTGCTGCGTGACGAGATCCTTCGCCTCGAGCCCCAGATGGTCTACTTCCCGCTGGGCATCGGGGGGCACGTGGACCACCAACTGTGTCGCGAGGTGGGGCTGGGGATGCTGAGCGAGGGACGCCGCTGGGTGATGCCCGCGCCGGAGATGGCCGGCCGTCTCAGCTTCTACGAGGACTTCCCCTACGCCTGGTGGTCCGACTTCTCCGGCCTGGAGGACGTGGACGCCCTGCTTGACCTGCCGGCGGGCATGGCCTTCGAGCCTCGGTACAGCGACATCGGCGAGGTCATGGAGCAGAAGGCCGCCGGCATCCGGCTCTACGCCAGCCAGATCCAGCGCCTCTTCCACAGCGACCAGGGCATGCTCGACGATCTGGCGGGCTATCACGCCCGGGTGGCGCTGGCGGGCGGCGTGGAAGGCTTCGCCGAGCGCTACTGGAGCGTCGTCCGCACCTAGTCGCGGGCGGGTGATCTGGTCGTGCCGCG
>JAUJNA010000001.1:353607-362742 GCA_030446555.1 Chloroflexota bacterium | reverse complement strand
GCTACTGGAGCGTCGTCCGCACCTAGTCGCGGGCGGGTGATCTGGTCGTGCCGCGACTGAGCTGGTCGTGACGCGACTGAGCTGGTCGTGACGCGGCTCAACCGCTTCGCCGCGACCCTGCCCTGGGCGGGGCTCCTTGGCGTCGCGATCTACGCCTACCTCGTGATCCCCACCGCCGACCATGCGGCGAGGCAGGGGTTCCCGCAGGCGTGGCTGGGGCTCGCAGCGGTCCCCGCGGCGCTCCTCCTCTATCGGCGGCCCGTGCTCATGGGCGTGGCGCTCGCCGCCGGGGGCGCGTGGCTCCGCGTGGTCCATGCCGGGTTCCCCGAGACGAGCGACCAGTCGACCGTCAGCCGTGCCGCCTTCCAGGCCGTGCTGGGCGGAAGCAACCCCTTCGGTCGCGGCTACGACGAGTCGTTCCCGCCTGGTGCCCCCTTCGTCTACGGGCCGCTGGAGCTGCTGGTCGGGCCGCTGGGCGTGGAGGGACAGGTGCTGGCAGCGACCGGCACGATGCTCCTGCTGGCCTGGTCACGCACCTTCATCACGCTCGCCGTGTACGCCGCGCAGTACTTCGTGGTGCAGTTCACGGCCACCGGCATCAACGACCTGGTGCCGGCCTTCTTCATCATGGCCGGGTTGCTGGCCCTGGAACGACGCCGCGCGGCGGGGGCGCTGCTGCTGGCGGTCGCCGCCGGCGTGAAGCCGTACGCGTTCGCATGGTTCCCGGCCGCGATGGGCTACGGCGGCGTGGCGGTCGCGGCCGCGCTCCTCGCTGCGACCGGCATCATCTGGAGCCCGCTGCTGCTCTGGGGGCCGGGCTCGTTCCTCCGGTCGGTGGAGCTGGCGGCGGCCACGCATCCGGTCACGGAGAACACGCTGAACATGCCCCACCTGCGCATCCTGGCCGTGCCGATCGCGCTCGCCTCGCTCCTCGTGCGCCCGTGGTGGCTGGTGGTCCTCTCGGGGACGCTCATCTTCTGCGTCGTCCTCTTCCTGGACTTCTGGGCGAGCTACGGCTACTGGCTGGTCATCCTGCCGCTGCTGGGACTGCTCGTGGAGCGGACCGTGCGCGACCGACTTCAGGCAGCGGTGCGGGCGCCGGGCGAGCGGGCGGCGACCACGGAGGCGCCCGCGTCGTAGAGGTCCTCGATGGCGGCCACCATGCGCTCGATACAGAACCGGTCGTGGACCAGGTCGTGTCCCGCCCGGGCCAGGGTGTCGGCCAGCGGATGGTCCAGCAGCAGCCGGCCGATGGCATCGGCCAGCGCCGCCGGGTCGCGCGGGGGGACGAGCAGGCCGGTCCGCCCGTCCTCGATCATCTCGGGGATGCCGCCCACGTTCGTGGCGACGACCGGGCGCGAGAGCGCCATCGCTTCGAGGATGACCACGCCCTGCGCCTCGCGGTAGGAGGGCAGCACGGCCACGTCCAGGGCGGCCGTGACGGCAGGCACGTCATCGCGCCGGCCCGTGAAGACGACCTTTGCTCCCGGGCGGGCGCGCCTTGTGCCGACGCACCGATCGCCGGCGCACTCCTCGCCCAGGAGGCCCAGGGTCCTCGCCTGCGCCTCGAGCGCCTCCGCCTGCGAGCCCTCGCCCACGACCAGCAGGCGTGCCCTCGGGACGCGCTCCAGCACGAGCGGCCACGCCTCGAGCAGCGTCTGGTGGCCCTTCTCCGGTTCCAGGCGCGCCACGACGCCCACCAGCGGCGTGCCCGCTTCGAACCCGTACTCCTCGGGCAGGGTGCAGCAGGCCTCCTGCTGGTCATAGCGCGATAGGTCGACGCCGTTGTAGATGAGCTCGATGGGCACGCTGTCGCGGCCCTCGGCGTGGAGCTTGGCCACGATCGACCGGCTGACGGCGATGAGCCGGTCCATCGCCGGCGTCAGGGCCCGTAGCAGCGCCCGGTCCTCCCAGCTCCGGAAGCGGCTCGAGTGCACGGTCCCCATCACGTACGGCCGTGCCATCCCGCGCTCGCCCAGCGCGAGAGCCACCCGCGTGCCGATGACCTCGGCTCGGTACATGTGGTTGTGGATGACCTGCGGCGGCCGTTCGGCGAGGATCCCCACCACGGCCCGCAGCGCGGCGCCGTCATCGCTCTCGGTCACGACGTGCACAGGCACGCCGAGTGCCCGGATGCGGCGCACGGCACTCCCGTCGCTGAGGGTGACCACCGAGACGTCGTAGCGGCTGCGGTCCATGCGAGCCAGCAGCGACCAGAGGTGTCCCTGTGCCCCACCGTTCGAACCCGTAGCCAGCATCTCCACCACCCGGATCGGCTGTCCCTCGGGTAGGGGGCGTCGGAGGCCGCTGTCGCGGCAGGGGTCGGTCGTGGTCGGGGCGGTCGTGGTCGGCGCGGTCATGCCCGAGCGAGGATAGCATCGGGCCTTCCCCGTGCCCGGCGTCGCATCAGGGGCTGGGTCGGCGGCGAGGCTGCGGTGCCTCAGGGGGCTGGATCGGCGGCGAGGCCGCGATCGCGGGCGGGACCCACTTGGCGGTGGATGATCGGGATGCGCAGCAGGTCGAGGCCCACGCGGAGCGCGAGGGTGGCTCCCACCCGCATGCGCGAGCCCCGCTTGTCCGACCAGTGCACGGGGACGATAGCCACGCGGTAGCCTCGCCTCCGGGAGAGGTGGATGATCTCGGCGTCGAAGACGATGCTCTCGATGCGCTGGCGGGAGAAGAGGTCACGCGCCACATCCCGGCGGAAGCCCTTGAAACCACACTGCGTGTCCGGCACGTTCCCCGTCACCCACGCGCCGGCGAGGAGGTGGAAGAGGCGACCCAGCGCCCGCCGGTGGAGCGGTTGACTGGCCCGCCGATCGGTGCCGTCGGGGTGCACGCGGCTCCCCAGCGCAACGTCGTGATCGGCGAGCGCCTCCGTGAGCAGGGGGAGCTGGTCGGGTGGTGTCGCGAGGTCGGCGTCCGCGAAGATGACGAGATCGCCGGTCGCCGCCAGCATCCCCGCGCGGACGGCCGCTCCCTTGCCCGCGTGCGGCCGGCGCAGAACGCGCAGTCGCGGCTCCGGACCCTGGGCCTCAGGGCGCGCCTCTACGAGCTCGGCCGTGCCGTCGGTGCTGCCGTCGTCCACGACGAGCACGTCCCACCGACCCAGCTCCTGCGCCGAACGGCCACCTCTCGCGGCGGACCAGACCGCGCCAGGTACCCGAACAGCTCATCGAGCGCCGGGTCGATACGCGCCGCCTCGTCGAACGCGGGCAGTACGACCGTCAGGCTGGGTGGGCGCGCTCCCGGGGGCATGCGCCGCAGGATAGCCGCCGCCGGAGCGCCAGCGCCTGCCGGCGCCTTGGAACCGCAGCGGTTCGACCGCGACCGAACGACCAGTGCGAGCGACCCCAGATGAGCTTCGCGATCGGTGCTCTCAGTCGGCGGGATCGCCCGTGAGCCTACTGCACGGGCGTCTGCGCACGGCCGCGGACAGGGAGTCGGTCCGTCTGAGGTCCGGATCGTCGCTATTGCACCGGAGCGTGCATCCACCCCGCGATGAGCATGGCATCAGGGATCGTCCGCGGCTGGGTGCATCCTGAATGCGTCCGGATGTGGAGCCGTCGGGATGGGCTTCGAGGATGGTCCTCGCGATAGACGTCGAGTGCGTACACCTGCCCATCACGGATGAGCAGGAGCGCAAAGACCCGCCTGCCGCTTCCTGCGTCGATTGCGACCAGTTCGACGGGGGCGGCTCCCGTAAATGGCCTTCCGTCCGCGGCCAAGACCAAGGGTGCGTCATCGCTCACCATCACGTCTATGGACGGATCGGTCTTGAAGCGCCTGACCACCACTACATCCCGTAGCTGATCGCGGACGATCTCCCGTCCCTTGAAGCCAGCGCTCAAGAATCGGTCGAGCATGCTCCGTTCCCACGTCGACAGAGCCGCGGAGTATCGCGCATGGATACGGCTGGTCGCTGCCGGCTCCGACTCACGGCCTCACTTCCATTGGTTCTTGGCAGGGTAATACGCACCCACGATCACCAACTCACTGTCCTGACGAGCAAGGCACCTCACGCTCGGAGTCGGCCGCCACCCAGACCGGCACACCTTGCTCGCTGCGAAGCCGGCGGAGTTGCTGGCGATACGGGCCGAGCTCGTCCTCCATGCGGAGCCACGCCCCTCCGTCACGCGAAGGCCCCCTGCTAGTTCACCCTCGAATGCCGCCGCGGCCTCCTCCAGGCTGCCCGCAAAGAGCCCTGGCTTCAGTATCCGGCCTTGACCACCGGCTTCTTGGATGAGCCTGTCGAGCTCGGCCGGGCGAATGTACGCGAGCACCACTTCGCCCCCCACGTAGCAGGTCGGGGCCGTGCCCACCTCGCTCGTGGGCGACGGCCGATGCGGTGGCTCAGCAGTGGGAGCCGCACTCGCTGGGCCAACGGTAGGAGCTCCACCTGCGGCGACGGGTGGTGTGACGACCGGTCCCCCGGGGCGCTGCTCCGTGGTTGGGCGAGCAAGCCAGACGAGCACCACGACAGCGGCGCCCATCACCCCCCGACTAGCTTCGACACGATGGCCCTCCTGGGCCCAGCGTCCCGCCCGCGACAGAGCGAGTCAGCACTGCGAACGTCGTTTCCTAGCGAGCGCGTCGCCATCATCGCCGGTCTGTGGCTCAACCGCATCCCGGCGGGCTGCTGTCGTCGGCCGCGAGCCGCGTCCCGAAGACTGGGACCGCTCCGGTGAGCACGCCAAGCCCGCGAACCAGAGGACGGGGAGTGCGATGGTCACCGCCACGGCGACCGTCCAGGGCCGATCGCTGCGAAGGTCCTCCGGTGTCGGGTCCCGTCGGCATGGCAACTCCCCTCCGCACGCACGCTCCGACCCCCGGGGATAGCCCATTCGTACCGGTCCGAGCGGTCAGGACGCGGTGCTAGGCTGCACCGCTCATGGCGTTGCCCATCGCCCTCTTCTTACTCGCGCTCGCCGCCCGGATCGCCACCGCCGCCGTCTTCGGCGAGCCGGCCTACCCCGATTCCTTCTATTACGTGAACGTCGCGCACCAGGTCGCGGCGGGCAACGGCTTCCAGGTCGACTACATCTGGAACTTCGTGGACGTGGGCGGTCGACTGCCGGCCGACCCGGTCCTTCCGGTGCCGTCCAATGGCCACTGGATGCCCCTGGCGGTGCTGGTGCAGGTGCCGTTCATCTGGTTGCTGGGCCCCACGTCGCTCGCCTCCGGGCTACCGTTCTGGATCGCCGCCGCGCTCACCGCGCCACTCACCTATGCCATCGCGCGTGACGCGGGCCTGAGCCGCTCGACGGCCATCGCGGGCGGCGTCCTGGCCGGCATCCCGGGCGCCGTGGCGCCGTACCTCTCCCAGCCCGACAACTTCGCGCTCTTCATGCCGCTCGGGGCGCTGTGCCTGTGGGCCTGCGCGCGCGCCCTGCGGGGAGAGCGGCGCTGGTTCGCCGTGGGGGGCCTCTGCGTTGGTCTGGCCACGCTCTCCCGCAACGACGGCCTGCTCCTCGGCGTCCCGTTCGCCCTTGCCTTCCTGATCGACCTGGCGCGCCGTCCGAGCGCTCCGCGGATCGGCTGGCGGGGCGCGCTCCTCTGCGCCGGCGGATTCCTCCTCGTCACAGCCCCTTGGTGGCTGCGTCAGCTGCAGGTGTTCGGCTCCCTCTCGCCGTCCGGATCGAGCGGTCGGATCCTCTGGATCGGCGCCTACCGCGAGCTATACAGCATCGGCGGTGACCCGCCCACTCTCGCCGCCTTCCTGGGACAGGGAGCGGGAGCGGTGCTGGCCAGCCGGCTGGAAGGGCTCGCGTCGGCGATCTTCATCTTCGCGGTCGTGCCGCTGCTCTTCTTCCTGGCCCCCTTCACCGTCATCGGCGCGTGGCTGCGGCGGCGCGATCCCGCGTTCATCCCGTGGATGGTCTACGCCGTGACACTCTTTTTGGCCAACGCGGCACTCTTCGCCGTCCACGTGCCGCACGGCACGTTCCTCCACTCGGCCGTGGCCCTCCTGCCGCACGGCTACCTGCTGGCGCTGGTGGGTGTCGCCGGCGCGGTCGCCTGGGTGGCCGAGCGACGCCCAGCATGGCACGCCATCCGTGCGACACGCACCTTCTCCACTGCGGCCGTCGTCGTGGCGGTGCTGGGTGGGGTGGCCGGCTCCTTCATCAACCTCCGGTCATGGTCGGCCGACCAGCAGCTGCGCCAGCAGGTCGCCGCGGCGCTCGGCACGGTCCCCGCGGAAGACCGCCTCATGAGCCCCGACGCGGGTGCGTACCGCTACCTGGCGCAGCGGCGGGGCATCGTCACGCCGGACGACCCGCTGCCGGTCGTCGAGTCGGCACTCCGGGCCTATGACGTCCGCTGGCTGGTTCTGGAGCGCGACCACATCACGTCCGCGCTGGCACCGGTCCTCACCGGCGACGTGCGCCCGGCATGGCTTTCGGAGCCGGTGCTCACGGTGCCCGAGCAGGACAGGCCACCCCGCGCCGCGCTCTACGCCGTGTGTCTCTCGACGAGCGACGACCGTTGCTCGCCGTGACGTCCCCGACGCTCCCGATGCCACTGGCATGGACCTCCCCTCGGGCGGATGGGTCCTTGAGATCCGCGATGATGGGGAGGGCTTCAAGGTGAACGAGGAACTGGCGCCCACGGCGCGCCACCATTTCGGACTGCGTTTCATGCGCGAACGCGCGCGGCAGATCGGGGCGCGACTGGAGATCCGGTCGGCGCCTGGGCTGGGCACCACCGTCCGGCTCGCGATGGGCATATAGGGGGAGGAACTGATATGACGATGCACTACACCGGTCCGGAGCGTCGTCGCGGCGGGCCGGGCCACCGCGATCCCGAGCAGCGCATCAAGATCGTCCTCGTCGACGATCACGCCCTGTTCCGCATGGGGATGCGTCGATCCTGGAGCGGGAGCCTGACCTGGAGATCGTGGCCGAGGCCGAGGAGTCCCGCGGGGCGTTCGAATGCGCCCAGCAGTGGACGCCCGACATCGTCCTGCTCGACCTGTCCCTGCCGCCACCTGGCGGCATCGAGACGACCCAGCGCATCAAGCGCGAGGTGCCCAGCACGGCCATCATCGCCCTCGCGATGAACGAGGACGAGGATCAGCTCTTCGATGCCATCAAGGCCGGTGCGGCGGCGTTCATCCTGAAGGACATCAACCCGGACGACCTGGTAACCATCATCCGACGCGTCAACAACGGCGAGTACCTCATCAACGACAAGGTCTTCGCCCGTCCGTCGGTCGCCAGTCGCGTCCTGAAGGAGTTCCGAGAGCTCGCCGTCTACGGTCAGGAAGCAGCGCCCATCTTCGCGCCGCTCTCGCCCCGTGAAGTGGAGATCCTGGACAACATCGCCAAGGGCATGACCAACAAGCAGGTCGCATACGCGCTGTCGATCAGCGAGCAGACCGTCAAGAACCACATGAGCTCCATCCTGCGCAAGCTGTCGGTGAATGACCGCACGCAGGCCGTGGTCTACGCCATGAAGCAAGGCTGGATCCGGATCCCGGAGGACTGACGATGATGGACGGACTCGCGGCGACTGCGGATGGGGCGACGGGCACGGCGGTGGCCACGGGCTCGGGCGCCTGGCGGGGCGCCGGGCGCGGCAGGCCGTCGCGCGGCTGTACCGGCGTGCCCGTCTCCTCGGGCTGTGGCGTGGTCCGATCGTGGGCCAGCAACGGCAGCACCGTGGAAGCGATCACCAGCAGCGACAGCAGCGGTGGTGGTGCCCAGGTGAGCAATGGCAAGACGAGGCCCCACGAGCGGCCGCGAGATGCGAGGAACGCCGCCGGGACGATGAGGCTGGCCAGGTAGTGGTCCCAGAGGAGCGGTGCGAGGAGCATCGAGGCGCCCAGCGTCACCACGTAGTTCAGCTCGCGATCGCGCCGCAGCGACAGCAGCATCGCGCCGACCGCCACGGCGTACCCGGCAAAGAGGGCCGCGGTCGCGGCCAGCGGGCCGGCGCCCAGTCGCAGCACGGTCGAGCCCAGGTCCAGGTTGTTGGCGACGCCGGTGACGTCGCTGACGTGACGCAGGACGGTCAGGTAATCGACGTAGCCGTCGGGGCTCACGGCCGGCAACGTCAAGGCCACGAGCACGATCCCGGCGATGGCCGTCCAGACGACCGGCCAGAGGCGCCGGCGCAGGAGCCATGAGACACAGACCAGCCCCATCGTGGGCCGCACCGAGAGGCAGAGGGCGAGAGCCGCCGAGCCGGCAGGGCGGTCCAGCCAGCGCCACACCAGCACGGACAGGAACGCGACGATCACGCTCACGTTGCCCAGGTGGAAGTCGCTCAAGACGGCACCGCTGAACGACGCCGCCGCGAAGGTCGCCAAGCGCACCGACCGGGAGACCGGCATCAGCGCGCACGCCAGCCCCAGCAAGCCGAGGCGCAGGGCCAGCCAGAGCATCGTCGCCGATCCCAGCGACAGGTAGGTCATGGGGACGACGCCGACCGCCAGCGGTGGTGCGTACAGGTACAGCCCCCACGGTCCCGGCCGGAACGGTCCCACCAGCGTCCGCGCTTCGTAGATGCCGTCGCCACGAGCCAGGCGCAGCGCCGCGAGGTAATAGGCCTCGAAGTCGAATCCCCAGCCTGGCGAACCGGCCAGCACGGCCAGGAGGCGATGAGGAAGACGACGCCGAGCAGGGCCAGCCAGACCGCTCCTGCACTGGCCCATCGGCCTCTCGGGTCCCCGGCCGGCTGGCGATCCTGGCCCCCGGCGCTCACGGCGTGCACCTGGGACGAGGTGCTCGTGCTCATCGCGCGGGATGATACGGGAGGACGCAGCCACCGCCCGAGCGGTGACGGAGTAGCGGTCGACCGGCGGTCGAAGTGTCGGTGGCCCGGGGATGCGCGTCACGGTGGACCGGTGGTCGAGTGCTTGATGGACCGCCAGTGGAGTGTCGGTGGACGGTGGTGGAGTCACGGTGAAGCGTCCATGGACCGATGGACGCCACCATCGAACGATGCGCGCCCTCGCCGACCTGCTCCTGCCGCCCCGCTGTCCGGGCTGCGACGTGGAGGGCGAGATCCTCTGTCGCGGCTGCCTGGCCTCCCTCCGCCGACGGATGGACGAGCCCCCGGCACACCCATCGGACTGCCGGCGCTGCTGCCCCGGGGGATCGCCCAGCTCGAGTGGTGCGCAGCGTTCACGCC
>JAUJNA010000001.1:350007-353549 GCA_030446555.1 Chloroflexota bacterium | reverse complement strand
CAGGACCGCGCGTTCACCGGACCCGCCCGAGCCGCGCTTCACGCCTTGAAGTACGACTCGGAGCGCCGCCTCGCGGAGCCACTGGGAGCTCTTCTCGGGGAGCGGTGGCGACGAGCGGGCATGGGCGGCGGGATCGTGACGTACGTGCCGGTCCACGAAGGGCGGCTACGCGAGCGCGGCTACGATCAGGCCGAGCTGCTGGCCGCCGCGGCGGCGCGCCACCTACGGCTGCCGGTGATCAGAGCGCTCGAGCGTCGTGGTCGTACGACGGCGCAGCACGCGCTCGGTCGAGCAGAGCGGGCACGCAACGTGGGCGGCGCCTTCAGCGTCCCGCGGGCAGGCGCGAGGACCGTTCGCGGCCGCTGGATCATCGTGGTCGATGACCTGATCACGACCGGTGCGACGGTCGCCGGGTGCGCCGCGGCACTGCTGGCCGAGGGAGCGGTCGCGGTGTCAGCCTTGACGGTCGCTCGAGAACGGTAGGCGTGCGGTGGATGCACGGTGCTTCCGGTAGGATCGCACGGGGAGGCGACCGCATGCGCACGACCGTCAAAGGCAAGAACCTCGACGTCCGGGACGGGGACCGCCGGTACGTCGAGCAGAAGATGCGTCGCCTGGAGCGCATCCTGGACGACCGCAGCGAAGCCCTCGTGGAACTGTCGATCGAGCGTCACAGGAGCACCGCCGACAGCCATATCGTGGAGGTCGCGCTGGTCCTGGACGGTGTGCCCATCCATGGTGCGGCGCGCGCCGGCAGCCACCGGGCAGCCGTCGACGAGGTGGTCGACAAGCTGGAGCGCCAAGCCGTCGATCACAAGGAGCGGCCCCGCCTGCGCAGCCGGCCCGAGGAGGCGAAGCAGATCCTGCGCTCCCTGGCTGACGGCACGGCCGGCCCCGACGAGGCCGGGCGCAGGGTCGTCAAGGTCAAGCGCTTCGGCATCGAGCCGATGTTCGAAGAGGATGCGGTGAGCCGGATGGAGGAGCTGGGTCACAGCTTCTTCGTGTTCGTCAACGCGGAGAACGAGCAGCTCGCGGTCCTTTACCGCCGGCGCGACGGTGACTACGGGCTCATCGAGCCGATCGTGGCTGGCAGCTACACCGCTCGTGACGCCGGGGCCCCTGACCGCGCGGCTCGGACACGGCGCCCAAGCCGGCGCTGACCGCTTCAGGCAGCCTGGTCGTCGCCGCCTCCCACGTCCGGCCAGTCGGTCGGAGGACGCAGCCGGTACGCGCCGGCTTCGCGCTGCATGAACCGATGATCGACCAGGTAGCGCCGCAGCGACGCCACGTCCGGGTGGAGGAGCGCCAGGCGCTCGTTGACTTCCTTCTCGGGGTACTCGGTATCGGGGCGGAAGACCGTCTCGGCGAGGTAGCGCAGCACGACCAGGCGCTTCTTCTCCTGCGCCGGGATGGTCTCCAGGCGACCTTCGACGATGAAGGCGCGCAGCACCCTCGCGAGAGCCGGCGGCCAGCTCTGCCCGTCAGGCCCCAGAGGCTCCGAGATGCCCGCCCCAGCCGGCTGGTCGAGCCTCGCGAGGGCCGTTCCCAGCGCCGCGAGCCGCTCGCGGCGGAGCTCGTAGACCGCTCCGCCGGGACGTGCGTGGCGACGGACGAGGCCGGCGTCCAGGAGACGCTCGAGGTGATGCACCAGGGCGCCGGTGCTCATGCCCAGCGACGTGCACAGCCCCTCGAGGCTGTGGCGCTTGCCCGCCGCGAGCTGACCCAGGACACGCAGCCGTGACGGATCAGAGAACTGTTTCAGCGCCTGCACCGACTCCAGGTCCACGGCCGCAGGCTAGCGCGCCCCGGCGCAGGCTGCCCGGACGGGCCACGCCGCGGCCGCGTCGGGACGTGCTGGCCCGCCGGTCCGCCGCCCTGGGCGGACGCCGCATCGGGACGCACCTGCCGCTCGGAGTGGGCCTCGCGAGGGCCGCAGAGCGCGCCCGCGTCATCGGCGCGACGGCGGTCCAGGTGTTCGCCGACAACCCGACCGCCTGGCGCCGCAAGCCGGACGCGCCGGCCGGCATCGACGCGTTCCGCGACAGGCTGGCCGAGCTGGATATCGGGCCCATCGCCATCCACGCGTCGTACCTCGTCAACCTGTGCGGCCGCGACGACGCCTTCTGGCAGCGCTCCGTGGACACGCTGGTGGCCGAGCTGCGCATGGGCGAGCGGTACGGTGCCAGCTTCGTCAACGTGCATATCGGCTCGCACCGCGGTCTCGGCCGCGCCGCGGGCATCGGCCGGCTCGCCACCGGGCTCCGGGAGATCCAGGACCGGGTCGGTCGGGCGCCCCATCTGCCGGCGCTCGTGCTGGAGAACTCGGCCGGCACCGGCGACGGGGTGGGCTGCCGCCTGGAGGACCTGACCGAGATCCTGGAGGAGGCCGTTCGCGCGGGGGTCGACATCGAGCGGGTGGGCTTCTGCCTGGACACGGCACACCTCTGGGGCGCGGGCTACCCGGTCGACGATCCGGACGAGGTGGATCGCCTGCTCGGTCGCTTCGATGCCGAGCTCGGTGCCGGATACCTGAGGATGCTGCACCTCAATGACTCCCGGGCTCCGCTCGGCTCCCGGCGCGATCGGCACGAGCACATCGGGGCAGGTCTGATCGGTGGCCGCGGCATGACAGCGTTCCTGACCCATCCCCGTCTGGCAGACGTGCCGGCGTACCTCGAGACGCCGGGCATGGACGCCGGTTACGACGCGGTCAACATGGAGCGTGTGCGCCGCCTCATCGCACGTTCGGGATCGCCTCGCCTGCTGGCCGCCGCCTTCTCCCTGCCGCGGGAACGGCACGCTCGCAAGACACGCTGAGGGCCTGCCTTCCGCCGCTGGAGCGGCGAGGCGTGGTACCAAGGGCCTATATCGGCCACCGCAGGGGGCGCGGAAGATGCGCAGGCACGAGTCTCCGTGACGCCACCGTCGAGGGACTACCCCTCCGCGGACACCGGGAGCCAGATTGAGCGTCCAGAACGGGCGGGCCTTCAACGAATGGCTGCGCGCCCAGCTCAAGGCCAAGAAGATGTCACAGCGCCAGCTCGCGCAGCAGTCGGGCGTGGATCACTCGACCATCTCCCGCCTGGTGCGCGGCGACCGGACCCCCTCGCTGGGCACCGCCACCAAGCTCGCGCGCGGGCTGCGCGAGCTCCACGACGAAGCGGATACGCCGCAGTACTTCGGGATGGTGGCTGCCGCCGCGAGCCATCCCACCGCCCGGGTGGAGTACGCGTTGCGCGCCGACGACCTGCTCAACGAGTCGCATGTACGCCAGGTGATGGAGTACTACCTCGCACTGCGGATGCGACGGCTATCCGCCGCGCAGACCGGTCCCGTCGTCCGCTCTGTGACCAGCTTCCCGAAGCGCAACTAGGGCGCGGTCCCGAAGCCGACTTAGACCGATTTCCGAAGCCGACTTAGAGCGAGTCGGCTGCCTCCGCGACCGCCGGCTGACCGGCACCCGTCCGGCCCCGTGTCTTGGGCGACAGCACGTACGCGATGCCGCCGAAGACGATGACCGAGAGCACGCTGATGGCGCGGTC
>JAUJNA010000001.1:337733-349907 GCA_030446555.1 Chloroflexota bacterium | reverse complement strand
GCACGTACGCGATGCCGCCGAAGACGATGACCGAGAGCACGCTGATGGCGCGGTCTAGCAGCACGATCGCGCCCGCCTCCTCCTGTGTCGCGCCGTAGAAGAGCGTCAGTATGCTGGCGATCCCCAGCTCCACTACGCCGAGCCCGGCCGGTGTGAACGGGATCGCCGTGAGGAGGGACGCGATGAGCGCGACGAAGAACGCGCCACTGAGCCCCAGCGGGAAGTCGAATCCCAGCGCCTGGACGACCAGGTACAGGCGAAGGGCCTCGGTCGCCCAGATCGACCCCGTCAGGAGCACGATCAACGGGATGCGGCGCACGTCGATCGAGAAGACGCCCTCTTCGAAGCGATCGTAGAACTCGCGCACCCGATGCGGCAGTGGCAGTCGCGTGATGATGCGCTGGCCGAAGTTGCGGATGAGGAACAACCCGACGGCCAGCGCGATGATGAACCCGATGCCGATGGCGAACACGATTTGCACTTCCAACGGCAGCCCGGTGCGGAAACTCCAGTAGCCGGCAGCAAGGCCCAAGAGGACGATGGCGAACAGATCGAACACCCGCTCGATGAACACGGTCCCGAACGTCCGGCTCAGCGACACATCGAAGTTGAGTCGCAATAGGTAGGCGCGGTAGACATCGCCGAGCTTGGCCGGGACCAGGCAGTTGACCAACCAGCTGATGAAGATGATCTCGGTCGAGTCACGCGTCCGTACGCGGGTCCCGGCACCGCGCAACAACACCATCCAGCGGTATCCCCGCAACGGGAAGCCCAGGTAGTAGATCCCGAATGCGGCCAACAGGAGCCACAGGTCCGCGGCGGCGATGTGCGCTACGAGCTGGTCGAACTTGATGTTGCCGACGGTCACGGCGACGAGCGCCAGGAGCAGGACGGGCAGGACGATGGAGATGATCGTCCGCGGGTCGCGCAGGCGCTGTGAGAGGGGCGTCGGGCCGCTCGCCCCCTGCTCGTGGACGAGCGGGAAGTCGACCAACGGCTCCTCTGGCGGCGGGGGGCGTGTCCCGCTCAAGGGACCGACCCCGGGATATGGGCGCCGGGGGGAGGACGCCCGTTCCCCCGACGGCGCTGGACGAGCTTCGCGAGCGGTGTCCAGCCCCGCACGAGCACCGTGGCCCGGCCGGTCACCAGCCGCGCCCCTTGGAGCGCAACCCGCATCTCGGCCGCGGTCCGTGGATCGCCCGGCAGGATGGTGTACGCGACGCCCACCTCCAGGGAGGTATGAGCGTCCGAGGATGCGACCCCCGGTCGTTCCCTGTCGCGAGCGAAACGAGCCGCCTGCTCGTTCGCGCCACGGAAGGCACGCGCGTTGTGCGCCTCTACGAAGTCGACGCGTTCGGCAAGCTCGGCGAGCGCAGCCGCCTCGACGACCTTGGAAGCGCCCGACGAGCGGAATCGGTCGAAGGGATGCGGCAGGCCCACGAGGCCGCCCTGCTCGCGGATGGCGGCGGCGGCATCGCCGGGGCTCAGGCCCATGGGGACCGCCCGTTCGAGGTAGAGGCCGAGCAGATCGCCAGCCGTCGTGCGCACCTCCTCCCCGACGATGATCGTGAGCTCCGGAGGTGCCAGGTCGCGGGCGCGGAGGGCGCCATCGAGGCGCTCATGATCGGTGATGGCCAGGTGGGTCAATCCCCGCGCCGCCGCCGCCCTTACCAGGTCGGCGGGCCGGCTCAACGAGTCGAACGAGGCGGAGCTGTGACAGTGCAGGTCGGCGAATGACCGTGTCCGACCCTCCTCCAAGAGCGTCAGACGCGCTGGACCAGCGACTTCTTGAAGAAGTCGAAGTGCTCCAGCGCCAGACCCGTGCCCAGCGCCACGCAGTTGAGTGAGTTCTCCGCCACGTGGCAGGGGACGCCGGTCACCTGGGTGAGCAGCTTGTCGATGTTGCGCAGCAGCGATCCGCCGCCCGACATGACCATGCCCTTGTCGATGATGTCGCTGGAGAGCTCGGGGGGTGTCTCCTCGAGCACGGCGCGGACGCTGCCCACGATCTGCTGGAGTGGCTGCTCCAGCGCCTCCATCACCTCCGAGCTCGTCAGCGGGATGGTGCGCGGCAGCCCGGCGATGAGATCGCGACCACGCACCTCCATGTGCAGCTCGCGCTCGAGCGGCAGGGCGGTGCCGATCCGGATCTTGACCTCCTCCGCCGTCCGCTCGCCGACCATCAGGTTGTACTTCTTGCGGATGTAGCTCGTGATGGCCTCGTCGAACCGGTTGCCCCCGACACGGAGCGAGCGCGAGACCACGATCCCGCCGAGGGCGATGACCGCGATCTCGCTGGTGCCGCCCCCGATGTCGATGATGAGGTTGCCCGATGGTCCGCTGATGGGCACGTTCGCGCCGATGGCGGCGGCCAGTGGCTCCTCGATGAGGTATGCCTCGCGCGCGCCCGCCTTGAGTGCCGCGTCGCGCACGGCGCGCTTCTCCACGCTCGTGACCCCGGCGGGGACGCTGATCATCACGTCCGGCTTGGTGAACGAGCGGCCGGCCTTCTTGATGAAGTAGCGGAGCATCGCCTCGGTGATCACGTAGTCGGCGATGACGCCGTCCTTCATGGGCCGGATGGCGGTGATCGCGCCGGGAGTGCGGCCGATCATCTCGCGCGCCTCGTCGCCCACCGCCACGATGTGATCGTCCTCGCTGACCGCGACCACCGACGGCTCCCGGATGACGATGCCCTTGCCCTTCACGTACACGAGGATGTTGGCCGTGCCGAGGTCGATGCCGATCTTCATGTGATGGGCTGGGTCATCCTTCCGAGACGTGCTCGATCCGCGCGTCGAGATCGAGGAACTTGCGTTCGATGTTCTCATACCCCCGCCGCACGTGATGAGCACCGTGGATGACGCTGCGACCCTCGGCGGCGAGAGCGGCGACGATGAGCGACGCGCCCGCCCGCAGGTCACTCATCTCCACCTCCGAGCCGCGCAGGGGACGTGGGCCGGTGATGGTGGCGTTGTGGTCGTCGAGGATGTCGACCTGTGCTCCCATCCGCGCCAGTTCCTCGAGCCACTCCAGTCGATCCTCGAAGATCGTCTCGTGGATCCGGCTCGTGCCCACGGCGCGACCGAGCAGAACGGCGGTGGGTGGCTGGAGGTCCGTGGCCAGGCCCGGGTATGGCGCGGTCGTGATGTCGGTCGCCCTGTACTCGCCACCCCCGGGCACTCCGCGGACACAGATATCGTCCCCATCCCGATGGACGGGCACGCCCACCCGGTCCATCACCTCGAGGAAGGCGTCGAGGTGAGTGCACGGGGCCTCTCGCAGCGTGACCTCGCCACCGGTCACGGCCGCGGCCACGATGAAGGTGCCCGCTTCGATGCGGTCGGCGATGACGCGATGGTCGGCACCGCGCAGCCGCCGGCGTCCCTCGACCTCGATCGTGTCAGGGGACGTCCGCACGATCTCGGCGCCCATCTTGCGCAGGAAGCTGATGAGATCGTCCACCTCCGGCTCCTGCGCCGCGGGGTGGATCCTGGTGTGGCCGTCGGCCAGCGTGGCGGCCAGGAGGGCGTTCTCGGTGCCCATGACGGTCACCGTCGGGAAGGTCACGTCTCCGGCGCGAAGCCTGCCCGGAGCGCTCGCGAAGTAGTAGCCGTTGCGGTAGGCGATCTCCGCGCCCAGGCGCTCCATGGCCTCCACGTGGAGGTTGACTGGGCGCCGGCCGATGCGATCACCGCCCGGGTTGCTGATGATGACGCGACCGAACCGGGCGAGGAGCGGACCGAGCAGGATGAAGCTGGCTCGCATCTTGGCCGCTGCCTCCAGCGGCACGAAGAGCCAATCCACGTCGCCCGCCGCCACCTCGTACGTGTTGGGGCCGGGATGGTCCACCACCACGCCCAGGTCGCGGAGCGTCTCGACCATGACGCGGACGTCCGCGATCTCCGGCACGTTGGTGAATCGGCAGCGCTCGCCGGTCAGCACAGCCGCAGCGAGCAGCTTCAAGGAGGCGTTCTTGCTGCCGCTGATGGGCACGTCGCCACGAAGGGGGCGCCCTCCCTCGACGCGGAACGCCTCGCGCTGGACGGGCGGTTCCTGATACTCCCAGTGGAACGGGCGTGCGTCAGCCATAGGGAGACGTCAGCCGCGCTGCCGCGGACCCTCGCGACGTCGGCGCTCGGCCACGCGGATGCGCAGCAGGGCTCGCTGGAGGGCGGCGCGCGCGCGGGCCAGGTCGGCTGGCTCCTCGAAGCCCTCGGCCAGCGCCTGCTCCGCCTCGCGGCGCGCGCGCTCCACGGCCTCGAGATCGATCTCCGACGCCATGTCCGCTGTCTCAGCCATCACCACGACCCGGTCCGGTCGGACCTGGAGGAAGCCGCCGGCGATGGCGAAGTAGTCCTCCTGGCCCCCTTTTCGGATGCGCAGCTCGCCGACCCCGAGCGTCGACAGCAGCGGAGCGTGGTGGGGCAGTACGCCCAGCTCACCCTCGGACCCGGGTAGCACGACGGCATCCACGTCGTCCTCGTAGACGCGTCGCTCGGGCGTCACGATCTCCAGCCGCAGCGGCATCTAGGGGCACCGTCCCGACGCGGCGGCCGTGACCAGCGCGGCCACCGGGGTCAGCCCCCGACCGGCCGTGTCCGCGGCCATCACGCCGCGATGCGTGACGCGTTCTCGCGCACGTCATCCATCGTGCCGGCCAGGAAGAAGGCCTGCTCCGGCAGGTCGTCGCCGTGGCCCTCCAGGATCTCCTTGAACGAGGCGACCGTGTCCTTGATGGGCACGTACCTGCCCTCGCGGCCAGTGAAGACCTCGGCCACGAACATCGGCTGGCTCATGAAGCGCTGGAGCCGTCGCGCTCGGGAGACCGTCTGCTTCTGCTCGTCCGACAGCTCGTCGATGCCCAGGATGGCGATGATGTCCTGAAGGTCGCGGTACGACTGGAGGATACGCTGGGTCTCCCGCGCCACCTCGTAGTGATCGTTGCCCACGACGTTGGGATCCAGCACGCGCGAGGTGGAGGTCAGCGGGTCGACCGAGGGATAGATGCCCAGCTCGGTCAGGTAGCGCTCCAGCCGGATCGAGGAGTCCAGGTGGCCGAAGGCGGTCGCGGGCGCCGGGTCGGTGTAGTCGTCGGCGGGAACGAAGATGGCCTGCAGCGAGGTGATGGAACCCTTCTTCGTCGAGGTGATGCGCTCCTGGAGAGAGGCCATCTCGGTCGCCAGGTTGGGCTGGTAGCCCACCGCGGAGGGCATCCGACCGAGCAGCGCCGAGACCTCCGATCCGGCCTGCGTGAAGCGGAAGATGTTGTCGATGAAGAGGAGGACATCGCGGCCCTCGTCCCGGAAGAACTCGGCCATCGTCAGGCCGGTCAGGCCGACGCGCAGGCGCGCGCCGGGTGGCTCGTTCATCTGGCCGAAGGTCATGACCGTCTTGGCCATGACGCCCGATTCGGTCATCTCCGCGATGAGGCCGTTCCCCTCGCGCGAGCGCTCGCCGACGCCGGCGAACACGGAGTAGCCGCCGTGCTCCTCCGCCACGTTGCGGATGAGTTCCTGGATGATGACCGTCTTGCCGACGCCGGCGCCGCCGAACACGCCCACCTTTCCGCCCTTGGCGAACGGCGCGATGAGATCGATGACCTTGAGACCGGTCTCGAAGACCTCGGTGGCGGTCGTCTGGTCGTCGAAGTCGGGCGCCGGACGGTGGATGGGGTACGAGGTCTCCGCCTGCACGGGGCCCTTGCCGTCGATGGGCCGGCCCAGGACGTCGAAGACGCGGCCCAGCGTCTCGGGGCCGACCGGGACGGTGATCGGAGCGCCCGTGTCCACCGCCTGGGCGCCCCGCGCGAGGCCATCGGTGGTGGCCATGGCCACGGTCCGCACCCAGTTGTTGCCCAGGTGCTGTTGCACTTCGCAGACGAGCGACTCCCCCTCGCGCTCGATCTCCACCGCGTTGAAGATGGCGGGCAGCCCCCCGGCCGGGAACTCGATGTCGACCACCGGGCCGGTGATGGCGATGACGCGCCCGGTGGAGGTCTCGGTGGCGGGCGTGGGGGTCGGTGCGGCGATGGCCATGGCGCTCAGATCCTCCGTGGGGCGTTCATCGGGCGGCGTTCGCGCCGGTCGCGATCTCGATCATCTCGCGGGTGATGTTGGACTGTCGGACCTTGTTGTAGGTCAGCGTCAGGTCGTCGATGAGCTCCTGGGCGTTCTCCGTGGCGCTCTTCATGGCCACCATGCGGGCCGATTGCTCGCTCGCCGTGACCTCCAGCACCGCCTGGTAGAGGCGCGTGGCCACGTAGCGCGGCAGGAGGGCGCTGAGCACCTCGCCCGCGCTCGGCTCGAAGATGAACTGGTGACCGGGGATGCCCTGGGCCGCCGTGTCACTCGGCTCGATGGGCAGGAGCCGAGCCACGACCGGGCGCTGCACGAGCGTGGAGACGAACGAGGGGTGGACCAGGTCGACGCTGGAATAGGTGCCGGCCAGGTAGTCGTCCGTGACGAGGCGCGCGAGGGGCAGCACGCTCGCGAAGGTGGGACGGTCGCCGTACCCCTCGAAGCTGGCCGCGATCGGCACGCGCGCCCGCCGCATGGCGGTGCTGCCCTTGCGGCCGACGGTCACCACCTTCAGGTCGCCGCTCTCCTCGGTGATCTGGCGCGCGGCGAAGCGGATGGTGTTCGTGTTGAGCGACCCCGCCAGGCCCCGGTCGGTCGTGAAGAGGATGAGCAGCCGCGTCCCGCCCTCGCGGCGCACCAGCAGCGGGTGCTCCTCCGCGCTGAGCACCGCCGCGACGTCGGCCAGGACCTCGTCCAGCTTCTCGCTGTACGGGCGGGACTGGAGCGTCGCGTCCTGGGCACGCTTCAGTTTCGAGGCGGCCACGAACTGCATGGCGCGCGTGATCTGCTTGATGTTGCGCACCGACGAGATGCGCCGGCGGATCTCGCGCTGGCTGGGCATCAGGCGGTGAACGTCTCCTTGAACGCCTGCGCAGCCTCCTTCAGGCCGGCCACCATCTCGTCGTCGAGCGCCTTCTTCTCGGCCAGCGACCGAAGGAGGTCCGCGCGCTCCGACTCCAGGAAGCGGTACAGGCGTTCCTCGAACTCCTTGATGCGCGGCGTGGGAATGTCGTCGAGGTAGCCGTTGGTGACCACCCACAGGATGGCCACCTGCTTCTCCACGGGGAGCGGCTGGTACTGCGGCTGCTTGAGCACCTCGGAGACCTTCTCGCCGCGCGTGAGCTGGTCTCGCGTGGCCTTGTCCAGGTCCGAGGCGAACTGGGCGAACGCCGCCAGCTCGCGGTACTGCGCGAGGTCCAGCTTGAGCGGGCCCGCCACCTGGCGCATGGCCTTGATCTGGGCGGCCGAGCCGACGCGCGACACCGACGCGCCCACGTTCAGGGCCGGACGCTGGCCGGCGTTGAACAGATCGGACTCCAGGTACATCTGGCCGTCGGTGATGGAGATGACGTTGGTCGGGATGTAGGCCGAGATGTCGTTAGCCTGTGTCTCGATGACGGGCAGCGCGGTGAGCGAGCCGCCGCCGTTCTCATCGCTGAGGCGCGCGGCACGCTCCAGCAGACGGCTGTGGAGATAGAACACGTCACCCGGGTACGCCTCCCGACCCGGCGGCCGGCGCAGCAGCAGCGACATCTCGCGGTAGGCCCACGCGTGCTTGGTCAGATCGTCGTACACGACGAGCGCGTCCTTGACGAGCTGCCCGTCGATCTCGACGCCGTTCTCCATGATCTCCTCGCCCATCGCCGCGCCGGCGTACGGGGCGAGGTACTGCACCGGGGCCGGCTCCTCGGCACCGGCCACGACCACGATCGTGTGCTCCATGGCGCCGTACTGCTCCAGCGTCGCCACGAACTTCGCGGTCGTCGAGAGCTTCTGGCCGATGGCCACGTAGATGCAGACCAGGCCCTTGCCCTTCTGGTTGATGATCGTGTCGATGAGCACGGCCGACTTGCCGGTCTGGCGGTCGCCGATGATGAGCTCGCGCTGGCCTCGGCCGATGGGGATGAGCGCGTCGATGGCCTTGATGCCCGTCTGCACCGGCGTGTCGACCGGCTGGCGGGTGATGACGCCCGGTGCCACGCGCTCCACCGGTCGGGTGAGCGTGGAGTCGATGGGTCCCTTGTCGTCGAGCGGCCGCCCCAGCGGGTCCACGACGCGGCCGATGAGCGCCGCCCCCACCGGCACCTCGACGACCGTACCCGTCGTCTTGACCGTGTCGCCCTCCTTGATCCGGGTGTAGTCGCCCAGGATCACCGCGCCGACGGTCTCCTCCTCCAGGTTCAGCGCCATGCCCTTGATCCCGTCGGGGAACTCGAGCAGCTCGGAGGCAAGGGCGTCCGCTAGGCCGTAGATCTGGGCGATGCCGTCGCCCACCTCCACCACGGTGCCCACCGAGCGGGTCTCGACGCCGGCGTCGAACTGGTCGATGGCGGAACGGATGATGGTCGTGATGTCGTCCGAGCGGATGGCCATGGAAGCGTTCCTCTAGAGGGTCGTGGGCTCAGCCTGCCTGGAGGGTGCCGGCGGCGAGCCGGCTGCGCAGCCGTTCGAGGCGTCCCCGGACGCTGCCGTCGATGAGTCGGTCGCCCAGGCGGACGACCACGCCGCCCAGGATGGCCGGATCGACCTCGAAGGTCATCTGGATGCGGCCACCGGTCATCGCGGAGAGCCGGCCGCGCAGCGCCTCGGTCTCGGCATCATCGAGCGGTGCCGCGCTCGTCACGCGCGCCTCCACGATGCCCTCGCGGCGGTCGTACAGGCGGCGGAACTCGCGAACGACGTCGGGGAGCGATTCGACGCGTCCCCGTCGAAGGAGCAGCTGGACGAGGTTGCGCGGCCCCTGGGAGATGCCATCGGCGAGGATGCGCTCGACGAGCTCGGCTCGCTGCGGCCCTGGGACAGCCGGATTGGCGAGCACGCGTGCCGCCCCTTCGTCGCTCAGCGCGCGGCTCGCGCGCACGAGCGCCTGGAGCCACTGCTCGACGGTGCCGTCGCGCTCGGCGATCTGGAAGGCGGCTTCGGCGTAGCGGCGTGCCGAGCCCCGCGCGGCCGGCATCAGGCCGGCGCCGTGCGGCTGGGGCCATCAGCAGGGGCGCTCCCCACCTGGGTCAGGAACTCATCCACCAGACGCCTCTCGCGGGGGTGTTCATGGTCTCCCCCACGACCTTGCCCGCGGCGAGGAGCCCAGGTCGGCGACCTGGCCGCGCACATCGGCCAGGGCCCGCTGCCGCTCGGAGTCGATCTCCATCGCCGCCTGCTCTCGTAGCCGCTCGATCTCGGAGCGGGTCTGGGCGACCTCCCGCTCGCGCGATTCCTCGGCCACGCGCTGCGACCGCGCCACGATGTCGTTGGCTTCCCGCCGCGCCTCGCTGAGGACGCGCTGCCGCTCCTCTGCCGCCTGCTCGCGTTCACGGCGGGCGGCGTCGGCGTCACGGAGCCCCTGCTCGATGCGCGTCCGCCGCTCCTCCAAGACCCCCGATACGTCGGAAGGCCGTGAGATAGACGATGACGAGGAAGAGCAGGAACGTCGCTGCCTGAGCCACGACCCAGAACAGGTTGATTTGGAACTCGGCCGGTCCTCTCGCCCTCGCCACCCGCCTCGGTGTAGAACCGCGCGAGTTCGGTGAGAGAGGTACGTGCGACCGCCAGGATGTCCACCGTCGCGTGCTCCGCGCGCCCGCCCACGAAGATGGCGAGGATGCCGACGACCACCGCGAGCACGCCGAGGCCTTCCGCGAAGGCCGCGCCGATGATGAACGTGGCGCGGATCTGCGGGGCCGCGTCAGGGTTCCGACCGATGGCGCTGGTCGACATGCCGGTCAAGATGCCGATGCCCAGACCAGGGCCGATGACGCCGAGCGCCGCGAGGCCGGCTCCGATGAGTTCCATATGCTGTGTTCCTCCTACCGCCCGGACGGACGCCGGGACATCTGGACTGATGTCATGACGCGGCGATGGCGCCGCGCGGCACCTCGTGCTGGATGCTGCCCTCCGGCAGCTCCGGCTCGTGCGCGCCGTGCTCCTCATGCTCTTCATGGTGGCGTTCGATGGCCGCCAGGGTGAACATGAGCGTCAGGACCGCGAAGATGAGCGCCTGCATGAAGTTGAGCAGCACCTCCAGGCTGACCATCGCCACCGGGAGCACGACGATGGTCAGCGCGGTGATGACGCCGAGGGCGACCTCGCCGGCGTAGATGTTGCCGAAGAGACGCATCGACAGCGTGACCGGCTTGACGAACTCCAAGAAGAACTCCAGACGCCCACGAACAGCGAGATCACGCCGTTCGCGAAGCCGTCCCTGAAGCCGCGCAGGCTGAAGAACTTCCCGAAGTAACCGCGGAACCCGAGCGCACGCACACCTTCGATATGGAACATCGCGAACGGGATGAGCGCCAACCCGATGGTCACGTTGACATCGCTGGTGGGAGCGCGCAGCTGCTCCGTCCGGCCCACGAACGGCAGGAGGCCGCTCCAGTTGCTGAGCAGGATGAAGACGAAGAACGCGACGAACACGGGGACGTAGCGACGCGCCTCCGGTCCGCCCAGCGAGGTCGCGAAGTTGGCCATGCCCTCGTAGACGTACTCGAGAGCGTTCTGGCGGCGCCCGGGGACCATCCGGATGCCGCGCGACAGGAGGAAGAACAGGACGACGATGACGGCCATCACGATCCAGCCGGTGAAGAGGGAGCTGGAGATCGTGGCGTCGAAGGTGAGGATGTCGTGGGACGGAGGCGATGATGGGTCCAGGTCCCAGGGCGCGTGCGGTGCCGGCAGCTCGAAGTTGGCGAAGATGCCGTCAGCCGGGTACTCGAACGGTGCGCCTGGGTCGCGCGGGTCGAACGGCGGGACGACGAAGAAGGCGAGGACCTGGAGCGCGACGATGCCGCGATGGCGATGAGCAGCCACTTGCGGATGTCACGCCGCGGACCCTCGGCGACAGCTCCGGCTGCCTCGACGGCGTCACTGGCGATCTCCGGACCGAGCGCCGCTTCCATCCGCCGCTCGGCGGGGGATCGTTCGGCGCGCGCTGGGCCGCGTTCATCGCGGGAGGGCTGGTCTGTCACGCTGCTCCACCGTGGGGCGCGAGCACTCCGGCCGCGCGGTGTCTCTTCATGCCGGGACGCGGGTCCGCAGCAGGTCTACTCGAAGCGACTCAGGAACCGGGTGATGAGGCGCTGGACCATCAGCCCACCTGCCCCGAAGCCGAGCAACAAGCCCGCGACCACGAAGATGGGAAGCGTCTTGAGTCGATCGTCGACCAGGTACCCGATGCCGACCCCCATGAGGGTCGTCACGAGCAGGACGAGGGCGATCTCCGAGAAGAGGGCGAGATAGGCGCTCGCCCGCCCGAAGTCGTTCACGAACGGCCCGCCAACGCGCCGGGAGTATAGCAGCCCACCCCTCAGGCCTCGGGGCGATGGACCTGCGAGGCACCCGAACGGCCGGGGACAGAGTCGTCTGCGGTCGGCTGTGGGGGGCCGGGGGTCGTCAGCGCCGTGTACGGCTCGTCATCGTCGTAGCTTCGAGCGTCGAGCGCCTCCTGCGCGCGCCGGGTCATGAGATAGAGCACGAGGCCGCCGCCGACCACGACGCCCATGAACGCGTAGAGCGAGCCGCGGCCGGAAAGCACCAGGCTGAGGACGGCGAGCAGGGCGCAGATGGCGTAGATCACGAGGACCGCACCGCGGTGCGTGAGCCCCAGGTCGAGCAGGCGGTGGTGGAAGTGGCCGCGATCCGGCGTGAAGGGCGATCGGCCTGCCGCAAGCCGGCGCAGGATGATCCAGAACGTGTCGATGATGGGCACCCCGAGGACCAGCAGCGCGACGGCCACCTTCGCAGCGCCGAGGATCGACAGCACCGCGAGCACGTAGCCCACCGCGAACACACCGGTCGTCCCGATGAAGACACGAGCCGGGTGGAAGTTCCAGGGCAGGAATCCCGCCAGCGCGCCGACCAGGACGGCGCAGAGCAGCGCCACCGACGACTGGTCCAGCACGAACAGCGAGATGACGCCCAGCGTGAGGGCGCAGATCAGTGCGATGCCGGTGGACAGCCCATCCAGCCCGTCGATGAAATTGATGCTGTTGATCATGCCCACCACCCACAGCACCGAGACGACGATGGCGGCTGGGCCCGCGAAGCCGATGACATCCGCCGCCAGCGGCCCGCCCAGGAACTGGAACGGGTTGTCCAC
>JAUJNA010000001.1:329386-337633 GCA_030446555.1 Chloroflexota bacterium | reverse complement strand
GTGGCTGCGACCAGTGCCGCGACGATGAAGGGCAGAGCGTCGAGGGCCGCCTGGTTCACGCCTCGGGCAGGCCCGGCACCGGGAACGCAGCGCAGATCTCGCGAACCTCGGAGGCCACCTCTTCCCGTGCCGCTGCATCGTCGCGAGCGGTCAACGTCCTCACGATGAGCCGGGCGATGCGCTGCATCTCCGCCGGCCCGAAGCCGCGGGTCGTGGTGGCCGGGGTGCCCAGGCGGATCCCCGAGGCCACGTTCGGCTTCAGCGGATCGAACGGGATGGCGTTCTTGTTGACCGTGATGCCCACGTCGTCCAGCAGCGCCTCCGCCTCGCGACCGGTGACGCCGAGCGGTGTGACATCGACGAGCATGAGGTGGTTGTCCGTGCCCCCCGAGACGACCTTCGCGCCGAGCTCCACGATCGTCTCGGAGAGGACACGTGCGTTCTCCACGGTCCGCTCCTGGTCGGTACGGAACTCTTCCGTGGCGGCGAGCCTCAGGGCCACCGCCTTGGCCGCGACGACGTGCATCAGCGGTCCGCCCTGGATGCCCGGGAAGACGGTCTTGTCGATCTTGCCCGCCAGGTCGGCGCGACCGAACACGAGGCCCCCGCGCGGTCCGCGCAGCGTCTTGTGCGTGGTCGTCGTCACCAGGTCAGCGTGGGGGAACGGGCTGGGATGCAGCCCCGCCGCGACCAGGCCGGCGATGTGTGCCATGTCCACGAAGAGCAGCGCGCCCGCCGCCCTCGCGATGGACGCCATCCGCTCGAAGTCGATGATCCGGGGGTAGGCGCTGGCGCCGGCCACGATGATCTTGGGACGGATCTCGGCCGCCTGACGGTCGAGTGCCTCGTAGTCGATCCGATGGTCGTCCTCGCGGACACCGTAGGAGTGGATCTCGAACCACCGGCCGCTGAAGTTGACCGGGGAGCCGTGCGTCAGGTGGCCACCATGCGCCAGGTCCATGCCCAGCACGCGGTCGCCGTGCTCGAGCACCGAGAGATAGGCGGCCATGTTGGCCTGAGCGCCCGAGTGCGGCTGCACGTTCACGTGCTCCGAACCGGGGAAGAGGGCGAGCGCGCGCTCCTCGGCCAGCGTCTCGACCACATCGACATGCTCGCAGCCGCCGTAGTAGCGCTTGCCGGGCTGGCCCTCGGCGTACTTGTTGGTGAGCCACGAGCCTTGCGCTTCCATGACCGCGCCGAACGCGTAGTTCTCGCTGGCGATGAGCTCGATCTTGTCGCGCTGGCGATCGCGCTCGTCGAGCATCTGTCGCCAGATCTCCGCGTCCACCTCGGCGATGGGCGCCCAACCCGTGCGCACACGAGCGGTCATGGTCATCACGGCTCTCCTGCAGCGACCTCCGCCCGCGGCAAGTGTACCCGCGGCTGGGCGCCCAGCGGGTCGGGGACCAGGCCGCCCGAAGGCTCCATGACAGGCTCCGCTCGACTTGGCTATCTTTGCGAGCGTGCGCCAGCCGCTCAGCATCGCGGTCGCCCAGCCTTCGTGTGTGCCCCACGACGTGGCGGCGAACGCGCTGCGCCACGCGGCTGCCGTCCGCGCCGCGCGTGCTCGGGTAGTGGTCTTCCCCGAGCTGTCCCTGACCGGGTACGAGCTGGATGCGCCGGCGATCACGGTTGCGGATCCCCGACTGACGCCCATCGTGGAGGCATGCGCCGAAACGGGGTCCATCGCCCTGGTCGGCGCTCCGGTCGCTGGAGAGGCCGGTCAGTCGCACATCGCGATGTTGGCGGTCGACGGTGCCGGAGCCACCGTGACCTATCGGAAGATGTGGTTGGGCGGCTCCGAGCCCGAGCGGTTCACCGAGGGCAGCATGCCTGCCGTGCTTGACGTCGACGGCTGGCGGCTCGGACTTGCCATCTGCAAGGACACCGGGGTCGCACGGCACGCCTCGGACACCGCTGCCCTGGGAATCGACGCATACGTCGCCGGCATCCTGGAGTGCGCCGAGGATGCGACCATCCCGGACGAACGGGCCCGTCGCGTCGCCGCCGACCATCGGGTCTCGGTCGCGATGGCCAGCTTCGCCGGGTCGACCGGCGGCGGCTACGCAAGGGCCGCCGGCCGTTCAGCCATCTGGAGGCCCGATGGCGTCGTGCTCGACCAGGCAGGGCCGGAGACCGGGGCCATCGCGCGGGCGATGCTCGTCTGAGCGCCGCTTTCATCTAGCCCAGCACCCCTAGGATCGCGGCCGGGCTGATGGCTCCCGCGCGCAGGATCACTGCTTCGCCGCGCTCGAACGCCACGACCGTGGAGGGCACGCCGCCCGGGGCGGGACCGCCGTCGAGCACGAGCGAGATGGAGTGCCCGACCGCCGCCACGAGCTCGGCGGCCGTCGTCGCGTCGGGCTCGCCGCTCACGTTGGCGGAGGTGAGCGCGAGCGGGCCGAGCGTCGCGGCGAGGGCCCGAGGCACGGGATGGTCGGGCACGCGGAAGGCGAGGGTGCCCGTGGGTCCGTAGAGCGGCTCGGGCAGGTCCACGTCAGGCCGGGGCGAGAGGACGAGCGTGAGCGCCCCCGGCCACCACCGAGCGGCGAGGCGGCGTGCGGCAGGGCCCATCTCTGCGAGCGGCTCCACCTGGTCCATCGACTCCACGAGCAAGGCGATCCCCTTCTCCGCCGGGCGTCGCTTCGCGATCAGAAGCGAGGCGAGGGGCTCGGGCTGGGGCAGGACGGCCAGCCCGTACACGGTCTCGGTGGGAAGGCCCACGATGCCGCCGGCCCACAGCGCATGGATGGCTGCCTCGAGTGCCTCCGGCGCATCCGCTGGCAGGACCGGCGCCCCGCCCTCGATCACGGTGCATCCACCTGCAACACGCGCGGACGTCCGGCGAGGTCGGCATGCACCTGGCTCCGCCAGTCGGGCAGCGCCTGTGCGGCCGCGGCACGGGCGGCGTCAGCCTGATCAGAGCCGATCTCGATGAGTGCCGCTCCCCCCTGCAGGAGCACGTCCGGTAGGCCAGCGAGCAGCCGCCGTACGACGTCCAAGCCGTCCGGGCCGCCGTCCAGCGCCTCTCGAGGCTCGAAGCTGGCCGCCAGGGGCAGTGTGGGCACCACGTCGCTCGGAACGTACGGCGGGTTCGCGACCACCAGATCGACTCGTCCCGGGAACCGTGGCACCTGCAACAGATCGCCCGAGGCGAAGGTGATCGCGTCAGCCACGCCGTGCCCCACGGCGTTCTCGATGGCAAGCTCCAGCGCGTCCCGCGAGCGCTCGCTCGCGAAGAGCTGGAAAGATCCGCCGTAGCCGAGCCGGCGCAGCCTCACCGCGAGCGCGACACAGATCGCACCGCTGCCGGTGCCCACGTCCCAGATGCGGAACGGCTCGCTGCCGTCGGGGCGGGGCGCACCGGAGAGCACGCCACGCACCCTCTGCTCGGCGAGCTCCACGAGCCGCTCGGTCTCGGGCCGGGGGATCAGCGCGCGCCCATCGACCGAGAAGGCCAGACCGTAGAACTCCTTGAGGCCGCGGATGTAGGCGATCGGCTCTCCCCGCATGCGACGCGCCAGGCACGCCGCGAACGCCGCGGCCGGCTCGGGCCCGACGGGCGCCTCGGGATGGGCGAGGATGGTCGTTCGCTCCACGCTCAGCACGTGTCCCAGCAGCAGCTCCGCGTCCAGGCGAGGCGTCTCGCTGCCCGCACGGCGCAGCCGTCCCGTGGCCTCGCCGAGCAACGCACCGACCGTCCGGGCTGCTCCCGCCCCCTCCTGGACGCAAGCCATGGCCGGCTCCCCGGTCACAGCCGGACGACGACCGAGAGCTCGCCCGTCCGCCGCAGGACCTCCACGCCGGCGGAACCGTCGCTCCGATGCACGAAGAGGTCGACCACGGCGTCCCCCACACGCAGGTTCTCGAGGCGCACCTCGGGCAGCCAGTCGGGCAGCGAGGGGGCGCGGAGCACCAGCTCGCCGGCCGCGGCGTCCGGCTCGAGGCCCAGCATCGAGCCCAGCAGCTGGAACAGCGAGCCCGCCGCCCACGCCTGCGGCGAGGCGGCCACGGGATACGGCACGGGATAGGGCGAGCGGGCGCGATCGAAGCCGCAGAAGAGCTCCGGCAGGCGAGAGTCGCGGAAGTACATGGTCGCTTCCAGCATCGCCGCCGCCACCTGCGCTCCCTCCTCGCGCAACCCGTAGCGTGTCAGGCCCGCCGAGGCGAGCGCGTTGTCGTGCGGCCAGACCGAGCCCAGGTGATAGCCGATGGGGTTGTAGCCGGCCATCTCCGACGAGAGGGTGCGGATGCCCCAGCCACTCCAGAGCCCGGGCCCCAGCAGTGAGCTCGCCACGCGGCGGGCATGCTCGGCCGAGGCGGTCCCGGTCCACAGCACATGGCCGGCATTCGACGCGACGCCGTCCACGAGCCGCTTGTCCGCATCGAGCGCCATGCCGTACGTGCCCGCGTCCTCCATCCAGAAGTGTTCCTCGATGCGCGCCGCGAGTCCGGCGGCCTCGGCCTCCTGTGCCGCTGCGAGGGCATCGTCACCACGCATGCGCGCCAGCCGCGCGACCTCCAGCCGCGCGCGATGGACGTAGGCCTGGACCTCGATGAGCGCCAGCGGGGCGCGTGCCAGGGTGCCGTCGCGGAAGCGGTTCGCATCGGCGGAGTCCTTCCAACCCTGATTGATCAGCCCGCGCGGCGAGCGGCGGACGTACTCCACGAACCCGTCGCCGTCCGAGTCACCGGACCGGTCGATCCAGGACAGGGCGGCCATCGCGTTGGGCCAGAGACGGTCCACGAGCTCGGCGTCGTCGGTCCAGCGCTGATAGGCACCCAAGAGGATCAACCAGAGGGGCGTGGCATCCACCGAGCCGTAGTACGGCGTGTGGGGGATCTCGCCTGCCGCGGCCAGCTCGCCGGCGCGCAGCTCGTGGAGGATCTTGCCCGGCTGGGCATCACGCCAGTCGTCGGCCTCGGTCGCCTGGAGTCGAGCCAGGACGGTCAGCGTCTCCTGGGCGACCTGGGGTCGGATGGGCAGGATCTGGAGTGCCGTGATGATCGAGTCGCGGCCGAAGAGACAGCTGAACCACGGCACGCCGGCCGCGATGTAGCGCTCCCCGGGACCGGGCCCGCTGTTGAGCAGCAACCGCAGATCGGCGAGCGCTCGCTTGAAGGCCCGATCGGCGAAGACGTGCGGAGTGCTGATCGCGGTAGAGCTCGAGTACCACGCGCGGTGTGCCGCCTCAGCCTCCTCACCGGCGACGCGCGGTGCCTCAGCCGCTCGGCGCGTCCCTCGCCGCTTGCCAGCCGGCTCAGCGTCCGTCGTGACCGTCACGTCCATCGACCGGAACGCACCGGGCGGCAGTGTCCAGTCGAGCGTCAGGAGCACTTCTCCCGGTGGCACCCCGGGATCGCCGCCGCCCGACTCCCACTCGGGCCAGGGTCGCCCCAGGCGCACACAGGCGTCGACCTGCTGGGTGGTCATCGTGGCGGGCACCTGCCGTACCGGCTCCGAGAAGCGGAGCAGCGTCCGGCGACGGCACCGGTCAAGGCCCACGTAGGTGAATGCCACCGTGTCACCCGCGACGACGTCGGGCTCTCGAGTGCCGCGGCGGTCCCGTACCACGCCGCGCACCTCGAAGATGTCGGCGAAGTCCGCGTCCAGGCGCAGCGTCAGGCAGCAGCGCTCCTCGTGGGTCGTGAAGTTCTCCACCTGGATCCGCTCAGTGAAGGCATCGGAGACGAGTCGCTCGCGCACGACTCCCAGGGACTGGCGCCGGAGGACGATCTCGGGGTCCACCTTGTCGGTCGGATCGCGCAGGAAGTCGGGATTGGTGAGCTGGATGGTGTTGCCGTAGCTCGCGCCACTGCCCGTGCGCAGGACGACCGGACGGACACCGTTGAGGCGGAGCTCATAGCGGGACAGGACACGCGTCTCGGCCGCGTACAGCCCCAGCCCGTGGCTGCCCGGGTGGACATCACCGAACGCATCGCTCATGAGGAACAGCGTGTCGTGCTTGAGGACGAGGACGCCGGTGAGGTCCGTGGCGCGATCGATCGTGCTTCCGGGGCCGGCGGCGGTGAAGACATCCGTGTGTCGGTCGGTCACGGCTGGTCGTCGAGGGTCGCGAGTCGCTGTGCCTGGTCGGTCGAGACGAGGGCCTCGAAGAGCCGGTCGAGGTCGCCGTCCAGCACCTGCGGCAGGCCGTGCAGGTCCATCCCGATGCGATGATCCGACACCCGATTCTGCGGGAAGTTGTAGGTGCGGATCTTCTCCGAACGCTCGCCCGACCCGACCATGCTCCGCCGCGCCGCCGCTTCCTCCTCATGGGCCCTGCTCCGCTCCAGCTCCAGGAGACGGGCGCGCAGCACGGCCATCGCCTTGGCACGGTTCTTGTGCTGGCTCTTCTCGTCCTGGATGGCCACCACAAGGCCGCTCGGCAGATGGGTGATGCGGACCGCTGAGTCGGTGGTATTGACGCTCTGGCCACCAGGTCCCTGGGAGCGATAGACGTCCACGCGGAGATCCTTCTCGTCGATCTGCACGTCGACCTCGTCCGCCTCCGGCAGCACCGCGACGGTGGCCGTCGAGGTGTGGATCCGCCCGCTCGACTCGGTCTCCGGCACCCGCTGGACGCGATGCACGCCGCCCTCGTACTTGAGACGGCTGTATGCGCCGTCGCCGTGCACCTGGAGGATCACCTCGCGCAGCCCACCGATGCCGGTCTCGTTCGCGGTGAGCACCTCCGCCTTCCAGTCGTGCCGCTCAGCGTAGCGGGTGTACATGCGGAAGAGCTCCTGTGCGAAGAGCGCGGCTTCCTCACCGCCGGTCCCCGCTCGGATCTCTATGATCACGTCGCGCTCGTCGTTGGGGTCGTGCGGGAGCAGCTGCACCCGGAGCTCCTCGCTCAGCCCAGCCTCGGCCGCCTCCAGCTCTTCCACGATCTGGCGGCCCATCTCACGGATCTCCGGATCTGAGTCGGCGTCCCGATCGCGGCGCGCTCCTTCCAGCTGCGACCGCGTCTCGCGCAACCGCCGCCAGTTCTCGACGACGGGCGCGAGGCGCGACTGTTCCCGGCCCAGCTGGCGGCTGCGGTCCGGGTCGGACGCCACATCGGGCTGCGACCACTCGGCCTCGATCTCGACGAGTCGACGCTCGAGCTCATCGAGCCGCTCGTCGAGGCTCATCGTGGCGGGGGATCGGCCGTCGCTGACCGCTCGGTCGACCCGTCGATCGCCGTGACCCCCGCTCGGTCGTCAGCCAGCGCCTTGAGGTCGGGGATGGGCTCGCGCGGCGGGTCGAGACTCCCGAGCGGGGCCGTCTCACCGTTCGCCGCGAGTGCCTCGTGGAGGGACGCGATGGCGACCTCGATCATCGAGTCGTCGGGCTGCTTGGTGGTGATCCCCTGGAGCCAGATCCCGGGCAGGAAGAGCCAGCGGATCCAGCGCTGCTCGCGGTGCTTGGCGCCCCAGCGCAGGATCTCGTAGCTGACCGACGCGATGACCGGGATGAGCACCACGCGGCCCACGATGCTGATGAGCAGATCCTGCCCGGCGAGCAGGCTGAAGACCAGGATGCTGACGATGATGAAGACGACCAGGAACTCGGTGCCGCAGCGCGGATGAGCCGTGGGGTAGCGGCGCACGTTCTGGAGGGTCAGCGGATCCTCGCGTTCGAGGGCGTGGATCGTCATGTGCTCCGCGCCGTGGTACTGGAAGACGCGCCGGATCTCGCTCGAGCGGCTCACCACGAGCAGGTAGCCCACGAAGATGGCGACCCGGATGAGCCCCTCCACCAGATGCTGGATGAGCGACTGGCCGCCCGCGATGGCCGCATTCGTCGCCGCCTGCGCCAGGAAGAGCGGCAGGAGCACGAAGAGGCCCACCGCCAGCCCGATGGTCAGCAGCAGCGTGATGGCCACCGTGCCGCCACCCATCGCGACACCCTCGCCCGCCGCGGCGATGGAGCCCGAACGCATCAGCCAGCGCGTTCCCACGACCAGCGTCTCGTAGAGGACGATCAGGCCGCGGAAGAAGGGCGCCCTGGCGAACCGATTGCGGTGGAGCAGGCTGGCGAGCGGCTCCTGCGCCACGAAGATGCGCCCGTCGGGGCCACGGACCGCCACGCCGATCGCGTCGCGGCCCCGCATGAGGACACCCTCGAGGAGAGCCTGGCCGCCGTATGCGAAACGTGCCATGGGTCCGTCAGGTCCGGGCGGCGATCCGGAGGGCCCGGATGGGAGGCCCCGGGACGATCAGATCCGCGAGGAGCGCTCGAGCCGCTTCTGGAAGCGCTCG
>JAUJNA010000001.1:312440-329286 GCA_030446555.1 Chloroflexota bacterium | reverse complement strand
GCCCCGGGACGATCAGATCCGCGAGGAGCGCTCGAGCCGCTTCTGGAAGCGCTCGACCTGGCCGGCGGTGTCCACGATGGTCTGCTTGCCCGTGTAGAACGGGTGGCAGTTGGAACAGACGTCGACGCGTAGCTCCGAGCGGGTCGACCCGACGGTGAAGGTGGTGTGGCAGGAGCCGCACACCACGTGCGCCTGCTGGTACCTGGGGTGGATCTCAGCCTTCACGCGCTGGTCCCTGAGGCGCCCGCCGTCGCTTCGACCTGCTCGGCCTCCACACGGATGCGCTTCTTGTCGCGGCGCGCGTGCTCGAAGCGAACGCGGCCCGTGACGGTGGCGAAGACGGTGTAGTCACGCCCGAGACCCGTGCCGTCCCCGGCGAGGAACGTCTGGCCGCGCTGGCGGACGATGATCGAGCCGGCGCTCACGAGCTGGCCGTCGCCGGCCTTGACACCGAGTCGCTGGCCGACGCTATCGCGGCCGTTCTTGGAGCTTGATCCGGCTTTCTTGTGCGCCACGTCGGTTACTCGTCCTTCCCGGTGTCGACCGTCTCACTGTCGGCCTTGGCCTCCGGCGTCACCTTCTTGCGGGTGCGGGTCTTGGGCTTGATCTCGGCGTCCGCGGCGTCGTCGGTCTTGGTGGCCGTGACGGCCGTGGCGGTCGTGGCGGTCGACTTGCGGGTCCGTCCCTTGGCGGGAGCCTCGGTCGCTGCCTTGGCGGCTTCTGCCGCCTGGGTCTGCGCGGCGAGCTTGTCGGCGAGTGCCTTGTCCGCCGCGGCCTGGGCCTTGGCTTCCTTCTCCTGTTCCTGACGCGCTCGGCGCTCGGCCGCCTGCGCCTTCTCGGCGTCCTTGGCGGCACTCCGGCCGTTGAGGCTGATCTCGGAGATGCGGAGGATGGTCAGGTCGGCGCGATGCCCCTGCTTGACGCGGCGGCGGGCCTTCGGCTTGTACTTGAAGACGACGATCTTCTCGCCCCGATCCTGACGGACCACGTCCGCGCGCACGAGCGCGCCGGCCACCGAAGGGGTGCCGATCGAGGCGTCGTCTCCGTCCGCCACGAGCAGGACGCGCTCGATCTCGAAGCTCTCGCCCGGGTCGATGTCCATCCGGTCCACCTGGATCTCGCTGCCGAGCTCCACGCGGTACTGCTTGCCGCCGGTTTCGATGACTGCGTACATGGTTCCCCGAGGGTGCCTAGGGTGGATGTCGGGCGCGGAGCCGTTCTAGGCAGGGCGCACGGCCATGCGGATCGCGGAAGTCGCGGAACGAGGATGGTACCAACCCACGGTCGGCACCGTCAATCGAGCGGGGCGGGTAGGGCGTGTCTCAGTTTGAGCCGGCGAGAGATCTCGCCCCCACTCTCGACTAGAGTCGGCGATCGCCCCGTCAGGGCCGCTCGCACGGTCCAGCCAGGACACGGCCGCCCTTCGGACCAAGAGCACACGCTCGTGCCGCGTCTTCACCCTCGGCCGTCAGGCCGTCTTCCGGACAACGACGATGATGTGTTCCCCCATGTCGATGGCGCCGGGCTCCGGGGCAAGGTGGATCGCCCAGTCTGTGACCGCCTCGCGCTCATCGGGGGCCAGCGCGGCGAGCATCTCGTTGTGCAGGCGACCGATGGCGAGGCCGGACGAGGACGCCGCCACGATGTCGCAGCGATGGCGGCGCAGCAGCTCGGCTAGCTCGCTCCAACGGTAAAGGTGCATCGCCAGGTGGCCGCCGCTCATAACCGGCGGCAGGTCCCCGCTGTCGATCACGGCTTGCACCGCCTCTCGTCCGAATGCCCGCAAGTCGCTGATCAGATACCGGACGTGGGCGACTGAGCCGATCAGAGACATGACGCTAAGGAGAAGGTGACCGCCGCCGCGAACCACGCGAAATAGCTCGTCGAGCGCCTCCTCTGCCCGGTCCAGCACGTAGCTGAGAGGACCGCCGAAGCAGACCACGGCATCAAACTCGCCGTCAGCGAAAGCGCTCAGGTCGGTGATGTCCGCCTGGACCCAGCCCTCGACGGACGTGGCGAGGCCAACCTCAGTTAGCTTCGCGCGGTTTAGCTCAAGCTGGACGCTGGACGTATCAGCGACCACGACGGAGGCCCCGATACGCGCCAGCTCCATCGTGAAGCGGCCGGGTCCGGCGCCGGCATCCAATACGCGGTCGCCCGCGCTGACGAACCGTCGAAGCGTATCCATGTGTACGGCCGGCTGAGGGCGCTGCTTCGGGGGTCTTCGAAGCGCGTCCACTCACGTTCGCCGTACTCGTCATAGAACGCGGCGGCGCGGTCGCGGTCGTACCGCATGGCGAGAGTATAGGCACCGTCGCAGCCCGTTCCGCGTTCACGGCGTCGTCGCATGGCGATCAACAACGAACGAAGCGCGGCGGCGCTCCGCGGCTCGGTCGCGAGGGTGAACATCGCGCCACTATTCAGTCGAGCACCGACGGTGCCCATGGATCCGGGCTCGCGGCGAATAAGGCGAGCCCCTTGTGTCGCGGCACCGGTCTCGACCGGCAGGTTCTGAAGGCGAGAGTGCGTGGCCAGCGCTGAGCCCTCGAGACATGAGGTCATCCCCAGGCTCTCAGCCTCGGGCGAATCCCTGGTTCCGCATGCTGCTGGGCGAGGGCCGCCCCGTGGTTCGCATCGGATCCTTCGCCGACGAGGCTCCCGTTTCACCGACCCGTTCCCGAGGGTGCTTGGCCTATGCTCGGGCGGTGACCATGCACTACGAATGGCGCGGTGACTTCGACAACGCTGAGGTCAACGCGCTCCACGCGGAGGGCTTCGGTCATCCGCCCTTTGACAACGACTGGAAGGCCCAAGTCCATCGACACAGTCTCGGATGGGTCTGCGCCAGGGACGGTGAGGAGCTCGTGGGCTTCGTCAACGTGCCGTGGGATGGTGCGACGCACGCGTTCATCCTTGACACGCTCGTGACGGCACGTGTCCGGCGGCAAGGTGTCGGCACCACGATGATCGCCCTGACCATCACCGAGGCTCGTGCGGCCGGGTGCGAGTGGCTGCACGTCGACTTCGATGACGACCTTGCGCCGTTCTACTTCGACGCGTGCGGGTTCGTTCCTACCAAGGCAGGCACCATCGCCCTTTAGGGCCTGGCGAACGCGCCTAGGGGGTCGATGGTGGGACGGCTGGGATACGGCGACCATCGTCCGTCGGACTTCCCATCAGATGCCCGCCGGGTGAGCGTTACGGGAGCCGGCGGGTCGGGGTCGACGCCGGAGACGACGAACGAGACGGTTAGGTAGCCGCGGAACGGCTATCCCGGTCGCTGCAGGCGAGGGAAATCGATGCATCCCTCCCTCGCAAAGGCGTACGCTGACCACCTCGCCTGATGTGCGGGCAGCGAAGAAGGGTGACGTGATGGATCGGCATCGACGAGCACGGGGAGTCGCGGCTGCGCTGCTGACCCTTCTCGTCGGGGCGATCGTGAGCGGATGCGGCCTGCTCTATCCGGATGGGCCCGGCTGGTCGTACTTCGGCCCGGGCGAGATAGACGAGGGGATGCCCCGGACGATCGCCGAGTACGAACGCGGGACGGCCACGCTCGTGCTGAGTGACGGGACCGAGGAGCGAGTCGAGCTGACGCTCGCCCCGCATAGCTCGCTCATGAGCGTCATGGGGAGCCAGCTCTACTGGACGAACGACGACGGCTGGGGTCTCGGGCTCATGGGGTATGGGCAGGACACTGGCGGGTTCGGCCCGTCCGGGATGCTCCAGATCGACCGCGCGATCCGCGGCCATTGGACCGCTGGCGACTACATGGGCATCTGCGACGTCACCATCGAGCGGAGCGACGAGCAGGCGTTCCGCGGTCGGGCGAGCTGCGACGCCCTTCGCTGGACGGACGCGATGGGCGGCATGTTCGGCATGAGAGGGCCACAGGTCATCGAGGGACAGGAGCCGTTCGACGCCGAGATCGTGTTCGAAGCGCTCCCATAGCACCTCGTGCCGACGCCCCACGGTGCTGGGTGCGCGGCGCGCTAAGACCCTCTGCTACGCTCCCGCCCGATGAGCACGGCGCCGATGAGCTCGGGCGCTCCACCACCCACCGTCGGGACGTCCACCAGCGAGCCCGTCCGGCGCCTGAGAGCGCCCACGCCGCGCGTCGCGCTGCTCATCGCGGCGCTCATCGTCCTCGGCGTGCTCTTCTACCTGGCGCGCGGCTCTCTCGGTCCCTTCATCCTGGGCCTCGTCCTCATCTACGTCATGGACCCGGCCGTCGAGCGGGTCGCGCGCCTGCGACTGGGTCGATGGCGGATCCCACGGTCGCTGGCCGTCCTTCTCATCTACGTCGCGACGGCGTTGATCCTGTATTGGGGCATCTCGCTACTGATCGGGCCTCTCGTCAAGCAGGTGGGCGCGTTCGTGGAGGACCTGCCCGCCTTCACCGCCTCGGTACAGGAGTGGTATCGGACGGCGGAGCTACCGGGCTTCATCCGTGCCGCGATCGACGCGCTGCTCCGGGGCGCAGGAGAAGCTACCGGGGGGCTGGACCCGGGCACCATCGTGCCCATCGCGCGGTCGGTGGCCGGCTTCCTGGGCTCGTTCATCGCGTACCTGATCATCCCGGTCTGGGCCTTTTACCTGCTCAAGGACCGTCCGTCGCTCACCGCGTCGATCAACCGGGCCATCCCCCGGACCTGGCGACGGGACGTGTGGGCCGGTGTCGGGATCGCGAACCGCGTCTTCGGGCGGTGGCTGCGCGGGCAGCTGATCCTCGGCCTCGTCGTCGGCATCGCGACGTTCATCGGTCTGCAGATCCTGGGCGCCGTGGTCGATCCGAGGTTCGGCGAGTTCGCAGTGCTCCTGGCGGTCGTGGCCGGCGTCCTGGAGCTGCTGCCCATCATCGGCCCCATCATCGCGATGATCCCCACCCTCCTCATCGCTTTGACGGTCGGGGATCCCGTCCGGGGCGTGATCGCCGTGGTCATCCTGTACCTGATCGTGCAGCAGCTGGAGAACAACATCCTCGTGCCGATCGTGCAGGCCGACGCCATCGACCTGCACCCGTCGGTGGTGATCCTGGCGCTCATCGTGGGTGGCTCCATCGCTGGACTATTCGGCGCCATCTTCGCGCTGCCCCTCACCGCCGCTGGACGGGACCTGTACCGGTACGCCTTCCGCCGCATGAGCGAGGACGATCCGACCATCCCGCCACCCGACCACCCGGACCTCCTGCCCTTCCGCGACCGGCTTCCGAATGCGATGGGCGACTTCCCCGAGCCCGATGAGATCCTGCGGGGTGACGATGACCAGGGGATGTCCACGGGACTCATCGAGGAACTGCGGCGAGGGGGTGAGGAGGGCCTCGAGGAGGCGGCTCGGGCTGAAGGGGCTCGGGCTGAAGCGTCTCCGGCTGAAGCGGCGCGTGCTGAAGGCGCTCGGACCGCCGCGGCGGACACGCGCAACAAAAGCGCCGTCGGGACGGGCAGCGACCCGGTCCCGCCCAACGGATCGACCGGGTCGGGTCAGAGCAGGTAGCGGACGAACAGGTAGAACGTCGCGATGACCAGCGACATGAGGACCGTCAGCACGCCGTAGCGCAGGAAGCGGCGGAACGTGATCTCGTGGCCGGCGCGCGCGGCCAGGCTGGCGATGACCACGTTGGCCGACGCCCCGATGATCGTCCCGTTGCCGCCCAGGTCGGCGCCCATGGCCAGCGACCACCAGAGGGGCTCCACGTCGGCCCCCCGCTCGCCCAGCTGCTGGATGATCGGGATGACCGTAGCCGTGTAGGGGATGTTGTCGACGATGCCCGATGCAACCCCGCTGATCCACAACAGCGACACGCTGGTGGCCACCGGTTCCCCGCCCGTGACGTCGAAGAGGGTGTCCGCGATGCCGCTGATGATGCCCACCTTGATGACGCCCTCCACGACCATGAAGAGGCCCACGAAGAAGAGCAGCGTGTTCCACTCGACCCTCTCGAGCACCTCCGTGGGATCGATCCTGGCCACGATGAAGAGGAGGCTCGCCCCCAGGAGAGCGACCGTCGCCGGCTCGTAGCCCAGCGGAGCGGCGAAGAGGAAGCCCAGGATGGTGAGAGCGAGCACCGCCACGCTCATGCGCATCAGGCGCGGTTCCGTGATGACGCCCGTTTCGTCGAGGTCCAGCTCCGACATGTGCTCGCGATGCGCGGCGAGATCCTTGGCGAAGAGCACCCGCGCCAGGGCCAGGAAGGCGACGAGGATCAGCACGGCGACGGGCGTCATGTTCCAGGCGAACGTCGCGAAATCGATACCGGCCGCCGATCCGATGAGGATGTTGGGCGGGTCGCCGATGAGGGTGGCCATGCCGCCCACGTTGGACGCGAGGATCTCCGCGATGAGGTAGGGCAGCGGCGACACCCCGAGCGCAGCCGCGATGTAGAGCGTGACCGGCCCGATGAGCACGACCGTCGTCACGTTGTCCAAGAACGCCGAGGCGACGGCCGTGATGAGGCAGAGCACCAGCACGATCCGCCACGGATCGCCGCCGGCGACTCGGATGGAGCGGATCGCGACCCACTGGAAGACGCCCGTGCCGCGCATCACGTTGGCGATGACCATCATCCCGAGGAGCAGGAAGATGACGTTGAAGTCGATCGCCTCGAACGCTTCATGCTGCTCCACGACGTGCAGCGCGACCATCAGCACCCCCGCCGGCGAGCGCGGCCACTGTCTTGTGCACGAGTTCCGTGGCGATCAGGACATACGTGCCCAGGAAGATCGCCGCCGCGAGCCAGACCTCCACGCCGCTCAGCTGACCGGCTCGTCGTCGATGGGCTCTGCCACGGCCTCCGCCATGGCGGGGAAGTCCTCCAGGTAGCGGAGCGCGAGCTCGAGCAGGTCGATGTAGCCGATCACGCGGCGATCGTCATCGACGATGGGCAGGCCCGAGTAGCGGTGCTCGTGCATCGCCCGGAAGGCGTCGCCCACGGTCGAAGTCGGGCGCAGCACCACCGGCTTGCTCATGAGATCAGCGGCCACGCGCGCACCCACCTCGCGACCGAAACGGCCCGCCGAGGCGAGGTCCTCACCTCCGCCATCAGCGCTTCCGGGCTGACCCGCGCGACGATCTCCTCCACGACGCGCAGCACCGGGATGACGCCGACGATGCGACCCTCGGCGTCGACCACCGCGAGCAGGCGCGTCTGGGGCTGTCCGATCGCCTTGCGGGCGACGCTCAGCAGGTCCTCGTCAGCGTGGACGACGTTGGGACCGATGTCGAGATGGTGGTCGATCTGGCCGACCGGGGTCTGCTTGGCCAAGCCGTGGGCGTGGCCCGACGATCGCTCTCGGCTCACCCGCTCCGCTCGCCGCCGGCCGCCACCACCGGCGACGCGCACCTCACCGGGAGCGCGACCTTCGTCTCCATGCCTGCGCCGCTCACCACGCCTGCCTCCCCTTGCGCGTGGCGATGCTCTGCAGGATCCCCAGACCCAGAGCCAGGCTCGTCAGCGACGCGCCGCCGTGTGTGATGAACGGGAGCGGGATGCCCGTGATGGGCATCATGCCCATGACCATCCCGAAGTTGACCAGGAGCTGGAAGAGGATCATGGATGCGAATGCACTGGCGAAGGCCAGCCCGAACGCGTCCTGTGATCGCCAGCCGACCAGGAGGACCCGCCACAGCAGCGCCGTGAAAAGGAGGAGCACCACGACGCCGCCCACGAACCCCAGCTCCTCGGCCAACGTCGCGCCCACGAAGTCGGTGGCCTGGACCGGCAGGTAGTCGAGCTGGGTCTGGGTGCCGTTGGTCAGTCCCTTGCCGAAGAACCCGCCCGAACCGACCGCGATCTGCGACTGGATGAGCTGGTACCCGGAGTTCAGGGGGTCTGCCGTGGGATCGATGAACGAGTAGAGGCGCGCGCGCTGGTAGTCCCTCAGCAGGTTCTCCCAGGCGAAGGGGATGAACGCCACCACCGCACCCGCCGCGAGGAAGAGCCAGCGCAGCCGGGCGCCTGAGAGGAAGAGGGTGCCGAAGAGCATGGCCCCGAAGACGAGCGACGTCCCGAGGTCCGGCTGGACGAGCACGAGCGCGAGCGGTGGCGCCATCACCATGCCGGCGCCCAGGATGGCGCCCGCACTCTTGAGCCGATGCTGCCTGCGGGACAGGTAGCTCGCCAACACCACGGCCATGAGGATCTTGGCGAGCTCGGAGAACTGGAACTGCAGCCCGCCGATGGTCACCCAGCGCGACACGCCTCCCGTGCCGCTGCCGATCGCGAGGGTCAGCACTAGCAGGCCCAGATTGACGAGGTAGATGGGCCAGGCGAACGTCCTGAGCCACCTGAAGTCGACCGCGGCCGCGACCGTGAAGAGGACGATGGCGATGGCCAGCCACATCAATCCGCGCGTGAACACGGAACCGCTCTCGAGCGGGCTCCCCTCACTGTTCGTGTAGGCCATGAGGAGGCCCACGACGGTCAGCGCCAGGGCATAGAAGGCCAGCTGCAGGTCGAAGTGGTTCCATGACCCGCTGGTCGTGGAACCACCCAGGACGCTGAGACGGGCCGGCTGGACGCGCAGCGTCCCCATCAGACCCGCTCCACCGCCAAGGGCTCACTGGCCATAGAAGTTGTCCCGCTCCAGGAGCCAGCGCTGACGGAGGTCCACGTCCAGGTCGTAGTGGAGCTGAAGGAAGTACTTGACGACCTCGGTGGCCACGTTGCCCGTCGTGCGCGAGTCATAGGCGAAGGCCAGTACGGCCAGCTCCGAGTCGTCGCGCGAGATGGCCTCCATGCCCTCGGGATCACTCGCGCGCTTCTGGGGATCCTTGGGCACGAAACCCACGAACCAGGAGTGGTATGGCAACCGACCCTTGGAGTCGCGGATCCCGAACTCTGCCGTGCCGGTCTTGCCACCCACCACGATGGGCAGATCCACCAGGTTGTAGGTGTGGTTGAGGGTCAGCACCCGACGTGAGGCCTGGCGCATCGTTCGCAGGACCTCGGGGTCCACGGGAAGCTTCCGGATCAACTCGGGCTGGAAGTCCTGCACCACGGTCCCGTCCGGGGCCAGGATGCGCCGCACCACCCGTGGTCGGTAGAGGTCGCCGCCGTTGATCATGGCGCAGTACGCGTTGATGACCTGGAGCGGCGTGAAGGAGTCGTAGCCCTGCCCGATGCCTGCCTGGTAGACCTCGCCGGTATAGATGCGTTCGTTCAAGACCCGGCGCTTCCACTCGCTGGTGGGCAGGAGACCCGGCACCTCGTTGGGCAGGTCCACGCCGGTCCGTTCACCGAACCCGAACTGACTGCCCCAGAAGGCCAGGCGGTCGATGCCCAGCATCCCGGCCAGCTGATAGAAGAACGTGTCGCTCGAGTGGCCGAAGCCGTTGTAGATGTCGAGCGGACCGAAGCCCTGCTTGTTCCACTCGTAGTAGCGGTATCCACCGACCGAGAGGTACGGCTTCGTGGGGATCATGGTCTGGTCGGTGATCTCGCCGTCTGCGAGGGCGCCTGTGCCCGTGACCAGCTTGTAGGTGGAGCCCGGGGGGAAGTTCTCGCTGATGGCGTAGTTCTTGAGCGGTCCACCGGGTGCTTCCAGGAGCGCCTGGTACTGCGCGCTGGTGATGCCGCGAGCGAACGCGTTGTCGTCGTAGGTGGGCAGCGACACCATGGCCAGGATCTCGCCCGTCTGTGGGTTCATCACGATGACCACGCCGCGCTCCAGGCCGACGATCTCCATCGCCCACTTCATGGCCTTCTCGGCGTCCTGCTGGATGCCGACATCAAGGCTGAGCTCCAGCGAGTCGCCAGCTTCCGGTTCCTGGAGCGTCCGGCGCACCCGCACCACCTCGCCGCGGGCATCGCGCTCGACCTCTTCCACACCGTACCGACCGCGCAGGACCTCCTCGTAGGTCCGCTCCACGCCCTGCTTGCCGATGACGTCGTCGTGGAGGTAGCCGAGGCTTCCCACGCGCTCGAGCTCTTCCCCCGTGACGGCACCCGTGAACCCCATGACGTGGGAGACCAGCGGCCCGTAGAGGTACTCGCGCCGGGCCTCGACGCCGATCTCCACGCCGGGCAGCGACAGGTGCTCCTCGGCGATGACTCGTGCGACGTCTGTCGGGACGTCGGTCGCCACTCGAACCAGCTCGAAACGGTTGCCCGCGCCGCGATCGAGCGTCTCGATGATCTCCGGCTCCGGGATGTCGAGCAGCATTGACAGGCGCGCGATGACCTCCGGTCGTTGTGCCATCGGCAGCTCGCCCGGGCGGACCTTCACCGTGAACGTGGGCACGTTGTCCACGAGCTGGCGGCCGTTCCTGTCGTAGACCAGGCCGCGGGCCGAGCGCACCGGCTGGAGCGTGAGGCGGTTCTCCCGCGCAAGCCCCGCGTAGTAACCCCCGTTGGCGATCTGCAGCGTGAACAGGCGAGCGCCCAGTGCCGCGACGACGAGCACGATGATGACCCCGAACACGACGAATCGACGCCACAGGCGTCCGCGCGGGTCGGCACCGCCGAGGGTCTCGTCCATGCTCACCAGTCGAGCCGCTCCACGGGGCTGAAGCGACGAAGCAGGGCCCGGATGGCCAGCATCGCGACGACCGCGACCACGGTGTCGAGGACGGCGATGAACAGGAAGGTCTGGAGGGGGATCCGGCTCAGGCCCACACCCGCCGTCGCCGCCAGGATCGCCATGAGGAGCGCCTGGAAGAGCCACCCGAGCGCGAACGTCACGAGGCTGACCGTCAGGAGACGCGGCGTGCCGGTGAAGCGGGCGATGAGCGCGGCCACGCCGGTCACGAGCAGCAGCGCCAGCGCGGTGGCGCCGAGCGGACGGCCGGACATCGCATCCACCAACAAGCCTCCCACGAACGCCCAGACCAGCCCGTCTTCGAAGCCGACGATCATCGTGACGACGACCGCCATGACGAGCAGGAGATCGGGCTTGAGGCCGCCGATGGTGACTTCCGGAAGGACACTCGTCTCCAGGAGCGCAGCCAGCAGAGCACCGACGGCTGCGATGGGCAGGCTCATCTCGCGGTGCCCTCTCGCGCCCCCGGCCGGGCTGGCTGCGCTGGCACCCCGACGGGCACGCTCAGCACCGCGGCGAGTATACCGGAGGCCCCGTCTCGGACCCGCTGCGGCTCCCTCTCCCAGCCTGGCTCCCGCCCCGTCCGGGTGGCTGCGCTGGCAGTGCCTCGCCCGTCACCGCGACGTGGCGCACTCGGCTGGCCCGGCGCGCGATCCCGGGTCGTCCACCGTGGACGTTTCCTCCTCCCGTTCCCTGGCGGCCATGCCGTACCTCTGCTTCATCTGCTGGTAGCGCGCCCAGACACGGCCGGAATGCTCGGGCGTGAGGTACCGATCGAGAAGCGGGACGATGCGCGTCCGCAGGAAGCCCGATCGGGCCATCCACTGGTAGTAGCTGCGGCCGCCATGGTGGTACGGCCCGTAGAGCCGGCTCTCGGGGAAGCGCCGCATCAACCACCGGAAGAGCGCGGCGTGGTCGGTATGCATCCGCAGCGTCACTTGCGGCTGACGGCCGTCGCCCCCGAAGTGTCCTTCTCCCACGAGCACCCCGATCAGGAATCCTCCCACGAGCACTGGCGTGGTCGGTATGCATCCGAATGGCGGCAGATCCTCGACGGCGTCATCTCCGGTGACCAACGGCTCCTGCCTGGCGGTCGACCGGCCCGATCCCGGGCCGGAAACGAACGCGCTCGGATCGGGCCGTCCTTGTCCCTCCACGAACTCCTGACGCGGACGCGGCGGCTCCATTCCTGTTCGTTTAGCCTCCCGGCGGTCTTGTTTCACCGTAGGGTAACACGTGCAACGCTTCCCCTACCCGCCAGGGCGCACCTCTAAGGTGCTGTTTCACCGTTTGGTAACACGTGCAACATCCATCAATAAGCCGGCGGTAAGAGACGTCTGGGATGCTGGCGGGCGAGCCCGGCCCACGCGTCGCCGGCCGGGCGGCGACCCTCATGGTCCAGTAGAATCGACGGTACGTGGATGCGAACAGAAGACCCGCTTGAGGTGGGCGAGATCATCGCCTGCGCGAACCAGAAGGGTGGCGTCGGCAAGACGACCACGGTCGTCAGTCTCGCCTCCTATCTCGCCCTCTCGGGAAAGCGAGTCCTCGTGGTGGATCTCGATCCTCAAGGCAATGCCACGAGCGGCTTGGGCATCGACCGCGCCCGGCTCCATGGCTCGGTCTATGACCTCCTCTCCGAGACGCGCCCGGCGATCGCAGTCACGGTTCCCGGCGGAGTACCGGGGCTCAGCTTGGTCCCGTCCGTTCGGGCCCTGGCGGGTGCTGAAGTCGAGCTCGTACCGCTCGAGGGGCGCGAACGACGATTGGAACGTGCGCTCCGACCGATCGCCAGCGAGTACGACTACGTCCTCCTCGACTGTCCACCGTCTTTGGGGCTGTTGACCGTCAACGCGTTGACAGCAGCCGACAGCGTCCTCATCCCCATCCAATGCGAGTACTACGCCCTGGAGGGCCTCGGCCAGCTGATGTCCACGATCGACCTCGTACAGGACACGCTCAATCCGCGCCTGCGCATCAAGGGGGTCATCCTCACCATGTACGACGGTCGCACCACCCTGTCGGCGGACGTGACCGCCGAAGTGCGCCGACACCTGGGCCCTCGGGTGTTCTCGAGCGTGGTCCCGCGGAGTGTCCGGCTCGCGGAAGCACCGGGGTACGGTCGGCCGATCCCGCTCTACAGCCCCGACTCCCGCGGGGCCCAGGCATACCGCGCCATCGCTGCGGAGCTGCTGGAGCGGGACGGCATGCCTTCGATCATCCCGTCGTTCGTACCCGCCTGGGCGACCACCCCATGACGGCCGATCCGCGTACGACCGGCGGCCTCGGTCGCGGCCTCGCCTCGCTGATCCCCGACCTCGCTGACGACCGACCGCGGGAGATCGCCGTGAGCGAGATCCGCCGCAACCCGTACCAGCCCAGGCATCGGTTCGACGAGGAAGCCTTGATCGGTCTTGCCGCGAGCATCGCGGAGCACGGTGTCCTCCAGCCGATCCTGGTGACCCAGGTGCCGGGGGGATTCGAGCTCGTGGCCGGAGAGCGACGCCTCCGGGCAGCTGAGATGGCCGGCGTCGAGCGCATCCCGGCCATGATCCGTTCCGTCGATCAGCACGATCAGCTCGCCCTGGCGCTCGTGGAGAACCTGCAACGCGCCGATCTCAATGCCATGGACGAGGCTCGGGCCTTCCGACGGCTGTCCGACGAGTTCGGCATGACGCAGGACGAGATCGCGGCGAAGGTGGGCCGCTCCCGCCCGGCCATCACCAACACGTTGCGGCTCCTCGATGCGTCACCCGCCGTGCAGGCGGCGATCGAGGATGGGCGCATCAGCGAGGGCCATGGCCGAGCCATCGCATCGCTCGCGACCCACCCCGAGCAGGACGAGCTCCTCCGGGTCGCCGTGGAGCGGGGTCTGTCCGTGCGTCGCACCGAGGCGCTGGCCCGCGACAGGCGTACCGCCGCACCCCGGGGAGCGCAGCAGGATCCGACCGAACGGGATCCGGAGCTGGAGCGCCTCGAATCCGGGCTGCGCTCCACGCTTGGGACCAAGGTCACCGTCACGTCCGGTCCGCGAGGCGGCCGGATCACGATCGAGTACTACAGCGCGGAGGATCTGACACGGATCTACGAGCGACTCGCCGGAGCCGAACAGTGACCGAGACACTGCGTCGCCCGCCGGCCGAGCCCTCGAGCATGGAGCCCGGTCGCGCCCGGGGCCGTGTCGCGGCCACGGGCGGGTACACGGCGGAGAGCATCCAGGTCCTCGAGGGTCTCGAGGCCGTCCGACGGCGCCCAGGTATGTACATCGGCTCGACCGACACGCGGGGCCTTCACCACCTCGTGTGGGAGGTAGTCGACAACTCCATCGACGAGGCCATGGCGGGCCACGCCACCCGCATCGAGGTGCGCATCCAGGCCGACGGCAGCGTGGTCACCCGCGATGACGGACGCGGCGTGCCGGTGGGCAGGCAGAAGCAGACCGGTCGGGATGCCCTGGAGGTCGTGCACACGGTGCTGCACGCCGGGGGCAAGTTCGGGGGCGGCGGCTACAAGGTCTCCGGTGGCCTGCACGGCGTCGGCGTCAGCGTCGTCAACGCCCTCTCGGAGTGGCTGCGCGTCGAGTCCGCACGAGACGGCAAGGTGTGGGGTCAGGACTACGTACGGGGAGAACCGACCGGACCGGTCCGGCTCCTGGGCCCATCCCATGGCCGACACGGGACGACGACCTCCTTCAAGCCGGACGCGGAGGTGTTCGACACCCTCGACTTCAGCTTCGAGACCATCTCGCAGCGCCTGCGCGAGTCGGCGTACCTCAACAAGGGCATATGGATCACGCTCGTCGATGAGCGTGCGGAGCCTGCCCGCGAGCGGTCCTTCTACTTCGAGGGCGGGCTCGTGAGTTTCGTGCGGCACCTCAACAAGGGCAAGGACCCGCTGCACGCGCGCCCCATCTACGTCGAGCGACGTGACGGCCCCACGACCATCGAGGTGGCGCTCCAGTACAACGACAGCTTCAGCGAGACGGTCCTGGCCTTCGCCAACAACATCAACACGGTCGACGGGGGCAGCCACGTCACCGGCTTCCGCGCCGCGCTGACCACCTCGCTCAACGACTGGGCGAGGCGCCAGGGCGTCATCAGGGACTCGAGCGGCAACCTGTCAGGTGACGACGTCCGCGAGGGTCTCACCGCGGTCATCAGCGTCAAGCTCGTCGATCCGCAGTTCGAGGGCCAGACCAAGGCCAAGCTGGGCAACGCGGAGGTGAAGGGCCAGGTCCAGGGCGCGGTCGCCGAGGGCATCATCCAGCACCTCGACGAGAACCCGGCCGATGGCCGCCGCATCATCGACAAGTCACTGACCGCGGCTCGAGCGCGGGAGGCGGCCCGCAAGGCGCGCGACCTGGTCATCCGAAAGAGCGCGCTGGAGGGCTCCGCGCTGCCCGGCAAGCTCGCCGACTGCCAGGAGCGTGACCCGGAGCGAAGCGAGCTCTACATCGTCGAGGGGGACTCCGCCGGCGGTTCCGCCAAACAGGGGCGCGACCGACGCTCCCAGGCCATCCTGCCCATGTTCGGGAAGATGCTCAACGTGGAGAAGGCACGCCTGGATCGGATCCTGGGCAGCGAGAAGATCCGACCGCTCATCATCGCGCTGGGGACCGGCATCGGCGAGACCTTCGACCTCGCCAAGCTTCGGTACCACAAGGTGATCCTGCTGGCGGACGCGGACGTCGACGGGGCGCACATCCGGACCCTGTTGATGACCTTCTTCTATCGCAACATGCCCGACATCGTCGAGAACGGGCACCTCTACATCGCTCAGCCGCCCCTGTTCCGCGTCAGCACCGGCAAGCTCACCCGCTACGCGCGCGACGAGCGTGAACGGGACCGCATCGTCAAGGAGATGAAGGTCAAGAACCTCACCGTCCAGCGCTTCAAGGGCCTCGGCGAGATGAACGCGGAGCAGCTCTGGGAGACGACCATGAACCCGGAGACGCGGACGCTGCTCCAGGTCAACTCCGACAACGCGGCGGCCGCCGATCACCTCTTCACGACCCTCATGGGCGAGAAGGTCGGGCCGCGCAAGGACTTCATCAAGGCGGAGGCTCGCAAGGTCCAGAACCTTGACGTCTGAAGCCACCGCGCGCGCTCGCGCCTTCGTGGCCGAGCATCTTCCCGAAGCGCGCGGCCTGGGCCAGGCGCTCGCGGACCTGATCGACGACCCGGATGCGTTCGCGGTGACGCTCGAGACGGGTCTCGGGCGGTTGAGCGATCCCGGCTACGCGGCCGAGCAGGAGCGGGTCGCGCCCGGCTCTGGCGCCGTGATCGGCGTGCGTTGGCCGCTCTGGCACGCCGCCGCGCGCCAGCTTCGGGAACCACTGCGCGCATCAAGCTCCGCCTCCGCCCTCTCGCTCGCCCAGAGGCTGGCGATCGCCCCGGTCCGCGAGGTGCGCCTTTTCGCCACCGTTCCGCTCGAACGCAGCCTGACCGCAGATCCGGAACGCACGTGGCAGGTCATCCGCCGACTCGGCCGCGCCGCCAGCGACTGGATCAGCGTCGACTCGATGGCCGACCTGGTCGCCTGGGGGATCATCCTGGAACCCGTCCGCTGGGCGGAGCTGGAACAGCTCGTCTACTCCCGCGACCCCTGGGAGCGCCGTCTGGTGGGCTCGACCCTCGCACGGATGCCGTCCCAGGTCACTGCGACCGAGCGGGCGCGCCTCGACAGCGTCCGGGCTCTCACGCTCATCGAGTCGCTGATCGGTGACGCCGACCCGAACGTCCAGAAGGCGCTCTCCTGGGCGCTTCGAGGATGGGCCGGCGTCGACGAGCAAGGAGTGGTCGCGCTCCTGGAGGCCGAGGCCGCGCGAGCCGCCCGCACGGCCGACGGCCATCGAGCGTGGGTCATCCGCGACGCGCTCTCCAGCCTGCCGCGAGGCGTCGCAGAGCGGCTCCGTGCGCGCCTTGAGGGCCTTCGCCGGCGTCCCGGTGGCCCCTCGACGAGTCAGGCGTCCGCCGTGGCGCAGGGGTTCCTGTCCGCCCTGGAGGGAGCGGACACTGCCGTCGCGCGGCAGGGTGACCGGATGGTGGGGGCGGCCCGATGACCGAGGAGTCCGTGGGCCGCGTCGTCCCTGTGCCCATCGAGGACGAGCTGCGCATCGCGTACCTCGATTACGCGATGAGCGTGATCGTCAGCCGTGCGCTGCCTGACGTGCGTGATGGCCTGAAGCCGGTCCACCGGCGGATCCTCTACACCATGAACGAGATGAACCTGACCGCCGGTGCCGCGTACCGCAAGTGCGCCGCCATCGTCGGCGAGGTCATGGGCAAGTACCACCCGCACGGCGACGTGGC
>JAUJNA010000001.1:237645-312340 GCA_030446555.1 Chloroflexota bacterium | reverse complement strand
GGCATCGCGGTGGGCATGGCGACCAACATCCCGCCCCACCACCTGGGCGAGATCGCCCGCGCCACGGCCGCTCTCATCGAGGAACCCGACCTCACCAACGACCAGCTCTGCGAGCACGTGCTGGGCCCCGACTTCCCGACCGCCGCCACCATCTTCCGCTACGAGCGCCGGCGCAACCCCGTCACCGGCCAGTGGGAACAGGTCGATGCCATCCGGGACCTGTACGCGCACGGACGGGGCCGGGTGGTGATGCGCGCCCAGTGCGCCTTCGAGGAGACGCGCGGCGGCCGGATGGGCATCGTGGTGACCGAGATCCCCTACCAGGTCAACAAGGCGGCGCTGCTGGAGAAGATCGCCGACCTGGTCAAAGGCGGCAAGGTGGAGGGCATCGCCGACCTTCGCGATGAGTCCGACCGGGACGGCATGCGCATCCTCATCGAGACGAAGCGGGATGCGAACCCGCACAAGGTGCTCAACAACCTCTTCAAGCACACGGCGCTGCAGCTTGCCTTCAACGCGAACGTGGTGGCGCTCGTCGATGGGCAGCCCCATACGCTGCCGCTGAAGGCGATCCTGCAGCACCACATCGACTGGCGACGCGAGGTCGTCCGCCGGCGCACCGAGTTCGACCTCCAGAAGGCGAAGGACCGGGCGCACATCCTCGAAGGGCTCAAGATCGCCCTGGACAACCTCGACGCGGTGATCCGGACCATCCGCGAGTCGGCCGACGTGGAGACCGCACGCGCCAGCCTCATCGACCGCTTCTCGCTGAGCGAGATCCAGGCCAACGCCATCCTGGAGATGCAGCTGCGCCGCCTGGCGGCGCTGGAACGCAAGAGGATCGAGGACGAGTACCTGGCCGTCATCCAGCTCATCGCCGAGCTGGAGGACATCCTTGCCAACCCGGCGCGGGTGATGCGCATCATCGCCGACGAGCTCGCGGAACTTGACCGCAAGTACGCGGGGCCGCGGCTCACCCGGATCGCGGACGACGCCGATCGGGAGCTCTCTGACGAGGATCTCATCGCCGATGAGGACGTCGTCATCACCATCTCAGGCCGCGGGTACATCAAGCGCCAGCCACTCGCCACCTACCGGCGCCAGGCGCGCGGTGGGAAGGGAATCATCGGAGCTCGCACGGTGGAAGAGGACGCCGTCGCGCACCTGCTCGTCGCGAACACGCACGACTGGGCGCTCTTCTTCACGAACCGGGGGCGCGTCTTCAGCTCCAAGGTCCACGCCGTCCCTGACGCGTCGCGTACCGCGAAGGGCATCCCCATCATCAACCTCGAAGGCGTCCAGGTGGAATCGGGCGAGCGGGTCCTTGCCGTCATCACGACGCCCGACTTCGAGAAGGGCAGCAACCTGGTGATGGCCACCGTCCGCGGCGTCGTCAAGAAGACACCCATCGAGCAGTTCGAGCGCGTGCGTTCCACGGGTATCCGCGCCATCTCGGTGGCCGAGGATGACGCCCTCGCCTGGGTCGCCGTCTCGTCCGGGAGGGACGATGTCGTGCTCGCGACCTCGCTCGGGCGGCTCGCGCGCTTCAGCGAGTCGGAGGTGCGGGCCATGGGTCGGGATGCGGCGGGCGTCATCGGCATCCGGTTGGCCAACGCGGCCGATCGCGTGGTCGGGATGGGCGTCGTCGAGCCTGACGATCACATCCTCGTCCTCACCGAGACGGGCCGCGGCAAGCGCGTCGCGCTCAGCGAGTTCCGTCGCAAGCACCGCGGCAGCCAGGGCGTCCGGCTCATCCCGCTCGAAGGCGCGAAGACGGGCAGCGTCGCCGCCGTGGAGCTCGTTTCGGAGCAGGACGAGGAGCTGTTGCTGATCAGCTCCGCCGGCCAGGTCGTGCGCACCGATGTGAAGAGTGTCAGCCGTCAGAGCAGCGCGGCGCGCGGTGTGATCGTCATGCGGCTGAACCAGGGCGACGAGGTGGCCGGCATCGCGGTCTTCCGCCAGGGGCTGGCGGAACAGCGCGGCATCGACCACAATGGCGCCCCCGGTCTCGACGGGGAGACCGGTCACTGACGGAGCTGCGCGGTGATCCCATGCCAGAGCGGAGGCGGGCCGTGACCGCCTTCGGGGTCGGCGAGCCGGGACGGGCCGGCGAGCAGATCTCCCTCTACACGGGCAACGCCAATCCAGCCCTCGCGCGGAAGATCGCGCGCTATCTCGGCGTGCCGCTCGGCCGCTGCGAGGTCTTCGAGTTCGCGAACGAGGACATCTTCGTCAAGATCCTCGACAACGTCCGCGAGCGCGACGTCTTCCTCATCCAGCCCACCTGCTCACCGGTCCAGAAGTCGATCATGGAGCTGCTGATCATGATCGACGCGTTCAAGCGCGCGAGCGCCGGGCGCATCACCGCCGTCGTGCCGTACTACGCCTACGGCCGGTCCGACAAGAAGGACCAGCCCCGGGTGCCCATCACGGCCCGTCTCATCGCCGACATGATCAGTGTCGCCGGCGCGGACCGGGTCCTCGCGCTGGACCTGCACCAGGGCCAGATCCAGGGTTTCTTCAACATCCCGGTCGACGAGTTGACGGCGATCCACCTGCTCTCGAACTACTTCATCAAGAAGCAGATCCAGGACATGGTCGTCGTCAGTCCGGACCTGGGTTATGCCAAGCGCGCTCGCGCCTTCGCGGAGCTGCTGGACGCGCCCCTGGCCATCGTGGAGAAGCGTCGGGTGGGCAACTCGGACCGCGCCGAGCTGCTGAACGTCATCGGTGAAGTGCGCGGCCGGCGGGCGATCGTGGTCGACGATGAGATCGTCACCGGCGGCACGCTCATGGAGACGGTCCGCGCGCTCCAGCGAGAGGGCGTCGCCGAGATCTTCGCCTGTGCCACCCATGGGGTGCTGTCGGATCCCGCCGTCGATCGCTTCCGCGAGTCCGCGCTCGAGGAGATCGTCATCACCGACACGGTCCCCCTCCCGCCGGCCAAGCAGTTCCGGCGCATCAAGGTGCTCTCGGTCGCACCACTCATCGGCGAGGCCATCAGCCGCATCCATCACGGCGAGTCCGTGGGTGCCCTCTTCTCGAGCGAGATGCAGCTCGTCCAGGAGATGCTCCTCTGGGACGAGGAGGGTGCGCAGGACGAAGACGAGCGGTCCCGGCCCGGAAGGGAGCGCGACATCCCGGCGCCAGCCTCCCCGGTCGCTTGATATCGGGCACGTCCGCCTCGGGCAACCCGACGCTATCCCTAGCACGAGTGCGAGCCCTGTCATGAGCCTGAAGCTCTACCGACCCACTCCCGACGGCCTCGAGCCGCATCCCGTCGAGACGCGCAACTGGCGCGGGCGGCTGCGTTCCCGCCGGTGGCAGCCGGCTGAGCTCGACAATCCCGAGGTCGCCGGTCCCAGGCCAGCGTACGCCGTACTCCTGTTCCTCGGTCTCGGCGCGCTGACCTTCGTCGTCCTGCTCCTGGGCTACGGCTTCGACTTCTGGGGCTGAAACCATGCGGCGCGATTCGCCGACCGCTCAGGGGATCCCAGTGGTCGGTGTCGCGGGCGAGCGTTGCGGTCTTCGACCCGCGCAGCGGCCTACTTCTGCAGGATCGACTCGATCGCCTGAGGCGTCGTTATCGGGTCCGCGTGGCGATGTGCCACCCGCCAACCACCGTCTTCGACGCGAAAGATGGTGGTGACGCGTAGGGCACCTGAGCCCTCCTTGCCGTCAAGGGTCGCAGTGAATCGCTCTACCTCGACGATGTATCCGAGATCAGCGGTCGCGAAGGCAGCCACCGTCTCGGGTTCGAACTCGCCGCCGGAAAAGCTGGAAGCGGCTCGCTCAGTCGTTTCTGCGACCTCTCGTGCGCCTCGTGCGAACGGGCGGAACGGATTACAGAGAACGACGTCGTCCCGTTGCGAGAACACCTCGTTGACCGGCCCAGCGTTGCCTTTGACGAACTCCCGGAGTGCTGCGTGGAGCCCGGTGGACGCCGCTCCACTGAAGCTCGATATTGTGCGGTGCTGAGCTCCATGCCTTTGTCGCGGCGTTGATGGTGTTCCTCTCCGCAGTCGCGACGCCAGACCAAGTAGCGACACGAACCAAGCGTGCGCCATAGGAGACGCATTTCCGACGACCTCGGCTAGCCGATATAGGCTCAACGACTGGGGGCCTTCTCTACGTGCAAGGACGGTCCTAAACGCCGCCCAGGCGGATCCGCTTGCTCGCCGCCGTGGTCGGTAAGTCCCGACCATCGAGTGCCTGTTGACCACATCGGCAGTCGCGCGGTCGCGCGCTATCCTTCCCTACCCATGCGCAACATCCTCTCTCGCCCTCGTAGGCGGCTCCAACGAATCGCATCTCTCAGAGCAACAATCGCCGAGTTCGGCTACTTCGACGCGGAGTTCGCCCGCTCGTCGACCGCATCAACGAGCTGGAGGACCACTATCAGATCGGCCCTGACCGACGAGCAGATGTCCGCCGAGATGGCCGAGTTGCGCGCGGAGATCCGCGAGGAGGCCGCGCCCCAGCGAGCCGTCAGAGGAGGAGCGGACCACCCCGACATGGAACGGCGTCGGGATGCGCGGCGGGCCTGCGACAAGGAAGACCTGGATCATCTGCGGGGGCACGCTGGACGACGCGCTGCCCGAGGTCTGCGCGGCGGCCCGCGAGATCGCTCGCCGGAAGCTGGGCATGCGTCCCTTCGATGTGCAGCTCATGGGTGGCATCGTCCTCCACCAGGGGAAGATCGCCGAGCAGAAGACGGGCGAGGGCAAGACGCTCGTGGGACCGCTCGCCGCCGCTCTGAACGCGATGTCGGGGCGAGGGGTCCACATCGTGACCGTCAACGATTACCTGGCCAAACGCGACCCACAGTGGATGGGACCCATCTTCCACGGCCTGGGGCTGACGGTCGGCGCGATCCAGCATGACAGCGCCTACGTCTTCGACCCCGACCACCGGCCCTCCGACGAGCGCCTCATGCATCTGCGCCCGGTGGAGCGGCGCGAGGCGTACGCCGCCGATGTCACCTACGGGGACGAACAACGAGTTCGGCTTCGACTACCTGCGCGACAACATGGTCATGGAGCTCGACCAGCGGGTCCAGCGAGAGCGGATCTTCGCCATCGTGGACGAGGTGGACAACATCCTCATCGACGAGGCGCGCACCGCTCATCATCAGCGGCCAGGCGGCGGAGTCGGAGGACCCTCTACTACCAGTTCGCGCGCCTCGTGCCCCGTCTGAAGCCGCGCCCCGAGGGTGCAAGAGGGCGGCGACTACTTCATCGACCTGAAGGAGCGCGCCGTCTCGCCCACGGAAGAGGGCATCGACAAGATCGAGCGGCTGCTGGGCATCGAGAACCTCTTCGACGCGGATCCACGGTTGGCGCGTCACTTCGAGCAGGCGCTCCGGGCCCATGCGCTCTATCGCCGCGACGACCACTACATCGTCAAGGATGGTGGAGATCGTCATCGTCGATGAGTTCACCGGCCGCCAGATGCCGGGCCGTCGCTGGTCGGAGGGGCTGCATCAGGCGGTCGAGGCGAAGGAGGGCCTGCGCGTCCAGCGGGAGTCGGTGACGCTCGCCACGATCACCTTCCAGAACTACTTCCGCCTCTATCACAAGCTCGCGGGCATGACGGGCACGGCCCTGACCGAGCAGGAGGAGTTCTTCAAGATCTACGGCCTGGAGGTCGTGGCCATCCCCACGCACCGGCCGACGGTCCGCGACGACCACCCGGATCTGGTATTCCGCACCGAGAACGCCAAGTTCGAGGCGCTCATCGACGAGATCGGGGAGATGGCGGAGGCCGGTCGTCCCGTGCTGGTGGGCACCGTGAGCGTGGAGAAGAGCGAGATCCTCGCCGACATGCTCAAGCGCCGCGGCATCCGGCACGAGGTGCTGAACGCCAAGTTCCACGAGAAGGAGGCGCCCATCGTGGCGCAGGCGGGGCCGCAGTGGCGCGGTCACCATCGCCACGAACATGGCCGGTCGCGGCACCGACATCCTGCTCGGCGGCAACCCCGCCGGCCTGGCCTCGGCCGACCTGCACCGGCGCGACATCAACCCCGCCGAGGCGCCACCGAGGTCTACCAGGAGGCGGTCGAACGGGCCAAGACCGACACGGAGGCCGACCACGAGCGGGTCGTGAAGGCGGGCGGCCTCCACATCATCGGCACCGAACGGCACGACGCGCGCCGCATCGACAACCAGCTGCGCGGGCGGGCCGGCCGCCAGGGTGACCCGGGCTCGTCGCGCTTCTACCTGTCCCTCGAGGACACGCTCATGAAGCGTTTCGCATCCGACCGGGTGGCGGGCCTGATGGAGCGGATGGGCCTCGAGGGCGACGTGGCCATCGAGTCGCGACTCGTCTCGAAGACCATCGAGAACGCCCAGTCGCGTGTCGAGGGCTACAACTTCGACATCCGCAAGCGCGTCGTGGAGTACGACGACGTCATCAACAAGCAGCGCGAGACGATCTACACCGAGCGCGACAAGGTCCTCCACAACGAGGACCTGACCGACACCGTGCGCGCCTTCCTCGATGAGGAGATCGAGACGCTCGTCGACGCGCACCTGGGCTCTGTGGTCGACGAGTGGGACATCGACGGGCTCGCGCGAGCGGTCGCCTCCATGAGCCTGGTCGGCGAAGGGCTCGACGCTGACGGCCTGGCGGATCTGGGGGCGCGCGAAGCGATCCTCGAGCACCTCCAGGCGGCCGTCGACGAGTCCCTGGAGCAGAAGGAGCAGGAGCACGGCAGCGACACCTGGGCGCTCGTGGAGCGTTTCGTGCTCCTCCGCACGATCGACTCGCTGTGGGTCGAGCACCTGACCGAGCTCGATGACTTCCGCCGAGGGGTCGGCCTGCGCGGCTACGGCGGGACCGATCCGCTCAACGAGTTCAAGCGGGAGGCGTTCAAGCTCTACGAGGAGCTCCGCGGCTTCATCCGCCACGGGGTGGCGACGACCATCTTCCGCGTCACGGTGCAGCGGCAGGCACCGCCCGCTCCTGCACCCATGCCGATGCCCACGCCGGCCCAGCTGGCCGCGCTCCGCGCGAGCGGCGGGCGTGGGGCGGCTGACGGCAATGGCGGTGGACCGGTCGGTACGGCGAGACCTTCACCGACCGGCGCGGCAGCGACCACCACGAGCGCGGGCGCCCGTGCCGCTGCTGCCGCGGGACGCACCGCCACTCCCATGATCGGTGGCATCACCGGCGCCGGTCGACCGGGGACGGTGCGACTGCAGCACGGTGACGAGACGGTCGCGACCGAGACCACCGCGGCCGGCGCCGCCGCCGACGCCGCCAAGGCGCCCGCGCATGCCCTCAAGCTCGGGCGCAACGACGCGTGTTGGTGCGGGAGCGGGATGAAGTTCAAGAAGTGCCACGGCAAATGACCCCTTGAGCGTGAGCATGCTCGTCGCTACACTCCCGTAGATCATCCCGCCGCAGGCTGTGCTGCGGCGGTCGCGATATCGGTCCCCGGTGACGTGCCCAGTGCCGTGGACCTGCGAGGGAGAGATGGTGTCCGTGAAGCCGAGCCCTGCGGCGTCCGACGCCGACGGGGATGCATCCCTGGTCGAGATCATCGCCTGCGAGCGCGATTGCCGGACCTGCAGCTACGCCGCCTGGCTGGACTGCGACGGTGATTGCGCGCCGTGTCCGCACAACTCGTACTGTCCGTGTGTCAACCCCGTCGTCGCACGGAGCAAGGCCGCGCTGAAGATCATCGAGCTTCGGCCGTTGCTGCTCCAGGACGCTCGCGCGAGGGCCTGAGTGGAGATCTCCCTCATCCGCGACCTCGCCAGCCGCATCCACGCGACCTCGGGGAGGCTTTGACCTCGAGTCCAAGACCGAGCGCCTCCGGGCGCTCGATGAGCGCGCGACCGCCCCGGACCTCTGGGACGACCAGCGCGAAGCGCAGCGCACGCTGCGCGACGCGGAGAGCCTGCGCGACGAGCTGACCACCTGGCGCGGGGTCGAGCGTCGCGCGGACGATCTGGTCGAGCTGGCCGAGCTCTCAGCCGGCGATCCGGAGCTCGAGGCGGACCTGGAGGCCGAGTACGCGGCCCTCACGGCCGAGTTCGACCGCCTCCGCACAGCATTGCTCTTCAGCGGCGAGTACGACGAGCGCGCGGCGATCGTCTCCATCTCCGCCGGGGCCGGGGGCCTGGAGGCGAACGACTGGGCCGAGATGCTCGTGCGCATGTACCTGCGCTGGGCCGAGCGGCACCGGTTCGGGACCGAGGTTCTCGACCGGCTGGAAGGCGAGAGCGGCGGCGTGAAGAGTGCGACCCTCGCCATCGAGGGGCGCCAGGCGTATGGCTTCCTCCGCGCTGAGCGGGGCGTTCACCGCCTCGTGCGCATCAGCCCGTACGACGCGCAGAAGCGGCGCCACACGACCTTCGCGCTCGTGGAAGTCCTGCCCGAGGTAGAGGACGACGTGGAGGTCGGGGAGATCCCCGACGACGAGCTCAAGATCGACACGTTCCGAGCCCAGGGGGCTGGCGGCCAGCACGTCAACAAGACCGACTCGGCGGTGCGCATCACGCACATCCCGACCGGCGTCGTCGCCCAGAGCCAGAACGAGCGCTCGCAGCACCAGAACCGCGAGCTGGCGATGAAGATCCTGAAGGCGCGCCTGCTGGAACGGCGGCTGCAGGAGCGCGAGCGAGAGCGGGCCGAGCTCAAGGGCGAGCACGTGGAGGCCGGCTGGGGCAACCAGATCCGCTCGTACGTGCTGCACCCGTACCAGATGGTCAAGGACCATCGAACGGAGCACGAGACCAGCGACACGAACGGCGTGCTCGACGGCGACCTCGATCGACTGATGCTCGCCGAGCTCGAGCGAGTAGCGACCGAGACCCACGCCGAGCCGACCGCGGCGTGAACCGGCCGTCCCTGCGGCGACTGATCGCGGAGGACGTGCCCGCGTGCGTCGACGTCTTCTACGCGGCCATCGACGAGCTCTATTCGCGCGCGCACCAGCCGCCGCTTCCCCGGAACACCGAGGGCATGACCCGGATGTTCGGGCACCTCCTCGCCACGGGCCCGGAGCGCTGCTGGCTCGCAGCGGACGGTGAGCGGGTCGTGGGTTTCGGTATCGGCCAGCGTTGGGACTCGGTGTCGTTCCTCTCGTTCCTGTTCGTACGCCCGGAGATGCAGGCGGTCGGGCTTGGTCGCCAGCTCACCGAGGCGTGCATGGGACGCCAGGCCGGTGGGAACGGGCCACCGGCACCGGGGGCTGTCCGCGCCGTCTGTGCGGAGGCTCTCCAGCCGATCTCCATCGGCCTCTACACCTCACTGGGCATGGTGCCGCGAGTGCCACTCTTCACGGCCACGGGCCGACCGCGGCGAGGCCTCCCGCTGGGTGCCGTGGGAGACCTGCGAGCCGTGGCGTTCGAGCAGCTCGCACCGAGTGATGGACCGTGGCTCCTGCAGACCGTGGACGACCTGGACCGTGCCGTGCTCGGATATGCGCATCCGCAGGACCATCGCTTCTGGCCCCTCACCGGACGCGCGGGGTGGCTCTTCCGCGACTCAGCTACGGGCACGCCCGTGGGCTACGGCTACGTCAGCCCCTCCGGACGGATCGGCCCGGTCGCGGTCGGCGACCCGCGATGGCTCCCCGAGGCGCTCGACCATCTGCTGGCGACGGTCACGCCCCCCGATGGCTGGCAGATCTCGGTGCCCGGACCAAGCCCCGTCCTGCCCGTCCTCATCGACGCCGGCTTCCGATTCGATGGCTCACCGGCCCTCTACTGCTCCACATCGGAGGGTCCCGCCTTCGACCGCTACCTGCTCGGCAACTTCGCCATCCCATGATGCTGACGTGTCCACGTGCCGCCCTCGCGAACGAGACCACCGTCTCGCGGATCGCCCTCGACCCTGTGCTACGCTCGACCGACAGCAGCTGCTCGCCGTGCCCGAGCGACGCGTGTCCCGGCCCCGGGCGGTCGGGACGGACCAGGAGGCCCGGGCTGATGCAGACAACGCGTCGCGGCCCGCCGTGGGCCGCACCGGCACCGTGCGTGTTCGCCTCGCGATGACGACACTCCTTGCCCCGCGCTCGGCCGACACACCGGTCCAGAGCACGCTCGATCGCGGTCCCCGACGGACGCGCCGCCCCGACGCGCCGCCCCGACCGCGCATCTCGGTGGCGCTGCATCACGTCTCCAAGGTCTACCCCAACGGGCGACGGGCCCTCTCCGAGGTGGACCTGGTGATCCCCGAGGGCGACTTCGTCTTCCTGGTGGGTCCGTCCGGCGCAGGCAAGAGCACGCTGATCAAGCTCCTCGTGCGCGACGAGGTGCCGACGCACGGCGAGGTGTTCGTCGCGGGCCACGAGCTGTCGCGTGCCACGGGACGGAGCATCCCGCGGCTCAGGCGCCAGATCGGCATCGTGTTCCAGGACTTCCGGCTCCTGCCGCGCAAGACGGTCCGGGAGAACGTGGGCTTCGCGCTGGAGGTCACCGGGACGCCGCGCGGCCGGATCGGTCCCGCGGTCGATCGTGTCCTCGCTCTGGTCGGCTTGACCGGTCAGGCCGACCAGCGGCCGTCCCAGCTCTCCGGAGGCGAGCTGCAGCGGACGGCCATCGCTCGCGCCATGATCCACGATCCCAAGCTCATCATCGCCGACGAGCCGACCGGCAACCTCGATCCACTCATCAGCTGGGAGATCATCCAGCTCCTGCTCCGCATCAACGAGATGGGCACCACCGTCCTCATGGCGACGCACAACGCCGAGGTCGTGACCGCGCTCCGGAAACGTGTCGTGGCGCTGGAGGATGGGCGCATCGTCCGGGACGAGGTGGGCGGTTATCACCGTGACTACTGAGCGCCGAGCGTGATCCACTTCCTGGCCTTCTCCTTCCGGCGCGCGGTGGAAGGCCTGTGGCGTAACCGCGTCATGAGCTTGGCGGCGACCGTGACGATGATCCTGACGCTGGTGCTGCTGGCGAGCCTCGTCATCCTGCTGTCCGGGATGCAGGCTGGCCTGGCGTACATCGAAGGCAAGGTCGAGATCAGGGCCGAGCTGCACGACGGGGTGCCCCAGGCTCGCGTGGAGATCCTTCGCAGCCAGTTGGAAGCCCTGCCGGAGGTCGCAAGTGTCGACTTCGTCAGCAAGGAACAAGCGCTCGCTGACTTCCGTGCGCAACTCACGGCCGACGGGCGGGAGGACGTGTCCCAGTACGTGGGGTCCAATCCGCTGCCGGCGCAGCTCGTGGTGAAGCTGACGGACCCCAAGGAGTTCGGCTCGGTGCGAACGACCCTGGAAGCGCCTGCGGGGGTCGTGGAACGGGTGGTGGAGCAGCAGAGGAACGTCGATCGGCTCATCTCCATCACGAGCCTGCTGCGCACGGTGGGCCTGATCATCGTCGCGCTCGTGGGGATCACGGTGCTGCTCATCGTGGTGAACACCATCCGGATGGCCGTCATGTCGCGCGCCGACGAGATCGAGATCATGCGCCTGGTGGGTGCCACGGACGCCTTCGTTCGATGGCCCTTCATCTTCGAGGGCCTGCTCGTGGGTCTTATCGGCGCCCTCGTGACACTGGGTCTGCTCTCGCTCGCTTCGGCACCCATCGGCCAGCTGGCGAACGCGATCGCCGGACAGGCCCCGGTGGGCTTCAGCCGACAGCTGGGCTCGCAGGTGGCGGGCGTGGTGCTTGCGGCGGGCCTGGGCCTGGGCGGGCTGGGAGCGTGGATCTCGGTCCGCGCGTATCTCCGGAGATAGGCCCCGCCGACATCGCTCCGGACCCCGACGTGAAGTCCCCAAGATCGGTCCCGGCGTAGATTCCGGTGACGGGGCACGATGGGCCCCGGAAGACCCGCCGCCGATCGAAGGATCCCAAAGATGTCCGGACACCCCACGCTTCCCAGTGCCGATCCCGCGACCGTCCATGACAGCGGTCCGGAGCCGCCGACGACCACCCAGGGAGGCCCGCCCACGATCGTCCTGGGTGGCTCGACCAGTCGACCGTCCCGGACGCCCGTCCATGTCGCCCTCTTCGTGGTGGCGGTCCTCTCGAGCGCGGCCATGTTCGTGTCGGGCTTCACACTCGGCGCCCAGCAGGCCATCACGCCTGGGACGAGCGCGCAGAACCAGCAGCTCTTCGAGCCCTTCTGGGACGCTTGGAACAAGGTCACCACGGAGTACGTCGGCGAGTACGACCGTCAACTCCTGCTCGAAGGCGCCATCGAGGGCATCTTCATCGCCCTGGACGATCCGTACTCGGCCTACATGAGCTCGGACGAGTACCGCCGGACGCTCTCGAGCATCAGCGGGCAGTTCGAGGGCATCGGTGCCGAGATGACCACGCGGGACGCTACCGGTGAGCCGTGCCAGCCGATCAGCGACACATGCCGCCTCGCCGTGGTCCACGTCCTGCGCGACTCCCCCGCGCTCGAGGCCGGGTTGAAGGAGGGCGACATCGTGGTCGCCGTCGATGGCCAGAGCGTGCTGGGCTCGGACCTCGCGAAGACCGTCGACAAGGTCAGAGGCCCTGCCGGCACCTCGGTCACGCTCGAGCTGGAGCGTGATGGCCAGACACTGGAGCTGACCATCGAGCGTGCCGTCATCCAGACCGAGGACGTGACCAGCCAGGTGCTGGCGGGCGGCCAGGTGGGGTATCTCAAGATCGACGGGTTCAGCTCGAGCGCATCGGGTGACTTCGTGGAGCAGCTCCGGAGCCTGGTCCGCGACCAGGGGCTCAAGAGGATCGTGCTCGACCTGCGTGACGACCCCGGCGGGTTCGTCAACGCCGCCCAGGAGATCGCCAGTCAGTTCGTGGGCGAGGGGCCGATCTTCTGGGAGGAGGACGCGTCCGGTCGCCAGGACCCCAAGATGGCCCTGCCGGGCGGTGTGGCGACCGACGGCTCCATCGAGCTGGTCCTCCTGGTCAATGGCGGCTCCGCGAGCGCCAGCGAGATCGTCGCGGGAGCCCTGGACGACACCGACCGGGCCACGCTCGTGGGTGAGAAGACCTTCGGCAAGGGCACCATCCAGGAATGGCATCCACTCGACGACGGGCAGGCCGGAGGGTTCCGCCTCTCGGTGGCCAAGTGGCTGACCCCGGACAAGACCTGGATCCACGGCAAGGGCATCACCCCCGACGTCGTCGTCCCCCTCCCGGCCGACACGCCGGAGGGTGAGGATCCACAGCTCGAGCGGGCCATCGAGATCCTGACCTCCGAGACGGGCACCCTCCGGCGAATGGCCGCCTGACCCCTTGCCCCGGGCGAGCGTTGTGGTATCGTCCGCGGCGTACGAAAGGAGGTGATGTGCAGTGATCGACAGTAAGCGTCGCTGCACCACCTCGGAGGGTTCGCGCTAGTCGCTGGACCCACCGGGTGGTGAAGCAGCCACGAGACGCCGGCCCACTGTGGGCCGGCGTTCGTGCGTCCGGGAGCAGAACGCATGGGCGAGCAGACGGTCGCAGTCAACCGAAAAGCCCGCCACGAGTACACCATCGAGGACACGCTCGAGGCGGGCATCGCGCTGACCGGCACCGAGATCAAGAGCATCCGCGATGGCAAGACCAGCCTCCAAGAGGCGTATGCCCGCATCGAGCACGGTGAGGCGTGGTTGGTGGGCGCCACGATCGCGCCGTGGGCCGGTGGCAACCGCAACAACCACGAGCCGCGACGGGACCGCAAGCTGCTCCTCCACCGCGTCCAGATCGACCAGCTCCTGGGTCGCACCAAGCAGAAGGGCCTGACCATCGTGCCGCTCCGGCTCTACATCACCCGACGCGGCAAGGCCAAACTGGAGCTGGGTGTCGCGCGGGGCAAGCAGCTGCACGACAAGCGGCGCGACATCGCCGAGCGGGATATGCGCCGCGAGGTCGAGCGCGAGCTGGCGGACGTCCACCGGGGGCGTGGCTGAAGCGTTGCGGCCACGGTGCCGCATGATCAGATGGCCGGTAGCTGGAGCTCCGTGAGGAACTCGGCCGATCGCCCCACCAGGTACCCCACGGGGAGGCGCAGCTCGGGCTCCGCCCCGAACTGCAGGTACACGACGCGCAACGGACCGCCGATGCTGTAGCCGGCCGCGCCCGCCCACGCCTCGAGCGAGCGCCGGGCGGCCGGTAAAGCGGCGTATCCGCCGCCGTGCAGGATGGTCGCCATCCGGCTCGCTGGCAGCAGTCGACATGCGACCCCGGGCACCGGTTTCATCGGACGCCGGAGCGGCACGAAGACGATGACGCGATCGTCGACAAGGGCGCCCGGTGGCCGGTTCGCGCGCCGGCCGGCGTCGCGGACGCGCGACTCGAGCTCGTAGAACGCCGCGCCCACGTCATGGTCGGGCACCTCGTCGAGCGACAGCGTCGCGACCGGCTCTTCTGCCACCGACCGGACGACGACGTCCGGTGCGTCGGCACCCTCTGTGCCCGCGGCCACGCGGATGTCCAGCGCAGCCAGGCGGCGTTCCACCTCCCGTTGCTCACGTTCGAGCTCGGCCCGGCGTTCCGCGAGGACCGCCGCCAGGTCGGCATGCCCGGCGATCGCGCGCGTGATGGCGTCGAGGCCCATCCCGACGTTCCGCAGCGCGACGATCCGACGGATCTGCGGCAGCTGCGCCGCCGAGTAGTAGCGGTACCCGGTCAGACGGTCGACCCGGACGGGCCGGAAGAGTCCCATCGCGTCGTACCCGCGCAGCGCCTTGGCCGAGACGCCGGAAATGCGGGCGAAGGCCCCGACCGTGAACATCCTGCCCAAGGTACCCCTTGACCTTTCCGCTGGGGGAAGGTACATGGTCCGGCAGTGAGCACCAACCTCCCGTCGCGACCATCCGCATAGCGGCACAACTCCATCCGCAGCACGGCGACTACCCTGGGATGCGCGCCGCGGTCCTCCGGGCAGAGGAGCTCGGATACGACATCGCATACACGTGGGACCACTTCTTCCCGCTCTACGGGGAACGCGAAGCCGAGCACCTCGAGTGCTGGAGCCTCCTGGCGGCATGGGCGGAGGCGACCGAGCGCATCGGGCTCGGCCCGCTGGTCGCCTGTAACTCCTACCGCAACCCGAACCTGCTGGCGGACATGGCGCGGACGGTCGACCGGATCGCGCGAGGTCGGACGATCCTGGGCATCGGCGCCGGGTGGTTCCGCCGAGACTACGAGGAGTACGGGTACGAGTTCGGGACGGCAGGCGATCGACTCAGATCCCTTGAGGCAGCACTCCCGCTGGTCCAGCGGCGGCTCGCGCGTCTGGACCCGCCTCCCGTCCGGCCCCTCCCACTGTTGATCGCCGGCTCCGGGGAACGGGTCACGCTTCGCCTCGTCGCGCGGTACGCCGATGCCTGGCATGCGGGTTTCCCCGACCGACCGTCGGATCTCGAGCCCAAGCTGGCCGCGCTGCGCCGCTGGTGCGCCGAGATCGATCGAGATCCCGCGAGCATCGAGTGCGGCGTCGGCGTCGAGCCGGAGGACCTTGGCCGGTTCCTGACCGAGGACGCCGACACGTATGTCGAGATGGGCTTCACGCAGTTCACGCTCGGGTTCGACGGCCCCTCGTGGGCGGTCGATGCGGGCGAGGCGTGGCTCGCATGGCGTGATGATCGGAACCGTCTGGAGGGGGGAGAGAGCGGCGTCCGCGTGGACGGGCTCACGTGAGGAGTGTCGTGTATCCGTAGACGAGACTCTTCCGGAACGGACGCTCGACTGGTAGACTGAGCGGTCGTGGGGATGCGCGGTCTCGACAGGGCTGGATCCCCGAGGAACGCGAGCCGAGGTGCCGTCAGGCCTCGTTAATCAGGCGGCAAAACGAAGTAACTGGCAACCGCCAGCCTGCTCTCGCCCTCGCTGCTTAGGCAGTAAGGTGAGCGTGGAAGCAGCCCCCTCCCCGCGGGCTGTGGAAGCGTCATGCAGCGGGGATGCGCTCCGGAGTAGCGTCGCGTAGTCCGGAACAAAGCCCGAAAGGGGACGCGACTGGTCCTCCGGTGACGGTGCCGATGCCGGCCCCGGACGACGACGACAAAGCATCGGATACGCTCGTAGTGGGCCTCGGCTGAAGGTTCTGGACGGGGAGTTCGACTCTCCCCCATCTCCACCACTCACTTCCAAGGCGCTCGCGGCATGCTCTTCCAGGTCGTCGCGATCCTCGTCCTCGCCGTACCAGTGGGAGTCGCGGCGGCGTGGATGTCGAAACGCGGTCCGGATGCCTTCCGCGCGTACTTCCGGGGCGTCCAGCCAGACGAGTGGCCGCGTGGGGTCCAGGAAGAGGACCTCGACCATCGATGGGGTGCGGACCTCCATCCGTCGCCGCGGGACGACGCTGGAACGGTCGTCGCTGTCGCTCCCGTACAGCGGGTGACCAAGCGGCGGCAGTGAGCGTAGTCCTCCCCGTTGGATGAACTCCTACTGAAGCGATCGCCGCTTCCGGGAGGGCTAGCCGCTGACGAAGACGATCGTCCCGTCGGGTGGGTCCGTCGGGCGTCGCCCGACCAGCGTGACCCCATCCACGGCTGAGTAGTTCGAGTAGTACGTCTCCTGGTGGATCACGGCGCCACTCGCGTCGCGCACGGTCCGCGTGACCCAGGCTCGGAAGCCATCGGCCGGATACTCGACGCGCTTCGTGGCGCCGGCTGGCAGGGAGTCGGTGTACTCGATGGTGTCGCGTGCGGAGCGTCGGTCACGGATGCGAGGCTCGGAGAACGTCACCGTGCGCCCGGTGGGCACCGTCCAGATCTCGAACCGGACCACGCCGTAGCGGTTGACCGCGCGGATGAGCAACGGATGGTCGGTGTCGTTCTTGAAGCGCATGGTCTGGACCGCTCCGGACGATGACTTGAACACCGTCGCGTCGAGGCCCACCGGGTAGCGGGTGATGTAGTAGTAGTGGTTGCGGCGATCGCCCATCTGGAGGCCGGCCCGGAGCGCCGCGTTGAAGATGGTCGTGGAGCACGAGCAGATGCCACCGGCGAGCGCCCCGGTCGGCTCCGTGCGGCCGTTGATGATCGCGCCGCCCATCCCGTACCCCTCCGCCCGACTCACCTTGCCGATGGCCTTCCAGAAGTCGAACCACTTGCCCGGTGCCACTGTCTGGCCGCCGATCTTCGAGGCAGGGATGGCGATGTTCTTGCCAAAGAAGTTGAGCTCGCTCGGGATGAAGCGAGTGGTCCAGGCGGAGACACGCTGCACCTTGGGAACCGCCGCCTGTGCCTCGGCCGTGGTGAAGTCCGCCGCCTGAGGGCTGGTTGCGAGAGCGACGACGGGCCCAGCCGCGCCGGAGGCGCGAGCGTCGAGGGCTGCCATGATGCGGGCCGCCGTGGTGGCGACATCCAGCGACCGGCCGTCCCGAGCGGGCACGGCGACGACGCTCTTGCCACGCCCGAAGGCGAAGGTCGCGTCGCTCGGCGGCGCGGTGACGGCATCGGCGATCCCTGAGACCGCGGCCTCGACCGCCGCGGGGTCCACTCGGGCGGCGTACCCACCGTCGTCCGTCCGGTCGAGCGAGATCCAGGAGCGGATGGCCGCGGCCGGGATGGTGTAGCTCTGCTCCCCGTCCGCCAGCGCCAGGTCCGCCGACGCGAGAGCGTCGGCGCGGTCCACGGCAGCCTGTGCTTCCTGGGTCGTGATGGCCGGATCCACCACCGAGACCTCGGCCTCGAGCACGACCGACTCCGTGCCGCGCCCGCTCAGCACGGCATGCGCCTGGGTGCGGGCGGCCGCCTCTTCGACGTCGAGACCCGCCACGGCCGGCTCCACCGCGAAGGCCCGGCCGCGCGAGCGGACCGAGGCGTCCCGTGCCTCGCGCTCCACCGAGGCGACCATCTGCTCGATCGTTGCGTCGAGCGCCGCGGCGTCGTACGTCATGCCGAGCGGCACGTCCACGCCGCGCATCGCCACCTGGACCCGCTCGGTGGTCCGTTCGACGACCCCGCCGGTCCTGCCGACCATGATGGCAGCGTCCGACGCAGCATCGAGCTGATAGCCGCGTGCCACGGACGCATAGGGCACTTCCGTCGTCTCTTCGCCCATGCGAAGCGTGAGTGTCCCGGCCGAGACGTCGGGCAGCGAGGCCCGGACCCGCTCCTCCGCCGCTGACCGCTCCAGGCCGCCGACGGGGACGCCGCCGACCGTGACGCCGGGCATGACCCGATCGGCCATGATCCGGTCGAAGACGATCAGCCCGCCTAGCGCGAGGAGCGCCGCCGCCCCCAGCGTGATGAGGAAGCCGGCCAGCGCGATGCGCCAGCCGGATCGACGCCTCGGCCGGACCGGTTCGAGAGCAGGCCCAGGCTCTAGAGCAGTCATGGGATGGGCATGCTACTCCGGGAAGCCGCGATCCTCCATCCCCCCATCGTCCTTTCCGCTCCCGCCGCCCTAGTCGCGCCTGATGATGACCACCCGGCGCTGCGGCTCCTCGCCGATCGATTGCGTGGTCACCCGGGAATGGTTCCGCAGGGCAAGATGCACCCACCGTCGCTCGAGTGCGGGCATCGGCTCCAGCTGGAGCATCGCTCCGCTCTCGATGACCCGCTCCGCCGCACGCTGGGCGATCTCGAGCAACTGGCGCTCGCGACGACCCCGGTAGTCCTCCACGTCGACGAGGACACGGGTCCATGCGCCCATGCGCTTCGAGAGCATCAGGTTGACGAGGTGCTGGAGCGCCGACAGTCGCTCGCCCTTGCGGCCGATGAGGGCGCCGAGGGCCTCCTTCTCGTCACCCTCGCCGGTCACGTCCAACTTGGACGTCTCGCCGCTGTGGATGGTCACCGTCGCCTGGTAGCCCATCGCTCCGAGCAGCCGCTCCAGGATCTCCTGGCCAGCGGCGAGGGCCTCGGGCGACGCTTCGGCGGCCTGGATCTCGTCCCGCTCGGCGGACGAGGAGGCGCGCGCCGTGGCGAGCTCGGCCTGGTCACGCTGTGTGAGGGCGCCCGAAGGAGCGGGACGCCCGGCACGCTCGTGAGGATCGTCGCGGCGGTCGCTGAGGCGGCCCTCGCGACGGCCCGCGCCGTATCGCTCCCGGACCGGTGTTGGGGAGGTGGCGACGTCCGGTCGGGTGGTCGGTGGCTCACCACTCGCCGGCAGGTCACCACGGGGCTGCCGCGGCTCGCCTGACCTCCGTCCCGGCTCCCCGTAGGGTGGCCGCGAGCCTCCGGATGCTGGCCCCGGCTCGCCGGCGGGCCGGTCATCGCGGGTGGGGCGAGCGAAGTCACCCCTCTCGCGACCACGACCCCGGTCTCGGTCGCGGCCGAAGTCACGGCCGCGTCCGCGGTCCCCGTCGCGATCACCGAAGCGCTCCTCACGCACCGGTGGCGGGAGCGGCGTGGCGGCGGCTGCCTCTCGACGAGGCGCCGCCCCGCCCAGCGCGGCCCGGGGGGCCGCGATGATGCGAGCCGGTTCCGCGCCCATGCCGAGGACGCCGCGGCTCCCCGGCGTCAGGATCTCGAAGTCGAGATCGTCCAATCCTGTGGCCCCGAACGCCTCGCGCGCATTGCGCAGGGCCTCTTCCACCGTCTTGCCCGTGAACTCCTGGTACTCACTCATCGACGTCTCCCTCGCCGGTTGGTCCGGTTCTTGGACCGTGCCGGCCTGATGGTCCCAGCCGCTCGTTCGCTGGACGTTCGGCGCGTTGTGGATATCTCCTGTCCCGGGCCGTTCGCCGGCAGGGGCGGTGCCGCGATGGGGAATCGCGGCACGTGGTCGACAGCGAAGCGCGGCGTCCATCCGAACAACGGGAAGAGACCGCCCCAACCGGAGATCAGGTACTGCTGGACGATCGAGAAGATCGTCGTGGTGATCCAGTACAGGAACAGGCCGGACGGCAGGATCCAGCCGTAGAACAGCGAGAAGAGCGGCAGGATCAGGAAGATGCGCTGCTGCGTGCGGATCTGCGGATCGTTGCTCGTGTTGGGCTGGGCCATCATCCGCGTCTGGACCAACTGGAGCAGGGCCGAGATCAGCGCCAGGACGGAGAGCCCGAAGAGGCCGGGGATGACCATCACCAGGATCTCCGGCAGGTGCGCGTCGAGGCCACCCGGCGCGGGCGTGATCCAGTCCAGCCAGGGGATGGTGGGCCGGATGCACGGGACAGCGGGATTGCCCGGATCCTGGCAGGCGACGTCCAGGACCGGCGTGCCGAAGACCTGGAGCATCGAGCTGATGTCCGGGGCGGACACACCCTGGGCGATGACCTGGTACATCGGGATGAGGAGCACCAGCTGGAGCAACGCCGGGAGGCAGCCAGCGGCTGGGTTGATGCCGCGCTCGCGGTAGAGCCGCATCTGCTCCTCGCTGATCTTGGCGCGGTTGCCCTTGTACTTGGTCTGGATGGCCCGCAGCTCGGGTTGGAGCACCTGCATCCGGCGCTGCGAGACGATCTGCTTGCGGAAGACCGGTACGAGCAGGATCCGCAGCAGGATGGTCAGCGTGATGATGGCGATGCCGATGTCGCCGAAGACGTTGTAGAGCAGTGCCATGACCAGGAAGATGGCCTGGAAGATGGGCGTGAAGAGCCACGCCACGACGCTCAGCGGATCGGCTGCGTTGAGCACCGCTGGGCACAGGTTCAGGGGTCTGGGGGACTGGCCCGGCTCCGCGGTCGGTGCAGGGTTCGGCAACGGGCACGGCGCGCTCGCGGCCCCGGCGGTCGCCCCGGCCACCGGCGCCGGAGCGATCGGCGCCCCCTCCGATGGGGCCGCGCTCGCCCCGGGGCTGGCGATCCCGGATGAGGCTGGGCTGGGGTCAGCAGCAAGCGCCGGGGCGACGGCGGCGAGCAATGCCATCGCCGCCACGACGGTCGCCAGGAGCAGGTCGAGTCGCCCCGCCCGGTGCCGTGCCGCGATCACGCGCGGTCCCCTCGTGGTGCGATGGTCAGCGGACAGGGTCATAGCCTCCTGGGTTCCATGGGTGGCAGCGACAGATGCGCCCCACGCCCATCCAGGCGCCGCGCAGGAAGCCGTAGCGCGCCATGGCCTGCTCCGCATAGTGCGAGCACGACGGCTCGAAGCGACAGCTGGCCGGCAGCCACGCGAAGAGGACCCGGTAGAGCCTGATCAGGGCGATGCCCACCTGCCTCACGTCGTCTCGCTTCCCATCTCGCTGTCCTCACTGTCCATCCGTCGCAGGAGCCGGTCCAGTGCTCGTGCGAGCTCGGCGTAGCTCGCCGTCCCACTCGGCGGCCGGGCGACGACCAGGACGTCCCACCCGCCGTGCGGCCGTCGCGCACTGGCCCGCAACGCTTCCCGGAGCCGTCGGCGGACGAGATTCCGGACCACGGCCCCGCCGATCCTTCGACCGGTCGAGAGCCCGAAGCGCGTCCGGCCCACTTCGTTCCGCCGCCAGCGCAGGATGAGAAGCGGGTGTGCCCGGCTCCGCCCGCTCGCCTGGAGCGCCTCGAAGTCCTTCCTGGAGCGCAGCATCTCCAGCGGTTCTCCCATCGGCCGCCCGACGGCGACCGCTCAGGCGGTCAGCTTCTTGCGGCCCCTGGCGCGCCGAGCAGCCAGGACGCGGCGGCCGCCCTGTGACTTCATCCGCGCCCTGAACCCGTGCTCCTTGGCGCGATGCCGCTTCTTGGGCTGGTACGTCTGCTTGGTCATCGTTGGGCCTCGGGGACCTGGGGCGGCCAGTGCCCGCTGCTCGGGGTGACGCCATGACTGGCACGGTGGCGCGGACATGCTTCCGCCGCCGTGGAACGCGCCACGACGGGCGGCAGTATAGCCCAAGGCTGCCGGAGAGCCACCCGGTACACGGCCGGCAGCGGCCACCCAAAGCAGCGGATCGCAAGAGAAAGGAGACGATGTCCCCGGAAGCACCGGCGCTGCCGCCTGGCAGCGCGACCATCGACCACTTCCGGATGATCGACATGCGCGTCGGCCGTGTGATCGACGTTCGACCATTCCCGGAGGCCCGCCGGCCGGCGTACCAGATGACCATCGACTTCGGACCATTGGGGCCGCGGCGGTCCTCGGCGCAGCTTCCAGGGACATACCCCGAACCTGCGTCGCTCGTCGGCCGACTGGTGATCGCCGTGACCAACCTTCCGGCGCGCCGCATCGCTGGTTTCACCAGCGAGGTCCTGGTCCTTGGCGCGCTGCCCAGCGATGGGCGGATCCCGCTGCTCTCGGTCGACGAAGGAGCCTCTCCCGGCGATCGCATCGGCTGACAAAGGGCCCTGCCGTCCGGCGAGGTAAGGCCCCACCACCGCCAGAGGGGCGCTGACGATCGGGCGGCCCATACCCCAGGGGAGTATCCCCGAATCCCGTTGCGGGGTCGGTCCGACCGCGCTAACGTATGCCGCTCCGGGACCCCAGTGGGCCCTGGGGACGCCCCTTCCGGTGCCCACCATCTGGTTTCCCGCCCGGCCAGCGGGCCTGTCTCCCGGCGTCGTCGTGCGAGCCGTGGAGCCGTCCCCGGGCATCGCGAGGCTCGGTCATCGGTCGATCTCGTAGCTGGTGCAGTGCCATCGATGGACGCGAAACAGGTCTGGCGCGCCGCCCTCGGTGAGTTGCAGATCTCACTGTCGCCGGCGAACTTCGAGACCTGGCTGAAGGAGACCGCCCTGGTCTCGGTGGACGAAAGCCGATTCAAGGTGGCGGTCCCCAACGGCTTCGCGAAGGACTGGCTCGAGTCCCGCTACCGCTCCCTCATCTGCCAGACGTTGGCGCGGATCGTAGGTTACAGCGTCAACGTCGACTTCGAGGTCCGGGAGGGCGTCATGGAGCCGGCGGCGGCGGAAGAGGCGCCTGCCTCGACCCGGTCAGGAGTGCGGCTGGAACCGGGTCGTGCCGGCGGTGAGGGGGCCGTCGGGCTCAACGCTCGCTACACCTTCCGCAACTTCATCGTCGGCTCCGCCAACCGGCTCGCTCATGCCGCCAGCCTCTCGGTGGCGGAGCGCCCCGGTCACGCCTACAACCCGCTGTTCCTGTACGGCGGCGTGGGGCTCGGCAAGACGCACCTGATGCATGCCATCGGTAACGCCGTGATCGCCCGCTTCCCCCGCAAGCGAGTGGTGTACGCGACGAGCGAGAGGTTCACCAACGAGTTCATCACCAGCATCCAGCAGGGCCGCATCGACGACTTCCGGAGCCGGTACCGCCGCATCGATCTGCTCCTCATCGACGACATCCAGTTCATCGCCGACAAGGAGCGGACGCAAGAGGAGTTCTTCCACACCTTCAACGCCATCCATGACGATGGCAAGCAGATCGTCCTTTCGTCGGACCGGCCCCCGAAGCAGATCACGACGCTGGAGGAGCGGCTGCGCAGCCGGTTCGAATGGGGCCTCATCGCGGACCTGACCGCGCCCGACCTCGAGACCCGTATCGCCATCCTCCGCGCCAGGGCCGAGGAGCAGACACTGCCCATCTCGTCGGAAGCGCTGGAGTTCACCGCCCGCAAGGTGGTCAGCAACATCCGGGAGCTGGAGGGCGCGCTCAACCGGATCGTGGCATACGCCAGCATGAACGGGATGCCCGTGACGGCCGACCTCGCGCAGGCCGTCCTCTCGAACGTGCTCTACCAGCCCAAGCGGCGGGTCGTGACGCCCGAGCGCATCGCGCAGGCCGTCTCGGAGTACTACGCCGTCGACCTCGAGCAGCTGAAAGGCCAGAAGCGCGACCGGGCGATCGTCATGCCACGGCAGATCGCCATGTTCCTGATGCGCGCCGAGACGGACGTCTCCCTGCTCCGCATCGGTGCCGAGTTGGGCGGCCGGGACCACTCCACCGTCCTCCACGCCTGCGACAAGATCGACCGCGAGAGCCAGGAGAACGAGGAGCTGCGCCGCGAGCTGGCGGCGGTCCGGGAGCTCATCTACTCGGAGCCATAGCAGCAAGAAGGGCCTTCAGCCCGGAACCGCCACTCTCATCGCCGCCATCCCCGCGACCCGGACCGGGCGATGTGCACCAGGTGACCATTCGCGACCAGTGACGCCCTGGATCGGTCCGATGGGTGCACGCCATGGACGATCGGCGACCGATCGGGGCCCTCCTGTGCTCCCGATGCACCGATCCAGGGCGATCGGGGACGGAGGCGGTCGCCAATGGTCATCCCATGCACACTGCGCCGGCAAAGGTACGGCGCCGCCGGCAGAGCGGTGCCATGCACAGTGCCCCGGCAGACCGACGCGAGGCTCTCGGTGGCGCCCGTAACCAGGCCTCGGTGGCGAGCCCACTCACCTCAGCGCCTGCTCGCAGCCTGCTCCACGGCTGTGCACGGACAGTGGACAGGAAGCGTTACGCCGAGCGCGAGCCAGCGCCGAACGGTCGACAGGGTGGGGACGTTCCCGGATCCATATCCCTTCGGGTCCACCACCACGTCCCAACGCTCCACCGACCGTCCCCGCCGGCAGCGGTCCCATCCACCTCGGTCGAGGGCTCGACGGGAGCACCGCGGAGCGTGACCACCCGCCGGCGGTCCCCATCATCCACAGCATGATGATGATGACGGGATGCGAAGATAGGGATCGATAGGGAGGCGTTCGGTCCTCAGCCTGTGGACCGGTCCCGCCGCGCCCATCCGAGCCGAGGGAGCGGAGAGGCACGTGAAGCTTTCGGTCATGCAGGAGAACCTAGCGCGTGGCCTGTCCGTCGTGAGTCGGGCGGTCAGCTCGCGCAGCACGCTTCCCGTGCTGGCCAACGTACTGCTTCGCACCGAGGACGCCGGTCTCAAGCTGACGGCCACCAACCTGGAGATCGGGATCACCTCCTGGGTGCCGGGCCGGATCGACACCGACGGTGCCCTGACGGTGCCGGCCCGCCTCATCACCGACGTGGTCAATGGGTTGCCGTCGGGCGAGCGGGTAGACCTGGACGCTGATGGCACCACGCTGCGGATCAAGGCCGGCCGCTACCAGACACATCTGCGCGGCATCGACTCGGAGGAGTTCCCGGTCATCCCCGCCGCGGGCGATCGACCGACCACCCGGATCTCCCAACGCCTGTTGCGTCGCGCGCTCTCGGGGGTCGCCTTCGCAGCCGCTATCGACGAGGCACGTCCTATCTTGACGGGTGTCCTGACCAAGCTCGTGGGCGATCGGCTGACGCTGGCTGCCGCCGACAACTACCGCATCGCCGTCAAGACGCTGCCCATCCTCGACCCTGTGGAGGACACGACACTCGTCGTCCCCGCCCGCTCGTACCAGGAGCTGATGCGCGTCCTCTCCGATACTGATGACCCCGTGGAGATCATGCTCGCCACCTCCAAGAGTCAGGTGCTCTTCCACGTCGAGGGCACGGAACTCGTCAGCCGGCTCATCGACGGGCAGTTCCCCAACTACCAGCAGGTCCTGCCGACGTCACACACCAGCCGGGCGGTGGTCGAGCGCGACGAGCTGCTCAAGGCGGTCCGGCTGTCGGCCCTGATCGCGAGCTCGGCCGCGAACGTGGTGCGCCTGCGAATGGGCGAGGACGGCGCGAGCGGGATCACCATCGCCGCGGCGGCCGACGTCGGCGACGCCGAGGGCGAGGTGGAGGCGGCCCTGGAGGGCGACCCGGTGACCATCGCCTTCAACGCGCGATACCTGAGCGAGGCACTCCAGAACCTGGATGGTGACCAGCTCGCGCTCGAGTTCGCTGGCCCCCTGTCACCGGGCGTCCTCAAGCCCATCGACGACGCCGACTACGTCCATGTGATCATGCCCGTCCGCACCCCCTCCTAGCACGAGTCCGGGCGGCGTCGCTGTCGTGCGTGTCGAGCGCCTGGTGCTCTCGGGCTTTCGAAGCTACTCGGAGCTGGAGGTCGCGTTCCCGTCCGGGCCGCAGGTCATCGTCGGGCCGAACGCTGCGGGCAAGACGAACCTGCTCGAGGCACTCGCAGTACTTGCCCTCGGGCGGTCGCACCGCACCACCACGGACCTGGAGCTGATCGCGTGGGATCAGGCCTTCGCTCGAGTGGAGGCGATCGTCTCCGCCGGCACGCCCCAGGATGCCGGCTCAGGTGCCGGCTCAGGTGATGGAACGAACGGCGATGGTCAGCGTCTCGAGCTGGTCCTCGCTCGGCCGGGTGTGGCAGGATCTCGCAAGCGGGTGCGTATCAACGGCGTGCCCCGCCGCGCGGCGGCGCTGGGAGCCGCCTTCAGGGCCGTCCTCTTCGCACCGGAGGACATGCTCCTCGTCGTGGGGTCGCCCTCTCTCCGACGGACGACGCTAGACGGGCTCGTGGCGCAGCGGGAAACGGAGGGAGCGGCTGTCCTGGCCACGTACGGGCGGGCGCTCCAGCAACGGAACACGTTGCTCCGGCGCATCCGCGAGGGGGAAGCCGCCGCGGACGAGCTCGCGTACTGGGACATGGTCGTCGTGCGCGAGGGCGGGCGCATCGTGGCATGGCGCCACGATGCGCTGGCGGCGCTCGAGGAGCCGCTTGCCAAAGCACATGCGGAGATCGCCCCGGAGGAGGGACGGCTGACCCTCCGCTACCTCACCAACGCGCAGCCCCTGCCGGGCGAGAGCGCGGGCGAGGTGCTGCGTCGGCGCCTGACCGAGACGGCCGAGAAGGAGCTCTGGAACGGCTCGACACTCGTAGGCCCGCACCGCGACGACCTGTCCTTCGAGATCGAGGGGCGGGACCTCGCCGGCTCTGCCTCGCGCGGCCAGCAGCGGACCGCCATCCTGGCGCTGAAGCTGGCCCACCTGGAGTTGCTCGCCCTGCGCGACGGACGACCACCACTCCTGCTCCTCGACGATGTCTTCAGCGAGCTGGACCCCGACCGGCGTGCCCACCTCGTACGGCGCATCGGCGAGCTGCCCCAGGCGTTCGTGACGACGACCACGCTGGACGACCTGGACGCCCGGTTGGTCGGCGCCTCGACCGCCTGGCAGGTGCGACCGGGGCGGCTCACGCGATGGGGCGTCGATGAGCTTGCGCGAATGGCGGGGGCTCGCCCGTGAAACGGCGCCCGATGCGCCGCTTGGCGGACCTGCTGCCGGAGGTGGCGGGCCAGCTGGGTCTGGAGGACCAGCTGCAGCACTCGCGCGCCATCGCGAGCTGGCAGCGCATCGTCGCGGAGCACGTGCCAGCCGCGGCGGGCGCATCCACGCTCCTCGCGGTCGAGCCTCCTGCGCTGCTGGTGAGCGCCACCGGTCCCTTCGTGGCCCAGGAGCTGCGCCTGCGCGCGAGCGAGCTACTGCCGGCCTTCGCACGCGCCCCGGGCGGCAGCCGCCTGCTCGAGCTGCGCGTCGTGGTCCGGCCGCTTGCACGAAGCAGCGAGCCAGCACCGACGGCCCGCGACGGCCGGCGCCGCGGCGCCGTGTAGACTGACCGGCCGATGTCCCGCCTGCACCTGAAGTACGGCTTTGTCGCGGAGCAGGACCGGCTCTCGTCGTCCGCGGACGCGCTCTCGGTCACCGAGCCCGCGACCGGCTCGAAGTCCAGGACCAAGGGCAACCTGTACCTCATCGTCGCCTCGTCCATCATGGGTGGACGCTCACGCGACGCCACCGCGATGGTCGCCGACACGATCCGCCGCGAGTACTACTACGACGAGTCGGCGGGCATCCCCATCTGTCTCCAGAAAGCGTTCCGCAGCGCCGACCGCCGGCTGCGCGGCCGGGAGGGACACGGTGCCGCACCGGGCTCCATCGGCGTCGCACTCGCGGTCATCCGCGGCGGTGAGCTGTACGTGGCCACGGCAGGACCCGTTGACGCCTACCTCGTCCGAGCCGCGCGCCTGTTGATGCCCGAGCACCAGCCGGGCGCGGGGCTGCCCGCCGGCGATGGGCTCCGGGTGGACGTCTGGCGCGGTGACTTCGCGGTCGGTGACTCACTCCTCCTGGTGTCGCGTGATCTGACCGAGGTCGTGGGCACGGAGGAGCTCAAGAACGCCGTCGTGACGCTCCACCCCCAGTCGGCCGTGGAGCACCTGCACCACCTGTTCGTGGCCTCGGGCGGGGAGGGCTCGGACGCGGTCCTGGCCATCGAGTCGAGCGAGGCGAGCGCGCCTCGAGCCGAGAACCGACTGGTGCCCGTCGCCGCGGCGCAGGAGTCGGACGCCCGGGGGATGACCGCCCTCACCGGAGGGGCCGTCGCGTCGACGATGGCCGGGCGAGCCATGGGCGCGCGCGAGACGGTCGGCAACGCGGTCGCGAGCCTCAGCGAGCGCGTCGCCGATCTCATCCCCGGCCGTCGCCGCCAGTACCGGCGTATCACGCCGCACGTCTCGCAACGGGAATCCCAGCGTCGGGCGGCCGTCGCCTTCCTGGCGTTCCTGGGAGTGCTCCTCGTGCTGGGCCTCGTCGTGGCCTTCCTCCCGCGAGGGAGCGAGACGCCGGTGCGCCGGGTGAACGCGGGAGAGGCCGCCTTCACCTCGGCACAGGGGCTTGTCCAGCAGGCCCTCGACGATGATCTCATCACCGATGACCCGGAGCGCGCCCTCGTCCTGCTCCGACAGGCGTGGGAAGAGGTGGACAGTGCCGGGGAGACCGGGGTGCCCGCCAGCCGTGTGGCCCCGCTTCGGGACCGCATCGCGGGCGGCCTCGATCGGCTGTACGGGACGCATCGGATGGCCGGTACGGTGCTCGCGCGGATCGAGGGCGCTGGTCCCCACGACCCACGTGACCTGGTCGCCGGCCCCGACGGGGCGGCGTACGTCCTTGACCGAGAGACCCGCACCGTGTCGCGCGTGGACCCGGTCTCCGGAGCGGCAGCGGTCATCGTCACCGCGGGGGACGGGAGCGGCGAGGGCATCGGCACGCCCATGATGCTCGCCACAGGCGGGCCCGACCTCCTCATCGCGGACATCAGGGGCGGGCTCTGGCGCTGGCGACCCTCGGACGAGGTGGGGAACGGAACGCTGGGCCCGCTCATCGTGGCTGGCGACGTCGAGTGGGGTGACGATGTCGTGGACATCGGCACCTTCCTGCTGGCCGGCGAGGCGGAGGCCTACAACCTCTACGTCGCCGATCCCAGCTCGGATCAGATCCTCCGGTATCAACCCACCGGCGATGGCAGCGGCTTCTCGGCACCCACCGATTACCTTGCCGCGGACACCGAGGACGTCTCGTCCTTCCGCCAGATGTACATCGACGGCGACATCTACGCGCTCACCGCGGAGTCAGCCGTGCGGCACGAGAGCGGGCAGCGACGTGACTTCGAGCTCGCGCCACCTCCCGACGGGACCGATCTGCGGCCGGGTAAGGACTACCGCTACTTCGACGGGGTCGGGCTGCGTCGAGAGGGTCGCCTCTACGTCTGGGACGCGGAGCACGGCCGGCTGGTCGTCTTCGAGAAGGAGACCGGCGCGTACGTGGAGCAGTGGATCCCGGCCAAGGGCTCGCCGCCACTCAGCGACCTGCGCGGGATCTATGTCGTGCAACCGGAGACCCCGCCCGTGCCGGAGGATACGGAGCCGGTGGTCGCCCCACCGACGGTCTACTGGCTCACCGTCGATGCGCTCATCCGCGCGGAGCTGGTGGACGCCCCCGACCGACCGGCGGCCTCGCCCTCTCCCGGTGGCCCAGGCGTCTCGCCACCGCCGGACGATGAGCCCGCGGCGAGTCCGGAACGCACCCGCCGTCCCCGACGCTCACCGCGGCCGGCGCCCTGAGCCCGCGTCGGCGCCATCGGATCGCGGGGGTAGAATCGCCGCCATGCCAGTCGGTCTCACCGAGATGGTCGTCGAGAGCGTCCGCGTGCACATGCTCTCCTCGCAGCACGTCGTGATCCTGAAGGAAGCCGAGCGAGATCGCTACCTGCCCATCTGGATCGGACCGTGGGAGGCGAACGCCATCGCGATGAGGCTCCAGGGCGTGGCGCCGGAGCGGCCGCTGACACACGACCTCTTCGCGCGGACCCTGGACGAGTTCGGTGTCACGGTCCGACGGATCGTGGTCAGCGACCTTGCCGACGAGACGTACCGCGCTCGACTGGTGCTCGAGCTCGACGGCCGGACGCGCGAGATCGACGCTCGTCCGAGCGACGCGATCGCGCTGGCGGTGCGTGTCGCGGTGCCCATCTATGCCACCGATGCCGTACTGGACAGGGCGGGCGTCGTGCCCGAGACGGACGAGGACGAGAAGCTCTCCGTCTTCCGCGAGTTCGTGAACTCGCTGGAGGCCGATCTGGAGGGCGGCACGGGCGGCGCGAGGGAGCGGGGCGGTGAGCCCGAGACACGCGATGAGCCGCCTTCCCACGGCGAGCGCGGACCGCGCTCCGACTGAGGGCCGCCGGGGGCTAGGAAGACTCCAGGATGGGCTGACCGCTGCGCAGCGTCGCCCCGCGGCGAGCCCAGAGGCGTAGCCGCAGCCACCAGAAGTCACGCACGGCTCGCAGTACCACCCTGGGGTGGGCACCGGAAGCGCGGCCGGCCGTACGCGGGTGGTGCGGTACGCCCACCTCGGCGACCCTGCGGCCGCTCTCGCGCAGCTTGATGAGCAGCTCCGCCGAGAGGAAGGCTCCGCCCGACTCCACGCGCACGTCCTCCAGGGCGCCCCGGCGGAAGAGCTTGCAAGCACAGTCCACGTCCCGCAGCCGCATCCCGAAGAAGAGCCGCAGGCAGAGCCGGTAGATCCGAGCGTAGGCCAGACGGAGCGGTGGATCGGCTCGCCGCAGGCGATACCCACAGACCACGTCGGGGGTCCCGTCCGCGCCGTCCGGCTCGACCAGCCGATCCAGCAGCAGCGAAAGGTCAGCGACGCGGAACTGTCGGTCCCCGTCCGTGAAGCAGACGAGCTCATGACGGGCAGCACCGAATCCGCTGCGCAGCGCGGCCCCGTACCCGCGGTTGCCGGGATGGTGCACCACACGGACGAGTCCGGGGTGCTCCGCTGCGAGGCGGTCGGCGATGGCACCCGTGCCATCGCGGCTGCCGTCATCGACGCAGATGATCTCGAAGGTCCGGGCGAGGCGCGGCAGCTCTGCCAGTGCGTCGGCCACCAGCGGCGCCACGTTCTCGGCCTCGTCGTGAGCGGGGAAGAAGTAGGAGAGGGCCGGGACCCGCAGGTGGTCAGCTCGAGGATCGGTCATCCGCGCCGTGAGGGCTTCTTCGCGGGCCAACGAGGCGGACCGAAGGACGGGACGAGAGCGGAGGGCATGGCCCCGATCCTAGCAGTCGGCTATCCCGGAGCCGCGGGTGGCACGACTCGCCGGAGCCCGCCCATCCCGGGAGCGCCCGGGACGGGCTCCAGCCGGTACCTGGCGGCGACCTCGTCGAGATCGCGCGGTAGGCGGATGATGTAGACGGGGCGCTCGCCCAGGTGACGCCCGATGACGGCGATGACATCACCCAGACCCTGGTCCAGGATGGTGCGATCGTCGATGACGGTCACGTCGGGGCGCCGGCCCTCCACGAACCGGCCGTACCAGAGTGGGGTCGAGTAGCTCCACCAGCTCACGACCACCGCGTCCGGCTCGATGGCCGCCAGTGTGGCTTCCAGCCAGACGCGCGCATCGCGCTCTCCGGAAGCGTCGACCTCGTCGAAGGTCCGTGGCAGGGCCACGGTCGAGGGCGCCAGGAGCAGGAAGGCACCCAGCACCGACAGCGCGCGAGCCGGGATCCGGGCCGTCGCGGTGGGGGCCGGTCGGGTCGGGTGGCCGGCGGCCGATGGCCGTGGCGGCCGGGAGGCCAGACCTCGGCCGAGGAGGCGCTCGGCGACGTCCGCGATGGCGGCCACCCCGAGCGTTGCCCAGAGGAGAGCGAGGAGGATGGGCACGGCGTAGTAGCGACCGATGTCGGCGTTCAGATACCCCAGGGCGAACACGAACGTGAGCACGAACCAGAGTCCCGTCAGGCCCATGAGGCGCGGCCAGCGCAGAACGCCACAGATGGCGCCGACGACCGAGAGGAGGGCCACCGGTCCCAGGTCCGCCAACAGCTGTTCCCAGACGCGGCCAGCGCCGACCGACAGCGAGGGCAGCGGCGAGAAGGTGCCGCGGAACTGCTCGCCGAGGACGACGTAGCGGAAGGCCTCCCAGGTCTCGGGGTCGGCGTAGTCGAGTGGCGGATCCATCGCCGAGCGGATGGGCAGGTACGCGTAGAGCACGATCGTCGTCACGGCCAGCGCCGCAGCGCAGGCGAGGACCAGCCCTGGGGCGCCGCACCGGCAGCCAGGGATCGACCATGAGGACGAAGATGGCGATGCCCGGCGCCAGCAGCAGGATCAGCGCATGGTTGCCCAGCGCCAGGCCGAAGACGATGGCCGACGCCACGAGCCAGCGTGCGTCGCCGCGATCGGGGTGCCGGCTCCGCTCAGCCCACCCCACGAGCAGGAGCAGCAGCAAGGCGACGAGGGCGAGGTGGAGCGCGTGGGCATCCGCGCGAAGGCCGATGCGCCAGATGGTGGGGGTGAGTGCCAGAGCGACACCGGCCGCCAACGCGAGGAGTCGCCGCCGCGTGAGCTGGACCACCACCGCGGCGGTGAGGCCGCAGGCGGCAGAGACGAGCAGCGCGGAGAGGAGGTTCGCTCGCAGCGCTTCGTTGCCGAATGGCTGGAGCAGGACCGACGCCAGCCAGGCGAGCAGCGTGTAGCTGGGATAGCCGGTCGGGTGGGCGATGCCGAGCACCGGTCCGATGGCCTGGAACTCGGCCGTGTCCCAGAACGCGATGTCGGGCAGGAGGGTGCGCACCTCGAGGGCGAGCGCGACGAGGAACGACGCGAGGGCCGGCGCAAGGGCGCCCCGCGGGATGAGGGACGCGGCCGCACCGCGCGCGCGGCGGTGTCGCGGCGCGGCCCCCGACGGCGCGGAGGCGGGAGCCGGTGCCTCGTTCACCACCCGAGCGTCACGCCCCAGTAGACGCCCCACGCGTTGACCAGGATCGACAGGCCCACGAGGGTGAGCGTGAGAGGGCGCACGCCGAGCTGCGCGATGCCCAGCGCGACGGGGATGCATGGCAAAGGGGGCGAAGTCGTTGCTGAAGCGGTAGCCGAACTGGACCCAGCCCTGGCTGAAGTGCATCAGGTTGACGAGAGCGATCGCGGCGACCGCCAGCACAGCCCCGGCCACGAGACGCCTCCGGCCCAGCCGGACGATGGCCGGAACGGCCAGGAGGTAGGCCGGGCTGGAGAGGATCAGGCTCATGCCGATGGGATCGGGGCGAAGGAGCGGGCAGGGCACTCGTCGAACAGGATCGAATCCCGGTCGGACGCTGCAGCTCCGGCCGCGCCGGTCGCCGGGTCGCCATCGCACTCGGCGCTCGAGCAGCGGCGTATCCGGCGGCCAGAGCAGCATGATGGCGGCGTTCTGGGGCACGTAGCGCGGGTCCTCGATGGCCCATTCCGGGTGGTACAGGCTCCGGTCGGGCCGATACTCGTTGCGGTAGAGGTACTCGTACGCGGGATGGAAGACGTGTCCCGTGGTGGCCACGTTATAGGCGAGCAGGAGCGCGACAGGGATCGCCGCTCCAAGGCCGGCCGAGATGGCACGCCGCCGGTAGGAGCCTCCGCCGCCGACGAACAGGAAGAACGGCGCGCCGAGGATGGTGGTCAGCCGCGAGAGCGCCGCCGTACCGAACAACACCCCGGCCATGAACTGGCGTGGCTCGATGAGGCCCAGCAGCCGTCTACCCCGTCCCCCGCGTTCGTGGGCCGCGGCGTCCAGCGCGGCCGTGATGGCGAGGAGCAGGAAGGTGGAGGCAACGACGTGGGCGAGGAACCAAGTGCTTCCCAGCATCGCCGCGTACCACGCCACGGTGCCGAACCCGTAGAACGTCGTGGCCAGGGCGGCTGCGCCTCCCGCAGGCGCCACTCGCCGGAGCATCCGCCAGCAGAGCCCCACGTTGAGGCCCCCCAGCACGGCCGCGACGAGGGCACCGTTGGTGGCCAGTCCGAAGAGCGCCACGAAGGGCAGCAGCACCACCGCGGGCAGGGGCGGGAACGGGATGAGGGCATAGCCCGGTCGATCGGGGAGGGGGAAGACATCCTGGAAGTAGTCGTTCCGGAAGACCCCGTCGTCATATGGGAAAGGGATGGCGGCTCGACCGTGCAGCCAGGCGTGCGCCTGCCACACGAAGTGGTCATAGAAGTCGGGACGCGCGGGGTTGCTGAGCACGTAGACCGCGACCGCGAGAGCCACGAATGCAGCTCCCACCCAGGCGGGATGGATGCGCTCGAGGTACCGGGCAGACGGGCCGGCGGCTCTGCCCCGGGGCGGCGGGTGCAGGGGCGCTTGGGGGTCCTTCGCTATACTGCCGGTCACCCTCGTCGCCTTTCCTTGGAGGCCGGTCGACGTTGACATCGACCCATGAGGTTGGGGTCGAGGGCGTCCACGGGGCGTCCGGACGCCCGCCTGGAGCACTGACGGCGATCCCCGCGCTGGTCGTCCTGCTCGTGGCCGGGCTGGCCCTGCGGCTCACTATCGCATACATCGTCCTGCCCGGGTCCGGCTTCGAGAACGACCTTTCCAGCTTCACGTCGTGGGCGCTGACGCTCGCGGACCACGGACCCGGCGGCTTCTATGCCAACGCGGGTTTCGCTGACTATCCCCCCGGCTACCTCTACCTGCTTTGGCCGGTCGGCCTGCTCGCGAACGCTCTGGCGCCGCTGGCCGGCACGGATGCTGCGTCCCTTGCGGGGACGCTCATCAAGCTGCCGTCGATCGGCGCGGACATCTGCATCGGTGCCCTCCTGTTCAGGATGGTGACACGCTGGTCCCGCTCGCCGGGCGCCAACGCCGGCCGGCTGGGGCTGGTCGCGGCGGGGGCCTACCTCTTCAACCCGATCACCTGGTACGACTCGGCGCTCTGGGGGCAGACCGATGCGGTGGGAGCGCTGGTCATGCTGGTCGGGGTCAGCCTCCTCCTGCGTGGCCACTCGGAGGGTGCGGTCGCGGCAGCCATCCTGGCAGGGCTCGTGAAGCCCCAGTTCGGGGTGGTCCTCGTGCCCATCGTCGCGGCGGTCCTGCTGCGTCGGCACCTGCTGGCCGTGGGCTCCGGGCCGCACCATCGCCCCCGCCTTCCCGATCCGCTCGCTTCCTGGCTCGTGCGGCAGCAGGGACCGATCAGGCTCCTCAGCAGCGCGGCCATCGGCCTGGGGGTGATGCTTCTGCTCCTGACGCCGTTCCGCCTCGACATCCCCGGTTTCATCCGGCTCGTCGCCGAGACCGCCGGTGGCTATCCCTGGCTGAGCGTGAACGCCTACAACCCCTGGGCTCTCATGGGTTCGGAGGGCGCCGGCTCCCTCGCGACCGGCGGCGGCTGGTCGTCCGACACGGTTCCGCTGCTGGGTCCGTTCTCGGGGGTGGTCGTGGGCACCGTCCTGCTGGCGGGTGGCTTCCTGCTGGGCGTGGCCCGGCTCCTCCTCCGCGCCGACCGCTGGTCGATCGTGGTCGTCACCGTCTTCCTCAGCCTCGCGTTCTTCGTGCTGCCCACCCGGGTCCACGAGCGGTACCTCTTCCCCGCCTTCGCCTTCCTGCCGCTCCTCGCGGTGGCCGACGGACGCTGGCGCTGGGCGACGGTGCTCCTCGCGGCGGGCTCGTTCATCAACCTGCACGCGATCCTCACGTTCCCCCTCTACGCCACGGAGAACGTGGCGGACCTGCCGTTCGGCGAGCTCTTCCGGTCCTTCCCGTTCGTGGCCCTGAGCGTCGCGCTGCAGGTGGGCGTCTTCGCCTTCGTCGCATGGCAGCTGCGGACCGGTGCCGTGCGCCGTCCCGATCCGCTGTCGCGAGAGGTGGCAGCCGGCGTTCGAAGCCGTCCCACGGCGCTCTCCGGTGCACGGGGACCCGGGGCGGCTGACGCGCCGCGGGGCGCTCAGGGCACGGCCCAGGGCGTCACGTCGATGGAGCAGCCGTGGTCGCCCCAGCCCGGGACCTTCTCGTGGCTGTCCGACCGCTTCCGCGTCCACCCCCTGCGGCGTGACCGCTCGGCTGAGCTCCGGGCCGAGCCCACCGGGCGCCTGGATCGGCTGGATCTGCTGCTGGTCGTCCTCGTCATCCTTGGTGCGCTGACGTTGCGCACGTACCGCGTCGGCGAGCCCTACGACATGCACTTCGACGAGGTCTACCACGCGCGGACGGCGACGGAGTTCCTCCAGGACTGGCGATACGGCATCCCCCACTCGGTCTACGAGTACACGCATCCGCACGTGGCCAAGTACGGCATCGCCGTCGGGTTGATGGCCTTGGGCAACGATCGGGTCACGGGCACGACCGATCTGGGCACGACCGTCACGGACGCTGCGCTCGAGACGCGCTGGAGCCCGGCCGAGCGGCCGGGCGAGCGCCTCGGGGACCGGCTCTACGTGGCGACCGGGACGGAGGTGCGCGTGCACGACCTGCGTACCCGGGACCTGGTGGCGCAGCTTCCGCTCCCCGCCACGGCCCTCGCCGTCGACGAGTCGGCCCACACGCTCTTCGCCGCGGCCGAGGCCGGGACGATCTGGTCCCTCCCGACGGCGGCGCTCGACGAGCTGCGGCTGGACCCTCTCCGCCCCCTCCCGGAGGCCGCGCGGCTGGCGCCGCTGGAGGGGGTGTCGCGCCTCATCGAGGGGCTCGGCGTCGTCGATGGGAGCCTCCTCGTCCGTGTCGAGGGGGGGACGCTTTTGAGCCTCGACGGCGTCACCGGGGAGCAGACGGGCGAGGCGTTCGTGGAGGGAGCCCAGGCCGTCGCGCGCGTCCCGCCGGCGGACCGCGTGGTGGTCGATCCGGCAGGGGTCTCCGACCCCGCTGCCCTGGCCGAGTCACTGGCCCGGATCCTCGATGACGATGCGGCGCGCCTCGAGGAGCTGATCAGCGGCGCGACCGGCCCCGTGTCGGTAGCGGCCTATCTCGACAAGACCATGACGGGGTCGGTCCAGAAGGGGATCGACGACGCGAGCCTGGAGGGCACATCGATCGAGCCCGGTCCCACGGCAGCCGTGGCCGGTGCCGTCGGCGTGACGTTCCTTGACGCGGTCAGCCTGGAGCAGCTCGAACAGCTCACGACGGACGCTCCGGCGACCGACCTGGCGCTGGTGGAGGGCCTGGACGATCCGACGCTCTACGTCCCGAACGGGATCCAGGTCACGACGCTGCCCATCGGCGACGACGGGCCGGGCCACGGGACGGACATGCCCATGCCCGCCGATGTGCGCTCGGCTCGCTGGGATGGCGCGACCAACCTCGTGCACGTCGTGGGCGACGCGCCCGACGGTGGCGGTACGACCGTCTACGTCGTCGAGCCGCACGCCAACGCCGTCTTCGCCGACGCCCGGCTCCCGTTCACGCCGCGAGCCACCGTCATGGACATCCAGCCCGACCGCCCGACCGATGATCGGCAGGATCTGCTGGCTTTCTCCACGGACGGGACGGTCGCGAGCGTCGATGTTGGCTCGCATGCCTTCGCGTGGCGCATGCCGGGAGTGATCATGGGCGCGCTCACGGCAGCCGCCATCTTCCTCCTCGCTCGCGTCCTGTTCCGGCGCCGTAGCGTGGCCGTCCTGGCGTCGCTGCTGGTGATGGCCGAGGGGATGTTCTTCGCCAACGCCCGGATCGCCATGAACGACACGTACGTCACGGCCTTCATCGTGTCCGCCGTGGCGCTCTTCGCTCCGCTCTATCTCGGCATCTGGAGGAGTCGGCTGGCGGTGCTCCTCGTCCTGCCGGTGGTCGGGCTCCTGCTCGGGCTGGCCTTCGGGACCAAGTGGGTGGGTGCCTACGCCATCGGCTTCGTGGTGCTGTTGGTCCTGCTTCGGTCGGCCCTGGGACGGGTCATCACGCTGACCGCCATGATCGGCCTCACCGCGCTGTTGGGCTATCTCGCCGTCCGGCCGGCGGACGTGGCGGATCCACGCATCAACGCGACGTTCCTGCTCCTGATGGCGGCGCTGACCATCCTCCTGGCGGCCGCGATGGTGCGCCGCCCGGTGCGCTTCACGCTGGACGAGCTCCGTTTCGCGGTCCTCGCCCCGGCCCTGCTGGGCAGCCTCCTGGTCCTCGCGGGCTTCGTCATGGGGTCAGGCGGCGCTTCCGCAGCGAGCGGTCTCTTGGCACCGAACCGCGTCCTCTTCGCGGGGGCGGGCCTGCTCCTCCTGGGCGCGGCAGCGTACGGTGGCAGCTGGGTGGCTGCCAGACTGGGGGTGGGGCCGCTCGCGCCTCCCCGACCGGTCGCCAGGGGCGAGCCGGTCCCCTCGGCCGCCCCGACCGGCTGGCTCAGACCCGGCTGGGCGGCGGGCATCCCGTGGAGCTACGCGCTCCTTTGTCTGACGGTCATCCCGCTCGCCGTCTACATCGCCAGCTACGTCCCCTGGGCCGCACTGGAGATCGGCGGCGGCAACCGGATCCTCACCGACTGGCCTCCCGGCCACACGGGCCAGACGCTGGCCGACCTGACCGTCAGCATGTACCGCTACCACGACGAGCTGCGCGCGACGCACGCCGCCTCGTCCCCGTGGTGGGCGTGGCCGCTGGATCTCAAGCCGGTCTGGTTCCACCAGGACGGCTTCGCGGCTTCCACGACCGGGGTCATCTACGACGCCGGCAACGTGGTCATCTTCTGGCTGGCCATCCCTGCGGTGGCCTTCTGTGCGTGGCAGGCGTGGGCACGCCGATCCCTCTCCCTGACGCTCATCGTGCTCGGGATCGCCTGCCTCTGGCTGCCGTGGGCGCGCATCGACCGTGCCACCTTCCAGTACCACGTGTTCACGAGCCTGCCGTTCACCGTCCTCGCGCTGGCCTACTTCCTCGGCGAGCTGTGGCACGGCCCGTCGTCGCGGACCTATCTCCTGGCGCGTATCGCGGGCGGCGTGGCCATCCTGGGACCACCCCTGCTGTGGCTCTTGCGCCAGCCGCTCTGCGGGCTCGCGGGCACCGAGGCGGTCCATCCGGACGGTGTCGCCTGTGGCCCCCTCGTGCGCTCGCTGACCATCGCCGAGTCGGCCTTCGCGGCGACCATCGTCGTGCTCATCGGCGCGGCGACCATCGCCTGGCTCGTGCGCGCCCAGGTACGCACCGGGTCGGCGGACCCGCTCCTCCGCGTGCGCACCTCGTCGCGAGACATCGAGGTCTCGCTGCTCTCGGCGCTGCTGGTCGTCACGGTCGCCACGGCTCTCGGTGCCGCCGGGGCCTCGCTGCTCTTGAGCCCGCGGCCGTTCCTCACCCTGCCGGTGCAGGCCGAGGTCCTGGCCATCGTCGCGCTGCTGCTCCTCGCGGCTCCGGCCTACCTTGCCGCACGCACGCGTGATCCGAGGCGCTGGGTCATCGGCGTCTTGGGCGCGGCGGCCCTCTTCTTCCTGCTCTGGTACCCGAGCCTGACCGGTCTGCCACTGCCCGACTCGGTGGCACAGGCGTACCTCGGGCTGCTGCCCACCTGGAACTACGACTTCCAGTTCGCCGTGAACCTCGATCCGGCGTCGGACCGCCCGATCGTCGATGTGGGCACACTGCTCATCGGTCTGGCGACCGCTGCCCTGGTGCTCGTGGCCATGATCGTCGCCCGCTCCTGGCGCGGCGGCGGCAGCGTGCGCTCGCCTCGCGGGCCGCTGGGAGAGACCGGCTAGCCTCGCCTCTACCGGTCCGGCTCAGGTCGCCGGCAGGACCAGCGGACGCGGCGGTGCCGGGATGGCGGCGCGGAACCCGACCGGCAGCTGGCCCTGGGCGGCCAGCCGGCGGATGACGAAGCCGTAGTAGTCATCGACCTTGGCGGTGATGCTCTCCCAGCTGAACTGCACGGCACGCCGTCGCCCGGAGGCGGACATGCGGGCTCGAAGCTCCGGGTCGCCGAGCAACCGACCGATGGCCTCCACCAGCGCCAGGTGATCACGCGGCGGCACCAGCAGGGCCTGCTCGCCGCGGCGGACGACGCCCTTGTAGCCGTGGATGTCGCTGCACACGATGGGCGTGCCGGACGCCATGGCCTCGAGCAGCACGATCCCGAACGACTCCTGGCCCGTGGCCGGTGAGACGTAGACGTCGGCCGTCGCGAAGTACCGAGCCTTGTCCTCGTCGCTCACACGGCCAAGGAACTCGACGCCCTGGAGGCGCCGCGTGGCGACGTAGCGCCGCGCCTCACGCTCCTGCGGGCCCGACCCCACCAGGAGCAGCCGGCAGTCGAAGCCCTGCCTGCGCAGGACCCGGTACGCCTTCAGGAGATGCAGCACGCCCTTGCGGCTCTCGAAGCGCCCGACGTAGAGGATGTTGGCCGTCCCATCCCGCCAGCGAGCGAAGGGCTGGACGCCCTGGAACTGGCGAAGCGCCACGCCGTTGGGGATGACCTTGTAGTCGCCCGGGAAGTAGCGGTCGATGAAATGGCGTGCCGCTGCGCTGACGGCGATCCGTCCGTGCAGCCGACGTGCGGGCCCCTTCAGGGCGCGCTTGCCGAACTCGTACGAGGGGCTCCATCCGGCGTAGGCGTGGAAGGTGGCGATGTTGACGCTCGTGGAGAAGCGCAGCAGCTGGAGGGAGAGGAAGGGCACGAATGGCTCATGGAAGTGGAGGAGGTCGAAGCGCTCGCGGTGCAGCACCTCCTGGACCAGGGATGAGTAGCGATGGGAGAAGGTGAGCGTGCCCACCGAGCCGTTGGTGGGCACGCTGATGCCATAGCCCAGGCGGATGACGTCGCCTTCGCTGCTCTTCTGGATGCCGTGGGTGGAGCTCAGGATGCGGACGTCGTGACCGCGCGCGATGAGGTTCTCGTACAGTTGCGCGACGTGCGCGTTGACGCCGCCGGGCAGCGGGTAGATGTACGGCGTCACGAGGCCGATCTTCATGCGTCCGGTCCCGTAGGGGACATGCATCGACCCGCTTCGCGCTCGTCGAAGCGAGGCGGACGGCAGCGCCCACCGGGATAGCCCAGGTCGCGGCCCGTCCCGTCACGTCGCAGCTTGCCCGCGACATCATCCCGCAGCGCGCGCGCGTTCTTCGTCATCTGGTGACGGAACATCGTGAGCTGTGATCGCCACGGATAGAACGTCCCCTCCCACTGCGTCGCACGCTCCTCGATCGCCCGCCGGAGGTCCTCGGGTGTGGTGCCCGGGAAGAGGGTCACCGCCTGGCCCACGTCACGCGCACGGTGTGCATCGCTGCCGGCGAGCGCCGCTCGTCCCGTCTGCGCCACGAAGTCCGGCACCTGTCGGGTCCAGCGCATCCCGGCCGTCGTGGGATTGAACGCCTCGATGCCATCGGGATGGTAGATCGGGTCCGGGTGGTCGAGCAGCCTCCGGATGGCGCTGGCGCTCGCACAGAGCGGGTAGGGCACGAGCGGATGGGCCACCACCGCGATGCCACCCTGCTCGTGCACGCGTGCCACGCTCCGCCGGAGGCTCTGCCAGGGCTTGATCCGCTCCCTCAGGAAGAGTCCCAGCAGATGCCCGCCGCGCGTGGTGATCTCCTCGCCCACGATCACGCGCACGCGGTGCCCGTCGAGATCCGTCATCCGCTGAGCGGCAAGGGCGGCGTCGATGCGCTCGTGGTCGGTGATGGCGATGACGTCGAGGCGCGCGGCGTCCGCGGCTTGGAGGATCTCGCTCACCGTGGAGATGCCGTCGGACGCGAGCGAGTGGATGTGCAGGTCGGCTCGGCCCATCAGGCCGCCTTCGCGATCGGTCGGCGCGGGGGCTGCACCGATCCGGCAGGATCCGAGTGCCAGACGGGGAAGAAGCAGGTCCACCACTGCTCGGGGGCGTCGGCGACGATCCGCTCGAAGGCGCGCGCCTGTGCATCCAGCTGGGCGACGATCCGCTGCCGAAGCGTCCCGGTCGCCACGGGCTCGATCCGTTCGACGCGGATGGCCCACGACCCCCAGTCGGTCCGCCGGGTGCCCACCACGAACATCGGCGCCCCTGACTCGACGGCGAGCACCGCCGGGCCAAGCGGCAACCGGGTCTTCGCGCCGAAGAGCTCGACGGGCATGCCCATACCGTCGATGGCCCGATCGGCCACGAGCGCCACGGCCTGCCCGTCCGCGAGCGCGGCCCTGAGCACGGTCGAGGCGCCCCTGATGGGCACGATGTCGATGCCGGTCGCGCCCCGAGCCCGCTCCAGGTACGCCTGGATCGCCGGGTCGGCGACGGTCTCCATGGGCGCCACCATGCGCAGCCCGCCGATGACCACGCCGTAGAGCGCCGTCAGCTCGATGGACCCGAAGTGCGGACTCACGAAGATGCGACCGGGCGCCCCGGGGGGCTGCGGTGCCAGGGCATCACGCGCCACGGCGTCGTGCGGGGCGCGGACGCGATCGGCGAGCCGGTCCGGGGCGTAGGAAAGCGCGATCGCCGGTTCCACGTAGGCCAGGGCCCAGTGTCCGAACGCGGACCGCGTCATGGCGTCCAGGGCGCCTTCGTCGCTCGCCGCGCGGCGGACACGGTCCGAAGCCCTCCCCTGGCCGACGAGGGCCACGCAGACACGCCGGAGGTTGGTGCGCACCAGGTGTCGCCGGGCGGGCATGACCAGGTACAGGCCGGTCCCGGCGGCGAACCCGAGCCGGTACACGAGTCGGTCCGGCAGCCTCCGCAGGAGCCTCACCCCGACTCCCAGCGCAGCCGTCACCCCGCGCTGCCGGAGCGTGGGCCGGCGTGGTGTCGCGGGCGGGGGTGGTGCGGCCGCCGGGATCCCCGAGCTCACGTGGGTCGCATCCCGCCGCGCCCGCCGTGCGCGCCGCGCGTCATGTCCCGGGCGCGAGCCTCCAGCAGGGCTTCTTCCTCCGCCGTCGCGGGCCACACCGGCTTGAACGTGTACCACTGCTCCGGAGCCGGCGCGATCATGCGCTCGAGCGCGTCCGCGATGGCCTGGGTCGCTCGCTGGATCTCCGCGGGAGAGGCGTCCGCGACCTCGATGGGATCGTCGTGGCTGGGCACGTACGTGCCGTCGTCGCGGCGACGATTGACGACCGGGACGATCGCCGCGCGCGTGCGCGCCGCCAGCTGAGCGGGGCCGGCCGGCAGGCAGGTCCATCGGTCGAACAGCTTCACCGGGATGCCGTCGCTCCGGTAGCCCCAGTCCACCAGCAGGCCGAGCACCGCCGGCTCCCGAAGCACGCGGTACGTCTCACGCAGGTTGCGCCATGGGATGACGCCGACACCCCAGCGGCGACGTTGCCCGTTGAGGAGCTCGAAGAGCTCCGGATAGGCCGTGTCGTCGGCCAGCCCGTATGTCGGCAGGCCGCGCGCCGCGAATGCACCGGCGAAGACCTCGATGCTGCCGATATGGCCGCTCACGGCGATCAGGCCGCGGCCGTCGGAGCGGTAGCGCTCCCACAGCCCCATGAACGATGCGCCGCTCCGCTCGCCCTCGTCGCGCACGAGCCGCTGGGGCGCATCGGCGGCCATGGCGGGCAGGCGCATCAGCTCGACCACGAAGCGCGCGTAGGTTACGTAGATGCGCCGGGCGAGGCGCTTCACCTCGGGAGCATCCTCCGGCCTGCCCAGGATCCGCGCCGCGTTGGACTCGATGATCCGTCGCTTGCGCGGCCAGGCCCAGTAACCGCCCAGGAAGAGCGAGCTGGCCAGCGGCTGGGAGACCCCCGTCGGTATGCGCACCAGCGCGCCCGATGCCGCCCGGTACCCGGTCACGACGGAGCGCTCCCGGGCGCGCTGCATCAGTCGTGTCACGCGCCCGCCCGAGGCGCGGCGGTGCGGTGCGTACGAGACGCCGGAGCCGGCGGGCGCCGCGGGGCGCGACGCTCGCTCCCGCGCAGCGGTCAGCGGTCCGTGCCCGCCTTGGCGGCGGCCCGCGATGGGCCGGCCTCGCCGACCGCAGCCGAGGCGATGACCCGCGTCCTGGGCTGGGCGAGCCTGCGCATCCTGCGCGGCTTGAGCTCCTCCGTCCCGACGAGGGTCTCGTTGTCCTCGCCACGGATGAACGCCTCGACGCGGTTGAAGGCGATGTCGTCGTGGATCTGCTGCGGCGGGCTCTTCATGAAGTACGACGAGGGTGCCACGAGCGTTCCCGAGAGCCCCCGGTCGAGGCCGAGCCTCAGGCAGCGGATGGCGTCGGTGATGACGCCCGCGCTATTGGGGCTGTCCCAGACCTCGAGCTTCAGTTCCGCGTTCAGCGGCACGTCGCCGAAGGTGGTGCCCTCCATCCGGATGTAGCACCACTTGCGGTCCTTGAGCCACGGCACGTGGTCGGACGGGCCGACATGGACGTCGTCCGGGTCGAGCTCGTAGTCGAGCATGGAGGTCACGGCGTTCGTCTTGGAGATCTTCTTCGATTCCAGCCGCTCGCGCTCCAGCATGTTGAGGAAGTCGGTGTTGCCGCCGAAGTTCAGCTGGTAGGTCCGGTCCAGTCGGACGCCGCGATCCATGAAGAGACGGGTGAGCACCCGGTGGCTGATGGTCGCGCCGACCTGGCTCTTGATGTCATCACCGATGACCGGAAGGCCCTCCTCGGCGAACCGGCGCTGCCAGTACGGCTCACGCCCGATGAAGACCGGGATGGCGTTGATGAAGCCGACACCGGCCCGTAGCGCCTGCTCGACGTACCACTTGGTGGCCTCCTCGCTGCCCACCGGCAGGTAGGAGACCATCACGTCGACCTCACGCTCACGCAGGATGCCGGCCACGTCGGCCGTCGGGCCGGAAGCCTTCTCGATGATCTGACTGAGGTACTTGCCCAGGCCGTCGTGGGTCATGCCGCGCTCGACCGGTACGCCGAGGTCCGGGACCTGCTGGAAGACGTAGGTGTTGTTCGGCGCCGTGTAGATCGCCTCGGAGAGGTCCTTGCCGACCTTGTTCTTGTCGATGTCGAAAGCCGCCACGAACTCGATGTCGCGGACGTGATAGCCGCCCAGGTCAACGTGCATCAGGCCCGGGACGAAGTCGGTCGGCTTGGCGTCCTCGTAGTAGTAGCGGCCCTGGACGAGACTCGATGCGCAGTTCCCGACGCCCACGATGGCGACGCGGATCTTGCCGTCCTTGCGGGGGCGGGGGGCGCGGCCGTTGCCGTTGCTGCTCTTGATCTTGGTCATCTGACTACTGCTGCTCCTGCTGCTTGGCTTCCCGGTAGACGTGGAGGATGCGTTGGATGGTGGTGATGGTCGCGAGGACGGTGATGAGGGCCAGCGACCCGACGAGGACCATGTACCAGACCCCGATGACGCCGCCGCCCGCACCAGCGAACCCGTCGGCGAGGCTTCCAGCGGCCTGCGGCGAGAGGGCCCCCGCCCCGATGAGCCCGGCCGACAGGATCACGATGCGGACCTCGCGCGGGGCAAGGCCTACGCTGGCCATCCCCCGGCCGGACGTGAAGCCGAGGCTCTCGGACTTGGCCCGCACGTAGCTCACCATGAACGCGGATGCCATCGCGGCCGCGGCGAGCGGCATCCCGAGTGAGAGCCCGACCTCGCCGAGGCCGATGGCAAGGCCGACGTACACGACGGCCTCGCCCCAGCGATCCATCGTGCTGTCGAGGAATGCCCCGAACTTCGTGACCTTGCCGGTCGCTCGGGCGAGGGCGCCGTCGAAGAGGTCGAACCCGCGCGACTATGACGGCGATCCGCGCGGCCAGCCACGCCTGCTGGGTCGCGAACCATGCGGCGAGCACCGCGATGCCGAAGCCGATGAGCGTCAGCGCGTTCGGCGTCAGGCCGACCCGCCGAAAGCCCCGCGCGAGCGGCTCCATGCGCGCGCGCCACCGGTCGCGAGTGGTCGGGGCGGCGATCCTGTCGCGCGAAACGGATGCCGTGCTCACGCGGCGCTCGGTGAGGTCTCGACGAGGCCGAGGAGCGCGCGCGCGCTGCTGGTAGCGTCGAACGCCTCGCGTCGCAGCGAGCAGATGACCTCGCGGCCGTTGCGCTGCGTCTCCACCAGACCGGCCGCCTTCAGCCGTCTGAGGTGCCACGAGACCAGCGGCTGGCTCAGATCCACATGGTCGATGAGCTCCGTCACCGTGGCCGGCCCGATGACCAGACGCCGCAGCAGGCGCAGGCGGGTCGGGTCGGCCAGCGTCTTGTGGTAGACGGCGACATCGCGCAGATCCTCCGGCGGGGCGGCGATCATGGCCAGCGTGGATCGGATGCGGGCAGGTGTGGGCACGAGGTGGAGGGTCTCCTTCGAGCGGCGCCTGGGGCCGGGTCGTTCGAACGGCGATACATCAACGCCGCTTCATATAAAGGGCGTTTGATGCTACTGCGCCAGCGAGGTGATGTCAACCGTCCCTGTCCGTCCCAGGAAGGGCCGCCACACGGGAAGACGCGAGGGTGACGCTTACACTCCCATCGGATGAGCAGCCGCGCCCGGAACCTGTTGCTGGCGGCTCTCGCGGGCGGAGCTTTGCTCGTGGGCGTCGAGCTGATGATCACCGCGGTCGCGCTACCGGCCATCGTGGCCGACCTTGCCGGCTGGACCGAACTCCGCCGCGCGTCATGGATCGTCAACGGCTACGCCGTCACCTACATCGCGACGATGCCACTCGCCGGACGCGCCGCCGACCGCTACGGCCTGCCCCGCCTGTTCGTGCTATCACTGCTGGTGTTCGCCGTGGGTTCCGCCCTCTCGGGCGCGGCGCAGTCGCTGGACCAGCTCATCGCCGCGCGGGCGCTCCAAGGGATCGGCGCGGGGGCCATCGTGCCCCTCGCGACGGCCGGAGCCAGCCACCTCTTCGAGGGAGGGGCGCGCGCCCGGGCGCTGGGGGTCGTGGGGGCCCTCACGTTCCTGGGCATGGCGCTCGGGCCGTTCGCGGGGTCGATCGTGCTGGAGCGGTTCGAGCTCGCTGCCGCGTTCCGGGCGTCCGGCCTGGGGGACTCTCCCCTCATGGCGCTCGCGGCGCCCGCCTGGCGCTGGGTCTTCTACCTCGGGGCGCCGTTCGCCGTGCTGGCGCTCGTCTACACGTGGGCGGCGGCCCCCACCTGGCCCCGCCCGGCCCATCGTGCGGGTCTCGACATCTTCGGTGCTTCGCTGTTCACCGCGGCCCTTGCCACCGGCCTGCTGGCGCTGACGCGGCTCGGGGAAGAGACTGCGGAGGCCGACCCGCTCCTGAGCCCGCTCGTCCTGGGGGTGGTGGCGGCCGTCCTGGCGGTCCTCGCCGTGGCACGCAACGCGCGCACACGGGAGCCGTTCCTTGACGTGCGGATGCTGCGCGACCGGACCTTCGCGGCAGCGGTCCTGCTCAGCCTCCTGACCGGTTACGCACTCGCCACGGCCATCATCGGCGCAGCCGTCTTCGTCGACCGGGTCCGATACGCCGGTCCGGACGAGCAGCGCGTGGTGCTCGGCGCGCTGGCGGCAGCGACGGCCATCGGAGCCCTGGGCGCGGGCTTCGCGATGCGCCTTCTCTCGGCGGTCGTGCTCAGCCTGCTGGGGCTGATCATGGCCATCGCGGGCATGGCCGCGCTGGCACTGGCCGGCCCGGAGACCGACCTGACCATTGTCGTGGCCGCGCTGGGACTCTTCGGCCTTGGCTTCGGCCTGACCGTCACGCCGCGCAGCACCGTCGCGGTGGAGGCGCTGGGGCGCGCCGCGTTCGGCGTGGCATCGGCCGGCGTGACCGTCGCGCGCATGATCGGCATGGCCGTGGGCCTGGCCATCCTGACCGGCTTCGGGTCACGACGCATCGAGTCACTGAGCGTGGTCCTGGTCGATCCGGTGGCCCGTGACGAGGTGCTACCGCCGGCCCTCCGCGGACGGCCACTCGAGAGCAACCTGGTCATCGAGGCCCTCGAGACGTGGGCCAGCCTGCAGGCAGCGGCCATCCTCTCGGGGCTCTTCCTGGTCGCGGCGGCGGTCCTCGTCATCGCCGTCCTGCCGACCCTGCTGATGCGCGACCCCTCGCGCCGCGTGACCGAGGAGCGCATCATCCGAACAGATGAGCGACCGGTCGTCGACGATGAGGTCCACGAGCCTGCCCTCGCCCTCTGAGGAAGCGCCCGACGGGCACGGTCCCGGGCAGTCGCCCGCCGAGGGTGAGCTGCTCTGCGCGTCCATCTGGCGGCCGGGGGAGACCCTCGCCCAGGTGGACGATCCGGGCGCCATCCAGGCTGCCTACGCGGATCCCGACACGCGCCTCTGGATCGACGTGGAGGAGGCCTCCGAGCGGACCCTGAGATCGCTCGCAGCATGCTTGGGGCTGCACGACCTGACGGTCGAGGACATCGTGGAGCGCAACCAGCGGGCCAAGGTGGAGTACACCGACGGCACGATGCATCTGGTGCTCTTCGCCCTGGCCTACGACGGCGAGGTCGTCCCCATCGAGCTCGACATCGTGCTCGGTGCCCGCTTCCTGCTGACCTCCCACACCGCCTCCTGGCGACCCCTGGACGCACCGAACATCCGTCGGAACGGCGTGGCCCACTACCTGGGCGCGGGGGCCGACCACATGCTCTGGGCGGTGGTCGACGCCGCCGTGGACGGCTACTTCCCGGTCTTCGACCGCCTGGGCGACGAGATCGACGAGCTCCAGGCCGATGTCCTGGGCCGCCCCAGCTCGTGGGTGGTGGAGCGACTCTTTGCGGTGCGCCGCGATCTGCTCACCATCCGCCACGCGATCAACCCGGAGCGTGAGGTGTTCAACCAGCTCACCAACCGGGAGAACCCGTTCATCGACCCCGCGCGGGTCCTCTACTTCCGCGACGTCTACGACCATCTCATCCGGCTCAGCGATGAGTCGGACAGCTACCGCGAGCTCGTCGGCACCACCCTCGACGCCTATCTCTCGACCGTCAACAACAACCTCTCCGAGGTCATGAAGCGCCTGACGGCCGTGACGGTGATCCTGGCGGGGGTGGGCGCCGTGGCCGGCATCTTCGGCATGAGCGAAGCGGGCCTCGCCCTGGAGTTCGCCGAGGCCCCGGGGTTCTGGATCGTCACCGGTTTCGTGGTGGCCCTGGGCGCCGGCGCCCTCGTCTACTTCCGCCGCATCGGCTGGATCTGATCCGCGGCGCGGTACCGGTCACCCGCCGTAGCAGGCGCGCGGCCGAGGCTCCGGGTGCGCCTCGGCGGGATCCGCGGGGAGCTCGCTGATGGGCTCGGCGGCGATCTGCAGCTTGGGCACCGTGCCCACCGGCCCTTCGCTCGTCTGGAGGACCAGCCGTCGCTCACCAGGCGGCACGTCGAGCGCCAGGGAGAAGTCGAGCGCGTGGCGCTTGACCTGGATGATCTCGTACAGGTAGAGACGGTCGTCGTCGGTGTACACCTCCACGAGCGCGCCGATGAGCGAGGCGCCATCACGCCGAAGCGATGCCTCCAGCAGGGGCAGGAACATGCCCGCCTGGGCATGGGCGTAGATGTACGTCGCGCCATCCTCCCCCGGCTGCGCGAATGCATCATGGAAGAGGGCCACGTCGCACGGTGGGAAACGGTCGGGCCCTTGGCGGGGCACGCGTTGGGCGCGTGAGATCACGGGCAGGTCGATCCCCTCCGAGGGGACGACGACGCGCGTGACCACTGCCCCCGGCGCATACGACGGCGCAGCCGAGACAGATGGTCCCGGGGAGAGCGATGGACCTGGCCGAGAAGTCGCGCTGGGCGGCCGACCGGGGCCGGGCGACGCGGTCGATGATCCCGGCGAGGGCCGCGAGCCGACCGGCGGCGCACCGTGCGGATCGGGCGGGAGACTCGCGACCGGCTGTGCCGCGGATGAGGGTAGACCGGCGAGATCCTCGCCTGCGACCGGCGCACCGTAGGAGAGCAGACCACCGGCGAGCAGCGTGATACCGGCTGCCATGAGGAGCGGCGGAAGCACCCGATCGAGGGCGCGGAGGAGGCGCATCGAGCGGCGATGGTACCGGCTCGCCCGCCACCCGCCCCGACCGAGGGACCGGAGGCAGGCCCCGGCGTACACTCGCCGCCGATGCGGGGTCCCATCGCCGTCGGCGTCATGGCCGCTCTGCTCGTCGTCCTGTTGGCCGGCGCCGGCTTCGTGGCGCTCGCGCTCGGGCGACCCGGCCCCGCCATCCCGACCCCCCCGCCGGTCGCCGCCGCGCCGACACCCGCTGGCCCTGACACCACACCGGCCCCCACCGCGACATCCGGGCCGGCCGGCTCGCCCTCGTCCACGGCGGCGGCGAGCCCGACGCCCGCGGCCAGCGGCCCGACGACGGAGCCCAGCCCGTCATCCCGACCGAGCGAGGGCCCGGAGGTCGGTCTCTCGGTGGGTGACGTCGCGCCACGGCTCACCGTGCCGCAGCTGGGCGGCGGCGGCGCCGAGATCGACACCGCGGCACTCGCCGGCAAGCCGGTGTGGGTCAATTTCATGGCCACGTGGTGCCCGCCGTGCGTCGACGAGCTGCCGGTCATGGAGCGCCTGCAGGGGCAGCTCGGGGAGCGGATGACGATCATCGTCATCGACGTGCGAGAGGACCAGGACAGGGTGGCATCGTTCATGACCGCTCTGGCGGTCGACCTGCCGGTGGGCCTCGACATGGACGGCGCGGCCCAGCAGGCATGGGGCGCCTACGCGCTGCCGGTGCACTACTGGATCGGACCGGACGGGCGAGTGGGCGGCTTCCTCTACGGCGGTGCGGGGCCGCAACAATTCATCGACGGGGTGCACACCGTGCTGCCCGACGCCTCGCTGGCACCGTGACGGCGGTCACGCCCACCGCGGCGGCCGCCGTGACGGCGGGTGAAGCCCTGCGGCGTGCCGCGCCTTTCCTGTCCACTCGACCGTTGCTCATAGTCTCCGACTTCGATGGCACGCTGAGTCCCATCGTCCTGGATCCATGGGGTGCGGTGATGCTGCCCCTTGCGCGTCGCGCGCTGCGGCTCCTGGCCGGCGTAGATGACGTCCACGTGGCCATCCTCTCGGGGCGGCGGGCATCCGACGTGGCGGAGCGGACGCGGATCGGGGGCGCGAGCTATCTCGGCAATCACGGCGTCGAGTCAGGACGCCTCCAGCGGCGGCAGCGAGTGAGGTCGCTCCAGGTCGAAGTGGTCAGGGTGGACGACCGCTTCAGCGAGATCGCCGAGCACCTGGCCACCGCGGTGGCCGCTGCCATCGGCGAACCCTGGCTGGTCGTCGAGCGCAAGCCTCCGGCCGTGGCTTTCCACTTCCGCGGAGCGCCCGACGTCGACGCCGCCGGTGCCCGCATCCGCGAGGAGGTGGAGCGCCTGGACCCCGAGCGGATCCTCATCCGGTTCCCCGGTCGACGGGTGCTCGAGTTGCGGCCGCCGGGAGTGCCGGACAAGGGCCAGGCGATGGCGACGTTGATCCGTGAGCATCGACCTCGGGCGGTGTTCACCCTGGGCGACGACATCTCGGACGCGGAGGCATTCCAAACACTTGCCCGCGCCCGCCGAAGCGGGCAGACCGATGGGCTGGCGCTCGCGGTGCAGGCGCGCTCCGAGGTACCGCCCCAGGTGACCGAGGCGGCCGACCTCCTCCTCGCCTCGCCGGTCGAGGCGGCGCGCTTCCTGGCCGGCCTCGCGCGCAGGCTGGGTGGAGCCAGCACCTTGGAGGCAGCCCCCACGGGAGAGATGGCGCAACGCTCCGCGGCCATGGCGCGGCCGCCCGCGAAGGCCTCCTAACCGAAAAGGATCGGTTCGAAGCGCCGCGTCGTGTCGCGCAGCTGCCGGCTGGGCGGCCGGCCGCCACTCGCGACGGCTGCGAGGTCCCGGACCTGACGTCCCAGCCACCAGGAGAGGTCCTCGTTGCGCACACTCTGGCGCAGCCGGCGGAGGTGGTAGAGGCGCTCCTCCCGCGGCATCCGCAACGCGTCGAGCAGCGTCCGGCTCGTCCCCGCGACATCAGCTGCGGTGACGGTGAGGCTGTCTGCGGCCAGCTGCTCCGCCGCGCCGGCCGTCTCCGAGAGGACGAGCACGGGCTCGCCGACCAGGACGGCCTCCTTCGCCACCAGGTTCATGCCATCCACGATGGGATTGACGAGCACGACGTCCGCCAGCTGGAGAGCCGCGATGGCGAGGGCGTAGTCGGTGCCGTCCAGGAGCCAGATGGGCTGTTCGTCCGGGTCACCCATGCCGTTCACCCGCGCGACGACCTCGCGCACCTCAGCGGCATAGCGCGCGTACTCGGGGATGTTCTCGCGGCTGGTCGACTGGATGGCGATGAAGCGGACGGCGCGGCGGAGCTCCGGCTCGCGCTCAAGGAGTGCCTCGAAGGCGAGGAAGCCGCGCAAGGCGTTCTTGGACGGCTCCAGGCGGTCCACACGAACGATGACCTGTGGGCGGCCGGCTCGCTCCAGGCGCTCGCGCAGCCGCTTCCGCCAGCTCCGCACCGCCGGTCCGCCGGCGAACGAGGTCAGCGCCCCCGGGTCGAGCGAGATGGGATAGGAGCGCACCCAGATGGTCCGGCCCCGCCAGCGCACATTCCGCCCGGACGGGTCCACGTGGGCATCGCGCACGAACGCCTCGGCCGCCAGGAGGAAGTTCGTCGCGTGCCGGTCGGTCTGGAAGCCCAGGATGTCGTTGGACAGGAGCCCCTCGCAGATGGCCCGGCGCATCCCCTGCGGCAGGACCTGCCACGCCTCCACCGAAGGCCACGGGATGTGATTGAAGTGCATCAGGATGGCATCGGGACGGAGGGTTCTGACCGCCGGAGCGCAGAGGTAGAGGTGGTAGTCCTGGAGCAGGATGACCGGCCGGTGCTCCGAGCCGCCCGCCGCCGCGGCCGCCCGGCCCAGCCGCTCGTTGACCACGGCGTATCCATCGCGCCAGGCGCCGATCAGGCTGTCGTCGACCCGTGGCTCGTAGGGCAGCTGGTACAGCTGGTGCTGGAGGAACCAGAGGAACGGATTGGCGACCACCGAGTAGTGGTTCCGCCACGCCTCGTCTTCCACGTCCACCAGGCGCAGCTCGAGGTCCTGGCCAGGCATCTCGTCCGCGATCACCTGACGCAGCCGATCACTGGCGTCGCCGGTGGTCGCCAGTGCCTCGCCGGCAGCTCGGTCCCCGGCGTCCATCGCGGCGCTGACCCATGTCACGGGTGCGAGCCTGCCCAGCTCGCCCAACGCGGTGACCAGCCCTCCCGATCCGCGTGCGGCACGCCATGCATCGGCCCGCGTGCGGCGGAACGACAGAGGCCCTCGGTTGGAGACGACGACGAGCCGCTGATCGCCAACCAGCAGCCGCGAGAGGGGCTCCCTGATCGCCCGGGCCCGAGCGGAGGCCTCGGACCGCTCCTGCGCGGTGACCGACGGTCGCATCCCGTCCTCGGCCGGCTGGACGGGCACCTCCGCTCGCTCGACGGTCAAAGCAGCGCCTGTGCCGCCTGCCTCGCCATGTCGATGACCGCGGTGGTCACCGGAGGCGCCACCCCGATGAGGATCGTGAACGCCGCCGAGACGACCAAGCCGACCCGGGTGAAGGCGCCCAGCGAGACCGGCCGGGCGGCATCGGGCGCCTCGCGCATGTACATGTAGACGACCACGCGCAGGTAGTAGAACGCCGCGGCCGTGGCGTTGAGCATCATCAGCACGGCAAGCCATGCGACGAGGCCACCGGCCTGCAGCGCCGCTTGGATCACGTACCACTTGGCCCAGAAGCCGGCCAGCGGCGGGATGCCGGTGAGCGACAGGAGGAAGAGGAACATGGCCGCGCCCAGTAGCGGCGCCCGCCGGCCCAGGCCGGCGAAGCTGGCGATCTGGCTGGTGACCCCCGGCCGGCGCTGGAGCGCCGCCACGCAGGCGAAGGCGCCCAGGTTCATGAAGGCGTACACGGCGCTGTAGAACAGCACACCCTCGAGACCGGCCTGCTCGGCATATGAGCGGACGGGCGCCGCCGCGTACGCGGCCAACCCCACCAGGATGTACCCGGTGTGAGCGATGGAGCTGTACGCCAGCATCCGCTTGATGTTGTCCTGCGTGATCGCGACGAGGTTGCCGAGGGTCATCGTGATAGCCGCCAGCACGATGACGAACGGCAGCCAGTCGGCCTTCAAGGGACCGAGCGCGTCGACGAAGAGGCGCAGGATGAGCGCGAACGCGGCGATCTTCGGCCCGACCGAGAGATACCCTGTGACGGGCGTGGGCGAGCCCTGATAGGCGTCAGGCGTCCAGTAGTGGAAGGGCACGGCGGCGATCTTGAAGGCCACCCCCGTGGTCAGCAGCGCCAGGCCCATAGCCAATCCCAAGGAGAGCGGCGCGTCGCCTGCCGCTACCCCGGCCAGGACGATGGCGATCTCCTCCACACGGGTGGAGCCCGTGAAGCCGAGGACGAGCGCCAGGCCGAACAGGAAGATGGCGCTCGAGAAGCTGCCCAGGAGGAAGTACTTGACGGCTCCCTCGGTCGAGAGGCCATCGCGCTTCGCGTAGCCGGCCAGCATGTAGCCCGGCAGGACCAGCAGCTCCAGGCCCAGGAACAGGATGAGCAGGTCGCGCCCGCCGGCCAGGAGCATCGCGCCGCTGATGGCGAAGAGCAGCGTCGCCGCGAACTCGGCCATGGGCAGGTTGCGCGGCTTCAGGTAGTCGGCCGCGAAGAGCAGGCTGAGCAGGCCGATCATCACGAAGAGCAGGTCCAGGAAGGCCGTCAGCTGGTCGCGTACCAGCACGCCACCGCCAGTGGCGCTCTCGAAGAGCTGCTCTCCCTCGACGGGCAGCAGTCCGATGCCTCCCGGCAGTGGACCCGCCACCGCGATCACGGCGAGCGTCAGGAGGAGGCCGCCGCTCGCCACGACGCCCACGAGGTCATCGCGGTCGGGGACGATCATGTCGATGATGACGACGGCCATGGCAAGTCCCACGACCACGACGAGCGGCAGGAGCGCGATCAGGTCGTTCTGGCTCATGGGGCCGCTCCCACGAGGGAGCCCCCGACGCGAGCGAGCACCTCACCGACCGGCATCTGGATCAGGTCCAGGACGAGGGCGGGGGCGACCCCCAAGACGAGCGTCAAGCCCACCAGCGGCGTCAGCGTCACCAGCTCCCGGCGGTCCATGTCGGTCAGGTGGTGACCCACGCCCTTGAGGAAGTCCGACAGCTCGCCGAAGACGACTCGCTGGTACATCCACATGAGGTATCCGGCGGCGAGGATGACGACGACCGACGCGACCGCCGCGGCGATCGGCGAGTGGTCGAAGGTGCCGAGCAGGACCAGGAACTCGCCCACGAAGCCGGCCATCCCGGGGAGCCCGAGCGAGGCGAGCATGAAGAAGCCGAAGATGGCGGCGTAGACCGGGGTGGACGCCGCGAGGCCGCCCATCCGGGCGATCGACCGATCGTGCGTCCGCTCGTAGAGCACGCCCACGCACAGGAAGAGGGCACCGGTGATGATCCCATGGTTGACCATCTGGAGGATCGCGCCCTGCATCCCCTGTGGCTGGAAGATGAAGATACCCAGGGTCACGAAGCCCATGTGGCTGACCGAGCTGTACGCGACCAGCTTCTTGAGGTCGGGCTGGACCATGGCCACGATGGCGCCGTAGATGATGGCGATGAGCGACAGGACGATGAGGAGCGGCGCCCACTGCTGCGCCGCGTCGGGGAAGAGCGGCAGGCAGAACCGGATGATCCCATAGCCGCCCAGCTTGAGCAGGACGCCGGCCAGGATGACCGACCCGGCGGTCGGTGCCTCCACGTGCGCGTCAGGCAGCCAGGTATGGAAGGGGAACATGGGCACCTTGATGGCGAATGCCAGGAAGAAGGCGCCGAAGGCGAAGAACTGGAGCGTCGGGTCGAACCCGAATCCGCGCAGCTGCTCGAAGTCGAACGCGCCCGCCCACGAGCCGGTGGCCGACTGGAAGCTGAACGCCGCGGCCAGGATGGCCACCAGCATGAGCAGCGAGCCGACCAGCGTGTAGAGCACGAACTTGAGCGTGGCGTAGATGCGGTTCGCGCCGCCCCAGATGCCGATGATCAGGTACATCGGCACCAGCACCATCTCCCAGAAGATGTAGAAGAGGAAGAGGTCCAGGGCAAGGAAGACGCCGATCATCCCCACCTCGAGGATGAGGAAGGAGATCATGTACTCCTTCAGCCGCGACCTGATGGGCCCGAAGCTGGCCAGGATGCTGATCCACGTCAGCGTCGTGGTCAGCAGCACCAGGACCAGGGCCATGCCATCGACGCCGACCTTGTACTGGATGCCGAAGGCGGGGATCCAGTCGGCCGTCTCCACGTACTGGAAGCCGGGCGCCGTCGGGTCGAATCCCGGCAGCAGGAGCAGCGACAGCCCGAAGGTGACGAGCGCCGTGCCGAGCGCCAGCCAGCGCGTCAGATCCTCGCGCTCGCGCGGCACGAGCGCGATGAGCAGCGCGCCGATGAGCGGCGTGAAGATGACCGCGCTGAGGATGGGCAGTCCGCCGAGGTCCATCAGCGCGCCACGATGAAGAGATACCCCACCGCGATGACGAGCAGGCCGCCGGCGATGCCCAGGGCGTAGTTCTGGACGCGGCCGGTCTGGATCTGGCGCAGCCCGTGACCGGTGCCCTGGGTGAGCGACGCGACGCCGTTCACGGCGCCATCGATGACGTGGACGTCGAACCACCAGAGGGCGCGCGCGACCGCTCCCCCGACGCGCACGAAGAGCAGGTGGTTCAGGTCGTCGAAGTACCACTTGTCGCGCGAGATGCGGTACGGCCCGTTGAGCCGGGCGGTCAGGCTCGCGACCAGCGCCGGGCGGGGCGCCATGGTGCTGAGGAAGCCGAAGAGGCGCCAGGCGACGACCATGCCCACCGCCGAGACCGCGACGCTCGCGCCCAGCAGGAACCCATCGATGCCCAGCAGCTGATAGTCGGCGGCGCCATGGTGGAGCGCCTCCTCCAGCGGATGGAACACCGGCGCGAGCCACTGGTGGATGAGGCCGCTCTCGGGCGGCCAGCCCAGCGCAAAGCCGATCAGCACGGACGGCACCGCCAGGAGCATGAGTGGGCCGGTCATGGAGATGGGCGACTCGTGGATCCGGGGCTCGGTGTGCGGGTCGACGTTGCTGGGCCCGTAGAAGGTCTTGCCCATCAGCCGGAACATGTAGAGCGCGGTCATGACCGCGACGATGATGCCGATCGCCCAGACCCAGCCGAAGCCGAGCTTGAATGACTCTCCCAGGATCTCGTCCTTGCTGAAGAAACCCGCCAGCGGCGGGATGCCCGCGATGGCCAGCGAGCCGATGAGCATGGTGACGTGGGTGATGCCGATGCGGCGCCAGAGGCCACCCATGCGATCCATGTCCTGCTCCTCGTGGACCGCATGGATCACGGAGCCCGAGCCAAGGAAGAGCAGACCCTTGAAGAAGCCGTGCGTCACGAGGTGGAAGATGGCCGGCACGAAGGCGCCCACGCCCAGAGCCATGAACATGTATCCCAGCTGGCTCAGCGTCGAGTACGCCAGCACGCGCTTGATGTCCTTCTGCGTGAACGCGATGGCGGCGGCCATGACGCAGGTGAACGTGCCGACGAGCGCCACGACGAGCAGCGCCTCAGGCGACTGCGCGAAGAGTGGGTTGGCGCGTGCCACGAGGTAGACCCCCGCGTTGACCATCGTGGCGGCGTGGATGAGGGCGCTCACCGGGGTCGGCCCTTCCATCGCGTCGGGCAGCCAGACGTGGAGCGGGAACTGCGCGCTCTTGCCGATGGCGCCCGCGAAGAGGAGCAGGCAGATGCCGGTCATCTGCCAACCCTCGATGGCCCCGCTCTCCACCTGAGCGGGCAGCAGCTGGAACACGTCCGAGTAGTCCAGAGTGCCCACGGTCGTCCAGATGGCCATGATCCCGAGCCCGAAGCCGAAGTCGCCCGCACGGTTGACGATGAAGGCCTTCTTGGCCGCCAGAGCCGCGCTGCGCCGGCGATACCAGAATCCGATGAGCAGGTAGCTCGACAGCCCCACGAGCTCCCATGCCACGAAGAGCAGCAGGAAGTTGTCGGCCAGGACCAGCAGGAGCATGCTGAACATGAAGAAGTTGAGATAGGCGAAGAAGCGCCATCGGCCGGGATCGTGCGCCATGTAGCCGATGGAGTAGACGTGGACGAGCATGCCCACGGTCGTGACGACGATGAGCATCACCGCGGTGAGGGCATCCACGCCGAAGTCCACCTCGACCGTGAAGTCGCCCGCCGGGATCCACTCGTACAGGCGGAAGTGCAAGCCCGCCTCGCCGTACGCTCCCGCGACCAGCGTCTGGAAGATGAGGTACAGCGCGGCCAGCCAGACGAGGACGATGGCCGGTACGGCGATGGCCCAGGCCTTGTCGCCCATCCGCCTCCCGACGAGCGCCGTCAGCCCGAAGCCGGCCAGCGGCAGCGCCAGGAGCGCCAGCACGAGCGCCTGATCGAGCGAGCTACCCGCGGTCGCGACCGTCTCGGGCGCCTCGGTGAAGAAGGGCACCCTCTTATCCCCGCATCACGGCAGGTCGATCGACGCGGGTCGTCCTCCGGTCGCGCGACGTTCGTGCCCTCATTCGCGCATCGACGCGTACTCGTCGACGAGCGGCGTCCTCCGGTTACGGTAGATGGCGATGATGATGGCCAGCCCCACGGTGGCCTCGGCCGCCGCCACGGCCATGACGAAGAGCGCGATCAGCGCGCCATCCTCGGCCAGCGTGGGAACGTACGCGCCGAACGCCACGATGGCCAGGTTCACGGCATTGAGCATGAGCTCGATGGACATGAGCATGGCGATGGCGTTCCGTCTGGCGAGGAAGCCGAACGTGCCGATCGTGAAGAGGAGACTGGCCAGGATCAGGTAGGCGTCCAGCGACTGGGTCATGGCCGCTCCGAGATCGCGGTCGTGGAGCGCGCCGACCCGCTGACCTGCCGAGGAGTCGAAGCGGACGGACGGCCGTCGGCCTGCACGGGTGGTGACTGGTTGCGTCCCAGCGTGGGCTCGTCGCCTGCCCGCTCGCCGGGGTCGAGCGACTCCTCGCGCTTGGCCAGGAAGACGCCGCCGATCACCGCGGCGAGAAGCAGGACGCTCACGACCTCGAACGCGAGCACGTACTCCGAGAAGAGCAGCTGCGCGACGGCGGTCGTGCCGGCCGCCGTGCCCTGTCCCACCTGCGCCGGCCAGTCGGTGGAGAGGACCACGAGCACGAGGAGCGACGCAAGCCCGATGGCGGCGATCGCACCGGCCCAGGCCTGGTGATGGAAGACGAGACGCGAGGGACCTGCCTTCGACTGCGTGAGCATGATGGCGAAGAGGATGAGCACGCTGATGGCGCCGATGTAGATGAGGACCTGTGCCGCGGCCACGATGGGTGCCCCCAGGAGCACGTAGAAGCCGGCCAGGGCCGCGAACGAGAGGATCATGAAGAGACCCGAGCGGATGATGTTGCGCCCGATGACGACCATCACCGCTCCGCCCAGCATCAGACCTGCCAGGACGAGGAAGATCAAGTCGTCCCAGGACCAGCCCAGGAACGGGATCGTCTGAGGAAGAGCCACGCGGCCGAGGCCGACTAGGGGCCGTGCGTGACGGGACCGCCGGTCCCACCGGGACCGTGGCCACCCGTGCCGCCGTGAGCCGCGCCGTGTCCGTTGGAGTGCGTGTGGCCGTTGCCGGCCTGCGACGTGGCCGGGAGCACCGGCAGGAACCGGCCGGCGGGCAGTCCGCGTCCCGACGCCTGGGCGCGCTCCAGCCAGTCACGCTCCCGGCGCACGTAGGTGATCTCGGTGTCCCGGTCGATGGCGCTGATGGCCATCAGGTCGATCATCGGCTCGGCTCGGCTCTCGTGGCTGAGCTCGAAGTCGGGGCCGCAGCGCAGGGCGTCGTAGGGACAGGCGTCGACGCAGATGCCGCACAGGATGCAGCGCGTCTCGTCCACGTCGTACTTCTCGAGCACGCGCGGCTTGGGCATGAGCGCTCCGGTGGGACACGTCTCCGCGCAGCGGCCGCAGGAGACACAGGGCGTGGTGTTGAGGCTCATGTCGAGCGGCGTCGTGACCAGTGTGTCGAACCCGGTGCGCATGAAGTCGTAGCAGGCCGCGCCCACGATCTCCTTGCACACGTTGGCGCAGCGACCACAGTCGATGCAGCGCGACGGCTCGCGCAGGATGAAGGCGTGGCTGTCGTCGCGGATGTAGTCGTGGTTCGTGCCGGTGAAGCGGTTCTCGGACACGCTGCGGTAGCTGAAGGCGCCACGCGCCTGCGGCTCGAGGGTCTTCAGCGTGGTCCCGTACTCGATGCCCTGGCGCCGCAGGTCGCAGTACCCGATCGCTTCGCAGGTGCACTGGAGGCAGCGCGCCGACTCGGCCATCGCCTCCTGCTGCGTGTAGGGGATCTCGTACTCGACGTAGCTGCGGTTGCGGTCCTCGGCGCCCATCGCCTTGAGGCGGTAGCGCGGCTCCTTCACCTCGCCCGTGTAGGGCACGATCGAGAGGAACTCGGGCTGCGGCTCAGCCAAGGTCTGACGGGTCCTGATGGCGTCGAGGTCCTGACCCTGGAGATAGGCATCGATGGCGTAGGCGGCGCGGCGGCCCTCGGCATTGGCCTGGACCACGGTGGCGGCACCGATGCGCACGTCGCCCGTGCCGAAGACCCCTGGGCGACCGGTCGTGAAGGTGACCGCATCGGCCGCCAGGCGCCTGTTCTTCGTGGCGCTGACGCCGCTCGCGCCGCGGTCCAGCCAGGTCAGGTCGGGGCCCTGGCCGATGGCGAGCAGGACGCGGTCGCACTCGATGACGAACTCGGTGCCGGCCACGGGCTCGGGGCGTCGCCGACCCGACGCGTCGGGCTCGCCCAGGCGCATGCGCTGGAACTCGACGCCCGTCACGCGGTCCTGGTCATCGGTGATGACGCGCGTGGGAGCCGCCTGGAAGATGGCCCGGGCGCCCTCCTCGAGCGCCTCGTGGACCTCGTTGGCGGCCGGCATGTCCTTCATGTCGCGGCGGTAGACCAGCGTCACCTCGGCGGCACCCTGGCGGACCGAGGTGCGGGTGCAGTCCATCGAGGTGAAGCCGCCACCGATGACGACCACCCGTGTCCCGGCGTGGCCCGGGAAGGGCAGGCCGAGGGTCGCGACACGGAGATACTCGAGGCCGTCCAGGACGCCCACGGCCTCCTCGCCCGGCACTCCCAGCTTGTTCGTGTCGTAGCAGCCGATGGCCACGCACACCGCGTCGAAGCCCTGGTTCTGCAGGTCGTCCAGCGTGAAGTCGCGTCCCAGGGCCGCGTCGGTGACGACCTTGACGCCGAGATCCCACACTCCCTGGTACTCGGCCTCGAGCACCTCGACCTTGGGCAGGCGGTACTGCGGGATGCCGTAGCGCAGCATGCCGCCGGGCGCCGGGTCGCGCTCGAAGACCGTGACGCCGTGGCCGGCGATGGCCAGGTAGTACGCCGCCGACATGCCGGCCGGTCCCGAGCCGATGACCGCCACCCGCTTGCCCGACGGCGGCTGCACGTCGAACGGCACGGGCGCTCGCTCTCCCCGTGCCTGGGCCTTCAGGACCTGGTCACCCGCCCAGCGGTGGCTGTCGCGGATGGCGATCGCCTCGTCGACCTCGTCGCGGCGGCAATGCTCCTCGCACGGAGCCGGGCAGACCCGGCCCAGCACGCTGGGAAAGGGATGGTGCGCTTGAAGATGCGCGTCGATTCGCGCGGGTCACCCTCGGTGTTCGCCTTGAGGAAGCCCGGGATGTCGATATGGCTGGGGCACTTGTTCTGGCAGGGCGGCAGGCAGTAGGCGTTGTGGTCGCTGAAGATGAGCTCCAGGTTCGTCTTGCGGACCTGGCGAAGGCGCGGCGTCTGCGTGCGGACCACCATGCCGGCCTCCGCGGCCCGCGAGCAGCTGATGGGCGGCTGGCCTTCTCCATCCACCTCCACCACGCACATGCGGCACGCTCCGAAGCCCGGCAGCTTCGGCTCGTAGCAGAGGGTCGGGACCTCGATCCCGTTGTCACGGCAGATCTCCAGGATGGTCTGGCCCACGCGCCCGGTCAGCTGCCGTCCGTCGATCTCGACGGTGAACGTGGGTGCCGACATCGGACGCTGCGGTGCCTGCGTCTCGAGCAGGCGCTCCACCACCGTGTCGGGAGCCGCGTCGCGGATCTGGGGCAGGGTGTCGGTCATCGGACGCGGCGGCTCCTGGAGTGCGAGTCGCTCCCCGGCATGGGCGTCATCGAGTGGCTCCGGCCGCCACGCGGAGGGGCTGGCAGACACCGGCCGGGCAATGGCCCCGGATGATGTGGTCCTCGAACTCGGGCATGAAGTATCGCATCCCGCTCAGGAGCGGGTTCGTGGCGGTCGATTCCAGGGCACACAGCGCACCGTCCCGGGTGTCGGAGGCGAGGTCGTCCACGAGCTGCGCGTCGGTGGGCCGGGGGCGACCGTCGGTGAAGCGCTCCGCGATCTCGGCGAGGCGGCGTAGGCCGATGCGGCACGGGATCGTCTTGCCGCATGCCTCGTCGTTCAGGTAGCGCGTCATGAGGCTGGCCATGTCGACGATGCACGTCCGCGCATCCGCGACGACCACCGTCCCCGAGCCCCAGACCGCACCGCGCTCGGCGAGCGACGCCGGCTCGATGGGCGCGTCCAGCTCGCCTGGCGGCAGGAAGCCGCCCGAGGGACCACCGACGAGCACCGCCTTGGGCGCCTCCGACAGGCCTGCCAGGCTCAGCACCTGGGCCAGGGGTGCCCATGGGGACCTCGGCGATACCGGGTCGATGCACCGCGCCACTGACCTGGACGAGGGTGGTGCCGGGTGCCGACGGGAGGCCGCTCCCTCCGAAGGCCGTCCCGCCGTCGCCCACGATGCCGGGCACCGCGGCGAGGGTCTCGACGTTGTTGACCACGGTGGGCTTGTCGAAGAGACCGCGCTCGGCCGGCCACGGCGGCCGCTGGTCGGGCTGGGCCCGCTTGTTCTCGAGCGCTCTGAGCAGCACGGTCTCCTCGCCAAGGACGAACGAGCCGGCAAGCTCGCGGATCTCCACGTGCAGGTCATACCCGGAGCCCAGGATGTCCGTGCCCAGGTAGCGCCCTGCCTCGGCCTCTCGAAGGGCGTCGCGCAGCCGGCGCACGGCGAGCGTGCTCGATGCCTTGACCGCCAGGTACGCCTGGTGGGCACGCACGGCATAGGCCGCCAGGGCCAGGCCCTCCAAGACGGCGTGCGGGTCCCGCTCCATGAGCGTCCGGTCCAGCTGCGCTCCGGGGTCGGCCTCGAACCCGTTGGCGACGGCGTAGCGCACGGCATCGGGTCGAGCGGCGCACGCTCGCCACTTCTGACCCGTGGGGTAGCCGGCGCCGCCCCGGCCGCGCAGGCCCGACTCGTGGACGAGGCGGGTGACCTCTTCCGGACTCATCCGGGTGATGCAGCGCGGCGCCATGCGGCCCAGCCGCCCTGTGCCGCGGTTGAGGCGAGCGTGGGCTCCGGCGCACCATCCGCGGAGCGCGACAGCAGCATCGTCGGCCACCCGTCGGCCGAGGGGAAGGATGCGCATGTTCAGGCCGGCGGACCAGCGGGTAGGTGACCCGTCCGCAGGTGGGCGGCGATCTCGGTGGCCCGCAAAGGCGTCATGCTCGACTGAGGATGCCCGTCGACGAGGACGAGAGGACCTCCCTCGCCGCCGCAGTCCGCCCTCGTGAGCCGCACGCGGCCGTCCGGGCTGACGCCGTCAAGGTCCGTCCCCAGCGCGTCGACGAGAGCGGCGAGGATGCGGCCGGCACCAGCCATCGAGCAGACGGCGCAACGGCAGACCGCGATCTCGTGACTCGCCGCCGGCTCGAAGCGGAGATGGGGATAGCTCGTGGCGATGCCGTAGATCTCGCTGTACCAGGCACCCGTCGTGGCGCTGATGTGCTGGATCGCCGCGACCGGCAGGTTGCCGTAGGTCTCCTGGGTCCGCTCCAGGATGCGCAGCATCCGACGGGGGCTGTACTGCTCCTCGGCGATGATCGCCTGGAGTGGGGCCAGATCGATACCCTGCCAGGCCGAGAAGCTGCGGTCGGGCACCGGCCGTCCGGAGCGCCTGAGCGCGGAGTCCTCACGTCGCTCGGCGTATTGCTCGGCCGGTCCCCAGTGCAGGTAGAACCGGCTCTTCGTGTCCACGCCGCCCATGTCGATGCACTCGATGGGACAGGCGGCGGCGCATTGGAAGCAGGTCTCGCATTTGAGCGTGCCGAACTCGTCGTAGAGGAGCAGCAACCTGCCTCGGTGCCGCGGGGAGATCTCCTGCACCACCTCGGGGTACTGGACGGTGACCTTGGGTCGGAGCATCTGGGCCATGCCGAAGGCGACCCCCTTCACCAGGCCCCAGCCGGGCATCCGATCCATGAACGACATCTCAGCCGCCTCCGTTCCAGGGGAGGCTCGGATCACGCAGGATGACGATGGCCGCCGCCGTGATGAAGATGTTGAGCAACGCGGCGGGGATCAGCCACTTCCATGCCACGCCCATCAGCTGGTCGATACGGATCCGTGGCAGCGTGCCGCGCATGATGACGAAGAGCGCAACGAGCGTGAACGTCTTGCCCAGGAACCAGAAGATGCCGGCCACGAACGGGAACGACATGTAGGCCCAGATGCCCACGAGCACCATCACCACCAGGTTGAAGAGCAGGAAGCCCACGACCAGCGACTTCAGCAATGACCAGTCGGACCGCAGGAGCCAGAACGGCAGCGCCAGCAGCAGGATGGCGATAGGCGGGACGAGCAGCAGCAGCCACAGCAGGCCCATGCCCAGCGAGCCCGGGTCGAGTGTGGGGTCGACGACGATGCCCAGCCGGTCGAGCACGATGGCGATGTCGAACGGCGCGTTCCAGCCGCCCAGGAAGAGCGTCACCGTGAGTGCCGAGATGATGAAGAGGTTGACGTACTCGGCGAAGAAGAAGAAGCCGAAGCGCATGCCGCTGTACTCGGTCGCGAAGCCGGCCACGATCTCGCTGTCCGCCTCGGCCATGTCGAACGGTGTGCGTCCCGCCTCGATGGTGGCGGCGATGAAGAAGACCACGAACCCGAGGGGCTGCTGGAAGACGAACCAATCGAGGGCACTCCCCGCCTGGCGCAGGACGATCTCGTTCAGGCTCAGCGTCCCGGTCAGCAGGATCACGCCCACCGCTGCCAGCGTCAGGGGGATCTCCGCCGAGATGATGGCTGCGGCTGCCCGCAGGCCGCCGAGGAGACTGTACTTGTTGAAGCTCGCCCAGCCGGCCATGATCAGTCCGATCGTCGTGAGGCCGGCCACCGCGAAGAAGTAGAGCAGGCCGATGTTCAGGTCGATGCCGAAGAGGCCCGGTGCGAACGGGATGACCATGATCGTCATCACCGCGCCGAGATAGGTCACCACCGGCGCCAGCGTGAAGACAGGCACGTCCGCGCCGGTGGGCGTGAAGTCCTCCTTGGCCAGGACCTTCAAGCCGTGGAGCGTCGAGCTCAGGACGCCCCACGGCCCCTGCCGGTTGGGGCCCAGCCGCAGGTTGACGAAGGCGATGAGCTTCAGCTCCATGAAGATGATCACGAACGCGGCCGGCACGGTGAACAGGAGCAGGGCCGTCACCGCGCCGATGAAGCGCACGATGTCGACGTTGTCGTTGATGATCCGCAGGAGGAGCCCGCCGAGGAACGGCAGCACCCCCGTCGCGAAGCCCGCGATGAGCAGGACGTTCAGGAGCACGAACAGGAAGATCAGCGGGATGACGATCTTGCCCGCCAGCGTGAGCCGTGACCAGGGACGCGTGATGACGCTCACGGCCGCACCTCGTCGCTGGTGAGCGCGCGGCTCACTTGTCGACCCCGCCCATGATGGGATCCAGGCTGGCCATGACCGCCATCGTGTCGGCGATGAGGTTCCCGGGCATCACGAGGCCGACGGCCTGGAGGTTGAAGAACGAGGGGTCGTGGATGCGCAGACGGAACGGCTGGTCCGATCCATCGCTCATCGCGTAGCACGAGTACTGGCCGCGCGGGCTCTCGACCGAGATGTAGGCGCGACCGGGCGGGATGCGCAGGAGGCGCGGGATCTTGGCCATCACCGGACCGTCCGGCATCTGGTGGAGCACCTGGTCGATGATGCGGATGCTCTGCTTGATCTCGTCGAGGTGGAGCAGGTATCGAGCGTACGAGTCGCCTTCCTCCCGGGTGGGGATCTCGAAGTCGAGCTCGGGGTACACGCTGTAGGGGTGCGCTCGGCGCACGTCGTACGGGACGCCCGTCGCACGCAGCACCGGCCCGGAGAGGCAGGTGCGGCGTGCGATGTCGCGGTCCACGATCCCCAATCCCTTGGTCCGCCGGACGAAGATCTCGTTGGCGTTGAGCAGCCTCTGCTGGTCCTCGATGCGGTGAAGGGCGTGCCCCATCCAGTCGCCGAGCCGGCTCATGAAGTCGTGGTTCAGGTCGCCGTTCACACCACCGATGCGCAGGTAGTTGAAGAGGACCCGCTGCCCGGTGAGCGCAGCCAGCATCTCCACGATCTCGTCGCGCTCGATGAAGCCATAGAGGATGGGCGTCAGGCCACCAAGGTCGAGCGCCAGCCAGCCGATGAAGAGGGCGTGGCTGGCGACCCTGTTGAGCTCCCAGGCGAGCACGCGGATGTACTCCGCGCGGCGCGGCACCTCCAGGTCGAGCAGCTTCTCGGCGGCCAGCACGGGCATCGCCTCCGAAAACATGGAGGCGGCGTACTCGAGGGGGTCGCAGTTGCTGATGGCGTGATGCCAGTCCCCGTTCTCGCAGATCTTCTCGACGCCACGGTGCAGGTAGCCCAGGACCGGGTCGAGGTCCACGATGCGTTCGCCGTCGATCTTGAGGACGATGCGCAGCACTCGTGTGGGTGGACGGATGCTGCGGCCCGAAATTGATGAGCATCTCGCCGTCGCGCATGGCGTAGAACTCGGCCTCGCGCTCGGTGCGCGGCGGGTAGGGCGGGATGGCGTCGACGATGGTCGCCGGCGTGTTCACCATGATGTCCGGGTCGTCGAGTGAGCGGGTGGTCGCCGGATCGGCCGTCATCGCGACACCTCGCGGTCCACCGCTGGATCCTCGCCCGAGCGCAGCTCGGCGGCCCACGAACCCTGGACCACGTTCGCCGCTTTCGCACCATGTCCCTTGCGCAGCACCGGCTGGCGCTGGGACTCGCCCGGCGGGAACGGCTGCTCGATGTGGCGGATGCCCATGCCCGGCGACCGTGCCGCGTCGTCGGGCAGGAGGAAGTCCTTGCGCAGCGGGAAGCTCTGGTAATCGGGCGGCATGTAGATGCGTCGCAGGTCCCGGTTGCCTTCGAAGATGATGCCGAACATGTCATAGGCCTCGCGCTCGGCCCACTCGGCTCCGTTCCACAGGAAGGTGACCGAGGGCACGCGCGCGATCGTCGCGCGACAGCCCCTCGGCGATCACGCGCGCACCCAATCGGGCGTGACGTCCGACCAGAGGTGGTAGACCACCTCCAGGGTCGTGCCCGTGTCCACTCCGCACAGGTCGGACAGGATCGGGAAGCGGAACGCCTCATCGTCGTGGAGTGCGGTCATGACCGGCGTCACGCTCTGCGGCGCGATGCGGATCTCGGTGGTGTCCTGGCGCGCGGTGGCGGGCCCGAGCAGGTGCTCGCGCAGGCGATCATCCAGACGGCGCTTCAGTGCGGTGTCCGTGGCAAACCCCTGGGCGGTCAGCGATTCAGATGCCGGTCGGCACGGTCGGGCCGACCGCCCGCTCCGGCCAGTGACCGCGCCGATCCTTGATGAGCTGCTGGAGCTTCATCATCCCGTAGATGAGGCCCTCCGGGCGCGGCGGGCAGCCGGGCACGTAGACGTCCACCGGCATGATGCGGTCGATGCCCTCCACGGTGGCGTAGGAACGCTTGTAGCGACCCCCCGATGTGGTGCAATCCCCCATCGCCACGCACCACTTGGGCTCGGGCATCTGCTCCCAGAGACGGATCAGCGGACCGGCCATCTTCGTCGTCAGGGTCCCGGCCACGATCAGGACGTCCGCCTGCCGGGGGCTGGCCCGGAATGGGAACATCCCGAAGCGATCCATATCGTTGCGGCTGGTGGCCGCAGACATCATCTCGAGGGCGCAGCATGCGAGACCCGAGAGCAGTGGCCAAAGGCTGTTGAGGCGGATGAGATCGAGCACGTAGTCCGCCTTGGTGGGGATCGCATCCAGCGCTCCCCAGCGCCCGTTGTCGGACTTGTCGGCGAACTCCAGCTCGCGGAGATGCGCCACATGGGGCGGCTGTCCGCCGCCATACGCGGCGGGATCGGCTGGCACCCATGCTGTGTTGGGCACGACGATGGGCTCCATCACCGCCCGGTCGCGCGCCCCCGAGACGAGCCCGTCGGAGACGTGGCTCGGTTGATCGGACCCCATCGCGGGCGGATCGCCCCGCCCGGCCACCGGTTCGTCGCCCCCCGTGTTCGAGACCTGCTGTCCCCATGGCGTCAGGTTGGTCGCCCGCCCGGGGTCCCTGTTCTCATCCATCGTTCACTTCCATGTCAGCACGCCCTTGCGCCACGCATATCCCAGTCCCAGCAGGAGGATGCCCACGAACGCCAGCATGCTGAGGAAGCCACCGAGCAGGACGTCGTTGAAGGCGAGAGCCCAGAGGTAGATGAAGATCACCTCGATGTCGAACGCGACGAACAGCAGCGCGTAGATGTAGAAGGAGAGTCCGAACCGGCCCCAGGTATCACCGTACGTGTCGATGCCCGACTCGTAGGGCAGACCCTTATGGCGATCGCCCTTGTGCCGATGACTGATCAGCCACGCGAGGCCGATGGTGAGGAACACGAACGCGAAGCCGGCGAACGCGAAGCCGAGCACGTACCAGAGTCCGGTCGTCACCTGTCGCTGTGCCTCACGAGGGGGATGCCGTCCAGCACGCTCGTCCGGCAGTCCGGGACGGTCGCTGGGCGCACGTCCATTCTAGCGCAGGGCACCCTCCCGCCATCTTGGGCGCGGCTTCTGGCGAGCGTCACCCATAGCGCCCGGCGATCAGCGACCGGGGGTGCCCGCGAGCAGGACCCGGACACCCGGGCCGACCAGCGTGTGGGCCCCCAGGACGATCGGCAGATCCGCCTCCGCAGCCGACCGCGTGAGCTCGCCGAGCCACGGATCGCTCACGTCGTCGGCACGCAGCAGATCGCTCGCGAAACGGTCGCTCGGGGACGGCCAGGCATCCTCCTCGGCGCCCCAGCGGTCAGCCATCAGCACCCGCGTATCGATGATCGCGCCACCGGCCAGCTCGCGGACGATGTGCCACAGCGCGGATGGACCGCGATCATCGAGCAGGCGACCGAGGGTCGCACGCGGCCGCCGAACGGGCGGCGGAACACTGCCGCCGGGCATCGACGAGCTACGCATGGCCAGCGGGCTGGAGGCACGGAGACCGCGCTCCTCGGCCAGGAAACGGACCCGGCAGTGGACGTGGCGCTCCAGCCACGAAAGCGTGCGCGAGCCGGTCCGGCCGAAGATGAGCAGCTCTCCTCGTGGATCGGCGGCCAGCGCTCGCAGCGCGCCCGCCCGGGGCACTTCGATGCGTCGCTCCCGGACCAGCTCCACCATGGCCGGGGGCGCCCCCGGCGCGAGCGCCAGAAGGGCGAGGTCCAGCGGCGTGTCAAGATCCAGGGCGAGGCGGTCCCGGCCAGGCAGCTCCGCGACGGTGAAGCCGGCACACTCCTCGAGCCAGCGGGGGAGCGCGTTGTCCGAAGGCAGTCGCGGAAGCCGGCGCAGCAGCCCGGCGTGCGATACGGCGCACACGTCCGACGAGTAGCGGTTGTTCGTCAGGGCGCGACGCGCAGTGCCGGCTCCGGCGGCATCCACCAGCCGGCGTGCGTCGCCGAGCGTCAGTCGCGCGACTGCGCCGCTGCCCATCACGACGAGATGTGCGATCGAGGCTTGCACGACGACTCTCGCCAGCCGCTCCCCGAACGAACCGGCGCCCGGTGCATCCGTCGTCGTGTCGTCGCGACCCGGGAGCACCTCGACGCGCGCCGCCCCTGCGCGACGGAAGAGTCCGACCTGGTGGCGGACCAGCTCGTGGCGCGCCTCTGCCAGAAGCCGCACCAGAGCCGGGTCATCGTCGTGCGGCGCGTGGTGGAAGATGACGACATCGACCCCGGCCATGGCCGGCCGAGTCTAGAGGAGGGCTCTCGTCGATGCGGCGGGTCCGCGCCTACATCGGGCTGGGAGCGAACGTCGGGGAGGCCGAGGCGACGCTCGCCCGCGCCGTCCGGACACTGGCGAGCCTCCCAGGCGTCCGTCTGCGCGCTGTCTCGCGGCTGTACCTGACCAAGCCGGTCGGCGTCGTCGACCAACCGGACTTCCACAACGCGGTGGTCGCCCTGGACGTGCCCCAGGGGCCGGATCCGGAGACGGGAGCGCTGGCCCTGCTCATCGCGCTCAAAGCGATGGAGCGGGCATTCGGGCGGCACGCAGGGCAACGCTGGGGTCCGCGGGAGCTGGACCTCGACCTGCTCCTCTTCGGGCGGCACCGGATCCGCGCGGAGCGGCCGATCGCAGCACGGAGCAGCGACCCGGCCGAGCGATCCGAGGAGCATCCGCTGGAGGTGCCACACCCGGCCGCCCGAAAGCGCCTGTTCGTGCTCGCTCCGTTGGCCGACCTGGCTCCGGGTCTCGTTCCACCGAGCTGGGGAGAGACCGTGCGGAGCGCGCATCGGCGACGCGAGAGGATCGAAGGGCCCGACGCCGTCCGGCCGATCGCGCGATGGGACGGGCGCCGCTGGCGGAGGGGCTGACGCGCTACAGCCGGACCGCCGGCGGCCGCTCCCGGTCGAACATGTGCACGGTGTCCACGAAGCGGACCTGTTTGGTCTGGTAACCCATGACGAGTGAGTGCGTCCTCGCGCCGCCGCCGAAGAAGCGCACCCCGTTGAGCAGGTCGCCCTCGGTCACGCCGGTGGCCGAGAAGACGAGGCTCTCCCCCGGCGCGAGGTCCCACGTGGTGTAGACGCGCTCCTCGTCGGCGCTCGTGCCCATCCGTACCGCTCGCTCCCGCTCCTCGTCGCTCCGGAACCGGAATCGCCCCTGGATCTCGCCGCCCAGGCAACGCAGCGCGGCAGCCGTGATGACGCCCTCGGGCGCGCCGCCGATGCCCATCACGGCGTGCACGCCGGTCCCCGAGACGGCGCAGCTGATGGCGGCCGAGAGGTCGCCGTCGGAGATCAGCTTGATGCGCGCCCCCGAGCTGCGCACCTCCTCGATGAGCGCCTCGTGGCGCGGCCGTTCCAGGATCACGATGGTGATGTCGCCCACGCGCCGTCCCAGCGCGGAGGCGATCCGCTCCACGTTCTCGCGCGGGCTCAGGCGGATATCGACGTGGCCGGCCGCGATGGGACCCACGCACAGCTTCTCCAGGTACGTGTCGGGGGCGTTCAGCAGCCCGCCACGCTCACTGGCGGCGAGGACCGTGATGGCGTTCGCCTGTCCGTGAGCCACCAGGTTCGTGCCTTCGAGCGGGTCGACCGCGATGTCGATCTCGGGCTGGTCGTCGCGTCGCATGCCCACTGGCTCGCCGATCCAGAGCATCGGTGCCTCGTCCCGCTCGCCCTCGCCGATGACGATGGTGCCGCGCATCTCGACTTCGTCCATGGTCCGGCGCATCGCCTCGGTGGCTGCGCGATCGGCACTGTGGCGGTCGCCTCGACCCATCAGGCGGGCGGAGGCGATGGCTGCTGCCTCCGTCACGCGCACCATCTCGAGAACGAGGAGGGACTCCATGGACGCCCGTCAGTGGCGGAAGTGGCGTCGGCCCGTGAAGACCATGGCCATGTGATGGCGATCCGCGACCTCGATGGCCATCGCGTCGCGGATGGAGCCACCCGGCTGGATGATGGCCGTGACGCCACGCTCGGCGGCCAGCTGGATGGCGTCAGCGAACGGGAAGTAGGCATCCGAGGCCATGCAGCTCAGGGTGGCGCGCTCGGCAGCCCGATGGAGCGCGATCTCGACGGCCACGAGCCGGCTCGCCTGGCCCGCGCCGACACCCACCAGCGCGCCGTTGCGCGCGAGGACGACCGCGTTCGAGGAGACGTGGCGGACGGTCCGCCAGCTGAAGAGCAGGTCGTTCAGCTCCTCCAATGTGGGCCGCCGCTTCGTCACGACGCGCAGCTGGGAGCGGTCGATCTCGAGGCGGTCGATGGTCTCGACGAGCAGGCCACCCTCGACGCGGTGGAAGTCGAGGTCGGCGATGCCATAGTCGGCGATGCCGTCGGCGGGGCTGTCGGAGACGCTGAGGACCGCCAGGTCCTCCTTCGCGGCGAGCAGACGACGCGCCCCCTCGCTGTAGCCGGGCGCCACCACGGCCTCGTATGCGTTGCCGGCGATCTCGCTGGCCGTCTCCTCGTCGAGCCGGCGATTGACCGCCACGACCGCGCCGTAGGCGCTCACGGGATCGCCCTGCAGCGCCCGGCGATAGGCCTCTCCGAGGGAGTCCTGCATCGCCAGCCCGACGGGGTTGCCCTGCTTGACGATGGCGCAGGTGGGACCCATGAAATCGGTCACGATGCGGTACGCGGCGTCGAGGTCCAGCAGGTCGTTGAAGGTCGGATCGCCGCCCTGGAGCTGCGCGGCGTCGGCGAGCGAGCGCCGTCGATGGGTCGTCTCGCGGTAGAACGCCGCTCGCTGATGCGGGTTCTCGCCGTAGGGCAGATCGCGCCGCTTCTCGAAAACGAAGGTGAGACGGGAGGGGAAGCGTCGGGCGCTGATGTGGCTCAGGTAGCCGGACACCTCGGCGTTGTAAGCGGCCACCGCGGCGAACGCCTCGGCCGCCAGGCGCTGGCGCGTCTCCACCGAGACCTGGCCCAGCTCGCGCATCTCTGCGATGACTTGCGGGTAGTCCCCCGGGTCGCACACCGCGGTGACGCCCGCGTAGTTGCGCGCCGCGGCCGAGAGCAGAGCCACGCCGCCCACGTCGATCATCCCGATGGCATCGTCGATGGGCACGACGTTCGCGCCGACCTGCGGCGCGAACGGTTTGACGTTGACCACGACCAGATCGATGAGGCCGATGCCGTGCTCCGCGAGCTGAGCGAGCTCCTCCGGCACGTGGCGGCGAGCCAGGATGCCGCCGTAGACGGCGGGGTGGAACGTCTTGACCTGGCCACCCACGAGCGGCGGCGCGGAGGTCAACTCGCTGATCGATGCGACCGTCACGCCATCGGCGGCGAGTGCCTCTCGGGTACCGTCCGTCGCGAAGGTCTCGACGCCCAGATCCGCCAGGTCGCGCGCAAGGGCAGCGATCCCGTCACGGTTCGCGACCGAGAGCAGGGCGCGCAAGCCGTGATCCTCCATCCCTCGATGCGCAGCCGTTCGCCGGCGCTGGGGCGCCCACCGGGAGCGGCGAGTATAGCAAGCGGCCTCCGGGGCTCCGGCTGGTATCCTGCGCGGCGCACCGCGCCGAGGCCCTGTTTCGCGGTCTGTCTCTCCGGTCGGCGATGCATCGGGAGGAAGCGTGAAGCTCGCACCGTGGGACTACCCGCTGGGACCGCCGTTCGCAGCAGAGACCGATGGCTTCCCCGATCTGGCGCTGCCCCTCGTCGTCGCGGCGGGGATCTTCCTGGTCCTGCAGATCGTCCTCTACAACGTCCAGACGCGGCGGCTACATCGTCATTTCCCCCTCGTGAACATGCAGGAATGGCTGCTCTGGACCGGCCTCGCGACCTTCAGCCTGGTGCTCGTCTCGTACGTCTTTCGCTTCTACTTCATCTTCCCGCTCGTCTCGCTGATCCTGGGCATCGGGACGTACGTCTGGATCCGCTTCTTCCGGTTCCCGCCGCTCATCGACGCCTACAACCAGCAGATCCGCCGGGCGCGCTTCCATAGCCAGCAGAGGTACCGTCGCCCGGAACAGACGGTCCGGCCCAAGCGCTCCGACCGTCCTCGCCGCCGCCGTCGACGCTAGACGGCTGAGGGCTGCCGTGCGCCAGACCCAGGAGACCAGTCGATGGAGATCCGCCGCTTCGGTCCCGGTCACCGTCGTCCCGAGGGCCCGCCCGGCACGTCGGGCATCACCGGGGCCGTGATCCACTCGGACGAGCGCGGGGTGATCTCCGAGCTGGCGTTCTCGCGCCGCGGCGCCATCATCCCGCATGCCAATCCCAACGTGACCTACTTCATCGTCATCAGCGGCGGCGGGTACGTGCAGGTCGGCGAGGAGCGGGGCCGCGTCAACCACGGCGAGGCGGTCCTCTGGCCGCCGGACGTGCCGCACGGCGCCTACACCGATGGGTCGGAGATGCGGGCCATCATCGTCGAGCTGCCCGACCGACCGGCCGACGGTGGGGTGCTCCTGGAGGGGTCGGCCACGCAGCTCGCAGAAGGCGCGGCGGAGGGCGGGACGATGCCGGCCCGGGGTGCGCTGGCGGAGCGTCAGCTACGGCGCGACGAGTACGACACCTCCGAGGGCGAGCCCTGGTAGAGGGACCGCTGCCCGGCCGGACGTAGCGATCACTCGCTTCCCAGGGCAGCGCCCAGCTGACCCAGGATGCGGGCCGTCGCGCCCCAGATGGCGTATCCACCGAACCGGTACGCGCCGTATCGCAGCCGGTAGCCGTCGCGCGCCTCCTCCAGCGTCTCCACCGGGGCGTCCGGCAGGAAGGTCCTCAGCGGCACGCGCAGGATGGCCGCCACTTCGTGCTCCTGGGCGACGAGCACCGGCTCACGTGCGGCGATGGCTACGACCGGCACGAGCATGAAGCCGGAGACTCGCACGTCGACCGTCTCCAGGACGCCCAGGGTCTCGACCCCGGCGGCCGTGGCGTCCAGCCCGACCTCCTCGGTCGCCTCACGCAGTGCGGTGCCCACCGGGAAGTCGTCCCCGGCGTCCCGCGCGCCGCCCGGGAGGCTGACCTGACCCGAGTGGCGCATGCCTCCGGTCGGGCGCTCGGTCAGCACCAGATGTGCGTCCTCCGCCGGTCCGGGATAGATGAGCACCAGGGCCGCGGCGTCGCGCGGCGAGCGGCCCCGCTGCCCCCGGCCCCAGTCAGGGAGCGCACCGAGCTGCCCGAGCACGACCGGATCGAGTGCCCGCGGACCGCGTGGCAGCGGGCCGCGAAGCGCCGTCAACCGCTCCCGCACGTGGTGCGTGTTCAACGCACCGATCCGAACCCTCGGAGTGGCGGATCGACCGGGATCCCGCGCGCCCAGGCGAGGACGCGGAAGGCCCCCAGGTGGCGCGGATCGAGGAGG
>JAUJNA010000001.1:226398-237545 GCA_030446555.1 Chloroflexota bacterium | reverse complement strand
CCCGCGCGCCCAGGCGAGGACGCGGAAGGCCCCCAGGTGGCGCGGATCGAGGAGGCGGACCACCGAGGAGCGAGCGGCGAGGTAGTCCTGGGGTCGCACCGCCGAGTCCTCGCCAAGCTCGCGCAGCAGCTCGCCCAGACCCAGCGCCGTGACGAACGCCGCCTGGCGCGTGTCCCCAGCGCGGACCAGGCCGGCGGTCGTCGCCGCACGGTCCAGGGCCGTCAGATCAAGGTGTGCCGTCAGGTCGGTCTGCCCCACGCCGGAAAGGATGTCCTCCACCGCACGGTGATCGCGGTATCCCACCAGCGTGCCCGCCATGCGGCGCGGTCCGTACAGCTCCTCTGCGTCGTGGCCGTAGTCGACGACCTTGATGTAGCCACGCTCGAGCTCGGAAGCCGCACGCCCCAGCCACTCGGGCGCCGCGAGCCCGATCTCCGCGTGCTGGCCGTCGGCGAGCGTGACCCCGTCAGCCGCCAGATGGCCCGCCAGCTCGGGCGTCGACGGCTCTCCCTCCGCCTCCACGAAGCGGCCGTCAGAGCACGTCACGAACACCTCGCGCAGCCGGCCGTGGCGCCACACCACTCGATGCACCGGCAGCGCGTCCAGGAACTCGTTGGCCAGGATGCACCCGACGATCGATCCGGCGGACGGCTCGCTCGCGAGGTCGATGGCCTGATGCTCCAGCGCGTCCGCGAGACCCGACCGGTCCGCCACCAGCCCTGCCCGGATGGTGGACGCCAGGGTGCCTCGACCGGCCCCGTACTCCCGGACCACGAATTTCGCCGGCCGATCCAGGCGCTGCCACATCTCATCCAGCTGGCGCCCCACCACGCGCCCGAAGAAGGGGTGCAGCTCGGGAGCGGTCAGGAAATCGCCCTGCCGGGTGGGGCGCATCTCGCTCGTCGCGTAGTAGCCCAGCCCGGGCTCGGTCAGGGCGCGCTCCATGAAGCGAGCGAACGTGATGCGGCGTGCCGGCGCGCTCCCGATCTCCTCGCGGAGGCGCTCGACCAGCTCCCGGATCCCGACATCCTCCCGGACAGCTGCGCTCCCTTCGCCCATGGGCGCACGATAGCCGCGCCGCCTGCCGGGGTGGGGAGCTAGTTCAGCCGCTCCCCACCGTTGGAGCCGTCAGCGCCGTTCGGATCGGTTGCGGGCAGGTCCATCAGGCCCGGCCGGATGCCCGCGCCGACCGGTTCACGCGTTCGAGCGTCGCGGCCACGTCCCGCCTGCGTCACCACCGGCTGCCCCTCGCCCTCGCCGTGGAACAGCAGCGTGCCGCTTACTGGGTCGGCGTCGACGCCGATCGTGGAGCCCGGCTGGAAGCGGCCCTCGAGGAGCGATCGGGCGAGCGGGTTCTCGACCAGCCGCTGGACGGCGCGCTTCAGCGGCCGGGCACCGAACGCCGGATCGTGGCCCTCGGTCGCGATGAGCCGCAACGCGGCCGGCGTCAGCTCCAGCTCGAGGTCGTGCTCCGCCAGACGGCGCTGGAGGTCGGCCGCCAGCAGCTCCACGATGCGCGAAAGGTCCTCGTTGGCCAGTGCGTGGAAGACGATGACCTCGTCCACCCGGTTGAGGAACTCGGGTCGGAAGACGGCTCGCAGTGCGTCCGTGACGCGCGCTTTCATCTGCTCGTACGAGGCCGCGTCGCGCTTCGCGGAGTGAGCCGCGATGACCTGGGAGCCCACGTTGCTGGTCATGATGATGACGGCGTCCTTGAAGTTCACCGTGCGGCCCTGACCGTCGGTCAAGCGGCCGTCATCGAGCACCTGCAGGAGCACGTTGAAGACGTCCGGATGGGCCTTCTCGATCTCGTCGAGGAGGACCACCTGGTACGGCCGCCGGCGGACGGCCTCGGTCAGCTGGCCGCCCTCGTCGTAGCCGACGTAGCCCGGAGGCGCGCCGATCAATCGCGAGACCGAGAATTTCTCCATGTATTCGCTCATGTCCACGCGGGTCATGGCGTGCTCATCGTCGAACAGGAAGGCAGCGAGGGCGCGGGCGAGCTCCGTCTTCCCGACGCCCGTGGGGCCGAGGAAGATGAATGAGCCGATGGGCCGGCGCGGGTCCTTGAGCCCGGCTCGAGCACGGCGCACGGCATCCGAGACGGCCTCGATGGCCTCGTCCTGGCCGATGACCCGCTCGTGGAGCCGCTCCTCCATGCGCAGCAGCTTGGCCTGCTCGCCCTCCAGGAGACGCGTCACGGGGATGCCCGTCCAGCTCGCCACGATGCGGGCGATGTCGTCCGCGTCGACCTCCTCCTTGAGGAGCCGACGCGCGCCACCATCCTTCTGCGCCAGCTCCTGCTCCTGCTGCCGCAGGCGCTCCTGCAGCTCGACCTGCTTGCCGTACTTCAGCTCTGCTGCCAGCCCGTAGTCGGCCGCACGCTCCGCCTCCTCGATGCGGTGCTGCAGCGACTCGAGCTCGGTCTTGGTCTGGCGCAGCCCGGAGATGGCCGCCTTCTCCGACTCCCACTGCGTCTTCAGCGCGCCGGCCCGCTCGCCGATGTCGGCCAGCTCGCGCTCCAGGGCACCGAGTCGGGCCTTCGAGGCGTCGTCGCGCTCCTTGCGCAGCGCCTCGCGCTCGATCTCCAGCTGGATGCGCCGGCGCTCGAGCTCGTCCAGCTCGACCGGCATGGAGTCCATCTCCATGCGCAGCCGGCTGGCCGCCTCGTCCACGAGGTCGATGGCCTTGTCGGGCAGGAAGCGCTCGCTGATGTAGCGGTCCGAGAGGACGGCCGCCGCCACGAGCGCGGAATCGGTGATGCGCACGCCGTGGTGCACCTCGTACCGCTCGCGGAGGCCGCGCAGGATGGAGATCGTCTCCTCGACGTCGGGCTGGTCGACGTAGACCGGCTGGAAGCGGCGCTCCAGCGCGGCGTCCTTCTCGATGTGCTTGCGGTACTCGTCGAGCGTCGTCGCGCCGATGGTGTGCAGCTCGCCCTGCGCCAGCATCGGCTTGAGCAGGTTCGACGCGTCCATGGCGCCTTCAGCGGCACCGGCGCCGACCACCGTGTGCAGCTCGTCGATGAAGAGGATGACCTGCCCCTCGGAGTCCTCGATCTCCTTCAGCACGGCCTTCAGGCGCTCTTCGAACTCGCCGCGGTACTTGGCGCCGGCCACGAGCGCGCCCAGGTCCAGCCCCACGACCCGCTTGTCCTTCAGCCCCTCGGGCACGTCGCCCCGCACGATGCGTTGCGCCAGTCCCTCGGCGATGGCGGTCTTGCCCACGCCCGGCTCCCCGATCAGTACCGGGTTGTTCTTGGTGCGGCGGGAGAGGACCTGGATGACGCGGCGGATCTCCTCATCCCGCCCGATGACGGGATCGAGCTTGCCCTCGCGCGCGTCGCGCGTCAGGTCGCGCCCGTAGCGCTCCAGTGACTGATAGGTGGACTCGGGTTCTGCGACGTCACGCGCTGCCCGCCGCGGACGCCCTGGAGCGCGCGCAGGATGGCCTCGCGGTCCGCCCCGGCCGCCCGCAGGAGACGCTGCGCGTCCCCGCCCGCTTCGGCCGCAGCCAGGAGCAGGTGCTCCGTGGACACGTACTCGTCACCCAGACGCCGCGCCTCATCCTCGGCACGCTCCATGAGCTGGCGGGCACGCGGGTCCATCGAGAGCTGACCGCCCTGGATCTTCGCACGCCGGGACAGGACGGCACCCAGCTCCACGCCCAGCTGGGCCGGGTCGGTGCCCAGCCGGGACAGCGTGACGGCCGGGACCCCCTCGGGATCGGTGATGAGCGCGGCAAGGATGTGCTCCGCGTCGAGCACGGCGCTCTGGGCTTCCGTGGCGATGCGCTGCGCGCCCAGGATCGCCTCCTGGGCCTTCTCGGTGTATCGGTCGAGCTTCATCGTGTCGACTTGGTCCTCCTCGGAAAGGTCATGAAGGAGGGTGCGTGGGCTCTGGTGTACAGGCGCAGTATACGACACTTGTCAGTGGGATTGTCAAGGTTCTTGTCATGGATACGGCAGCTTGCAGGGCCCCGGGTCTTCCCGGTCAAGCCTGCACGGGCTGTTTAGCCGAGCGGTCGTGGGCGGGCTGTTCGGGCGGCTGAAGGATGAGGGTCAGCGACGGGGATCGGGCTGCCCGGCGAGCTGCACGAGCCGCTGGGCGGCCTCTCTCGCCTCTTCGGTGAGCTCCGTGGGCAGCACGACGCGCACCTGGACCAGCAGGTCGCCGGTCGGCGGCTCACTCTCGGGTGCCCCGAACCGCGGCATGCCCTGTCCCTTGAGCCGGAACGTGCGGCCGTTCTGCGTCCCGGGCGGGATGTCGAGGAGCACGCGGCCCTTCAGGGAAGTGACCGGCACCTCGGCGCCCAGGAGCGCCTCTCCCAGGCCGATGGCGAGCTCTCGCCGAAGGTCGTCGCCCCGCCGCGTGAACACCGGATGGGGGCGCACGCTCACGGTCAGGTAGAGGTCCCCGGCGCCCGGACCGCTGCCGGCCTTGCCGGACAGCCGGATGCGGCGACCCGTGTCGACGCCTCGCGGGATCCGGACATCGAGGCGCCGGCCGTCGATCTCGACGCGCCGCTGCGTGCCGTGGAACGCCTCCTCGAGGCTGATCTCGGCCGTGGCCTGAGCATCGGGCTGCCGGGCCGCGGTCCCGGACCGGCCACCCCCAGGCGCTCCGCCCAGGCCGTCCAGATCGAGGTCCAGGCCGCCCATGCCCGAGAGGATGTCCTCCAGCGACCCTGAGCGTGCCCGGCCGCTCGGCGGTCGCGTGGCGGTCGCCGTCCGGCCGCCGGGACCGGAGCCGGCGGATCCCGGGGCAGCACCGCCAGCGAAGAAGGTCCGGAAGAAGTCGGAGAAGCCCTCCAGGTCCTGGGGGTCACCGCGGAACTCGAAGCGGACGCCGCCCGGGAAGCCGGAGGGACCCGCCTGTGAGCGCTGGAACCCGGCGAACGGATCACGCCCCCCGGCACCGGCGCGCTGGTAGGCCTCCCAGTCGGCACCGAGCTCGTCGTACGCCTTGCGCTTGTCCGGGTCGCCGAGGACCTCGTGCGCCTCGCTGATCTCCTTGAAGCGCCGCTCGGCGGCAGCGTCCCCCTTGTTCACGTCGGGGTGGTGCTGCCGCGCGAGCTTGCGGAACTTCTTCCTGATGTCGGCCTGGCTCGCCGTCCGAGGCACTCCCAGAGCGGCGTAGTAGTCCTTGTACTCCATCGTCCCTAGGCCCCGGGGGCCGTTACCCGGTGATCGTTCGTCCCGACGCCGCTGCGGGCGGCTGCTCGGCGGGCGGGAAGCCGCGCGTCACCTTGTCGGGCGCTGACGGTCGGTCGTCGAGCTGGTCGCCTGGTCCGATGATCTCGGCCGGCGGCGCCTTGAGCGCGACCGGCTTCCGGCGGAGGGCATTGGCCAGCACCTGGTCCATCGAGTCGACGAGGATGAGCTTGATCTGCTTGCGGATCTCTTCCGGGATGTCGCGCAGGTCCTTCTCGTTCTTCTGCGGCAGGATGACGGCGCGCGCGCCGGAGAGGTGCGCCGCGAGGATCTTGCTCTTGAGACCGCCGATGGGCAGGACGCGACCCCGAAGGGTGATCTCGCCGGTCATCGCGAGGTCCTTGCGGACCGGGATGCCGGTCAGCGCGCTGACCATGGCGGTGGCCATCGTGATGCCTGCCGAGGGGCCGTCCTTGGGGATGGCCCCGGCCGGCACGTGGATGTGCAGGGTGTTCTTCTCGAACGTCTCGCGCGCGATACCCAGCTCGGCGGCATGGGCCCGGATCCACGAGAGACCGGCGCGGGCCGACTCCTTCATCACCTCGCCCAGTTGGCCGGTCAGGATGAAGTCCTCCTTGCCCTCCATCCTGGTGACCTCGACGGCCACCACGTCGCCACCCACCTCGGTCACCACGAGACCCGTGGCGGCACCGGTCTGGTCCTCCGTCTCCAGCTCGCCGTACTCGAAGCGCGGCGGGCCAAGGAACTCCAGTAGACGCTTGCGGTCGACGACGATCTTGCGCTTGCGCCCCTCGGCGACCTGCCGCGCCACCTTGCGCATGACGTTGGCGATCTCACGCTCGATGTTCCGGACGCCGGCCTCCTTGGTGTAGGACTGGACCAGCTCGACCATCGCCTCGTCGGTGAACTGGATGTGCTTCGCCTTGAGGCCGTGGTTCTCCATCTGCTTGGGGATGAGGAACCGCTTGCCGATCTCGATCTTCTCCTGCTGCGTGTAGCCCGGCAGCTGGATGACCTCCATCCGGTCGCGCAGCGCGGGCGGGATGGGATCGATGAGGTTGCCGGTGGCGATGAAGAGCACCTTGGAAAGGTCGAACGCGACCTCCAGGTAGTTGTCCTGGAAGGTGCTGTTCTGCTCCGGATCGAGCACTTCCAACAGCGCCGAGCTCGGGTCGCCCCGGAAGTCCATGCCGATCTTGTCGACCTCGTCGAGCATGAAGACCGGGTTGTTCGAGCCCGCGGTCTTGACGTTCTGGATGACGCGCCCGGGGAGCGCGCCGATGTAGGTCCGGCGATGCCCGCGGATCTCCGCCTCGTCGTGGATGCCGCCGAGGCTCATGCGCACGAACTTGCGGTCCATGGCCCGGGCGATGCTCTTGCCGAGGGAGGTCTTGCCCACGCCGGGAGGTCCCACGAAGGCGAGGATCGGGCTGCGGATCGTGTCGGCGAGGGTGCGCACCGAGAGGTACTCCAGGATGCGCTCCTTGATCTTCTCGAGGCCGTAGTGATCCTCGTCGAGGATCAGGGCAGCCTTCTTGATGTCAAGGTTGTCGTCCGTGGAGACGTTCCAGGGAAGGCCGACCAGCCAGTCCACGTAGGTGCGGATGACACCCACCTCGGGCGAGGCGGAGGGGATCCGGCTCATCCGGTCGATCTCCTTGATCGCCCGTGCCTTGGTCTCCTCGGGCATGCCCGCCGCCTCGACCTTGTCGCGCAGCTCGTTGATCTCCGCCTGCTGGGGATCGTCCTCTCCCAGCTCGCGCTGGATGGCCTTCAGCTGCTCGCGCAGGATGTACTCGCGCTGGGTCTTGTCCATCTCCGACTTGACCTCGGACTGGATGCGACCCTTGAGCTCCAGGATCTCGATCTGGCGGGCGAGGAAGCCCGAGACCAGCTTCAGCCGCTCGGTGACGTCGAGCGTCTCGAGCAGCTCCTGTCGCTGCTCGGTGCTCATGTCCGGGCTGTACGCGACCATGTCGGCCAGCAGCCCGGGCTCGGTGATGTTGCGGGCCGCGACCGCGGCTTCCGGCGGCACCGGCGCGCCCGAGGCGACGTACTGCTCGATCTGGCTCTGGACCGACCGGACGAGCGCCTGGATCTCGATGTCCGTGGCCGCCTGGTCCTCGACCAGTTCGACGCGCGCCAGGATGAAGGGGTCCACCGACTCGAACGCGACGAGGCGCAGCCGCTGCTGGCCCTGGACGATGGCCCGGACGGTCCCGTCCTGGAGCTGCACGACCTGGGCGATCTTGGCCAGCGTCCCGACGGTGTAGAGCTCCGATGGGTCGGAGATGTCTTCACGGTCGGCCTGGCGCTGGGTGACCAGCGCGATGGGCGACTCGTCGGCGACGGCGCGGTTGAGCGCCTGCACGGACTTGTCGCGTCCGACCTGGAGGGGGACGATCATCTCCGGGAAGATGACCGTCTCCCGGAGGGCGACGAGGGGCAGCGACCGCGCCTCGACGGTGGTCTTGGCGCCGGCGGGGGATGAACGGGGGGCCATCGGGTCTCCTTGGTCTCGGGTCACGCGTGCTCGGCGGAAGTGGAGGCGGCCTGCCTGCCTGGTACGGGAGCCTCCTGAGGCTCGTCCGTCTCCGCCGGTCGTTCGGAATAGAGGGTCTCGAGGATGCGCATACCGAGCCGTTCCTCGAGCTCGAACAGGACGCGGACACCGGCCAGGTTCACGCCCAGGTTCTGGGTCAGATGGCGGATCCAGAGGACCCGCCGGATGTCGTTCTCGGAGTAGAGCCGGATGTTGGTGGGCGTCCGGGCGGGGCAGATGAGCCCCTCCACCTCATAGATGCGGAGGGTGCGGGGGTGAGCCCGCACCAACTCCGCAGCCACGCTGATGACGTATACCGGCCTCCCCGGGTCCCTGGCGGGGTGCTCCCGGGCAGGCGCTCGTGCGCGCATGGGTCGGATCGTCGAGAGGTCTTTCAGGACTGAGCGGTCGTGGATGGGCCGGAGCCTTGGGGCCCGCTGCCCCTGCCCGCCTCGACCTGCGGCTTGGACTGCTCGCCGGTGCCGCCGATCCGGATCTGGCGGGGCTTGGCCACCTCAGCCTTGGGGATCGAGAGGCGGAGCATGCCGTCACGGAACTCGGCGCTGGCCTTCTCGGTGTCGACCTGGGTCGGCAACGTCACCGTGCGGGTGAACCGACCACGGCGCACCTCGCGGTACGCGTACCCGTTCTCGTCCGACTCGCGCTCGTCCGCCGTGCTGGCGTTGATGGTCAGGGTATCGCCGAGGAGCGTGATCTCCACATCCTCCGGCTTCACCCCCGGCAGGGCAGCCTCGATGAGGAGTGCATCCGCGGTGCTCGACACATCGAGCGGGATGCCGTACTCGCCGCTCTCCGCCCCCAGGTAAGCGCGGCCGGGCCGGACGAACGAATCCTCGAAGAGACGATCCATCGCCTGACGAAGTGAGAGCATCTCCCCGAAGGGACTGCTCCGACGGATGAGGGTCATCGCGGCACCTCCTGGTCCATGGATGGGTCCGCGGGTCGGCCGAGGGATGCCTGGCACGCCCGCTCTGGTGAACACGGCCGTACCCTAAACCCTGACAACGGCGTTGTCAAGACTCTTTCGGTGTCAGTGGATCCTCAGCCGCCCGATGCGCAAGGAGCCGCCGGTCCGCCCGTCCTGGGACCCTCGCCGAGGGCACCGCGGCGCCGCCGCGGGGTCGGTCAGCTGGTCGCTCCGGGAACCGGGTCGCCGATCAGCGCACGATGCAGTGCCACCTCGCAGTCGGTGCGCGAGATGGCCAGCACCTTGTCACCCGCCTGGAACAAGGTCTCGGGGCGGATCTGCTGCGCCGTGTCGCCCCGGATGAGGACGAACAGCGAGCAGCCGTCGGGCAGCGAGATGTCGGCGGGGTGGCGTCCGACGGCCGGCGAGTCGTCGGCGATCTGGGCCTCGATGAGCTCGAGCTCACCGCCCCGCAGCTGAGCCAGGTGCAGCAGCTCGTGCACCGGGATGTCCTGCTCGATGGCGGCGAGAGCCATCCGCGTGGGGCTGATGATCTCATCCACGCCGAGGTGCCGGAAGAGCGACTCGTTGCGCGGGTTGTTGACCCGGGCGATGGTGCGCGGCACATCGAAGTGGTGTTTGGCCATCTGGCACACGACCAGGTTGTCCTCGTCGTCGCCCGTGACGGCAGCCACGATCGCCGCCCGGTTCGCACCGGCCTCCGCGAGATGCTTCCCCTCGCAGCCATCGCGCTGAAGGACGATGCTCCCGACCTCGTCCGAGATCTGGCGCGCCCGTCGGCCGTCCTTCTCCATCAGTACGAGCTCGTGTCCCGCAGCGAGCAGCTCCTTGGTCAGGTAGTACCCGACCTTGCCACCGCCGACGATGATCACGTACACGCTCAGTCCTCCGCCACGCTGGTCACGGGCGTCCGCCGCTCTGCCTGGTGATCGGCGCCGGGATGGTGACCGGTGGCCGGGGTGACGCCGCGCGCAGCGGGGTCGGAGGGAAGTCCGGCATAGGTCGCGAGTGCATCGACGAGCATCCGCGTCCGGCACATCGTGGCGATGCCCAGGGCGGCGTAGGCCTCGGCACGCACGGGATCGTTCACCTTGGCCACGACGGTGGGCACCTTCAGCGTCTCCGCCGCGAGCTGTGCGGCGAGGATGTTGCGGTTGTCGCCCTCGGTCAGCGCGAAGAAGGCGTCTGCGCCCTCTGCCCCGGAGCGGCGCAGCTGGTCCTCATCGGTGCCGTCGCTGCGGAGGGCGCGGCCCGGGAAGTCCGAGCCCAGGCGGTTGAAGGCCTCGGCGTTCGTATCGATGATCGTGACGTCGTGGCCGCTGCTCGCCAGCTCTTCTGCCAGCCCGGCGCCCACACGCCCGCACCCCACGATGAAGGCACGCATGCTGAGCCGATCCCCTCTACCCGGGCCTAGACCTGGCCGTGGCTGATGGCCGCGGGTTCTGCCCGGCGGCCCTGTTCCTCGGTCGCCGGCTCGCGCACCACCACGACCTTGCATGGGGCGTTCTGGAAGACGTAGGGGATGACGTCACCGATGGCGAAGTCGCCGCCGAACCGGTGGCGGTACGGCAGGCCGACCACCAGCAGATCCGCGCCCAGCTCGGTCGCCTCGTCCACCAGGGCGGCTCCCACGTCGCGTGCCTGGAGCAGCTCGGTGCGCAGGGGGACGCGCTGTCTCTCGGCGATCCCCTCGGCCAGGTCGAGCACGGCAGAGGCCCCCTGATCGCTGCTCGCCAGGTCCTCGGACAGGTCATGCCGCCAGTCGACCTCGACCACGTGAAGGGCGATGAGGTCCAGCTGCCGACCCCGGGCCAGCTCACACCCCATGCGCACCACGAGCTCGTCGGTGGGACCGCCGTTGAGGCCCAGGACGGCGCGCGCGAAGAAGGGGGCTGCGTGCGTGTCAGGCATCGATCCAAGCCTACCATCGGGTCGCTGGCACCGGCCCGAGCCTGGAGCTATCTGCGGTAGGGCACCGTGGCGACGACCGTGTCGGGCCGTCCCACCAGCGCACGCCGCAGGCGGTTGGTCGTCTGGTTGTAGAGCAGCCGGTCCCACCAGTGACGCGGCACGTACTCCGGCAGGACGACGAGCGTGATCAGATCCGGCTGGGACGGCATCATCACGTCGAGGTACGCCAGGAAGGGCGTGACGAGCGAGCGGTACGGCGACTCCACGATGACCAGGGGCACGCCGGGGATCTGCCGCTGCCAATCGGCACGGAACCGACCAGCCTCCTCCGGATCCGAGCTGACGTGCACCGCCCGGACGTCATCGGCCAGCGACCGACCGAAGTTGACCGCCTGCACCACGGCGCGCGAGAGTCCCGGTACGGGCACCACCACGCGCTCCCGTCGGGCGGGTGGCCGGATGACCTGCTCCGGGCGCAGAGCGAGCTCTCTGGTCACCTGGTCGTACTCCCGTCGGATGAAGGACATGACGCCCACCAGGACGGGGATGAGCGCGACGACGACCAGCGAGGT
>JAUJNA010000001.1:210725-226298 GCA_030446555.1 Chloroflexota bacterium | reverse complement strand
TGAAGGACATGACGCCCACCAGGACGGGGATGAGCGCGACGACGACCAGCGAGGTCGGCGCTTTGACCGACGTGACGACGACCGCGACGATGGCCGTGAGCACCGCTCCGAAGGCGTTGATCGGCAGCCGGTAGCGCCAACCGGGCCCTCGCTCGCGCAGCCAGTGGCGCACCATGCCCGCCTGGGAGATGGTGAAGTCGATGAAGACGCCCACCGCATAGAGCGGGATGAGCGCGTGGGTGTCGGCGCCGAAAAGGACCACCAGGAGGGCGGCCAGGCTACCGAGCACGACGATGCCGGCCGTGAATGCCAGCCGGTCGCCTCGGAAGGCGAACTGGCGGGGGAAGAAGCCGTCCTCGGCGAGGACCGCTCCCAAGCGCGGGAAGGCCGCGAACGAGGTGTTGGCAGCGAGGAAGAGGAGGAGCGCGGTGAACGTCTGGAACAGGTAGAACGGGACCGACCCGCCGCCGTAGACGATGGAGGCCACCTGTGAGATGACCGTCACCTTCGGCTCCTGGCCCTCCGGTGTCGGGACCACGCCGAAGCCGGACGCCACGAACGTGATGCCCACGAAGAGGATGGCCAGGAGCCCTGCCATGACCATCAACGTCCGACCGGCGTTGCGCGACTCCGGCGGCTGGAAGGCCGGCACGCCGGTGGCGATGGCCTCGGTCCCGGTGAGCGCCACCGCGCCCGAGGCGAAGGCGCGGACGACGAGGAGCACCAGCGCAAGGCCGAGCAGCTGGTCGGCGCCCGACTCGAGAGCGGGTGGCGGACGGCTCTCGCCGAGCACCAGCATGCGATAGGCGCCGATGGCGATCATGAGCAGCGCGCTGCCCACGAAGAGGTACGTGGGCACGGCGAAGATGTTGCCCGACTCCCGCAGGCCGCGGAGGTTGCCCAGCGTGATGAGCGCGATGGCCAGCACGCCGATGCCCACGTTGACGCTCGCCAGGTCGGGCACGGCCGAGACGATCTGCTCCACGGCGTTCGAGACCGATACAGCGACCGTGAGCGTGTAGTCGATCAGGAGGGCCGACGCCGCGACCAACGATGCGCGGCGCCCGAAGTTGCGCTTGGCGACCGAGTAGGAACCACCGCCGGTGGGATAGGCGATGCAGATCTGGCGATAGCTGAACGCGACGATCGCCAGCAGCAGGGCGATGCCGAGGCTGAGAGGCACGCTCAGGAAGAGGATGCCGGCGCCGCCCAGCACCAGCACCGTGAGGATCTCCTCGGTCGCGTAGGCACTCGAGCTGATGGCGTCCGAGCTGAAGATGGCGAGCGCCTTCTTCTTCGAGAGGCGCTCCCCGATCTCCTCCTCGGTCGCCAGCGGCCGGCCGACGAGCACCCGCTTGACGCGCCTCACGAGGCGCCCCAAAGGACCCCGGGGCTCGTGTGCCTTTGGCCTGGCGACGAGCGTGCCGGCGGCCGAGTAGCGGAAGTACTCCGCGTGCGGCCGCTCCACGCGTATCCGACGGTCGCCCGGCTTGCGGCCCTGGAGCGGGCGACGGCCCCCGATCACCGGCGGCTTACCAGCCGAGGGACAGGCGTTCCGAGAGGCGCTTCGGAAGGCCGGCTGCGACCATCAGTGCCTGGACCTGCTCGAAGGGGTACGCGACACGCCGCCACTCCACGAGCCCGCTCTCCGTGTCGAGGAGCATGCCGCACGCGCGCGGGTCCCCGTCACGCGGCTGGCCCACCGATCCGGGATTGAGAAGCACGCGGCGTGCGTCGAGCTCCAGGCGCGAGCCGTGGGAGGGGGCCAGTGTCTCGATGTCGTCGTCCTCCTCGCGGAAGGCGAGCGGGACATGGGTATGGCCTACGAGGCAGTGCGTCGTCTGGAACGCGCCCAGGTTGGCTCGCGCCACGGCGGCGGAGAGGAGGTACTCCCAGATCGGATCACGCGGGCTGCCGTGGACCAGCGTGAAGACCTCGCTCGTCGTGCGCTCCGGCAGTGAGCGCAGCCACTCTGCGGTCTCGCGCTGGATGCGAGCGGCGGTCCACTCCACGGCCGTACGCGCGTCCTCGTTGAATGCCTCGGTAGCCAGCTGACCGACGGCCGCAGCATCGTGGTTGCCTCGGACCCCGGATGCGCCGACCTCCCGCAGGCGCGCCACGACCTCATCGGGTTGGGGACCGTAGCCCACGATGTCGCCGAGCTGCCAGACGGCGTCGTACGGAGCGAGTGCCTCGAGGACCGCGTCGAGCGCCGGCAGGTTGGCGTGGATGTCCGAGAGGACCGCGACGCGCATCGGCGGAAGGGTAGCAGCGGGGTGGGGGGGCGGGATGTGTGGCCCGCGTCAGGTGCCCAGAGACCGGTCCCCCTCGATGGCCGGGATCATCGAGCTCCACGGCGCTTGCCGATCACCACGAGCCGATGATCCTCCAGTCCGCGCACCGCGACCGCGTGCACCGCGATGATCATGGCGCCCGTCGCGACCATCGACGGTCGCGCCGCGGCCAGCTCCCGCGCGAGCGAACCCGCCCCGTCGTCACGCTTCCACGCGATGACCGCGCCGCCCGTGCGGAGCAGCGGGAACGACACCTCGACCAGCCGCTCGAGCGACGCGACGGCCCGAGCGGTCACCAGGTCCCACCCTTCCCGATGCTGGGGATCGCGCGCGAGGGACTCCGCACGTGCAGCGATGGCCTCGACGGGCGGAACCTCCTCCCCGGACGCCTTCATCTCCCTCGCCGCCGCGGCCGCGGCGACCGCCAGGAAGCGCGCCTTCTTGCCGATCGAGTCCACGAGGACCGCGCGCCGGCAGGGCAGAGCGAGCGCGAGGGGCAGGCCGGGATAGCCTGCGCCGCTGCCCAGGTCGAACATCGCGACCGGCTCATCCGTCAGCCCGCGGAGGATGGGCAGCGCCGTGAGGCTGTCGACGATGTGCTCGAGGCAGATGCGCTGCGGGGTGCGGTGTGCGGTGAGGTTGACCTGCCCGCTCCAGGCCAGCAGCAGCCGTGCCTGTGCTTCGAGCGCGGCCCGGACCCCGTGGGAGAGCCCCAGTCCGAGCTGCTCGAGGCCCCGGTCGAGCGCCTCGTGGAAGTCGACCCCGATGGGCGGCAGCGCCCGGTGATCGGTCGGTAGCGGAGGGCGTTCTGGCGGCGAGAGCGACGCGACCGTGCCGCGCGAGCCGATCCCCGGACCGCGGGTCGACGGCTGAGACTGCGCTCGCTCCCGTCGCCGAAACGTTCCTGACACCAGCGACCTTTCGGTTTTCCGTCCCCGGTCGGTCCTACGGTCGGATCACTCCGGCCACTTCGCGGCGGACGTTACCGTACTCGGCCGAGCGGCCGTCCCACGACCGCATCGGTGCAGGCCGCGAATCTGGGACGGCCCCCGGCCCGGGGTCAAGGTGGTTATCCACCAGCTGCCCCGCCGCGACCCGGTTGGTGGATAACCGCGCCTCGGGGCGGTCGCGGGTCCACGATCCTCAGTCCGACGCGGCCCGCGGTGCCCGGACCGGACGGCCCATGCTGCGCCGCACGACCTCCATGACCTCCTCGGTATAGGCCTCGGCGTCACCCGTCTGCACCGCCGTCGCGAGGCACCCCGCCACGTGGTCCTCCATGATGAGGAGCGAGATGGCGTCCACGGCCGCTCGGAGTGCGGCCGTCTGCTGGAGCAGGTCGATGCAGTACTCGTCTCGCTCGATCATCCGTCCGATGCCGCGCACCTGGCCCTCCATGCGTGACAGGCGGCGCAGGAGCTGGGCCCGGTCCTTGGTGTAGCTGTGGCCGCGTTCCGAGCGCGACCCGTGCGGCGAGGCGACCCGAGCGGGAGAGGGCCGGTCGCCCGCGGTACCGCTGCTCCGGGCAGCGGCGGTACGTGATCGTTCGGCCGACATGATGCGATCCCTCGTGAGCGTCATACTGGGAGGGAGTATAACGTGCACCGGACCCCGGAGCCATCCGAGGCGGTAGACTGCCACCCGATGGATGGCGCGGAATGGCTGCGGGCCCAGCTGACCTCGCTCGGTTGCGGATCGTGCGGCCGCTCGTACCGGACCGGCCAGATCCGTATCCTCGCCCAGCGGGAGGAGCTCTTCTTCGTCGACCTGGGTTGCCAGAGCTGCGGGACGCGAGCCGTCGCCGTCGTGACCATCCAGCCGGCTGAGGACGATGCGCCCGTCCACGTCCATCTCGGCGAGCAGGGCGTCGTCGTGGACCAGGCGGTCGACCGGCCTGTGCACAGCGGGCCGGTCGTCAGTGCGGACGAGGTGCTCGACATGCACGAGTTCCTGGCGGCATACGAAGGCGACATCGAAACGCTGCTGGGCCGCTCGCAGAACGGACCCGCGTGACCGCTGGCCCGCGGTTCGCGCACGCGAGCGAGGCGGAGCTGGCTCGGATCCTCGACTACTACGAGGTGCGCTGGGAGTACGAGCCGCGCACCTTCCCCATCCGCTGGAACCTGGAAGGCGCCGTCGTCGAATCGTTCGCGCCTGACTTCTTCCTGCCGGAGCTCGAGCTGTTCATCGAGCTGACGACGCTCAAGCAGAGCCTGGTGCGCAGGAAGAACCGGAAGCTGCGGCGCCTGCGCGAGCTGTACCCCATGGTGCGCATCAAGCTCCTGTACGGCAAGGACTTCCGGGCCCTCCTCCTCAAGTACGGACGCATCGACGTCGCGGCATCTCTCATCGGTCTCGACGGCCAGCTCGGGCCGGATGCGCCCGGGAGGCTGGCCCACGCCCTGGCGCCGGCCGACGCGCCCCTGCCGGCCGAGGCGCTGGTGCCCGCGCCGGAGGGTGTGCCGGCGAGCGGCCAGCGCCCTGAGATCGGGACGGCGACGCGCCGGGTGCACCGCGACCGCGGGCATCCGCTGCGACACAGCCGCCCCACCTGACCTCGCTGACGAGCCTTGCGAGCCCCCGACCTGACCGCCGACGTCGCGACCGTCCTCATCCCCGCCGACCAGCTCCAGGCGAAGGTGGCGGAGCTGGGCGTGACACTGAGCCGCGACTACGCGGGCCGGGAACTGACGCTCGTGAGCGTCCTCAAGGGGGCCCTGCCGTTCATGGCTGACCTGATGCGTGCCATCAGCATCCCGGTCCAGATCGACCTCATGGAGGTCAGCTCGTACGGCGGGACCGCGACCGAGACATCCGGGCTGGTGCGCATCCTGAAGGACCTGAGCTCCTCGATCGATGGGCGCGACGTCGTCATCGTGGAGGACATCATCGACACAGGCTTGACCCTCAATTACCTGCTCCGCTACCTGCGCGGCAAGAACCCCCGCACCCTGCGCATCTGCGCTCTCCTGGACAAGCCGGCGCGCCGGCTCGTGGAGATCGAGATCGACTACCGGGGGTTCACCATCCCTGACCAGTTCGTGGTGGGCTACGGCCTCGACTACGGCGAGTTCTACCGCAACCTTCCCTTCATCGGCGTGCTCAAGCCGGAGGTCTACGGGTCGGAGTGAGGCGCGGGCTCGGTCGAGGCCGGCTGCTGGTCGGGGTGGGAGCGGTCCTCACGCTCGCCTCCATGGTCCTGCCCTGGTTCACGGTGGGCGGCCAGGCGCTGCCCGCCGAGACCGGCAACGGGTTCGGCGGCTCCGGCATCGTCGTGTTCGTTGCGTGCGTCGCCCTGCTGGCGCTGCTCGCGCTGCCCTATGCCTCGCGCAACGGACGATCGTCACTGGACCGCGCGCAGACCTACTTGCTGATCGCGGGCATCGCTCTCACCGGTTTCGTGGTGCGCGTGGTCCAGCTGTCTGGCGAGGGGATCGTGGGGCTGCCGGACCGCGCCCCCGGCCTCTGGCTCAGTGGTGCGGGGCTGATCATCGTCGCGTGGGGCGTCGCCGAGATCCTCGCCGAACCCGGTCCGGTCCGTTAGCCGTAGTCGGTCTTGCCGGGGCCGGTCAGTGGTGATACACCTGCGCACGATGGCGGCCCCCGGCAGTCCCGGACCGCGATGAGCCGGCGCTGGAGGTATCGATGCGTCCTCCGACCCAGCGGGTGTCTGTGGGGCGGGACCGGGCAGCATGGATCGTCTTGTTCGTTTCCGTCGTGCTGGTCCTCGGCGGTCTGGCCGGCAGGATCACGGACCCGGTGGTCACCCGTACCACCGCGGCGATGACTCCCCGGGGTTCCGAGGGGCGGACGAGTGCGTCGGAGCCACCGCCGACGCAAGCGCCGCCGATCCGCCTGATCAGTCCGATCCCCGACGTCCTGTGGTTCCGGTCCGGACTGGTCCGGATCCGAGGGGAAGCCGATGGCATCCACCGACTCCAGGCCACCGTGACCATCGGGCCTCGGGAGATCGGAGCTGCGACCCTGGACGTCGGTGCCGACGGTGGGTTCTCAGGATGGCTCCCTATCGTGCCTCCGGCGGTCAGGTCTCGAGCGATGCTCCGCCTCGGCGATCTGGCGCAGCCGGAGCGCGAGCTCCTGGCCTCTCCGTTGTACGTGCAGGCGGGCGATGCGGTCCTCATCTGGAGCCCCGCGGAGCCCGACGACCCGGTCGCTGGCGACCGGGTCGTAGTGAGCGGACCGGTCCTCGCTCCCGTGGGACAGGTCCGCGTGGTCCTGCGGGACGCTGCCGGCCGGACGCTCGCCGAGATGACGACCGCGGTGAGTGAGACCGCTCCCGATCGTGCCGAAGGCGATGTGCCGGATGCGCACCCCAAGTATCACGTCGAGCTGTCGCTCCCGCCTGACAGCCCGTCGGGCCAGTCTCACCTGTACGTCTTCGGACTCGACGGACGGACCGGCGAGGTGGTCGATCGAGCCGACACACGCGTGACCCTCGGTCCATGAGAGGGCTGGCGGCGGTCGCTTCAGCCCCCGAGATAAGCCTTTCGGACGTCATCGTTCTGGCGCAGGCGGTCGGCGCTGTCGGCGAGCACGATCTGTCCGGTCTGCAGGATGTACCCACGCCCTGCGACGCCGAGCGCCATCAAAGCATTCTGCTCGACGAGCAGTATGGTCGTGCCCTGCTGGTTGATGGTCCGGATGATGTCGAAGATCAGCTCCACGAGGACCGGCGCCAAGCCCATCGATGGCTCGTCGAGGAGCAGGAGACGCGGCTTGGCCATCAGCGCCCGGCCGATGGCCAGCATCTGCTGCTCGCCACCCGAAAGCGTGCCCGCTCTCTGGCTACGACGCTCTTCCAGCCGCGGGAAGAGTCGGTAGACGCGCTTGAAGTCCTCCTGCAGCGTCGCATCCGCGGTGCGCTGGAAGGCGCCCATCTCCAGGTTCTCCGCGACGGTCATGCGCGGGAACACGCGTCGCCCCTCCGGACTCTGGCTGATCCCCAGCGAGACGATCTGGTGAGGCGGCACGGCGTTCAGGACGCCGTCCTCGAAGCGCACCTCACCGAGCCGTGGCCGCAGGAGGCCGCTGATGGTCTTGAGGGTGGTGGACTTGCCGGCGCCGTTCGAGCCGATGAGGGTCACCACCTCGCCTTCGTCCACGGTCAGGCTGACGCCTTTCAGCGCGTGGATGTTGCCGTAGTAGGCATGGACGTCGTGCAGCTCGAGCATCGGCACGTCAGTGGGTCCCCACGCCGGCCGCTGCGCCGGAGCCCAGGTACGCTTCGATGACGCGCGCGTCGCGGCGCACCGTGTCCGGGCTGCCCTCGGCGATCCTCTCCCCGTGGTCAAGCACGGTGACGCGGTCGCTGATGCCCATGACCACCTGCATGTCGTGCTCGATCAGCAGGACGGTGAGACCAAGGTCGGAGCGCAGGCGGCGCACGAAGTCGGTCAGGCGGCGGGTCTCTTCCGGATTCATGCCCGCGGTGGGCTCGTCGAGCAGCAGCAGCTTGGGCTCGGTAGCGAGAGCACGAGCGATCTCCAGTCGGCGCTGGTCCCCATAGGCGAGGTTCCGGGCGGTGATGTGCGTCTTGCCCTCGAGGCCCACGAACGCGAGGAGCCGCTCGGCTTCGTCGAACGCGCGCTTCTCTTCTGCCACGATCGACGGCGGCCGGAGGATGGCCTCCCACCAGCGGCCCTTGAGCCGGTGATGGAGACCTACGAGCACGTTGTCGACCGCCGACATGTTTCCGAACAGGCGGATGTTCTGGAACGTCCGCCCGATGCCCGCGCGTACCACTTCGTGCGGCTTGAGTCCGGTCAGGTCCCTTCCGTCGAACCGGATCTGCCCGCTCGTCGGGCGGTAGAGCCCGGTGATCATGTTGAAGAAGGTCGTCTTACCGGCACCGTTCGGCCCGATGAGGCTGACGATGGCGCCCCTAGGGATGGTGAAGTCCACCTCGGAGACGGCGAGGAGGCCGCCGAAACGCTTGGTCACACCACGCGCCTCGAAGACCGGGTCGGATCCCTGCGCAGGGACTCCCGTGGTCGGGGTGGATACCGCCTCTCGCAGCTGCTCGCTGCCGGGTCCGCTCGGGTCGGGATCGGGGCGGATGTCGGTCATCGGTCGCGCTTTTGATCCTCGGGGGGCAGGTCCTCGATGGTGACCGCCTCGCCCGCCTCCTCGAGCGCCGTCTCATGGGTGGCCACCTCGTCGGCCGTCGCGGCCGTCTCCTCCGCCGCCACGCCGATGCCATGCAGCTCCGCCTTTCGCTCGCGGGTGGGCAGCAATCCCTCGGGGCGGACCACCATCATGACCACCAGCACGATGCCGAAGATCAGGAAGTTGTAGCTGTGCAGGACGAAGTTCTCCAGGAACTCGATCCCGGTCGACCGCCCTACCGAGTTCAGGGGTGGGTTGACGTACTGACCGACCCAGCGTAGGAATGTCAGGTTCACGTACTGCAGTGCGAAGGCACCCACGACGGCGCCACGGAGGCTGCCCATGCCGCCGAGGATGACGACGACGAGGATGGTGATCGAGATGGAGAACCGGAAGGACTCCGGAAAGATGGCCGTCTGGTAAGCGCCCACGAACGCGCCCGCGAAGCCCGACAGGCTTGCGCCGAGGGCGAAGGCGAGCAGCTTGGTGTTCACCGTGTTGATGCCCATCGAGGCGGCCGCCGTCTCATCCTCGCGGATCGCCATCCAGGCACGGCCCAAGCGCGAATCGCGCATCCTCTGGCACAGCCAGTAGCTGAACACCAGCAGCGCAAGGACCAGGTAGAGCGCCAGCTGCAGGTTGCTGTTGCTGAACGAGAGTTGGTCGCCCCATGGGCCGGCGAGCGGGATGGTGGGCGGGTCGATCGGTCGGATGCCCTGGTTCGCCCCGGTGATGTCCCCCGGCAGATTACGGAAGACGAGGGGCACGATCTCACCGAAGCCCAGCGTCACGATAGCCAGGTAGTCGCCCCGCAGGCGCAGGGTGGGCGCACCCAGGAGGATGCCCGAGAGGGCGGCGATGGCGACCGCCACCCAGACCACGATCCACCAGGTGAGGTGGATGTCGAAATGGGGAGATGAGAGGAACGCGGCGGTGTAGGCGCCGATGGCGAAGAAGGCGACGTACCCCAGATCCAACAGGCCCGCGAACCCGACCACGATGTTCAGTCCCAGCGCCAGGATCGCGTAGTAGGACATCACGATCAGGTTGTTGAGATCCGGCGCCGGGATCGCCGAAGGGATCATCCGGTAGAAGAACGGGTAGGCCACTCCCAATAGCAGGAGGCCAGCGACGATGACCCGGTTCCGTAGCGTCTCGTTGCGGGCAAGGCCCCGGAGACCCCCGGGGCTCGGGAGACGAGCCGCCGCGACGGCCATCAGGCTCCCTCAGCCTGCTTCGCGCCGAGCAGCCCCGTGGGACGGAACACGAGCACGATGATGAGGATGGAGAACACGATGACGTTGGTCCACCGTGCCTCGATGTAGAAATCGCTGATCGACTTGACCAGGCCCAGGACGATGCCCCCTAGGGCAGCCCCCGTGATGTTGCCGATGCCGCCGAGCACGGCGGACGTGAATGCCAGCAGGCCGAAGGGGAAACCGAAGAACCACCACGCTTGACCCAGGAAGAGCGCCACCACGAAGCCGGCCGCGCCGGCGAGGGCGCCCCCGATCAGAAAGGTCTGCGAGATCGTCCGGTTCACGTTGATGCCCATCAGGCCGGCCGCCTCGCGATCCTGTGCGGTCGCGCGCATGGCCTTGCCCTGGCGGGTGCTGGTCACGAAGTAGGCCAGGGCGAGCAGCAAAGGGATCGTCACCGCCCCAACGACGACCTCGTTGAGCGAGATCAGGGTCCGGCCGCCGGGCATGACGATGAGCGGGTCATTCGGGAGCACGCTGGGCACGGCCTTTGGTGACGGCCCCAGCAGGATGATGCCGACGTTCTGGAGGATGAACGACATGCCGATGGCGCTGATGAGCGGCGCCAGGCGCGGCGCGTTTCGGAGCGGCCGGTACGCGACCCGTTCGATGCTCGCGTTGATCACGGCCGTGATGACCATGATGAACGGGATGAGCGCCAGGGCGGAGATCAGCGACGCCTCGACGCCGAACCCGGGCAGGATGGCCACCAGGCCGAAATAGGTGAGCAGCGTGCCCAGCATGAAGACGTCGCCATGGGCGAAGTTGATCAGCTCGATGATCCCGTAGACGAGCGTGTAGCCGATGGCGACGAGCGCGACGATCAGACCGTTGAAGAGCCCGATGGAGAGGATGACGGCGAACTGTTCGAGATCCACGCCCTGACCCTCGAGGTGTGGAGGCTGGATAGACCACGACCGACTGCCCCAGCGGAGCAGCCGGTCGTGGCTCGGTGGACGGAACCGGTATTGAGTGGGGTTACTCGATGATGTCCTGGAAGACGAACTCGCCGTCAACGACCTGGCTGCCCGACATCTGGGTCAGGGTCGTGTCGCCGTTCTGGTCGAAGCTCCAGGTGCCCAGCGCACCCTGGTAGTCCTTCGTGTTGGCGACCTCCTCCAGGACGAAGGCGCGGAGCTGGGCGTTATCGGTCGGGTTGCGAGCGCTGGCCCGCTCGATGGCGTCGAGGAGCACGTTCGCCGCCTCGTATCCGTACGCCGTGTACGGCTCGAGGTCACCGAAGCGCTCCTTGAAGGTGCTCACGAATTCGGCGCCTTCGCCCTCGAGCTCCTCAGCGGGCAGGCCACCGAAGGTGGTGTACGTGCCCTCAGCGGCTTCAGCCGCCGCGTCGAGGAAGGCCTGCTCGGCGATCCCGTCCGGGCCCATCATGGCCACGTCAGGCATGGCGTCCTTGATGTCACGCCACAGCTGGCCGGCGTTCTGCTGGGTGATGCCACCGAAGTAGACCAGATCAGGCGCGGCCTGCTGGACCTTCTGGGCGAGGGAAATGTAGTCCGTCTCGGTGCCCAGGATGCTGTCGTTCCCGACGACCTCCAGCTCCTGGCCCGGGGCCTCGGCGCGGAAGACGTCTGCGATGCCCTTGCCGTAGAGCTGGCTGTCGTCGATGACGTAGACCTTCTTGAAGCCGAGCTGCTTCGCCCACTTGGCGCCGGCCAGGCCCTGAAGGTCATCGGCCGGGATCACGCGGAAGTAGTTGTGCTTGCAGCCGTCCGGGTAGAAGTTGTCCGGCTCGCCTTCCTCGCCCTTGCCGGGTTTGGTGAGGCCGGGATAGGTGTTCGCCGGGCTGATCATGACGAGGCCCGCGCGGCAGTTGATGGGGATCGAGACGGCCGCCGCTCCCGAGTTGAAGGTGCCGAGGTACCCGACCACGTCCGGATCGCTCGACGCGTTGGTCGCGTTCTCGATCTCCTTGGCCTCCGTCCACTGGCCCGCCTCGGCCGTGGAATCGTCGCCGTCGACGTACTCGATGGTGTAGCCGCCGGCCTGGTTGTTGCGCTCCTCCAGCGCGAGCTTGATGGCGTTGACGATGGTGTCCGTCTGGCCTTTCGACGATCCCTGTCGCGGGAGCGACGACCAGACGGTGATGGTGCCCTTTTCGCCGCCGCCGGCTGACGGCTGACCGCCCGTCGCCGGGGCGCCGCCGGTCGCCGGGGCGCCGGACTGTGTGCACGCGCTGGCGACGATCAGTACCGCCGCCGACAGCGCGCCGAGGTTCCTCAGCTTCATTCGTCCAGACTCCTCCTTGCTCCTCAACGCGTCGAGCCGGTGGACCGGGGGAGACGCGGCGAGCACTGGGTTCGCACCGATGGGATGCCGGGGGCAGCGCCGCCCTCGGGCGACGACCACCGGGCCGGTACTGGTTCCGGCCCCTCTTCCCCTGCGGTGTGCCCAGAGGCAACGAACGTGTGTGCGTCCGACGTCGCCGCCGACGCGATGCCGTATCATAGCCAGCGGCGTCTCGAATGCAAGATGTCCAGAGTCGCCCCCCGGCGGTCGACCCCTCGGATCCACGAGTCGTCGACACACAACCGGCGCGGCGCGCTCGGGACGCGCGGACGCCCCGGCGGTCGAGGCGCGAGTCGACAGGCCCGCCCCCGCCATCGGCCCCACTCACGGCCCGCGCTCAGCGTCCGGACCGGGATGGCATAGGGGAGTGCGGCACGGACACGGTCTCAGGGTCCCGAACAGCGTGATGCATGGACCACTTCGGCGGTCCCTTCAGCGCTCCCCTCGGGCACCGCTGTCCCCGAGCACCGCGGTCCCGATGACCGCGAGCCCGGCCCGGCCGCAAGCGCCTGGAGCGCTGTTCGCGCCGTCTACGAGTGGTGGCCGGTCGATCCTTCAACAGAGGAGTCCTGCGTGAGCAAGAACGTGGCCGTCTTCGTGGACGTGGCCAACATCTTCTATGCGGCCAAGGCCGCCGGCACCGACATCGACTACGTGACGCTCCTGAAGTCAGCGACGGCGGGTCGCGACTTCGTGCGCGCCTACGCGTACACGGGTCTGGACCCCGAGAACGAGAACCAGCGGCAGTTCCACGCCTTCCTGGCTCGCAGTGGGTACAAGGTCGTCTCCAAGGACATCCGCAAGTACGGCGACGGACGGATCAAGGCCAACCTGGACATCGAGCTCGTGGTCGACCTGATGCGGATGGCGACCCACCTGGACGTCGCGGTGGTCGTGTCGGGCGATGGGGACTTCGCGCCGGCCATCCGCGCCGTGCAGCAGATGGGCGTGCGGGTCGAGGTCATCAGCTTCCGAGGCAACACCAGCTCGGACCTCATCGAGGTGGCTGACGTCTTCGCCGACATCACGCAGATCGCACGTGTCGAGAAGGGCGTTCGCAGCGGCCGGCGGGTGGCAGCGGCTGCGGAAGGCGATCTGTCGATGACCGAGGTGCCCGACAAGGAGACGGAAGGGCCGGCACGGCGCCGTCGGCCCCGCCGCGCTCCCGAGCGCGACGCCATCGTCGCCGAGGCCGCCGACTCCGCGACCGGGCTGCCCGGCAATCTCATCGTCCTGCCCGGCGAGCGGCTCTCGCGCGTGGAGCCCGGCGACGTAGCCCCGGACGACGTCCTTGCTGAGGATGTCCTTCCCGATGTCGTCGGGCCGCCCGCCACACCTCTCGATGATGCGATGGGCGAAGCCACCGGCGAGATCGATGCCGATGGCCGGCGCCGGCGGCGACGTCGGGGTGGCAGGGGTCGCGGTCGTGGGCGGACCGAGACGGAGCTGGTATCCGTCGGACAGGTCACTCCTCCGGAAGAGGACGAGGAGTACCTCGATGAGGCGCCGGTGGCGGTGCCGCAGCATTCCACCTTCGGATCGGTCTGGGACTCACAGCTGGGCGTCCCACCGGCGCCGCAAGCGGCCGCCACATCGGGGAGCGGTCCTGAGGAGGAGGACTACGAGGACGAGCCCGAAGTGCCGGAGTACCTGCTGGCCGAGCGACGCCAGGAGCGCATCCAGCGAGGGCGAGGTGGCCGCGGTGGTGGAGGGCGGGCCGCCGCGTATCGCTCGGCGCTCGATCGTGAGCGCTACGGCCGCACCGGCACCTCGGCGTTCGGTGGCGGCGGTGGGATGCGCCAACCCGACCCACGCCGTGGCCGCGATGTCGCTCGGCCGGGCGCCCGGCCCGGCGGTCGCGACGGAGCGTCCCAGCCTCGGCCGGCACGGGCGCCCTATCGAGATCCGGCACCGCACCGCGAGCAGGCGCCCTACCGTGGGGAGCCAGCGCCCTATCGCGGCGACCAGGCGCCCGCTTCGCCGGTCTCGGCGAGCGCCGAACCATGGAGCGAGGTGCCGCCCGAGGTCCAGGAGCTGCTCCGGGCGGAGCTGGCGCGCCGTGGCGGCCGCCCCGGGCTCACGCCGGGCGACGCCGCTCCTCAGCCGCCGGAGCCGGTGGCTGTGCTCGAGGACGCGGGCCTGAGCGACGAGGTCACCATCGACGTGACCACCGTCCAGCCACCCGCTCCTCGCCCCGCGCGCACCGCTTCTCGCCGGCCGCGTGCCAAGCGGACGGTGACCGCTGATGCGGCCACGGCGATCCAGACCGGTGCCGCGTCCGGGTCGGACGGCGCGACCGAGGAGCCGGTCGCGCCCCGCGAGAGTGCTCCGGCACCTCGCCCGCGCGCGACCCGGGCTCGCCGCGCGACGGCAGCGGACAAGGACCGCCCGGCGGCGGTCGAAGGAGCCGACGCCACTGTCGGTGGCGAGCCGACCGAGGCGACCGTGGAACCGGTCGCTGCACCCGCAGTGACTCGCCGTCGATCGACTCGCCGCTCCCCGGCCGGTGCGAGCGCCTCCGACGCCCCGCCCCCCGGGGGCGACGCGGTCGTCGGCGACGCGCCGGTCAGCGGTCCCGGTGCCGATGCCGGGGAGGCATCGCCGCCACGGACACGCCGCCGCCCGACACGTCGTCCAGCGGCCGACACGGAGGTACCCGCGACCGGCGACAGCGAGGCCTGACCCCGGCGTGGCCCGACTTCGCACCTACGGGCACGCCAATGCGCTCGCGGCGGTGCAGCGGGCGATCGTGTCGGAACGGCCCCCGCACGCACTGCTCATCGTCGGTCCCGCGGGCGTCGGCAAGACGACGCTCGCCCTCGACCTCGCGGCGGGCCTTCTCTGCGTCTCGCCGGAGCCCGGTGCACGCCCGTGTCGGGAGTGCTCCGCCTGCCGGAAGGTCGACCATGGCAACCATCCGGACCTGCACCGGCTGACGCCGGAGGGGGCCGGTGATCAGATCCGCCTGGGACAGGTCCAGAGGCTGACGGCTGAGCTGGCCCTGCTGCCCATGGAGGGCCGCTGGCGTGTGGCGGTCATCGAGGCGGCGCATCGGCTCAACCCCGACGCGCAGAACGCCCTGCTCAAGACCCTGGAGGAACCCGTAGGCGCCGCCTGCATCATCCTGGCTGCCGACGACCCAGCGGCCATCCTGCCGACCGTCGCGAGTCGAGCGGCGCGCTTGCGGGTCGGTCCGGTGCCGCGTGCGGTCATCGCCGCGAGGCTTCAGGACGAAGGTGTGGCCGACGCCTCGCGGGCCGCTTCGCTCGCTCGCGCGGCCCGTGGGCGACCGGGCCTCGCCCGTTCGCTGGCCGGCCAGCCCGAGGCATCGCTCGTGGCCGATCGACTGGCACGTTCCCTGCTCGACCTGAGCCGCGCCGATGTCAGGACGCGGCTGGGAGCGGCCGCCGATCTGCTCAGCGACGCCATGACGCTCGACGGCCTGCTCGGCGAGCCGCTCGCTGGTAACGAAGCGGATGCCGCGCGATCGGGGCGGGATGGAGGAAGCGCGGCGAGCGCGTCGGCCCGGGGGAGGCGGGCACCTGCCGGGCCGCCCCGGGCCACGCCTGCGCGCGCCGAACCTGCGG
>JAUJNA010000001.1:207795-210625 GCA_030446555.1 Chloroflexota bacterium | reverse complement strand
AGGCGGGCACCTGCCGGGCCGCCCCGGGCCACGCCTGCGCGCGCCGAACCTGCGGAGCGCCGTCGAGCGACCATCCGGGTGCTCAGCGCCTGGCGCGATGTCGGCCGGGACCTGGCCGTCGTGGCCCGGGGCGGATCGGCGCAGCTCACGGAACCGTCGCTCCTCGACGAGCTGCGCTCGCTCGCGGCGGTGATCGATCAGGCCGGACTGCTCCGTTTCCTGGAGCGGCTCGACGCACTCGTGGCGGCGATCGAGGAGTACGGCGACCCCGCACTCGCGCTGGACGCGCTCCTCCTCGCGTGGCCGCGCATCCGCGCAGCGGCGTGAGTGACGACGGGGGTCGAGTCCCCGAACGCCTGGAGGCTTCGGTCCACGGTCTGGTACAGGGCGTCGGTTTCCGCTACCACGTGCGGCGCGCGGCGGCGGCGCTGGGACTCAGTGGCTGGGTGACCAACCGCGCCGATGGCAGCGTCGCGGTCATCGCGGAGGGGCCCTCCGCCGGTCTTGACCGTCTGACGGCCGAGCTGGAGCGGGGTCCGGTCGGGTCACGGGTGCAGCGGGTGGATGTGAAGCGCGGACCGCCGGCCGGTGACCTGGAGGGATTCCACGTCCGTTCCGGTTCACACGGGGGCGACTGACCCTCGTGCCCGAACGGAAGGCCCATGGCGCACGTGGTGTCCCGGCAGGGGGCCGCCGTAGGGGATCGCCTGGGCACGCGGCAGATCGGCGCGCCAGTCGGCCTCCTGCGGGAGCGAGAGACGCTCCTCGCACGAGGACTTGCCGTCCCCGATGACCCGGACGGCCATCCTTTCCTGCCCCTGGTAGAGCTCGATCTCCGTCCACGACTGGTTGTTGTCGTCGCGGCGCTCCAGCCACTGCCCGAACGCATCGGACGTGGCGCACACGAGGTAGCGCCCCTGCGGCACGTTCGTGACGTTGATCCACTGTCGCGGAAGGAACCACGAGTACCGGTCACCCCAGCCCACCGACAGGCCCACGCGGATCCGCGTGGTGGTCGAGACCCCGCAGCCGGCCTCCTCGAAGACCCGGTAGTCCGGGCTGTAGGGTAGTGAGAGGTCGACCGGCTCCGTGTCGAAGAAGCAGAAGCCGACCTTGCTGCCCGTGATCCGCTCGACCGCCTCCTCCGGCGGGACGTCCATGGGGATGAGCTCGTACGTCTCGAAGTCCATGATGTGCCAGTGGTTGTGACCGTCCTTCACGTCGTAGCGGGCCATCCCCTCGCTGCGGACGCTGCGGAAGGAGCCGTCGCTCCGCTTGATGCGCTGCGAGGTCGTCATCTCGGGGCAGGAGGCGAGACTCGTGCAGTCGCGTTCGCCGCGGATCACCAGCGGCCCCTTGCCCTTGTTCTGGATGACCGCCGAGAAGCGCAGCAGGGTCCGGTCCGGATCCTGCTGGACCTCGATCCGGAACTCGCTGAGCCTGGCCATCTGGAGGTCGGGCAGGCGGTCGACCGGCGTACCCGCGAGCGCCGTGGAAGGGGCCATGAGCGCGACGACACCGAGGGTCGCGGCGGCGCGGTACCACCCGCGAGGCTTTGCCGTCATCCGTGACTCCCATCATCGGTCGGGGACGCGGCGGGAGACCGCGCAGGTTCGGCGACACGCTCGCCGCCCCTCCAGCGGAGCGTAACCCCAAGGGGCCCCGGCAACATGCGGTACCTTCGGCGGTGTCGGCGCCATGCGTTATGGTGACCGCGTGGGCATCGGCGGGGGTCGCGACGACCGGCGCGCCCTGACGCCCGGGACGGCGATGTGGCGGGCGCCCTCGTGACTGAGCAGGTGCGGGTGTCCGGGCCGGTGGGCAGCGAGATGCCACTGGCGAGAGAGGCGCGCGAGCGGTACGGATACGGCGAGCCCCTGTCCGTCCTCCCGCAGGACCGGTCGACGCTCGCCTCGGCTCGCCTCCTGGCGAGGCTGATGACGGCCCGTCTGCGACACGAGGACCGGCCTGCCCCGGGAGCGTGGCAGCTGCAGGCCATGGCGCTCATCCATGAGGCCATGCACCTGCTCATCAAGGGCCGTGCGCTCGGCGGCACTGGTGGGGACTCCCTGGGCGAAGTGCTGGCGCGGGTGGTCGAGGAGCTCGGTCCCGAGGCAGTCGATGAGACCTTGCGGGTCTACGCCACGGCGTTCCCGGCAAGCCCGGTCTTCCGCGGTGAGGTGGGTCTCGACGAGTACCTGGCCGGCGAGACCCACGGGCGACCGCACCGGCAGCTCCTGATGGAGGAGCTCCTCCTTCTCTGGGCGAGCAATCGCAACCCGGCGTTCGTCCGACACGCAGAGCTCATCGACGAGCGCCCCGTGGCCCGCGCATCGGCGTACGAAGAGATCGTGGGCGCGATGCGCCGCCACTGGGCGGTCGATGGCGAGGAAGGTAAGGACCCCGTCAGCCTACTGGCCGCGCCGGCCCGGGTCGCGCCCGAGTCCCTCGCCGACCAGCTGATCTACATCAACGAGCACTGGCCGGAGGCGCGCGGCCTGATCGACCTGGCGCCCCTCGACCTGGAGCGACTGGCGGCGGAGGAGCGCGGCACGCTCGACTCGGACGACATGGCGGACGCGGAGGCGGACGACGCGGATCACGACCCCGGGATGGCCACTCCGGCCCTGGGCATCGGCGGGCCCGGCCCGACGGACACGGAGGCGCTCCATGGCTTCGCCGGTCTGGAGGCCGCGACGGAGCGCTACAGCCCCGACCGCGACTGGATGCCTCGGACGGTCATGGTCGCGAAGAGCACATACGTCTGGCTCGACCAGCTGAGCCGCCGCTACGGGCGACCGATCCGGGCGCTCGATGCCATCCCCGACGA
>JAUJNA010000001.1:203573-207695 GCA_030446555.1 Chloroflexota bacterium | reverse complement strand
AGCTGAGCCGCCGCTACGGGCGACCGATCCGGGCGCTCGATGCCATCCCCGACGAAGAGCTCGATGCGCTCGCGGCACAGGGCTTCACGGCTCTCTGGCTCATCGGCGTGTGGGAGCGGAGCATCGCCTCGAGGCTCATCAAGCAGCGGGGCGGCAACCCGGAGGCGGTGGCCTCCGCCTACTCGTTGATGGACTACCGGATCAGCGAGGACCTGGGCGGCGAAGGCGCCTTGGCGTCGCTTCGCGACCGGGCGATGGCCCGTGGCATCCGCCTCGCCTGCGACATGGTGCCCAACCACATGGGGATCGACTCACGCTGGGTGGTGGAGCATGCCGACCACTTCATCTCCCGCCCGGACAGCCCCTTCGAGGCCTACTCGTTCAACGGCCCCAACCTCTCGAGCGACGAGCGAGTGGGCATCTACCTTGAGGACCATTACGACGATGCGTCGGACGCGGCGGTCGTCTTCCGGCGCGTGGACCGCTGGAGCGGCGAGGAGCGGTTCGTCTACCACGGCAACGACGGCACCGGGATGCCCTGGAACGACACCGCGCAGCTCGACTTCCTGCGCGCGGACGTCCGTGAGGCGGTCATCCAGACCATCCTGGCCGTGGCGCGACGGGCCCCCATCATCCGTTTCGACGCCGCCATGACGCTCGCGCGACGGCACGTGCAGCGACTCTGGTACCCCATCCCGGGGAGCGGCGAGTCGATCCCGTCGCGTGGCGCATATGCGATGGACCGGCGGGAGTTCGCGGCCCGCATGCCGCATGAGTTCTGGCGCGAGGTGGTCGACCGGGTGGCGGAGGACGCGCCGGACACCCTTCTCCTGGCGGAGGCCTTCTGGCTCATGGAGGGCTACTTCGTGCGCACCCTGGGCATGCATCGCGTCTACAACAGTGCGTTCATGCACATGCTCCGCGACGAGGACAACAAGGGGTACCGGACGGTGCTCCGCAACACGCTGGCGTTCGATCCGGAGATCCTGCAGCGCTACGTGAACTTCATGAGCAACCCGGACGAGCGGACAGCGGTCGACCAGTTCGGGAGCGGCGACAAGTACTTCGGGGTGGCGACCGTCCTGGCGACCCTGCCCGGCCTACCGATGTTCGCGCACGGCCAGATCGAGGGTCTCAGCGAGCGGTACGGGATGGAGTTCCGTCGTGCGCGCCTGGAGGAGACACCGGACAGGGCGCTCATCGAGCGGCACGAGCGGGAGAGCGTCCCGCTGCTGCACGAGCGCCACCTGTTCGCGGAGGCTCGGGAGTTCGCGCTCTACGACCTCGTCGCCGACGGTGGTGCGGTGGAAGAGGACGCCTATGTCTACACGAACGGCGACGGTGCCCGACGCTGCCTGGTCGTCTTCCACGACCGCGACGGCGAGATCCATGGCCGCGTCCACCGCTCGGTCCCCGCGTCGCGGTCTGCCTCGGATGGCCGGAGAGAGGTCGTCACGACGCTGGCGGAAGCGTTGGCCTTGCCCGCGGAGGCAGGGGCGTGGGTCGTGTTCCGGGACCAGCGCTCGGGACGCGGATGGTTGCGCGCTTGCCGGGAGGTACATGAGCAGGGGCTGGACCTCGAGCTCGGCGCGTACGACTGTCGCGTCTTCATGGACCCCGCCGTGCTCTGGGACGACGAGGGCGGCGATCTCCGGCGCCTCGCGGTGCGGCTCGGCGGACGTCCGGTCGCCGACCTCGATCAGGCGCTCGATGAGCTCGTCAGAGCTCCGCTGCGCGAGACGATCCGGCAGCTGATCGACGCGCGGGCCTTCCGGCGGATCGCGGGAGCGGCGCTCGGACGGGACGAGCCAGCGACCCGGACGGTGCTCCTGGCCGAGGAAGAGCGTGCCGCTGGGCTCTTGGGCCGGCTGGCACGGGCGGAAGCAGGATCGGATACCGCCGCCGCGTCCACGATGCTGGGCCGGGTCCGAGCGGTCACGCATCTCGTGCGCAGCGGCCGAGGGGCGGGAACGTCGACGGGCCGCAGCAGCCTGGCCACCTGGCTGGGCACTGATCGGACGCGCTGGGCCATCCTGCTTGGCTGGATCCATGCGGAAGCGGTCCGGGGCCTGCTGGAGGCACGCCGCGAGGACGCCGGATGGATGCGGCAGCGCGGGGTGGACGAGGCCCTGGCGGCCGCCGCGGGCGAGCTCGGCGTGGGTCAGGAGGACGCCCGGCAGGTGGCGCAGACGATCGCCGCGCTGATCGCCGCGCCGGATCCCCCGACTCGCGCTGACGCTCCGGGCGGCGAACCGTCCGACGGCCGGGGCGATGGCGATCGCTCGCTTCCCGCCTGGTTCGAACTGGACTCGGTCCGACTCGCCTCCGGTTGGCACCGCTGGGAGGGAGAGGCGTACGTGGAGCGCGAGACGCTCGAAAGCTTCCTCGACGCGCTTGCGGCGCGTGATCTGACCCTCCTCGCTGCGGCAGGCGAAGATGACGCGGCGCTCGATGCCGTGATCGAGCGGACGACCGCATGGCGCGAGGCGGTCGGGGCTGCGGGATGGCGGGTCACGGGAGCCACGGATCCGAAGGACGGACAACTGTGAGCGACGCGCTCTGGTACAAGGACGCGGTCATCTACGAGCTGCACGTGCGCGCCTTCTTCGACGGCGACGGCGACGGCCAGGGCGACTTCAAGGGCCTGACCGCCAGGCTCGATTACCTCCAGGACCTGGGCGTCACGGCGATCTGGCTCCTCCCCTTCTACCCGTCACCGCTGAAGGACGACGGGTACGACATCGCCGACTACACGAGCGTCCATCCCGACTACGGGTCGATGCGCGATGTCCGCACCTTCATCCGCGAGGCGCACCGGCGCGGCCTGCGCGTCATCACCGAGCTGGTCTGCAACCACACGTCCGATCAGCATCCGTGGTTCCAGCGTGCGAGGCGGGCACCGGCCGGCAGTGCCGCCCGCGGCTACTACGTGTGGAGCGATTCCCCCGACCGCTACCGGGACGCTCGGATCATCTTCAAGGACTTCGAGTCGTCGAACTGGTCGTGGGACGCCGTCGCGGGAGCCTACTACTGGCACCGCTTCTATTCCCACCAGCCCGACCTCGACTTCGACAGCCGGCGGGTCCGGGAGTCGATCAAGCGGGCCATGGACTTCTGGCTCGAGATGGGCGTCGACGGGCTGCGCCTCGACGCGATCCCCTACCTCTACGAGCGTGAGGGCACCAACTGCGAGAACCTGCCCGAGACGCACGGGTTCCTGCGCGAGCTTCGCGCGCACGTCGACCAGCACCATCGCGACCGGATGCTGCTCGCCGAGGCCAACCAGTGGCCCGAGGACGCCGTGGCCTACTTCGGCGCCGGCGACGAGTGCCACATGGCGTTCCACTTCCCGTTCATGCCACGGATGTACATGGCGCTGCGGATGGAGGATCGGTTCCCGATCATCGACATCCTCGACCAGACGCCGCCCATCCCCGACACCTCGCAGTGGGCGCTCTTCTTGCGCAACCACGATGAGCTGACGCTCGAGATGGTGACCGACGAGGAGCGCGACTACATGTACCGGGTCTATGCGCAGGACCCACAGATGCGCATCAACCTGGGCATCAGGCGCCGCCTCGCGCCGCTGATGGGCAACAACCGGCGGCGCATCGAGCTCATGAACGGGCTCCTCTTCTCCCTGCCGGGCACGCCCGTGCTCTACTACGGCGACGAGATCGGCATGGGCGACAACGTCTACGTCGGCGATCGCAACGGCGTCCGGACGCCCATGCAGTGGAGCGGCGACCGCAACGCCGGGTTCTCGACGGCCAACCGCCAGCGGCTGTATCTCCCCGTCATCACCGACCCCGAGTACCACTACGAGTCGATCAACGTCGCGGCGCAGCAGGACAACCAGCACTCGCTGCTGTGGTGGATGAAGCGGCTCATCGCGCTGCGCAAACAGCACCGCGCCTTCGGGCGAGGCAGCATCGAGTTCCTCCATCCGGAGAACCGCAAGGTGCTGGCCTTCATCCGCCGCTTCGAGGACGAAGCGATCCTCGTCGTCGCCAACCTCTCCCGGTACGTCCAGTTCGCGGAACTCGACCTGGCGGAGTTCCGCGACCATGTCCCGGTCGAGATGTTCGGCCACGTCGAGTTCCCCACTCTGGGGGAGCGGCC
>JAUJNA010000001.1:193877-203473 GCA_030446555.1 Chloroflexota bacterium | reverse complement strand
CCTGCGCGATGCGATCCCCATCGCCTCCGATGGCGCGGAGGCGCGGCTCTTCCTCCTGGAGATCAGCTACACCGACGGTGACCCCGAGACGTACGTCCTGCCGCTCGCGATCGCGAGTGATGCTGCCGCCCAACGAGTCGTCTCGGAGACCCCGCAGTCGCTCGTCGCTCGGATCGAGAGCGCCGATGGCGACCCTCCGCGGGCGCTCTACGACGCTGCGTTCGACCCGCGCGTCCAGACGGCCCTGTTGTCGGTCGTCGCCGGGCGGCGCCGCGTGCGTGGTCCGGGTGGCGGGATCCTCGCGGGCCGGCCGACCGGTCGGTTGCGGGAGCTTCGCGGCGGCTCTACGGCGGAGCCAGCCACGGTCGGCCGCGCCGATCAGGGGGACACGTCCGTCGTCTTCGGCGATCGGCTGATCTTCAAGCTCTACCGGCGCCTGCACCCCGGGAGCAATCCGGACGTCGAGATGGGGCAGCTACTGACGGAGCGTGGTTTCCCGCACACCCCGACCGTCGCCGGCTGGATCGAGTACCGCCAGCAGAGAGGCGAGCCCATGGCCGTCGGGCTGCTCCAGGGCTTCGTCCTGAACGAGGGCGACGTCTGGTCCTACACACTCGACGCTCTCGGCCGTTACTACGACCGGGCGGTGGCCCGCTCGGAGCCGGCGGTGGTCGTGGGCTCGACCGGTGCCAGCGCCATCCTGGCGCGCTCGACCCAGGAGCCGCCGGAGGCGGCGCGGGAGGCCATCGGCGGCTACCTGGAGACGGCCCGACTCCTCGGTCTGCGCACCGCCGAGCTCCACCGCGCGCTGGCAGGCGGAGCCGCTGCCCCCGATAGCGCGTCCGGCGCGACGGACGACGGATTCGCTCCCGAGCCCTTCACGCCCCACTACCGCCGCTCGCAATACCAGGGCATCCGCGCCCAGGCGGCCGAGGCGTTCGCCCTGCTGCGTCGACGACTCGATGTCCTGCCGGAGTCGGCGGCGCCCGCCGCCGCAGCCGCCCTGGCCGTGGAGGAGTCACTGAGACGCCGGGTGGCGGCCCTGCTGGACGGACCGATGGACGCGATGCGCACGCGCATCCATGGGGACTACCACGCCGGCCAGACGCTCTGGACCGGCCGGGACGTGATCATCATCGACTTCGAGGGGGAACCCGGTCGGCCCTTGAGCGAGCGGCGTCACAAGCATTCTCCGCTCCGGGACGTGGCCGGCATGCTCCGCTCGTTCCACTACGCGGCATATGGGCCGCTGCTCGGGGCACCGGGCGTCGGCAGTGTCCGGCCCGAGGATGTGCCTCACCTCGAGCCTTGGGCACGTCTCTGGTACGGGTGGGTCTCCGCGGCGTTCGTGGGCGCGTATCTCGAGGCGATGGAGGGCAGCGGCCTTCTGCCGGAGGATCGCGCGCGCCTTTCGACGCTGCTCGGCGTGTTGCTCATCCAGAAGGCGACCTACGAGCTGATCCACGAGCTCACACACCGCCCGGAGTGGGTCGCCATCCCCCTCCGCGGGCTGGTGGAGCTCGCGACGGAAGATGGCGGGGCCCTCGCCCGCTGACGCTCGCCAGCGCCGGCAACGGGCACTCGCGAGCATCCTTGCGGACGTGGTCGTATGCCGTCGCTGTCCCCGCCTGGTGGCGTGGCGAGAGGAAGCCGCCGATCATCCTCCCCGTCGATTCGCTGGCGAGCCGTACTGGCGACGGCCGGTGCCCGGGCTGGGCGACGCGGATGCGCGCATCCTCATCGTCGGGCTGGCTCCGGCGGCCCACGGTGGCAACCGCACGGGCCGCGTCTTCACCGGCGACCGCTCGGGCGATGTCCTCTTCGCGGCGCTCCACCGGGCCGGCTTCGCCTCGCAGCCGACGTCGGACAGCGTGACCGATGGGCTGCGCCTGGATGGCGCCTACATCGCCGCGGTCAACCGCTCCGCGCCCCCCGGCAACCGGCCGACGCCCGAGGAGCGGGACGCGTGTCTGCCCTACCTGGTCCGCGAGATCGAGGCGCTCGAGCTCGTGCGGACCATCGTCGCGCTGGGCGCCTATGCGTGGGACGGCGCGCTGCGGGCGCTCGCGACGCTGGGGCACCGCGCCGTTGGTGGACGACCTGTCTTCGGGCACCGCTCGGAGGCCCAGGTGGGACCCTACAGGCTCCTGGGCTGCTTCCATCCCAGCCAGCAGAACACGTTCACGGGCCGCCTGACACCGGCCATGCTGGACGACGTCCTCGCGCGCGCCGGTGAGCTCGCATCCGAGCGTGCTGGTGGCTCCATGGCGAGCTAGCGACCGGCGGGGACTGGCGCGCCCGGCGGGACTCGAACCCACGGCCTTCTGCTCCGGAGGCAGACGCTCTATCCGCTGAGCTACGGGCGCGCGGCTGGAAGCGTATCACCGCCCCCATCTCGGCCCCGATGGGATCGGCCAGGTCGGCGAGGGTCGCTACGCGCGAGCAAGCGCGCTGGAGGCCCGTGGCACGCCCCCAGCACCGTCATCGGTGAACGTGTCGCTGCGCACGGGCAGGAACTCCCACGCGTACCCGTCGGGCTGGAGCGTGAGCCGAAGCACGCCGTGCGTCGAATCGTTGCGCACCGTGCTGTTCGGTGCGAACGGCTCCTGGATGGAGTAGAGCGGAGCTCCTCCCGTCCCGACGATGAAACTGGCGGACCCCGTGGGTCGGGTCGGCCGTGCCGTCCGGCCGAGCCTTGGCGAACCGCTCATAGAAGTGATCGTGGCCGTTGACGACGACCTCCGCTCCCGCGTTGTAGAGCAGCTTCAGCAGGTCATTGGTGCGGGAGTTCGTGCCATGGGGCCCGCTGCTGTATCTGGGCTGATGCCACACGGCGAGCACGCATTGGCGTGGGTTCGCCTCCAGGTCGGCCTTGAGCCAGCGGTGTTGATCCGAGCCGGTGTTGCAGCCGCCCACCGCCGGGCAGTCGCTGACGAGGGCGTAGATGCGCCACGTCCCCGCCGGGAACGCGTAGTAGCCCCGGCCGGCGGGCCCTGCCCGATCGTCGAAGTATCGGAAGTAGCCGGCTGCCTCAGGCGTCGCCCAGTCGTGGTTCCATCCAGGGTGGGACGCGTGCGATCACGGAACCGGCCCCACGTCGGGCCGTAGCAATCGCGGAACTGACGGTAGCTCCCGGTCTGATAGGCGTTGTCGCCCGCGGTCATGACGAGGCCCGGGTCGGCGTGCCGTGGCGCGGTCCTTGCCCCATGCGCATGACGCGATGTCCCCCGCCACCAGGATGGTCGCGGGAGCAGCAAGCTCCTTTCGGGAGGAGGCTCGACCGGCACCGGCGTCGGCGCCGACCGAGCCGGCTCCGCGGGGGACCCGTCACCTCCGCGAGTCGGCCGCCGTCGGGAGCTGCGTGGCGGCGACGTTCGCCTTCGCCGGCCGGGACGGATCGGCGGTCGGGCGGGTACCTGACGGCGTGCGGGCCACGCTCACCAACACGACGCCGAAGACGACCACGAGACCGACGAGTGAGACGACGATCGCGCTCCGAAGGCGCATCCGGACCTCCCGTTCCGCGCCGCGTTCGAGTCCTGCAAGCCGCGACGCTCCCGACGAGCATGGGTCGCTTCCGTTCGCCCTCTGTTGCTGCTCCGTAAGCAGTTCGATAACGGTTACCAGACGCTTCCCATCCACGTGCGTCATGGGTGGTCGCGTGGAGTGCGAGGGGTGGATGAAATGTTCACGGTGCGGAAACGAGCCGGGAACGCGAGCTCTCCAGATGACGAGTGCCCGGCGTTCGTTCGAGCGCATCGCCCGCACTCCAAGGAAGTGACATGGCTCGGATGCTCGTGTCCGGCTTCGCGGTCATCACCCTTCTCGGCATGTCCATCGTGGTAGCCGACCCCGCCGCCGCGAACGGTCCGTCCGGCACGGATCGCCGTGGGCAGCCCGACTTCAACGGCGACGGGTTCGCCGACTTGGCGGTGGGAGCCCCGCTCGAGGACGGTGCGGCGACCGACGCCGGTGCCGTGAACGTGCTCTACGGGTCGGCGCGCGGGCTCACGGCCACCGGCAACCAGCCTCCTGGAGCCAGGACAGCACGGGCATCAGGAAGCGGCTCGAGCATACCAGTGCCCTTGCGCCGCGGACTTCGGACGTTCGCCGATCTGGCGGTGGGCCCTGGCAGGACGGGCAGAACGTCGGCGGCGACGACCTCGCCGGCCACGGGGCTCGTCGCGGTGGGTGTCAGCGTCGGCATCCAGGACCTCTTCGGTCGCGGCCGCCGCCGACTTCGACGGCGAAGGCTTCGCCATCAAGGGTGCCGTCGAGGACTTCCACGACATGCGGGACGGCGGCGTCCACGTGATCCACGGTTCGGCGAAGGGCGACCGGCGACCAGTTCTGGACCCAGGACAGCCCGGGCATCGGCGACTCGGCCGATCCATTCGACCGATTCAGCCATGCTCTCGCGACGGGCGACTTCGATGGCGACGGCTTCATCGACCTCGCCGCGGCGGCGCCACGCGAGGATCTGCCATCCGACACGTTCCTGCGCGATGAGGGCGGCGTCAGCGTGCTCTACGGGTCGCCGAACGGCCTCGGCGCCACGGGCAACCAGTGGTGGAGCCAGGACAGCCCGAGCATCCTGGGCACGGCGGAGGGGCGACCTGTTCCGGCGCTGGGACCGCCGACTTCGACGATGGGGCCGCTGACCTCGCGGCGGGGAGGTACGAGGATGTCGCGGGGACGTATGACGGAACGTGATCAGGGCTGACTGCCACCGGCAACCAGTGGTGGAGTCAGGACAGCGACTGGGCGCGGCGGGGTCCGGTGAGGATGGTCGTTGTCGCCGGCTCCGGGACGCCAGGGGAAGCCCGGCCCGACTACTGGCCGTAGATCCGCGCTCCCGACAGTAACGGATCCGCGCCGAACGGACAGGATCGAAACGGCCCCGCCGAAGCGGGGCCGTTTGCACTGTCCCGGCCAGACCGACGGAGCGAACCCCGCCAGTGCCTGCCACGTCACAAGGGCATCTATCACGCCGGCTGCACCGGCTACCCTAACCCAACCTACCCATGACCTTGTGCCTGGGGCAGTCGTGCTGACAAGCAGCACGGTGTCAAGTCTATCGGAACCCCTTGCGGCGCCTCAAGGGGTTATGCCGAAGGGTGGGTTAAGGTTCCGTAACGTTTCGCGACGCTCACGGTCGTTGCACCGTGACCGCGGTCATGACCACGGGATCGAGCGGCCGGTCGCTGGGTGGCCCGCTCGTATCCGCGCCGGCGATGGCATCGACCACTTCCATCCCTTCCACGACCCTGCCGAAGATGCTATAGCCGCCCTCCTTGGGCAGCCGCTGGCGCAGGTCCGCGAGGATGATGAAGAACTGTGAGCCCTGCGAGTCCGGTATGAGGCTTCCGTCGGGCTGCGCGGGCCGGGCCATGGCCAGGATGCCGCGCTCGTACTCGCCGACGATCGGCTCGTCCTGGATGCCGTACCCCGGCCCGCCACCGCCTGTTCCCTCGGGATCGCCGCCCTGGATGACGAAGTCGGGGATCACCCGATGGAACACCACGCCGTCGTAGAACCCTGCCTCCGCGAGGTTGATGAAGTTCTCCGCCGCGACGGGCGACGACTCGGTGAAGAGCTCGATGACGATGTCGCCGAGCTCGGTGCAGATGGTCGCCCGGGTCCCGTCCCCGGCAGGTTCGGCCGGTGCGTCCGCGAGCGGCGTGGCCTGGGGCGGAGAGACGGTGCCACCTGTCTGCGACGGCGTGCAGGCCGTGCCCCCACTCGCCGGCGCGGGGAGAGGGCGACGTCCCCGCACCACCGCTCGGCGAGGCAGCCGGGGACACGAGCGGTGCGCGCGACTCGGGGGCCACGCTCGATCCTCCCGGAAGGGGCGCAGGCGGCCGCCGACAGCAGGCAGGCGGCCAGGATGGGCAGGACCCGCGGGAGCATCGTGAGCGCCATGGTCTTGGAGCCTCCTCGTGTCGTTCGGTCGGCTGCGGGGTCAGGCGGCCGCCGCGAGCGCGGCCGTGAAGTCGATCGATCCGGTGAAGAGGGCTTCGCCCAGGATCACGCCGGCCGCGCCGGCATCGCGGATGCGGGGCAGACCGTGACGTCGGTCACTCCCCCGCCACCAGGATGTCCGTGTCCACCGTCGCGCAGAGCGCGGCCAGTGCCCCCAGGTCGGGCGCCGTGCCACCATGCGAGAGCACGAAACGCCGGACACCCGCCGAAGCCAGCTCCGCGACGAGCTCGTGGAGGGTGGGTGTCACGAACCGTTTCCAGGGATAGCCGGCGAGCCGGTCCGGCCGTGCGTCGAGCCCGACCGCGAGCCAGTCACCGGCCGCTCGCACACACGCCGCGAGCCGCTCCTCGGACTCCGCGGCGATCCAGAGCGGGATCACGACACGTGTCGCACCGGCGGCGAAGGCGAGCTCGATCTGCTCGGGACCGTCCACACCGCCCGCCAGCTGGAGCGGAGTGGCGACGGCCCGGGCGACCGACTGCACGGCCTCCGTGTTCACCGGACGCCCCTGCTTCGCTCCATCGAGATCCACCAGATGGACGAGTGGCGCGCCGGCCTCCACGAAGTGGCGGCAGATCCGGTCAGGGCGATCGGTGGGCGTCCCGGTCCCCGTGGCCGCCCCGGGCCAGAAGACGAGTCGGGATCGTCCCTGTTGGAGATCGACGCTCGGGATGACCTGCACGCCTCAGGTGGGGCGAGGCACCGCGACCGGCGCCAGAGCGGCGGTCGACCGGCCGACCGCGTCGGGCATCGTGGGGCCGCCACCCTCGCCCGCCAGCAGCCGGCGGTGGAAGCTGATGGGCAGGCTTCCGGAGTAGAGCAGCGCGTCATGGAAGCGCTTCAGCGAGAAGCCGGTGCCGAGTCGCTGACGCTCGTCGTCTCGAAGGCGCAGCAGGAGCACCTTACCCAGCAGGTAGCTGAGCTGGTAGGTCGGCGTGTAGGTGTAGCGGTGGACCTCGGCGGTGGCGTTCGGTCGCTCGAAGCCGGTGTGCTGGACCAGGAAGTCGATGGCCTCGTCCACGCCCATCTCGCCTCGATGGAGCCGGATGTCCAGGATGATCCGGCACGCTCGCCAGATGGCGTCGGTGTACATGATCACGCGGTGCCGGGGAGTGGCGTCGAAGCCCTCCTCGCGCATCATCTGCTCGCAATACATGCCCCAGCCCTCCACGAACTCCGGGGCATCCACGAGCAGCCGAGCGAGGCTCGGATGGCGCATCGCGGCGGACAACTGCTGGTGGTGGCCGGGGTAGGCCTCGTGGACGCTCGTGTTGCTGATGGAAGCGCGGTTGTGCTCGCGCATGGCGCGCGGGTCGCCGTCCACGGAGGGCGTGACGATGTAGATGCCGCGCGGGTCGGCGTCGAACGGGGCCGGTGAGAAGTAGGCCGCGAAGGGCATCACCCGGCGCAGGTACTCGGGCGTGGGAACGACCGACAGCTCCTCTGGCGGGACCGTCGCCAGGCCTCGCTCGACGATGAAGTCGCGGGCGCGCAACATGACATCGCGGTACCCCGCCAACGCCTCCTCGAACGTGGCCGGATGGTCGCTCTTGATCCGTTCCAGGACGTCGCTCTCGTCGGCGTCCGGATCCACCTCGCGAGCGGCCTCTCGCCGCGCCTCGTGGTTCCGCGCCAGCTGCTCCTCGCCGATCTCCAGGATCTCGTCGGTCGTGAGCCCGTCGAAGGCACGCAGCGAGATCAGCTCGTCGTATGCATCGCGACCCAAGGCGAAGTCGTCACCCGACCGGCCGATGAGCTCGCCCAGCCAGACCCGGTAGTCCTCCAGCGCGGCCTTGGCGCCCTGAGCGGCCGCGTCCAGCCGGCGCTGCTCCGCGCTGTCCTCACCGAACTCCCTGGCCCCGGCGGTGACGACCTCGTCGAAGAGCGTGGGGAGCGACCCGGCTGCATCGAGCTCAAGCTCGTTCCAGAGCCGCACGGGACGGTCGCCGATGCGCGTCTTCGCCTCCTGGATGGCCTTGGGAGCGCCTTCCAGGCGGCCGGCCATGGACCGAAGCCGCTCGGACAGCGGCGCGAAATCGCGCGCGAACAACAGGAACAGGCCGTCACCGATCTCGTCGCAGGCGGCGGCGCGCCGCTCCCAGACCCGGTGGCTCGCTGTGTCGAAGATGGAGCGGCGGGCCGAGAGGAGGGATAGCTCTCGCTCCAAGCCGTGTTCCTGGCTCATGGACGAGGGGTCGAGTCCCTCCACGGCCGACAGGAAGCGGCGCTCGGAATCCAGCTCGCCGAGGACCGCCTCCCGCGAGAGGTCGGCCAGGCGCCAGTCCTCAGTGTGGATGCCCAGGAACGTGGCGAAGGAAGGGAACGCGTGCATCAACCGGCCGAACCGGTCGCGCACCAGCTCCTCATGGCGTCGCTCCCCACCCTCCAGCTCGGCGGGGATGGGAGGCAGCTGGGAGATGGGATCGGACACGTCCAGCGGCTCCTTCAGCGGTATGTCAAATGAGGTAGGGCAGGGGCTCCGCGACGAGGGAGCAGAAGGGCCGCGAGGCTCAGGCCACGCTCGCGCCGAGCCGATCGCCGACGCCTGCCAGCGCGCTCCGGCAGGACCGAAGCACCCGGTCGATATCCGCGGCCTCGATCCCGTAGTGGGTCACGGCACGCACCTGCCCGTGAGGGTACTCGACCATGAGGATGCCGTCCCTGGCCAGCGCGTCAAGGAAGGCAGCGCGCTGCGCCGTGCCCGTCTGGGCCGAGCCGACGCGGAAGAGGACGAAGTTGGTCCTGACGCGCGACGGGTCCAGGCCGTAGATCCCGGGAAGCTGTGACAGCTCTTCCGCGAGACGGCGAGCGTTGAGGTGGTCCTCGGCCAGGCGCTCGATCATGCCCCGCGGGCCGTCGCGCAAGGCGATCAGCCCAGGAGCGGCGAGGACGCCGACCTGGCGCATCCCGCCGCCCAGCAGCTTGCGCGCCCGTCGGGCGCGCCAGATGAACTCGCGTCGCCCGACCACGATGGAGCCCACCGGGCAGGCCAAACCCTTGGAGAGGCAGAAGCTGGCCGAGTCGGCGGCAGCCAACAGCTCTCGGACGGTCGTGCCGAGCGCGACCACGGCGTTGAAGATGCGGGCGCCATCGACGTGGAGCGGGACGCCCCGTTCGCGGGCGATGGCCCCGACCTCCGCGGTGTAGGCAGCGTCGAGCGGCTGGCCCATGGAGTGGCCATGGGTGTTCTCGAGGCAGACGAGAGCGCTGAGCGGCTCGTGCGGATCGGCCGGGTCGCGGAAGGCGGCGTGGATGGCTCCCGGATCCATGGTGCCGTCGTCGCGTGCCGGGATGGTCCGTGCCGAGGCGCCGACCACCACCGCGTGTCCGGCCGCCTCGTCGTACACGATGTGCGACTCGGCCTCGGTGATGATCTCTCCGCCGCGTGCCACGTGCGCCATCAGGCTGACGAGGTTGCCCATGGTGCCGCTGGGCACGAAGAGCGCGGCCTCCTTGCCGGTCAGCTCAGCGGCGCGCTCCTCCAGTTCGATGACCGTTGGATCGTCACGGAAGACGTCGTCGCCCAGCTCCGCCTCCGCCATCGCGCGGCGCATCTCCGGCGTTGGGTGGGTGACGGTGTCCGAGCGCAGGTCGAGGAGCCGGTCGGGCATGG
>JAUJNA010000001.1:175848-193777 GCA_030446555.1 Chloroflexota bacterium | reverse complement strand
GGCGTTGGGTGGGTGACGGTGTCCGAGCGCAGGTCGAGGAGCCGGTCGGGCATGGACACCGGAGTATAGGGGCCGGCAGTAGGACGCCCCTGGACGGACGGCTGGCCCGGCGCCTGCTATCCTCGCCCTCCGCTGCGGACCCGTGGTGTAGCGGCCCAACATGCCAGCCTGTCACGCTGGAGATCGCCGGTTCGAATCCGGTCGGGTCCGCCACTCTTCCCTCGCACCGGTACCATTGCTGCCGATGCGCCGTCAGCCCCGTCAGCGCCTCTTGCCGTGAGGGCGCGCGACCGCCGGGTCCCGATCCGCCGTCAGGCGGTGCCTCGACGTCAGGCCCACCGTGTCCGGACGGGTCCTGGCCCCGCCCCCGTCCGTGGCGCGGGGCCTTCGCAGGTGCTCGTCGGGATCCTGTTCCTCATCTTCCTCGTCGGCACGGCCGGTTTCGTCGTCGCGGCGCTGGGACCAGAGGCGGGCCGCTCGCGCCCCACCGATCTGACCGCCGTGGGCAGCGCGGGCGGCCCATCGGCCACTGCTCCGCTCGGTCCCGGCGCGTCGCTCGACGGCAGCCCAGGGACGAGCGGCGATCCCGCCGCGACCGGAGCTCCGGGCGCATCGCCCAGCCCTGATCCCGGTGGCTCGCCCGGTCCGGGTGCCTCTCCTTCGCCGTCGGTCCCGCCGGGCTCGTCGGATGACCTGATGCCGGTGGTGCCGGTGGTCGACTTCTGGAACACCGACCCGGGGCTTTCTCGCGACGAGCTGATCGAGGCGCTCGAGGGACGGAGCGAGCGCTTCGAGTCGGTGCTCGTCCCGGACCGGGACCGCGAACCCATCGCCGCTGCGCTGGGGATCACCATCGACGCGTCGGTCCAGAGCGCGGAGCCAGCGACGATCCGCGATGCGGTCAGGGATGGCGCGCTGGGCCTGCTGCGGGCGACCGACGTGACGCCCCTCGTCCGTGTGCTCCCGCTCGATGAGAGGGAGCTCTTCGGCAACGACCGAGTGGCCAGCAACGCGGACTGGCCCCTCACGATCCCGGTCAGCGATCCCGCCGATGCCGGATGGGAGCAGGCCGCGACCTTCACGGTGGTGGCCGGCGGTGACTCGATCATGGACCGGGGCGTCTACGAGCGCGTCGTGCGCCGCGACAAGGGCATCGACTACCCCTTCGACGGCGGCACCCTGGAGATCACCGGCCGCTATTGCTGTGGCAGGTTCACCGGCCTGGGGGAGCACGAGGTGCCGCGTTTCCGCAAGACGGGCAACACGGGCATCGTGCGCGAACTCGTGCAGGACGCCGACGTCTCGATGCTCAACCTTGAGAACCCGGTGCCCGACGACTGGAGCTTCCACCTCGAGGGCACGTCGTTCTCCGGGAAGCCCGCCCTTCTGGAGATCTTCACGCGCGCGGGCATCGACTGGATGGGGCTGGCCAACAACCACATCTACGACTATGGGCCGGACGGCATCGCCGACACGTTCAAGCACCTCGAACGGTTCGGGATCGCGTACGCCGGCGCCGGGTCGGATCTCGAGGAAGCGCGCGAGTACTCGGTGCTCGAGGCGGGCCCCGGTCGGGTGGCGATCCTGCCGTGCGTGACGGTCACGCCCATCGTCTGGGCCCGGCCCACCCGAGCCGGTGCGATGCCCTGCACCGATCGCCAGATGGAGGCCAACATCCGCGAGGCAGAGGGGGAGGCCGGAGCGGTCATCGTATTCCCCAGTTGGGGGCCGGAGTACCGGTCGACTCCCTACGACAGTCAACGCCGTCTGGCGGAGACGTGGATCGAGGCGGGTGCTGACGTGGTGGTCGGCTTCGGGCACCACATGGTCGCCGGCATGCAGGACTTCGATGACCGGCTGGTCTTCTATTCCATCGGCAACTTCGTGTTCGACCAGGACTGGGCCGAGTTCACGATGCAGGGCATCCTGCCCGAGATGACCTTCCACGACGGCGAGCTGGTCCAGGTCGAGCTGAACCCCATCCTGACCATCGACCGGGCCCAGCCCAACCTGCTCGATCCGGCCGGCGACGGCCAGAGCGTCCTCCGCCGGATCCGCAACGCCTCCGCAGGGTCCCTCGACTCCTAGCCTGTACCATCGCCGGCCATGTCCTCCCGTCCCGCTGGTCGCGGTGGCGTCTCGCTGGGTGTCGTCGTGGTCCTTGCGGGGGTCGTCCTCGTCGCCGCGCTGGTATTCACCGTCCTCGGCGCCGGCCGCCCGACGGCACCGCCCGCCCCTATCGACCGGACCGGCGCGTCGTCGCCGACGAGGAGTGGACCGCCCGCGTCCGGGCCCATCGCATCCGCTGCGTCGACGGCCGATCCGGGCGCGACACCCGGGCCGTCGGGCGCCGTGCCGTCGGTGACGCCCGACCCGGCCGCCACGCCGTCACCGCCGCCGCCTCCCGTCGACGTCGCCATGCCCATCGTGCCGGTCGTGGGTTTCTGGGAGCCGGGCGGTGGGTTGTCACGCGACGAGCTCGTCGCTGCGCTCGAGGGTCGGAGCGACCGCTTCGCCGACGTGTGGCTGCCGGTCGCCGACCGCGACGCCATCGCGGGAGCGCTCGGGATCGGCATCGCCGAGTCCGTGCGGAGCGCCGCGCCGGACGAGATCCTGCGGGCGGTCCGCGAAGGCGGCCTGGGACTCCTGCGCGCCGCCGACCTGGAGCCGCGCGTCCGGGCGCTGCCGCTCGACTTGAGCGAGCTCATCGGCACCGAGCGGGTGGACCGGAACGCCGCCTGGCCCTTGACCATCCCCGTGACCGTGGCCCCGGAGGAGGCGTGGGACCAGGCGTCGGTGATCACGCTCGTGGCCGGTGGCGACATGCTCATGGACCGTGGCATCTATGAACGGGTCTACAACCGCCACAAGGGCATCGACTACCCGTTCGACGGCGGCACGGTCCGCATCACCGGCCGCTACTGCTGCGGGCCGTTCCCGCCATTCGCACCGGAGGTGGTCCCGAGCTTCGTCAAGACGGGAAACAAGGGCATCGTGCGCGCCATGCTCCAGGACGCCGACCTGGCGTTCGGCAACCTGGAGAACCCGATCACCGACGACTGGGTCTTCCGCGTCTACGGGACGCCGTTCTCGGGCAGGCCGGAGCTGACCCGGATGTTCGTCAACGCGGGGATCGACTGGGTCTCGCTGGCCAACAACCACATGCTCGACTTCGGGACGAGCGGCATCCGTGACACGTACCGCTACCTGCGGAAGTACGGGATCGGCTTCTCCGGCGCGGGCATCGACTTGGAGCAGGCGCGGACCTGGTCGGTCCAGCAGGTGGGCGACTGGACGGTCGCCATCCTGCCCTGCGTCGCGGTCGCGCCCGGGTCGTGGGCCACCGACGACAGCGCCGGCGCGCTCCTGCCGTGATCGCCAGTTCATCCCCAACATCCGCCAGGCGGTCACCGAGGCCGACATCGACGTCTTCCCGTCGTGGGGGCCGGAGTACACGCCGCATCCCGTCCAGTCACAGCGGCGGTTCGCGCAGCGCTGGGTCGACGCCGGGGCGGATCATCGTCGGTTTCGGGCATCACGAGGTGGCGGCCATGGAGCGCGACGGCCATCTCGTCTTCTATTCCATCGGCAACTTCGTGTTCGACCAGACCTGGTCGGAAGCCACGATGGAGGGATGCTCCCCGAGCTCACCTTCCACGGCGGCGAGCTGGTCCAGGTCGAGTTGAACCCGTTCCTGACGATCGACCAGGCACAGCCGAATCTGCTCGAGCCCGAGTCGGGCCGGGCGGTGCTGCGCGTGATCCGCGACGCCTCGGAGGGGATGCTCGACTACTGAGCCTCGGGCGGCAGCCCCGAACAGGTCGTCCTCCGGGAGTCGGACGCCCACGGTCGAGACCAGGAGGGTGAAGTCCTCGGTCGGCTGGACCGTGCGCCAGTCGTCTACGGAGAGGCCAGGAAGAAGCCGTCGGCACGGAACTGCGTGACATGCTCGCGCATAGCGGCGACCTTCTGGTCCATCACGTCGACGATCGGGACGCGGGTCGTGATGGGGCCCTGCGCCTCGACCATCCTCCGCATGTGCGCCTCGCGCTCCTCCCGCTGCTCTTCGGTCTCATCGTCCGGGGCGTCCACCATGTCTGGATACCGCGCTCGTGGAGGAGATCCTGGAACAGCTGGCGGCGTGCGATGTCGAGCACCGTCTCGTACAGCTTGAAGGGCTGCCACGGCTCGAGCCATCCTCCTCGCCGATCTGCTCGGGATAGGCATCCGGATGCGCCCGCCCGCTCGAAGGCTCGCTTTTGCCGTGAGCGCGGCGCGGATGTGTCGGGATGGCCGTATCCGCCGAAGTCGTTGTACGAGGCGATGACCTGCGGCCGCAGCCGACGCACCAGCCGCACGAGCCTGCCCACGGCCTCGACGCTGTCGGTCCCCAGAAGCTGCCCGGAGCGTCGTTCTCGGGCCTGCCCATCATCCCCGAGTCGATGTAGTCCAGCCAGTGGTGGTCGATGGGCCCCAGGTGGGACAGCGCCCGGGTCAGCTCACCGCGGCGGATCTCCGCCAACCGGGCGTGGTTCTCCGGCGTGTCGAGCTCGGGCACCACGATCTCGCCGTGCTCGCCGCCGGTGCAGGTGACGCAGACCACGCGGTGGCCATCAGCCGCGTAGCGGGCCATGATCCCGCCCGTCGAGATCGTCTCGTCGTCCGGATGGGCGTGCACCGTCATCAGCGAGTGCCGGGTCGCGGGCGCTGCATGCGCCGGATGCTAGCGGGCGGCGAGCTCGCGCATCGTCGGCCAGCGCTCCAGGTCCACGTCCGGAACGAGCGCCGGCAGGGCGGCCAGGTCAGGCGCGTACCCCGGGCCAGCGCGCGTCGCAGGTCGGGCGTCAGGTCGACCTTCCGCGCCGTCGTCGGGTTGACGGGGCGCTCGAAGCGCGAAGCGTCGAGCGGGACCTCATCGAGTCCCAGGAAGCGGAACGTCCGCGCCAGCTCGCCCATCGGGTCGTCCCGGCAGCGCTCGTACTGGAGGACCAGGACCTGCTCTCGCGGGAAAGCGGCGAAGACGCGGCGTAGCTGCTGGGCGTAGAGCCCGCGCTGGTAGGCGCCCATCGCGTCCTGTCGGCCCAACGGGGCACGCGACATGTCGTCCGTGTGGGCCATGCTCGAGCGGTAGCGCTCGAGCGGGTCGCGCAGCAGCACCAGGATCCGCGCGTTCGGCGCCGCGCGGCGGATGAGCCCGGCGTCCAGAAGTCGAATGTAGCCGGGCGTCCACTCACCCGCCAGGCCCCCGGTGGCGGGGCGGGGGAAGTAGCGGGCGTAGCGCTCGGCGTCGGCGAGCGTGAACGCGCGCTCCCAGTACTCGTCGAAGAAGTGCAGCTCCTTGGGCTGGTCGCCCGTCCGATGAACATCCGGATGCTCGTGGATGAGCGCGCTCCACCACGAGGTGCCTGCCTTCTGGGCGCCGATGCCCACGAAGTCGGGTGGCGCGGTGACCCAGCCCTCGGGCAGCTGCGGCGGAGCCCCGGGACCGGGCGGTCGGTGACCGCGCCACTTGCGCACGCCGCGCAAGAGCCGCACCGCCCTGGCGCGCGCGGACCGACATCGGGACCGGTCTCTGCCCCCCGTCACGCCGCGGTCACGCCGCGGCCGCGCTTCGCTCGCGACCCCAGAGGGAGAGGTCGAGGTCGGGCAGCAGGGCGGCCAGGCGCTCGTTCTCCGGCGCGCGCGCGTGCCAGCGTCGCCGCCTGATCCGCCGAGAGCGCCAGCTTCCGGACCCGCGTCTCGTTGACGCGCCGACCAACGTCCATCTCGTCGACCGCCGAGGGATCGAGGCCCAGGAACGTGAACGTCCGGCGCAGCTCGCCGGCCGTGTCAGCCACGCAGCGCTCGTACTGGAGGACCAGCACCTGCTCCCCCCGGAACACAGCCCAGAGGCGCTCCAGCTGGTCGGCGTAGCAACCGCGCTGGAAGCCGCCATTCGCCGCCGCGCGCGCCGTCCACTGGAGCGTCAGCCGATTCTCGGTCAGCGTCAGCCCGGAGCGGAACCGCTCGACCGGGTCGCGCAGCAGGACGAGCAGCCGCGCCTCGGGAGCGGCACGCAGCAGGAGCGGCGGGATCCAGAAATCGACCATGTAGCCGGGCGTCCACTCGCCGGCCGAACGGCCCTCACGGCGCGCGAAGTAGGCGTGGTAGCGAGCGACGTCGGTGTCGCGGAACGAGCCGTCCCAGAAGCGGTCGAAGAAGTGGACCTCCTTGGGGATACCCGGCGCACGGTCGACGCCCGGATGGGCGTGGATCAGCTCGTCCCACCAGGTCGTCCCCGAACGGGCCGTCCCGACGCCGATGAAGTCGGGCGGCCCCGGCTGCCATCCCTCCGGCGGCTCGGGAGCTTCGAGCTGCGGAGGAGGAGGGCCAGCTCCGCGCCAGCTGCGCGCGAGTCGACCGGCACCCGCGACGAGCCTGCGCATCGGCGGGATGATACGGGAGCCCCTCGCCGACTAGCATCGGTCTCATGGCGCAGCGCGATCAGAGCAGCGGTCCGCTCGCCGGGGTCCGCGTCTGCGACCTCTCGACCGTCCTCGCCGGGCCGTACTGCACCATGCTGCTCGCCGACCTCGGCGCGGACGTAGTCAAGGTCGAGCCGCCGGCCGGCGACCCGACGCGCCACTACGGCCCGCCGTACGCGGGGACGCCCGATCACGGCCGGGGCTACCCCGGCGAGTCGGGCTACTTCCTGTCGATCAACCGGAACAAGCGCGGGATTCGCGCCGACCTCCGGACCGCCGCCGGACGCGGCATCGTGGAGCGGCTGCTCGCGCGCAGCGACGTCCTGGTCGAGAACTTGCGGACCGGCGGTCTGGAGCGGCTCGGCTTCAGCGACGAGACGCTCGAGCGGGTCAACCGGCGCCTGATCCGGCTATCCATCACCGGCTACGGGCGGACCGGCCCGGGTGCGGAGAGGCCCGGCTTCGACTTCATCATCCAGGCTGTCTCCGGCCTCATGTCGATCACCGGCCAGCCGGACGATGCCGGCGGCGAGCCGACCAAGGTGGGCGTCGCGATCACCGACCTCGTGACCGGGATGCTGGGCGCCGTGGCCGTGCTCGCTGCGCTCCGCGAGGCGGAACGGACCGGTCGCGGCCAGCGCATCGACGTCAGCCTCCTCGAGTCGACCGTGGCTTCGCTCATCAACCAGGCGGCCAACCACCTGGTCGGCGGCGCGGTCCCGGGCCGGATGGGCAACCGCCATCCCAACATCACGCCGTACGAGACGTTCGCCACGGCCGATGGGCAGATCGCGGTGGCCGTCGGCTCCGAAGCGCAGTGGCTGCGCTTCTGCGCGGCCATCGGGCTACCGGAGCTCGCGACCGAGGACCGCTTCGCGTCCAACGCCGATCGCGTCCGCTCGCGCGACGCCCTGCGCGCCATCCTGGAGCGGCGGATCGCCGAGCGGAGCACCGACGCGTGGCTCGCCGTCCTGGTGGCAGCCGAGGTCCCGTCCGGTGCCGTCCGTGACATCGGCCAGGTCCTGTCGGACCCGCAGGTCCTCGCACGCGAGATGGTCGCCACGGTCGACCATCCGACCATCGGGCCGCTCCCGCTGACCGGCCTCCCCTTCAAGCTGTCGAGGACGCCGGGCTCGATCCGGCGGCCGCCGCCGCTCCTCGGCGAGCACACCGACGACGTGCTCGCCGAGCTGGGGTACGAGCCGGGCGAGATGGAGGCGCTCCGCAGGGACGGCGTCGTCTGAGCCGGCTCGTGGCCTCATCATGGAGGCGGGGAGCTGATCGCCGGCGAACCGGATGCGTCGGGCGACGGCAGCGTGACGGGCGGCAGCATGACGGACGGCAGCGTGACGGGCGATGGCGGGAGCCGGCGATCCAGGTCCGAAGCGGCGATCCGCGACCACCTGGCGAACGAGCGCACCCTTCTCGCCTGGCAGCGCACGGCGCTCACCGTGGTGGGCCTTGCGCGCCGATGCCCACGAAGTCGGACCGGTTCGGCCTTCGAGACCGGGACCAGGCGGTCGGTGCCCGCGCCACTTCCGCACGGCCCTGCTCGGGCTCGGCGAGCTCATCGCGGCCGGGGCGCGACGCTCGCCGCCGACCGTTCACCGGGTCGAGCCCCAGCGCGACAGATCGTGGCGACCGAGCGCCGTTCTCCGACACGCGCGAGCTACCTGCCCTTCCGTGACGGTGCACCTGCTGCTCACGCGGTGCCATCGATGCCATCGGCGCGGCCTCGTCCAGGCCCGCGGTCTACCTGTACGCAGCGCGCCGCAACAGCACCTGAGCACATCGGTCGGCGTAGCAGCCGCGCTGGCCGACCGTGCCGCCGCATCGAGGAGGGGGTGACGGTTCTCGGTCAGCGTGAGCCCGGAGCGGAAGCGCTCGATGGGGTCGCGCAGCAGGCAGGGGCTCGATGCAGGAGCGGCGGGGACTCAGACGACCGTAGCCGGGCGTCCACTGCGGCCGCAGCCGTCCGGTCGACCGAAGAACGAGGGCGCCCATGTCGCCGTCGGTGAAGCTGCCGTCCACGCGGTCGAAGAAGTGCACTCCTTGGGCACGCCGGGGCGCGGTGGACCGCTGGATGCGCGGGATGAGCGTCCCACCAGGCTGGAGCGGGCTCTACGCCGCGCTTGCGGCCTCGCCACCCGGTGGCGCCACAGCCGTCCAGAGCTGGCGTCGGCGACCGGCACCGTCCGATGCCCGCCATACCTGCGCGAATCGCAGCTCGAACAGCAGGCGGCCACCAGCGTCGCATCCGTTCACAGGAGGTCGATGCCGCACGTCTCAGAGCCTCAAGGAACGCTGGCCGGCGCCGGGTGTGCGATCTCTCCACGCCTGGCCGGGCCCTACTGCACGATGCTGCTGGGCGACCTGGGCCGCGACAGCCTGGACTACCCCGCCGCCTTCCGCACGCACCGACCCCACGTCGGCCGACCCGACAGCGGCCGACCAGACGACGGCCTTCTGCATGATCGGGCTACTTCCTGCTGGAACAAGGCGCCATCCGCGACGGCAGCGGCGCGAGGTCCTGCGGCGGCTACGCCGACTACGACGCGGACTTCCGCGAGGGTCAGGCGGACACGAACCGCACGATGTTCCTCATCACCTCATCGGCAGCGAACCAGGCTGGTTCCATCCGCCGTGCCATCACCGGCCAGCCGGACGAGGCGGGAGGCGAGCCCACCAAGGTGGGCGTGGCCATCACCGACCCACCGGCCATGCGGGCGCGGTGGCTGTCCTGGCGGCGCTGCGCGGCCGCGACGGCCAGGGTGTGGAAGGTCGCGTGGGCTCCGGCCGCGGCCAGCGCATCGACCTCAGCCTCCTCGAGTCGACCGTGGCATGGCTCATCAACCAGGCGGCGAACCATCTGGTGGGCGGGGTGGTGCCGACGCATGGGCAACCGGCACCCCAACATCACGCCGTACGAGACGACGGCCGACGGCCGTCGCCGTGGCGGTGGGCTCGAGCGGCAATGGACGCGAGGCGAACCCGAGCTGGCGTCCGGGTCGTCACGAACGGAGCGTGGGCCGTCGGGAGGTTCTCGGTGCGCGACGCCGCCGACCGCCGAGGCCTCCAGCACGCCGCGCGCTCACGGCCGCGGAGGTGACCGTCTTCGAGGCCATCCACGACATGTGCTGCAGCCCGGTCGAGGGTCGTGCGCGCGCTCCGGCTGCCGGGCATACCCTTCAAGCTCTCGCAGACCCCGGCAAGCGTCCGCCCATGCCCGCCGCCGCTGCGGCCAGCATACGGACGAGGTCCGCCGAGCTGGGCTCGCGCACCAGGCGTTCACGGCTCCGGCCGACGAGGTCGAACGACGCATGTACGGGCTACAGCGTGTTGCACTGTCTGCCCGGCGCCATCGGGATGGCGGAGCAGCCCTCGTTCGGCACCGGCACCGTGATGCGCTCCGACACGCTCCGGGCATACGCGCGGGAGGCTGGCTACAGCAGCGTCCGATCCTGATCGAGAACCTGCGCGGATCGCCGGTATTCCTCGCCGTCTTCTGACCGCCTTGACGCCTGACCGCCGATCGGCCTCACGGCTCGCTGCCTCACGGCCCGTAGCCGGTGAGCTCGACGTACGCCTCGCCGCCGAACGGCTGGCCGTCGCGGGTCGCGGTCACCGCCTGTGAGCCCTCCCAGTAGACGACCCCGGTCGTCGCGCGAGTGTCCAGCTCCTGGTCCGCGACGGTGGGACGCAGGTCGATCACCAAGGCCTCGGCGGGCAGCTCGATGCGCCAGCCGGCCGGGTACTCGGCGCCCGTGGCGGGTGACGTCCAGCGGTCCGTCACCTCGACCGTAAAGGCCTCGCGCGGCAGGTGCTCCACCGTGCCGTCCGGTCGGACCAGAGTGCCGTAGACCAACGGGTAGCTGCCGTCGGCCGAGCGGACGAGCGACAGGGTCAGGTCGGTCCCGTCGTCGAGGTTGACCGCGAACCAGTCCCAGCCGCCGCCTCCCACGGCGATGAAGTCGCCCCACTGGTGGTCGAACCAGGCATGACCCTCCACCGCCAGCTGCTGCCCGTCGAGCGTGACGGTGCCGACGGCATCCATCCGCGTCCGCGAGTAGTAGTACGAGCCGCCGGCCGGACCGAAGTCGATGTACCCGTCCTCGTCGTGGAGCGCCACCGGCCGGTCACCGGCATCGACTGACAGCCGGAGGCCGAAGCGTCCGCCATCGGTCGCCGACTCGCCCTCGGCGACGAGCTGGTCCACGCCTCCCGCTCCGCTCATCGTCCACGGCGTGGCATCGAGGGTCGGGACACCGGGTGCGGTCTCGCCGTTGATGGCCAGGGCGAACCCCGATCCAGCGTCCCGATCCACTTGCGTCCCGACCTCGCTGCGTTGGTCGTACAGGAATCGACCGCCGTCCTCGTGGGTCACCGCAAGGTGGGATGCCCAGGTGACCGGGAAACCGCCCCGCTCGGCGCGGAAGATGACGTACTCGAAGCTGAAGCGGCGCCCATCGTCCGCCGCCAAATGCCCGGTGTAGTACCACCACTCCGTGAGCCGGTCGTGCGGCGCGTCGTCGCGCGGCAGCACCACCGGCTGGGGATCGGGCGGCCGCGTCACCGCCGGTGAGCGTGGCGGCACGGGGCCTGGCGTGGCCGGCTCGTTGGCCAGGATGCGTCCGGACGGTGAGCAGCCGGCGAGCACGACCGCCGCCACCACCGCCAGGAGCAGCGCCTGGAGGGCCGCTCCCTCGGCCAGCGGCAGGCGCGTCGAGACCCAGCGCCGCAGCCGGTCGGGAAGCCACCAGTTCCACTCGCCCAGCAGGCGCATCGTGGACGGCACGAGCAGCGCCCGCACGACCGTCGCATCGAGCGCGACGGCGATGGCCACGCCCAGCCCGACGGCCTTGATCAGCACCACCTCGGCGAAGGCGAAGGACCCGGCCACGACCACCACGATGAGTGCCGCGCTGGTCACGATGCGGCCGCTCCGCTCGAGGCCGCGTGCCACCGCCTCGCGGTTGTCCCCGGTCGCGTCATGGGCCTCCTTCATGCGCGAGAGGAGGAACACCTCGTAGTCCATCGAGAGCCCGAACAGCACGCAGAAGAGGATCACCGGCAGCGTCGTCTCCACGAACCCGAGCGGCTGGAAGCCCAGCAATGCCGAGAGGTTGCCGTCCTGGAAGATCCAGACGAGGGCACCGAAGCTGGCCACGATCGACAACCCGTTCATGACGAGCGCCTTGGCCGGCAGGACCACCGAGCGCAGCAGGACGAACAGCACGACATAGGTCGAGACGAGGATGAAGAGAGCGCTCCGCGGGAAGTCCGAGGCGATCCGATCGACGACGTCCTTCACCTCGGCCGCGCCACCACCCACCGTCACGGTCATGCCATCCGGCGGTGCCAGCGGCGAGTCCGGATCACGAAGCTCGTCGACCAGCGCGCGCGCTTCGGACCGGTTCGGCCCGTACCACGTCGTCACGGTGAATGCGGTGAGATCGCCGCGCGTGGTCCGCGCCAGGCGATCGGCCACGAACCGGTCGCCCGGACCACCGGGGCTGCCCAAGATCAGCTGGTACTGCTCACGATCGAGACGCGCGTCGATGTCCACGACGCTGTCGACACGCGCCACTCGCGGATCGGCCGCGATGCGGCGGGAGTAGTCGTACAGCGCGCCCACGTTCTCCGGATCCGTCACCGGTCCGTCGGTCCGGACGGCCAGGAGGAGCGGCGCGAAGGCGCCTTCCTGGAACTCGGTGACCAGCAGGTCGTACGCCTGGCGCGACGGGACGTCGGGCGGAAGGATGGTGGCGTCCGGTGCGTTGAACCGGACGTGGAGGAACGGCAGCCCCAGGACGATGAGCACGCCCAGCGTGGGGAGGAACACCTGGAGCGGGCGATCCATCACCCACCGGGCGAGTCGGGCCCAGGCCCCCTCTCCGGGAGTGGAGCCGGGTCCGGGCGGACGGGGTCGACCGACTGCGGACCGTCGGCGACCGACCGGAAGCGCGTCGATGCGCGGCCCCAGGATGGCCAGCACGGCCGGCAGCAGCGTCACGGCTCCCGCCACGGCCAGGCCGACCACGATGGCGCCCGCGATGCCCACCGACCGCAGGACCATGAACTCGAAGAGGATGAGACCGATCAGCCCGAGCAGGACGGTGATGCCACTGAAGAAGGCGGCCCGTCCCGCCGTCCCGACCGTGACACCGATGGCCTCCTCGATGAGCCCCCGGTCGGGCCGTCCGTCGGGGAGCCGGCCGCCACCGCGCGCCGCGAGCTCCTCGCGGAAGCGGCTCGAGAGCAGCAGCGCATAGTCCACGCCCAGCCCGAAGCCGAGGAGCGTCGCGAGGTTCAGGACGAAGATGCTCATCGGCGTGACCGACGCCACCAGGAAGATGGCGCCCAGGGCGACGAGCACCGCTACGCCGCCCACCACGATGGGCACGCCGGCAGCCACCACGCTGCCGAACACGACGAGCAGCGCCAGCGCGGCAAGCGGCAGTGAGATGATCTCGCTTCGCTGGAGGTCGCGCTCGCTGACCGCCTGGATGTCACCGTAGAAGGCGGGCCCGCCGGCGAGGAAGGTGCGGATCCCCTTCACCGGTCGGATGGCCGCCTCGACCGGCTCGATGGCATCGGGGGACGCATCGGGTGGCAGGTCGAGCGACACCAGCTCGTAGACGGTGCGTCGGTCGGCGCTCACCTGCTCGGGAGCCAGCCGGTGGTGGAGGAGCCCCGTGACGTGCGGGGCCGTCGGGACCTCGGCGAGCGCCGTGGCAACGGCCGACTCGAAGGCGGGATCGCCCGCGCCCGCGCCGGTCTCGGAACGGATCACGACCACGAGCACCGACGGCGGCAGGCCGATCTCCCGCTCCAGGGCGTGCCGCGCGCGTGCCGCCTCCAGTTCGTCGAGGGAGAACCCACCGGCACTCAGCGCGCCCGGGGTCTGCGGCGCAAGGGGAAGGGCCACCAGAGCGAGGATCCCCCCAGGCCGCGAGCACCCACCATCGGTGGCGGGCACAGTGGCGGCCGAGGCGTTGGAAGGGCGTCACGAAAGGACTCGAGGGGTCACGCGCTGAGGTCAGGGCTGGATCAGCCGCCTCCTCCACGAGCTCGACGCTGACGACGATCTCGGCCACTCCCCGCACCGTGGCGATGGCCGAGCAGTACCGCTCCACGCTGAGTCGTACGGCGCGGTCCAGGAACGCTCGGGGATGTTGCGCCCGCGCACCAGGTAGTGGAGCTCGATGCGCTGATAGGGCCACGGCGGCTCGCTCGACTGCTCCCCCGTCACCCGGACCTCGATGGAAGTCGCTTCCTGGCGCCCCTTGCGCAGGATCTCCACGACATCCCAGGCTGAGCACGACCCCACGCCCGCGAGGAGCAGCTCGCTGGCACTGAACCCGGTCGGCGGCCGCCGCCCTTCCTGCGGCGCGTTGATGCTCAGCACCTGGTCGGCGTGCGAGCCGAGCGCGGTGAATCGGCCCTCGGTGGGGACCCACTCCACGTGGACGGTTCGCATCGTGCCTCCTGGATCGAGCCGTGGTCGGCCACCGCGTCCACGTGACATGTCCATGATGCCCCGAGTGGACCGCAGACCTCGTGGAGCGCAGGCATACGCGTCACGGGAGCGTCACTGCACGGGCCGTACCATCGATGCGTGCATCCTCAGCTGTCGCGGCGTGACCGGTTCGTGCCAGGCTTCCTCGCCGGCGGGACGGCCCTGGCCGTGCTGCTGGCCGCGCGGCTCCTCATCGGCCGGCCGGGGTTCCTGGAAGCGATCTCGGACGGCTTCGTGCGCTTCATCCCGCTCGACCTGTTCGATCTCGCCGTCGCCACCCTGGGGCCGCTGGCCAAGGCGCGCTCTACGTCGGGATCGCAGCAGCGGTGCCAGTGGCGGGTGGCCTCCTTGCCCTCGGCATCGGGGACGGCCTGCGACGACGCGCTACGCCCGTGGAGGCGCTGATCGCCTGGGTCCTGGCGTCTGCGGTCGCCGAGCTGCTCGTCCTGCCCTCTTCGGAGCCGGGATCGCCGGCAGCGACCTCCGGGGCGACCCGGCCGCGCTCCATGTGCCCCTGCTGCTGGGCGCGCTGGCCTATGGCCTGGTGCTGGCCGGCCTTCGCGATCATGCCGTGGTGGCAGAGCCTGGCGCGACCGCTCCGGGCGGAGCAGTGGCCCGTCGGACGCTCCTGCGTCGCGGGCTCGTCTTCCTCGGGCTGGCGGCGTTGGGCGGCTCGGCCCTGGCGCTCCTCGAGAACCTGGTCCGCTCCAGCCGGCCGCTGACCGGCGGAGGCCCCGTCACCGGCGGAGGGCCGGTCACCGGTGGGGGCCGCTGACCGACCCCTTCGGCCCGACTCCGGCCCTGACGCCGGTGGACGACTTCTACCGGATCGACAAGAACCTCCTGCCGGTCTCCGTGGACGGCTCCGCCTGGCGCCTCCGGGTGGACGGCCTCGTCGACCGACCACGGGCATGGACGCTCGATGAGCTGCGACAGATGCCCTCGCAGGTCGGCTACCGGACGCTCGCCTGCATCAGTCTGCAGGTGGAAGCCGGGGACGACCTCATCGGCAATCAGAAGTGGCGAGGCGTTCCCGTCGGTGCCCTCCTGGCCCAGGCCGGCATCGGTTCGACCGCCACGCACGTCCTCTGGGAAGCGGCGGACGGGTACACCGAATCGGTGCCCCTCGACGTGGTCATGGACGATCAGTCGTGGATCGCCTACGAGATGGGGGACGCGCCGCTCACCCCGGAGCACGGCTACCCGGCGCGCGTGCTGATCGCCGGGAGGTTCGGCATGAAGCAGCCGAAATGGGTCACGCGACTCCAGCTGGCCGATCACGACGAGCCCGGGTACTGGGAGCAGCGCGGCTGGGATCGCGACGCGTTCGTGCGCACGATGTCGCGGATCGACCGCCCCGCGCCGGGCGACTCGGTCAAGGCCGGCGTCCCGTTCACTGCCTATGGCATCGCCAACAGCGGCGACCGAGGCATCGCCACGGTCGAGCTGAGCCCGGACGACGGCGTGAGCTGGCTGACCGCCGAGCTCGAGGACATCACAGAGCCGCCGCTCGGCCCGCTCACATGGGTGCGCTGGCGCGTGCCGGTGACCATCGCCGCACCGGGCGCGCGGCGACTCGTGGTCCGCGCGACCGACGCGACCGGGGCCGTACAGGACGGTCAGAGCCGGCCGCCGTTGCCATCCGGGGCGACCGGCTGGCACGCCGTCCGGCTCGCGGTGGAGGCCTGACCCTCAGACCTGGTCGGCGATCGTGGAGAGGATGGAGCTGATCTGGTCGCCCATGAAGAGCAGGGCCACGAGGGCGATGATCGCGATGAGCGCGACGATGAGGGCGTACTCGACGAGTCCCTGGCCGTCCTCCCGCGCCCCTCGCCCGTCGGTCACTCGCTGATGACCGCCCAGATGAAGCCCATGAAGATGAAGAAGCCGGCGAAGAGCCCGACCAGCGCGGGCCCGCCCACGGTGTTGGCCGGCAGGTTCAGGCTGGCCAGGAACCCCATGCCCCCGATCCACAGCAGGACCAGCAGCCCGAAGAGGTACCGCGCGTTGCGGTTGGTGATCGACCGGACCCAACCCGTGTAGCGACGCTCCGGCACGAGCGCCACGCGCAGGAAGATAGCCACCATGAGCGCGCCCATGGCGATGCCCAGGAGCAAGGCGACCGGCTGCGCGATGGCGGTCTGGAAGCCGCCGACCAGCGAGACCACGACCACGCCGAGCACGAGGAAGGCGACGATCCCGCCCACCCGTTGCAACCGCTCCATCGCGGCGGAGTCTAGCAAGAGCGTGACCGTTCCACGGAGCCCTGACATCCTTGTACGATCGGCCTCCACCTTGATCCGGGCGGCACCAGGGAGCCCGGAGCGTCTGCGGTATCATCCGCGCTCCATCCAGCCTGCATAGCCTTTATGCATCCGCTCACCGGCTCGGAGGCCCACCCGTCCCGTGCAACACAGCGTCACACCGGCCGAAGCGCCCTTCGTCAACCGTCGGGACCCGGCGCAGGCGCTGGGCGCTGACGGCCGCCCGGCGGTCAGCCGCCGCGCGCCCAAGTGGGCGGACGTCCCCGACGAGAAGTGGGACGACTGGCGCTGGCAGCTCAGCAACCGCGTCAACGAGCTGCACGAGATCGAGGAGGTCCTCCATCTCACCGACGAGGAGCGTGACGGCCTGTCGGCGCCGGACAAGTTCCGCGTCGATATCACGCCCTACTTCATCAGCCTCATCGACCCCGATGATCCCGACGATCCGATCCGTCGCCAGGTCATCCCGCTCGGCCGCGAGCAGCAGGCGTTCACGGCGATGATGGAGGACTCCCTCGCCGAGGATCGCCACTCACCGGTGCCCGGGCTCGTCCACCGCTATCCCGACCGCGTCCTCATGCTGGTCACAACGCAGTGCGCCTCCTACTGCCGGTACTGCACGCGGTCGCGCATCGTGGGCGACCCCACACAGAACTTCAACCGCAAGGACCACGAGGCCCAGCTCGATTACCTCCGCCGGACCCCCCAGGTGCGCGACGTGCTGATCAGCGGCGGCGACGGCCTGACGCTGGCACCCAAGCTCTTCGAATCCATCCTGCGCGGCCTGCGCGAGATCCCCCACATCGAGATCGTGCGCATCGGCTCACGGGTGCCGGTCTTCCTGCCCCAGCGCGTGGACGACGAGCTCTGCGCGATGCTGGGCAAGTACCACCCGCTCTGGATCAACCTGCACTTCAACCATGCTCAGGAGATCACGCCCGAGGTCTCACGGGCGGTCGATCGGCTGACGCGCGCCGGGCTGCCCGTGGGCAACCAGTCGGTGCTGCTGGCCGGCGTCAACGACTGCGTGAACGTGCAGCGCGAGCTGGTCCACAAACTGGTCGAGAACCGGATCCGGCCCTACTACCTGTACCAGTGCGATCTCGTCGAGGGCTCGGGTCATTTTCGGACGCCGGTGGGGAAGGGTCTCGAGATCATCGAGGGCCTGCGGGGCCACACGAGCGGCTACGCCGTGCCCACGTACGTCATCGACGCGCCGGGCGGCGGCGGCAAGATCCCGGTGATGCCCAACTACCTCATCAGCTACTCCGACCACAAGGTCATCCTGCGCAACTACGAGGGCTACATCACCACCTACGAGGAGCCGCTCTCGTACGAGCAGCACGACAGGGCGCGATGCCCCTCGTGCCAGCGGACACGGCCCGAGCCCGGCCAGTCGGGTGTGCACGGCCTGCTCCAGGGCGATCGCATGTGGATCGAACCCAAGGGCTTCGAGGAGATCCACTCGCGCGGCAACCTCGAGGCGCACCGGCTCCAGCGATCCGACAAGTGGGTGCCGTACGGCGTCGGTGCCATCGAGGGCCAGACCCGCTCACTGCCCGTGCTCGACGCGGGCACGAACGGCGCTCCAGCCGCCGACGATGCGATGCTGCCCACGGAGCGCGCAGCCAGCGAGACGAACGCGGGCATCGTGGACACCGCGACGCTGCTCCCCGAGGAGC
>JAUJNA010000001.1:171980-175748 GCA_030446555.1 Chloroflexota bacterium | reverse complement strand
CCGATCGCCTTGAACGGGCCACGCGACGGATCCGCAAGGTCGAGATAGACGCCGCCTTGCTCGAGACGGGTGCCCGGCTCGAGGACCGCCAGTCGCGATAGCTGCTCGGGGGAGAGCCGGTCGTCCAGACGCGCCGCGATCCGTTTGTCCTCGGCCGCGGGGGTGCTCTCATCGGCGTGGCCGGCCAGTGCGCCGACAGGGTCGGCGGAGCGCAGGTCGTCATCGAACGAGTCGTCCCGCGGCTCGGGTCCCTTGGGATTGGTCAGCTGCTCGCGTCGCACGTCGTGGGTCTCGGCGTGGCGAGCGGCCGGACCACCGCGATCGGCGTAGGGCTGCCGGGCGTCGCCGGGGCTGGTGTCGTCCGATCTGCTCCTGGGCATCGGTCCTCCTGTGCGCTGGTCGCCGATGGCTAGTGTCGCGCCTGTGTGGTCGTTCACCGACACGTTGTCGAAGACCGAGAGCCACCAGCCACGGTGAGGGATGTGATAGCTCCACACCGTGGGGAGGCTCTCGTGGGCCATCGTAGAGCCGTCTCAACGTCTTCGGGCATCCACTGCGAGCGGTGCGGGTCGCGCAGGGTGGCTGGACTATCCACTTCCTTTGCTGGGCCTGTGTCCCTCTGATGGCCCGTCCGTGCATAGCGCCAGCCGTAGGGTCTCCGGCCGTGATCGACGCCAGCGCCTTGTCGGCGTTTCGCCGGTCCCAGGCTCATCCGATGGTCGCTCACGTCCGTAAGCCGAGATCTGCACATGCTTGTCGAGCGCCTTCCGCTTCAACGGGCCATCAGGCGAGCACGCGACGAAGAAGCTCGAGCCGCGGACCCGGGAACGGTCCAGGACGCGGATCACCACATGTCTAGCGGGGGCACGGGCGGGCTGTGCTAGCGTCCGCGCCGTTCGGAGGAGGTGGGATACGGGCTTCCTGTCGCGGCTGTTCGGACGAACGGAAGAGGCCACAGCGGACATCGCCGCGTTCCCGTCCACGGACGACCGGCAGTCGGTCGTGGTGTGGCTCCGTCTGCTCCATCCCGACTTCGCCGACGATCGGGAGCAGGCGGCTACCTTCGCCCTGGAGGATCGGCTGATGGCGGCTGTCGACGCGAGTGGCACCGGGACGTTCGACACCAACGACCTGCAGCGCGGCTCCTTCGGGATGCACTTCCTGGGGCGCGATGCGGACGCGATGCTGGAAGTGATCCGGCCGCTGTTGCTGGGCGTGAGCCCGGGTTCCTATCTCGCCGTGCGGCGCGGGCCTCCCGGCACGAGCGAGGAGCGGATGGAGCTGTGACCGAGCCGCGCGACGTCACCGGCTTCGCGCCGGAGGACCTGGAGCTCCTGGACCGGGAACGCGAGGTGGAGATCGAGACCTGGTCGATGGCCGGGGAGCCTCGCCGCACGGTCATCTGGGTCGTGGTCGCCGACGCGGTCCCGTATGTGCGCTCCGTCCGAGGCGAGCGCGGCCGCTGGTACCGCGATATCCGGACCGAACGCCACGGCGCGCTTCACGTGGCTGCCCGGGCCATCCCGATCCGGGCCGTGCCCGCAGACGACGAGGCAGGCATCGCCGCATGCAGCGCTGCCCTGGAGCGCAAGTACGCGGGCGACTTCTCGCTGCCCAGCATGCTCCGCCCCGAGGTGCTGGGCGCGACCCTGCGCCTCGAGCCCGGCTGAGGCTCGCCAGGGGTCGCCGGGTCACGAGCGGCGCGCTTCAGGAGCGGCCGAGCCGTCACGAGCCGTCTAAGGCCTCACTTCGCTTGGTTCGCTGCGTTCCCACTCCGCGGCCCTCGGCTCAAGCAAGGTCCGCCAGGCCGGTGAGAGCCTGACCACGCCGAGATCGCGCACCATCTGGCGCGCGGCGAGGCCCACGATGGCCGTGAACGTCGGGTACGCCAGCTCGACCTGGGCCAGGTCCTCCACCCGCGCGCCGGCCGCCATCGCCGCCGCGACCAGCTGCACGATCTCCGTCGCCTGCTCGCCCACGGCATGCGCGCCGAGGATGCGTCGGTTGCGGGCCGATGCCACCAGCTTGAAGGCGCCGGCGGGTCGGCCGTCGATGACGGCGCGGTCCAGGTCGCTGTACGGGACGACGGCGACCGCCACGGCTCCCGAGGTTCGCGCGTCGGCCTCGGTGAGCCCGACGCTGCCGTATTCGGGATCGGTGAAGCCGCCGTGGGGCGTGATCTCGTGGCTCGCCGTGAGGTGCGTGCCGCCCACCGCGTTCTCCGCCGCCACACGGCCTTCCACGGTCGCGCTCTGGACGAGCATCATGCGTCCCGTCACGTCGCCGGCCGCGAAGATGTGCTCCACCGAGCTCCGCTGCTCATCGTCGACCGCCACGAAGCCGCGCTCGATCCTGACGCCGGCAGCATCGGCCCGAAGTCCCTCCACGTTGGCGGGCCATCCCACGGCCAACACGACAGCATCGGCGGCCGCCTTCCGCTCCACGTCGTCGCCATCGCGGTAGCGGACGGCCAGACGCCGCCCACGGACCGACCGCTCGATCGCGTCCACGCCACGGATGCCCGTCTCGATGGCGACCCCGTGCCCGCGAAGCCCGTCGGACAGGACGTCCGATATCAGTCCATCCTCGGCCGGCAGGATGCGCGGCGCGATCTCCAGCAGGCGGACACGTGCCCCGAACGCGGCGAAGACCGATGCCAGCTGGCAACCGGTGGCGGCGCCTCCCACGATGACCACCGATCGTGGCAGGCCCCGGAAACGGAAGACGTCGTCGTGGGTGGAGGCCAGCTCAGCGCCCGGGAACGGCAGCCGCCGAGCGTGCCCTCCGGCGGCGATGACGAAGGCTCGCGCCGGGAAGGTCCGACGCCCGACGGCGACCCGCCGTTCGTCGATGAAGCTGGCCCCGCCGCGGACGACATCCACGCCGGCCCGCTCGAGATGGGCACGCAGGTCCTTCTTGTCATGGACCGCCCGCACGACCTGGTGCGTGCGAGCCAGCACCCGCGGGAAGTCGACCTCCGGCTTCAGTCCATCGATGCCGTACCTGCCGCCACTGGCGGCATCGCGCGCCAGCCGCGCCGTGTGAGCCAGGACGCGGGTGGGAACGCAGCCGTCGTTGGTACACACGCCGCCCATCGGCCCGCGCTCCACGAGCATGACCGTGGCCCCGAGCTCTCGGCCGCGCAGGGCGGCCGAGACCCCGGCCGGACCTCCCCCGATGACCACCAGATCGTGCACCGCGGGAAGAGTGACACGCGGACGCCGCCTCTACCGCGTCACGCGGCCAGCCGATGGGTCCCGGGGTCAGGGTTCGTGCGACTCCGGATCACGCGGCTCGAGCGTCCGGTAGATATCCACGGCGGCCTTCACGCCGTGCGCCGTCGCGACGGGGACGAACTGCGAGTCGCCACAGACGTCGCCCGCAGCCCACACGCCATCGACGCTCGTCCGCTGATCATCATCGACCGCGATGGCGCCCTCGTCCGTGATGCGGCAACCCAGGAGCTCGGCGAGTGCCGTCTGGTGCTCCTCGCCGAGGCTGAAGAAGGCCGCCTCGGCCTCGATCGCCGAGCCGTCCGCCAGGCGCAGGCGCTCCAGCTGCCCATCATGGCCCTCGAAGCGCTTCACGGGCGAGGTGGGGACCGACATGCCGCGCTCCTCCAGCCAGGCGCGATCGGACGGCGTGATGGAGGATCCGTGCGCGTCGGTGACGACCGTGAGGTGGCGGCTCCAGTGGCTGATCTTGGAGGCGAAGTCCCGGATGTCGTCCCTGCCGCTCATCACCGCGATGGGCCGGTCGCGCCACTCG
>JAUJNA010000001.1:161239-171880 GCA_030446555.1 Chloroflexota bacterium | reverse complement strand
GGCGTGCGCATCACCGCCTCAGCCGTACCCGCGCCGTAACAGCCGCGCGATGAGCGGCGGTGCTAGGCTCGCCCGACAGTGCTGCTCAGAGACCTGCCGGGGTTGCCCGACCCCGACCTGCACCCGCCCACCTATGCCGACGCCGGCGACCCCTTCGCCGAGCTGCGCGTGGTCCACCTGCTGGCGCGCCTGCCCCGTGGTGTCCCGGTCCGCATCCGCGATGTGGTCGATCGGCTGAACGCGGATCATGTGGACTGGTCGTTCTCGCGAGCCGTGGTGACCGCAGCCGTCGTGCAGCTCCAGGCCAACTGGATGGCCGACTACCGCAACAGCAGCGGCATCGTCCTCGAGGAGGGCGCCCATGGGCCCGAGCTCACCATCGAGGACTCGCCCCGTGTGGACCCCTGGATCGTGCGCCAGGCCGAACGACTGGCCGCTGCCTGTCGAGAACGGCTCGACGCGTTCGCCATCGACGAGGGCGCCATCCCCTAGGCTCGCGCGTCAGGATCCGGCCGCGATCCGCCCGGTGATCCCTCCGGGACCGGCGGTCGCTGAGCGTCGAACGCTTCGTAGACGCCGCCCAGGACGTCGAACATGGGGCCGTCACCGGCGCCCCACAGGTTGGTCAGGAAGACGAACACGAGATCGCGATCGGGATCGACCCACAGTCGGGCACCCGACGCGCCGCCATGGGTGAAGGCGCGCGGCGACCACGGCACCTCGGTCCGCGCGACGGCCGGCACCTCCGTCCGCGCGACGGCCGGCTGATCGGCCGCGGTCGTCGTCATCGAGTCCAGCACCGGTGCACCGCCTCCCACGACGGACGGGACGCCTCCATCGATCCGTGGCTTGCCCCATCCCAGCGCGTAGCCTGGATCGCGCGTCGCCCCGTCGGGGGAGACCTCCAGGATGCCCCTGGTCTGCTCGCGCGTCATCTGTTCGACCGCGGCCGGCGACAGAAGGCCATGTCCCTTCTCCACGACCGCGGGCAGCAACGCCTGCCCGAAGCGCAAGAGGTCCGCCGCCGTTCCCCACAGCCCACCGCCGGCCAGCGCCGCACGGGCCAGGTAGCGTAGGACCAGCTCCCGGACGAGGACGTTGCGCAATGCCACACCCTCCACCGGCACGATGCGCGACCGGTCATGGCGGGGGTCGAAGGATGTGTCGACCATGCCCGCCGGCGCGAAGACCCGTCGCTGCAGCGCGTCGGGGAAGGGCCGATCGTCGATGCGCGACATGATCTCTGCGAGGAGCACGAAGGAGCTGGAGCAGTACTCGTAGCGCGTCCCCGGCTCGAAGTCGAGCGGCGCCGTGCACACCGTCTCCAGGATGCGCGCCGCCGACGGTCGCTGACTCACCAGCACATCGGTGTGGATATCGCGGATGCCGGATGTGTGCGTCAGGACGTGCCAGAGCGTGACGCGGTCCTTGCCGGGGCCGCGGAAGGCCGGCACGTAGGTCGCGATCGGCGCGTGGAGCTCCACGCGTCCTGCGTCCACCAGCCCCATGATCGCCGTCGCCACGATCGGTTTCGTCAGCGACGCGAGGAAGAAGAGGCTCTCGGCGCGCAGCCGCTTCGTGCGCGGTCCAGGGAGGGTCTCGATCAGCAGTGGCCCCTGCGCGTCGCCCACCGCCACTACCGCGCCGGGCAGGACGCCACTCCGCACAGCATGGGCAGCGGGCGCCATGGCCGCCCGCAGCCGGGCCGGATCGGGTCGGCTGTCTGCGCCAGCCGCGGGGAGGTCGATCGTCACGGACTCCATGGAGGGCGCCGATGATAGGCGCGATGACTCGGGACCAGCTCATCCGGGCGACCCGCGCCCTAATCGAGGAGGGCGAGCGGCTGGGGATCAGGCCCAGCCTGAACGCACTCCAGGTCTGGCTCAAGCGATCGGATGACCTTCTCAGCGCGGCCTGGGGATCGATGGATCGCTACCACCTCTCCTGGCTCATGGTGGGGCGGCCCAGGGAGCTGGTCCGTGGACGAGCCATGACCCCGGACGAGGAGGCCGCCTACGTTCGTGAGGTGGCCGAGCAGAAGACGGCGGCCCTCCGCATGAGCCTCGAGGCAGTGGAGCGCCAGGGGATGCCGTTCAGGGGCGAGACACGCGTGGGCCGCGAGGGTCCGGACGGACGGGCGGCCGAGAGCGACTAGATCCGGCGGATCTCGTCGACCGGGACCACGAAGATGGTCGCGCCGCCATGGGTCACCTCGCTGGGCAGCCACGCGGCGCCGATGCCACCCAGGAGCTCGGGTGGCACGACCTCCGTGCGCGTCTCGCAGCTGCGCTCGATGATGGCCATGGCTTCGGGCAGCTGCTCGTCCTCCAGCCCCAGCAGCAGCGTCGCGTTGCGCGAGCGCAGGAACCCGCCCTGGGATCCGAGCTGGGTCACGCGGAGACCCGCCTCGCCCAGTGCGCTGACCACCCGGCCTTGATCGTCACGGTGGACGATCGCGATGAGGAGCTTCGCCATGGCGTGAAGCCTAGCGCGCCGAGCGCCATGCGAAGAGGACGAGGAGCGCGACCGCCAGGCCGTCGACCAGGGAGAGCTGCTGGCCCAGGTAGTCGCCGAACGACTGCTGGGCGACGCGCTCCGGGAACGTCCGGGTGGAGCCGGGCAGGATGGCCAGGGAGACCAGGTAGTCGATCATGGACCCGCCGAGCCAGGCCAGGCCCCCCAGGACCGCGGCGAGGAAGGGTGGTCCCGTCATCCGCGGGTGGACCCCGAAGCCCCACGACCCCCAGGCGACCGCGACACCGATGGCCCAGCCGCCCACGGCCGCGATGGCGAGGAGCCCGAGCTCGACCTGGAAGATGGCGGCCAGCAGTCCCATCGCCAATGCGGTCCCGAGTGCGACCATGAGCCCGGCGAGGGCGCCTCGGAGCCGGTCAGGCCTGGCCGACGGGGCCTCGGGGGCGGGGCTCGACCGGTCCATCAGCGGCTAGACTACCGGCCGATGCCACACCCCAGCCTCGGCATGCCGCCCATCGATCGCACCGCCGGATCGCCGGTCGCGGCCGCCCGGCTGCGCGCCGAGCGTGACCGCCTGGCGGTCCTGGCGCTCCAGGCGGCGCACCGGCTGGCGCCTCACTTCCGGGAGCGCTACGGCGAGAGCGACCAGCGGCTGTTCCTGCGCGACTACCAGCGCCACATCGAGCAGTTGGCTCGCGCGCTCGAGAGCGGCGAGGATGGCCTGGTCACCAACTACGGCGAGTGGCTCGTGCCGGTCTACCGGCGCCGGGGAGTGCCCATGAAGGACTTCATCGTGCTGCTGGGCGGCCTGCGCGATGCGGCGCTGACGGTCATGCCCAGCGAGGACGCGCGCCTCACGCGGCAGCTCATCGAGCGCTGGGCCGCGCGACTCAAGCACCACGGGAGGCTGCCCGGCGATCACGAGGGCAACCGCATCGTGCGCTTCTTCTGGAAGGGCGCCGGGATCGCCGACGACTCGGTCGTCTGATGACCATCAAGTGGGTCAAGGTGGACCCGCTGGTCATGAACGGCGAGCCGTTCTGCCACGCCACGCGGCTGACGGTCAGGAACCTGCTGGAGATGCGCGCGAACGGGCTGACCCCGGCAGCGATGATGGCGCAGAGTCCAGAGCTGCGGCGGACCGGCATCGCCGAGGCCTTCGCCTACGCGTCCGCCCATCGCGAACGCTATGCGCCCTTCTTCGCGGCGGATGGCTCCCTGCTGGGACCAGGCTTCACGGCGGATGAGGCGGCGCCGCTGGCGGAACACCTGCGCTCGATGACGGGCGTGGTCGTCACGGCGGGCGAGCCGCAGCCGACCGGGACCTATCGGTAGTCGCGGACGGCGGTGCTAGCATGGCCGCAGACCCCATGAGGCACTTCCCATGACCGACACCCAGACACGACCGACCGCCACGGCGCCCGAAGCCCCCACGGTCGACCCCCAGGCCCGCGCCACCGAGCTGGCCATCCTCGACGCGCTGCGCGCGGTGGTGGACCCGGAGATCGGCATGAACGTGGTGGAGCTGGCGCTCATCAAGCAGATCGTGCTGGGTCCCGACACGACCGAGGTCAGGATGATCCTGACGACGCCCTTCTGCCCCTACGCTGGATCGATGATCCAGCAGGTCAAGGAGCAGGCGGAGAGCGTCGTGGACCATGAGGTCAAGGTCACGCTGCTCGCCGAGCGCTGGGACCCTCGCGACGCGGGACTCGTCTGGTAGTCCGCGCCACACGCCCCGCCATCTCCGGGAGCGTCGTCGCCACCGGTCGCGGCGATGACGGAACGACCGGCCTGCTGTTCGGCGGCCGCGTCGAGAAGGACGATCCTCGCACCGAGGCGTACGGCACCATCGACGAGGTCGTCGCGATGCTGGGACTCGCCCGTGCCGAGCTCGGCGAGCTGGCGGGCGCCGACAGGTTGCCCCCCGAGATCGCCGACCTCTCCGACCTGGTGCTGCGCCTCCAGCGCGGCCTCTTCGTGGCCGGCGCCGAGCTGGCGACGAACCCCGACGCGTGGGATCGCCTCCAGGACGGCACGACGCGGGTGGATGAGGGCATGCTGATCGCGCTGGAGGCCGACCTGGCGGGTCTGGAGGCGCGCATCGAGATGCCGCGGGAGTTCGTGGTCCCCGGCGCGTCCCGTCTCTCGGCCGCGCTGGAGGTGGCGCGCACCATCCTGCGCCGAGCGGAGCGCCGGGCGGTCACCCTGCAGCGGGACGGTCTCGTGGCCGGTTCGTGGCTGGTCCCGTACCTGAACCGGGGGGCCGATCTACTGTGGGTGGTGGCCCGGGCCGCCGAGCAGGCCGAGCACCGCGCGACGGTGATGGCCCGGACCGAGCCTCGACGGCGGCCGGAGGTGCGAGAGCGGCCATTGGACACCGGCCGCTAGAATATCCAGCGTCGAAAGACCCCCAGTCCAAAAAGGAACCTGACCCGTGTTCGATCGAGATCGGAACCAACCAGACCGATACCAGGGTCCGCCCTCATCGGGCGCGCCCGCGCCGTACGGCCCGCTGCCGGGTGCGCATCCCGGTGGCCTGGTCATCAACGGCGAGCGCGTCAACGCCATGCCGCGCGAGGGCTTCCTGACGATGAGCTTCGTCTGGATGTTCGTCGCCCTGCTGGTGAGCGCCGCCGCCGCCTACTTCACGTGGGCCAGTCCGCGCGTGCTGCAGTTCGTGGCGGAGTACTACCTCGGGCTGATCATCGCCGAGTTGGCGCTCGTCTTCATCATCCAGCTGGGTATCAATCGGATCGGCGCGATGGTGGGCCTTGCGCTGCTCTTCGTCTATGCGCTGCTCAACGGCCTGACGATCGGCGTCCTCGTCTATGCGTTCATGGCGACCGGGCAGGTCTCGGCCGTCGTCTCGTCGTTCCTGGGCGCCTCGGCCATCTTCGGCGCAGCTGCGCTCTTCGGGTTCGTCACCCGGCGCGACCTGACGAGCCTGGGCGGCATCCTCTTCATGGGCCTCATCGGGCTCATCGTGATGTCGTTCGTGCAGATCTTCTTCTTCGGTGACAGCAGCACCTTCAACCTGATCATCGGCTTCGTCGGGGTCGTCATCTTCACGGGCCTGACCGCCTACTGGGTCCAGATGCTGAAGAACGGCAACATGCCCGGGATTCGCGATCCGCAAGCCGCGTCCGTAATCGGAGCGCTTTCCCTGTACGTCCTCTTCGTGGCCCTGTTCACCTCGCTCCTGCGGATCTTCGGCGGCAGTCGCGACTGACGACGAACACCCAGGCGTTCAGGCGCCGCCTTCCGCTAGAGAGCCCCGCACCAGCGGGGTTCTTTCCGTTCAGGAGCCGCCCTTCGCAGGGCTACCATCCCGTCTGCGCGGGGGACTCGCACGGGATGCGAGCCACGTGACCACGGAGGGTGACCGTGCCGGACACTCACGTCGGGTTCTGCGGCCTTGGCACGATGGGCCTGGCCATGGCCAGCAACCTGCGTCGGGCTGGCTTCCCGCTGACCGTCTGGAATCGATCTCCCGGCCGTGCCGAAGCCCTCATCGCCCTGGGAGCCACCGAAGCACGGAGCGCCCGTGACGTCGCCGCCGCCTCCGATGTCGTGGTCGTCTGCGTCTCCGATTCAGCCGACGTGGAGGAGGTCCTCTTCGGACCGGGCGGGGTAGCGGACGGTGCCACACCCGGAAGCCTGGTCATCGACTGCTCGACCATCGGCCCCGCGCAGACACGTGCCTTCTCCGAGCGTCTCGGGCAGCGGGGCGTAGCGATGATCGACGCTCCCGTCTCCGGCGGCTCCGAGGGTGCCGTCAGCGCCACGCTGACGATCATGGTCGGCGGTGAGGAAGGGGACGTGGAGCGGGCGCGGCCGTTCCTGGGCGCCATCGGCCGCTCGATCACCCACATGGGTCCCGTAGGTGCGGGTCAGACAACGAAAGCGGTCAACCAGGTCATCCTCTGCGGGACCTACCTTGGCGTCGCAGAGGGGCTGGTCCTCGCCATGCGCGCCGGCCTGGACCCGGAGCGCGTGGTGGCGGCACTCGACGGCGGCGCGGCACGTTCGTGGGTGCTCGAGAACCGCAGCCATAACATGATCGCGGACGACTACCCGCTCGGCTTCAAGGTGGCGCTGCATCTCAAGGACGTGATGATCGCCCTGGAGATGGCTCGCGAGTCGGGTGTCGCGCTGCCGGTCACCGCGCTCGCCGCCCAGCTGGAGAACGGGCTCGTGGCGCAGGGCCATGGGGAAGACGACGTATCCGCCCTGGCGAGGGCGATCCGCACCTGGTCGGGCATGTGATCCGGGCGAGTGGATGCCGATGTGATCCCGCCGAGGGGGTCGCCGATGCGATCCGCCCGACGCGCACGGCCGTCCGGATGCCGCTTCCCCTTGTGGCCGCGGTGCTCATCCCAGCGCTGCTCCTTGGCTGCGGGTCGTTCGGAGCCTCCCCAGTGCCGACGGTGCCCCTCGACTCGGGCATCCGCGGCACGGTCCAGCTGGGCCCCACCTGCCCGGTGGAGACACGCGACGTGCCCTGCGTCACCCCCTACGTGGCGGTCCTCATCGTCCTCGACAGCGACCAGCGTGAGGTGGCGCGTGTCACCTCCGGGGCTGACGGGGCCTTCCAGGTCGCTCTGGCGCCCGGCGATTACACGGTCACGCCGACGCCCGGCGGCGACCCGTTCCCGACGGCCGGGCCGCAGGCAGTGACGGTGCGACCGGGGACCTTCACCCAGATCGAGGTCAACTACGACACGGGGATCCGCTGACCGACCCCGACGCCGACCGACCCTGCGGATGACCCGACCCAGCGCTGGCGACTCAGCCCGCGATGGCGAAGCCCACCTCGACCTCGATCACGACCTCGGTCGACCCCTCGGACACGGGGGTGTCGGCCGCGGCCATGGCCTCGGCGCGCATCCTCATCATCGGACGCGGCGGCTCGGACACTGGGGCCTCCCTGAGCCACAGTGGCCCGCCCAGCTTCACGCTGGCCGCTCGCGCCAGCACCTCGGCGCGTGCCCGGGCATCGGCGACGGCCAAGGCCCGTGCCTCCGACTCGGCACCTGCCGGGTCGGCGAGTTCCATGGAGACGCTCCCGACCCCGGTCGCCCCAGCGGCGATCACGGCGTCGACCACCGGCCCCAGTTCGTCGATGCGCCGCAGTCGGACGAGGAACGCCTGGGTCGCGCGGTAGCCCGCGAGGCGGGGGCCGGTCTCCCGGTAGTCGTAGGTCGGTTCGAGCGTGATGGCCTGGGTCGACACGTCGGCCGGGTCGAGCCCTCTCCCCGCCAACGTCTCGAGCACCCTGCGCATGCGGGTGCTGGTGTCGGCCTGCGCCTCGCCCGCGGTCGGCGAGGTGATCTCGACCGAGACCATGAGCGTGGCCCGGTCGGGCTGCCGCAGCACGCGGCCCACACCGCGGACCACGACCGCGCGCTGCGGTCCGGTCTGCCCGGCCTCAGGCACGGGGAGCCGGCAGCTGGTGAGCCCGGAGCGCGAAGAGGAGGATCCGGCGCGCCGTCACGCCGCGTCCTCGCCGTGCGCCGCGGGCGTCGGCACACGCGTAAGCGCGCGCTCCATCAGCGCGAGCGCTGGCTCCCGGATCTGCCCGCCGCTGCGCGGCTCCTTGGCCACATCGATGTAGAACTCGATGCCGCCCTTGAGGGCCGTGACGGTCACGTTGGGGCCGAAGATCACCGTATACACGCCGTTGCCCAAGTCCGGGATGTCCTGCGCCCGCTGACCGAGGGACTGCTTGCGACGGGTGTAGCCGACGGGTGTCTGCGGCGTCTTGACGACGGTCACGGCCACCCGCGTCCGGGCCTCGTCGGTGGAATAGATGCAGCTGGAGGCAGCGCCTCCGGACGTCTCCTCGCGCGCACCAGAGACGGGCTTCTCCAGGACGATGGAGGCCTCCGCAGCCGTCACCAGCAAGCAGGGATCGACCGGCGGTGGTTGACCGAAGAGCGGGCTGGTGGGCGAGACGGATGAGGTGACCGCCGGGGCCGATGAGCCTGGATCGCTGCCTGGCGCGTCCTGGCTCGGGCGCGGTGGTGTCGCGGTGCACGCCCCCGCCAGGATGACAGCCGCCAGCGCAAGGGCCACGGCGCACGCCGGCCGCGGGGCGCGTCCAGGGAGGTCGGTGGACATGGCGGCGCGCAGTCTAGCGCGGCCGCCCGCGAGGAGGCTGCGCAGCCCAGGGCCGAGCTACAAGAGGATGGCGCCGGCGCCTCGTGCAGCGGTCGAGCGGACGACCAGGAAGTGGACGCCGGCCGGTGGCGAGACCGTCAGGTCGCCCTGGAACCGGGCGCGGTTGGTGATGACCGTGCCGTCATCCACGCCGCTACCCACACGGACCTTCAGCGTCACGACGTCGCTCGTGCCCGCCGCGACGGAGCCCAACGGCCAGCTGACCCGTCGTGTGTCCGCGTCGTAGGTGCCTCCGTCCGAGGCCGACACGAAGCGCAGGCCTTCCGGCAGGGCATCGGTGATCGAGGCACGGCGCGAGGCTGCGGGGCCCAGATTCTGGTAGCTGATGCGATAGCCGAGCGTCGTACCCGGCGCGGCGGTGGAGGGGCCGTCCTTGTGGATGGCCACGATAGGGTCAGCCGCGACCGACGGGCGGTAGACATCGAAGCCGCGGATGATGTCGCCGGCGTAGATGTGGCCCTTGTACTCCTTGCCCGACCAGCTATCAGCGCCCGGCTGGACGTTCCACGCCAGCGTGTTGCCCCAGGTCGAGCGCGGCTCCTCGGCGATGCCGTCGTCGTCACGCGACCGCAGACCGAAGTCCATGACCCAGATGCCCATGCCGTAGCCGCCGTACGAGAGGCGGTACGGGCCCATGCGGGAGACCCCGTCGAACGACGGATGGATGGGCCCGGGGCCGGCGCTGCCGTTGCCGCCGATGCGCGACTGGTGGACCGTGCAGCCACGCTCGAGCCGGCCCCCGGGCACGAGATCCTGGATCTCGTCCTCCAGCTCGTCCGCGTCCAGTCCGGGGTTCGGGTTGAACCAGACGCCCAGCTTCTTGGGGTTGCTCACCGTGGCGCCGTCAGAGCGGGCGATGCCGGTGACCGGTTTCAAGGCCCAGATGTGGAGTGCGCCGATGACCCCGCTCTCGCTCGTGTTGCACGAGGTCTCGCTCAGCCCACCGCCGCGCTCGTCGTTGATGACCAGCAGCTTGCCGCCCGGGTTGACGTCAGCCGTGTGCGACAGCTGGATGTTGTACGGATTGGCGACCTCGCGCGGCTCCTGGAACAGGTTGGGGATGATCGTCTTCGTCCGGACCGTCCCGGCAAGCACGTTCTTGACGCCCACGATGAAGGTCGAGTTCAGCGCCGCCACGTACATCGTCTCGCCGTTGGGCGAGAAGCTGACGTCGTGCGGCCGCCAGAGGCCCGCCGCGCTGGTGGACGTGCCACAGGGCGAAGGATTGCACGGCGGGAACGTGGGGTCGCTGCCCAGGGCGCCCGCAGCAGGCCGCTGCATCACGATGCAGGTGAACGCCGCCTCCGCAGGGCACCGCCCTGCCAGATCGCGCCGCGACTCATCGATGAGGCGGTACTTGTGGACCGCCCTGGGATCCCCGGCGCCGAAGAGGTCGAGTTTGATGACGTCCACCGCCCAGTCGGACGATGGGTTGGAGATGGCCAGCCACTTGCCCGAGGGGTGGAGCGTGGCGTTGTGGGCGCCGCCCGGCGGGTTGGCGACGCACGTCAACAGGCTCACGGTGAACGGGCGGCTCAGAGGCCCTGGAGAGGTCGCCTTCTGCGGGTCGAACGCCAGGCGGAAGATGTCGACACCCTGGCCGTTGGCTTGCGGATGGTTCAGCTTGAGGCAGGTCGACGCGGTCGAGTCCTCGCCGGCGACGCCGTCGAAGGTCGAGACGGCTACGTTGCCCCGGACCTGGATGTCGTTCTGCCATCCCGAGTCGACGTAGCCACCGGCGCGGATGGGCTGGCTCGGATCGGTGACGTCGAAGATGCGGAAGCCCGCGCCCATGGTGCCTACGAAGGCGTAATCGCGGATGTCTCCGGATGCATCGGTCCGCGACTGGAACTCGACGTCCGTGCCCACGATCCCACACACGTTGGCCACGTGGATCATGTTCTCGGCTGACCGGGCGGGGAGCCCCGTGCGCGGGAAGTCCTCGCACGGCAGCGGGGTGTTGCGCGCGGGATCCGTCTCGTC
>JAUJNA010000001.1:147649-161139 GCA_030446555.1 Chloroflexota bacterium | reverse complement strand
TGCGCGGGAAGTCCTCGCACGGCAGCGGGGTGTTGCGCGCGGGATCCGTCTCGTCATCCTCGTCCAGGATGCCCTGGGCGCCCTGGATGCCCTGGGCGCCCTGCGCCGCCGGGGTGGCCTCCACGCCCCCGGTTCGCGTGACGTCATGGGCCGTGACGCCGGCCGGAAGGAGCGACAGCAGTAACGCTGCCGCGAAGAAGCCGGCCACCCGCCGGCGCACCAAGGTCTGCATCGATAGGCCTCCCCGCTTCTAAGCCACCATGGCCAGTGGTACCACAGCCGTCAAGGGACCCAAGTACTCCATGCCGAATCGGGGCCTGCACAGGCGACCCACGGGCCTGTACCGCCTGCACCGCTGCCTGTTACCGATAGTGCCGGTACGAGGCCCCGCGCGGGGCTACCAGCAGCCTATTCGGCTGCCTTACCGAAGGTGCCGGTATGAGGCTATGGACGGGGGCTACCAGGAGCCTGTTCGGCTACTGCTACCGATGGTGCCGGTACGAGGGCCAGCGCCGGCTATCGGCGACGCTGTACCGCTGCCCGCTACCGATGGTGTCGGTACGCGAGCCGGCGTCCGCTAGAGACCGGCCCGTACCGCTGCCTGCTAACGATCGTGCCGGTACGCCGGCAGTGCCAGAGCTACGTCCCCCGCCACTTGGCCACCCCCGCCCGGGCCGCGTTGACGCTCCGGAGAGCGACCGATTAGACTCAATCCTGACGTGACGGCTCAGGATTACATCGAGGCGAGCCCAGTGCCGGCAGAGCCGGCCACCTCGGGACCCCATGCCCAGCGCACGACCTTCCCGACCGTCGGCGCCTTGCACTTCTCCACCCGGGCGGAGTACGGCGTGCGCCTCATGGTGGAGCTGGCGCGACACCACGGTGGAGGCCCGGTGAGTCTCACCGAGATGGCCGACCACGAGGCTCTGCCGCGACCGTACCTCGAGCAGCTCGTGGTCAGCCTGCGTGAGCACGGCCTCGTGGCGAGCACCCGCGGCGCGCGCGGTGGCTACCAGCTCACGAGGGACCCCGGGGAGATCCGCATGGGCGAGGTCGTGCGTGCGCTCGAGGGACCCATCGCGCCGATGATCTGCGCCAGCGAGGATCCGGTGCATGCCGGCCTCTGCGGCCGCACCAGCTTCTGCAACGTCAGCATGCTGTGGTCCCGTGTGCGCGACGCCGTGACCTCCGCGCTGGACTCAGTGACGCTGGCCCAGCTGGCACAGCCCCGCGCCGCCCACCCGTTCCATCCGCTGACCGTCGAGCAGCGGCGCCCAACCAAGGCCGACACCGTCAAGCCGGAGACCGTCATCACCACATGAACCCCACGGAGATCGCCCCCAGCGTGGTCCTCGGGCCGGCCGATCAGCCGGCACGCAGCCCCGCCCCAAGCACGGCACTCACCGGCGACGATCGCGAGCTCGTCATCCGGGACCTGCACGTCGTGCCGGTCGCCGATCCCTCGCACGAGATCCTGAAGGGCATCGACCTGTCGGTACGCAAGGGCGAGGTCCACGCCATCATGGGCCGCAACGGGTCGGGCAAGACCACCCTCGCGTACGCGCTGATGGGCCACCCCTCGTACCAGGTGACGCGGGGCGAGGTGCTCTGGAAGGGCATCGACATCCTGGCGCTTTCGCCCGACAAGCGAGCGCGGCTTGGTCTCTTCCTGGCCTTCCAGTACCCCACCGCCATCCCCGGCCTGTCCGTGGCCAGCTTCCTGCGTACGGCGCTCAATGCCAGGCGCCGTGGGATCGCCGGGGGCGACACGGAGATCGACCCCTCGGACCCCACGCGCGGCGGCATCAGCATGGGTGACTTCCGGCGGCTGATCCGCGAGAAGATGGCGCTCCTGCGGCTGGAGGACTCCTTCGCGGGCCGCTACGTCAACGAGGGCTTCTCGGGCGGCGAGAAGAAGCGGCTCGAGATGCTCCAGATGGCCGTGCTCCAGCCGGAGTTCGCGGTGCTGGATGAGACGGACTCCGGGCTCGACATCGACGCCCTGCGCATCGTTGCCGAGGGCGTCAACGCCCAGTTGAGCGCCGAGCTCGGCGTGCTGCTCATCACGCACTACCAGCGCCTGCTCAACTACATCACGCCTGACGTCGTACACGTGCTGGCAGCCGGCCGGATCGTCCGCTCGGGCGGGCGCGATCTCGCGCTCCAGCTGGAGCAGGAGGGCTATGGGCCGATCCTGCGCGACGCGGGTCTGCCGGATCTGGGCACCGACGAGGCAGAAGCTCCGGAGGAGGAGCCACAGTGACCACGGCCAGCACGAGCGTGGATGCGCCCCTCGACCCGATCGCCATCCGCGCCGACTTCCCCATCTTCCAGCGGGACTTCAACGGTCGCCGCATGGCGTACCTCGACAGCGCCTCCACGTCTCTCAAGCCGCGCCGCGTCATCGAGGCCGTCACCGGCTACGACTCGCGCTACACGGCCAACGTGCATCGCGGCATCTACACCACGGGCGAAGAGGCCACGGCGGCGTACGAAGCTGCGCGCGTCAAGGCGGCGCGCTTCATCAACGCCCGGGACAGCCACGAGATCGTCTTCCTCCGCAACGCCACGGAAGGCATCAACCTGGTGGCCTACAGCTGGGGCCGTCGCAACATCCGTGCCGCGGACACCATCGTGCTGACCGAGCTCGAGCACCACGCCAACCTGGTGCCGTGGCAGCTGCTCAGCCAGGAGAAGGACGCCGACCTCGAGTTCGTGGCCATCGACGAGCAGGGCCGACTCAACCAGGAGAGCTTCCGGGTCCTGCTGCGGACTCGCCCGAAGCTCGTCGCCTTCACGCATGTCTCGAACGGGCTGGGCACCATCAACCCAGTCCGGGAGATGGTGGCCATGGCCCACGAGGCAGGCGCACTCGTCCTGGTCGACGGGGCGCAGGCCGTGCCCCACGGTCCCGTCGATGTGCAGGAGCTGGGCTGCGACTTCTACGTCTTCTCGGGGCACAAGGTGCTGGGCCCCACCGGCTCGGGAGTTTTGTGGGCGCGCCGTGAGCTGCTCGACGCGATGCCCCCGTTCATGGGTGGAGGCGAGATGATCCGCGAGGTCCACCTGCGGCGCACCACGTTCAACGACGTGCCCTGGAAGTTCGAGGCGGGCACACCCGCCATCTCGGCCGCCATCGGTCTCGGCGCGGCCCTCGACTACCTCTCGGACATCGGCATGGAGCGGCTCCGGGCCCACGAGCGAGCACTCACCGAGTACGCGCTGGAAGTCCTGCCGCGCGAGGTCCCGGACATCCGCATCTTGGGGCCGCGCTCGGCCGAGGAGCGTGCCGGGATCATCACCTTCAACCTGCCCGACATCCACCCGCACGACGTGGCCACGCTGCTCGACCGCGACGCCGTCGCCATCCGCGCCGGCCACCACTGCACCCAGCCCCTGCACGAGCGGCTCGGCGAGACCGCGACGGCACGCGCCAGCTTCAACGTCTACAGCGGGCGCGACGACATCGACCGGCTGGCGGCCGGTCTGGGCAAGGTGCAGGCCATCTTCCAGCGGCCGGGAGCGACCGAGACCACGCGGGAGCCGGCCGCTGCCGTGACCGGCTGAGAACCCTATGGACGACCTGTACCGCGACGAGATCCTGGAGCACTACCGCCACCCGCACAACTTCGGGACCCTTCCCGAGCCCGATGCGGTGCACGAGGGGTCCAACCCGCTGTGCGGTGACCGCATCACCCTGATGCTGGGCATCGGCGAGACAGGCACGATCGACGAGGTCGCGTTCACGGGTCGCGGCTGTGCCATCAGCCAGGCGTCGGCGTCGATGCTGACCGACGAGATCAAGGACAAGCCACTGTCCGATCTCGCGCGACTCGGCAGGGAGGACATCCTGGACTCGCTGGGCATCGACATCAGCCCGGCCCGGCTGAAGTGCGCCCTCCTCTCGCTCGACACGCTCCGCAGGGCACTTGCGGACCGGGTCGCCTGGCAGGCCGTCACCGAATGAGCAAGAGCTACGCCGATCTGCTGCGCGAGGCACGCGAGCTCGTGCCCGAGGTCTCCCCGGAGGAGGCCGAGTCGCTCGCGCGGCACGGAGCACGGGTCATCGACGTCCGTGAATCGACCGAGTGGGACGAGGGTCACGTCGCCGCTGCGGTCCACGTGGCCAAGGGCTACCTGGAGCAGCGCATCGAGGCCGCCGCACCCGATCGCGCCGCGCCGGTGGTGCTCTACTGCGCGGGCGGCATCCGTTCGCTCTTCGCCGCCCGGACACTGCGCGAGATGGGCTACGCGGACGTGGTCTCCATGCGCGGCGGCTTCCAGCAGTGGAAGGCCGAGGGCCGTCCCTGGGAGGCACCAACGGTCCTCTCGCAGGGGCAGAAGCAGCGCTACAGCCGGCACCTGCTCATCCCCGAGGTCGGCGGCGAGGGGCAGGCCCGGCTGCTCGGCTCGAAGGTGCTCGTCATCGGGGCCGGGGGACTCGGTTCTCCGGCGCTGCTCTATCTCGCTGCGGCGGGTGTGGGCACGCTGGGCATCGTCGACTTCGACACGGTGGACCTTTCCAATCTCCAGCGCCAGGTGGTCCACACGACCGACCGGGTCGGCCGGCGCAAGACCGAGTCGGCCGCGGAGGCGATCCGAGCCCTGGATCCGGATGTGGAGGTGGTGACCCACGAGGAGATGCTGACCGCCGACAACGTCGTGCGGTTGATCACGGGCTACGACGTCATCATCGACGGCACCGACACGTTCGAGACGCGCTACACGCTGAACGATGCCGCCGTACGGGCGCGCATCCCGGTCGTGCACGCGTCGGTCTTCCGGTTCGAGGGGCAGCTCACCGTCTTCAAGCCCTTCGAGGGGCCATGCTACCGCTGCCTCTATCCGACGCCGCCGCCGCCCGAGCTGGCCCCGGGCTGCTCGGTGGCCGGCGTGCTGGGTGTCGTGCCCGGCGTGATGGGCCTCCTCCAGGCGACCGAAGCGCTCAAGCTGCTGCTCGACATCGGAGAGTCCATGGCGGGCCGGCTGCTCATCTACGACGCACTCGACGGCACCTTCCAGGAGCTCCAGCTGCGGCGTGACCCGGCCTGTCCCGCCTGCGGCGACGCGGTGGACGTGACGGAGGAGCGAGCGGGCGGCCAGCTGGAGCCGGTGACCGTATGAGCACCGTCCGGATCCCGGTGGTCCTGCGTCAGCACGTGGGTGGGACCAAGGAGGTGGCGGCGACCGGCGCGACCGTCGGGGAGGTGCTCGCATCCCTGGTCGAGCAGCACCCGGCGCTGGGCGAGCAGCTCTTCACCTCCGACGGCGGCCTGCATCGCTTCGTGAACGTCTATGTCAACGGCCGCGACGTCCGCTACGAGGGCGAGCTGGCCACGCCGGTCGCGGCGCATGACACGGTCATCCTCCTGCCGGCGATGGCCGGCGGCTGACGCGATGGCTGTCGGCGTCCCGGACGCGGAGCGCCTCCGGCCGCACGCGCACGAGGGCGGGCCTCCTCACGGCGGGCGCTATCCATCGATCGTCGATGCCATCGGCCACACGCCGCTCGTCGAGATCGCGCGCATGTCGCCGAACCCGAACGTCCGCATCTACGCCAAGCTGGAGTTCCTGAACCCCACCGGCTCGGTCAAGGACCGCGTCGCGAAAGCGCTCATCGAGGATCTCGAGGCGAGCGGCCGCCTGGGTCCGGACTCCATCATCGTGGAGCCCAGCAGCGGCAACACGGGCATCGCACTGGCCATGATCGCGCGGCGCAAGGGCTATCGCGTGGCGGTCGTGATGCCTGACAACGTGACCCAGGAGCGGCGCCAGCTGCTGGGGCTCTTCGGTGCCGAGATCATCGACTCCCCGGGAGCCAAGGGCTCCAACGGCGCCATCGAGCTGGCGCGCTACCTGGTGGCCCGCGATCCGCGTTTCGTCATGCCCGACCAGTACGGCAACCCGGCCAATCCGCGCGTCCATCGGGACACCACGGCTGAAGAGATCATCGCCGACTGTCCGGAGGTCGACGTCTTCGTGGCCGGACTGGGCACGGGCGGCACGCTGGTCGGGGTCGGCCGTCGCCTGCGCCGACACCACCCCGGAGTGCGCATCTACGCCGCTGAACCGATGCCTGGCGAGGCGGTCCAGGGACTGCGCTCGCTCGACGAGGGCTTCATCCCCGAGGTCTTCGACCCGGACGTCTTGGACGGCAGGTTCCTGGTCAGCAACGCCGAGTCGATCGCTGCCTTGCGCGAGCTGACGGAACGCGAGGGGATCTTCGCCGGCGTCTCGTCGGGCGGTGCCATCGTCGCCGCTCGGCGCGTGGCGGAAGGGATGGAGCACGGGACGATCGTCGTGCTGCTCGCCGACGGCGGCTGGAAGTACCTCTCGGAGGACGTCTGGACGCGTGACCTGCGGAGCGAGGACGTCGACTCCCTGAACCTGTGGTGAGCCGGCGGCAGGTGCCGCTGCCCTCCGCGGAAGACTGGCGGGCGGCGGCCGAGACGGGTTCCCGAGGGGCTGCGGACCCTCCCTTCCGGGCAATGGCTGGGGTGCGGCTGCCGGCGGCCATTCGACGCGAGATCGTCCGCTGGTGCCTGGCCGGCCGACCGAACGAGGCGTGTGGGCTGTTGGTCTCCGATCGCGCTTCGAGCGAGGGCGGTCTGCCGTCGCGGTTCGTCCCCATGCGCAATGCCGCCGAGTCGCCCTACCGGTACCTGCTGGACCCGCAGGAGCAGCTGGCGATCATGCTGGAGCTCGACGACGGGGACGAGGTCGTGTGGGGCATCGTCCATTCGCACGTCGCATCCCCCGCCGAGCCGTCGCCCACCGATGTGGGCCTGGCTTTCTACGCGGACACCCTGTACCTGATCTGTTCGCTGGCCGCGGATCCGCCCCTCATCCGCGCGTGGTCGATAGTCCACGGCATGGTGACGGAGGTCATCCTGGAAGTCGCCTGATCCCGAGGCTGGCAGCGCGGGCGGGCAGGGTGCGGATAGGAGCTGGGGCGCCTCGATGCCTCCCTCGAGTCGCGCGACGTGATCGCGAGACCCGTCATGCGTCCGGAGCAGGACCGTCGACTCTCCGTAGCGCGCTGACGAACGCGCCATCGGTGGGGGTCGACCCGAGGCCCAGCCGCGCGCCGACGCTGGCCGCGAGTGGTGGCTCCAGGAACGTCGAACGGAGCGCCGGCCATGACCGCTCCGCGAAGACGTCCGCGGGCGTCCCATCGAGGACGACGCGGCCGGTGCGCATGACGATGACGCGGTCGAACGTCTCGGCCACGAACCGCATGTCGTGGCTGATGGCGAGTACCGTGCGACCCGCGCTGTGGGCCTCCTCGATCACCCGTTGGACGAGCTCGACGCCGCGCAGGTCCTGGCCGGTCGTCGGCTCGTCCAGCACGAGCACTGGGGTCCGCATCGCGAGTACCGAGGCGAGCGCCAGCAGCTTGCGGCGCGAGTAGCCCAGATCGTAGGGGTTCGTATCGGTATCCCCGGCCAAGCCGACCGCGCTCAGGGCATCGTCGACCGCTGCCCGGCGATCGGCGACCGTCATGCCCAGGTTCCGTGGCCCGAACTCGACCTCGGCCCGCACGCTGCCGGCAAAGATCTGCCGGTCAGGGTCCTGGAACACGAGCCCGACCCGGCGTGCCAGCTGGGCGACCGCGAGACCCGCCGCATCCGCTCCTTCGACCACGACGCGACCGTCGGTGGGCCGCAACAGGCCGTTGAAGTGCCGCACGAGCGTCGACTTGCCGCTCCCATTCTGACCGATCAGCGCCACCCGCTCCCCGGCCTTGATATGGAGGTCCACCTCGTCCACGGCGCGCACGGACCCTTCGCGATAGACGTGGACGAGTCCCTCCGTGCTCAGCTCGATCATGCGGCGGTCCCCAGCAGCCGCGGATCGAGTCCCGAGACTTCGAGAGCCCGCCGCAGCCGGACGCCGGACGGCGGCGCCACGCCGCGGTCGGCGAGACGGGCATCCCCGAGCACGTCGGCCGATGGCCCCTCCATCACGATCCGGCCGCTGGCGAGCACGAGGATCCGATGGCAGACACGCTCCAGCAGGTCCGTCTTCTGCTCCGCGATCAGGATCGACGACCCCGCGCTCGCCAGGGAAGCGATGGCTTCGGCCACGAGTTCGGTGCCCTGCGGGTCGAGCTGGGCCGTCGGCTCGTCGAGGACGAGGAAGTGCGGACGCATCGCGAGTATCGATGCGATCGCGACGAGCTGCGCCTGCCCGCCCGAGAGTCTCTGGGGATCGCGCCCCGCGAGGTCCGCGATGCCCATCCGCTCGAGCGCTTCTCCCACCGCGGCCACGATCTCGTCGCGCGTCGCGCCCAGGTTGCGCGGCCCGAAGGCGACCTCCTCGTAGACCGTCTGCGCGGTCCGCGACAGCTGCGTGGCGGGGCTCTGGAACACGATCCCGCAGCGCGCCGCGAGCTCGTGCGGCCGCGCCCGCCGCGTATCCAGACCGTCGATCGTGACCGAACCGCGCAGCTCGCCACCGACCGTCTGCGGCGCGAGGCCCGACGCGACCAGGGCGAGTGTCGACTTCCCGGCCTCGTTGGCGCCGACCACACCGACCACATCGCGAGGCTCGAGGATGAGATCGATGGCCTCCATCGAACCGGAACGCGAGCCCGGGTAGCGGTACCAAGCGTCGGTCATGCGCAGGCCGGTCCGCGCGCCGGACGTCCCTGGCGCGCTCATGGCACCGGGACCTTGGCCACCGCGAGACCGACGAGGACAGCGACGAGCGTGGCTGTCAGCCCCCACCGCAGCAGTCGCTCGCCGGGGCGGTCGGGCAAGGTCCGCAGCGGCGTGCGACGGACCGGCGCCGAGAACGCGCGTGCCTCCAGCGCCAGCGTGTGCTCCTCGACCTCGGTCAGCGCTCCGAACACGAGTGGCGCCACGAGTGGAAGCAGACCGCGGACGCGCCGCCACGGCCGACCCTCCGTGTCGAGCCCACGGGCCCGCTGCGCGTCCGCGATCTCGCGCGTCCGCTCGGCCATGCGGGGGATCGTGCGCAACCCGGCCCCAAGCACGAACACCCCGCGGCGTCCGAGGCCACGCCGCTCGAGCTCTGTCAGCAGGTCGTCGACCGGTGTCGTCAGGAAGACGAGCGATAGCGCGAGGGAGAACGCGAGCAGCCGGACGCTGATCTGCAGCGCGAAGCTCAGTCCGCTCCACGTCGGCGTCAGGGGTCCTATCCGGCCGATGGCGTCGCTCGCGCCCGGGAATAGGAAGGTGTTGATGACCACGATCGACGCCAGGAACGGGACCATGGTCAGCAGGACGAGTCCGACGCCGCGCAGCACCTGCGCGCCGGCGGCTGAGGCAAGAACGACGAGCAGGACCACGAGAGGGCCCGTCCACGTGCCCACCAGTAGGGCGGTGGCGACCTCCACCAAGCCGATCACGAGCTTGGTTGCAGGGTTCAGCCTGTGGTACGACCTCGTCGACCCGCGAACGACGAAGTCCGGCAGCGCGCCTGACGTCGCCGACGGCGGTGAGCGATCAGGCAGGGGGACCCCACGGTCGTGAGTCCTCGGCGTCGCCTTCCGCGACAAGACGCTCGCCGTTCGGGAAACGCGCGATGAAACGCCGCGAGAGGCTGACGATCAGGAGAAAGACGACGAAGCTCGTGACCATCTTGTCCAGCGGGTCCGCGGTCAGCCCCTGCTTCAGGGTCGCCGTGAGGATGCTGTCGCCTGCTGCCCGGAAGATCGCCACGAGCGCGTCCGTGCCGCCGCCGGTGACGCCTCCGAAGACGTATGCCGAGATCGGCGCCGAAACGAGCGCCGCGACGATGCCGATGACGAGCCCAGCCGAGACTGCGTAGACCGCCCCGACGTCGCGACGCAGGAAGAAGCCCCACGCGATCAGCCCCACGAAGGCCGCCATCACGATCAGGAAGAGGATCCTCGACTGCTCGAACGTCGCCGGGTCGAAGAACGTCAGGCTGGCGTACGTCTCCGGATCAGCGTAGGCGCGAGCGTAGGTGTAGAGCGCCAGCCCGCCCACGAGCACGAGCGCGACGATGGCACCCGGCAGCGCCCGCCGCTGCTGACCTTCACGGCTCCGGAAGGACCCGCTCCGGCCGAAGATCCCCGCCAGGAGACCGATGACCGCCGCCGTCATGGCGAACGGCCCGATGGTCGGTGACCCGATGGGCGCCGGGAGCAGGTAACCCCAGATGAGGTTCGTGGCGGCCCCGGTGACCGCGCCCGCGAGGGGACCGGCCAGCACACCGACCAGGATCGTGCCGATGGAGTCGAGGTAGATCGGCAGGTGCAGCCATTGCTGGACCGCTGCGCCAAGGACGATGTTGACGGCGATCGCCACCGGCATGAGCGCCACGACGCGGGTGCTGAACTGCCGCGAGATCATCGATGCCTCCGATCGACTATCCCCACGGGTCTCAGCTTGCCACGACCGAGCGACGCGCGGCCAGCCGTCCGACGCGATCCTGGAACCGCGTGAAGAAGGCCCGGCATCCACCGCCACGCAGACGTCCAGGTCGGGCGGCCGCCCCCACGTCCGTCGCCAGTCGGTCACGGTCTCGCCGGTCGTCAGCGTCCCGCCCAGCTCCACCTCCACGGCCACCGGCACGCTCCGGACGAGCGATGCATCGAGCGCCGCGGCCATCGCCAGGGCATCGTGGATGAAGGCTCCGAAGAATCCGTCGTACCGGCTGTGGAACTCCATGTAGAAGAGAGCGCGTCGCCCAGGAAGCGGACGACGGGACTGGCAGGACCTCCCGAGGGGCTCGAGCCGTCGCTCCGGCAACCGGCCCGGCGAGCGAGGTGCTCCAGGTGGTCGGGAGTGAGCTTGGCGCGCTCCGTCACATCGAGTCCCAGGGCCAGCGGGCGGTGGGTGGCGTCCGGGCCGCTGAAGGCGCGCAGGACGAGCTGCATCGCCTCGGATCCACCGCCACGTTCCACTCGGTGGTCGGGGCCGTGTTGCCGGCGGAGCGGTAGCTCCTGCCATCAGCACGAGCCGGCGAAGGAGTCGGGGGAGCTGCGGCTCGAGCAGCAGCGCGACGGCCAGGTTGGTGAGCGGTCCCAGAGTGACGAGGGTGACCTGGCCCGGGCGAGCGCGGGCTTCCTCGATGATCAGGTCCGCCGCGTGACGCGTGCTGAGCCGCGTCGCGGGGTCGGGCAGATCGGCGTAGCCGAGGCCGCGCGGCCCATGCGTCTCGGGTGCGGTGCGCAGCTCGCGCAGCAGCGGCACGCGACGGCCCAGCGCCACCTCGACGTCGGGGCGGCCCGCGAGCCGAGCACGGCCAAGGTATTGAGCGCGACCTGGCCGGCCTCCACGTTGCCCGAGACGCAGGTCACGCCGAGCAGCTCGGCTTCCGGGGAGGCGCAGGCATAGAGGAGTGCGAGCGCATCGTCGATCCCGGTATCGACGTCGACGAGCAGCGGAACGGGCCCGGGTGCTGGTTCGGTCATGAGGCGCCCCCCGATGCTAGCCGTGTAGCATCGGGTCCGTGCCCTCCCGCGTCGCGCTCATCTGCGGCAGCCGTTCCGACCTGGATGCGCTCCAGGAGGCGGCCACGCTGCTGGACGAGCTCGGCGTGGAGCACGAGGTGCGCGTCATCTCCGCCCATCGTGCGCCGGAGCTACTCGAGCGCTACGTCGCGGAAGCACCGATGCGAGGGGTGCGCGTGTTCGTGTGCGCCGCCGGCTTGGCTGCGCATCTCGCGGGCGCGGTCGCCGCCCGGACGGCCTCGCCCGTCATCGGTGTGCCCATGCCCGGTGGCCCCGGGGGCGGCCTGGATGCGCTGCTCTCCACCGTTCAGATGCCGTCGGGTGTGCCGGTCGCGACCGTCGGCGTCGGGATGACCCGCAATGCCGGGCTGCTCGCGGCGCAGATCCTGGCCGTGTCGGACCAGGCGCTGGCCGCCCGGATCGCGACGTTCCGTGCCGGCCAGACGCGTCGTATCGAGGAGGATCCCACCAACCAGGCCGGCGGACCTCCGGGTGCAGGAGCCGGGGCCGCTGCTGACGCCTAGGGCGCCCGACCCAGTGCGCACGGCGCCCGACCCAGGGGACGGGGACTGCCGCGGCCCTACACTCGACGCGTGGACCACGACGAGATCCTGGGCGCCGGTCCGGCGCTCGCTCGGCAGGGCCGCGGACCGGCTCACGATGCACAGGGCCGGCGCCCCCTCCCCTCGCGGGTGCCGGAGACCCGTCCCACGCCGCTCCAGGACGCCTTCATCTACCTGTCTCTCGTGGTCCTGGTGTGCGGCGTGGCGGCCATCTCCGCGCTGGAGCTGGGCGCCAGCCTCGGCGACCCACTGGTCCGCCTCCCGGTCCTGGTCGGCGGGACCATCCTGGCCCTGGTGACCAGCGATGCCCTGCTTCGCGTCTGGCGCTCGGCGTGGGCCTGGCTGCCCATCGACCGAGGGCGTGGTCTCGCCCGCTTCGTCTGGGCCGCCGTGCTCGCTGCCAGCCTGATCGGCCCGGCCGGCGCGGTCTGGCTCGTTCTGCGGGCGTAGCCGGTCTCGTCCATGCGGAGGCCACCGGGGCGCAGGGTCGGCGCTGCTCGCCGCTCGCCCGGCCGAGGAGGTCGCGGCGGCGTCCCGGCGTGGCTCGCGGACACGCTCAACCACTGTTCGCGGTGCGGGGAGTCGCTGGTGTTCGGGCCGGTGGATGGTGAGGAACGTGACCGACTGTCGTGCCCGGTGTGCCGCTTCATCAGTTATGTCAATCCGCGCCTGGTGGTCACGACGCTTCCCGTGACCGCACAGGGCGAGGTCGTCCTGCTCCGGCGCGGCATCGAGCCGGGGTACGGCGCCTGGGCACAGCCGGGTGGCTTCCTGGAGATCGACGAGAGCGCCCAGGAGGGTGCCGCTCGGGAGACACTCGAGGAGACCGGCCTCGTGGTCGAGCCGACCGAGGTCGTAGGTCTCTACTCCCGGCCGCCTGCCGCCGTGGTCGTGGTCGCCTTCGAGGCGCGCATCGTGGGCGGGGATGCTCGCCCCAGTGCTGAGGCGCTGGAGGTGGTCGCTTTCAGGCCCGAGGAGATCCCCTGGTCCGGTGTCGCCTTCGAGACATCCACCCGTGCGCTACGCGACTGGGTCGCGCGGAGGCGCCCGGAGCTGGTGACCTGGAGCTAACGGGGAGCTCGCTCAGGTGGTGGCCAGGTTGGAGACGCCACCCACCAGCCCCGCCGCGATGCCGATGACCATGACTGACGAGGCGAGCCGGCGGCGCTGCGGTGCCAGGACCAGGAAGACGGCGCCCAGGATGAGGACCGCGGCGATCTTGGCGACCGTCAGGCCGGGCAGCCCGTAGCCCTCGGCCAGTGCCACGACGATGGGGTTCAGCTCGGCGGCGAGGCCATGACGCCCCGTCATGACGATGAAGGACACGTAGTCGAAGAGGTGCGCCGCAGCGAGAGCGGCGACGGCAGCGAGCGTCACGGGGAGCCCCGACCTGTCGACGGGATCGGGCTCGCCACTGCTCCGCGCGGTCCGGCAGGCGACCGGTTCAGGAGGACCGCGCATCGACGCTTCCCGTAGGGCCC
>JAUJNA010000001.1:142892-147549 GCA_030446555.1 Chloroflexota bacterium | reverse complement strand
GCCAGGTCGATGAAGACGTTCTTGACCTCGGTGTAGAGCTCCATCGCGTGCATCCCCAGCTCGCGTCCCAAGCCCGACATCTTGTAGCCGCCGAAGGGGGCCTCGGTGTGGAAGCTGGCCGTGGAGTTGACCGATAGGGTCCCGCTGCGGACGCCCTTCGCCACGCGCAGCGCCCGCCCGATGTCGCGCGTCCAGATGGACCCCGACAGTCCGTAGGGCGTGTCGTTGGCGATGCGGACCGCTTCCGCCTCGTCATCGAACGGGATGATCGCCACGACCGGTCCGAACACCTCCTCCCGCGCGATGCGCATCCCGGGATCGCAGCGGTCGAAGATGGTGGGCAGCAGGAACGCGCCCCGCTCGAACGTCTGCCCGCTGGGCGGCTCCCCGCCCGTGATGAGCTGGGCGCCTTCCGAGTGGCCAGCGTCGACGTGCTCGAGCACCCGCTCGCGCTGGCGCATCGAGACCAGGCTGCCGATCTGCGTCTTCTCGTCGGACGGATCACCCACGACGAGGGCCTGCGTCGCCTCGGTGAAGAGCTCTACGACCTTTTCGTGGACCGAGCGCTCGACGAGGATGCGGCTGCGCGCGCAACAGTCCTGCCCCGCGTTGTCGAAGACCGCCATCGGCGCGTCCTTGGCGAAGCGCTCCAGGTCGGCGTCGGCGAAGACCAGGCTGGCGCTCTTTCCGCCGAGCTCGAGGCTGACGCGCTTCACCGTGTGCGATGCGAGGCGCAGGATCTCCTGCCCGGTCGTCGTCTCGCCCGTGAAGGCGATCTTGCCCACACCTGGGTGTGAGGCGAGCGCCGCGCCCGTCGAGCCGCCGGGGCCGGTGATGACGTTCACGACGCCCGCCGGGAAGCCGGCTTCCTGGGCCAGCTCCCCCAGACGGAGCGCGGTCAGCGGTGTGTACGAGGCGGGCTTCAGGATGCAGGTGTTGCCGGTGGCCAGCGCCGGGCCCAGCTTCCAGGCGGACATGTTGAGCGGGTAGTTCCAGGGCACGATCAGGCCCACGACGCCGATCGGCTCGCGCAACGTGAAGTCCAGGCCCGGTCGGCTGGTCGGGATCGTCTCGCCGAAGGACTTGTTGGCGGCCCCGGCGTAGTACTCCAGCACGAGGCTGACCGCGAACGCCTCGCCGCGGGCGCTGGTGATGGGCTTGCCGGCGTTGCGGCTCTCGAGCTGTGCCAGCTCCTCCACGTTGCGCTTCACGAGATCGGCGTACTTCTGGAGCGTCCGGCCACGCTTGGCTGCGGACCACGTGCTGAAAGGGCCGTCGAATGCCTTCTGCGCGGCCTCCACCGCGCGGTCCACATCGGCCTTCCCGGCAAGCGGAACGTGGGCGATCAGCTCCGATGTGGCAGGCGCGATCACGTCGAACGTCTGCCCATCGAGCGCGTCGACCTGCTCGCCGCCGATGAGCATGCGATGTAGGGGCGGGGTCGCCTGGGCTGCCTCCGCCGCCCGATCCTGCTGCTGGGTCGTCATCCCCCGATGATACGCGCGGCTCGGCCGCCCACGGGCCATCGTGCATCGACCCAGGCCGTCGCGCGTGCCACCGGATCGCCGGGCCAGGCAACGCGTCCCTCCTCGATGCCCAGCCACTCGTCGAGGTGCCAGCAGAGGATCGGCGCGATGGCCGAGAAGTAGGCGAACGTCGACCAGTACCCCGCGAAGAGCGTCACGAGGAAGATGACCGTGCCCCACAGGATCATCGATCGTGGCGAGCGGACGACGAGCCAGCTGGCCGCGCCGAGCGCCGCTCCGAAGAGGTAGCGGAGGCGCTCGAAGAGTTCGCGGTACCGCTCGGCGTCCGGGCCCCAGGCGTAGATGAGCGAGTAGTAGCCGGAGCGATGGATCGACTCGCTGAGCTGGAAGCTCCTGAGGATCGACCCCGGGCCCCAGAGCAGGAGCGCTGGTCCCCAGGCGACGAGCGTGGCGGTCACGAACGCGACCAGCGGCCCGGCGACGCCGCCGTAGGCGAGCAGGGGAGGCAGCCACGCCAGAGCGTACGGCTTGAACGCCGCCGCGACGCCCAGGAGCGCACCCCCCGCGACCGGCGAGCGCACCGCGGCCAGCAGGGCCACGAGCAGGAACAGCCCGGCGCTCGTGTCGTTGGAACCGTCCGACGCGGTGACGAGGAGCACCGGCAGCACCGCGTAGGTCGCCAGGCCCACCGGTCGGCCGCGGAGCGCCAGAACGGCCAGGATGACCAGGGAGACGGCCAGCTCGAGGCGTCGGGGATCGGCCGCCGGTAGGTACCAGAGGAGCGCGAGCGGTCCGTAGGCGAACGGCGCCCCGGGCGGCGTCGAGTTCGGATAGCCGTGTCCGTACGGGTCGCCGCCCGTCATGGCCTCCGTGATCGCCAGGTCGGTGACGGCGAGGACATCGGAGAAGCCCACGCCGATGAACGCGAAGCGCATCTGGGCCCCGACCAGGAAGAGCACCAGGATCGCGAGCGGCGCGATCCGGAAGCGCAGTGAGAGCACCAGCACCGCGCTCACGAGAAGCAGGTCCAGGATCTGGGTTCGCGACGGCGTACCCGTGCCTGCCAGCAGGAGGGCCGCCAGCAGCAGGCCGAGCCAGACCGGCAGGCGGTCGCGTAGCGCCTGTCGGGGCTGGGCCTGCGTGGGGGCTGTCACGTCGTCCGTCGAGGTCACGTCATCCCCAGGTGACCGGCGGGAAGCGGTCGCTGACCGGTCCCGGCTAGTAGAGCATCTGGACGTCGGCGGACAGGTGCACCTGGAAGGTGCCGTCCGGGAGGATCGGGTCGAGGTCCAGGTCCGCCACCTCGGCCGATCGTGTCATCCGCTCCCCGACGTGCTCGTCCAGCCCAAGGAGGAGCCCGGTCATGCGATCGACCGCCACCCCTATCCAGCGATCGGGGCGATCGGTCAGCAGGTGGCTGGTCCGTGGGTGGTCGACGCGAAGCAGCAGCGCCTCCCGATCGCCGGCCAGGGTCGTCGATCCGAGCCATGACACCGGCCCTGTGGCGAGGACGTTGCGGCATAGACCACTCGGATGGACGAAGGTGTCGGCGATGCTGTCGGGCGGCAGAGGCGTCCGTGGCACCCAGACGCGTGAGAAGAAGGGCAGGTCGGGGTCCGTCGCGCCTACGATCCGGTCGCGGACCGGCCGCACGCTCGCGATGTTGCCACGTGCGTCGTACGCGGTGATGACGTGTCCGTCGGTGACCCACACGTCGTAGTCGCGGCTGAGGCCACTGTCGTCCCGGCGCCGCACGACGCGCGCCGCCCCCGGGCGGCGCAGCGCGACCTCCACGGTCTCCTCCTGCTGGCCCCGCGCCGTCCAGGTGCGCTCGATGATGCGCATCCGAAGGCTCTCGAAGCGCAGCTCCGCCTCGGCCATGAAGGCGAACAGTTCGCTGATGCTGGGAGCGTCCGACTCCAGCGCGACGATCGACGGCGCCCGCGCGACGGAGGGCTCGTCGACCGGGATCAGGTCACGCATCGCTCGCGATCGTAGCCCACCGGACGGCCGGTCGCCCGACCCGCGTCGTAGACTGGCCCGATGGTAGCGACCGACCCCCGTCAGGCGTCCGAGTCCGCAGCCGCCGGCACACGTACCGAGCGCGATCCGCTGGGCGAGCTGGAGGTCCCCGCCGACGCCTACTACGGTGTCCAGACCGCTCGCGCCATCGCCAACTTCCCCATCTCCGGTGGACGCCCGGACCTGACGCTGGTGCGTGCCGCGGTCCAGGTCAAGAAGGCTGCCGCGCGCGCGAACCACGCCACTGGTCGGCTCCCGGACCTGCTGGCCGGGGCGATCATCCGCGCCGCTGACGAGATCCTGGGCCTCACCGAGGCGAGCGACTCCGAGGAAGGCCGGGCGCAGCAGGCCCGGCTCCTGGACTCCTTCCGCGTGGATCCCTTCCAGGCGGGCGCCGGCGTGAGCCACAACATGAACACGAACGAGGTGCTGGCGAACCGTGCCATCGAGCTGCTCGGCGGCCTCGGCGTGGGCAGCGGGCAGCGGGGCGACTACTCGGTCGCGAGCCCCAACGACCACGTCAACATGGCGCAGTCGACCAACGACACCTTCCCCACCGCCATGCGGGTGGCCACGCTCGACCGGGTGCGCGAGCTGCTGGCGTCACTGGACGAGCTGGGCGATGCCTTCGCCGAGCGCGCGGGGGTCTTCGACCAGGTCCTGAAGTCGGGCCGGACCCACATGCAGGACGCCGTGCCCATCCGTCTCGGTCAGGAGTTCGCGGCGTACGCCCTCACCGTGCGGCGGGCCCGCGCGCGCATCCTCGGGGCGGCCGAGGGCCTCGCCGAGCAGAACATCGGCGCCACGGCGGTGGGCACCGGGTTGAACGCGGAGCCTGAGTACATCGACCTCGTGATCGGCTTCCTGTCCGAGCAGACCGGCTACCAGCTGCGCACGGCGGAGCACCTGGTCCACGCCACGCAGTCGATGGCACCGATGCTCGAGGTCTCGGCCGCGCTGCGGGCGCTCGCCGTGGACCTGGCCAAGATCACCGAGGACCTCCTGCTCATGTCGTCCGGGCCGCGCACCGGATTCGCGGAGATCCGCCTGCCGGCCAAGCAGCCCGGGTCATCGATCATGCCGGGCAAGGTGAACCCGGTGATGGTCGAGAACCTGGCCATGATCAGCTACCACGTCATCGGCAACGA
>JAUJNA010000001.1:124130-142792 GCA_030446555.1 Chloroflexota bacterium | reverse complement strand
CCCTCGCCGCGGCGATCGCCAAGGAGGCGGTGGCGAGCGGCCGGACCATCCGCCAGCTGGTGATCGAGAAGGGCATCTTCTCCACGGAGGAGCTCGACGCCATCCTGGACCCCTTCGAGCTGACGCAGCCCGGCGTGGCGGGCGGCTTCCGCTACGAACCGAGGATGCCGGAGGGACACGAGCGCCCGACCGGACCGGTCGCCGCTGGCGGTTAGCGCGTCGTCCCTCTCGGAACGTTAACCAGGCGTTGACGTCCGTGGCGAGACCCCGCTGGTACCATGATCGGGCTCGCCACGGGCGTGGCGGGGACGCGGTGCCGGGAGCTGTGGCACCGCCCAGCGAGCAGCCCGTGAGTGCTCTTCGCGGGCCCAAGAGGAGTGGATCCCATGAAGCAACGTCGAGCGTGGTCGCTCGTCCTTGGGCTGTCGCTGGTCGCGGCCGCCTGCGCGCCCGGCGGTGGCGCTACCCGCGCACCCGGCTCCGCACCGGGCAGTGCGCCCGCCGCGTCCGATGCGCCGTCCGCACCGGCCAGCCAGCCCACCGGCGGCGAGGACCCCGAGGAGCTCGTGCTTGGCCTGGTCCCCTCACGCGAGGCGGACGTGCTCGTCGAGAACGCGCAGCCCCTGGTCGACTATCTCTCCCAGCAGCTGGGCGTCCCTGTGGAGGGGTTCGTCCCCACCGACTATCCCGGTCTGGTCGCGGCGATGAAGACCGGTCAGGCGCACATCGGTGCCTTCGGGCCGTTCGGCCTGGTACAGGCTGCTGACGACGCAGGCGCCGAGATCATCCTCCAGTCCAGCCGCGACGGCAACGTCACCTACCACACGCAGTGGATGACCAACGACCCCGACAAGTACTGCACGGACGAGCCGGTGGCCGATGAAGAGGGCCTTCTCTTCTGCAACGGCACCCTCGAAGCGGAAGAGGGTCCGGCCGGCGAAGAGGCGATCGCCATGATCGAGGAGGGGACGACCGTCTCCTTCGTCTCCGAGACGTCCGCGTCCGGTTACATCTTCCCCGCCGTGCAGCTCGTCAATGCCGGCATCGACCATGTCGAGGGCATCGAGCCACTCTTCCCGGGTGGCCATGACACATCGGTCATCGCGGTGTGCAACGGTGAGGCAGAGGTGGGCGTCTCCTTCAACGACGCGCGGACGATCCTCCAGGAAGGGGACTGTGACGATCTTTCCCAGGTCGTCGTGTTCGCCTACTCGTCGGAGATCCCCAACGACGGCGTCGCCGTCGCGGGCAACCTCTCCGACGAGCTGAAGGAGAAGATCAAGCAGGCGTTCCTGAGCTTCGCCGACACCGAGGAGGGCAAGGCAACCCTGGACGCCGTGTACGAGATCGACGAGTTCGCCGAGGCGGACCTCGAGGCCTTCGACGTGGTCCGCGAGGCCGCCGAGAAGGTCGGCGGGTCCGACTGACCGAAGACGTGACATCGGCAGGGGGCCAGCGATGAGCTGGCCCGCCTGCTCCGGCCAGCGATGATCGATTTCAAGAACGCGTCCGTCACCTATCCCGGTGGCGTGCACGCCCTCCGGGACCTGACGCTCCAGATCCCCGACGGGGAGATGGTGGTCATCGTGGGGCTCTCCGGTGCGGGCAAGTCCACGCTCATCCGCGCCATCAACGGTCTCGTGCCGCTGACCGGTGGTGACGTGACGGTCGATGGCAAGAGCGTGGCCAAGGCGAGAGGCGGGGAGCTCCGCCGCATCCGCTCGCGCATCGGCATGATCTTCCAGACGTTCAACCTCGTGAAGCGAACGACCGTCCTCAACAATGTCCTGATGGGGCGCTTGCACGCGACGCCGACATGGCGCTCTCTCGTGGGCCGCTACAGGCCCGGCGATGTGGAGATCGCGATGCGCGCACTCGAGCGAGTGGGCATCGTCGAAAAGGCATACGTGCGAGCGGCGAACCTCTCAGGTGGTCAGCAGCAGCGTGTCGGCATCGCTCGCGCGCTCGCCCAGGAGCCGAAGATCATCCTGGCCGACGAGCCGGTCGCATCACTGGATCCACCCACCTCGCACATGGTCATGCGTGACCTCCAGCGCATCAACCGCGAGCTGGGCATCACCACGATCGTCAACCTTCACTTCCTCGATCTCGCGAAGGTCTACGGAGACCGCATCATCGGCATGCGTGACGGGCAGCTCGTCTATGACGGGTCCGGTGCTCAGGCGGATGAGAACGTCTTTCGCGACATCTACGGTCGCTCCTTGACCGCTGACGATGTCCTGGAGGCTGCGGCGACTCGATGACGTCGGCGTCGCTCGCCCGACCAGCTGAGAGGCCGCGGAAGCCGCCGCGATCGCTGCTCGGACCAGCGGGCATCGCAGCCTTCCTGCTCATCACCTACTGGGCAGTGAGCTCGGAGTTCGGCATCGGGCTGGACCTGGGCGCGATCGTCAAGGATCTGGATCGCGGACAGGTCATCCTCGCCGATGTCCTGCGGCCCGACTTCGGCTTCTTCGAGCGGACCATCCCGGCCATGCTCGAGACGATCCAGATGGCCATCATCGCCACCGCCATCGGCTGCGGCATCGCACTCCCTGCCGCTTTCCTGGCGTCGCGCGTCACGGCGCCGAACGCGTTCGTCCTCCGTGTGGACCGCGGGGTCCTGAACGTCATCCGCGCCCTGCCGGATCTGCTCTACGCGATGATATTCGTGGCAGCGCTGAGCATCGGTCCCCTTGCCGGGATCATGGCGCTGATCCTCTTCAACCTCGGTGTGATCGCCAAGCTGCTTTCCGAGACCATCGATGGCGTCGACACCGGCCCCATCGAGGCTGCACGAGCGGCCGGCGCTGCCCGCGTCCAGACCATCCGCACGGCGGTCTACCCGCAGGTCCTGCCCAACTACGTCGCCTTCTCGCTCTATGTGCTCGAGCTGAACATCAGGGCCTCCACCGTGCTAGGCCTGGTCGGTGCCGGCGGCATCGGCAGACTCCTGAACCTCCAGATCGGCTTCGGCAACTACGACAACGTCGGGTTCATCATCCTGGAACTCTTCCTGCTGGTGTTCGCCATCGAGCTGCTCTCGATCTCTCTCAGACGCAGGCTGGTGTGACAGCCTCCGTGATCCCGCTCCCGCGTCGCCCAGAGGCTCCTTCGCGGACCAAGCGCAACCTGACGGTCCTGGCGACCCTGGCGCTTCTGGTCTGGGCCCTGCTCAGTGTCGATGCGGAACTGGATCGGCTCGTCGACCTTCCGGCGCGCCTCGCTTCCATGTTCGACCGGATGTTCCTGCCACCGGATTGGGACTACTTCGGCACCGCAGCTGCCGCGATGGTCGCCTCGATCCAGATGGCCTGGATCGGCACCTTGATCGGCGCGGTCATCTCCCTGCCGCTCGGCTTCTTCGGCGCCCGGAACGTCTCCAGCGGTCCCGTCTCGAACATGGTCCGGCTCTTCCTCAACGCCGTGCGAGCCTTTCCGGAGCTGGTCCTCGCAGTCGTGGTCTTCGTGCCGATCGCGGGTCTGGGGCCCGTGGCGGGAACGCTGGCCATCGGTGTGCACTCGGTGGGCACGCTGGGGAAGCTGACCGCTGAAGCCGTGGAGGGCATCGACCCGGGGCCGGTGGAGGCCGCGCGCGCCACCGGTGCAAGACCCCTGCAGGTCCAGCGCTGGGGCGTGATCCCCCAGGTGCTGCCGGAGGTCGTGGCCTTCTGGCTCTACCGTTTCGAGATCAACCTTCGGGCCGCAGCGGTCCTCGGCATCGTGGGTGCCGGTGGCATCGGTCAGATCCTCAGCAACACGCTGGAGTACAGACGTTTCGACAAGGCGGGCATGGCCATCCTCATCATCATCGTCGCCACGATCCTGATCGACTACATCTCGGGGACCGTGCGCCGCCGGATCATCGAGGGCAGTGGCGCCCGCAGGATTCAGGGTGACGTGCTGGAGCAGCCTGAGCTGGTGGAGGTACCGGCGTCCCCGCTGAGTGAGCGTGGCCGGGCCATGGCACGAGTCGATACGGACGTCGGGTGAGCTCGTGAGCGAGGCAGCCGGGAGCCGCCGCGCTTTCGTCCGACGGAGGAGGGGGGACCGCGAGCGGGACGAAGCCGAGCGGCTGGCTCCGGCAGCCGTCCCTGCCGCGGCCTCGCGCGGCCGCGCGCGCCCCGAGCCGCCCGACGAGTATCGGACGGCCTTCGAGCGCGATCGCGACCGGATCCTGCACAGCAAGGCGTTCCGCCGTCTCAAGCACAAGACGCAGGTCTTCATCGATCCCGAAGGCGACCACTACGTCACGCGCCTCACGCATACCATCCAGGTGACGCAGATCGCGCGTGCCCTGGCAGCGGCCCTCAGCCTGAACGAATCACTCGCGGAGGCCGTCGCGCTGGGCCACGACGTGGGCCACTCCCCGTTCGGCCACACGGGCGAGGAGGCGCTCTCGCCGTACTTCCCGAACGGCGGCTGGCACCATGCCGCGCAGAGCGTGCGCGTCTTCGAGGCACTCGAGGATCTCAACCTCTCCTGGGAGGTGCGCGACGGCATCCGTGCCCACTCCTGGAAGATAACGCCACCGCCCACGACGCAGGAGGCGTTCTGCGTTCGCTACGCGGACCGCATCGCGTACCTGACGCACGATGCGCTCGATGCCATGCGTGGCGGCCTGCTCACCGAGGATGACTTCCCGGCCGCCGTCTCGGCGCGGTTCGGACAGCCCGGGCGGGCATGGATCGGCGGGATGATCGGCGCCCTGATCGACAGCTCCATCGACGCCGGCGAGGTGCGCATGGACGCGGCCGACCTCGCCGTCATGAACCAGTTGCGCGACTTCATGTTCCAGCGCATCTACCTCGGCCCGGTCCAGCAGCGGCACCAACGGGAAGCCATCGAGGTCATCCGACGCCTGGTCGATCATCACCTGCTCCTCCCCGACGAGTTGCCGGCCAGCTTCCGGGAGACGGACGCCGACCTCGTGACACAGGTGGCTGACTACGTGGCCGGGATGACCGACCGCTTCGCGCTGGCGACGCATGAGCGGATCTTCGGCACGCCGGGCATGGCCGACCCGCTCCTGTGAGACACGCGCCGCAGCAAGAAGCCGTGCGCGACGACCTGACCGATTCGCCCGAGCACCTTCGCCTGGGCATCGACATGGACGGCGTGCTCGCCGACTTCCACGCCGGCTGGATGGAGCGCTACAACGAGCGGTTCGGTCGGCAGCTGCACCACTCCCAGGTCGTGCAGTGGGACGGACTGCACCGGCTGACGCACTTTCCGACGATGGATGACTTCTGGGTGTGGGCGCAGGAGGGCGGCCGCAGCATCTTCCGCGACCTGCCCCCCTTCCCCGGTGCGATCGAGACCATCGCCCGGCTCAACGACCAGCATCGGGTGGTCATCATCAGCTCCAAGTTCGATTGGGCCATCCCCGACACGCTCGAGTGGCTCGCCGAGCACCGCGTGGCAGCCCGCGAGATCCACTTCCTGTGGGACAAGACGAGCGTCGCGTGTGACGTCTACCTGGAGGACGCTCCGCACCATCTCGAGGCGCTGGTCAGGAAGCGACCGGATGCGGCGATCTGCCGCATGGTCCGGCCGTGGAACGACCCTGTGCCGGGCACCGTGGACGTGACCGACTGGGACGCCTTCGCCGAGCTCGTGGACGGCCTCGCCCGCGGCGCACCGGGGCGGCCCTCCCGGTGAGCGTGGACCCTGCATCGGCGCCGCCGAGCAGGGCCAGGGCCGTCGCGCTAGCGCTTCTCGTCACATTCCTGTGGTCGACCTCGTGGATCCTCATCAAGGTGGGACTGGCGGATCTCGAGCTCCAGCCCATCGGCTTCGCCGGACTGCGCTATGCGCTCGCGGCGGCCATCCTGCTGCCGCTCAGCTGGCCGCGGCTTCGGGAGGCCCGTCCCTGGCGCGCTGGCCCCGCGGTGGTGGCTCAGGCGGCCCTCCTTGGGCTGCTGCTCTACGCGATCGCGCAGGGCGCGCAGTTCGCGGCGCTGGACATCCTGCCGGCGGCGACGGTGGGGCTTGTCCTCTCGATGTCGCCCGCGGCCGTGGCACTCCTCGGGATCCGCAGAGCGCACGAGCCGACCGGCGCGCTGCAGCTCGCCGGCATCGCGGTCCTGATCGCCGGAGTGGTGCTGTACTTCGGCTTGCAGCCGCTGTCAGGCGATATGCTCGTGGGAGTGCTCGTGGCGGGTGGTGGCATGCTGGCCACGGCCGGCGGGGCGCACCTCGGCCGCCATCTGGTACGTGACTCGCTCAGCGACTTCGGCACGATCCTGGGCCTGACGGCGGTGACGATGACCATCGGCGCAGTGGTGTTGCTCGGCGCGGGCATCGCGCTGGAGGGAGTCCCACCGCTTACCGCAACGGGATGGCTGATCGTGGCCTGGCTCGCCGTCGTCAACACCGCGGTCGCGTTCACGCTCTGGAACCACACCCTGCGACGGCTCACCGCTGTCGAGTCGAGCGTCCTCAACAACATGATGCTGGTGCAGATCGCCGTCCTGGCGTGGGTCTTCCTCGACGAGGCTCTCGACGGGCGCCGCATCGCAGGTCTCGGCCTGGTCATGGTGGGTGTGCTCGTGGTGCAGCTCGCGCCGACCCTCCGCCGGAGGCGCGACGCGGCCGGCTTCTCGGACGCCGGTGACGGCCCGGGGCGCGCGTCGCCCTAGACTGCCGCCATGGTCGATCCCCCCGCGGTCGCGGATGCTTCCGAGACCCAGCCCATCGACGCGGCACGATTCCGCGCCGTGCTGGGCCGCTATCCGACCGGCGTCACCATCGTCACCACCGTCGCCGACGTGCCCGGGAGGACCTCCGGCGGGCAGCGCCGCCAGCCCATCGGCACGACGGTCAACAGCTTCACCTCCGTCTCGCTCGACCCGCCGCTCGTACTCATCGCCATCGGCCGGGAGCGGAGTATCCACCCCGTCATCGCCACCGCGGACAGGTTCGCGGTGAACATCCTCGACGAGGAGAGCACCCTCCTGTCCGACTGCTTCGCCGGCGCGCCATCACCGCTCCCGCGGGAAGCCTTCTGCGACGCGCCGTACAGCTGGGGAAGCCACGAGATGCCCATCCTGGACGCGGCCCTGGCGTACGTGGTGTGCGATCTGGAAAGAGTGATCGAGGCCGGTGACCACACGCTCTACCTGGGTCGCATCGTGGACCTGGCTGCCCGGGAGCGCGAGTCCTGGCCGCTGCTCTACTTCCGCGGACGCTACCTGCGCATCGAGCATGCCGAGACGGAGGAGCTCCTCGGCAAGCCCGACGCCACGTGACGGAGGCGGCGACGCTCCAGCGCACCGTCCACGTCAACGGCATCGACATCTCGTACACCGCCGAGGGCGCGGGGCCGCCGCTGGTGATGCTCCACGGCGCGACGTCCACGGCGCGCGAGGATTGGGCGGCGCAGCGGCCGTTGTTCCGGCGCGCCTTCCGCCTCTACCTGCCCGACGCGCGTGGACATGGCGCCACGAGATGGGACGCCGGTCAGGGCCTGCCCAAGGATCTGCTCGTCGACGACCTTCTGGGTTTCGTGGACGCGCTCGGTCTCCAGACCTTCCACGTGGCCGGCTTCTCGATGGGAGCGATGACGGCCCTCACCTTCGCGACCCGCCATGCCGAGCGCCTCCGCACGGCGATCATCTGCGGCATCGACGTCCAGCGCCAGCCGCGCGCGAGGGTGGCGGCGAGGCTCATGGACCCTGGGCGCATCGATCGCCATGAGCCGGAGTGGGCCGCGCGACTGGAACAGCGGCACGCGCCGGTCCAGGGCCCCGGAGCCTGGAGACGGCTGCTCCCGGCCATCGCGGCGGACGTGGCCGATCAGCCGCTGCTTACCGCGGAAGAGCTGCGCAGGGCACGCCTGCCCATCCTCCTCGTCTACGGCGATCGCGACATCTTCGTGCCGGTCGATCACGCGGCCGCGCTGCATCGCCAGTTGCCCGAAGCGCGGCTCCTGGTAGCGCCGGACTGCCCGCACCAGGTGATGGTCAGCCAGCCGGCGCTCTTCAGCCAGGTGGCGGGCACGTTCTACAGAGCGACCGAGCGCATCGCCCGCGAGCGCGCCGGCGCGTCGCCCGGCGCACCGTCCCCGCGCCTGGCCCGCGGGGCGGCCGTGCTCGATCCGTCCCCCGCCCGACTCGAGACCGACGTGCCGCACGGGGCTGACCGTGGCGCGCAAGGCGACGGCGAGTGGTGGGACGCCTGGTGATCGCCGGTCCACGCCGGCGGCTCGCGCCCGGCCGGCGCGGGCCCTCCCTGGGCTACGCTTGACGCACCAGCCAAAAGCGCGATCCCACGGAGACATGCCCATGCCGGTCAGCCTGCTGGCACTCTATCGACGGCCCGAGGGAGGCGACGAGGCGCTCGAGACCTTCCAGCGCCGATATGACCAGGAGCACACGCCGCTCATGCAGCGGGTCCCCGGGCTGCGCACCATGCACCTCGCGCATGTGAGCCGAGCCCTCACCGAGAGCGACCTCGTGATGACCTGCGAGATGGTGTTCGACGACGCGGCCGCGCTTGATGCCGCACTGGCCAGCCCCGAGATGCGGGCGGCCGGGCGGAACATCCGCGAGATCGCGCCGGGCCTCCTCACGCTCGTCGTCGTCGAGCCTGACCGCCCGTCACCCGACCTGGACCGGCCATCCGCGGAGCCGGTGAGCGACGAGCACCAGGCGTGACCGTCCACTACTCCGTCGAGGGCCGTCGAGCGACGGTCCGCCTGGACCGGCCGGAGGTGCTGAACGCGCTCGACCGACAGACCCTGATGGCCCTGCGAGATCGCTTCCGTGAGGCTTCAGCGGACCATTCGGTCGGTGTCGTCGTGCTCACGGGGACGGGCGAGCGGGCGTTCTGCACGGGAGCAGACCTGGGGGAGCAGCGGGCGTTCTTGGAACGGCCCGACGACTACTGGGATTGGATGGGTCGTTTCATCGAGGCCATCGAGGCCGTCAAGGGGTGCGCCAAGCCGGTCGTCGCCCGGCTCAACGGCATGACCGTGGGCGGCGGCAACGAGCTCAACCTGGCGTGCGATCTGGCCATCGCAGCGGATGACGTCGTCTTCCGGCACGTGGGGCCCTCGCGCGGCAGCCTCCCAGCCGGCGGCGCGACACAGTGGATGCCGCTCCTGGTGGGTGACCGGCGGGCACGCGAGGTGCTGCTGCTCAACCGGCCGATCAGCGCGCGGCAGGCGCTGGACTGGGGTTGGGTGAACCGCGTCGTCCCGCGCGCCGAGCTCGACGCCGCGGTGGACGACTACTGCACGGCCCTCCTGGAAAAGATGCCGCAGATCATCCGGGCCACCAAGGTGGAGCTCGACTTCTGGAAGGATCTCGCCTGGGCGACCACCATCCGCATGGCGCGCGAGTGGCTGACCGTCCATGCCGGCTCGAACGAGGTGGCCGAAGGCCTGGCCAGCTTCGGCGAGAAGCGCCCCGTGGACTACGAGGCGCTGCGACGATCGATGGAAGGAGACCGGCCGGATCCCAAGTCCGCGATGAGCGGCCCTCCACCCGACCCGGGCTCCCCGCCGCAGCCGGAGGAGATCCACGATGCCTGAGAGCGAGCGCACCCGCGTCCGTGCCGATCACCCCGCCCTCCATCCCGTCAGCGGTCAGCCGGTCGACGGTGTCGCGCTCCTGACGCTCGATCGGCCGGAGGTCCTCAACGCACTCGATACGCGGACCATGAAGGAGCTGGTCGAGGCCCTGGAGCGCCTCGATGGCGACGGGTCCTGCCGCTGCGTCGTGCTCACCGGCGCCGGGGACCGTGCCTTCGCCGCCGGTGCCGACATCCGGGAGCTGGCGGAGGCGACGCCGGTGAGCCTCACGGTGGCCAACACCTTCGCTCGATGGGAGCGCATCCGCCGCGTCCGCGTGCCCATCATCGCCGCGGTACGCGGCTTCGCTCTGGGTGGTGGCTGCGAGCTGGCGATGGCCTGCGACATGATCGTCGCCGCTGACGATGCCTTGTTCGGGCAGCCCGAGATCCGCATCGGCGTCATCCCAGGCGCCGGCGGCACGCAGCGCCTGACGCGCGCGCTGGGCAAGGCGCGGGCGATGGAGCTCATCCTCACCGGCCGCAACATGACGGCCCTGGAGGCCGAGGCGCACGGCCTGGTGACCAGACTGGTGGCGCGAGAGCGCACGTTGGTGGAGGCCCTCGAGCTCGCCGCGCAAGTGGCATCGATGCCGCCGCTCGCCGTCCGTGCCGCCAAGGAGGCCGTCAACCGGGCCTTCGAGCTGCCGCTGGAGGCGGGGCTCGAGTTCGAGCGGCGCAACTTCTTCCTCCTCTTCTCCAGCGAGGATCAGAAGGAGGGCATGCGCGCCTTCACGGAGAAGCGCAGCCCGGAGTGGAAGGGCCGCTGACCCATGGACCGGGCATCGGCCAGGGAGCCTGCCGGCTACACCACGATCCGGACGGAGACGGCCCAGGGCGTGATGACCATCACGCTCGATCGGCCCGACGCCCTGAACGCGTTCGATCGAGCGATGAAGGAGGAGCTGCTCGCCGCTCTGAAGCTGGCGGGACGTGATCGCTCCGTGCGCGTCGTCGTGCTGACCGGGGCGGGACGCGCCTTCAACGCGGGCCAGGACCTCAAGGAGCGCCAGACGCCCGGCGCAGCCGATCTCAGCGCGGAGCTGCGGCAGCGGTACAACCCCATCATCCTGGCGATGCGCGCGCTGGAGAAGCCCATCATCGCTGCCGTGAACGGCGTGGCAGCCGGTGCCGGCTGCTCGCTGGCGCTCGCCTGCGACCTCATCATCGCCTCGCCGGAGGCACGTTTCATCCAGGCCTTCGCGCGGGTCGGACTGGTGCCGGACACGGGTTCCACCTGGTTCCTGCCCCGCCTCCTGGGCCACGCTCGTGCGGCCGAGATGACCCTTCTCGCCGAGCCCATGGATGCGGCCACCGCGGAGCGGCTGGGCCTGGTGAACCGGGTCGTCCCCCAGGAGCGGCTGATGGAGGAGGTGCGGTCCCTGGCGGAGCGTCTGGCGCGGTCGGCGCCCCTGTCGCTGGCGCTCACCAAGCGAGCGCTGGTCCGGGCGATGGACTCGAGCATCGCGTCGCAGCTGGACTACGAGGCGCAACTCCAGGCCATCGCGGGTGCCTCGGGCGATCACGCGGAGGGCATCGCCGCGTTCGTCGAGAAGCGCGAGCCCAGGTTCACCGGCGAGTGAGCCCGTGATCGTCGGGATCGTCGGCGCGGGCACCATGGGCGCCGGCATCGCGCAGCTCTGCCTCCAGCATGGGCACGAGGTGCTCCTCCACGATGTCGATGAAGCGGCCATCGCCCGGGGTCGCGAGCGGGTGGCGCAGGGACTCCAGCGCCTCATGGCCAGCGGCCGCCTCTCTGACGAGGAGGCTGGCACGGCACTCAGCCTGCGGCTGCGAGACGCGTATGGCCTGGACGCGCTCGGCGCCGAGGCCGATCTGGTCATCGAGGCCGCGCTCGAGGACCTGGAGCTCAAGCGGACCATCTTCCGGGCGCTCGACTCCGCCGCCGGGCCGGACGTCCTCCTGGCCACCAACACGAGCGCGCTCTCGGTGAGCGCCATCGCGGAGGGCGCGGCACGTCCCGAGCGCGTGCTGGGGATGCACTTCTTCAACCCGGCGCCGGTCATGGCACTCGTGGAAGTGGTCGCCGCCGCGGCCACCTCGCGGCGCGCGATGGATACGGCGGTCAGCTTCGTGCAGGGCATGGGCAAGACCGCCGTAGCGTGCCGGGACGCGCCGGGGTTCATCGTGAACCGGGTCAATCGCCCGTTCACGCTGGAAGCGCTGCGCATGGTCGAGGCTGGTGAGGCGTCCGTGGAGGCGATCGACCGGGCGATCGAGGCAGCCGGCTATCCGATGGGCCCGTTCCGATTGATGGATCTCGTGGGCATCGACATCAACCTGGCCGTGGCCCGGGCGCTCTACGACGCGTTCGACGAGGCGGAGCGCTTCCGTCCGTCGATCATCCAGGAACGGATGGTGGCGGCGGCTCGCCTGGGTCGGAAGTCAGGCGCCGGCTTCTACGTCTACGCCGAGGAGCTGGACCGCTCCGTCGGGGTCGTCGATCTTCCCGAGGTGACCGGTTCCCTCCCACCTGAGGAGATCGTCGCGCGCGTGGAGCTGGCCATCATCAACGAGGCGTACCACGCCGCCGGTGAGGATGTGGCCGACCCCCCGGACATCGACCTGGCGATGAAGCTCGGTGCGAACCATCCGCATGGCCCCTTCGAGCGTGCCGGCCAGCTGGGGCTGCGCGCCGTGATCGATGGGCGGGAGCGTCTCGCGGGCGGTCCCCAGGCGGAGGCCCGTGAGCGCTTCCGGGTCGCGCCGGCGCTGTGGAGCATGGCCTCGCTCTAGGCCGGGGTGTCCCGCCCGCGAGGCCTACTGGACTCTCAGCTCGCGAAACCCCGCCGCCGAGAAGTCGCCATCGAACGCCAGCGCGGAGTCGATCCGCTCCGCGCGCATCAACGCGAAACTCGTAGCGTCGACGAAGGAGTATGCCCGCTCATCGTGCCGTCGCAGCCAGCGTGACGCGGCATCCGCCAGATCCTCTCCGAGGAACAGCACGCGCAGTCGTTGGCTCGCGTCCACTCGATCGAGGAATCTGACCGCGGCGCGATGCCCGTGCCGCCGACGCAGGAACGTCCACGTCTCGCCGCGGGTGTGGTTGGAAGTGATGAGCCCGCGACCTGCGAACGCCTGGAGGAGCCGTCTGGCTTCGTCGTGGCGGTCGTCCCCGTCGCTCATCAGGGCCACCCAGTGCCGGCCTGACGGGACCGTCGACGTCGCCTCCCCCGCGGGCGTCGGGTGGCGCGCGAAGGATTCGACCGCCTTCGTACGACTAATCTCGCAGACGGCGCCCACGGAGGTGTCGCACCGGGGAAGGAGCGGGCAGGCTGATGGCGGGAGTCCTGCCATACGGATCCGGCCTCGAAGACGCCCTCGCGGACGAGGACTCGTTCCGCCGCTGGTACGAGACGGCACTGCCGAGGGTCTATGGCTACGTGCTGGCGCGGTGCGCCGGTGACCACACGCTCGCCGAGGAGTTGACACAGCTCGCATTCACGGAGGGCATCCGGGACCGGCGAGCGTTCGCTGGGCGCGCCGATTCGGTCACCTGGTTGTGCGCGATCGCGCGTCACAAGATCGCCGACCACTACCGCCGCCTCGACCGTGAGGAACGTCGACACCGTCGGCTGACCGTGCGGGAGCTCGCGCTCGACGGTGGTCCCGAGTGGAGAAGGCCGGAGGCCCGGGAGCTGGTACTGGAGGCATTGCGCCGGCTCCCTGCTCTCCAGCACGCAGCGCTGGTGCTGCGGTACATGGACGGTCTCTCGGTCCGCGAGCTCGCCAAGGAGCTGGACCGCAGCGAATCGGCCGCCGAATCGCTGTTGTCCCGAGCCCGAGAGGCGTTCCGACAGGCCTACGAGGAGGCAGACCATGGATGACGAGCGGTTGGAGCGCCTCCTGCGCCCGCTGGATGAGTCGACGGAGCCCGCTCCCGACTTCGCCGATCGACTCTACTCACGGCTGGCGACGGACCTGGGGGTCGGCGTGGCGGTCGAGCGGCCTCGCGGCCGCCCCCTCGGTTGGCGACGACCAGCGACCGCGACGCGACCGCGCCCCGCGGCCCGCAGCCGCGGTCGCTGGACCCTCGTGCTCGTCGGTGCCGTGGTCGTCACGGTCGGCGGCTTCGTCGCCCTGTCCAGCCAGCCGACCGGCTTCACCTGTGACGAGGGCGCCATCGACGACGTACGTGCTGCCGTCGCCGCTGTGCCGGGATACACGTACAGCGCACAGGGACAGTACCGTGAGTTCAACAACACGTTTCCAGTGGACATCGAGGGCGAGTTCCAGAGCCCGAACAAGGTGCGCGAGCTGCATCTCGACGAGGACGGCGCCGCTTCCCTCCAGATCCCTTACGGCGGTGAGTGGCTGCGGGTCGGGGAACGGATCTGGGTTCACTATGCCGATCAGCCCGCGGACCAGCTGCCCTGGACGGCCGTACGTGGCGACGCGTTCGGCTTTGGTGACTTCCTGGGGTTCCCCCGATTCCTGTACCGGTCGGTGCCCGAGAACCCCGCACTCTTCGCGCTCGACGGTCTCGTCGAGCCGGCGGCCGACCTCGAATGGACGGCTGCGTCACCCGGTTCGCAGGTCAGCGAGTGCACCCTCACGGGGACCCGACGCTCCCCCCAGAACGGCGCGCTGATGTCCGTCACGACATGGGTCGACCCGGGCACCGCGCTGCCGCAGCGACTCGTGTGGGAATTGACCGGATACGCGCCAGATGGCTCTCGCGACCGGCGGCTGGAGTACGAGTTCCGGTACGGCCAAACGGCTTCCTCGATCTCGCCACCACCATCGGATCGGGTGCAGCCGGAGTCCAGCCTGCCGCCGGGCGTCTCGTTCCCACCGCAGTCGGAGATGACCCTGACCGGGACCGGCGAGTACCTTCGCTGACCAGCGTGGTGACTATCTGCGGGTGCGCATCCTCGAGATTAGGGAGTCACCGAGCTGCCCACTTCCACCGCTTTGCCGGGTTACGTTCCTCTCCGTCCGGGTCCGTTATGAGCCGCTCCGCCCGCTGGGCCCACAGCTGGCTTCTGGTTCTAGTGACTGGGCGTTCTTTTCGGATGATCTCCACATGCTGGGATTGCCTCCATATCACGTACCGGGCGGCCCCGAGCCGATGGCCTTCTCTCGATGCAGGCCATGTCGCCGGACCGAGGCTTGGAGGGCTGGTTGTCGATGGGGGTGCCCCTCGATCGCGATGTCGTCATGAGATTCAAGGGCTTCCGGTACCTCGACCCGGCGCCATTCCAGGTGATGTGCGCGAGGACTGACCCTCACGCGAACGCCGCGCACGGTGGTACCTCCAGCACCTTGTCGCTGGCTCCTCGAGGAGCGATGGTCGCTGTGCCCGGCATGCTCCGGGTGACCTTGCATAGGCGCCGCGAGGCGACGTCGGAGGCGGAGTCCGGCCCCCTCACGAGAACTCCATGCATCGACGAAGCGCGCTGCCGCTTCACCCACCGCGCGCCGAAGAGGACATGGCCAGAGCCTGGTCGAGTTCGCGCTCGTGGTCCCGCTCTTCCTGCTGATCCTGGGCGGGGCGCTGGACCTGGGCAGGCTCTTCTATGCGCACGTCGCCATCGAGAACGCGGCCAAGGAGGCGCCCTGCTTCGGTGCGCGGATCCCCGCTGCGATGACAAGAAGCTGGGCTGCATCGACCCCAATACGGTCTCCTGGCACGTCGAGGGTGAAGCCACCGGTCTCGACGACCTGTCGCATACCTCGTTCTGCCTCAAGTCCGGGGCCGCCGTCAGCGTGGAGGCGTGCTCCGTCGGCGACGACTTCCGCGTCGACGTCGAGAGCCGCTTCCAGCTCGTGACGCCGCTGGTCAGCAGCATCTTCGGGTCTGACCTGGTGCTCCGCTCCACGGCCGTCTCGTCGGTCAACGTGGCCGCCTTCGACCCGAACGCGACACCCATCCCCATCCGCACGACCCCGTCGCCCACGCCCACCCCGACGCCCACCGCCTCGCCGGGACCGTCGAGCACGCCCACCCCGACGCCTGTGGCCAGTGCACCGTGCCGACCTCGCGGGGTCTCAAGAAGAACAGTGCGCCCGCTGTCTGGTCGGGTGCCGGCTTCACCGGCGCGATAAGCCTCACGCAGCGGCAACGGCAACTACACGATCCGCTACCAGAGCTGGGTCGCCGGGACGGTGGGTCGTGCTCGTCCGGCATCACGGTCGGTCCCTGATGAGCCGACCGTCCACGGGCCGCTCGACCATCGCCGGTCGCGAGCGCTGCGGCGGCGTGGCCCTGGTGGAATTCGCCCTTGTCTTCCCGCTCTTCGCCCTCCTTCTCTTCGGCCTCATCGACATCGGCCGCATGGTCTACGTGAACAACGCCATCGCGGAGGGTGCGCGAGAGGGTCACGCTATGCGTCCGTGGCGGGACGCTCGCAGACCTCGAGAGGCCGTGCAGAGGTCGTCACCTGGACGAAGGACATCATCACCGCCGTCCCCAACGCGGGCGTCACCGTCATCTGCGAACGGGACCAGATGACCTGTCGGTCGGGACGTGGTGGTCGTCGTCGTCAGCAGCAATCGTCGAACTCCGCATCGGCCAGTGTGGGCACCCTGACTGGATGCCCGGTCCGACAAGTGGATCGGCTCACCCCGTTCGTCCTTGGTCCGGAACGGAGGGAACGCCAGCGAGGGCGCTCGTCCTCTTCGCCGGCGCTCTCAGCTGCTGCTCGGTCTGGGGACGGTTCGGTTCTACTGGCACGCGCAGAACGGGCCGACCTGTCAACGCTCGCCGGCACACAGGTCATCGCCGACCACTACACGAAGGGCGTCCGGCTCCCAGGCTACGCGTTCGTGCTCGGCGCGCGCCAACGACTGGTCGCCACGGCCAGCAGCTGGACCGCGGATCGACACCATCCGTGCGCTGGGCAGCGTTCATCGAGAGTCGCACCTGGGACGTGCCCGCAGGCCTGCCCACGATCGCACCTGGGACGTGAACCCGAGGCGGCGTGGGGCGCGCCCCTGCGCGCCCGCCCGACGACGCGCCGAACGGGGTCTGCACCGCGGGCAGACCAGACCGTTCCTCTCCTGGGATGGCAGCATCGACGCCTCGCTGGCCGCCAGCCTGTGCGACCCGCAATCCCATGGTGGGGCCGGTGACCCCGGCAAGTCCAACGGCGCCGGCGGTGTTCGACGTTCGACAAGGCGGCTGCTGCTCCTGCCGACCTGGGGCCGGGTTCCAGGTGACCGGCCTCGCGCGTCCCTCGGCCGAGGGTCCGGCCATCGACACGGCGTGGATCGAGTCTACCCGCTGCCGTGCGCACGCCGGTGGGCCACCGACCAGACCGTCTTCATCGGCCTCGCCTCCTGAGATGGTGGGGCGGGTGCCCAGGTCGGTCCGGCCTGACGATCGCCCATGACCCGCTCGCGCGTCCCGTCGCGAAGCGGCGGTCGAACGATGGGCCGGTACGGCGGGATCCTGGAGGCTGCCGGCTCATCGAGGACGTCGAACGCTCCTGGAGCGCGCTCATCGAGGACGTCATCCTGGCCGGAGAGGACAACCGCAACGTCGCCCGCATGGCCGGCCTGCTGGCCGGCCTGCCGGTCGAGTCGGGCGGCCAGACCGTCAACCGCCTCTGCGGATCGGGGCTCCAGGCGATCAACTCCGCCGCTCACGCGATCATGGTCGGTGACGGTGACGCCTTCGTCGCCGGTGGGGTCGAGTCGATGACCCGGGCGCCCTACGTCATGGGCAAACCGGAGGGCGCCTTCGAGCGCGGCGAGCGCCAGATGTACGACACGACCCTGGGCTGGCGTTTCCCGAACCCGCGCCTGGCCCAGATGCATCACCCGTACTCCATGGGTGAGACCGGCGAGAACGTCGCGGACCAGTGCGGTGTGTCACGCGATGAGCAGGATGCATTCGCCCTCATGAGCCACCAGAGAGCCGTCGCAGCCATCGACGATGGCCGCTTCGCGTCCCAGATCGTGCCGGTGGCGGTCCCCCAGCCAAAGGGCGAGCCCTTGCTCATCGATCGGGACGAGCATCCGCGTCCTGACACGAGCTTGGAGGCCCTGGGCCGACTGAAGCCGGCATTCCGCGACGGCGGGTCGGTGACGGCCGGCAACAGCTCCGGCATCAATGACGGGGCGAGTGCCCTGGTGCTCGTCGAGGCCGAGCTGGCGCGCTCGCGCGGCCTGCGACCGCTGGCACGTGTGGTGAGCACGGCGGTCTGTGGCGTGGATCCGTCCGTGATGGGCTTGGGGCCCATCCCCGCGACGCGCAAGGCGCTCCAGCGGGCCCGACTGGGGATCGACGACCTGGACCTGGTGGAGCTCAACGAGGCCTTCGCCAGCCAGTCGGTCGCCTGCATCCGCGAGCTGGGCCTGGACCCCGAGCGCGTCAACGTCAACGGCGGGGCCATCGCCATCGGCCATCCGCTCGGGATGAGCGGCGCGCGCCTGGTCACGATGCTCGTCCACGAGCTGGAGCGCCGTGGCGGCCGGTATGGCTTGGCGACGATGTGCATCGGCGTGGGCCAGGGCATCGCTACGGTCATCGAGCGAACGGGTCCCGGGGACGGCGCATCGTGAGTGAGGCCGGCGGGCCATGGACGACCTCGCCATCGGAGGGCCCGGCGCACGAGGAGGACCCCTCGCTGTTCTCGAACGCCGCCGAGGCCGCCGAGTTCGCCGGCTTCTCCATCGGTCCGCCGGCCATCGCCATGCCCGCCACGGAGGAGGGGGAACAGGAAGAAAGTGCCACCCAACTCTCGTCCGGCGAGGCGGGACCCACGAGCTGGCAGGCCGAGCCGGAGCCGACGGAGCCTGAGGCGACCGCCTGGGAGGTCGACGCCGAAGCGCCGGTCATCGTCGACTCCAGGCGTTTCGCGGACGACAGCACCCTGAGCACTTCCCCGGTGGACATCGTCTCGGCCGAGCTGGCTGGCTGGGATGGGCGGTTCGGGTCCGTCGCGCGGGAGGCCGAAGCGACACGACAAGCCGGCCAGCGAGCGGAAGAGGTGCCGCCGGTCGCCACCCCTGATCCGGATCGGGCCGCATCGATCGTCGCGTCCTGGATCCCGCCGGCCATGCCCAGCCGCGCCCCGGCTGCCGGTTCCGTCTTCGCCGGGCCCGTGGTGCCGCCGCCGGTC
>JAUJNA010000001.1:102307-124030 GCA_030446555.1 Chloroflexota bacterium | reverse complement strand
AGACGAACCGACCATGCCGCCGCAGGCCCGTCGCGAGCCCGAGCCAGTGGAGTCGATCGCCGCGTCATTCGGTGCCTGGTTCCCTCCGCCGGTCGACCGGTCGGTCGCCGAGGTCCCGGTCGGCGGCTCGCCCGCCGCAGCAGTGTCGACGCCCGGAGGCCAGACACCGTCGGCGCCCGCGAGGACGCTCGCGCCCCTCGCCGGGGCCGTGGAGGACGCACCTCGCCTGCGGGCTGCTCGCTCGCCGACGGCCGTCACGGACCGGCGGCCAGGGCCGGGCCAGTCGATCCGCACCCTCTCGGTCCTCCGCCCTCCCGCCGGCGACATCCCCCCGACCGATGGGCAAGCGAACGAAGCGCGAGCCACCCCGACCCCTCCCGACAGGATCACGGCGACGCGCCCGGAAGCGCAGGTCCATGCCGTACGCGGTCACTCCGCGACCACGACGGTGCAGGGAGCACGCGGCGACGGCGAGATCCGGTCACCCGTCGCGGCAGCGCTCCTGACGCTGCTGGCCGTACTCGTCGTCGTGGTCATCGTGCTGGGCTTCCTCTACATGTTCACCAGCTTCCTGTAGCTTCGTCACGCCTCGCCATGATCGGCCGTGCTTGCCGAAACGGGCCACCGCCCCTACGATTGACGCTGTGAACGCCGCGAGGCGACGCCACCCCGATCTCCCTGTCCGAGGAGGACGACCATCACCATGATCGAATCCCAGCCCATCACGCCGACGCCTGAGCGGCTCAGCGATGTGGAAGCGCCCCTCGTCGTCCTCAGCGACGCGGCCGCGGAAAAGCTGCGCGAGCTCACCGTGGCGGAGCAGGACCCGCGGGTCGGGCTGCGCGTCTATGTCTACAGCGGCGGCTGCTCGGGCTTCCGCTACGGGATGATGCTCGAGGACCAGCCCACGAACGAGGACCTGACGGTCGAGAGCAAGGGCATCAAGGTCTACGTCGATCGCAACAGCACGCAGTACCTGTCCGGCTCGGAGATCGACTACCTGGACACGCTGATGGGTGCCGGCTTCACGGTCAACAATCCGAATGCCGTGTCCGGGTGCGGCTGTGGCAGCAGCTTCCGGACCGCCGAGTCGGCCGGCAGCCCTGGTGGCTGCAGCCACTGAAACTCCCGACCCTGACGAAGGCGGGTCCACCGGGCTCACCTTCCTGATTCCCAGGGCCATACCCGGCGACGATCGCCTTCCATGCAGCTGCCCCTATTCCCTCTGCACTCCGTCCTCTGTCCCGGCGTGGCGCTCCCTCTGCACATCTTCGAGGATCGCTACCGGCTGATGGTCGGCCGCTGCATGGAGCGCAGGGAGCCATTCGGCGTGATCCTGATCCGAGAAGGGCGCGAGGTGGGTCCCATGGACGGCCGACTCGCAGAGGTCGGCACCACGGCGCTCATCCGGCGCGCCGGGCGCTATCCCGACGGGCGGCTGGACATCGTGACCGTGGGCGCGCGACGGTTCCGCATCGCATCCCTCGACGCTACGCGCGAGCCCTACCTCCTGGGTGAGGTCGACTACCTCGATGAGACCGTCAGCGACGGGGATGAAGCGCGTCTCCTGCACGGGCGCGTCGGTCATCGCTTCCTGCGCTACCTGGAGCTCCTCCAGCCGGTGATCGAGGATGACGGGCCCGAGATCGAGATCGAGGTCGAGTTGGAGGTCGACGGCCCCGACGACACGGCGGAGGAGCTGGATGCCCGGCCCGAGACGGTCTCGCTCGTCGAGAACGACGACGACGAGGGCCAGCACGGGTCGACGCTGGACGGAACGCTGGATACATCGGGTCTCACCGACGGCGAACGTCGCGAGCTGCTGTTGGCCGCCGCCCGGCGGCTCACCGCCACGGACGACCCCACGACCCTGTCCTATCTGCTGACGGGCCTCATCCAAGTGGACCCCGGTGCGCGACAGGGTCTGCTCGAAGCTGTGGACACGGTCGAGCGGCTGCACGGTCTGGACGCGCTGCTGAGGCGCGAGATCCGCCACCTGAACCGGCAGCTGCGGCCCATCAACGTGGACCCCAGGCTGCTCGCCCTCCGACGCAACTAGGGCCGACGGAACGAGGGCCGGCACGTCGAGGGCTCAGTGCCGCATCAGCCTCGAGACGGCGCGAGCTCGGGCGGTGACATCAGGCGGCCTGCGCTCTGCCGTCGCTCCAGCCACTCGCCGGCCAGCGCGCCCATCTGGATCTCGTCCCAGTACCGGCCTTCGCGCTGGATGGCCTCGCGCAGCCGACCCTCGATGTGGAAGCCGGCCTTCTCGTAGCTCCGGATGGCTCGCTCGTTGAAGGCGAAGACGCTCAGGCCCACGCGATGGAGGCCCAGGCGCTCGAAGGCGTGCTCGAGCATCAGCTGGGCCGTCTCGGTGCCGTATCCCTGGCCCCATGCATCGCGTTCTCCGATGGTGATGTGGAAGAGCACCGAGCCGTTGTCGGCATCGAGTGAGCTGAACGTCGTCAGTCCGATGAGACGGTCCGTGGCGCGGATGTGGATGGCATAGGCCACCGAGTCGGGCCCGAGGAGACGCGCATGGAAGAAGCGCTCGACCTCCTCTCGGGGCATCGGCTGGGTCTGGTAGCGGGTCAGCCGGGCGAGCTCCGGATCCCGGTACCAGCGCAGCACGTGGGGCATGTTCTCGGGCCGGTGCCGCCGCAGCGTCACGAGTCGGCCGTCCATCATCGCTGGCTGCCAGCGTTCGCGCTCCGGTCCCGCCTCGTGCGTCATGGGATGGATGCTAAGGCCACCGTCACCCCTGACGCGCGCCAGCACTCCCTGGGCTTGTGGCTACCATCGCTGGATGCGTCGCTGGAGCGAGACCGCACAAGCCATCGCCGATACACGTCGGACCTCGGAGAAGGTGGCCACGCTGGCCGCGTACCTCGCCTCGTGCGCGCCCCACGAACTTCCGCTCGCAGCCGTCTTCATGGCCGGGCGGCCGTTCCCCGAACGCGACGCTCGGACGACGGGACTCGGGTGGTCGGCCATCGCCCGCGTCGTGGAGGCCATCGCCGGTCGCGGAGCCGGTGCGCTGGGGGCGGCCTACGATCGCTCCTCTGACCTGGGCCAGTCGGTCGGTGACCTGCTCGCCGACGCTCGCCACCAACCGGTGGGGCCGCCGCTCACCGTGCCCGAGGTCGGCCAGGCCTTCGCGAGCATCGCCGCAGCGCGAGGACCGGCCGCCAAGTCGGCCGTCTTCGGGGACCTGATCCGGCGCTGTGACCCGTTCACGGCGCGCGCCATCACCAAGATCCTCTCCGGCGAGCTTCGCATCGGGCTGCGCGAGGGTCACCTGGAGGCGGCCATCGCCAAGGGGTTCGGTCGCGATCTCGCGGATGTGCAATGGGCGGGCATGCTCACGGGTGACATCGGTCGCACGGCGGAGCTGGCGCGGGACGATCGGCTGGGCGAGGCGGAGCTGGTCCTCTTCCGGCCGCTGAGATCGATGCTCGCCCATCCCGCCGCGGACGAGGCCGAGGTGCTCGCCCGCTTGGGGTCGCCGGTGTGGGTGGAGGACAAGTACGACGGTATCCGTGCACAGCTCCACAAGCTGGACCGCGAGGTGCGCCTCTACAGCCGTGACCTGCACGACGTGACCGACCAGTTCCCGGAGGTCATCCGAGCGGCCACGGACCTGGGGTGGGATGGCATCCTCGATGGCGAGGTGCTCGGCTGGCGCGACGGCATGGCGTTGCCGTTCCTGCAGCTCCAGGCCCGACTGGGGCGCAAGCGGCCCAGCGAGGAGATCCAGGAGCTGGTGCCCGTGATCTTCGTGGCCTTCGATCTCCTCGCCTTCGCTGATGGTGCTGCCGCCGACGGTGCTGCGCGGGGGCACGGGGATCCGGTCCAGGCGCTGTTACGCCTGCCGCTCACTGAGCGGCGAGAGCGGCTGGAGGCGCTCGGCCTCGCGACCACGCCCGGCCTGGGCATCGCCACCCTGGTGTCGGCGCCGGACGCGGAGGCCCTGAGCGCCGTGTTCGCGGCGTCGCAGCAGCGCGGCAACGAGGGACTGATGATCAAGGACCCCTCGTCGATCTACTCACCCGGCCGGCGCGGTTACGGCTGGCTCAAGCTGAAGCGGCCGCTCTCCACGCTGGACTGCGTCGTGGTCGGCGTCGAGGTCGGGCACGGCCGCCGGCATGGCGTGCTCTCCGACTACACCTTCGCCGTGAGCGACGACCGCCCGGGGTCGGACGGCCGTCTCGTGACCGTCGGCAAGGCGTACAGCGGTCTGACCGACGCAGAGATCGCCGAGATGACGAAGTGGTTCGAGGCGCACACCCTCCAGCGCCACGGTCGCTACCGCCTCGTGGAGCCGACGGTCGTCGTGGAGATCGCCTTCGACGTGATCCACCGCTCCGACCGCCATGCCTCGGGCTTCGCGATGCGCTTCCCGCGCATCGTGCGCATCCGCACCGACAAGGCACCGGACGAGATCGACACGCTCTCGGCCGTGGCGCGCATCCACGACCAGCTCCAGGAGGGCGGTCGCTACCGGGTCCTCACGGCCGGCGAAGCGGAGGCGGTGAGCGTGCCGCGGGCCGGGACACCAACGGCCGGGGCGTAGGCTCCGCGGTGATGGTGGATCCCTTCGGGCCGGAGGACGAGAAGTTGGCGGCCATCCGTGAGCTCCTGCCGGCAACGTCGGCGGGCATCTACCTCGACGCGGCGACGGCAGGGCCATTCCCCGCCGAGACGGCCCGCGCACTGGCCGAGGCCGACGACTGGGAGCTCCGCGTCGGGCGCGTGGGTCCCGATCGCGACGACGATGTGCAGCAACGCCGAGACGAGGCCAGGGCCGTGATCGCGGCGCTCCTCGGCGTGGATCCGGATGGCGTGGTGCTCACATCCGGCGCTGGAGACGGGATGGCTCGTCTCAGGGCGATGCTCGGCCGGGTGGAAGCCGTCGACCTGTCGCTGGTCGCCGGGGTGCTGCCGATCGCCCTCGACGGGGTGGACGCCGCGGTCGTGGATGGTCATCGCTGGCTGCTCGGCCCGGAGGGTACCGGCGCCCTGTGGCTACGGCCCGGGTCGCGCGCCGGCGTCGACCCGGTTGCGCTCGAGGCGGCAGGGAGCCCGCTACCGCGGCGCTCGCTCCTCGGCTTGGCCCGCTCGGTGGGGTGGTTGGAGATGTACGTGGGGCTGCCGTGGATCCACGAGCGCACCGGGCGTCTGGGCCTCCGCCTGGTGGAAGGGCTCGCGGCCATCGACGGGGCGGACCTCCGCACTCCCCCGGCCGGGCCGGCCGTCATCACGTTCTCGATCGGTGGCTGGACGGCGGAGCAGGCCCGACGGGAGCTTTCCCGTCGCGTGTTCGCCATCGTCGGGGTCGATCCCGACCGCGACGCCATCAAGGCCAGCGTGGGCTTCTGGAACACGGAGGAGGAGCTGGACCGCTTCCTCGAGGCCGTGCGAGAGGTCGCGGCCCACACGCCCGAGACGCTACCGCGACGACCGAGCCTGATGATCCTCCAACGGCCTGAAGACAGCACATGACCGACCAACGCAACGTCTCCAGACAGCGGTCCTGGGTGGACGTGCGCTGGCGCCAGGCTCGCAACCCACCCCCACCGGTTCTCCGAGCGGTGCTCGCGAACGTGGGCGTCGCGCTCGCCGGCGCACTCCTGCTGCTCGGTTATGAGATCGCCATCAGGCGTGGCGCGACCCTCCCCGGCGGCGACCTGCGGACGCTGGTCATCGCTGTCTACGTTGGTCTCGTGATCATCGTGGGCAGCCTGCTCACTTACGTGTGGGTACAGCTGCCTACCGGTGCCTCCGGCGTGCGGCGTCGGTCCCCGTGGGCGGCCGTGCTGGGCTTCTTCGCATCGCTGCCCATCGCGTACCTCGTGCTCGTGCTGACCTTCCAGATGGTGCTGCCGCTGCTGGCCTGAGATGGCACCTCGGGCAAGACGGAACGTTTGGCGTCATGAGAAACGTCAGATAGGTCGATGCCGCTGACCAAGGAGCCGATCGCGCTGGAGGGCACCGTGGCGTTGGAACAACCGGTGCCCCTGGAGGCCACCGGCGACCGGGAGCGATCCTTCCGCCGCCTCCTCGACGCCCACCTCGATCGGTCCTACGGGCTGGCCACGGTCATCCTCGGCGACCGCTCCGACGCGGAGGACGCGACGCACGACGCGATCGAGAAAGCCTGGCGCGCGTTCGGTGACCTGCGCTCGCCCGAGCGGTTCGAGTCGTGGTTCCAGCGCATCCTGATCAACGTCTGTCGCGACCGTAGGCGGGCACGCCGTCCACAGCTGCCGCTCCCTGATGTCGAGTCACCGGGAGCGAGGCAACCGCTGCTGCCGTCGCACGAGCGCGACCTGGCGCTCCGAACGGCGGAACGGGATGCCCTGGAGCGGGCGCTCGCGACGCTCGGCGATGACCAGCGCGTCTGCATCGCATTGCGCTACTTCCTGGACCTGGAGATCGACGAGATCGCGTCTCGCCTCGGCGCCCGGCCGGGCACCGTCAAGTCGCGCCTCCATCGCGCGACGGCCCACTTGCGCGCCGCCTATGACGCGGCCGCCCGCCGCGACCCGGAGGGAGTCCGATGACCGATGACCCGTTCGAGCGCGACCTGCGTTCGGCCCTGGCGAACGGTGTCCCCATGGCGGCGCCGGCGTCGTTGCGGGCCGTGGTGCTGGAGACCCCCAGCGCCCGCCCGCTTCGTTCCGTGCTCGCTCGGGCGGCCGTGCTCGCTGTGGCGGCTCTCACGGTGGCGTCCGTCGCGGTACTCGTGGGCTACGCGACCACCCGCCCAGCGGATGTCGGCGGACGAGGCGGGAGCGACCCGGCAGCCATCCGGTGGCAGACGCGCACCGTATCGTTCGCCGCAACCTCGCTCGTCATCGACGCCGGAAGCCAGCGGTTCTTCGGTTCGCCCGACTCGATCGTCAGCTCGGACCCGGGCAGTCCCACGTATACGACGCTCGAGGTCATCTGGCGTGAGCACGACACGGAGATGCGGCTGAACTTCTACCTGGCAGCCGACGAGACGACGTGGTGGGTGAGCGAGATCCGCACCTACGACGGCCGGCCGATGGGGGAGATCCCTGGCACCGCGGGGTCGGCGGACTGGATCACGTATCGAGGTACCTTCTTCAGGACCCCGCTCGGGGAGCCGTTCGTGGGTGACGTCGATCTCAGCAGCAGCGAGGGCCATGTCGCTGGCCGGCTCCGCATCGAGGATCTCAGTCTCAGCTTCACGCCGCTGTCGCTGAGCAGCATGGAAGGATGCCGTCCAGCGATCTCGGTGCCACCACCAGGCGATGGACCGATCGGCATCCAGCGCGGCGGCGTCGATCCTGAACTGGGCCTGGACCCCTCGATGACCCCGCATGAGGTCGGGGCTCGGCTCCGAGATCTGGGGTCTGCCATACGTACCGATACGAGTTCCTTGAGCTCAACGCCGGGCAGATCTGGTGCAGGCTCCCGGACGGGAAGATCCGGGAGTTCCTGTATGGAAGCCAGGGCGAGGTTCTCGTCTTCGTCGACGCGGAGCGAACCCCGGCCGAGGCGCCCACGCAGCTGACCGTCGGCTGCTGAGACGAAGGGCTGCCCAGGCGGGTGTAGCATCGGTGCACGCCCGATGGGGGAGTAGCTCAACGGTCAGAGCGGTCGGCTTATATCCGGCTGGTTCCTGGTTCGAATCCAGGCTCCCCTACCAGATCCGGCCCCGTCCCGACCGGCGGCGACACTGCGGCCGGATGACCGCTACGAGGGCGTTTGCACGCTGGGCTAGACTGGCCGTCCACCACCGATAGCCACGAGTCGTGGCCGTGGCATCCACGCCCCAGCGCGGACCCGCGGTCCGGGGAGGTAAGGCACATGTTCGGCCGTAGTTCCGATCGCTCATCGAACGAGGACCAGCGCAGGAGCTCGGTCCAGCCCCTCACCCCGCCCGCCGGCACGCGCGAGGCGGTCGCGGTGCCGGTCTCGCCGCTCACGGGAGCGGGCGGCAGCGCCCCCGCTGAGCGAGGGAGCGACCAGAGCGTCGTGGCTGCCGAGGATCGGATCGAAGGGAAGTGGCGCACGTCCAAGGGGCTGCGCATCCTGGGCACCCTGGATGGCAGCATCGAGTCCGCCAGCCATGTCTACATCGAGGAAGGCGCCAAGGTCACGGCCGACGTCTCGGCGGAAGAGGTCGTCATCGGCGGCCAGTACTCGGGCAAGCTGACCTGCCGCCAGCGCCTGGAGGTCCGGCCGACCGGGCGGGTCAGCGGCAGCATCGAGACCGTCAAGCTCATGCTGCACGAGGGCGGCTTCGTGGACGGCGAGCTGCACATGCAGAAGCCGCACGATCAGGACGGCGATGGCCGGTCCAGGCCGGCGGCCGGCGGCCGCCCCTCGGAGCTCGAGGCGCGACCAGAGGGCTCGGTCCGCTCCACGGTGGAGCCCAGCATCCGCCAGTCGGCTGCTGCCGGTGGCACGAGCGGCGGCGCTTCGGCCACCGGATAGCGGGTCGCGGCTCAGGCCATCGCCTGGCGAATCGGAACGCCCGGGGCGATCGCCCCGGGCGTCCTTCTTGCGTGTAAAGCCTACGCGCGACGCTTGGCGAAGCAGTCGTTGCAGTAGACGGGCTTGCCGCTGGTCGGGCGGAACGGCACCATGGCCGTGTTGCCGCACTCCGAGCAGGTCGCTTCGAACATCTCGCGCGGGCCGCGTTCGCGGTACCCACCGCCACTGTCGTAGCCACCGCCACCGCCGGAGCCGTAGCCACCACCCGCGGAGTAGCCGCCCGAGGCGGAGTACCCGCCACCGATGCCGCCGCCACCCGAGCTGTAGCCACCGCCGCCGCCGGAGCGGCCGCCGTAGCCGCCCGAGTCACCGCGCGCTGCCTTCCGGCTTGCGCGGCATGAGCCGCACCGCCGGGGATCGCTGAAGCCGCGGTCCGAATAGAACTGCTGCTCGCTCGCGGTGAAGTTGAACTCCTGCCCGCAGTCCGCGCAGGTCAGGTTCCGGTCCGTATACAAACGAAACACTCCTTCTCGTGCCGGCTCCCGCGACCGTGTCTCGCGGGAACCGTGAGAGGAGTGAGTCGTGTGCCGGACGGATCTTCGGCCCGAACGCTCGGGTCCTTTATGACGACATAGTAACGGATGACGCGCCCGATGCAAGAGGCAAGAGGGCCCGTTAGGGCCCGTTTTCGGACGTCCGCCGCGCGGAGCCCAGCACGACCGGTGCCCCCATACTGCGCCTCGCGACCGTCCGCCCGGCGGCCGATGGAGGGAGGATCACCCCATCGACGCGAGTCCCAGCGATGCCAAGGGTCACGCCCGGCGCGTGATCGAAGAGGCCCACGAGTCGCTCGTGGAGCTCAGTCACCAGCTGCATGGCGATCCCGAAATCGCCTTCCAGGAAACGGCGGCGAGCGCTGGACTCGCTGACCGGCTGACGAACGCGGGGTTCCAGGTCACGCGTGAGCTCGGTGGGCTCCGTACGGCGGTCGCGGGAAGCATCGGTCCCGGCCCGCTGCACCTGGCGGTCATCGCGGAGTACGACGCGTTGCCCGCGGTAGGCCACGCGTGCGGGCACAACGTCATCTGTGCCGCCGCGCTGGGGGCAGGCCTGGGGCTGGCAGCCGTGGCCGACGGACTGGGCCTGCGGGTCACGATCATGGGCACGCCGGCGGAGGAGGGTGGCGGCGGCAAGATCCTACTGCTCCAAGAAGGCGCTTTCGAAGGCGTCCACGGCGCGATGATGGTCCACCCGGCGCCGCTGGACACTCTCCAGCCGGTGATCCTGGCGGCTCAGACGCTGGATGTCACCTACACGGGACGGGAGGCACACGCCGCCGCGGCGCCGGAGCTCGGCATCAACGCCGCGGACGCCTTCGTCGTCGCACAGGTGGGCATCGGACTGCTCCGCCAGCACCTGGCCGCTGCCACGCGCGTCCACGGCATCGTCACGCACGGTGGCGACGCGCCCAACATCGTGCCCGCGCGGACCGAAGGGAGCTTCATGGTCCGCGCTCCGACCACGGTGGCGCTGGAGGAGCTGCGGTCGCGCGTGGAGCGCTGCTTCCAGGCGGGAGCGCTGGCCACGGGCGCGGAGCTCCGCATCGCCCCGCGCCTCCGGTACGCGCACATGGCCCATCACGGTGGGATGGCGGAGCGATATCGGATGAATGCCGAGGCACTCGGCCGGCGGTTCGTGCCCTTCGTCGAGTCAGGCTTGGGTCCCATCTCCACGGACATGGGCAACGTCTCGCTCGCGGTGCCGTCGATCCACCCGATGATCGGCATCGACTCCCTGCCGGCGGTGAACCATCAGCCCGGCTTCACCGCGGCTACGGTGACCGGGGCGGCCGACCGCGCGATCCTCGACGGTGCTGTGGCCATGGCCTGGACGGCCATCGACCTCGCCGCCGACAGCACGCTTCGCGAGTCGATCATCTCGGACGCTGCGGCGATGGCCCGGGAGGCAGGCCACCCCGATGCCTGACCGCGTCCGTCAACCCGCTCGCAGCACCAGGATGTGCTGGTGGACGATGTTGGGGACGAAGCCGCGCGGATAGCCGTAGGGACGCAGTCGCGTGCCGGCCTGGTACCAGATCAGATCGCCCTTGGTCACCAGACCGGCTCGCTCGGCACGAGCGCACAGGTCGGCACCCGTGAACCGGTAGCGCCCGTCCTGGTAGGCGTCGCGGACGATGACCGCAGCGTAGCGCCCGTCACGCAGCACACGTCGCAGCTGGGCGAGCACGCGCTCCATCCGGTCGAGGTACTCGTCGTAGGTCGCACTGTTCGCGAGGTCCCGAGGATCGGCCGAGACCATCGCGTAGTCGGTCCGGCGGTTCGCGAAGACCTCGGCGAGTGGCCCACCGGCCATCGTCATGCGCAGCTGCGGGTTATAGGGCGGATCGGTCGCGATGAAATCGACCGAGGCGTCTTCCAGGCCCTCCAGCAGGGTCGCCGCATCGCCGATCTCCATGCGGCTGTGCGTGGGATCGAAGTCGCGTGCGCCGCCCGGATCGGCTGAGCCGAGATCCGCCAGCAGCGGCCCCCTGCCATCACGTTCGGCGAGCGCTTCCCGCACGACCTCCTGGTAGACCGCCTCCCAGCGGGCGTCGAGCTCGAAGCCGATGGCTCTGCGAGGCGACCGGCAGATGGCGGCACCCAGCAGCGTGCCGCCCACCCCGCAGAACGGGTCGAGCACCAGCTCGTCCCGGCGCGTGAAGAACTCGATGAGTCGGGCCATGAGCCGAGGCGGCTTGTTGGCGCCGTGTGCCTTGCGGCGCGCGTGACCCAGCTCCGAGGGGTACGCCGTCGTCCAGAGTGACTTGGTGAAGTAGAGCCATGCCTCTCCCGAGAGCTCGTTCAGGGTGTTGTCGCGATGCACGGCGCGGGCATCGACCTCGCGTTCATCCACCGGGAGAGTATCGGCGAGGCGTCATCGGCCCGGGCGTATGCTTGCCGCCATGGCGTTCGTGGGACGCGAGCCGGAGCTGGCTCTCCTGACCGAGGCGCTCCAGCGAGCCGCTCAGGGGGAGCGTCATCACGTCCTCCTTCGTGGCGAGGCCGGCATCGGCATATCGCGGCTCATCGACGAGCTGGAGCTGCGGCTCACAGGCGACCCACGGGTCGTGGTCGCCCGCGGGGATGCGACCGAGCCACAGGCTGCCCAGCCGTTCGCAGCCGTGGCGCAGGCGCTCGAACGTGCTCTCGATCGGTCGCCGGATGATCGGTTCGCGGGCGTGGTCGCGCCGCCGGCTCACGATCTCGCGGCGGTCATGCCTGCCCTGGCGCCGCGCATGGATGCACTGGGGATCCCCCGAGAGCCGCCCGCGCTCCGAGCTGCAGGCCAGGTGGGCGACCGCGTCATCGAGGCGATGCTGGGCACGCTCGACCGTCTGACCGAAGACGGTCCGGTCCTCTTGGTCCTCGAGGACCTGCACTGGACGGATCCTGCGACACGGCGCTTCGTGGAGGCGCTCCTGCGAACCGGCCGCCCGGCCCGCCTCTGTCTGATCCTCACGTACCAGCCCGCCGAGCTTCACCGGCGGCACCCGGCGCAGGGCTTCCTCGCTGGTCTGGGCAGCTCCGGGGCGATGGAGTCGATCGATGTCACGCCCCTCGACCCCGACCAGCTGGCCGAGCTCGCCGAGGCGGCCACTGGCGAACGGCCGGCGGCAAGCTTCCTGACCGCGCTCGTGGAAGGGTCGGGCGGCAACGCGCTGCTTGCCCACCAGCTTCTGGCTGCGCACCAGGTACTGGAGGGAGTGCGGCTGTCGGACCCGTTCGATGAGGTCCTGGGGGCACGGCTCGATGCGATGCCGGCCGGCGCGCTGCGCGCCGTGCGCGTCCTGGCCATGGCGCGCCGCCCGGTGGAGAGCGGCCTCTGCCTCGACCTGTCGCTGCCCGACGGCCGGTTGAGCCGACAGGCGCTCTCGGCCGCCGTGGCGACGGGCCTGGTCCGCGAGGTGGACACCGGCTGCCTGGTGGTGGCGCACGAACGGTACGCCGAGGCGATCGAGAGCCTGACGCTGCCACCGGAGCGGCGGGCGATCCACGCTGCGCTTGCCGCGTCTGGCGCGTTCGCGCCGGCGGAAGCGGCGTGGCATTGGTCGATCGCCGCCCGGCCCGTGGAGGCACGAGCCGCGCACCTCGAGGCCGCCCACGCGGCCGCCAGCACGGATCCCACGGAGACCGCGCTGCTCCACTACCTCGCTGCGCTGGATCTGGCCGACGCGCCGCCCGACTCCACCGAGCCGGCCGCGGAGCTTGCGATGGTGCTGATCGGCGCCGCCAGAGCGGCCGCCGCGGCCGGGTCGTTCCGTCGTGCTGCAGTGCTCGTGAAACGCGCCATGGACGCCCGTCCACGAGGCGCCGGGCCCGACACCAAGCAGACCCGCCGGGAACGGGCGCTCCGTCTCGGCGAGCTGTACGGCGAGTGGGGCCGCTACCGCTGGGCGGGAGGCGATCTCGCCGGTGGTCTGGAGCAGATGCAGCACGCCCTGACCGCGATGCCCCCCGAACCCAGCCGCGAGCGGTCGGCCGCCCTCGCCACACTCGCCCAGCACCTGATGATCGACGGGCGGTTCGAGGAGAGCGCCGCCGTGGCGCGGGAGGCGTGCGAGACCGCCGGGAGATCCGGTCCCGCCGCTCGGGGCGAGCTGGGGCACGCGACCTGCACGCTCGGCGTCGACCTGGCTTACCTGGGTGACCTGGACCAGGGGCTGGGGCTGCTCGAGGAGGCGACCGAGCTGGCCCGTGAGACGGGCCGACTCGACGATCTGATGCGCGCGTACGCGAACCGGACCACGCTCCTCGATCTGGACTCGCGGCGCGAAGCGGCTCTCGAGGTCGTGAAGGACGGTATCCGTGACGCGCGTGCCGGGGGGCTGGCCGACACGTACGGCGCCTTCCTGCGCGGCAACGCGGCGGACATCCTGTTCATGCTCGGTCGCTGGCGCGAGTCGGAGGTGGAGTGTCGAGCCGCGATGGGCTACCGGCCCGCCAACGCGGCATGGTTCAGCCCGATCCTCTACCTGGGCCTCCTGCTGGTGGAGTCGCGTGCCGATGATGAGGCGGCGCGGCTGGTCGGTCAGACGCTGCTCCAGCTCGAGCAGGTGCATGCCGGCCAGTGGTCAGCGCTGGTGATGCGCTCGGCGGTCAGCCTCCTGCTCTGGCACGGCCAGCCTGCCGATGCCGTCGATGTGGCGGAACGGGAGTGGGACCGTGTGCTGGAGACGGCCGACGCCCTTCAGATCGCGATGGCGGCGTCGACGGCCCTGGAGGCCGCCGCGGCGCTCGCCGCCTGGGGTCGCGAGTGGCGAAATCTGGGGGCGGTGGGTACTGCCGGTGAGCTTGCCGTACGGGCGCTCGGCGATGCGGAGCGTCAGGTCGCAGGGAGTCGCCTATCGCCCACGCTCGGGGCGCGGCACGAGGCTGAGCTGCACCTGGAGATGGCCCGCGCGCACCTGCTCCGGCTTCGGGGACGGCCCTCGGCCGCGAGCTGGGGTCGCCTTGCGCAGGCTTGGTCGGCCATACCGGTGCCGTATCAGGCGGCCAAGTCGCGCTGGTGGCAGGCGCTCGGGCTCCTGCAAGCGGGAGACGGACGCGTCCCGGCCAGGGAACCCCTCCTCGACGCGTGGCGGATCAGTGGTGCTCTGCCGGCGCAGCCACTTCGCCGCGCTCTCTTGGACCTCGCGCGCCGCGGACGCATCCCGTTGCCCGGCGTCCTTCCCGAGGATCTGGCACCTGCGCCGAGCGTCCCGGTCCTGCCGGCGCGGCCGCCATCGGGCGCCGCGCCCGCTCCAGCCGGCACCGCTGCTCCCGTCGGCCGCAGACTGGTCGCGGTCGGCCCCGGGAGACCCGGCGAGGCGACCGAGGAGGTCACCGTGCCTGCGCCCGCTGATGACGCGCCATTCGGTCTGAGCCCTCGGGAGATGGAGGTCCTCGCCATCCTGACCGAGGGACGGACGAATCGGGAGATCGCCGAGCGGCTGTTCATCAGCGAGCGCACCGTGGGCGTCCACGTGCGGCACATCCTGGCCAAGCTGGGTGTGGCGGGCCGCGTCCAAGCGGCGGGCGTGGCCATCCGTCTCGGTCTGGTGCCGGAGACCCTGACCGCCACGCGGGACGCGTCGCAGCAGGTGGCTCGAGCCACGGTCGGCTGAGGCGGAGGTCGGTCCGCGCTCCTTCACGGGCCATGCCCCAGAATGGTCCCATGAAGATCGCCGCTCCCTCCCTGCGCACCCTGATGGCGGTGGGTGTCGTGGGTCTCCTGACCGCCGCCTGCGGTGGTGGGTCCGGTGGGAGCCAGTGGACCTACGCTCCTGTGCCATCGGTGGCCGAAAGCCCCGGCGGCTCCCCGGGTGGAAGCCCCGGCGGCTCCCCGGGTGGAAGCCCCGGCGCCAGCCCGGGTGGCTCGCCGGTCACATCCCCCGGAGGGAGCCCTCCGGCCTCGCCTGCCACTTCCCCTGCGACATCGCCGGCGCAGAGCCCGGCTAGCAGCCCGGCAAGCAGCCCTGCGCAGAGCCCCGCGTCCTCGCCGGCGGTCAGTCCCGGCGGCTCGCCCGCGGGAAGCCCCTCGGCTTCGGAGAGCATCGCGTTGGCCGAGACCGCGAGCCTCCAGATTCGCGGGACGGCCAGCCGGTCACCGACCTGACCGTCAAGAACGGGCAGACCTACACCTTCGTCATCACCAACGAGGCCGGATTCGTACACAACTTCTACATCGGCCCACCCGAGAGGCTCGCCGCGAACGACGTGGCGGGGCTTCCGGGAAGCCGACTTCACCGAGGGGACGCAGGAGTTCCAGTACACGGTCACTGATGAGACCGCATCGCTCGAGTTCGCCTGCACGGTGCTCGGCCACTACCCCCGATGCACGGGACCTTCACCGTCGAGCCCTGACCGGCTCACGGTCGACTGACCGGCTCACGGTCGACGGGCGGAGGCCGCTAACGGTCCTTTGCGGGAGCGCCCTCGACCAGGTGGCCTCGTCGTCGGAGGTCGGTCGCCAGTTCGTCGAGTGACGTGACCGTGACGGTGGCGCCGGCCTCTTCCAGGCTCCGCGCGGAGACCGCCGGTGGGGATGCCGATCGACGGCATCGCAGCTGCTCGAGCCGCTCGCATGTCCCACGTGGCATCGCCCACGTACCAGCAGCCGCGCGCGCTGACGCCGAGACGCTCCGCAGCGTGGAGCAACAGCTCGGGTGCCGGCTTCGCCTGGGTTACCTGGCTGCCGTCGATGATGTGGGGGTCACCGGCGAGGCCCAACGCCCTGATCGAGGCGGTCACCTGGTCGGCCCGGCTCGACGTGGCGATGGCCCACGGCAGCTCCGATCGATGGAGCGCTTCGAGGAGATCGGTGGCGCCGGCGAGCGGACGCGGATCCAGATTGATGGTGTCGTAGCGTTCACCGGCGCGCCGATCGATGGCCTCCGCCCGATCGTCGGAGAGGCGGCGTCCGGCGACCTCGGCCACCTCTCTCGCCAGCCGCTTGCCGTCGGCGCCGATGAGGCCCGCGACGTGGCGGCGCTCGGCGGGGAAGCCCACCTCCTCGAATGTCTCGAGCCAGGCCTGGATGCGTGCCTCTACGGTATCGACGAGGGTGCCGTCGAGGTCGAAGATGAGGCCGCTTGGATCGGGCAGTCCGGCAAGACCGCTCGGCAGCGGGCCGGGGGGAGGCGTGGACTCGCTCGGGTCGACCGCTTCGAGCGGGGCGGGCGCGTCGGACGGATCGGTCGCGTCGATCACCATCGCAGCGTAACGCGTCGGCACCCGTCTCGACCGAAGATGCGCCACCATCGGTCATCCGGGCATCGCGCGGCCACGAAGCAGAGCCGGGAGGCGGCCAGCCAGAATGAGCATCCACGACGTCACGACCACGCTGCTCATCGGCTTCGTCCTGGCCATCCCCTTCATGGCCGCCGGACTCCAGCGTCGGACCCTCCTGGGACCCCCCGGGTCCATGGTCGAGCTCGAGAGGATCCTCGTGCTGCCCATCGCGACGCTGTCACTCGGCGCCGGCCTCATCCATCTCGCGCTCATCGCTGAGCACTTCCGGGCGGACGCGCTCTCGGGCCTGTTCTTCGTGGCGGCGGCCATCTTCCAGCTGAGCTGGGCCGTGCTCTTCGGCCGCCGTCCGCAGCGCGCGGTCCAGCTCCTCGGTGGGGCCGGCAACGCCGCCATCATCGTCGTCTGGCTGCTCACGCGGACCCTTGGGCTGCCGTTCGGGGGACACCCCGGCATCGCCGAGCCGATCGGCGTCGCTGACCTCCTCGCCACGCTCTTCGAGCTCGTCATCGTGGCCACGACCTTGGCGCTGGTACTGGCTCACCGGCGCCGGGCGATCGACCGACCGTCCTTCCCCGTCGCGTCGGCCGACCTGGGGCTGGCCATGGCGCTCATCGCCATCACCCTGGTGACGAGCTACGCGCTGGTCGACATCTCCGTCACCGGCGGCCACGGGCACGAGGCCACGCAGGAAGTGATCGCCCCGAGCCAGCCATAGCGCGCGTGGTGCCCGCTACGCGACCTGCTGCGAAGCGCCCAGTTGCTCTGCAAGCGCGCCGCGATCCGTGACGGGCTGCTGGCAGGCGAAGCCGTGGCAGACGTACGCGGTCGGGCGTCCATCACGCATCCCGCGGCCCTGCAGGAGCGGCACGGCGCTCACGTCGGGGTGCCCACTAGCGGCCACGACCCGGCGCGGGGCGTACCCCTCGAACGCGGTATCCACGAGCGCCTGGGTCGCCCGATCGTCGGGACGGCCGCAGATCGCCACCTCGTCGATCGGCCCCAGCGCCAGGTCCGCTGCGGACAGCCACTGCGCGAAGGCGGTCGGGTAGCGATGCATGACCGGCGCCACGAGCCCCAGAGCCCGTTCCGCGGCGTCCGCGTAGCGACCCTCACCGCACAAGGCAGAGAGGCGTAGCAGGACGGTGGCTGCCATCGCGTTCCCGGATGGGAGCGCGTTGTCCTGGAGGCCCTGAGGGCGGGTCACGAGAGCCTCTGCATCGTCGGCGGTGTCGAAGAAACCGGCGCGCGGGTCGGCGAAGTGCGCCAGGACGACCTCCATGAGCTGCCGCGCGGCGACGAACCAGCGCTCCTCGAAGGTCGCGCCGTACACGGCGAGAAGCCCCTCCGCGAGATGGGTGTGATCTTCCAGCACCGCGTCATGTGCTACGCGCCCGGCCGTCCATGCGCGTCGCAGCCGGCCCTCCGGGGTGAGCAAGCTCTCGAGGAGGAACGTGGCGGCCTCGGACGCGATGCGCGTGTAGCGCGGCTCGCGCAGCACTCGCCCGGCCTCGGCGAACGTCGCGAGCATCAGCCCGTTCCATGCAGCGAGGACCTTGCCGTCGCGTGCCGGTTGTGGTCGGCGGTCGCGCACCTCGAGGAGACGCAGCCGGGCATCTCGGAGGCGACGCGCCACTTCCTCGCTCGATAGACCCGCGGCGCCGGCGAGCACATCGTCGTCGCGCACCCGCGACAGGATCGTCGTGCCCTCCCAGTTGCCCGACTCGCTGACACCGTAGGCGGCCTCGAAGAGAGCCGCGTCTTCCCCCAGGACCGAGCGGATCTCGGCGGCATCCCAGACGTAGGTGGCTCCTTCGTGCCCCTCGGTGTCCGCGTCGAGGCTGGAGGCGAAGGCTCCGTCGGCCGGCACGCGCAGCTCGCGGTCGACGAAGTCGAGCGTCTCGCGCACCACCTCGCGATACCGGGGTGCGCCCGTCACCTGCCACGCGTGCAGGTAGACCCGCGCCAGCTGGGCATTGTCGTAGAGCATCTTCTCGAAGTGCGGCACCAGCCAGTTCGCATCCGTCGCGTAGCGCGCGAAGCCGCCTCCCAGGTGGTCGTAGATGCCACCCGCCGCCATCGCATCGAGAGCGCGCCGGCAGATGGCCAGGGAGCGCGCGTCCCCGGTCCGGTGATGGTGCCGGAGCAGTGACTCGAGGACCATGGCCTGGGGGAACTTGGGGGCACTCCCCCAGCCGCCGGTGGCCGGATCGAACCGGCGCTCCAGCTCCGCGGCCGCGGCCTCGAGGGCCCAGCCCGCCGGCGCGGTCGAGCCTCGGGCCGGGGCGCCTCCTGCGCTGCCGGTCGTCGCGGTGCGATCGATGGCCGCCACGAGTCGCTGGCCCTGTGCCTCCACCCCCTCACGGTCCTCGGTCCATGCCCGGTGCACGCCGGCCAGGACCTCACGGAAGGAGGGCATGCCGTGTCGACGCTGATCGGGGAAGTAGGTCCCGCCATAGAAGGGCTTCCCGTCGGGCGTCAGGAAGACGCTCATGGGCCACCCACCCTGGCCGGTGATGGCCTGCACGGCATCCATGTAGACGGCATCCAGATCGGGACGCTCCTCTCGATCCACCTTGACCGGCACGAAGTTGCCGTTCAGGTCCTCCGCGGGGGCGTCGTCCTCGAACGACTCCCGCTCCATGACGTGGCACCAGTGACAGGCCGCGTACCCGATGGAGAGGAAGATCGGCCGGTCCTCGCGCTTGGCCCGCTCCAGCGCCTCGGGGCCCCACGGGTACCAGTCGACCGGGTTGTGGGCGTGCTGGAGGAGGTAGGGGCTGGTCTCGTTGGCCAGTCGGTTGGTATGACGCGGCTCTTCCGCCACGTCGGTCGACACGGTGGGCTCACTCATGCTGTCGATGGTAGGGTCCCGGTCGAAGGAGGGTGTGGATGGACCGATCCGACCGGTCGGTGGCAGTGGCGCTGACCACGCTCACGCTGACCGCGCTCGCGCTGGCGTCCCTTGCCTGCACGTCCGCGCCTCCGCAGGCGCCCTCGGCACGCGGATCGCAGGCAGCCTCGCTGCCAGCCGCCAGTGCCTCCGCATCCGCCCCGTCGAGCCCCGTCCCGGCCCCGTCCTCCCCGACGGCCTCCGCTGCGCAGCCCACGCCGACGGCGATGCCCACCCTTGCGCAGGGCTCTCGGCTCGGCATCCGCTACAGCGGCTCGCCCGGCGTGGAGTTCCAGGGCCTCATCACCGCGCGGTTCGATGACGGGCAGGTGGTGCCTCGTGACGCTTCCGGGCATATCGACAAGGACCCGATCACCCAAGGTCTCGGCGAAAGCATCGTGGCGGTGCGCGTCACCGGTAACATCCTGTCCCGCGAGGGCACCTACCGTGTCGAGATCGTCGCGGGACACCTCGAAGGGGGCGTCTTCGTGGCCGACCAGGTGCTCGCCGCAGACGAGGCCACCGGACGCAACGGCGAGGTGCTCGTCGACTACGGCAACGTGGACATCTAGTCGCGGGTCGGGCGACCCCGGCCGCGCCTTCGCCGGAACCCGGCGGACACCGCGGCGTCTGGCGCGGCGGCCGGCAGAGCTTTCGCGCCCGCCACCACCAGACGTGGTTGAATATACGGTACAAGGCCACTCACGGGAGCCGTCCGCGGCAGACGCACGAGGGCGCACCACCGGCGGCCGGAGGACGCATGCCATGGACGATGGATCGGACGCGATCCGGGGGCTGACCCGCCTCGGTCTAACAAGCTACGAGGCCAAGGCGTACCTCGCCCTCATCCGGCGCGATTCGTTCACGGCGGCGCAGGTCGCGCGTCAGGCCGGCCTACCTCGCCAGCGCATCTATGACGTACTGGGCAGCCTGGTCGAGAAGGGGCTGGCCTCGGCCCGCCCGGGCACCGTGGTGAAGTACGCCGCCACGGCGCCCGAGCTGGCCATGGACCACCTCATCCAGGCGCATCGCCAGGATCTTGCCGAGCTGGAGCGAGACGCCAGCGACATGGTCGCGAAGATGATGTCGGCGTGGCAGGACGGCCAGGCCCATACCGACCCGCTCGAGTACATCGAGGTCCTGCGCGACACGCGTGCCATCAACGAGCGATTCGCCGAGCTCCAGGCGTCCGTGAAGCGCGAGATCCTGGTCTTCACTAAGCCGCCCTATGCAACGCCTCCGCAGGAGAACGTGGAGGGCCAGCAGGTCGCCCGGTCCCACAAGGCCTGCAGCGTGTATGAGCTATCGGCCTTCGACGACCCGGCCTTCGTGACCGGCATCCGGGCGTTCCTCGCAGCAGGGGAGGAGGCGCGTTTCGTGCCACACCTCCCGCTGAAACTCGTGATCATCGACGAGACGATCGTCATGTTCGGTATGCAGGACCCGGTCGCGGGGAGCGCCGATCTGACCATCGTCGTCGTGGAGCACCCATCGCTTGCCAAGACCCTCAAACTGTCCTTCGACGCCGTCTGGTCGACCGGCCTGACGTTCGACGAGGCAGAGGAACGGCTCGAGGCGCAGCTCGCCCGGTCCGCTTGACGCCGCCGCCCGAGGAGAGCGACGCATGGGTCCCACGATGATCGGGTCGCGGCTCGGCGTCGCACGGCCGGCTATCGCGGTGCTGGTGGCCCTTGCCCTGCTCGTCGCCGGCACGTCGATGGCCGCCGCGGCGCCGTCGGCCGGTGGCAAGCTGCGCAACGGCCTTGACCGGGTCGTCGCCGATCCATCGCTGCTGGATGGCCGCATCCCGGGCTTGGTGCGCAGCTATCGGCCCGGCGAGCTCCCGGTCTTCGCCATGCTCTCGGAGCCGAATGATGCGGCCCACCTCCAGCGGCTGAGGGACCGCGGGGGGCGGGTCCTTCGCCGCTACCTGACGGCGTCCGTGGTGGCGATCGCGGCCACGCCCTCGGAGATCCGCACGATCGCCGAGCTGCCCTGGGTCGAGTGGATGATCCCGGTCGAGGTCGTCGTGGCCTTGGACGACGAACGCGAAGTGGACCAGTCGGAACCACCGACCGGGACGCCCCTCGACCTGGAGGTGCCCGGACTCTGGGATCGGGGTATCACCGGTGCCGGGACGCGCATCGCGATCCTCGACACGGGGATGGACCTCCTGCACCAGGACCTCGACGACCTCGACTTCCGCCACTGGAACGACCCGGCGCCTGAGGGCGTGGAGTCGCTCGCGCCGCGCAAGGTGGTCGACGCGCGCAACTTCAACGGACGCCTCTGCGCCGCCCCGGGCAGCGGCGGCTTCGATGGTCACGGCCACGGCACCCACGTGGCGGGGATCGCTGCCGGCACCGGGGAGGGGGACCCGGTCACGGCCTCGGACGACGGCCGCCACCTGGGCATCGCTCCGGACGCCGAGCTCGCCATCGCCAAGGTCCTTACGGACGCTGGCGCCGGCATCAATAGCGACCTGATCGCGGCGTTCGAGTGGGCCGCGATGCCGGAAGGCACCCAGGTGGCAGTCGGCTGCCCGGCGGTGGGAGCGGACATCGTCAACACGAGCCT
>JAUJNA010000001.1:97781-102207 GCA_030446555.1 Chloroflexota bacterium | reverse complement strand
CGCGGACGATCCCTTCGTGGGTCCGCTCGGCGAGGGCGCCGGCAAGATCCGACCGGTCGAGGCGCTCGACGCGCTGCGCGACGGTGTCGTCATCTACCGGGTGGCGCGAGGCATCGAAGCGGCGACGGCGCCACGCAACCAGGAGCTCCAGGGCGCGTGGATGGTGGGTGTCACCACGCCGGGCGTCATCGAGGGCGCCCGCTGGGTGCTGCGCGCGGCACCGGACGCGGCGGCCACACAGGCGAGCTTCCAGTTCGTCGCGAGCGAGCCGAGCGATGGCAGCCGTGCCATCCCCACCGATGGGCCGCTCGCCTGGAGCATCGGCCTCCCGGGACCGACGCCCATCCCCGCCGGTGGCAGCGCCATCGCCCATCTCACGCTGGAGGCGCCCAAGGGCACGCCAGCCGGCATCTACTCGGGCGCCGTGCTGGTGAGCCTGACGAACGGCCAGCAGCTGCGTGTGCCCGTGGTCGCCAGTGTCCCGCTCCATGACCCCAAGACCCTCGCCGGGAACGCGCCCGGACCGCGAGCGCGGTTCGCCTCGCAGCAGGACGTCCTCGCCAAGGGCGACACCGTCTGGCCATCGCTCGTGGGGGCGGCGCAGGGTGCCGCCGCTGACTGGCTCATCTACCCCGTCGAGCTGGCGAAGGACCTGGAGCGCGTCCGCTTCGAGGTCTACGACGCGCGGACCGATGACGACGACGAGACCTACGACCTCTACCTCTACGACACCCATTTCGACCTGGTGGCCAGCACGCATCCGTTCCTCATCGACGGTGTGACGGACAAGACCCGGAACGACGCCAGGCCGCCATCGACGGCGTCCGACCCGCAGGTCCTCGAGCTGGAGGATCCGCCCGGACGTCGCTACTACCTGGTCGTGAGTCGTGCCAAGGTGGGCCAGACGGATCCGATCCGGGGCGACTTCGGCGCGTTCGTCCTGACCGTGGACGAGGTCGGCTCGCGATAGGAGGGTCCCCGGCCAGGGCCGCCTGCCGCCAGTGGCGCGGGACGCCTCCGGCGCAGCGTCGGGATGGCCGCCCCCGGATCGCGTGATGCGAACCGAGGAGGTGGCGGTCGTCGTCCTCGCGGCTGGCGCGGGCGCGCGCTTCCGCAGGGCTCGAGGCTCGAGGCGGCCCCCGACATCCGTGGTGCCATCCTCGACAGTGGCCGCGGACCGCTCTGGCGTGAAGCTCCTTGCGCCGCTCGGCGGCAGGCCGCTCCTGCAGCATGTCCTCGATCACGTGGCTCGCATCGCTCCGGCGAGCACGGTCGTCGTGCTGGGCCACGACGCAGAGGAGATCGAGCGGGCGATCGAGTGGCGGGACGAGAGGCTGGTCCGCAACCCGGCACCGCAGCAGGGCATCTCGTCATCCGTGGCGCTCGGTCTGGAGGCCCTGGCGGGTGATGCCCCTGCCGTGAAGGCTGCGCTCATCGTGCTCGGCGATCAGCCGCGCGCCGGAGCGGACGTCATGCGCCGGCTCATCACCTGCGCGATGGCCACGAGCGGTCCGCCGTTCGTGGCGCCGCGCTACTCAGGGGTCGACCGGGGCAACCCGGTGCTCGTGCGGCGAGACGCCTGGCCCCTCGCGGCAGAGCTCCGCGGCGACCGCGGTTTCGCGGCGCTGATGGTGGAGCGACCGGGACTCGTCACGACCGTGGCCATCGAGGGGGCCAACCCGGACGTCGACACGCCCACTGACCTGGCTGGGCTGGAGCGGGGCTAGTCCTCGCGGCGAAGCACGAGACCGATCCGTCCGTACGGAGGTCGTGGGTCGGTGTAGACCTTCACGCGCTCGTCGCGCCCGGCCGTCTGGGCCAGGTCCCAGAGCCGGTTCTGCGCCTCGAACGAGATCTCGCGGAGCTGCGGCCAGCGGGCGAGCATCCGCTGCCCGATCTCATGGACCAGGTGCTGGATCGAGAGGCTGACGAACTCGTGGAAGACCGTCGCCGCGAGGTCGGCCACCTGCTCGGGTGCCACGTACCGCTCGATCCGGGGCGCGAGGGCGATCCACGGGTCGTCGTAGCGCCACCCGATGTCGCAGTGGATGTACAGGGGCCGGTCGGGTCGTTCGGGGAGCGTCGTGTACTGGTCGCGAGCGAAGGACGCGAAGCTGGAGCCGGACACCTTGACGAGCTGCAGCGCAGCGCGCCGCGTGCGCAGCTCGCTCGGGACGATGGAGCCATCCGTCGCGCGATCGATCCCGAGCGAGGCCGTCGCGTGATCGGCGTGTCCTCGATGGAACAGCAGCGAGCTCTCTGTCCATCCGCCCCGCCCGTCCGGCACCAGGGCGGGCCGGAAGACGGACTCGCGACCCGACATGATCAGCCGCTCCATCTGGGGATAGGTCTCCAGGAAGCGCCGTCCGATGAAGAAGAGCCAGCCCTCCAGGGTAGGACCGTCGTAGTCCAGTGACTCACGGTGGATGAAGTTCTTCATGGTGTCCGTGGCCACGACCTGGCGGTTGTCGCCCTCCGTGTAGGCGGCGAGGAACGTCTCACCCAGCACCTGCACGTCCAGATCGGCTGCCAGCAGGACGTTCTCGCGGGCGGTGAAGGGAGACTCGGGGATCGGGGTCAGGCCCTCGAGCGGCGTGGCGTAGGTGCGATACGTCGAGACCTGCGCCTTGCCGTAGTGGATCTCCGTCTTCACGTCTGCCCCTCGGGTGCCGACGCCCACCGTTCGCTCGCGCCGATCCTCCGCAGCCGATCGCGGGCGATGGACACGACATCGACGAGCGCTCGTTGCTTCTCCTCGTGGCGCTCGGCGGTCAGTCGCTCCGCCAGGATCGCCGCGATCTCGGAGCGGGGTCGCCCACGAACGAAGAGGACGAAGCGGAAGCCGAAGCGCGCCTCATAGGCCGCGTTCAGGCGCTCGAGCTCCACCGCCTGGGCCTCCTCCGCGGAGTGCCGGTCTGCGGCGTCGCGTTCTGGCCCCTCCCCGCTGCCTGAGTCCCGGTCCCCCGAGGGCGTGGACGCGCCGGGGTCGCGCTCGTAGCCCTGTTCGACCGAGGAAAGGGCCGAGAGGGAGCCTGCCGGCGCGCCCAGGCGCGGGTGCGCGTCGATGAGCGCCAGCTGTTCCGGCTCGGGCATGGCGAGCGCGACCGTCCGTGCCCGATCCAGCAACTCGTCGTACGTGGCGAACGGCCGGTCGGCGGCCAGTCGCGCCACGAACCCGGGCGCTCCCTCGAAGAGCGGCGCGAGGGCGTCGATGAAGTCCTCACCGGCCATCTCGTCGAGCTGGCGCATCGGCGGCATCTTTGGCGTGCCGGTCGACACGATACCCTCAGCTGCCCCGGTAGGTGGTGATCGCGAACGGCGATAGCAGCAGCGGCACGTGGTAGCTGCGGCTCGCGTCGCGCACGTGGATATCCAGCGCGATGATCCGGAAGAAGCCGCCGGGGTGACTTCGCAGATCGAACCGGAGCCGGTATTCGCCCGCCGTCAACTCCCCTGCGAGCAGCTGACGGACGCGCCCGTCAGCGTCGGTGGTGGCGGAGCCCGTCTCCACCTCGGCGCCATCGTCCACCAGGCGCGTCAGTCGGACGGGGATGCCTGGCGCTGGCTCACCAGCCTCCGTGTCGAGCACGTGCGTGGAGATGGTGGGAGGAACGCCGCTCATGAGAGCCTCCTGCGACGAGGTGCCTGGGCTATCCTCGCGGACCATGGGCGACCTGGTCATCACCGTCAGCGACCTGCACTTTACCGCTCGCTGGGAGCCCGCCGCGCCGCGCACCGTCGAGCGGATCCGGGAGATGCTGCCGCTGCGGAGCCAGCTCATCCATTGCCGGTGGAGCGGAGAGGGCTGCTGGATCCCCTTCGGCGACATCGACCTGGGGACGGGGTTCGAGAACCACACCAGCCATCCCGCACCGGGCCACATCATCGTCTACCCAGGCGGGGTCTCCGAGTGCGAGATCCTGGTGGCTTACGGCGGCGTCGACTTCTCGTCCAAGGTGGGTCAGCTGGCGGGGAACCACTTCGCGTCCATCGTGGAGGGGCGGGAGCAGCTCTCCGAGATGGGCCGGCGCGTCCTGTGGCAGGGAGCGCAGGACATCACCATCGAGGAGCGGTGACCGTCGGTCGCGGGATCATGCGGCGCATGGATCCGGTGCTGGACCCGCTCGGGATCCGGGTCGATCACCGCGGGATCCGGGCCGATCACCGCTCGGGATCCGGGTCTCTGCCACATCGGGCCGGTCGGTGTGCATGCCATGACCATTCGCGACGTTGCTGGAGCGTGGCGTCCGTTCGGTCCCGCGGAGCCTGTGCACGAGGCGGGCAAACGCGACGCGCCGATGTTACAGGCGGGCGAGATCGTGCACCGGGCGCACATCTCGGGGCGATCCGCGCCCGCCGGTCGGGGCGATGCTGGCCGGGGGGCACGATGCGCCTGCTAAGAGTCCGCGGCTGGTCGCGAATGGTC
>JAUJNA010000001.1:85175-97681 GCA_030446555.1 Chloroflexota bacterium | reverse complement strand
GTCCGCGGCTGGTCGCGAATGGTCACCCGGTGACCAGTGACCCTGGGGAGGAGCTCACGCCGCGGCCAACAAGGCGCTTCGACCTGCTGATCCGCGGTGGGACCGTGGTGAGCGCTTCAGGCTCGGGCGTCGCCGACATGGGCATCCGCGATGGCGTGATCGTGGCCGTCGAACGCGGGATCCCGAGCGAGGCGGCCGACCGGCTCATCGATGCGACCGGGCTGCTCGTCCTCCCCGGCGTCATCGATGTCCACACCCACACCCGTGTCGCGACCGAACAGGAACCGGACCGCTTCTTCCAGGACTCGGTCGCAGCCGCGTACGGCGGGACGACGACGTTCCTCTCTTTCAACAACCCCGGCACCGGCATCAGCGAGAGTGCGCAGCGCCACCTGCGCGATGGCGTCGCCGAGTGGCTCGATCGGACAGCCAACGACGCGGCCATCGACTACGGGCTCAGCGCCGTCATCACGGCGCAGCAGGAGGACCCTCGAGCCGACCTGGGGCTGGCGGTCGAGTCGGGCGTGCCGAGCTTCAAGGCCTTCATGGTCTACGACTTCGGGGTGGACGAGCGCGCGCTGACCGAGCTACGGGGGGGGGTCCGTGGGGTCGGCGGGATGCTCCAGGTCCACTGCGAGGACCGAGCGATGCTGGCGGTCGGGATCGCGCGCGAGCTGGCCGCCGGGAGGACAGCGCCGCGGTTCCACGCCGCTGCCCGCCCACCGGCCGTCGAGGCGGCGGGCACCCGCCGCGCTATCGAGCTGGCGGCCGCGGCCGGCGCGCCGATGTACGCCGTCCATCTCTCGTGTGGGGACGCGCTCGAGGCTGTCCGAGCCGCCAAGGCAGCCGGGCGTCCCGTCTTCGCCGAGACATGCCCCCACTACCTCGCCCTCGATGCGACCAGGTACGAGGGCACGGACGATGATGCTGTCGCGTGCTGTATCTCTCCCCCGCTCCGGGGACGCCGCGACGTGGATGCGCTGTGGGCCGGTCTGGCGGACGGATCGCTGGACGTCGTGGCCACCGACCACGTGCCCGATCGTCTCAGCGTCGAGAAGCGGCACTCCGGCGTCAGCTTCGACGGCATCTCCAACGGCGCGCCCGGCATCGAGACGCTGCTCTCGGTCGTCTACACCGAGGGCGTGGCGAAGGGCCGCCTGACGCTCGAGCGGATGGTGGACGTCCTCTCGACCAACCCGGCGCGGCTCTTCGGGCTCGCGCGCAAGGGATCCCTGGAGCCGGGCAAGGACGCCGACGTGGTGCTGTTCGACCCGGCCGCCACCAGGACGCTCACGGCAGCCGACCTGCACCACACCAGCGACTACACGCCGTACGAGGGCATGTCAGTCCGTGGCGCCGTCCGGACGGTCCTCGTGCGCGGCCGCGAGGTCATCCGGGACGGCGAGTACGTGGGCGCGCGCGGCTTCGGCCGGTTCCTGGAGCGGAGCCCGGACTCGCGCTGAGGATGGGCTGACACACCTTGCGGCCGCGACGGAAGGGACGGGACTCGCCGCGAACGACGAGCCCCGTTCTCGAGCCGATCGGGTGAGCGCCTAGGTGGAAGCGTGGACCGTGATGGTCATGGTGCGGGAGATGCCGCCGTAGGTGGCCGTGACGATCACGGTCCTGGCCTCGTTCGAGGGAGAGGTCGTGATGGGGAAGTTCGCCATGGACCAGCCGTTCTTGACCTTGACGCTGGGTGGCACCTGGAGCACACGCGGACGGCTGCTGGTGAGCGTCACCACCACCCCGGCATCCCGTGCCCGACCGTCGAGGATGACCGTGCCGGTCGTCTCCCCGGAGCCCGGATCGCCTGCCCATAGCTCGTACGAGCGGGCACCCACGTCCTTGAGGACGGGCCGGGCAAGGGGCGAGTAGCGGTAGGCGATGCCGCGATCCGACGAGCCTCCCGCAGCGGAAGATCGTGCCCCGGCCTGCCGGCATGCCTGCTGGATGTCGCCGCCGACGCGGGTGGTCCCGTAGAGCGCGCCGTCAGGGCCCTCCACGAGCCCGGCCCACGGGCCGTCACCATCGTGGTGGTCGACGAACGTATGGACCGTGCTCATGGTCCCGTCGAGCGTCATCCGGAAGACGGTGCCCCGCCTGTCGTCGAGCGTGGTCGTGCAGGAGTTGCCTTCGCCGCCGCGGAACGTGGTGCCGTAGAGCGCACCGTCGCTGCCCTGGATGAGGGCGCCGCGCGGCTCGTAGCCGGCCGGATCACAGCGGTCGAACGAGTGGAAGACGGTCACCTGGCCAGCGGCATCCATGCGGAAGACCGTGCCACCGCCGGCGTCGGCGTTGCCGTCCGGATCGGCCGCGCCGCCGAACGCCGAGACGCCGTAGAAGAACCCGTCACTGGCCTGGATGAGGGCGGCCGTGCCGCCGTTGCCCTCCGCCCCGGTGAAGGTGTGGATGACGGTCGTGGACGCCGCAGCCGCGCCGGTCCATGAGCCGAGGGTCGCGATGGCCACGAGGACCGCGGCCATGGTCGCCATCTCACCCTGTCCGGCGCCGGAGAGTCCCTGCGGGGACGCCGCGTCCTTCGTCTGACCGTGGCACGGCGTATCGCCCCGTCGCCAGATCATGCGGGGCTCTGTGGGGGCCACGGCAGTGACTTCATCGCATCTGGACCCGCCGCGCGGCGGGTAGCACGTACCGGGGCACGATGGAACACCCGTTCGATCTCCGGCCTCCCGGGCCGGTCAGTCCAGGTGGCTGTACGCGATGAGCGTCAGGAACTCCGGGAAGTCCTCTGCCGTAACGAGCGCGTCCAGGATCTCCGCGGCCTCACCTGCTCGGCCGTACGCTCCCGCACCGATCGCCGCCAGGGCCTCGTCGCGCACCCGCCGGTAAATCATCGCTGAACGGCCGTCCGTCGTCCAGCGGGACCGCGTGGCGCCGCCACTGCCAGAGCTGTGAGCGGCTGATCTCGGCGGTCGCCGCGTCCTCCATCAGGTGGTTGATGGCGGCGGCTCCGTTGCCACCCAGCCAGGCGTCCAGGTACTGGAGGGCGACCGCGACGTTGGTGCGCACGCCCGCTTCCGTCACGGCGCCGCCGTCGACCCGCACGTCGAGCAGCTGGCGGGGCTCCACCGACACGTCCTCGCGCAGGCGGTCCTTCTGGTTCGGCGCGTCACCCAGGGTCCGGTCGAATGGTTCCAGCGCGACGGGCACCAGGTCGGGATGAGCGACCCACGTGCCGTCGAAACCATCGCCCGACTCGCGCTCCTTGTCCTCGCGGACCTGGGCGCGCATGTTCGGTGACCTGCGGCTCGCGCCGGTCGGGGATGAAGGCGCTCATACCGCCGATCGCATGAGCGCCGCGCCGGTGGCAGGTTCGCACGAGCAGTTGCGAGTACGCGCGCATGAAGGGCACGGCCATGGTGACCTGCGCACGGTCGGGCAGCACCATCTCGGGTCGCGAGCGGAAGCGCTTGATGAGGCTGAAGATGTAGTCCACCGACCGGCGTTCAGGCCCGCCGCGTGCTCGCGCAACTGGTAGAGGATCTCGTCCATCTCGAACGCCGCCAGGATGGTCTCGATCAGGACCGTGGCTCGGATGGTGCCGCGCGGGACGCCCAGCCGCTCCTGCCCGTAGACGAAGACCTCGTTCCACAGCCGCGCCTCATAACGGCCTTCCAGTTTGGGGAGGTAGAAGTACGGGCCACGAGCCGGGCCGGCGTCGCGCTCGAGCATCTGGCGAGCGTTGTGGAACAGGTACAGCCCGAAGTCGAACAGGCTGGCCGACACGGGCCGGCGGTCCACGAGGACGTGGCGCTCGACGAGGTGCCAGCCGCGCGGCCGGACGACGAGCGTGGCCGTCTCCTCCCGGAGCGCGTACGACTTGCCCTCGGGGCTCGTGAACGTCAGCTCGCGCCGGACGGCATCACGCAGGTTCGCTTGGGCGGCGACGACGTTCGACCAGGTCGGACTGAGCGCATCCTCAAGGTCGGCCATGAAGACCCTCGCTCCGCTGTTGAGCGCGTTGATCATCATCTTGCGCTCGGCAGGCCCGGGCATCTCGACACGCCGGTCATCGAGATCGAAGGCGCCGGTGCGACGCGCCAGTCCGCTTCACGCACAGCGGTAGTCGCGAGCGGGAAGTCGGGCATCGCACCAGCGTCGAGTTCCGCCTGGCGGTCCTGCCTCCGCTCGAGCAGCTCGATGCGTTGGCGGTCGAACGTGCGATGCAGGTCGACCACGAACGCCAGGGCCTCGGTGGAAAGGATCCCCGCATGCCCGGGAGCGACCGGTGCCGCCTATCTCCAGCCCGTCAGGCAGTGACTCGTTCATCGGGTGATCGCCTCCGGCAGCGGTGAGCAGATCGATAGCCGATACCCATCAGGCGAGTGCCCTCGCCAGGTCGGTCACGTGGAGGAAGAGGTGGCTGAGCCGCGCGGGCGCCATCTCAGCGGCGATCGGTCTTGCGCGCCAGACGGCGTCGCTCACGGCGGCGTTCCCAGAACGACTCGACGAGACCCGCGACCAGCCAGACCACGCCCAGGCCCACGATCATGGCCACGACCCAGCCGATGAACTGGCCCTGGTCACTCTGGCGGAGCGGGAAGAGGTTCGAGATGACCAGGGCCGTCGGCAGCCCGAGCCCGAATGCGATGAGCCAGCGCCACATGTGCCTGTCGTTGGTCGGGTCGTCCCAGCGATCGCGTCTCGTGCTCACCAGCCGCCCTCCTCGCGGAGCATGCGATGAAGGATGCGCGCGGACACGGCGCGGCGGTAGTCGGCCGTGGAGCGGACATCGTCGATGGGTGAGATCTCCCCGGCGATGGTCGCCGCCGCGTGGTCCGCGACGCTCTGGCGCGGTGCGGCGCCCTCGAGCACGCGCTCCGTCTCGGGCACTCGGATGGGTCGTTCAGCCACGGAGCCGAGAGCGACGCGCACGTCGCGCCAGACGCCACCATCGGAGCGATACGCCAGCGCCATGACCACCTTGGAGATGGCCTGCGCCCGCCGTGTGCCAACCTTGCGGAAGCGGGTCCTGCGTCCCGGCCGGAGCGGGAAGACGATGCGGAGCACGAGCTCGTCCTCGGCCCTCGCGGTCTTGCGGTATCCCGTCCAGAAGTCGGCCGCGGGCACCGTCCGCTCACCACGGCGGCTGCCCAGGACGATGTCCGCGTCCGCCGCGAGCAGGACCGGTAGCGTGTCGCCCGCCGGCGACGCGTTGACGACGTTGCCACCGAGCGTGCCCCGATTCTGGATCTGCGCGGCGCCGATGGTCGCGGCAGCCTCGGCGAGAGCGGGCAGATGCTCACCAACGAGAGGCGATCGCCGGATCTGGGTGTACGTCGAGAGAGCGCCGATCGCGAGGGCGTCCCCATTTGCCAGTCGGATGCCGCGCAGCTCGTCCAATCGCCACAGGTCCAGCACGCGCTCGGGCGGCTCGCCCAGCTCGCCCGTGATCTGGACCATCAGGTCGGTGCCTCCGGCGATGGGCCGGAAGGGGTCCCCGCCCAGCAGCTCGTAGGCCTCCGCCAGGGATCGCGGCGTGACGACCGGCGGCTCTGCCGGCACCTAGGCCGGTCTCGCGGCCATGGCGATGGCGTCGATGATCTTGGTGTAGCCCGTGCAGCGGCAGAGGTTGCCGGCGATGGCTTCGCGGATGGCGTCCTCGGTGGGCTCTGCGCCGTCGTCGAGGAAGGCACGCGCGGCCATCAGCATCCCGGGCGTGCAGATGCCGCACTGGGCGCCGCCGGTCTCGAGGAAGGCCTCCTGGAGCGGGCTCAGCGCCTCTGGGCCGGTGGCCAGGCCCTCCACGGTGCGCACGTCCGACCCATCGACCTGGCAGACGGGCACCAGGCAGGCGTCGACCACCGCGCCATCGACCAGCACCGAACAGGCCCCGCACTCGCCTTCGCCGCAGCCCTCTTTGGTCCCGGTCAGCGCGAGATCCTCGCGCAGCGCGTCGAGGAGCCGGCGCATGCCCGGCACGGCCAGCTCGACGGGCTGACCGTTGACGGTGAAGCGGTACACGACTTCGGTCATCCGCCGCCGTCCTCGCCCCAGCGCTGGGGCGGGTCGGTGGGCGCCCGAAGCGGCTCGGGATCCGTGAGTGCCTCGGGGCGCGGATCGAGGCCTCCTACGGGCGCCTCCGTGTTCGGCTCGGCGCCGGGTGGCGCGTCGGGGGTGCCACTCGAGGTCTCGGCTTCGGGTCCACGGCCGGCGTGCCCCGCCTGTCCGATCAAGGTGCCTGGCTCGACCGGTCCTGCCGGGGCAGGCTGAGCCGTCCCGACGCCCGCCATCGCCGCCAGGATGCGCTCGGGCGTGGCCGGCAGCTCGTGGATCCAGACGCCGGTCGCATCGTGGATCGCGGCCACGACCGCGGGAGCGCCCACGTCCATGGGCAGCTCACCGACGCCCTTGGCGCCGTGCGGCGCCCCGCTGAACGGCTTCTCCACGAGGATGGCGGTGATGCGCGGGGCGTCCAGCGAGGTGGGGATGATGTAGGTCGCGAGGCGGTCGTTGAGGTAGCGACCGTTGTCGAGCTTGATCTCCTCGATGGTCGCGTAGCCGACCGCCTGGAGCGTCCCGCCCTCCACCTGCCCCTCGGCCAGGATCGGGTGGATCGCCTTGCCGACATCGTCTGCTGCGACCACCGAGCGGACGGTCACCTCGCCGGTGTCGGTATCCACGTCCACCTCCGCCACCGCGGCTGCCCAGCCGTAGCATGGGTACGCGTCGCCGCGGTACCGCTCGTCATCGAAGTGCACCCCCGGGTAGGGCTCGAACCGCTCGTCGACGCGCAACGGGCCGTGCTCCCGGGCGAAGTCGACGGCTGACTCGGCGAACGGGCGGCCGGTCGCATGCTCCACCTGCTGGCGCAGTCGCTGGGCGGCCCTGATCACGAGGCCGCCGACCACCATGGCCGTCCGCGAGGCGACGGTGGGGCCACTGTCGGGCACGATGGAGGTGTCTTGCGGCGCGATGGCGACCGCCTCGTACGCGACGCCGAGCTGCTCGGCCACGAGCTGCGGGAAGATCGTCTTGGTGCCCTGACCCATCTCCGTCGACGCGGTCAGGATGCGCACGCTCCCATCCGCGGTGAGCTCGACCGAGGCGACGCTGGCCAGCTTGACCTCGCCGCTGCCCGTGAAGCCGGCGCCGTGCCAGGCGAGGGCCAGGCCGATGCCCGGCATCCTGGTGCTCCGCGCACCTCGGTCGGAGGCCCGCGCCTCGCGGGCCAGGCGGGTCTGGGTGCGCAGCCGCTCGAAGCCGGATGCCTCCGCGGCTCGCTCGAGCACCTCTTCTCCGCCCACGCTCTCGCGCAGCTCCTGCCCGGTCGGTGTCGTGTCCCCTTCCCGGTAGACCCACATCCGGCGAAGCTCGAGCGGCGACACCCCCAGCGCCTCCGCCGCCCGGTTCACCTGCATCTCCGCGGCGAACTCGGTCTGCGGCGCCCCGAAGCCGCGGAACGCACCGTTGGGCGGCGTGTTGGTGGCCATCGCGCGGCCACGGATCCGCGTGTCGGGGCAGCGGTACGGCCCGCCGGCATGAAGGGTGCCGCGCGACAGCACGACCGGCGTGAGGGTGCAATAGGCCCCGCCGTCCATGATCAGCTCCACGTCCTGTGCCAGGAGCGTCCCGTCACGCTTCACACCGGTGCGGTAGCGGACGATCGCCGGGTGGCGCTTGGTGGTCGCGGCCAGATCCTCGTGGCGGTCGTAGATCATGCGCACCGGCTTGCCGCACTTCCGTGCCAGCAGCGCGGCATGGATGGCCAGGATCGACGGGTACTCCTCCTTGCCCCCGAAGCCGCCGCCGGTCTCAGCCTGGACCACAACGGTCTGGTCGCCGTCCAGCGCGAGCGCCCGTTTGAGCGCCTTGTGGATGTAGTAGGGGCACTGGAGCGAGCCGTGGACCGTCACCCCGCCGTCCTCGCGCGGCACGGCGATCATGGCCTGGTTCTCGATGTAGAGCTGCTCCTGGTGACCCACTCGATACTCGCCCTCGACGACCACGTCAGCCGCCGCGAGGGCGGCCTCGACGTCGCCCTCGCCGACCTGGAAGTGGGCGAACTCCTGGTCCGACTCGAGGGGATCGAAGACGGCGGGCAGCGGCTCGGTGCGCAGGCGGATCCGGCGCTTCGCTTCCCGCAGCGTGGAGCGGTCGGGTGCGGCGAGCAGGGCGACCGGTTCGGCGTGATGTCGGATCTCGTCTGCCGCCAGCGCCGGCTGGTCGTCCGAGATGAGACTGACGATGTTCTCGCCCGGGATGTCCTTCGCCGTGACGACCACGACCCTGGACCAGTCGAAACTCGGGTCCAGATCGATGCCCAGGAGCCGCGCGTGTGCCTCGGTCGAGCGGATGGTGGCGCCGTACCAGGCACCGGGGAAGACGAGGTCGTCCGCGTACTTGGCGACGCCGGTGAGCTTCTCGGGACCTTCTCGCCGCTTCGGAAGGCCGGTGGCTCGACCCGGGCGCGTCTCGTCCGCCGGCACGACGAGCGGGGCGGGGACGTCCAGTGTCGGGCTGGGGGCCGAGCGACCCGGGCGAGTGGTGACCGTCATCCGTTCCTCTCCCGTGGATGAGCGCCCATGGTACGCGGCGGCGTTTGCTGGCGGACCCCGGCGCGTGCGAGTGCGTTTCACGCCCGCACGGATGCGTCTCGTCGCGGTGACGGCACCACTATCCTGCACCCCGCGAGGTGGCGCTACGGACAGTGGTGAAGGCTGGCGGGAGGCTTCGGCATGCGCTTCGAGAACCCGAACCTGCTCTTTCTGGTGTTCCTGTTCCTGCACATCGGCGGCGCCATCGTCGCCTTCGGGCCGACGTTCACGTTCTCGATCATCGGAGCGATGGGCGGCCGTGAGCCGCAGTTCGCCAACTTCGCGGCGCGCGTCCGCGGCGCCATCCAGCGCCGCCTCGTGGTGCCACTGGCGCTCTTCGTCGGCATCACCGGGATGGGGCTCATCTGGACGTCGCAGCGCGACGTCCTCCGTCAGCCCTGGCTGCTGATCGCGATCGTGCTCTACGTCGTCATGATCTCGATCGGCATCTTCGTCGCTGGGCCGCTCAACCGCCGGCTGGTCGAGGCGACCTCCGGTCCACCGCCAGCACTGCCCGCCGCGGCGTACCAGGGCCCCGGGCCGGCCGGGCCGCCGCCGCACATCGCCTCGCTCGTGAAGCGATCCCAGACCATCGGGATGGTGCTGGCGCTGCTGCTGGTGGCGATCCTTCTGCTGATGGTCTTCAAGCCGGTGCTCTAACGTTCGCGGCGAGCTGCCGCCGGAGCCAGACCGCCAGCACGGCGGCGCACTCGACCACCTCGTCGAGCGGCACGTGCTCGTTGGCAGCATGCGCGACACGGATGTCGCCCGGCCCGAAGCAGACGGTGGGTGTGGCGCCCTCGTTCAGGAACAGCCGCATGTCGGCGCCATACGGCACTCCGATGAACGCCGGTGGGCGGCCGAGCACGTCGCTGGCTGCATCGCCCAGGCCGTTCGGGAGCATGTGGTCCTGGGCGAGCTGGCCAGACGAGAACCGGCCGCCGGTGATCTCGACCGTGGCAGGGTGCTCACGCAGCCACGGATCGGCCTCGCAGGCACGCGCGATGACCGTCCTGAGCTCGGACGCGGCTTCCGAGGCCGTCTGCCCCGCCCGGACGCCGTAGCGGCCCTCGACGACCACTCGGTCCATCACGGTGGACGCCCAGTCACCACCCGCGACCGTGCCGATGATCGTGGGATAGGGAAGACCCAGCGCCCGCATCTGCGGCTGCGTCTCGGCGCGGTTGCGTCCCTCCTCATCCTCGCGCAGCGCGGTCAGCATCACGTTCAGCGCGTCCAGTGCGGAGACGCCCTCGCGTCGCACCGACGCGTGAGCCGCCCGACCCGGGACGGTCAACCGGAAGGTGATCGCCCCGGCCTGGACGGTGACGATGTCGAGGCGCGTCGGCTCCGGGATGACGCAGGCATCGCCGGTGAACCCCGCGCGGATGGCCGCCAGCGCTCCCTGGCCCCCGTCCTCTTCCGACGGGACGCTGAGCAGCACGACCTCGCCGGCACGGTCGCTGGCGGGCACGGCCGCCGCGAGGGCGCGGATGGCCGCCCAAGCGGACACGAGGCCACCCTTCATATCGCAGGCGCCCCGCCCGTAGAGGAGTCCGTCGCGGATCACGGGGTCGAAGGGATCGGTCGCCCAGCTCCCTGGGTCGCCCACAGGTACGACGTCCACGTGGCCCTCGAGCAGCAGCCGGGGACCGGGGTTCCCGCCGGCCAGCGAGCCGGCCACGATGGGGAGGCTCGACCTGTCGACCTCCGATCCGGGCCAGTCGGGGTCGGCCTGCACCTCGGCCGGGTCCGGCGCGAGGCACCGCACCTCCAGCCCGTCCGACGCCATCCGCGCCGCGACCAGCTCCTGGATGTCCTCCTCGCTGCCGGTCAGGCTGGGCACCGCGACCAGCTCGCGGAGGCGGTCGATGATCCAGTCGCGGTCAGCGCGGACGGCCTGCACCAGGGCGCGATCGATCCGATCCAGCTGTTGGTTCATGCGTCGGGCCGGCCGCGGCGAAGCGCTCGCCCGGGCAGCGCGCCGGTGTGCCGGCCGCCATCGACCACCAGCTCGCCGTTGACGATGACGTAGGGGATGCCCTCCGGGAAGCGCCGCGGCTCGTCGTAGGTGGCCGTCGCGCGCACCGTCCGCGGGTCGAACACGACCAGGTCCGCGTTGAGCCCGTCCGCGATGATGCCGCGGTCGGTGAGGCCCAGGCGCTGCGCCGGCGCGGAGGTGATCTTGCGCACGGCCTCGCTCAGGGGGATGAGCGCCATGTCGCGCACGAACTGGCCCAGGACGCGGGGGAACGAACCGTACGTCCGTGGGCTGGGCTTGTCGCCGATGAAGGTGGAATCGGTGCCGATCATGCCCACAGGATGGCGGATGAACGGCGGCAGGCCACCCGTCCACGGCCCGGGGGTGACCTGGTTGACACGGAGACCCTCCGCCAGGAGAAGCTCGCAGATGGCATCCACAGCGTCCAGCCCGCTCTCGGCCATGTACTCACCGAGGGTCCGCCCTTCCCAGCCGACGTGCTCCGGTCGCGCGAAGTAGCCCAGCCGTGTGTCGTGCCACGGGTCGGTGCCCGCGTAGCTGCGGCCGCGGACGCCGATCTCCTCGCGCACGCGCTCGCGCACGCCGCGGTCGGCGAGTCGCTCTTTCGTCCGACCCGGCCCGCCGGCCTGCACCCAGGGGGGCAGCATGATCAGCAGCCGGGTGCTGGCCCATTCGTAGGGATAGGAGTCGTACGTCACGTCGAGCCCTTCCGCTCGAGCGTCATCGACCAGTCCGAGCATCTGTTCTGGCGTGCCCGGATAGGTTGCGCGGTGGTAGAAGTGCGTGATGTGGACCGCGCCTTGGCCGCGGCGCCCGATCTCGATCGCCTCCCTGAAGGGATCCAGGAACCGATCTCCGAGCGCGTAGCGGACATGGGTGTGGTAGATGCCGCCGAGTCGGTCGGCCTCGGCGGTCAGGGCGGCCAGCTCGTCGGTCGAGGCGAAGGCACCGGGCGGGTAGTCGAGGCCCGAGGAGACCCCGAACGCGCCCTCCTCCATCGACTCACGCAGGAGCCCGCGCATCCGGTCGAGCGCTCGTTCGTCCGCCGGCACGTCGTCCCAGCCGAGGGCGTCGATTCGCAGCGCCGAGTTCCCCACCAGGAAGCACAGATTGACGCTGACGCGCCGATCGAAGCGGCTGAGGTAGCTCGCCACGCTGTCCCAGTCGTAGGCCAGCTCGGGGCTCCCGTCGAGGCCCGCGTTCAGCTCCACGAAGGCGAGGAGGTCGTCCCGTCGGCGGAACGGGGCGTAGGCGTTGCCGTCGACGCCGATGACCTCGGTCGTGACGCCCTGGCGCACCTTGGGCTCGTGGTGCGGATCAGCCATGATCATGAGACCGCTGTGCGAATGGAGGTCGATGAAGCCGGGCGCGACGATGAGGCCCGTGGCATCGATGTGGCGCGCGGCCGGCGACTCGCGGCGTGCGGCCGGCGACTCGCGGTGGCCCGGTGGCGACTCACTCGGATCGGTGGGGATGATGCGAAGGCGATCGCCTGACACCGCGACGGCTGCTGAGAACCCCTCACTGCCGGTCCCGTCGAGGACCGTGCCGCCCTCGATCAGGATGTCGACCGGTCCCACGCGCCTAGGCTAGCCCGCCCCCGACATATGGGTGGCGCATGTGCGCGCAGCGGCCATCCCCGTGCCGCCCGATCGGGCGCGCCGATAAGCGGCCGATCTGTCGATAAGCGGCCGGTGAGCGGCCGATCTGTCGATAAGCTGCCGTAAGCGGCTGATACGTCGATCAGCGGAAGCTCACGTGATGGCCACGCAAGAGCGGGCGGCGGATCGCGGGTCCCGAAGCGGCAGACGTGCCATCGTCGCTCGGCGAGGAGATCCGTCGTGCCCGTGTGTCAGCGGGCCTGAGCCAGAAGACCGTGGGGCGCGCGGTCGGCCTCTCCTATTCGACGATCGGCCGGATCGAGCGTGGGATCGCGCCGCGGA
>JAUJNA010000001.1:82588-85075 GCA_030446555.1 Chloroflexota bacterium | reverse complement strand
GTCGGCCTCTCCTATTCGACGATCGGCCGGATCGAGCGTGGGATCGCGCCGCGGATCAGCGTCGTGGCGCTCGCTCGAGTCGCGGCGGTGGTCGGACTCGCCGTGTCGCTACGGGCGTACCCATCGGGATCGCCGCTCCGCGACGCGGGCCACCTGCACCTGCTCGAGCGACTCCGCCGCGAGATCGCTCCCTCGTATCACTGGCGGACCGAGGTCCCTCTTCCGAACCCAGGCGACCTTCGCACCTGGGACGCAGTCGCGCGTGGCCCGGTGACGATCGCGTTCGAGGTCGAGACCCGGGTGCGGGCCTGGCAGGGACTCGAGCGGCGGATCGCCTCGAAGCGGCCCGACGGGATGGTGGACCGCATCATCCTGGTGCTGCTCGACAGCCGTTCCAACCGGGCGTTCCTTCGCGATGAGCGTCAGGCGATCCGGGCCGGCTTCCCCATCGCCGGTCGGCGCGCTGTCCGTGCCCTGAACGCCGGCGAAGATCCTGGCGGTGACGCCGTCCTGCTGCTTTGAGCGCACCTCGAACCTCTCCTGCACGCCGATGCCTGAGAAGACGGGCCTGGTCAGCCGATGACCATTCGCGACATGTCAGGCATCGAGCCGACGCATTTGCGGCTCTTGGGCACCGCAAAAGGCTCGTCCGAAGCGATTCGCTCGGCCGAGGCACGCGATCCGGTTGATATGGGTCATCGGATGACCAGGAAGAGCGGCTTCATGGCGGATCTACAGGCGCCTGGGCGCGGGGTCATGGCCTCTCGGTCCGGAATGGTCACCCGGTGACCAAGCCTCCCTGTTCCGACCAGGCTTCCTCGCCTCGAGGCAGCCAGCGGCCGCGGACCCAGGCGCCGCGCACCATCTCGGGGTGGTGGCGGAAGATGAGCCGGCTCATGAGCTCGGCTGGATCGTCAGTGTCGAGACCCGGCAGCGGTGCCGTCCACGCCGGGTCGATGCAGATCAGGTCCGCTTCCTTGCCTGGCTCGAGTGAGCCGATCCCAGCATCCCACCCCAGCGCTCGCGCTCCCTCGAGCGTCGCGAGACGCCACCAGTCCAGCGGTCCGAGGACCGGATGCGGATCGCCGCCCACGGTCCGGAGGGCGCTCTGCGCATAGGCCCCGACGCGCATCTGGGCGATCATCGACAGATCGGGCCCTCCCGCCACGTCCGATCCGAGGGCCACGGCCGCGCCTCTCTCCAGGTAGCGCGCCAGAGGCATGACGCCGCTGGCGAGGAACAGGTTCGATGCCGGACAGTGCGCGATCCGCGAGCCGCTGTCCACGACCCGCGCCAGCTCACGCTCGGAGAGATGCACCGCGTGGGCGAGGATGGTTCGCTCGCCGAGCGCCCCGGCCCGGTCGTACACGTCGAGGTAGTCGCGCGCGTGGGGAAAGCGCCGGGCGACGACCTCCATCTCGCCTCGGTCCTCCGAGAGATGCGTCTGCCAGTACGCCCCCGTTTCCCGCGCGAGGGCCGCCGACTGGCGCAGCATCTCGGCCGAGCAGCTCACCGCGAAGCGCGGCGTGAACGCGTAGCGCAAGCGTCCCGCGTCGCGCATGTGCCACCGTTCGCACAGCTCGGCCGATTGGCGGAGGCTGACTTCCAGGATGCGCTCGGGAGCCAGGCGCTCGTCGTAGGTCAGCTCGTCCATCATGACCTTGCCGATGACGGCTCGGATGCCGTGCGCCTCCGCCGCCCGGAACACGGCCTCCAGGCTGGGCTGCCAGATGGCGCCGTAGATGACGGCCGTGGTCGTGCCAGCACGGGCCATCGCACGGAAGACCTGAGGCGCCAGCCGTTCGGCGGTCGGCTCGTCGAAGGCGCGCTCGAGCGGGAACACGTAGCGCTCGAGCCAGATCAGGAGGTCCAGCCCGGCACCCAGCCCCGCTGACGGCACCTGTGGGAGGTGGACGTGCAGATCGACCAAGCCGGGAAGGACGACCCACGGACGGAGGTCGACGACCCGACCCACGAACGCCCCCCGGCTCCCCGCCACCGATGGCTCAGCCTGACTGCTCGACCAGGCCTCCCAGCTCTCGACCGTCTGGATCCGGCCGCCTGCGTCGACCGCCACCACGCCGTCACGCTCATGGCGAACCCCGCCCGCGGCCAGCGGGGTAAGGATCCGCGCGCGGAGCACGAACGGCGGCTGTCTGGGAAGCGCCGCGTCGAGCGGCGACGCCTCGTTCGCCCCCGCGCCACGGACGGGAGCGCCCGGGCGGCGATCGTCGCGGCGCGTCGACACCCGGCCACGATAGACGAGCAGGCCGGCGACTCGACGAATGACCGCGCACGCCCTGCCTCGGCCCTGGCTTGCGTCCCACCGCCGACGAGAACGGCCGGACCATCGGGCGCGTCATGGCTGATGCTGCAAGACCGTTACAAGGTCGTCCGCCCTGAGTGACAGGCGCCCGCTCCGGCACTGCACCGACCATGGCCAGCGCATCATGAGCACACCCCCGTGAGCAGCACACCGTGAGCACA
>JAUJNA010000001.1:80733-82488 GCA_030446555.1 Chloroflexota bacterium | reverse complement strand
CACCGTGAGCACACCGCCCGGCGCTCGCCCGTCGTGGACGTCCTCGCCCCCGAACGCCACGTCACCTGGCGGACAGGGTGCGGGCCGCGGTCAAGTCGCGCCGGGTGGTCCGGTTGCGGGCGACGGTCAGGCCGCGGCCGGCGGTCAGGCCGCGGCCGGCGGTCAGGTCGTGGCGGGTGGCCAGGGACCGGCGTCGACCAGCGCCCCGGTGGGCCGTTCAACGCCCGCGCGCGTCCTCGTCGATCGCTACGAGCTGCTCGGCCGCATCGGGGAAGGCGGCACGGCGGAAGTGTTCCGGGCGCGCGACGTGCGGCTGGAGCGGATCGTGGCCATCAAGCTGCTTCGGCCGCAGTTCAGCCAGGACCCGCAGATGCGCTCCCGTTTCTCGGTCGAGGCTCGGGCGGCGGCCGGTCTGTCGGCCGCCCACGTGGTCCCGGTGTACGACTTCGGCACGACCGAGGATGGGGCCCTCTTCATCGTCATGCCGCTCATCGAGGGGCGCTCGCTGCGGGATCTGCTGGGTGATCAGGGCCGGCTGCCTCAGGAAGAGGCGGCACGGATCGGGCGCCAGGTGGCGGTGGCGCTGGCAGCTGCCCACGCTCGAGACCTGGTGCATCGCGACGTCAAGCCTGGCAACGTGCTCCTCGATCGCGCCGACGAAGCGCACCTCACCGATTTCGGTATCGTCAAGGCACTCTCCGACCGATCGGAGATCACCCAGGTCGGTGTGGCGTTCGGGACCGCCGCGTACCTCTCGCCGGAACAGGCGACCGGTGACCCGGTCGGACCGGGGGCCGACCTCTACGCGCTCGGCACCGTGCTCTACGAGATGCTCGCCGGTCATCCGCCGTTCACTGGTGGGGACGCCGCGAGCATCGGCTATCGACAGGCCTGGGAGACCCCCAGGCCTGTCTCCGAGATCGTGCCCGGCGTCGACCGGGACCTCGAAGCCCTCGTGATGGAGTGCCTCGCGAAGGCTCCCGGCGACCGACCCGGCTCAGCGCAGGAGGTCGCGGACCGCCTCGCCATGCTGGAGGAGCGGCTGCGCGCCACGGGCAGTGGAAGGCCACTCGCACTCGCTGGCACCCCTTCCGCCGAGGCGACCGTACCGTTCGCACCCGGGGCCTGGGTCCCGGCTGGCGCACCGGGGAGCCGCGCCCCGGAGCCACCCTCGGGACAGGCAGCTGCGTTCTCGGGTGCCGGACCCGCGTTCTCCGCCGCCGGACCCGCGTTGGCTCCTCCCGATCAGACAGCCGCGTACCGCCCAGGTGTCGTGCGGGGCGTCCGCCCGCACCAGCGCGAGGAACGGCGCCGCAGGGGCGGCGGTCTACTCGGCCCACTGCTGCTCGGCGGCCTGTTCGCGCTGCTCCTGATCGCATTCGCGGCCTTCGGCCTCGGCGGGATCCCGTTCCTGGGCGGCGGAAGCGATCCGACCGACTCGCCCAGCCCCCCGGGAGGCGCGGCCATCGTCGAGCCCTCCGTGACGCCGGAACCGACGGCCGCGCTGCTCACCCTGCCCCCGACCGTGCCGCCGCTCATCACGCTGCCACCCACGACGTCGCCGATCGTCGAGCCCACCGCGCTTCCCACCGTCGAGCCCGTGCCTACCCCGCGACCGACCCGGGAGCCCAAGCCGGCCAAGGAGCCCAAGCCGACCAGGGAGCCCACCCCAGAGCCGACGCCGGACCGCACGCCCAAGCCGACCCGTGAGCCGCCTCCGCCGCCGCCTCCGCCCCCGACGCCGCCGCCACCGAC
>JAUJNA010000001.1:65300-80633 GCA_030446555.1 Chloroflexota bacterium | reverse complement strand
CCGCCACCGACCCCTCCTCCGGCCGAGGACGTGACCGTGTCACTCCCCAGCGAGCTGTTCCAGGGCGGGTTCGAGCGCGGCAACCGCCGCTATCACGGCCGCACCGTCTCGTACGTCTATGGACAGGGCACGCCCTACCACACCATGACCGCCGTCTTCCGCATCGATGGCGCAGGCTCCGCACGCGGCACGGCCACGCTTCGTTTCGTGGGCATCGACGACGAGGCGGAGGAGAAGAACCCGATGCGCATCACCCTGAACGGCCAGATCATCTATGGCGGTCCTGATCCACTGCCCAACGACTTCTGCTGCGGATCGGACGGTCCCGGCAACTGGGGGACGGCGACGTTCCGCTTCCCCGCCGCGTTGCTCCAGAACAGGAACAGCCTCTCCATCACCAACCTGGACCCGGGGGACTGCACCTACTGCCCCAACTTCATCATGATCGACACGGGTGAGCTGACCTACCGCACGCGGGGTTAGCTCTCGCACGTGGCGCTCGGGGGCACACGAAGAAGCCGGGGTGCTGAGCACCCCGGCTTCGAATCGCTCTGATCGCAGGGATCAGCGGTTGCGGAGGTCGTCTCCGAGGTCGTCGACCTTCTCCTTGACATCGCCCACGCCCTGGCGGACGTTGCCCTTGAGCTGGTCGGTCTTGCCCTCGGACTCCATCTGCGGGTCGTCGATGGCCCCGCCGACGCCTTCCTTGAAGTCGCCTCGGCCCTCCTCCATGCCACCCTTGAGCTTGTCGTCCATTGACGTGTTCTCCCTTCCGTGGGGCAGCGCCTAGGGCGATGCCTCCGCTCATCCTCCGCGCATCAGCCTTCGCTTCCGCCCTCAGAGCCCGGACAGGACCTTACAGACGGCTGGCAGCTGCTAGCCGAGCCGGAGCTATCGCGCCAGCAGGTCGGCCTCCACGCCGGCGAGCGTTTCCGGCAGCCGATCGCGGATGTCGCACTCCCAGACCTCGTGGACGCGCCAGCCGCGGTCCTCCAGCTGGCGGCGCTTCCGCGCATCCCGTTCGTGATTCAGGTCGAACTTGCGCGCCCAGAACTCCGGATTCGACTTGGGCAGGTGCGGATAGCAGCGAGCGCAGTGGTGCCAGTAACAACCGTGCACGAAGATCGCTACCCGTCGGCCCGGATAGGAGATGTCCGGTCGGCCGGGCACCTTGCGCCAAGCCAGCCGGTAGCCACCCAGCCCAGCCGCTCGCAGGGCCCGTCGCAGCGTGCGTTCCGGGCCGGTGTCACGAGCACGATTGGCCTGCATGACCGCGCGGACCGCGGCTGATGTGGGCGGCGGGTTGGGTAGCTGAAGGCGGGCCACCGTTTCGCAGTGTCGACGTCTACGCGGCGGCCTTGACCCGGTGTCCCGGCACTCCGACCTCCTTGATGAGCTCGCGGCCGACCCGCTCGATCAGCCCCACCACCAACGCGTTGCCCATCATGAAGGCCCGCCGGCCCTCGGGCATGCCGGTGTCCGTCCAGTCGTCGGGGAAGCCGTTCAACCGCTCCAGCTCACGGGGCGTCAATCGACGGAACCGCCCGTCATCGGCCTGCAGCACGTGCTTGAAGCGTGACGGCGTCGCACCGCCCTCGCCGGTGAGGATGGTCCGCGACGGCCGGTCGCTCCGATCGGGGAACGGGATAGGCCCCTCGACGTAGACGTATGACGTCCCGGTCGCCTTGTGGATGCGAGGCTCTCTCTTCGACCCCTTGAGGTATCGCCAGTCGCTGAGTCGCGCTTCAGGGATGAAGAAGCGCTCGGGCACCTCAGAGGCTGGCTGGAGGACGGCCGCCAAAGTCGAGCGAGGCCCGTCATGCACGGGAACGACATCCGCCGTCCACACCCGCCGACCGGAGATGAAGCCGGCATCCCGGAAGGGCGTCTGCCCCTGGTTCGAGCCGAATGACTCGGAGAGGTCGGCCGCGTCGCCGGTGATCGTGAAGCTGTCCCAGGTGCTCGACATCACGGGTCCGGCGACGGGCAGGGCACGTGCGAGTACCCCGCCACCGGAGAGCACCTCCTCCGGCCGTCCCGGCGACCCTCCCACCAGCCGTCCCACGATGAGCAGCCGCCGGCGCTTCTGCGGGAAGCCGTAGTCTGCCGCGTTGACGACGCGCCATTCGATCTCGTAGCCCAGGTCGCCCAACGTGGCCGCCATCACCGCGAAGTCCCGGCCGCGCTGGCTGGCCGGGGACTTCAGGAGCCGGTCGACGTTCTCGAGGAAGATGAACGGGGGTCGCTTCATCCTCAGTAGCCGGTGGATCTCCCACCACAGGACGCCCTTCCGGCCCCGCAGCCCGAGTGCCTGGTTGAGCGTCCTCGCCACGGAGTAGTCCTGACACGGGAAGCCACCCACCAACAGCTCGTGGTCGGGCAACTCGTGCAGCCCCGCCTCTGCCTCATCCATCACCACGTGGATGTCCTGACATACGTGGCCTTGGGCACCGAAGTGGCGCACGTAGCAGTCCGACGCATGCTGAGCCCGGGTGGCCGGCTCCCACTGGTTGCTCCAGACCACCTGCCAGCCGGAGCGCTCGAGCCCGATCCGGAAGCCCCCCACGCCCGCGAACAGCTCGGCGACACGCGGCTCCGCCATGGGAGCCGAGTCTAGCCGATCACGGCACAGCCGGACGCCCGAAGCGCCGCGTGGAGTCCGGTCCGTAGCTCTGTGGAGGCGGCATCCGCGAGCTGGGCGAGCTGGCGTCCGGTGTCGCTGCCCGGCGCCAACGGATCGTCCAGACCGGTGTGCTGCTGGAGCAGCTCAGTGATGCGGCGGATCGTGCCCAGCTCGCCGTCCGCGCCGCTTAGCATCGACAGCGCCTGTACGGCCGTCCGCAGGGCACCCGGGTCGATCCGGAAGGGCGCATCTTCCCCCAGCAGCTCCGCCTGTGCCCCTGGATCGTCCAGCGTCAGGAGCAGCGCGAGGTGATGGTCGACCGTCCGTCGAGCGTCGTCGAGGATGGCGCAGTGGGCAGGTTCGCCGGGGACCTCCTCACTCTCGGCGCGCGTCGTCGCGGCGCACCCGGCGAGGAGCAGGGCGCAGAGCGGCAGGAGCACTCGGGAAGCACGCATACCGATGACGAGGATACTTGCAGTCATGAGGAGACCCTTTCCCAGCGTCCTCTGCCGGATCCTCCCTCGGGGTGTTGCCCTGGTGCCGCTCCTGGTGCTGGTCGGCTGCACCTCGGTGTCCGTGACACCCAGCCCTTCCGCGTCCGCCCAGCCCGGCTCACCGAACTCGCCATCGCCATCGATCGCCACCCCGTCCTCCACACCGGCCCCGTCGGGCGTCACCAGCCCCAGGCCATCCGCGGTGAGTTCGGCGGCTCCCACGGCACAGACCTACATCGTCGCGCCGGGCGACTCGCTGGGGGCGATCGCGGACCGGTTCGGCCGGACCGTCGACCAGCTGCTCGCGGCCAACCCACAGATCGCCGACCCGAACCAGATCCGAGCCGGCGACGTCCTGACCATCCCCCCGCCGGACGCTCCTTCCGGGTTGCCCCGAGAGGGCGCCGTGGGCGACGTGACGGGTGACCTGGTCGATGAGGCCGACCAGCCCGCCTTCGCACCGGGTTACGTCGACGTGACCGAGCTGGAGGCGCGGCTCGACTCCCAGACGCTGTTCATCGAGCTGCTGCTGGTCAGCGCTCCGCCATCGGCCGATCCGGGGATCGAGCAGCTCGACTTCACCGTCAACATCGACGTGGACGCGGACGACGAGCCGGACTTCCGCCTGCGCGGGTCCAACGCGCTGACGCCCGACGCGGGCTACGGTGCCGTGCTCGAGAACCTCGACACGGGCGCCATCTCCTCGGTGGCGGCGTTCCCCGGTGTGTTCAGCGTCGCGGCGACCGTGCGTTTCGAGGTCCAGCGCGCTGCGCTGGGCGCGACGCGCCGTTACGCGCTGGCAGCGCTCGCGGAGCGACGCTTCTTCTCCGGTGGCGCGGGCGACCCGGAGGAGGAGCTGGCGGTCGATCGGGCACCGGACCAGCAATGGCCACGCGCCAACCCGCGCTGGCTGGAGGTGGGTATCGGCTGACTCCCCCTGGGGCTACACTCCGGTCATGGCGCGCCCCGCCCATGTGCCGCCACGCGACACCAGCTACTCACAAAGGGAGTCTGATGATGGATGTCCTGCGCACGATCGACGCGATGATCGACGACCGCCACCTGCTGAAGCATCCCTTCTACACGAAGTGGACGGCCGGCACGCTGCCTGTGGAGGCGCTTCGGGAGTACGCGCGGCAGTACTACGCCTTCGAGTCGTCGTTCCCGCGCTTCCTCTCCGCGCTGCACTCGCGCGAGGAGCGCGCTGACGTGCGCCAGCAGATCCTGGACAACCTCTGGGACGAGGAGCACGGCAAGGAGAACCACGCCGAGCTCTGGCTTCGCTTCGCGGAAGGGATCGGCGTCTCGCGTGACGACGTGAGGTCAGCCCCGCGCAATGAAGCCACCGAGCGCCTCGTCACTCTCTACCGTGACGTGACCACGAGCCAGCCGGTCGCGGCCGGGGTGGCCGCGCTCTACGCCTACGAGCGCCAGGTGCCCGAGGTGGCCACCTCGAAGATCGACGGGCTCGAGCGCTACTACGGCATCACGGAGAGTGCGGCGTTGAAGTTCTTCGTGGTCCACGGTGTGCTGGATGTGGAGCACTCCGGTGCGGAGCGGGAGATGCTGGCGACCATCGCCGAGGGGCATGAGGAGGCGATCACCTCGGCCACCCAGGGGGCGCTCGACGCCTGGTGGGCGTTCCTGACGGCGGTCGACATGCCGGCGACGGAGGCCGCACGCGCTGCCTGAGGTGGCTGGCGCTGCCTGAGGTGGCTGGCGCTGCCTGAGCTGACCTCGCTCGGTCAGGCCGACCCGCGGTAGCGCTGCGCGGCGTCGGAGCGGTTCCGCACACCCATCTTGTGCAGGATGCTGCTGACGTGGCTCTCCACGGTGCGTGGTGAGATGACGAGCGCATTGGCGATCTCACGATCGGTCAGCCCGTCGGCCAGCATCCGCAGCACGTCCGCTTCACGGGGACTGAGCCCGTCCACGCCTTCGGTCGGAGCGGCTCGTCCTCGCCGCGCGGCCGCCACGAAGTGACGCACCACGAGCGCTGCCGCCCGGCGTGACATGGCCAGCTCGCCGCGCTGCGTCCCCCGAAGCGTCCGCAGCAGCGCTTCCGGGCTGAGGTCCTTGGTCAGGTAGCCCGCGGCACCCTTGGCCACGGCATCGATCAGGTCCCGCTCCTCGTCCGAGACGGTGAGCATCACGATCTTCGTCTCGGGCAGGCGGGGCGCCAGTTCCTCCACCATCCGGATGCCGCTGATGCCCGGCAGGTCGATGTCCAGCAGCAGGACATCCGGCCGCACGCGGAGCGCCAGCTCGTACGCCGCTTCCGCTGAGGCGGCCTCGCCCACGAGCTCCACGTCGTCGCTCGTGATGGCCTGGCGGACGGCGGACCGCACCAGGGCGTGGTCGTCGACGAGCATGACGCGCAGCGGTCGCTGCCGCGGGTGACCCTGGGCGTCGGCCATCAGGAGGTGGCGCGCGCGGCAGGCGAGAGCGGGCCGCTCAGCGGCAAGTGGACGGAGACACTGGTGCCGTCACTCGGCTCCGACGTGATCCCGAGATGGCCGCCCATCAGCCGTGCCCGCTCCTCCATGCCGCGCAGCCCGAGACCCTCGTCGGTGATGGTCTGCGGATCGAAGCCCCGGCCATTGTCGGAGACGGTCACGACCAGCTCGCCCGCCTCCATGCTGGCACGGACGCGGACCATCGTCGCGTCGGCGTGCTTTCGGACATTCGTGAGTGCCTCCTGGACCACCCGCAGGAGCTCTGCCTGCTGGCGAGCGGGGATCGACGCGGGCAGCTGCTCGGTGGTGAACTCCGCGCGCAACCCGGACCGCTGACCGAAGTCGTCGACCGTCCGGGCGATGAGATCGGCGAGCGGGAGGTCGTGGTCGATGCTGGTGCGCATCGTGACGAGCGCCTGGCGCGCTTCGACGATGGCGGCGTCGAGCGCCTGGCCCACCTCGGAGGAGAGCGCCTGGGCGTCGTCCGGTACGAGTGGTGTGAGCCGGTCGTGCTTGAGCTTCGCGAACCAGAGGTGCTGCGCCAGTCCGTCGTGGATCTCCCGGGCCAAACGGGCACGTTCCTCCAGGGCGGCCCGTTCGGTCTCGGTCACCCGCATCCGGTCGAGCGCCGCGTACGCCCCGCGCAGCGCGCGAAGGTCGGCCCGCGCTTCCGCGTCGACGCCCAGCAGAAGCGCCAAGGCGAATCCGAGTCGGAGGACGTCAGCGCTCGTGACCAGGCCGGCGTAGACCCCCGGGAAGACAGCGAAGTGCAGCTCGGAGAAGGCTGCGACCACCATCGCGATCGAGAGGAAGGCCTCGGTGATGGGCGCGCCGCGCAGGTAGGCGAACCGGAAGCCCACCGCGGCGGCCACGAACAGCGACAGCGCCAGGCCGGCCATCGCGAGGAGCAGGGGCTGCGTGCCGGGCAGTGGGTTGGTCAGCGGGTCCTCCACCAGCGCCTGGATGCCGCTCTGGTCGATGAGCGGCGGCAGCAGGCCGCGGACCGGGTAGAGCGTCACGGCGAGAGCGGCCAGCGCGATGGGCGGCGCCAGGAGGAGCCGCCGCGAGCCGGCGGCGCGACCGTGGACGCCGCGAGCGGCGGCGGCCGCTCCGATGACGAAGAGCACGGCTGCCATCAGGTGTGCCAGCGTCAGGACGTAGAGCGGGAACTGCTCGGGTAGGCCGCGTGTCAGACCGATCTGGCCGTCCAGCTTGGAGAGCACGAGCAGCACGTTGACGCCGCCCACGGTCGCCATGAGGAAGAGGGCACTGGCCTGGAAGAGGCTGGCCAGGCGACCACTCTCGCGGTATCGGGCGAGCGACAGGGCGGTCAGCCCAGCGAAGGCCAGCGTGACGAGGGAGTCGACGGCCACGTCGATGGGCCGATCCACGACCACGAAGTTCAGCGTGGGGTCGACCAGCAGCAGGATGCTGATGCCGGCCAGCGCCACGACCGTGATGGTCAGGAACAGGTCCAGCCGACCCGGTCGGAGCCGATCCCGCTCCCTGAGGACGCGCTCCATGCCGTCGATGATACCCACGGGCCGCCGGGCCCGGATATGACGAGAGCCGGACCGCGCCCCAGCGAGATCCGGCTCCGTCGCGCTCGTCTCCAGCCCCGCCGTGTAGGGTGGTGACCAGCGTCGAGGTTTGCGAGTTGGTGGTCGGGGGACGGTCGCGCCGCCCCGACACACAGCAGTTTCCGCCCTCGAGGTGGCCGTCGCCATCCGGGGAAGTACGGAACCCGGTACGGACCCGCGAGTCGGTATCCGGAGGCGCGCGCACAGGTGAGCCGGAACGGGTACGGTCGTGCTGTGGTCCCATCCGCGCGAGCAGGCAGTCCCACCGCGCCCGTGTGGCTGGTCTGGGCTGCGCTCCTCGTCGTCTATGTCGTCTGGGGCTCCACCTACCTGGCCATCCGCGTGGTGGTCGATTCGATGCCCCCGTTCCTGGCGGCCGGTGCTCGCTTCCTCTCCGCGGGCGTGCTGCTGACCCTGTTGCTCATGGCGCGAAGCGGCCCGCGCCGCATGCGCATCACAGGTCAGGAAGCCCGCGGCGCCGCGTTCGTGGGCGCAGCGCTCCTGCTGGTCGGCAACGGGTTCGTCTCGGTCGGGGAGGAGACGGTGCCGTCCGGCCTGGCGGCGCTCATCGTGGGGGTCATCCCACTCGTGGTGCTCGTCCTGCGGGCACTCGCCGGTGAGCGCATCTCCCCGGCCGGCGTGGGCGGTGTGGTGCTGGGATTCGTGGGGCTGGGCATCCTGGTCCTGCCACGCGGCATCGACGGCACGACCGATCCCGTGGGCATGATCCTGCTCATCATCGCCTCCACCTCCTGGGCGACCGGCTCCTTCTTCTCACGACGCCTGGCGCTGCCGGGTGACGCGCTCGTCTCGACCGCTTACCAGCTGCTCTTCGGCGGCGCGCTGTTGCTCCTCGCGGGCAGCGTGCTCGGGGAGCTGCCACGAGCGCAGGCCGGGGCTTTCACGACGGGGTCCGTGGTCTCGCTGGTCTACCTCGTCGTGTTCGGGTCGTTGCTGGCGTACACGGCGTACACCTGGTTGCTCCAGAACGCGCCGATCTCCAAGGTCGCCACCTACGCCTACGTCAACCCGGTCGTCGCGGTCGTCCTCGGCGTGTCATTCCTCGACGAGCGACTGGACGCCTCGATGCTGGTGGGAGCGGTGCTCGTCATCGCATCGGTCGCCTTCATCGTGCGCACCGGATCGACGCCGGCCCTGGGCGATGCCGCCGCAGGCTGCACCAGGATCACCGCATCCCGCTCGCGCATGGACCGTCTTCGCGGCCGGATCCCGGCTCCGAGCGAGGAGCGACCCGCGGGCTGAAGGGCCGTACCGTCCCGCCACCGTTACTCGCCGAAGCGACGCACACCGCATGAGCGAGCGAGCAGATCCTGCGAGAAGTCGGGGTCGCCCGGCCGTAGGCTATTGATGGTCGTCAAGCCGCTGGCGCCCGACGCGTGCAGCATCCGATGCTCGTCGAGGGCGATCCCGACGTGGGTGATGGCCGTGTCACCCTCCGAGCCACCACGAGCGTGGAAGAACCGCAGGTCGCCGGCCCGCGCCGCTCCCTCCACCGCGATGCCGGCCACGAACTGCTGGTCCGCGTCGCGGGGGATGACCCTGCCGAGCATCTCCCAGAACGCCTGGGTGAGGCCGGAGCAGTCGAAGCCGTAGGGCGTCCGGCCGCCCCACAGGTAGGGGACGCCCACGAAGCGACGGAACCGCCCCAGGAGCTCGTCCGCGTCGCGCTCGCTCTGACCGGCCTCCGGCATCCCTTCGACCGACGCACGGTCGACCCACCAGCCTCCACCGTCGGGCAGCCCGAGGCAGAGCCAGTCGTCCGCTTCATCCACCCGGGGCAGACGGCTGCCGAAGGGCAACCGACCGAGCAGAGTCCCCCCTGCGCGATGGCGTCCCTCCGCGAAGTCGCTGGTCACCCGCAGCCGCGCGGAGGACACGAAGCCGCGGACCGCGGCCCCCGGGCCGGTGCCCAGCGCAGCCCTGCGCGCCCAGCCCACGTATCCATCGCGCTCGAGTCGGACGCGTGTCCACCCCTCCCGGGCGTCGAGGGTCCTGACCGACTCACCGATCAGCGCCTGGGTGAGGCGCTCGGCTCGGTCCTGCGGTGCGGCCAGGACATCGGTGACGCCTCTCGTGACCAGGGCCCATCCGGCACGGTCGATCAGGACGGTGACGCGGTCCTCCAGCGTCGCGCCCCTCACCGCGTCGAGGGCCGCACGGTGCTGCTTCTCCTCCAGGACGACGCCCGCCAGCGCGGCCGTGCCCGGAGCGGGAACGACGTGGAGGTCGAAGACGGTCGTGCGGGGGTCCCCGTGGTCCCGTGCGCCAAGCCTGTAGATGGCGTCCGCGGCAGCTGTGCCACGTCGGTCCCAGAAGTCCTCCACGCGGGCGACCCATTCGAGCGGTCGCTCGTGGTGCACGTTGTGTCCCACGCCCTCGGGTCGCCACAGCTCCGCGTCCGGGACGTGCTGGGCGATGTATCGACCATGCTCTGATGTGGCGTTGACCGTGTCGTTGGTGCCCTCTATGACCAGGAGTGGCCGATCCACCCTGCCGAGCATCGCCGGCGTGTACTGCGGCTGAGTGATGATCTCGGCGACCGTCATCCGGAGCAGCTCGCGCCAGTACTCGCGTCCGTGGTGGGGCCCATGGATGGCGATCATCTCGTCGCGCCAGGCGGTGTCCTCCGCCTCTACACGGTCCGGATCGAACTTGTCTGGTTCACGCTCGATGAGGTCGGCACTGACGTACGCGTTACCGGCCTGCACGACACAGGTCGCCACGACGTCGGGGTGCTCCAGCAGCGTGACCAGCGCCACGTTCCCGCCGTTGCTGTGACCCACGATGTGCGCCCGTTGGTGACCCAACGCGCGGATCAGCGCTGCGGCATCGGCCGCCAGCCGCGCGAAGGAGTAGGTCGCCGAGGGGTCCGTGCTCCGCCCATGACCGCGACAGTCGGGCACGACGACCTGCCGGTGGCGCGCGAGAAGGGGCGCCAGATGGGCCCAGTCGGTGTCACCGTCGACCGTCGAGCCGTGGATGAGCAGGATCGGCGGCTCACCCGCTTGGTGTGGACCCAGGAGCCGGAAGTGGATGCGGGCCCCGTCGATCTCTCGGTCAGGCACGTCCTGGTCAGTCAGCCGCCGTGCCGGGCTTCAGATCCTCGAGGAGCTTGGCCATCTCGCGTGCGTTCGTCGCCCCGTAGTTGGCGTAGCAGTTGTTCATCAGGACGTGCGTCTGCTTCGCCTGGCCCGCGGCGTCGCGGATGCGCGGCGCCCACTCCTCCAGCTCGCCTCGGTCGTAGAGGTAGCGGAACCGCTCCACCGTCGGGATGCCCCTGGCCTCCCAGGTCTCGGTGCGGCGGCCGTGGAAGCGGACGATGGCCAGGTCGGGCGACGTGACGGCTGTGATGGGCGGCACGCTGCTCTTGAAGCCCTGCGGCCCGTCGACCATCACGTACGGGAGCCGGTTGTCCTCGAGGAAGCGGAGCGTCCGCTCCACGTTCTTCTCGTTGAACCAGGACCCGTTGCGCAGCTCGACCGCGACCTGGACGCCGTCGAGCCGGTCACGTGCCTCCAGGATCTCCTCGCGGCTCTTGGAGAGGGGGAAGAACCAGCGCGGATACTGGAGGAGGATCGAGCCGAGCTGCCCGGCTTCGCGCAGGGGCTCCAGCGCGTCGAGGAACATGGCGAAGACCGCATCGCGCAGATGCGGCGGCAGGTCACGCGCATACACCCGTGCCTTGCTCTTGAGATCGGGGGGCAGCTCATCGCGGATGACCTTGGGCAACCGCTTGGTCTCGGTGGGCTGGCCCGTCATGAGCGCGTGAGCCTTCACGTCGAACGTGAAATCGGGTGGTGTCCGCTCGCGCCAGAGCTCTGCCGTGCGCCGTGCGGGCAGCGCGTAGTAGGTCGCGTCGACCTCGACCAGCGGGAACCGGCTGGCGTAGTACTGCAGCCGCTCCTCGGCGGTGTCCGCCTCGTCCGGGTAGAAGACCCCCTTGGCGGTCATCGTGGGATCGGTCCAGGAGGCCGTTCCGATGTGGACGGTGCCTCCGGCCACCGCGATGGGATCGCGGCCGGCGTCTCCCAGACCCTCCAGGCGTCGCGCGGCGACCTGGGCGCCGGGATCGTGGTCGGCGGTCGCGGTGATCACCGGGGAGGAAGTGGCCACGCCCGATGATAGGCGCGCGCACGTGTCAGCGGCTGTCATGGATGAGGGGCCGCGCGGCGTCCGGCCCACGTACACTCCCCGGATGAAAGGCGACCGCGTGGAGATCGTGGTGGACACCGGCAACGCGGTGCAGACGTTCGAGATCTCGGCCACCCGAGCCGGACGTCGAGTGGACATCTCCGTCTCACGAGGTGTCGTCGAGGTGTCCGAGCTGACGCGCGGCGGCACCCCGGTGAGGATCGGGCGCTTCATGGCCACGCGGGTCGTTGCATTGGTGGAGCACCCAGCGACCGAGGACTGAAACGGGATCGCCGCCGGCGGTCTGCCAGCGGCGATCGTGGTTCCGTGCCCCTTGGTGGGGCGACCCAGGACTCAGCCCCCGGAGGATCCCGACGACGAGCCACCGGCCGCCGCGGGCTGCCCCACGGCCGATGAAGAGCCGCCGGAAGAGCCACCCGACGAGCCGCCGGAGCGAAGGGCAGCGAGACGTGCCTCGACCTCCAGCTCGTCCGTGGAGTCATCGAGCGATGCGAACTGCTCCTCCAGGGACGAGGCGCTCACCTCGGCCATGCCGCGTGCCATCGCCTCTTCCCGGCGGATGCGCTCCTCGAAGCGATTGAGCTCGCTCGTGGGATCCATCACCGAGACGTCCTTGACGGCCTGCTGGACCTGCATCTGGGCGTGCGCCATCTTGGCGCGGCTGACAAGCTCGTCACGCTTGTTGACGAGCTCCTCCCGCTTGGTGCGCAGTTTGTTGAGGCCTTCCTTGAGCTGGTCGGTCAGCGAGGTCTGCTGCTCCACCTGGGAGCGCAGTGCACGGACCGACTCCTCGAACCCGATCTGGCGGCGCAGCGCCACCTTCGCGAGCTCGTCGAAGCGGTCGGCGTCGGGGCTCTGTCCTTGGCTCCGAAGCTGCTCCGCCTTGGATGCGGCGGCCTGGGCCTTGGTGCCCCATTCGGAGACGGCTGAGTCCGCCTCGCGCATGTCCTCTTCCGCCAGGCGGGAGGTTGCCGACCGTCTGGGCGACGGCCTGCTCCGCCTCGGCGATGTTGTCGGTGAAGTCCCGGATGAGCCGATCGAGCATCCGCTCCGGGTCCTCGGCGCTGTCGAGCAGCGCGTTGACATTGGCTCGGATGAGTTGACTCATCCGGCCCAGGACCGATGACGCCATCGGTGCCTCCTATGCCTGTCCATCTTCCGTTGATGTGCCGGCGGACGGATGCCGCCGACCTCTTCATGGGTCCGGGCGGCGCTCACCAGCGGCCACCGCCGCCGCGTCCGCCGCCGAAGCCACCGCCCCCGCCGAAGCCGCCGGCTCGCGTCCCGCCGCCGAAGCCGCCGGAACCGAAGCCGCCGAACCCGCCGCCGCCCCCAAGCCTCCCCGAACCCGCCGCCGAAGCCGCCGAACCCGCCGCCGCCGAAGCCGCCGAACCCGCCGCCGCGCCGGCGCCGCGAGCCGCGACCTCCGCCGCCGAACCCGCCGCTCAGCACCTGGCCCAGGATCACCGGTCAGGACGGAGCCGAACCCGTCATCGGCGCGTGTCGGGGTGGAGCCCCAGCCCATGGGCGGCCCGCTCGCGTCCTGCTGGGCCAGCCCGAGAGCCTCGTCGGCGAGCGCGTCAGCCGTGCGCATGTTGTGCCGCCTGAGCGGCATCGGTCGCTTGCAGCGCTCGAGCCTGCTCCGAGGTAGCGACGTGCGTCGTCGAGACGATTGCGCGCCCGACGCCCCAGCGACTGACTCCTGCGGTAGCCGCTGATGTAGTCCTCGGCCTGGGCGATGCTGCCCTCGGCCGCGCTGATGGCCATCGCTGCGAGCTGCGCGCTGCGCCGGCGCTGCTCATCGGCCGCGCGGATGCCTGCCAGCAGCTCGTCGACCATGCCGTCCACTGCGGTGAGCTGCCGCATGACGGCCGTCACGTCCGGTCGCTCGGCACCGGCAGCTCGTTGCACGGCCGCGAGGGCTGTCTCGGCCTGTGCGAGAGCAGCACCGCGCTCAGGGGCCGTTCCCGCACTCATGGCGGCACGCGCCTGGGCGATGTCCGCCTGCACCTGGCGGAGCTCCGTCTCGATCCGGGCGGCGGCTTCATCGAGCGAGGCGGAGGTCTTGTCGATCGCCTCGAGCAGGCCGCTCGCTTCGGTGATGCGCTCCTGCGCGGCGCGTGCCTCGACCGCCGCCGCGGAGCGATCGTTCCCCGAGAGGCCGGCCTGACCGGCGGCCAGGTGCTTCCGAGCGGCAGCGACCCGATCGCGCGCAGCGTCGACGTTGCCCGCCACGGCCTTCCAGCTGGCCTGCGCGTAGCGATCGAGGCGCGCGAGGCTTTCCTGTGCTGCGGGCAGACGGCGCTCCACCTCGTCGATCGACGCGGGCAGCGCGGCGAGCACCTGTGGAGCGTTCTTCTCAAGATCGCGCAGCCGCTCCACGGCCTCGCGCTGCTCGTCGACGGCGCCCTGCGCCCGCTGGCAGCGCTCGATGATCTCCTGGATCATCGCTCGCCGCTGCTCGGCCGATTCCGGCTCGGCATCGTCGAGTCGCTGCCCGATGGTGAAGGCCTGGCGCAGCTCCTCGCGGGCCGCTACGAGTGCCTTGCCCATGGCCGCCGCCTGGGCGGCCCCGAACTGCGCCTCCGCGAACCCCAGCTCCTGCTCGGCGTCGCGCAGCGCGTCGTCGGTCCTGATGAGCAGCCCGTTCGCCTCCCGGCCCAGGCGTTCCTGCTCGGCTGCCTCCTGGAACGCGACGCGCCGCCGGTCTCGTTCGCGCCGGAACCGCAGGAAGATCCAGGCACCGATGCCGATGATGCCGAGCACCAACAGGACGGGCAGCAGGTCGATCCCGCCGCCGCGTGGCGCCGGCGTACTCCCGGGTACGGGCGTGCCCCCTGGGACCGGCGCCACCGCGCCCACCGCTGCTTGGAGGCCCTGCGCCGCGCCGACCACGGCACCGGGGAAGTCACTGTCCGCCAGCTGGGGCCCCATGTCCCGGATGATCGAGTCGACCTCGATCTGCGAGACGTCCGCGTTCAAGCCCTCGCCCAGCTCCAGCCAGTTCTGACGATCCTCCACGGCCACCACGAGCAGGGCGTCCCGGTCACCGAGCTGGTTCTCACGACCAACGTCGATGGTGAACTGCCCGATGTCCGCGCCGCCGGTCGTCTCGACCCAGAGGGTGTAGAGCTGGACCCCGGTACGCTGGAAGAGGTCGTTCTGCGCCGCCTCGATCTGGGCGCGTCCCTCCTCGAGCAGCCCCGTCTCGTCGGTGATCGCGCCGCGCAGCACGGGCACGGGGCTGCCCAGGACCGTCGCGGGCAAGAGGCACAGGAGCAGAACCGCCACCATGGCCGTCAGGGGCGGCCGGCGGCGCCAGGGGGCACGCACGGTGCGCGCGTAGCGCCGCCGCGCGGCAGGAGCGCGCTCGCGGGCCGCCGGCTGCTCTCAGCGACGTTGCGGCGCACGTGGGCCGCCACGGCTACGCTCCTTGACATGTCTGCCGCCGCACGGGGCGCCGGGTTCCTGGACCTGGACCCCGATCCCCTTCGCCAGCTCGAGGAGTGGCTGCGCGACGCTCGAGGCTCCGGCCTGCGCGAGCCTTCCGCCATCGCGCTCGCGACGGTGGGCCCGGGGGGCGATCCGCAGGTCCGCATGGTGCTGCTGCGCGGACTCGACGAGCGCGGGCTGACCTTCTACTCGAACTACGAGAGCGACAAGGGCGTGGCGCTCGCGGCGCACCCGCGCGCTGCGCTGTGCCTCTACTGGGATCCGCTGGAACGGCAGGTCCGCATCACCGGCGACGTGGAGCGGCTGGATGCCCGAGCCTCGGCCGCCTACTTCGCCGCCCGACCGCTGGGCAGTCGCATCGCTGCCTGGGCGTCGGCGCAGAGCCGTCCCATCGCCGGCCGCGACGCCTTGGAGGCGCGCTATCGAGCGGCGGCGGAACGGTTCGGCGACGGCGACGTCCCACGGCCGGCTCACTGGGGTGGCTACCGCGTCGCGCCGACCAGCTTCGAGTTCTGGCACGGTCGAGCCGACCGGCTGCATGACCGTCTGCTCTA
>JAUJNA010000001.1:53772-65200 GCA_030446555.1 Chloroflexota bacterium | reverse complement strand
CCAGCTTCGAGTTCTGGCACGGTCGAGCCGACCGGCTGCATGACCGTCTGCTCTATACCCGGGGGACCGATGGTGGTTGGCAACGGCAGCGGCTGATGCCATGATGGCCGCCGCCTCGGCGCCCTTCGCTCGTGGAAGGGGTCGTGACCGAGCCCCAGGGGGAGCCACCGTGACCTTCGCGATGCGCCGGGCGCTCCTCGTCGTGCTCGTCCTGGTCACCGTCCTGCCCGCCGCGACGGCTGAAGCGCGGACAGGCGGGCGTTCACGCGGGTCGGCCATCACGGGGGGCGACGTCGACCGCACCAGCATCTACCTGAGGGCCACCTACGACGCGGACCTCGATCTCGAGTGGAGCACCGGGAGGGTCGCCGTCCGGTCCGAGATGCGCGTCACGAACACGTCCGGTGGGCCCATCGATCGCCTCGAGCTCAACACCGTCGCTGCGGCGCTGGGGAACATGGATCTCATCGAGACGACGGTGGACGGACGGGCGGTCGAGGTCACGGTCAGCGAGCAGACGCTCATCGTCCGGCTGGGCGGCGTCCTCCCCGAGGGCGCCAGCGCGACCGTCCTCATCCGCTACCGGGCGACGCTGCGCGACGCCGTCTCCGGCCGCTCGTGGATGTTCTCGCGGGCCAACGGCATCCGCAGCGTCCATCGCTGGATCCCGTGGGTCAGTCGGAAGCGCCCCTTCTTCAGCGCCGATGCCGGCGATCCCTTCTTCACCGCGCTCAGTCCCGAGGTGAACGTCAGCCTGACGGCCGACCGGGCGCTCACCTACGCGACGACGGGGTGGTCGACCGGCTCCGACGGCAACACCCGCCACTTCCGAGCCACGGACGTGCGCGACTTCAACTTCACCGCCGCAGCCGACTACGGGAAGACCCAGGGCTACAGCCGCGACGGACAGACGCGGATCGTGGTGTACAGCCGCTCCTTCTCCCGCTCCGGCATCCTGGCCGACGCGCGGAGCGCCCTTGCCGCCTTCGAGGCCAAGCTGGGCCAGTACCCCTACCCGCGCCTGACGATCAGCGAGGCCTCCGGGGGCACGGGGATGGAATCGCCGAGCCACATCTGGATCTCCGCCACGGACCCTGACTACCTGCACCGCTTCGTGACCGTCCACGAGGTGGGTCATCAGTGGTTCTACGCCGTGGTGGGCAACGACCAGCCGCGCGAGCCGTTCGCCGACGAGGCCGTCACCGAGTTCCTCACGCGCTGGTACCTCGACTCGTTCCGCGGCAGCAGCTGCGCCAAGGACGAACTGGATCGCTCGATCTACGGCTACTCGGGCGGCTGCTTCTACGAGACGGTCTATGTCGGCGGCGCCTACTTCCTGAACGAGCTGCGGCAGGACATCAGCAGCACTCGCTTCTGGAGCGCCCTGCGTGGCTACTACCAGGACCACAGGTTCGGCTTCGGGGGCACTTATGAGCTGCTGCAGCGACTCAAGAAGGCGGCCAACGCGGCGGGCGTCGACGTGATGCCGCGCTACCGGGACCGATTCCCCAGCCTCTACTGAAGACCGACCGCACCCGACCGATGGCTCCCTCGCTGCGCCGCTGGCGGTCCGCCCCGGCCATCGCCCTGATCCTGGGCGCGCTGGCCATCGGGGTCGCGATGGTGGCCGGTCGCAGCGACCTGCTGGTGGCGTTGCTCGAGCCGCCCGTCCCGGTGGGCTGGGTGCTGGGGACGGCCGCGGCGGTGCTCGGTGTCTGGCTCCTCCTGCGCAGCTCGGAGCAGGTGGGATCCTCGCGCGAGCCGGTGCAGCTGGTCCGGGCGATCCGACTCCTCTTCCTGGCTGTCGCCGCGTTCGCGGCGGCGGCCGGCTGGTTCGTGGGCTCGGCGGTGCCGATCGTGGCGGCCCTCGTGATCGCCGGCGTGGATGTGCTGGAGACCACGTTCTTCCTCATGGTCACCACGCGTCGCTGATCCGCGCTACAGCACCTTGCCGGGGTTCAGGATCCCCAGCGGGTCGAGTGCCGCTTTCACCGCCCGCATCACCCGGACGGCATCGCCACCGCGCTGCGCCTCCAGGTAGCCGCGCTTCGCCACGCCCGTGCCGTGCTCGCCGCTGACCGTGCCGCCCAACTCCAGCGCGGCGGCGTAGATGGCGGCCCGCGCAGCGTCGATGCGGGCCTCGGCGGCCGGGTCGTCGCGGTCCATGACGTACGTCGGGTGCAGGTTGCCGTCCCCGGCATGGCCGAAGACGCCGATGCGCATCCCTTGGTCGGCCGCCACGCGCTCGATGGCGGCGAGCATCTCGGGCACGCGGCGGCGCGGGACGCCCACGTCGTCCATACGGGCCACGCCGGCCTGCTCCAGCGACCAGTGCGCCCGACGGCGAGCCTCGCGCAACCAGTCGGCCTCGGCTGGATCCGCCGAGCGGACGATCGAGGTCGCTCCACACGCCCCCGCGGCGCGCGCGGCCAGCTCCAGCTCCGCCTCGGCCGCTGTGCCGCCGGCATCCGATTCCACCATCAGCATCGCGCCCGCGTCGGCGTCCAGCCCCAGGTGGAGGGCGGCGTCGACCGCTCGGATGGTGAACGCGTCCAGCAGCTCCAGGGTCGCGGGCACGAGCCCGTCACGCGTCATGGTGGCGACGGCCTGGCCTGCCTCGCGCACGGTCCCGAAGAAGCAGAGGAGCGTCAACCTGGCACTCGGCATGGGCAGCAGCCGGAGGGTCGCCTCGGTGATGACCCCCAGCGTGCCCTCCGAGCCCACGAAGAGGTGCGTCAGGTCGTAGCCCAGGACATCCTTGACGTTCTTGCCGCCGGTCCGGATCACGGAGCCGTCCGCCAGCACCACCTCCAGCCCGAGCACCGCGTCGCGCGTCACGCCGTACTTCACGCAGCGCAGCCCGCCGCTGTTCTCGGCGAGATTGCCGCCGATGGTGCACCACTCGTAGCTGGCCGGGTCCGGTGCGTAGAAGAGGCCATGCTCGCCCGCCGCGCGTCCCAGTTCGGCGTTGATCACGCCTGGCTGGACCACGGCACAGAGGTTCTCGGCGTCGATCTCCAGGATGGCGTCCATGCCGGTCATGACCAGCGTCAGCCCGCCCTCGACAGCGATCGCGCCGCCGGACAGTCCCGAGCCCGCGCCACGTGGCACGAGGGGGACGCGATGGTCGGCCGCCAGGCGCACGATCGCCTGGACCTGCCCCGTGGAGGTCGGGAAGCAGACGCCGAGCGGCCGGCCGGGGTGCAGGTACGGCGTCTCGTCGTGCCGGTAGGCCTCCGTCTCGTCGGGATCGGTGAGCACGCGCAGGTCCGGCAGGTCGGAGGACAGGCGGTCCAGGAAGGAGCCATCCGCGGCGTCGGGCGGTGCGCCCGCTTGGCGAGGGTGACCCGTCAGTGCATCGGGCGGTGCGTCAGGTTCCGGTGACGACATGGCACAACGGTACGCCGTCCGAGACGGCGTCGAGCTGCGGCCACTGGCCACTGCTGTCAGACGGCGGATGTCAGGGTGCGCGTGTGACAGCAGGGTGCGCGCGTGACAGCCGGACGCGCGCGCATCCCAGCGTGACGCATGCGCGTATCTCAGCCCGGATCGGGTATCCTTCACGGCGCCAGCATCGCCCCAGCGCTGGACGCCCAACCCGTGACCTCGCGTCACCTCTGAGGACCCCGGATGAAGGTCGGCGTCGTGAAGGAGACCGCGCCCGGCGAGCGGCGCGTCGCGCTCGTGCCGGAGGCCGTCGGGAAGCTGACGGCGGCCGGCCTCCACGTGCTCGTGGAATCGGGTGCCGGCGGGGATGCCTGGGCGCCGGACGCGGCCTACACCGAGTCGGGTGCGACGGTCGTCCCGCGCGAGGAGCTCTACGCCCAGGCGGACCTGTTGCTGCGGGTGCAGAAGCCGTCTGCCGACGAGGTGGCCATGATGCGCCCGGGGCAGGCGGTCATCGGGCTGCTCCAGCCCCTCATCGATCCGCAGACGGCACAGGCGCTGGCGGAACGGGGAGCGACGGCCATCAGCCTGGATGCATTGCCCCGGACGTTGAGCCGCGCCCAGACCATGGACGCGCTCTCCTCCCAGGCGAACGTGGGCGGCTACAAGGCGGTGCTCGTCGCCGCTGACGCATACGGTCGCTACTTCCCGCTCCTCACCACGGCCGCCGGCACGGCGCGGCCGGCCAACGTCCTCATCCTCGGCATCGGCGTCGCCGGGCTCCAGGCCATCGGTACCGCGCGGCGGCTGGGCGCGGTCGTCAAGGCCTACGACGTGCGACCCGAGACGAGGGAGCAGGCACGCTCGCTGGGCGCCCAGTTCCTGGAGCTGAAGTCGGTCGCAGAGGCCGCTGGCACCGGCGGTTACGCGCGCGAGCTGACGGCCGAGGAGCGCGCGGCGCAGCAGAGCGAGCTCAACTACCACATCGCGGGCATGGACATCGTGATCACCACGGCGCAGGTCCCCGGTCGCCGTCCACCGGTGCTGGTGACCGCGGTGGCGGTCGCGGGGATGAAACCGGGTTCGGTCATCGTCGACATGGCGGCCAGCGCACTCGGTGGCAACTGCGAGCTCTCCCGGGCCGGGGAGACGGTCGTCACGGACAACGGTGTCTCGATCATCGCGCCGGAGAACCTGCCGGCGACGATGCCGACCGGCGCGAGCGCCTTCTACGCCCGCAACATCTCCTCCCTGCTGCTGCACCTCGTCAAGGAGGGGAAGCTGGTTCTTGACGACACCGACGAGATCGCGGCGGCGACGCTCATCACCCGGGACGGCAACGTCGTGCACGAGGCGACCGCGAAGCTGCTCGAGCCGGCAGCCGCGCAGGCACCGGTGTCGCAGTCCGCGCCCGCCCCGCAGCCGCAGTCCACGCCGCCCGCCGCGGCCGCCCAGGCCACGCCCCCCGCCCCGGCGCAGCCCCAAGCTTCGGCCGGCCCCCAGGAACGGAGGGCCTGATGGATCCCGCGCTGCTCGCCGCACTGGCCATCTTCGCGCTCGCCATCCTCCTGGGTTTCGAGGTCATCTCCAAGGTGCCCGCCACGCTCCATACGCCGCTGATGTCGGGCGCCAACTCCATCCACGGCATCGTGCTGGTGGGAGCGATGCTCATCGCGGCCGGGGCACACGAGCCGCTGGGCTACGTGCTCGCCTTCGTGGCCGTGGCGTTCGGTGCCGCCAACGTGGTGGGCGGATACGTGGTCACCGACCGGATGCTCCAGATGTTCCGCCGGCGCGAGCCAGGCAGGACGCCGCCCGCCGACGGCGCGAAGCCGGGTACCTGAACGTGCCTGGTGACACCATCTACACACTCGTCTTCTTCTGTTGGCTGGCGGGCGCGGCGGCGTTCGTGGTGGGTCTGCACCGGATGAACTCCCCGGCCACCGCCCGCGACGGCAACCGACTGAGCGCGGCCGGGATGGCGCTGGCCGTCGTCGCCACCTTCGCCTACCTCGTGACGAGGCCGGCCGGCATCGGCACCACCGCGCTCGTGATCATCGGGGCGGGCATCGTGGTCGGCGGCGGAGCCGGTCTGTGGCTGGCGCGGACGGTGAAGATGACGGCGATGCCGCAGCTCGTGTCGCTCTTCAACGCGGTCGGCGGCGGCGCAGCCGCGCTCGTGGCCATCGAGGACTTCCTGCGGGTGGTGGGCACATCCGCGGAGACCATCTCGACCAGCATCTTCGTGGTCCTCGGCGTGGTCATCGGATGCGTCACGTTCACAGGCTCGCTCGTCGCCTCGGGCAAGCTCCAGGGGCTCGTGCCAGGGCGGCCCATCACGTTCAGGGGCTCGCGGCTGCTGACCATCGGGCTGGCCATCGTCGCGCTCGGTGGCACGGCTCTCCTCGTCGCGGGCGCGGCAGGCGCAGTGGCACTCACTCCCCTTGAAACCCTGCTGGTCCTGACGGCGATCATCGCCGCCGCGCTCATCTTCGGGGTGACCATGGTGCTGCCCATCGGCGGGGCCGACATGCCGGTCGTCATCTCGCTGCTCAACTCGTTCACCGGCACGGCCGCGGCGATGGCCGGCTTCGTCATCAACAACCCGGTCCTCATCATCGCGGGCGCCCTGGTCGGAGCCGCGGGCGCCATCCTGACCACGCTGATGGCCGACGCCATGAACCGCTCCATCGGCAACATCCTGGTGGGCGGCTTCGGCACCGGTGACTCGGGACCGGCCGCCGCCGGCGCGGGCGGTGGCGGCACCGTCCGCGAGATCAGCCCCGACGATGTGGCCGTCCAACTGGCGTACGCACAGCACGTCATCGTGGTCCCCGGCTACGGGCTGGCCGTGGCGCAGGCCCAGCACTCGGTGCGCGAGCTGGCAGAGTTGCTGGAGTCGCGCGGCGTGGACGTCAAGTACGCCATCCATCCCGTGGCAGGACGCATGCCGGGCCACATGAACGTTTTGCTCGCGGAGGCGAACGTGCCGTACCCCCAGCTCAAGGAGATGGAGGAGATCAACCCCGAGTTCGGCCGCGCCGACGTGGCCCTGGTCGTCGGCGCGAACGACGTCACGAACCCGGCGGCCCGATCGGACGCGAGCTCGCCGATCTACGGCATGCCCATCCTCGACGTGGATCAGGCGAAGTCGATCGTGGTGCTCAAGCGCTCGATGGGCAAGGGCTATGCCGGTATCGACAACCCCCTCTACGCCGATCCCAAGACGGGGATGCTCTTCGCCGACGCGAAGGAAGGCCTCGAGCAGCTGGTGGCGGCCGTCAAGCAGGTCTGAGGCCCGCTCGGGCGGAGGTGACGTGACGGACCCGCGGGTGGAGCTCCAGGCGGAGGTCGACGCCACCCGTGACGAGCTCTTCGCGCTCGTCTCCACCGCCGACGGGCTGTCCCGTTGGCTCGATGGCGCCGAGTTCAGTCCCAAGGTGGGCGCACCGGTGCGACTCCGCTTGCGCGACGCGGAGGCGACGGGCACGGTCGTGGCGCTGGATCCTCCGCAGCACATCAGCTGGAGCTGGGACTGGGTCGACGAGCCACTGGGGGTCCCGAGCGTCGTCGCCTTCGACCTCATCGAGCATGCCGAGCGGACCCACCTCACCGTCCGCCACGTCGGCTTCAGGACGCGCGCCCAGCGCGACCTGCACGAGGAGGTGTGGCGCTACTGGTTCGCCCGGCTCCTGGAAGCAGCGCGGCGCGGTGGGGCAGAGGTGACCTCTGCCGGGGCGACCACCGAGCTGGGCACCTCCACGGGCACCGAGAGACCGTAGGCGTTCGCCGCTCGCGACAGCTCGGCGGCGACCTCGGTCCGCAACTCCCGCGGCTCCAGCACCTCGGCGTCCGCTCCCCAGCCCAGGATCCAGATGCGGATCTCACGCAGGCCCGCCACGAGGCCCGACCAGCGCAGCGAGCCGTCGGCTTGCGCCTCGATCTCCTGGCTGGGATGCCAGCGCGTCTCGGCCGCCCGCTTGGCGACCGACGGGGCGAAGCGGACGACGACCCGGACGGGAGGCTCGTCGGACATGACGTCCCAGGCGCGCAGGAGCTCCCGCGCCGGGGCCGCCCCATCGGCGGGCTCGAACGTCTGCGGGGTGAGCACCGCGTCGGTGATGCGCTCGATCTTGAAGGTCCGTCGCGCGGAGCGCGCCTCATCCCAGCCGATCAGGTAGAGCGCGTGGGTCAGTGCCGACGGTTCGATGGCGAAGGGCCGCACGCGTGTCCGCCGCCGTTCGCGCGTCGGGTCGTAGGCCGATGGGTCGTACTCGATCTCCACCACCCGGCGGTTGGCCCATGCCTCGGTGAGGACGCGGAACACGCGCGTGAACCGGTCGTTGCGAGGGATCCCGGCCACGGCGTCGACGGTGGCCTGGACGTGCTCGGCGAGCACGGGCGGCAGGATCTGTGCCAGCTTCACGAACGCGCCGATGAGCTCGGTGTCGTGCTCGTCGCTGGCCTTGGCCAGGACGCGAGAGGCGAGGAAGAGGGTCATCGCCTCGTGCAGGGTGAGAGCGAGCGGCGGCAGGAAGGCTCCCTTCTCCAGGCCCCACCTGCCGGCGTCCTGCCAGATGGGCAGTCCGGCCTCCTCGTCCATGGCCCGCAGGTCGCGGTAGACGGTGCGCTTGGAGGCGCCGATGCGGTCGGCGATGTCCTGCGCCGAGATGCCCTCCGGATGTGCGTGCAGGATCGAGGCGACCTTCAGGTAGCGAGCCGCGCGGTCCCACTTGACACTGCCCCGTTCCGTGGAGGGCTCGCTTCCGGACACGGCGCCAGCCTACGGCCTCCCGGCTCCGGCGGCATCGGGGGGCAGCACCTCCTGGGAGCCGTCCCGGTCCGTCGCGCTGAGCGTGGCCGTGAGCGTGGCCGAGATGCCGGACGCCGGCCAGGCATCACCGGGATACCCGCTCACGGTGACCAGCACGCGCCCCAGCTGCCCGTCCGCGAAGACCCACCAGTCGATGTCGCCGCGCCACGCCGCCAGCGCGGCGGGGTCGGCCTGGAGGCGGTGGTCCACCAGCCAGTCGAGGGCGAGCACCGCGCGCAGGGCGGTCGGCCCGTCGATCTGCCGGCGACAGTGTCGGGCCTGGGCGCCGTCGAAGAGCTCGATCGCCAGCGACTGCGTCACGGCGCGGCTGTCGGCGGACCGCAGGACGGCCACGACCGGCCCGTCCAGCGTCAGGTGGGCGTGTGCCAGCAGCCGATCGAGACCCGGCTCTTGCTCGCGTGGCACGCCCCCGTCCATCGCCAGCCAGGCCTGTCCACCCGATCGGGTGTAGCGCAGCGTGGCGTCCCCCAAGTGGCTCTCCAACCGGCCGTCCCACTGCTCATCCGATCCCCGCCGGACGCCCCGGATGAACGCCGTGCCGACCAGCTGACGGTCGATCCGCGCGGAAGCCTCGACCGACACCGTGGCCGACGGTCCCAGGCTGGCGGGTGCATCACACGCTGGTGGTACCAGCCCGGGATCAGTGGGTCCCCAGGCCGAGCGCTGGGGCGAGCGCTCGCGGAGTGCCTGTTCGTTGGCCACGGCGAACCCACCGAAGATGGCTGTCCCCACGAGCGTGAGGACCATGGCCAACCCGGCGCTCGAGGAGGTGCGACGCCGGGACGGCGTGCGGACGGAGAAGAGGCCGCGCATCAGTCCCAGCGCCGCGTAGGCGGCGGTGGACCCCAGGGCGAGCACGCCCGCGTACGCGACCTCGAGTGAGGGCAGGAGTGTCTGGCGGCCGCCCCCCGCCAGCGTCTGGAGCACGCCGACCACGAGCGGAGCGAGCAGGAGGACGGACGCGAGGCCCAGCCAGAGCATGGCCACGCTGACCCATCGCTCCTCGTCGACCGGTGGCCAGACCAGCGCCGCCGCGGCGATGGGGCACGGCAGGAAGGCGGCCAGCCCCACGAGATGGTCGGCCGGTCCGCCGGGGCGGTAGCCGACGAGGATGGCGATCGCCAGGCTCGTCCACAGGACCAGCAGGAGTGCCGCCACGAGCCGGGCCGCGAGGAGTCGCTGAGCCATGGGCCGGGCAGGATAGCGCAGCGAGAGTGCCTTTCCCCGTACCATCCGCCTGGAATGGCCCGACACTTCACCCGCGTCATCACGTCCCCCGCGGCCGCACGCATGGCGCGGGACTGGAATCGGCCGTTCGTCAGCCTCCTGACCGACTTCGGATCACGCGACCCTTCGGCGGGGATCATGCGCGGCGTCGTGCTGGCCATCGCGCCGGATGCCCTGATGGTGGATATCAGCCACGACGTGGACAAGTTCCAGGTCGCGGACGGGGCGCTCCTGCTCTGGTGTGCGCTGCCCTACCTGCCCATCGGTTCGCACGTGGCGGTGGTGGACCCGGGGGTGGGCACGGAGCGGCGGGCCGTGGCGCTGGAGACGGCGCGAGGCGACTACCTGCTGGGCCCGGACAACGGCCTGCTGCTCCCCAGCGCGGCGCGACTGGGCGGTGTCGTGCGCAGCCACGTGCTGGACAACCCGCAGTACCGGCTGCCGGTCGTGTCATCGTCCTTCCACGGCCGGGACCTGTTCGCGCCGGCCGCGGCACACCTCGCCCTTGGCGTGCCGCTGGAGGCGCTGGGACCACCGATGGACCCCAGCGACCTGGTCTCGCTCGACTGGCCCGAGCCCACGGTGGGCGATGGGGAGCTGACGACACGGGCCATCTACGTCGACACCTTCGGCAACATCAAGCTGGGGGCACTCGGCAGCGACCTCCAGGACGCCTTCGCGCCGCTCGAGCCATCCGACGCCTTCGAGCTGCATTACGGGACGCGCGGTGACGCGATGGCGGTCCGTTGGGCACGCACGTTCGGGGACGTGGCGATCGGGGAGCCGCTCCTCTACGAGGACTCGTACGGACGACTCTGCCTCGCCGTGAACCAGGGCTCGGCCGTGGAGCTGCTCGAGGTGAGCGCGGGCACGGAGCTGACCATCGTTCGCGACGCCCGACCCCCGGCTGCGGACGACGAAGACGCGTGGACGACGGTCACGGCAGGCCCATCCACGACCCGGTACGAGATCCCCGCCCAGCATCTGGGGCAGCGAGCCGCCGAGCGGGAGACCGAGCACTTTCCCCAGCTCGTGGCCGAGCCCGGGCCGTACCCTTCACCGACGGCTGAAGCGGAGCCCGAGTGGGAGCCCGAGCCCGAGCCGGAGCTCGAGCCCGTTCCCGAGGCCGAACCCCAGCCCGAGGCCGAACCCCAGCCCCAGCCCGAGCCGGAGCCCGAGCCGGAGGCCGCTGCCGCCCCACCACCGGACGACGGGCCGGTACGGCCGACCGGTGGCGGATGGAGGGCAGTCCCGGGCGGCACGACCCCGCCCGACCGGCCCGGCCCGGCGTTCGCACCTCCCTCCTCGATCCGCGCCGGCAGAGGGCCGCGCGAGGGGGGCTGACGGAGGCAGAGCGCGCGGTTCAGCCCACCCGGGTTCCCGCCGCGCTTCCGCGCGCAGCGTCGACGAAGACGGTGAAGAGCCGAGCGAATTCCGGGGGCGACGAGTCGGCCCGCTCGGGATGGCACTGCACGCCCAGCACGAAGTCAGCGGGGTCGGCCGACTCGAACGCCTCGACGAGCTCGCCCCCCGCGTAGGGACTGGTCGCTGACGCCACCAGCGACGGTGCCAGATCGTCCACCCGCACGCCCTGGTGGTGTGAGCTGTTCACCTGGAAGGGGCCCACCGGTCCGGTCGGTCGGAGGATCCGAGCAAGCCGTGAGCCGGGCACGACGCGCAGCAGGTGCCGCAGGGCGCCACCAGGAGCTGGAGCCGTGTGTCCCGCCAGGTCTTGCACGAGACGGCCGCCACTGAACACGTTGATGGCCTGGAAACCGCGACAGATGCCCAGGACGGGGATCCGTCGGGCGCGCGCGGCTTGCCAGGCTTCCAGCTCCAGCGCGTCTCGCCCGGGCTCGATGTTGACGGAGCCTTCGATCGACTGGCCGTACAGCGACGGATGCAGATCGGTGCCACCGCTGAGCAGCAGCCCGTCCATCGAGTCGGTGGCCTCGTTGCGAAGCTCGGGGCCGGCTGTCT
>JAUJNA010000001.1:44458-53672 GCA_030446555.1 Chloroflexota bacterium | reverse complement strand
AGCAGCCCGTCCATCGAGTCGGTGGCCTCGTTGCGAAGCTCGGGGCCGGCTGTCTCGTCGATGGCGACCGGCTCTCCTCCGGCTGCGCGGACGGCCTCGATGTACCGCTCGTTGCGCTCGACGGCCAGGCGGGGGTCGGCGGCCCGCTCCGGCGCCTGGACGGTGATGCAGATGCGCGGCGGCGGGCCGGAGAGGACGCGGTTCTGGCTCACGGACGGGATGGTACGCAACGAAGGGCTCCCCACGCCCCTGGCTGGTCCAGGTGCCAGAGGATCGAGGCAAAGAGAAGGCCCCCGGCGGGGCGCTGCCGGGGGCCGCTGATGTGCTGGGTGGGTGGTGGTTACTCCACGAGGGTGAACCAGAACCCCGGCGTGGCGACCGTGAGGGGCGCCGTGAACTTGGCGGTGTTGGTGATGGTGGTCCCGTCGGGTACGGCGTTGCCGACCCTGACCTTCAGCGTGACGCTGCCGGTCTCGCCGACGGACACCGTGCCCAACTGCCAGGTCACCTTGCGGCTGGTGGAGCTGTAGGTCCCTCCGCCGTTCGCGGAGACGAAGGTGACGCCGGAGGGGAGGACGTCGGTGATCTTGGCGGTCGAGGCCGCTTCAGGACCGAAGTTCTCGTACCTGAGCTTGTAGGTGATGGTGGAACCCTGGGTCGTGGTGAGCGGCCCGGTCTTGGTCAGCGCGACCGCAGGGTCACGTGGCTCGGCTGGCGCCTCGCCGATCGTGTCGACGGTCCGGCTGGCGTTCGCCGAGCCGATGCCCTGGGTGAAGGAGCGAGCCGAGACGCGGAAGGTGTCCGTGGGCGTGTCGCGCTCCAACGTGTCGAGCGCGTACTTCCACCTCGTCCCGTCGGCGTTGGCGAGCCGTGCGTACTCGAAGTAGCCCGGCCCATAAAGACGGTCGGCCCTGACCTTGACCTGCCGGTCGTACTGCGTCTCGGTGCCGTACGCCAGGAGGGACGCGTCAGCCGTCACGCCAGCGTCGTTGCCGACGATCCGGTAGTAGTAGGTCGTGAGAGTGGCCGTGCCCGTGTCGGTGAAGCAGAGCGCTCCGCCGTCGCTGGCACTCGTCCAGGTGGGGACGCTGGGCGAATCGCAGGGGGTCCCCGCAGTGGTGGCGAGCCGGGTCGTCGCGCTGGGCGTGAACGCCGGGTTGGTGCTCCGATGGACCTCGTAGGCCCCCGCGCCGTTGGGGTCCCACGCGATGCGAAGGCCGGTGTGGATGTCGGTCACGCGCAGGTTCTCGACCTGGCTGGGCGACGCGTCATTGGGATCGACGACCGGGAACAGGACCGTCGAGTCACACGCCGCCTGTGAGGGCTGCGCGAGCGGGTTCGTCGGGCACGGGTCCTTGGAGTCGTAGTAGACCTTGGCGTTGTTCTGGGAGTCGATGTAGACCGGATCGATGTGGAGCACGAAGCGGTCCTTGGCCGTGATCGCGGGCAGGTCGAAGGTGTGCTCGAGCAGCGTCGCCTCGTCCGGCCCGCTGGGCGTCTCGGTGACCCGCTCCTGGAACTGCTGCTTCCCATCGGCGTAGAGCCGGATGATCCAGTCCGCGGAACCGGTCGTCGGTCCGCATGCGCTACAGGAGCCCCACCACTGGACGGTCATGGCTCCACGGAGGGTGGTTTCCGCGTCGATGTCCCAGATCCAGTTGGGCACGAACGGGTTGCGCTCGGTGTTGCCACCGATGATCGGGTTGATCACGGTGTACGAGGCGGCCGTGCTCTCGGACAGCTCGGCTTTCGTGAGCAGCGACGGGCCGTCGCCACCGTTGCACTCCGGGTTGTCGACATCCGTAGTGCCGTCGCCCGAGCAGCCCTCCTCGGTGTTGCCCTGGAAGTGGAGCAGCAGGCGCGTGTCCTCCGCGGGCCCGCCGGCGGCGATGCCGGTGCCCGGGACCTCGTAGTTCGTGACGCCGTCCCACCGCTCGGGATAACCGGCGGTGCCGTTGAAGAAGACGAACCGGCCCGTGTGGGTGCTCCCGTCCGCGGGCGAGGTGATCGCCACGGTGGGGACGCGCGCCGAGACCGGGATCTCGGTGAGCAGCTGGTATCGGTAGCCCAGCGCCTCGCTGGAGTCAGGGACGTCGCAGGCCAGCGGCACTCCACCGATTCGGTGGTAGATGCGCACCCGCCACACGCCGGCCTCCGGCGCCCGGACGTCCAGGAACCGCTGCTGGTTGAGGATGGCTTCCGTGTTCAAGAGGCCGATCGCCTCCTGGTCGGGGAAGGCCCGCTCGTCGAACTCCCTCGAGAATTCGGCGTTCGGGTTGACGTCGGGACGCCACAGCCGGACATAGAGGTTGGCGCCGGGATGCTCGGGCCAACGGACGGTGATCCGGAGGCGTTCAGCGCCGGGCGGGACGTTGATCAGCTTCTGGCCGAAGCGGGCCGTCGCGTCGGGCGGCTGATCGGCCGGCTCGTCAAGCGGGTTGGAGGTGCCGGCGGTGAAGCTGAGAGCGCCGGTGCAGCCCTTCTGGATGTTGGCCGCCAGACGGCTGTTCGTGAATGTCGTGCGTGGATCCTTGCCCTCGGCATAGACCGGGGACGGGGTGCCGAAGTTCGGCTTGGGAGGCGCGATATCGCCACGGGCATAGCGCACCGCGTCGAGCACGTTGAGCCGGCCGGCGCCCTGCTCCTCCGCCTCGTAGCCGGGGAGCTTGCTCAGCGCCGCGGAGCGCTCGAGGATGTCGATGATGCGCGCTGCGTTCGGCGTGGTGCCGCCGTGCGTGCGCCGATACGCCTGGACGATGACACCGATGGCGCCCGAGACATGCGGGGTGGCCATCGAGGTGCCGTTGAGCTGCTCGTAGCAGTTCGTCCTGGTTTGTGTGACCTCCGAACACGGACCCGGTGCGCCTTCGCCCAGGAACGCGCTGATCGAGTTGATGTTCACACCGGGCGCGACGAGGGTCGGGCGGTAGAGGCCGATCCCCAGCTTCTGTCCCAGGCGCCGGTCGTGGTTGTCTGGCTCGACGTCGGCCTCGATATCGTCGCTCGTCGTTTCGGTGTCGTTGCTGCCGTCGTCACCGACGATGCCGTTGCGGTTGGTGTCGGCGGGCTCGCTGGGCCGGCCGCGCGAGGAGAACTGGACGACGGAGTCGGGCTTCGTCGTCGCGCCGACGCAGACGACGTAGGGGTTGATGCAGGAGTCGGAGAGCGTGTTGTGCTCCGGCCCGCTGTTGCCCGCCGCATAGACGCTGATGATGTTCGCGTCGTAGGCGGCCTTGATGGCGATGTTCTGCGGGTCGTCCGGGGAGTAGTTCGCCCCGTCGCCGCCACCGAAGCTGTTGCTCGTGGCGACCACGCCGCTGTTCTCGTTGAGCTTCTTGAACGTCATGTCGTCGTAGGCGGCGAGGATCTGGAAGTTGGCCAGGAAGGGGCCGAGGTTGGCGGAATAGACGTGGAGATCCACGTCCGGAGCCACGCCGATGGTGCTGTGGTTGTTGGCTCGGCCGCCACTGGCGTCGCCGGTGCCACCCACGGTGCCCGAGACGTGGCTGCCATGACCCTCGTCATCGAAGGCCGCGGCGCGCGCCTCAGCCGAGTCGCTCCGGTCATTGCCACCGAAGCACACCACTTCTTCTCTATCTGCGGAAATGGCGGCCGTGGTGTCGCAGAACTCGACGAGGTTGTCGGTATCCGAGTGTTCCCCATCGATCCCGGTGTCGATGACCGCGACGTCGACGCCCTTGCCGGTGTATCCGGTGCCGAAGCGCGTGGGCGCGTGCGGGGGTCCCCACACGTACCGCGAGCCGATGATCCAGTTGGAGTCCTCCATCTGGATCTTGTGGCGCGTGTTGGGCCAGACGCTGCGCACGAGCCCGCTGCGCTGCAGGGCGGTCAGGCGAGGCTGGTCCAGGTCCTTCACGAGGAGCATGGGCAGGACGCGCAGCTCCGTGCCGCGGATACCGAGCCGGCGGATGGCCGCCAGATCGCGCCGATCGTGCGCGGTGACGACCGCGGCGACCGAGCCGTCCCGGCTCTTGGCGAAGGCTTCGGTCAGCTTCGGGCTCACGACCGTCGGCGCACGCGGCGAAGCGCCCAGCGCGGAGGTGGGCGTGGCCGCCGTCAGGGTGCTGGCGAACAGGCTCGCCAGGAAGATCGGGACGAAGAGCGCCGTGACCACTCGCCGCCCGGCGGACACGCGCACGATGGATGGATCCATGGGTTCCCCCTACCTCCGCTGCACCCGGTCCGGGGCCCGAGTCAAGCACGACACGACACCACGAAGCGTGGTACGCGAGTCATGGTAGAGAACCCTGACCTTGGGCGCAAGCCCCAATCGGAGGCTGGCCGCAGGGCGCCGTCAGGAGGGCAGCACGTCCGTGTAAGGCTTCGTCCGAAGGACGACGAACGCATCGACGGTCACCATGCCCGATCCCAGTGCGCGGATCTCGATGGTGTGTGAGCCGTCGGTCGGCCACTGCGCCACCGCGACGAGCCGCCGGCGCCGGGTCGTCGCCCCGCCCAGGTCGACCGTCGCGAGCTCCACACCGTCGACCATCACGCTCGCCCGGCCCTGTCCCGGCCCCGTGCGAGCGACCCATGCTACGGACCTTCCGGTGAACGCGTGCCTGACGATCGCGTCAGCGCCCGTCGTCGCTCGTTCCGACCCGGCCCACGCTCCACTCGAGCCGACCGTGGACCAGGTACCCGTCCACACCAGGCGAGAGCTGGCCGAGTCGACGGCACCCGCGCGCGTACTGGGGCTTGCTGCCCAGTGGGAGCGGTTCCCCGCGCGGTCGGTCGCCGCCGCCGCGTAGGTCGTCCACGTGCCCAACGTCGACGGGGCGGGGCCGCCAAGCACCTCCTCGAAGGTGACGGGCACCCATGCAGCGGTGCCGTCGCGCCGCTGCCACTCCACCGAGCCCACGCCGCTGAACGCGTCGGTCGCCCGTGTCGACACGGTGGCATCCAGCGAGCGGTCCAGCCGGAGGAGGCCGCCGGTGACCAGGTCCAGCGCCGGCGGCGCCACGACCGGTGCGTCGGCGTCGACGAGAACGCTGCCCGAGACCTGTTCGCTGGCGTTGCCCAGATGGTCGGCCAGGGTCACTCGCCAGCGGTGGCAGCCGGTCTGCGGAGCGTCGACGGTCACGGGGGGCGGCGCCGACGTCGGCTGGCCGGCCTCGGACCAGGCCACCCCGGCGCATGTCCCGTCCACCGCGTCGGCCCACTGATGGACGACGCTCCTCGACGCGATGCCGGCACCGGCGTCCTGCTCGGTCCATGCCATCGAGATCGGACCGGAGACAGCAGCCGGTGACGTGGCGGGGTCGAAGGTGACGACGGGCGGTGTGCCGTCGGGACGGAGGCGGAGGGCATGCCGCTCACCCGTCAGCCCGGCGAGGTTCGTAGCCGCCACACGTACGTCGAGAGTGGTGGCGTCGACGACGCGATCCAGGCGGGCGGTCAGTCGCGCGCCTGACAGCCCGTCGCTGGTCACCGTCCAGCCGGTGGCCTCGGCGATCATCGATGCCGCGCTCACGCCGGACTCGGCGTCGCGGACCGTGACCGTCAGCGTGCTCGTACCCGTGCCGTCCGGATGGAACCAGGCGATGCCGTTCTTATCGGACCAGATACCCGCGTCCCCGTCGAGCAGCACCGACTCGAGCTCCGGCGGCGTCAGGTCGACGAGCATCGTGCCCGACGCGGCCGTCGCGGCGTTGCCGGCCGTGTCGTGGACGGTGACGAGCCAGCGGTAGCATGCGCCGCCAGTCAGCCCGGTCACCCCGAGCGAGCGCGCCGTGGCGTCGTCGAGCAGGATCGCCCCACCGTCGTCCGACCATGTCTCCGTGCAGACCCCAGGCTCGGCGATGGGCGCGCGCTGTCGCTGCACCATCGGCGGCAGGAGGCTCCCGTCGCCCGCATCGGAGGCCGTCCAGTCGACCGTGACAGACCCACTGGGCTGGATCGTCGTCGTGCCAGGGGCGGGCGCGAGCACCGCGACCGTCGGCGGATCCGCATCCAGGCGGACCGCTGACGAGACGACCTGTGCGATGTGGCCCACGCGGTCGGCCACCGTCAGCCGCCAGCGATAGCAGGCACCGGCGGACATGTCGGCCTGCGCGATGGGTGGAGCGGTCCCGAGGGTGGTGATCTCATCGGCCCACTCCACCTGGGTGCACGCGCCGGCCGCATCGGGCGACGCGATCTGGCGGACGAGCCTGCGGCTCGCCGGGTCGATCCCCACTCCCGCATCCGCCTCGCTCCAGTCGACCGCCGCCGGCGCGTCCGTCGAGCCGCTCGGAAGATCGAGGAAGGCGATCTGCGGCGCCGAGGCGTCCGTGCGGAGGACGACCGTGCGTGTCTCGCTCGTGAGCCCGGTCCCGTTCGTGGCCGCCGCCCCGAACGACGCGTCGCTCGCGCCCGCGGTCCAGCCGAGCGTCACATCGGCGGTCCCTCCGGCAGGGGCGACCGAGCGCGTCCAGCCAGTGCCCGCCAGCTCCGAGACGGCCATGGACGCCACGCCCGATTGCGGATCCCGGGAGGCGAGGCGGACCAGCACGGATCCGGGCGCATCGGAGGCGACCCAGATCGGCCCCGTAGGGTCCCTCCACGTGCCGGCGCCCTCGCTCGACAGGCTGGGCAAGGACGGCGCCGTCCTGTCGACGAGGATCCGGCCGGACGTCTTCGACGACAGGTTCCCGGCAGCGTCGCCAAGGGTCAGGACCCACCGGAAGCAGTACGCGTCCCGGAGCGTGACCGCTACCGGCGAACCGGAGACCGCCATCGTGTTGACGTCTTCCCAGGTCGAGCCCGCGCACGTGCCGGGCGTGACGATCGCGGCCCGCTGGCGGACGAGGGACCGAGTGGTGACGCCGGATGCGCCCGGGTCGGTCTCGCTCCACGACACCGAGACCGACGTCGTGGCCTGGAGCACCGTCGCGACCTCATCGGGCATGCCGAAGTCCGCGAGGGGTGGCTCCAGGTCGACCAGCACGGTGCCTGAGAGGAGCGCTGCGCCGCGGTTGCCGACGCGGTCCAGGGGAGTGAGCTTCCACCGGTAACAGAAGCCATGCGCGAGGCTGCTCTCCACGGCTCCGCTCGTGAGACGACGCAGCGCACCGTCATCGACGTAGCTGCCCCCCGCACAGTCCCCGTTGGCCGGCACCGGCGCGCGCTGTCGTTGCACCGGCTGCTGGGCGGCCACGCCGGACCGGTCGTCGAGCGCGCCACTCCACGAGAGCGTCAGGGAGTCCCTGGAGAAGCCCGACGATCCTGCGAGCGGTCCATCCCAGCGCGTCCCGGTCGGCGGAGTGTCGTCTCGGAGCAGCGAGATGACACGCGGATCGTTGGTGATGCCCACCCCGTTGGTGCTGCGGACCGCGATGGACCCATCGACCACATCCGGCGTCCACGCGAGCTGGACCGTGGTGGGGTCGTCGGCCGGTGCCGCGACGCTGGTCGTCCAGCCGGCGCCGACCGGCTCATCGAAGCTGTCGGACCGCACGTCCGATTGCACGTCACGGCCCTGCGCCCGGAGAGCCACGGTGCCGCTGACCCCGCCGCGCACGTAGACCGGTCCGTTCACGTCCGGGTGCGCGGCACCGGCGCCCGATGCCCGCACGACGGCCGGATCGGGCGCCGTCGTGTCGACCAGCAGTTCGCCCGACAGCCACTCGCTGGCGAGGCCTTCCGGGTCGGTCGTGCGGAACGCCCACCGGTAGCAGGCGGCGTCGGGGAGGATCTCCACCAGGGGACTCGCGGCGGCGGGACGCAGCTCGCCGTCGACGACCCACCGGCCGCCCGAGCAGGATCCCGGCGCGACGATGCCGGCCCGGAAGCGCCGCACGTCGACCGGCGCCCAGCCCTCCGGGAGTGTCGCGGACCACTCGACCGCGACATCGGTCGCGCTCGCCATGGTGGTGGTGCCCTCGTCCGGGTTCACGACATCCAGCGTCGCGAGCGGCTCGCTGACCGTGACCTGGAGCGGGGCGGAACGGTCCAGATCGCGATCGGTCCCGCGCACGGTGATCGAGTGCACGCCCGGCGTCGCGTCTCCGGCTGCGCGCACGGTGAGCGTGACGGGGTCCGCCTGAAGGAGCGATGGACCCACCTCGGCCGTCAGTCCCGTCGGCAGCGAGTCCAGCGCCAGCGAGACCGGTGCCGTGTGGCCGTACATCCGGTCCGCGGAGAGCTCGAGGATCGCCGCCCCGCCGGGCGTCACGCGGATGGCCGGCCGGTCGAGACGGAGCGTGTAGTCCGGGACCGGGCCGAGCGCCCGCAGGTCCAGCAGTCGGTCGGGCTGGCCGTCCGGGTCGGTCCACCGCTTCCAGTCGGGGCTCGCCGCCCACTGGAGCGCCTGGCGCACCAGCCCCGGCCGTGTGCCGGGATGCTCCGAGAGGTAGAGCGCGACTGCGCCGGCGACGGTGGGCGTCGCCATGGAGGTGCCCGTCATCCAGGCGTACACCCCACCCGGGTACGTCGAGAGGATGCACTTGCCCGGCGCGATGAGGTCGACGTCCGCGCCGAAGTTGCTGAAGTCGCCGTAGGTGTCGTCGACATCGGGCGAGTACCACGGGCAGATCGCCGACTGGTCGCCCAGCCCTCCCGGAGCGCCGTCGAAGTCCGCCAGTGCGGAGACGGTGATGACCTCGTCGTAGGCGCCCGGGCGGCGCGTGGCGGCGTCGGTGCTCTGATTGCCGGCCGCTACGACGTAGGTCGTGCCGTCATCCACGGAGCGGCAGATCGCCTGGTGCAGCACGTCCCCGTCGGCGAGGCCGCAATCACCCTCGTCGGCGCTGTCCCCCAGCCAGCTGACACTCATGTTGGCGATCTCGATGCGCGGGCGAGCCGGATCGACCGCATCTCGCCGGCCGAGCACCCACTCCACGCCACACGCGGCCCACGAGAGCCAGCCCAGGCCGTCGTCGCCGAGCACCTTGACCGACCAGAGGCGGGCGCCGGGCGCCATGCCCACGACCCCGATGCCGTTGTCCAGCGCACCCACGGTCCCTGCCACGTGGGTGCCGTGCCCGTAGGTGTCGGCGATGCGCCCGCCGCCCGTGCAGTCGTAACCGCCCGCCACGCGGAGGTCGATGTGCGGTCCCACCCCGGAATCGAGGATGGCGACGTCGATGTCGACCCGCTCGTCAAGCCCGTCGATCCGGGCGAGGGGGTGACCGTCGGCGTAGACGCGGCGCACCCCGGTGGGCGTGACCTGCTCCGGAAGGTCGGTCGAGCGGACGCTCCCCGACTCGGCGCC
>JAUJNA010000001.1:26459-44358 GCA_030446555.1 Chloroflexota bacterium | reverse complement strand
TGGGCGTGACCTGCTCCGGAAGGTCGGTCGAGCGGACGCTCCCCGACTCGGCGCCGCCGGGCACCGCGTCGATCGAGGTCCGGACGTCGGGGCGGATGGCGGCGACCATCGGGTCGCGGCTGAGCGCCAGCAACTGCTCCGCGTCGAGTTGCGCGGCGAAGCCCGGGAAGGCCCGCGCGTAGACGTGCGAAGGTGTGGCGCCGATCCGCCGCGAGATCTCCTCTACCGCGCGCGTGGCTGCTCGTGGATCGACGGCCGGGAGAGACGGGCGTTCGCCGCGCGTCCCTGCCGATCCCGAGGGGGTGCCGGTCGCTGTCTGGTCCCGCAACAGCACGATGTAGCGCGCCGCCGGCGCTGCGCCGCGTGCGGCGTCGAGCGGCACGGCGAACGCGGCGATAACCGAGAGGAGGGCGGCGCAGATGAGGAAGACCACGCGGGTCCGGGGGTGATGTTCCACGGCCGCTGCAGTGTCTGTCGGCAGGGCCGCCGCTCGGCTCCCTCCGTTGGTCCCATCCGATACCGGACGATGGGCTGGTCATCCGAACGCGAGGCGGGCACGAAAGAGCCCCGGCTCCTTTGGTGGAGCCCGGGCGCGCGACACCAGGCGTCAGGCCCCGGGCGGTCCGGTCCCGCCCGCCGCATGGCCCACCATCATCGGGCCCATCGGCTGCTCCTCGTGTGCGAGGTCCGCCACCATCGAGGCGGTCACCACCCGCGCGCGCCCCTGCCGCTTGGCGAGATAGCAGGCGCGGTCGGCGCCCAGCAGGAGCGACACGCGATCCGTCGCGTCCTCGGGGAAAGCGGCAACGCCCACCGAGGAGGTCACTTCGGGCCCTCGACGGGAGCCCGGGACGCGCACCCCGCGGACCGCGCGGCTTACCTTCTCGGCGACGGCCACGGCTCCGCTGGCATGCGTGCCCGGCAGGATCAGCGCGAACTCGTCGCCGCCGTAGCGGAAGATCTCGTCGCCCTCGCGACACGACGCGCGCAGAGCACCGGCGATGCGAGCCAGCAGCTGGCTGCCCGCTTCGTGACCGAGCCGGTCGTTGAACGACTTGAAGTCGTCCAGGTCGACGAGCAAGAGGCTGAACGGCGCGCCGCGAGCGATCCAGCGCGACAGTCGCTCCACGAACGTGCCGTGGTTCTTGAGGCCGGTGAGCGCGTCGGTCTGTGCCCGCAGCTCCATCGCCCGGTGTGCCATGGCGTTCTGGAGCGCGATCGAGACGTGTCCCGAGAAGAGCTGGATCAGCTCGAACTCATCCTCGTCGAAGGAGGCCGCCGCCCCCAGGCGCTCCAGCGTCAGCACCCCGATGACCCGGTCGGCGCCGCGCAGCGGCGTGACGATGAGAGCACCGGCGCCCGGTTCCACCTCGAAGTGAACGACCCGGGAATCGGCCAGCTCGTCGGGGACGAGCTGCGCTCGCCCATGCCGAGCCACCCAGCCCCCGACGCCAGCGGTGTCGGGCATGGTGGTGGCCATGAAGCGGTCGGCGTGGACGCCCCGCGCGAAGATCGGCCGGAGCATCCCGGCCTCCGCGTCGTAGGCATCGATGCCCAGGTTGTCCACGTTGACGAGGTTGCCCAGCCGGTCCGCGATGCCCTCCATCACCACCCGCTGATCGAGCGTCGAGAGGATGGACTCCGTGACGCGCATGAGCTCGCGCTGGCTGGTCACCTGGCGCGTCAGGCGCTCCGACTGTGCGCGCAGGCGCTCGGTCGCGTCGGCATTGGCCATCGCCTGGGCCGCCAGGGAGGCGTAGATCTCCAGCAGGCGGAGCTCATCGCCGGCGCTGAACTGGTCGATGCCGGGCTTGACGAGGACGATGACCCCGATGACCCGATCGTCGTACAGCATGGCGGCGACCAGCATCGACTCGGCGTCGTCGTCCTCCGTGCCCGGGATGGTCTCGGTGCGCGGGTCGGCCGCCGCATCGGGGAGGTACTGCGCGACCCCGTGCTGCGCCACCCAGCCGGTGATGCCCTGACCGATGCGCACCCGGAGCCGCTCGTCGTCCTCATCGATGGAGTCCACGATCTCGCCGCGCCACGCGACCGGGACCAGCTCCTGGTCGCGGATCCGGTAGACGCGGACGTTGTGGTAGTCGATGACCTGCCGCAGCTCCGTGACGATGGCCCGACCGATCTCGGTCACCGTGGTCAGCCGCGTCAGGCGCGCGCCCACCTGCTGGATCGACTGCAGCTGCGCTGCCCAGCTGGCCATCTGCGCGTAGTTGCGGGCGTTGCGGACGGCGATGCCGGCCTGAGCGCCCAGGGTCTCCAGGATCTGCAGGTCATCGGCGGCCCATTCGTGGCGACGGTCGTGGTAGAGCGCCAGCATGCCCAGGATCTCGCCGTCGGCGACCAGGGCGGCGATGGCCACCGAGTCGAATCCTTCCCGAAGGACGAGATCCCGCACCCCAGCGCCCCGGGGGTCGTCGGCGTAACCCGTGGCGCTGGTGGCGCGCCCGCTCTCCATGACCTCCGCGCCGACCGAGGGACGGGGGAGCGACGTCATCGCATCGGTGAACGCCCGCGAGAGGTTGCGTGCGTAGCGTGCCTCGAGCAGCCCCGATGGCAGCCGCTGGTAGACGGCCGCGCGGTCGGCTCGGAACAGGCGCATGGCGTGGTCCACGACCGTGGTCATGATGACCGGGAGTTCCAGCCTGGACGAGAGGTCGCTGGTCACGCTCGCCAGCACCTGCGCCCGTGATCCCTGCTCGGCAAGCCGCTCACGGAGGCGGCCCGCGCCCATGGCGAGCGCCAACTGGTCGCTCACGGCGTGCAGCAGGTCGAGATCCTCCCTGTCGAGCGGGTGATCCCCAGGGGTCTCGACGATGAGAGCGCCCCATACACGTTCGGCGGAGCGGATGGGTGCGTAGACCTGGATCGCACCGGCTGACGGCTCCGAGATGGCGCGGCCCTCGCGGAGAGAGATCTGGAAGAGCCGCTCATCGAGCCGCACCTCCGTGTCCTGACGGCACGCTGACCGCTCCACCACGCGCTCCTGGAGACCAGCCGCATCGAGCTCGAAGACGGCCACGAGGTCGAAGCCACCGGCGCGCCTCAGCGCCCCCGCCACGGCGGGGAGCACCTCGGTCATCTCCGTGGAGGTAGCGGCCAGGCGTGACAGCTGGGCCAGCGTCGACAGGTGGTCGTATCGGAGCCGTTCCCGCGAGCGCACCCCGTCAGGGGGGACATCGAGGAGCGGGGCGGTACTGCTCACCGCCAGGTTCGCGGCATCGGGTCGCGCCTGGATGTATGTGCCCTCCAGACGTCCGCTCGGGAAGGGTCGGATGGGAGCGGACATCAGCAGGCTATGGGGAGCCGGCAGGGGCCCGCCATGGGTCGGAAGTCCCGGTGGCCGCGGCGCGCCTTACCAGCCGGTGAGGGCTGCCACGATGGCCACGGCCACGAGACCCAGCGCGCCGACGAGCAGGAGGGTCGCGGTGATGACCTCCGTCCGGCGGCCCGCGGCCAGCAGGCGCATCGCCGCCGGCGGCTCGAGCGTCGAGAGCACGAGCGGCCGGCCCGTCCCTGCGGTCAGGGTGGGGCCGGTGGGCCCGATGGCTGGCACGCCGCACACCGTGGCGTGTTCCACGGCCGACACCTGGTCCACCCGGACACGGATCGGCGTCCCCGGGTCCAGCCGCTCGGGGAGCGAGGCGATGAGCTCCGCGGGCAGCTCCGCCGCCGTGCCGGTCGACTCGCGCGGGATGACCACCAGTCCCTCGCCCAGCGCGTCGACGTCGACGGCCACGAAGGTCGCGCGGTCCTCGATGCCGAACGGGACGGCGAGGCGTTCCTCCTCGACGACGTGCCAACGGCGGCCGGGATCCGGCCGCTCGATGCGCTGGCGGCGGAAGACGAGCGGCCGCTGGTTCTCGTCGGGGAAGTCCTCATCGCTGCTGACGCGACCGGTGGTGCGGACGTAGTGCCGCTTCCCGTCATTCGCCAGAGCAGCCACCTCGCCGAGGGTGACCGAGGGCGCCGCCGCGAGCGATCGCGCCACGCGGTAGCCGGCACCCACCCGGCGCAGCACCAGGGCACTCACGAGGACCAGCGCGACGGCGCCGCAGCCCGCGAGGAGGGCGATCAGGGCCGGCACCCGCCGGACGACCCAGGACGCGGGCTCAGGATCGAAGGCCCGCCCCCCGACCCCGGGATCGAAGACCCGGAGGAACCATCGCGGCACGTGGGCGTTGATGTCATCTCCGCCGCTAGTGTCGGTCTCGGCCCCTCCGGGGCAAGAGGGAGCATGGGCCGAGCGCGCTCCGCAGTCAACGTCGCGCGTCCACAGGATCCCCTGGTCCCGAGTGGCTCATCCACCGACCATCCACATCCCGTTCCGATCCCGCGTCCGTCAGGCGCGGCCGAGCGACCGGCCGGTCTGCGGGTCGAGTGGCGGGAGCACTCCGCCGTAGCCCGTGAGCACCAGTCGGCCGCCCACCAGCTCCGCCTCGGCGATGACGTCCGGGTGCGCCACTCGCCAGGCCACCTCGCCGTCCTCTCGAACGGCTGCCGTCTCGACCTCGCTCTGCACGAGGACATGGGCCAGGCGCGACGAGCCGAGGACCGAGACCAACGGCGTGCGAGCCTCATACGTCCAGCGCAGTTCGCCGGTGCGGCCGACCAGCGCGTACGCCCGGAAGCCGTACTTCACGACGAGGAGGCCGGCCGTGTCCCACAGCAGGCCCTGCGGCTCGTCGAAGATGGGCGAGGCGAAGCGGGCGCTCCACGCGCCGAGCGGCCCCTGGATGCGCAGCTCGGCGCGGCACAGGCGGTCCGGATCGGGGGAGACCAGGGGTCCATGGTCGCTGACGCTGACCGAGCCCTCGTGGCTGCCCCCGCGTTCATCGGTGTCCTCCAGGGCATCGGTGTCCCCGAGGGCATCCCCACGGCCGCTGCCCACCCACACGTACCGTGCCCAAAGGCCACCGGGATACTGGACCGCAGTCCTTCGCGGCTCCCTGGGCGGTTCGCGCGATCCGGCTGGGATCACGCCTCCCTGGGAGCGGTGGTGGGGTCCGTGGGCTGGGTGATGGGCGCCACCGTCGCGTTCGACAGGATGCGCAACGTCGCGGGCGCCACCTCGAAGACGGCGTTGGGCGTTCCCGCCGCGGCCCAGACCGTGGCGGATCGGCCGATGTCGGGGTCCATGACGACGCGCAGGGCCCGCGTATGTCCGAAGGGCGGGATACCGCCCACGACGAAACCGGTCAGCTCGTGTGCTTCCTGGGCCGTCGCGCGGCGAAGTCCGGGCAGCGACAGGACGGCCGCCAATCGCGCCACCTCGACGCGGTTTCCACCACTCACGAGGCAGACGACAGGCTCGGGGCCGTGCTCCGTCGACGCCACGAAGACGATGCTCTTGACGATCCGACCCACCTCCGTGCCGACCGCCCGAGCAGCGTCCTCCGCCGTGTGGGTCGGCTCCTCGAACTCGACGATCTCGAGATCCACGGCTTTCCGGGCGGCGGCGTCGAGGACCCGCTGATGCGCGGGATGCACGGCGCTTGGCACGGCGGGAGTCTAGCGCACCGGCTCCCCGGTCGGACCGGTGTAGGATGAGCCCAACAGAAGACACGGGACAGGGGAGCGCCATGGGGCGCTGAGAGTGCGGCAGCCGCCGCAGACCCTCGGAACCTGATCTGGTTCGTACCAGCGAAGGGAGTCCATCCGCCGACCTCCGTCCCGTCCGGTGCGGAGGTCGTTCCATGTCCTGGTCAGGTCCGGCGTGAGGGCAGTCATCGTGTGCGGCGGTGACGTGGAGGCCGACGCCCTCCGTCGCGCGGTCGTGCCACGAACCGAGGGGGATGGCCGGGCACTCGTCATCTGTGCCGACGGCGGCTCGCTCAGGGCCGAGCGAGCGGGCCTGACCCCGGACCTCATCCTCGGCGACGGTGATTCGCTCAGCGCGGCGGACGTGGAGCGGTTCCGCTCCCGGGGTGTGGACGTGCGGCTCGTGGCGCCCCACAAGGACGAGAGCGACAGCGAGCTGTGCCTGCGGGAGGCCGTCGCGCGCGGCGCATCACGGATCGTCATCTTCGGGGCGCTGGGGGGCCCGCGGCCGGAGCACTCCCTGGCCAACATCGCGCTCCTGGCGCTCCCCGAGCTCGTCGGCCTCGAGGTCACGCTGGAGCACGCCTGTGGGCGCATCTGGCTGGTGGGAAGCGTCGACCGCGCGGCGCGGGTCGAGCTGTCGGGCGAGGCGACCGACTACGTCTCCCTGCAGCCGCTGGCCGAAGGCGCCGAGGGCGTGACGACCGAGGGGCTGCGCTTCCCGCTGCGTGACGAGCCACTCCCCTACGGGCCGTCACGCGGCCTGTCCAACGAGTTCCTGACCGACACGGCCGCCGTGCGCACCCGACGGGGCCGCCTGCTGCTCACCCATACCCGCCGTGCCCTGCTCGAGGCGGGGCGCGGCACCACGCCGGAGGCTGCCCCATGACCCGCTCCATGGCCCGTTCCCGATGGCTCGTGGTGACGAGCGCCACGTTCCTCCTGGGCTGCACGGGCGGTGGCCCGGCGCCCGCCTCGGATGCGCCCGGTTCGATCGCGCCCGGATCGCCGCCCTCAACCGCATCGGGATCACCGGCCGCGCCCACGGAGCTCGTGGTCATGACCCACGACTCCTTCGCCCTCTCCGACGAGGCCATCGCCTCCTTCGAGCGGCAGCACGGTGTCGCGCTCAGGGTCCTGAGCTCCGGAGACGCCGGCTCGATGGTCAACCAGGCGGTCCTCTCGAAGGAGCATCCACTGGCCGATGTGCTGTACGGCGTCGACAACACCTTCCTCTCGCGTGCGCTCGACGCTGAGCTCTTCATGCCCTACGAGTCACCCGAGCTGGCGTCCGTTCCGGACGAGTTCCGGGTGGACGCCCAGGCTCGAGTCACCCCGATCGACTACGGTGACGTGTGCCTCAACGTCGACCGAGAGGCGTTCGCCGCCGGGGACCCGCCGGCGCCGGACAGCCTGGACGATCTGACCCGGCCGGAGTACGCCGGGATGCTGGTCGTGGAGGACCCGGCCACCTCATCGCCGGGGCTCGCCTTCCTGGCGGCGACCGTCGCCCGCTTCGGCGAGGAGGGCGATACGACCTGGCGCGACTATTGGGCTGCGCTGCGCGAGAACGACGTCCTGGTGACCGACGGCTGGGAGGACGCCTACTACGGCCGGTTCTCCGGGGGTTCGGGCGAGGGTGACCGTCCCATCGTCGTCTCGTATGCCTCGAGCCCGGCCGCTGAAGTCGTCTTCGCCGAGCCGCAGCCGGACGAGGCACCGACGACCGCCATCCTCGAGGGCTGCTTCCGCCAGGTCGAGTTCGCGGGCATCCTGGCCGGGACGCGACGCGAGGCGCTCGCGCGAGCGTTCATCGACTTCCTGCTCTCGCGCCCCGTCCAGGAGGAGATCCCGCTCCAGATGTTCGTGTATCCGGTGCGCTCCGACGCGGAGCTACCGGAGGTCTTCCGCGAGCATGCGCAGGTGGCGCCCGAGCCGCTCGAGCTGCCGTTCGAGGTCATCGGCCGAGACCGCCAGCGCTGGATCGAGGAGTGGACGGAGATCGTGGAGCGTTGAGCGGCCGAGCGGCGCTACTGCTCGGTGCGCTGCCGCTCGCGTTCCTGCTCCTCTTCTTCGTGTACCCGGTGGCGACCATCGTGGGCCTCGGGCTGGGAGGAGCGAGCGGCAGCGGCCTCGCCGATCCGCCCGCCATCTGGCTGGACCGCCGCACCATCGACGTCCTCTGGTTCACCCTCTGGCAGGCGGCAGCCTCGACCGCTCTCACCATCCTGGCGGCGCTCCCGGGCGCGTACGTGCTCGCGCGCTACGCCTTCCGGGGCAAGCGCCTGCTGCGCGCGGCGGCCACGGTGCCGTTCGTGCTGCCCACGGTCGTCGTCGCGTCGGCCTTCCTGGCCCTGCTCGGCCCCCGCAGCCCGCTGAACGACCTGGCCGAGTCGATCCTTGGGCCCGGCCAGCGACCGGTCCGGCTGGACGGCTCGATCTGGGCGATCCTCCTGGCCCATGTCTTCTTCGACTACGCGGTCGTGCTGCGGCTCGTGGGCGGCGTCTGGTCACAGCTCGACCCGCGCACCGAGGAGGCGGCCCGGGTGCTTGGTGCCAGCCCGTGGCGCGCCTTCCGGGAGGTCACCCTGCCGCTCCTTCGACCGGCACTCACGTCGGCCGCGACCATCGTCTTCCTCTTCACCTTCACCTCGTTCGGGGTGATCCTCGTGCTGGGGGGCCGCGGCACGGTCACGCTGGAGGTGGAGATCTACCGAGCCACGGCCCAGCTGCTCGACCTCCGCCTGGCGGCGGCGCTGGCGATCGTCCAGATGACGGCCGTGGGCCTGCTGCTCATCGTCTCCGCCCGTGGGGCCCAGCGGCTGGCGGTGGAGCAGCGGCTCCGACCGGATGCCGAGGCGGCACCTTCCCGGGCCGATCGCCGCGGTCTGTTCGTCATCGCGCTGACCGTGATCCCCACGGCGCTCTTCCTGGGGCTGCCGCTCGCGGTCCTGGTGGAGCGATCCCTGGCCGGGTCGACCGGCTACGGGCTCCACGCCTACGCGGCCCTGCTCGACGAGCGGGCACACCGTGCGCTCTTCGTGCCGCCAGCCGAGGCCATCGCGAACTCCCTCGCCTTCGCCGCTCTGACGAGCGTGCTGGCATCCGTCCTGGGACTGCTCGCCGGCGCGCTGATCGCCTACCGGCGCGGCTGGCTGGCGACCGGTTTCGATGCGGTCCTGATGCTGCCGCTGGGCACGTCAGCTGTGACGGTCGGCTTCGGCTTCATCGTGGCGCTCGACGAACCGCCGCTGGACCTTCGCACCTCACCGCTACTCATCCCCCTGGCTCACACGCTGGTGGCCGTGCCGTTCGTGGTCCGCGCCACCGTCCCACTCATCCGCTCGATCGAGCCGCGCCTGCGGGAGGCGGCCGCGGTCCTGGGCGCGGCGCCGCGGCGCGTCTGGCGCGAGATCGACCTGCCGGTGATCTCCCGGGCGGCCCTCGTGGGCGCCGGCTTCGCCTTCGCCGTCTCGCTCGGAGAGTTCGGGGCGACGCTCTTCATCGCGCGGCCCGACGTGCCCACGGTGCCGGTGGCCATCTTCCGGCTGCTTGGTCAGCCCGGTGCGCTCAACTTCGCCCAGGCCATGGCGATGAGCACGCTCCTTATGCTGCTGACCGCGGCGGCGGTGCTGCTCATCGAGCGCTGGCGGGCCGAGGGGCCGTCGGCCTTCTGATGCTGGACCTCCAGGGCGTCAGCGCCGCATACGCCGACCGGCAGGTGCTCCACGAGGTCCATCTCGCGGTCGGGCCAGGCCAGCTGGTCAGCGTGCTGGGTCCGAGTGGCTCGGGCAAGACGACGCTCCTGCGGCTCGTCGCCGGCCTGGAGCGTCCCCGCAGCGGCCACATCAGCTGGGACGGCCGCGATCTGGCATCGGTGCCGGTCCACGAGCGCGGCTTCGGGTTGATGTTCCAGGACTTCGCCCTCTTCCCGCATCGCGACGTGGCCCAGAACGTGGGCTTCGGCCTCCGCGTGCGCGGCTGGGCGCCGGCGCGTGCGCGGGCGCGCGTGGCGGAGATGCTCGAGCTCGTCGGTCTGGCCGGGATGGAGCGACGAGCGGTCGCGCGCCTCTCCGGTGGGGAGCAGCAGCGCGTCGCCCTCGCGCGGGCGCTCGCCCCGTCCCCGCGGCTGCTCATGCTGGACGAGCCGCTCGGCTCGCTCGATCGTGAGCTGCGCGAGCGTCTGCCGCTGGAGCTGCGACGGATCTTCCGGACGCTCGGTGCCACGGTCCTCTACGTGACGCACGACCAGGAAGAGGCACTCGGCGTGGCCGACCGCACGATCGTCCTGCGGGACGGTCGCGTCGAGGCCGACGGCCCGCCTGACGCGCTCTGGGCACGACCGCCGAACGAGTTCGTGGCGCGCTTCCTCGGCTTTCGAAACGTCACGTCCGCCAGGGTCACGGCGGGCCGGGCGGTCACCCCCTGGGGGATCGTCGCAATCTCGCCGGATGTGCCGGACGGCGACCACACGCTGCTCCTCCGACCGGGGGGCTTCTCGCCCGACGCCGGGGGATCGGTGCGGGGCACCGTGTCGGCCCGTCTCTTCCGCGGCGACCACGTCCGGCTGGAGGTCTCGATCGACGATGCGCCGCCCCTCGAGGTCGAGGCGCGCTGGACGCCCGTGCCAGCCGTGGGCGGATCCATCGCGCTTCGCATGGACCCGGGGAGTGCCATCGTCATCCCGGACGGTGCCCGAGGCGGGACTGCTACAGTCGGTCGATGACCGCAGGAGTGACGCCGGAGCAGGTCGCGCGGGAGATGCCCGCCGTGGGTGAGGAGGCGCCCGACTTCACCCTGCCAGACGACACCGGCACTCCCAGGCGCCTGAGCGAGGCCCGCGGTCACTGGCTCGTGCTCTTCTTCTATCCCGAGGACGACACACCCGGCTGCACGAAGGAAGCGTGTGCCTTCCGCGACGCTGACGAGCGGATCCGCGCCACCGATGCGCAGGTGTGGGGCGTGAGTGTCCTGGGCTCCGGCAGCAAGGCCGCCTTCAAGGCCAAGTACGGGCTGCCCTTCACGCTCCTCGCGGACGAGGACCACGCGGTCGCCGAGCGCTACGGCACCTGGAGGCAGAAGCAGTACGCGGGCAAGAGCTACTGGGGGATCCAGAGGTCCACCTTCCTGATCGACCGGGAAGGTCGAGTGGCCAGGGTCTGGCCGCGCGTCGATCCGGACAGCCACGTGGATGAGGTGCTGGAAGCGCTCGCCGAGGTGAGCTCGGCGAGCTGATCGAGGACACGAAAAGAGGCATCGCTCGTGGGGGGAGACGAGCGATGCCTCGGCCCGAAGCATACATCGACGCGCACTCCGCGCAAGGGGGACTCCGCACCCATGTCCGACGCTCCGCCCGAGGCGCTCCAGCAGTCCGGGGACCCACGCCGGCCCGAGCGGATCATGGTCATCGTGGCGCATCCCGACGACGCCGATTTCGGCCCCGCGGGCACCATCGCTGGCTGGGTCCGCGCGGGGTCGGTGGCTCACCTCATCTGCTGCACGAGCGGCGACGCCGGCGGGGAGGACCCCACCACCGACCCGCTCCAGCTGGCCCGCCTGCGCGAGGCGGAGCAGCGCGCGGCAGCAAAGGTCGTGGGCTACGAAGCGGTCACGTTCCTGCACCGACCCGATGGCGCGCTCCAGAACGACCTAGCCCTGCGCGAGCAACTGGTGCGGCTGATCCGGACGTTCCGGCCTGACGCTGTCATGGCGATGGACCCGACGGTGCTCATCCACGAGGACGGGTACGTGCAGCACACCGACCACCGGGCCGCCGGCATGGCCGCGCTGGATGCCGTCTATCCCGCTGCGAGGAACCCGATGGCGTTCCCCCACCTCGCCAACCACGAAGGCCTCCCCGCCCACGAGGTGAAGTGGCTCTACCTCTTCTTCACCGACCGGCCAGATGCCTGGATCGACACGACCGACACCATCGACGTGCGCATCGCCGCGCTGCGCGAGCACCGCAGCCAGCTCCGGCAACCCGACGAGCTGGAGGCGCGCATGCGCGAGTGGGGTCGTGAGGCTGGCGAGCGCATCGGAGCGGCGGCCGCCGACGCCTTCCGGGTGGTCGAGTTGCCGTAGCGGCAGGGCGGCTCACGATAGAATGGCGCTGGCGGGCCGCACGGCCCGCGACGTTCCCCCCACGCGAAAGGCGCATATCCCCACGTGGCGATCGACCCCGCCCAGGACTTCCTCGTCCAGCCCGTCAACGCCTCCTGGCTCCAGTGCAACATCGAGTGCCAGGAGGGTTGCCCGGTCGGCACCAACTGCCGCGGCTACCTGAACCTCGCCGCCGAGGGGCGGTTCGAGGAGGGCTACATCCTGGCGCGGGAGCCGAACCCGGTGGCCGCCATGTGCGCCTACGTCTGTTCCGCGCCGTGCGAGCGAGCCTGCCGGCGCGGCGACATCGACCGCCCGCTGGCCATCCGCGCCATGAAGCGCTTCCTCTACGAGTGGCACCAGGGATCGGGCATCCCGGACGACATGCCGGTCATCACGCCGCGCGACTCCACCGTGGCCGTCATCGGCGCCGGACCGGCCGGCATCGCCGTGGCGCGCGAGCTCGCCGTCGCCGGGCATCAGGTGACGGTCATGGACGAGCTGCCCTACGGCGGCGGCACGATGCTCATCGGCGTGCCCGCCTTCCGCCTGCCGCGCGAGGCGATCGAGGCGGACCTGGCGCTCGTGGAGCGCCTCGGCGTGACGTTCCGGTACGGCGTCCGCGTCGGCCGCGACGTGACCTTCGAGCAGCTCCAGGAGCGCTTCGACGCCATCGCCATCTGTGCCGGCGCCATGGATGCGGTCGCGCTCGACGTCCCGGGTGGGGACCTGGAGGGCATCCAGTATGGCGTCGATTTCATGAAGAAGGCCAACCTGGGCGAGCCGCTCACGGTGGGCGACGACGTGGTCATCATCGGCGGCGGCTACACGGCCATGGACTGCTCGCGCACCAGCCTGCGCCACGGCGCGCGGAACGTGACCATCGCGTATCGGCGCACCCGCTCGGAGCTGGTCGTGGACGAGGAGGAGCTGGGCGAGACCGAGCGTGAGGGCGTTCGGATGGAGTTCCTGGCCAGCCCCGTCGAGGTGCTCGGCGAAGGCGGTCGGGTCACCGGGGTCCGCTTCATCCGCAACCGCCTGGGCGAGCCGGACGCGACGGGGCGGCGCGCGCCGGTCCCCGTCGAGGGCACCGAGTTCGTGGTCAAGGCGGACACGGTCATCCCCGCAGTCAGCCAGGCCGCCGACAACACGTTCCTGCCGGTGGAGGCATCGTTCGACATCAACCGCGGCCGCGTCCGCGTGGATCCCGGGACGTACGCCACGAACGTGCGCGGCGTCTTCGCGTGTGGCGATTTCGTGACCGGGCCTACGACGCTCATCGAGGCCGCCGGCCACGGCAAGAAGTGCGCCTACGCCATCGACCGGTACCTCTCGGGCCGCAGCACCGTGGAGGTGGACGCCAACGTGCGCATCGTGAGCTCGTGGCGCCACGAGATGCCCGAGTTCTACGACGTGCTGCCCCGCCAGCACGTGCCCATGGCGCCGCTCTCGGCGCGCATGCCATCGAGCGACCCGCGGGTCAACTTCGGCAGCCCGGTCGAGAAGGGCTACACCGCCACCGAGGCGGTCACCGAGTCGACGCGCTGTCTCATGTGCAACTACAACATCTGGTTCGACCCGTTCCGCTGCACCCTCTGCGGCGCCTGTGCCGACGTCTGCCCCGAGGGCGTCATCCACATGATCGACATCAACCAGATGAAGTCGGAGGGCGCCCTGCCGGAGCTCGTCGACGCCTACGGCTGGACCCAGGGCGCGGCGATGGTGCTCGACGAGGAGCGCTGCATCCGCTGCGCGCTGTGCGTCAAGCGGTGCCCGTTCGACGCCATTACGATGGAGCGGTTCGAGCTCCAGGAGATCAGCAGCGACGGGCGCCTCTACAAGGAGAGCTACCGCGACTCGCAGCTGGGACTGGCCGGACTCGGCAATCAGCAGGACACAGGCGGGTACGTCAGGTGAGGCCCGTGACGAGGACGGCCACGGCCACAGGCGACCAGCAGGACAGGGGCGGGTACATCAGGTGAGTTTCCTGGAGCGGGTCGATACGGCGATCCGCCGCAGCTCGGTCTGGCGCTCCATCTTCCGCCAGGCGTATCCGGCGGACGAGCGGAGCCGCGCGCTGGCGGTCATGAACAACGTGTTCCTGCACATCCACCCCGTGCGCGTCCGTCAGCACGCGGTGAAGTTCGCCTACACCTTCTGCCTGGGCGGGCTCTCCTTCTTCCTCTTCCTGGTCCTGACGGTGACGGGCGTCTATCTCATGTTCTTCTACGTGCCCCATGAGGGCACCGCGTACAGCGACATCCTGCGCATCCAGCGCGAGGTGCCGTTCGGCCTGTTCACTCGGAACATCCACCGCTGGGCGGCGCACCTGATGGTCTTCTTCGTCTTCCTGCACATGATGCGCGTCTTCTATCACGGCGCCTACAAGCCGCCTCGCGAGTTCAACTGGGTGGTCGGCGTGGTGCTCCTCTTCCTGACACTCATGCTCTCCTTCACCGGCTACCTGCTGCCATGGGACCAGATCGCCTACTGGGCCATCACGATCGGCACGAACATGGCCAACTACGCGCCCGTCTTCAACAAGCCCAGCCAGCTGCTGCTGTTGGGCGGGATCGAGGTCGGCCAGAACACGCTGCTCCGGTTCTACGTGCTGCACGTCATCCTGCTGCCACTCGTGGGAGCGATCTTCCTGGCGATCCACTTCTGGCGCATCCGCAAGGATGGCGGCATCAGTGGGCCGCTCTAGGCCGGTGAGGAGCATCGAATGAGCGACGAGAAGACCCGCCTGCCGGTGGCCTCACCGGGCACGGCCACGCCGGAGCGGCGGACGGCCCTGCCGGCGGCACCGCCCGAGCGACGAACGACCGAGATCGACAAGCAGCGCGTGCCCATGGCCGCCAAGCCCTACCGTCTTCTGGCGCTGGTCAAGCAGGACGCAGTCGTCCGTGTCCAGAAGGAACCGGACGACACGGTGATGACCTGGCCGCACCTGCTGTCCATCGAGTTCTTCGCGGCGGCCATGATCAGTGTCTTCCTGCTGTTCATGGGCCTCTTCATCAACGCGCCGCTCGAGGAGCTGGCCAACGGCAACGTCACGCCCGCGGTGGCCAAGGCGCCGTGGTACTTCGTGGGCCTCCAGGAGCTGCTCGCCTACTTCCACCCGACCGTGGCAGGCGTGCTGGCGCCCACGGTCATCCTCGTCGGTGCCGCGCTGGTGCCGTACATCGATCGGGGGCCGCGGGGCGACGGCGGATCACCGCGTCCCTCGGACCGCAAGGTGGGCGTGATGCTGTTCACGATGTTCGCGGCGGCGGGTCTCGTCATCACCTTCCTGGGCGCCTTCTTCCGCGGCCCCGGATATGCCTGGACCCTGCCGTGGCAGGGCCTCTTCTTCGCGCTGTAGGGAGTCGATCGGTCGATGGGTAACTGGAAGCTGACGCGCGCGCAGGAGCCGAAGGCGCTGACGCATGAGGTGCTGCGAGAGATGCGCAGCGGCCAGCCAGCTGGCCTCTCGCGCCGGCAGCTCATCCGCCGGACGCTCGGCGCCGGCGTGGGGCTGTGGCTGCTGGAGGTGGGTGGCGGCACGCTCGCCTTCCTCTGGCCCAACCTCTCGTCGGGATTCGGCGGGACCGTGACGCTGGGCGACCAGGACGCCGTGGCAGCGAACCCGGCCGTGCAGGGAGCGAGCCTCAACGACGGGGCGCCAGCCTACTTCTCCGAGGCGCGCACCTTCGTCCAATTGATCGATCCCAACCTGGGCTTCACCGACGGCGCCAGCCCGACGGGCGAGGGCGAGACGACGAACGTCCGGACGATGTACCAGCGCTGTCCGCATCTCGGCTGCAAGCCCAACTTCTGCACCACCAACTACTGGTTCGAGTGTCCCTGCCACGGCTCCCGCTATGACCGCCTGGGGACCAAGATCCTGGAGGCGGGTCCCGCGCCCCGTGGCATGGACCGGTTCGCCCACTCGGTGGAGGGCGGTGTCCTCACGGTGGACACCAGCAAGATCACGCTGGGGCCCCTTCCGGTCGCGCTCGGTCAGCCCGGGCTCATCCCGGCCAAGTCGCCCACCGGCTGCATATGAGCGACGAACGGACGGGCCGTGAGCTGACGCCCCTGCCCGACGACCGGGGGATCACGCCGGTCCTCGAGAAGCAGACGAGCGTCGAGCGCTTCTCGGCGGGAGGGCAGGCGCATACCGTCGGGATGACCGAGGAGCGGGCGGCCCAGGTCGTGCGCCAGAGCGGCAATGCGCGGTCGATCGCCTTCCTCGCGGTGCTGGTCCTGGCCCTCTTCATCCCCATCTACTGGTTCTACGACATCGGCATCCCGGCGCTCGGCACGGAGGGGCGGTTAGAGAAGGAAGCCGACGTGCAGTACGTCACGGACGTGGGACGCGGCTACGCGCTCTATCTCGCCAACTGCGCGCGATGCCATGGCGAGAACGGCGAGGGTGGCGTGGGCCCGGCGCTCAACGACCAGGCCAAGCTGTACAACGTCCTGACCGCCGACGGCCTGGCGGGCACGGGCCATCTCAACCCGAACTACCTGGAGTCGGTGCTGCGCGAGGGCGGCCGCATCGTCTGCGGCGACCCGAACAGCGTCATGCCCGCCTGGCTCCAGCCCAGGGGACCGCTCAACTACCGAGAGGTGGAGGAGCTCATCGCCTTCCTCACGGCCAGCACCGAGACCGAGTTCCTGTACTCGCCCGGCGAGCATGGCGAGGGCGGCGCCGAAGGAGAGGGAGGCGCCGGCGAGGAAGCCGAGCGCGTCGTCACCGGATGGCGCGACGAGAGCTACAAGCCACAGCCGGGCGCGCCCACGCCACCCGCCTGCTGGCGCCCGTACTACAACGAGGCCTTCCCGCCGCCCGGAGCCCAAGCCTCGGCGGCGCCCATCGAGTCACCCGGGACAGCGGAAGCCCCGCGGGTCATCCAGGTCGTCGAGACGGCGCAGCTGACCATCACCGATGCCGAGGGCAACGCGCTCTCCGCCATCCCGGTGAAGGCCGGCGAGACGGTCCGCTTCGAGGTCACCAACAGCGCCGGCTTCGACCACAACTTCTTCATCGGCCAGCCGGAGCCCCTCAAGAAGAACAACGTCCAGGACCTGCCCGGTGTGCCGACCTTCCAGCAGGGCACCAAGTCCTTCACGTGGGAGGCGGTCAAGGAGGGCAGCGGCCTCCAGTTCGCCTGTACGGTGCCCGGTCACTACGACTCCATGCACGGCGAGATCGCCGTGCAGCCCTAGAGGAGCGGCAGCGTGGCGGTTCGGGCCCTGCCCCCCGGGGCCATCAGACGGCGCGCCTTCTTCGGTCTGCTCGACGCGGACGGCTGGGCGGCCGCCTTCTTCAAGGCCCTCTTCTGGTTCCTGCTCATCATCTTCCTGCTGGGGTACGTGCCCGACCGCGCCTACTACTTCACCGTCTCCAAGACCATCGACGTCGGCTTCAACGCTGTGCCGCTCGTGAACCTGTGCCCGGCAGCGAACGAGTCGCTGCCATGCCCGGCGCCCATCGGAGCCGTCGTGCCGTGGGACTCCAGTCCCGAGGAGCTGAAGCTCCCGGAGCCCACGACCGACGCGGTGGCCTTCCAGTCGGGCACCGCGCTGTACCTCGTGGGCGGTCGCTCGGGTTCGGAGCCGAGCGCTGAGGTGCTTGCCACGACGGTCACCGAGGACGGCAACTTCGATCGCTGGACCGTGGGGCCGGCGCTCCCGGAGCCGCGTGCCGACTTCGCCTACGCGAGCCTGTCGGGCGTGCCGTACATCATCGGCGGGACCGATGCCAGCGGCGCTCCCACGACCACGGTCTTCCAGGGCGTGGTGGAGGAGGGTGTGCTGACGGGCTGGCAACCGGTGGAGGACCTGGCACTGCCCGCGCCGGTCAGTGACGCCATGGCCGTGGCCAGCGGAGGCGGCATCATGCTCATCGGTGGGAGGACGGCTGCCGGGATCGTGCCCACCGTCTGGGAAGCGCGCTTCGGCGAGGCCGAGCCGCCCACGCTGGGCGCATGGCAGGAGTCCCGATTGCCGCTCCCCGAGCCGCGTGCGGAGGGCAGCGCTCTCCTCGTGGGCGAGATGATCTACGTGCTGGGCGGGGAGGGGCCTGACGGCATCAGCCGCTCGATCTTCCGTCTGGAGCTCACCGAAGGCGAGCCGGTCACGAACCCCGAGACCGGTCAGCCCCAGGGTTGGGCGATCGCGCCGGAACCCCAGCAGCTGCCCGAGGCGCGGGCTCGTGCGGCGACCTTCACGGCGAACGGCGCGCTCTACC
>JAUJNA010000001.1:0-26359 GCA_030446555.1 Chloroflexota bacterium | reverse complement strand
CTGCCCGAGGCGCGGGCTCGTGCGGCGACCTTCACGGCGAACGGCGCGCTCTACCTCCTGGGCGGCGTGGATGCGAACGGGGAGCCACAGGCATCGGCCGGCTGGACCGTGCCGGACCCCGCGACCGGCGACCTGCCCGGCTGGCAGCGCCGGAGCGACACGGACCTGCCTGAGCCACGCGCCGGTGGCGCCGTCTCCAATGTGGGGTCGTACGCATTCCTCGTGGGCGGCGAGGGGACCGACGGTCCCCTGGGGAGCAGCCTTCGCGCCAGCATCTCGCCCGAGCCTCCCTTCTTCCGCCTGGGGCTCTTCGGGGCGACGCTTCCCGCCATGGCCATCCAGGGTGAGATCGGCCAGCAGCTGGGGTACATCAACGCCTTCGGCGTGGGCATGACCTTCTTCGTGGTGCTCATCCTCATCGGCCTGGCCTACTCGCACCGTCAGGGGGCGATGCGCGTCATCGAGCGCCTCTCTCGCGGACGGTTCCGAGCCCCTCGCGAGGAGGAGTACTCGGTGTACGAGGAGCGTCGCTAAGCCGGACCCGCCACCGGCGGACGCGCACGGTTGGGCGGCGGCCGGGGACGCCCCGGGTGCTGGCTCGATCGGCTCAGCGGCGGCGAGCCGTGATCATGGTCGAGTCGTCGGTCTCGGTCACTCGCAGGATCTCCAGTCCGCTGATCGCGCCCGCATGATCGCCGCGAGCCACCAGGACGCCGCCCTCGTCCAGGAGATGGGTCAGCGCGCGCGCGTCGGCATGGCCCCCGTCGCTCACGACGAGCCGGAACGCGCCCGCCGGGAGCCGCGACAGATCGCTCCACGGCGCGACGGTCCATGCGAACGACGCCGGCGGCTGGGGCGGCGGCTCATCGGAGAGCCAGACCGCGCGGCCACCCGGGGCCCGCTGAGCGGCATCCGCGACGTACGCTCGCCAGACGGCATCAGCGGCCTGACGTGCCGCGTCCCGTTCTGCCGCCACATCGTCGATCGCGGTACGCACGGTGGCGATCCGTTCGGGCGTCGCGGACGTGGCCAGCCCCACGGTCCAGGCGTCGGCCTCCAGGGCGGTGCGCACCATGACGGCGAGGTCCGCCTCGGGTGTCGCGGCCGGCATCAGGGCGCCTACCTCCAGCCCCGTCGCCGTTCTCAGCCCCGTGATCGTCCGCGCCAGGAGGCTTCCCGGAGCATCGCTGGCGCTATCCCCGGCATTCCCGGGATCCTTTACCGCGTCCACCAGCAGCGCATATGCCCCGATGGCGGAGCAGGAGCCGATGGCCTCGAGCGTCGGCCCGTCCAGCGCGCGCGCCTGATCGACGGCCGCCCACACGGGGAGGCCGGTCGCCAGCGCTGCGCGGACCCCTTCCGCCCAGGGCGCGGGGTCCCCCTGGTCCTCGACGAGCAGCACGTCGCTGCCCGCATCGGTCAGGGTCCCCGCCAGCTCGTGCAGGTCGGTCGTGCGGGCGGTGCTCGTCGAGGGACGGCGCCCGGTGGTCTCGTCTGCCCAGGCGTCCAGGCGGGGCAGGACGCCGGCCACGGTCACGCCGGCGCCGGACACCGCGGTCCCCGCGCCGGTCGACCGGACGGTCAGCCCCGCATCGGCAGCCTCGCGCGCCACCCGAACGGCGGCCTCTGTCCACTCGGCCGCCCGGCGGCTCTCGCCCACGCGAAGCAGCGCGCGGCGATGGGTGAGCCAGGTCGGTGCCAGCAGCGCGTCCGCCCCGGAGGCGACACGTGCCGTCAGCGCGCGTCGCGCGGCGGCAGGGTCACGGATGTGCAACGGCTGGAACCAGTCGGGATCGGGTCCCGGTGCCGGCCGGTCCCGCTCTGATCCCGCCGAACCGGCGATGAGGAGGACGGACATGCGCGGGAGTCGGGGGCGGGATCAGGCGCGGAGATCAGGCGGCGGGCAGGCTGCGCGATCAGGCGGCGGGCAGGTCGCCCTCGCCCTGGCCCGTGGCTGGCAGCTCGCCCTCACCGGGGGAGAGTGCCCCGTCCGCCACCGGCAGGCCCGCGTCGCGCCACGCGACGATGCCGCCGGTCACGTTGGTGACCTCGCCGAAGCCGTGACGTGCTAGGTGGTCAGCGACCACGAGGCTGCGCTTGCCCGACGCGCACATCACCAGGAGCGGTCGGTCACGGGGCAGGCGCTCGGCACCGTCGGCCAGTTCGCTGAGCGGCAACAGGACCGCTCCCGGCACGCGCAGCACCGAGAACTCGTCGCGCTCCCGCACGTCCAGGATGAGAGCGCCACTGCCGGGCTCCGCGATGCGCTGTGCGGCGGTGGCCACATCGCATGAACGGATGCCCTTGGACTGGTCCATGGCTGGTCCTCCCTCACTCCAGGTCGGTCAACGGCCGGCGACCGGCGAACCCTTCGCTCATCTCGTGCCACCAGGCGATCTCGCCCTCGCCCAGGCGCCAGCAGAGCCACACCTGGCGGCCGCTGACGAGGGCCGGGAAGTCGACCAGCCCTGATCCGATGTCACGCAGGCTGATGTCCCAGCCGTCGATCCGTGTGACCGACCGCTTCATCCGGCCCACCGTCTCGCGGATGGCGTCGTCGCGCTGCGCCAGCTCGCGTGCGTGGTCATCGCTGCCGTTCGACTGGCGGAAGCGCGCCAGCTCCTGCTGTGCTTCGGCGAGGGCATCCCGGTCGGCGCGCAGTCCCTCCAGCAGGGGCCGCAGCTCCTCGATCCGTACATTGGCGGCATCGATCGCGTAGAACCGGGTCACGGCCCGATCCTACACTCGCCGTGCGCGGGTGCGCCTTTGCTAGCATGCCGGCATGCGGTTGGCCGAGCGGGTGCAGGACATCGGGACCGAGACCGCGTTCGAGGCAGCCGCGCGGGCACGGGCCCTGGAGGCGACCGGGCGCGACGTCATCCACCTGGAGATCGGCGAGCCCGACTTCGATACGCCGGCCAACATCCGCGAGGCGGCCAAGCGCGCGCTCGACGAGGGGTGGACCCACTACGGGCCGCCTCTCGGCATGCCCCGGTTGCGCGAGGCGATCGCCGCCGACGCGACGGCTCGGAAGCGCTTCGCGGCGGACCCGGAGAACGTCGTCGTGACCCCGGGCGCGAAGCCCATCATGTTCTACGCGCTGCTCGCCCTCACGGGACCCGGGGACGAGGTCATCTACCCCGACCCGGGGTTCCCCATCTACGAGTCGATGACTCGTTTCACCGGGGCGACGCCGGTGCCCATCGTCCTGCGTGAGGAGAACGAGTTCCGCATGGACGTCGATGAGCTGCGCTCGCTCGTCACGGACCGGACACGGCTGATCGTCTTCAACTCGCCGCACAACCCGACGGGGGCCGTGCTGACCCAGGCAGACCTGCGTGCCATCGCGGACCTGGCGCTCGAGCGTGACCTCGTGGTCCTGGCGGATGAGATCTACGGACGGATCCTGTACGAGGGAGAGCACCACTCCATCGCTGCGTTGCCCGGCATGGCCGAGCGGACGATCGTGCTCGACGGATTCTCCAAGACGTGGGCCATGACCGGCTGGCGCCTGGGCTACGCGATCGTGCCTCAGGAGCTCGTGGCCGTCTTCAGCCGGCTCATCATCAACAGCGTCAGCTGCACCAGCAGCCACTCGCAGCTCGCCGCGGTCGAGGCGCTCACCGGGCCGCAGCGCGACGTGGAGGCCATGGTCGAGGAGTTCCGCGCTCGCCGCGAGCTCATCGTGGATGGCCTCAACGCGATCCCGGGCATCCGGTGCCTGCGCCCGCACGGCGCCTTCTACGTCTTCCCCAACGTGAGCGGCACGGGCTCCACCGGTGCCGAGATGGCCGATCGGCTGCTCAACGAGGGCGGCGTGGCGGTCCTGGCGGGCACGGCGTTCGGACGCGCCGGGCGCGACCATCTGCGGGTCAGCTACGCCAACTCCCGCGAGAACATCGGACGAGCGCTCGAGAGCATCGCGCGGGTCGCCGCCGGATCGGACGCTGCCGCGGTGCCGGCCGGCGCACCGAGCGGCGCTCCGGCCTGAGGTGGCGCAGCGGGTCTTCGTCACGCGGCGGATACCGGATGCCGGCCTCAAGCTCGTGCTGGACGCCACCGACGCGGACCTCTGGGAAGACGAGCTGCCGCCTCCCCGGGACGAGCTGCTGCGCCGGGTGGCAGGGGTGGAGGGGCTCCTCTCGCTGCTGACCGATCGCGTCGATGACGAGCTGCTCGACGCTGCCGGTCCCGGGCTCAAGGTGGTCAGCAACTTCGCCGTCGGATTCGACAACGTCGACGTGCCGGCCTGCACGCGGCGCGGCATCCCGGTCGGGAACACGCCGGGCGTGCTGACCGAGACGACCGCCGACCTGGCATTCGCGCTGCTGATGGCCGTCGCGCGTAGGCTCACCGAGGGCTACGACCACGTACGGCAGGATCGCTGGCAGACGTGGGGACCGATGCTCCTGCTGGGCCGGGACGTCCACGGCGCCACGCTCGGGATCGTCGGGTTCGGGCGCATCGGTCGGGAGATGGCCAAGCGAGCGGGAGGCTTCGGCATGCGCGTCCTGTACCACGACGTCAACCGCGCCAGCCCCGAGGACGAGGCCGCGCTGGGTGCAGAGTCGGTGGAGCTCGAGCGCCTCCTCTCGGAGTCCGACTTCATCAGCCTCCACACCAACCTGACCCCCGAGACGGAGCACATGCTCGATGCCGCCGCGTTCGCGCGGATGAGGCCCGGTGCCATCGTCATCAACACGAGCCGCGGCCCGGTGATCGACCACGACGCGCTGCACGAGGCGCTGCGATCGGGGCACCTGGGCGGGGCCGGGCTGGACGTGACGGACCCGGAGCCGATGCGGGCCGACCATCCGCTGCTCTCTCTGCCGAACTGCCTGGTCGTGCCGCACATCGCGTCCGCCTCGGTGGCCACGAGGGACCGGATGGCGGAGATGGCGGCCGCGAACCTGCTGGCCGGCCTCCGCGGCGAGCGCCTGCCCACGCCGGTCAACCCCGAGGTCTACGACCGACTCCACGACCGACCAGCCGCCGGCTGAGCCGGGGTCGCCTGCCGGCTGCGCCAGGGCGGAGGTCCGGCTGATGCCTCTCCCGGCGCTCGCCCTGGTCCTGTGCGCCGCCTTCCTCCACGCGTTCTGGAACCTGGTCATCGCGCGCGTGCCAGGACACCCAGGCAGCGACCGCCGTCGCGCTGGCCATCGGTGTCCTGGCCGCGCTGCCGCTGGCGATCATCCGCTGGGGACGGTCCGTGCCGAGGCGTGGCCCTACATCGCGGCCTCATCGGCTCTGGAGCTGCTCTACTTCTGGCTGCTGACGACCGCCTATCGACGAGCGGAGATGAGCCTCGTCTATCCCATCGCGGTGCGCGAGGTGAGCGTCGTCATCGGCACGGGGCTGGCCGTCGCCGTGCTCCGCGAACGAGTCAGCCCGGGGCGTGCAGCCGGGTCGGTCGTCGTGGTGGCCGGTGTCGCCCTCGTGGTTGGGGGCTGACCGTCGGGAGGGTGACCCCCCCTGCCAGGTCGGCCGTGTCAGCCGGACTGGCCGCGGCCGGTCCTCTGCTGGAGCTCGTCGATGCGGCGGGACGCCTCGGCCTTGGAAAGGCTCTCGTCGAAGGGCTCGCCTGCCTCACGTGACAGCGTCTCGAGGTACGAACGCTGCGGCCCGGTCATCGGCTCGTCCCCGGTGACCCAGTCGGCCGGGTCCTTCTCGGGGTTCTGCATGGCGGGCGTCTGCTGGCCAGCTGTCTGCCCGCCCTGGTCGGTCGGCTCGGGCGGCATGTCGGGGGTGAGCATGGAGTCGGGGTCCATGCCGGGACCGCCCTCGCCCAGGCCTTCCGGCATCACGCCACCGCCCACGGCCACGACATCGACGGGCTCGAGGCCCGCTTCATCGTCGTCGAGCCCGCCCTCGGTCGTGTCCGTCCGGTCATCGACGGGCTGCGGTGTCCGGAGTCCTTCGTCCATCGTTCCCATCCTTCCTTGCGCCAGGGGTTTCCTGGGTGTCAAAGCGAAAGGGGGCGCCGAGGCACCCCCTTCGTCGCCATCCGGTCTCGCGCGGTCAGCTGACCTTGCTCTGCTCCACCTCACCGCGCCAGGCGCCGGTCTCGCTTCCGCGGCTCTCGATGAACTGCTTGAAGCGTTCCAGATCGCCCTTCACCTGTCGGTCGGCAAGCCCCAGCGCGTCGCCGGCGTTCTCGATCGCACCCTCCGGCTCGACGTCCATCTGCACCGTGACCCGGGTCCGGTTCTCGTCGATGCGGTGGAAGGTGACGACGCCGGCGTTGGCCGCCCCCTCGGTCGATCGCCACGCCACCCGCTCGTCCGGGTTCTGCTCGGTGATCTCAGCCTTCCAGGTCTTCTCCTTGCCGGCGATCTCCGCGGTCCACTCGAGATGCGTGTCATCGAGCTGGCGGACCTGCTTCACCGAGCTCATGAACTGCGGGAACTCCTCGAACTGCGTCCACTGGTTGTACGCGGTCCGGACCGGGACCTCGACATCGATGCTCTCGGTCACGTTCGACACGGATCGATCTCCTCTCCAGGAAGCCGCGCGGGCGGCGTGAGGCCGGGCAGCGGCGCTACATGGCCAGCGTCCGGGGGATGGTTGCGTCTCACTCTCGCGAGCTTGACCGCACGCTCGTCCCGGCCGTGTCGGACCGCCCCCGTCGCGGGTTGCAGGTCCCTTTCAGTGGCGCGTGGGCTGGGCGGCGACAGCCCGGATCGCCCATCGGCGGCCGAGCCGAGACGCTCGCCTCCCTTGGCTGCGTTCGTGCCGCTCACACCGGCATATCGGCGTTTGCGAGTCGCTAAGGGAGGCACCGGCGCGCGTTCGTTGGACGCCGCACATGTTCGGATGGATCGCCACGCTCAGACGCGTGCGGCGCTCGCGCAGCATCAGTCCGTGGAGCTAGCGCGGACTTCTCTTACTTGCTGTCGGACTCGATGGATATTGCGTCGCGGTCGTCTGGCGTGTCGAGCGTCCGCGCTGTACCCATGGGCTCATTTTAACCGATGAGGTCGCCATCAGCCATTTTCCGGTCCAACGTCGGGAGTTCCGCGGGATGCGAGATGAATCGCTCGGGCTTGGCCTCGTGACCGGCGTCACCGGCGTCGAGTTCTCCGGGTCGCCGCAGCAGACGCGGGTCACCCATCGAACGGCCGAGCGGCGATCTCGTCGTTGCCGCCCGGGATGCGGATTTCGCTGTCCGCGACGATCCACCGGCATACCTGGCTGCGCTCGTGCCGCTCATGTCGACGATGCGGAACTCGCTGCCGTCGTTCGCGCCGAACCAGACGTCCGAACTCGACGAAGGGAACGGCCAGCAAGGCGAGCGCGTCCGGCCGACGACCATGTCGGTTTCATGGACGCCGAGGGCACATGTTCGGATGGATAGCCATGAGAGCGAGGCCGGCGCGTCCGCCTTCGCCGCAGACGCGTGCCCAGGATGTCGCGTCGCCGATCCGGACCACGACGTCCTCGTTGGTCCGACACCTTCGTGCGCCTCCGATACGCCCGTGGCGATGCGCACCGGCATCGCAGAAGATCGTTGACGTCGATGACTGATGCCGCCCTGCATCGCAAGAGCCCGGATCTGCCGACATAGACGTGCTTACCGACCGCCCCGCCATGGTCATAGAAGATGTCGCGGTCCTGGTCTTCGCCACCCGATCCGACGGTCCTCATCCTCCGACTGCTTTTGGCATTCATCGCGGTGCCAAGCGCAGGCCCTCGCCCGATACAGACGCCCCCGCTCATCAGGCGGGTGACACGCTGGCGGCACCGTTCAGCGACCGCGGGTACCGGCCTGCTCGGCGGGGAGGCGGCCTGGGCGGCTTGGGCCCGCCATGAGCGGCTTGTCGCCCACTGTGGTGGTCGTCGGCGACACGGGAACTGGTCGTCCTTGCTCTCCTCCGCAGTTCACCGGCCCGAGGAGCAAGAGCACCGCCACCAGCGCGCGGCCGTGACGGCCGAGAGGGACTGGCGTGTGGCGCGCAGCGCGCATCCGAATCGGCGGGCGGCGGCGGCGCGCACAGGGGACTTATCCTCGTGACCTGGGACGAATCCCAGCCGGCTCACCACCAGGCCCAGACGCCCGTTTCCGGGTTGTGCGCTCAGCAGGGACTTTTTCAATGGAACGTGTCCTGGGTTCGAATCCCAGCCGGCTCACCACGATTCCACGCTCAGAACCGCCGTTTCCGGGGCTGTCAGGCGCCCGCGCAGGGCGGTTTGACAGCCACGCTGACAGCCACGGCGGTGGCACTGGGTGGACGCTGTGGTACCCGACGGACGGAGTTGCGTCAAGCAACCGCACGGGCGGGTAGTGTCTCAGTTTCATGGAACGCCTGTTCTGACCTGTTGAACCCAAAGCCGCTCGACTACCACGGATCGTACCGCGAAGGGACGACTGGCCGCAAGATGATGTGGTTCCCCGCGTTGACGTGCGCCGGCGCCAGCTGTTGTGGTGGGTCAGTTTGAGGCAAGATCGGCGTGTATCTCGGACACGACTTGGGCGACCGATCGGTAATCAGTTCCAACGTGACGAGCAAACCTTGGATCGTCGAGTGCCGCAAGGCATCGCTCGATCTGGCGCCACGCCCACTCCGTAGTCCCGACACGTCCACGCAGACGTGCTTCGATCGTCGCTCGCGACGCGTCGAGCGTGTAGTGCCTGATGGGGATGCCGGCCCGCCTCAGTCCGCCGACGATCTCGTCGAAGTATCCGTGATCGACGAGCGTCATCGGGACGACGATGGACGCGTCGTAGTCTTGTCGGACAGCTGTTACGGCCTCGCGCGTCAGTTGCCGCCAAGCTGGTATGTCCTGAAAGTCTTCCGGGGTGGGCTACCGGCGGCAACAGCCGAGTGAGGAACGCTCCGATCTCCTCTGGGTCGAGGATCAGAGCATTGAGCCTGCGAGCAAGCTCAATGGCTACACTCGTCTTCCCAACGCCGAAACAGCCGTTCAGCCAGACGACTCGGCGGTCTGCCTGGTGCACCGCGCGAGCCTAGCAGCCTAGTTCAGCAGCGCCGCAATCTCCTCGCACGTCCACACGTGGTCGCTGATTCCCGCCGCCATCGCGGGAGTCCGGGGGTAGGGATTCGCCAGCAACTTGTGCGGGCGCGCGAAGTTGGCGTACGGCATGTGGAGCGCAGGGTCCAGGCGGATGGCCCCGCCGGCACGGTCGATCTCGTCGATGGCGGCGTCGGTGACACGGAAGGGCGGAAGGTTCACGCGCGTGAAGTTTAGCCGCTCCGCGGGTAGTCGGTCAGTTTGACTGCGGGGGTTTCAGTGCTTCCCAGTACGCCCAGAAGTCTGGCTCTGGCGGGTCAATCGAAAGGTTGGTCAGAGTCGTCGCGATCTGCTGGCGATGTGTGGTCGCGTGATAGACCGCCTGTAGGAGGACGACCCAGGCCGGCATGTCTTGTGGCTCGTCGTCGCCATAGTCGACCCGGACGATTCGGTCCGGTGACTCGCGTGCGGCGATTTCTGCTAACTGCGAACCGGTGAAGCGAAGATGTTCCTCGATGCGAGCCACGCCGGGGAAAGGCGCGTCGTGCTCTAGGTGGTCGTCCGGACGCGGCCGCCAGTCGGAGAGCTGTAGCAGGTAACCGCCCTGCGCTCGCGCGATGTGGATCAGGGTCTGGCTTAGGCGCCCATAAGTTCCCGCTACCTCTGTCCCCAGTTGCTCTTCGTCAAGACGGTGGCAGGCAGCGAGCATCTGGTCGTTAGCCCAGACCATATGCCGGAAGAGCGCAACGAAAACGGGGGTTTCGTCCATTAGGCCGATGAGTATCCCGTTGGGATTTATCCCAGTCAACTCCCCGGTACACGGCAGGGCCCGATCTCCCCAGCCGTCCATACGTGGTTGCTGATTTCCGCCGCCATCGCCGGGGTGATGCTTTTCCCGAGGCGGCGGTCGGGCTGCGTGACGTCAAGCAGGCTCACTGCGGGGCCTCGTCCGGCACGGCGTGGCGGATATCGGCTCAGCTCGTCAGAACGGCGTCCATCCCCGCGGCCACCTCTAGCTGCCGCCGCTCCAGCACGTGGCCATAGGTGTTCGAGGTCGGCACGATGGAGCTGTGGCCGAGGAGGTTCTTGAGGTCCTCGGCCCAGGTCACTCCGCGAGCCAGTCCTCCACGAGCGTCAGCGTCGCGCGCTCGAGATCAAGCTCCATGGCCGTGCCGATGGGCAACACCCACTGGGGGTCGGTGTGCCCGAAGTCCAGGTTGGCGAGGATCGGCAGGTCGGGCCGATCGAGTTCATCGGCGATGACCGACCGGACGGTCGACTCTAGGTCGAGCTTCTCCTGGTCGGTGTGGCCACGAGCACGGCCCAAGAGCACCCCAGCGATCCGATCGAAGACGCCCATGGCGCCCATGGCGCGGAGCGTTCGGCGCCACATGTCCAGGGATGGCTTCTCCTCCGATGGCTCGAGCATTAGCAGACGGCCGTCCCACTCCTCGTCGACGGGCCAGGCGGAGGTGCCTCGAAGCCAGTCGAGCACCTCCAGGCAGCCGCCGAACAGCTCACCCCGTACCGTGCCGGTGCCCTGCACCACGCGCGGGCCGGTATCCGGGTGGAACGGACCCACTAGTCCGACGTTCGCCGGATCGGACCACTCGGGGTAGGCCTCGACGAACCCGCCGTAGGGGACGTAGGGGTGGTGGTCTCGTCGGTCGAACAGCATCGAGCGCACGTGGGCCTCGTAGGCAGGCGGCAGCGCCGGCATCTGTGAGAAGCCGGCCATCACCGACGGTCCATGGAACGTCACGAGTCCCATCCGCCGCACCGCAGCCAGCAGCACGGTGCTGTCAGAGAACCCCATCAGGATCTTGGGGTTCGAGGAGATGACCTCCGGGTCGAGCCAGCGCAGCAGCCGGATGGCGTCATCGCCGCCGATCGATGTCAGGACGGCACGCACCTTTGCATCCTCGAAGGCTGCGTTGAGGTCATCGGCCCGCGCGCGCGGGTCGCGGGCCGGGCTCCCGGCCTGCGCGCGTGTAGAGGGGAACTCCCTGACATGGAGCCCCCAGTCCCGAAGGACCGCGAGGCCATGATGGAACACATGGGGGAAGACCTGAGGTCCAGCCCACGAGGGTGAGAGCACGGCGACGGAGTCGCCGGGTGCGAGCGCACGGGGCCGGATGGCGGGCGTCGTCATGATGCCTCCGGTGCGACCGTCGGACCGATCGTCTGACCTCAGGTCGGGCGGCGAGCATATCGTCCTTCTGGTCCTCGACCCTTGGGCGTATAGGGACGGACCGATGGAGCGGGCGCCATCCCGCCCTTGGTCATCGCGCCCGACTTTGCGGGCCTCATCCGCCCAGCGCGGCATCCATCCCGGCCGCCACCAGCCGCTGCCGCCGCTCCAAGACGTGCCCATAGGTGTTTGACGTCAGCACGATGGAGCTGTGGCCGAGCAGGTTCTTGACGTCCTCCAGGGTGAAGCCCTGAGCGAGAAGGAACGTGGCGGCGGCGTGACGGAGGTCGTGGACGCGGATGTGCGGCAGTCCCGCCCGCTGGAGAGCGAGTGCGAATGACCGCGTCACGCGCGCCGCCTCGATGGGCGTCCCGATGGTCGTCGCGAAGACGTGCCCGGTGTCCTGCCAGCGCGAGCCCGCCACCAGCCGCTCCATGCGCTGCCTCGTCCGGTGGGCGCGCAGGGCGGTGACCACGACCTCGGGCAGCGACACCGATCGGCGGCTGCGGTCGGTCTTGGGCTCGAGCAGCACCAGCTTGCCGTTCACCCGAGCCAGTGTGTGCCTGACGCGGAGCGTCTTCCGCGCGTCGAGGTCGACGTCCTCCCAGCGCAGTGCCAGCAGCCCCTTGGCGGAGCCCAGTGGCGAGCGCCGTCACCCACAGCGCACGCAGCCGATCCTCGGCGGCAGCATCGATGAGCCTGTGTGCCTGCTCCGGGGTCAGCGGCTCGATCTCGTGGCGCGACACCCGGGGCGGGTCGACCAGCTTGGCCACGTTGCGCGAGACGAGCCCCCATCTCTCCGCCATCCCGAGCGCCCTCCGGAGCACCGCATGGAGGTACCGGACGCGCCGCGGTGAGAGACCGCTCTCCTGCTTCGCGTTGAGGAACGCCTGCACGTCGGCTGGTGTCAGCTTCGCCAGCGGGATGCGACCGAGCCCGGGGATGAGGTGCAGGCGCAGGATGTCGTCGTAGCTCGAGTAGGTCGAGGCCCGCACCGCGGGACGCGCCGTGTCATCCAGCCAGCCCCGGAGGAACGGTCCGAGCTTCTGACGCTGGTCCGGGATGGGCCACAGCTCCCGGTGGGCCCTCAGTAGGTCGTCGAGCCTCTCGCTGACTTCTTTGCGTGAGTGGCCGAGCACGTGCTTGCGGACGCGCCGGCCGTCCTCGTAGCCGATGTGGATGCTGCCCTGCCCAGCGGCCATCTCCACGGAGGTGGATGGAGCCCTCGCCGGGACCGCGCCTGGTCACGTCGCGCCCTCGAGGCTGTCGGAACGCGTCGATCGGAGCCGACGGCGACGCTCGCGCTGCGCATGGCGGAAGCGTTCCCGGTCGTTGCAGAAGAACCGGCGACGCGCATCGAGCACGAGGAACGGGTTGCCGCACTCACGACAGACGGCTGCGCCCGGTTCACCCTCGGTGATGCGCCGCACTGCCTCGAAGAGCTGCAAGTAGATCGGCTCGAGGATCGACCGCCAGATCTGCAGTTCGCGCGGCACGAGCACGTGCCGCGTCCCGCTCGACGTCGCGCTCGGCACGAGCTCGGTCGTGAAGCGGCGCTCGACCGCGCGCTGGACGCGTGGCTCGAGGATGAGCCGCTCCAGCTTGACCATCTCGTCCCAGCTGGAGCCGAGCTCGGAGGCCCGGGCCTCGGCCTCCTCGACCTCACTGAACCTGCGTCGGTCCGCTGGTAACACCCGCACGTGCTGCCACCTGGACTCGATGAGCATCACCCTCGGCCAGCCCTCGGTGGCGGCGTGGAGCGGAGCCTGCTCCTCGTAGAACGCCCCTCGCCCCGGGTCCTTCTCGCTCTGGTCGCCCGTCCAGTTGTGCGCGGGCGAGACCCGCCGCCCGGCGTGCGGGCCGCCGACGATGAGCCCCTCGCCGGCTCCGTCGAGCACCACGTGCCCCCAGGCCGGGTCCCATTGCTTGTCCGCCCGACTCTCGCTCAGGCGGGCGAGCGTTGCGAGGTGCCAGCTCACGCTCCGCTGCTCCTCGTCGATTCCCTCGACCGAGTCGCCGATGGGTGCCCGGTGGTCGAGCCCCGCGACCTCCCCGAGTTCGACGACGAGCTCCGCCCGTCCGAACTCGTCGATCACGCCGTGGTCGAGGAACCATCGCTCGCACGCGCGTGGGTCGTCGAGACGCAGGCGTGCGAACGACTCGGCCACCAGGAGCCGGTCGCTGCTCCACTCGAACGGGTCGCGCGTGTCACCCGACAACGCGCCCCGGTAGGAGCTCCCGGCCGGGTGGTACGTCACCTCGCCGGGCATCAACAGGAGTCCGTCGCCGGCGAGCCGCGGTCGATGGCTCATCGCGGGTAGCGACGGAATGTCATCGAATCATCCGAGGTTGCGCGAGACATCGCTGTGCGATACCCTCCGTCCAGGCGACATACACGAAAGTCCTATGGAATCAGTGGACAGGTGGAGGATGGCACAGGTGACGACGACCGGCAAGTCCGTGGACACGGTGGACGCGGCGAACCAGCGGCTGCTCCGCCTCGACGACATCTCCGACCGGCTAGCGATCAGTCGCTCGATGGCCTGGAAGCTCGTCGCCTATGGCGAGATCCGCTCGGTGCGCATCGGGCGAGCGGTCCGCGTCCGCCCGGCCGACCTCGACGCCTACATCGAAAGCGCAGAACGGGGGGCCTGACGCTCTTGAGCCCCTCGCACCCGGGAGGGACGGACCCGGTCGTCCGGCTGCTCGACCGCCTCGACGGCGTCCGGCGAGCCGGTGCCGGCTGGGTCGCACGGTGCCCGCGTCACGACGACCGCCACGCGAGCCTCAGCGTTGGCCGTGGCCTCGCTCATCGAGGCACACGCCCTGCTGCACCAGCTCTCCCGCGAGCGGGACGAGAGCGGAGCCGTCGTGGCGACCATCGACGACTACCGCGTCGTGCGCGACCTTGTGGCCGACCTGGTCGCCGACGCTGCCGAGCGGAGTGTGCCCGACACCGTCCGCCAGACCGTGCAGGCGGTGGCGTCGCTCGTGGCGGACACGACCGAGACGACGAAGGCCGCTGTGAGCCGTGCCCTCGGACTCGACGAGAGCGCCGGCTGGCGACGCGTCCGCGCCGCAGCGGAGCGGGGCTTCGTGCGGAACCTCGAGAACCAGCGCGGCCGGCCCGCGCGTCTCGTCCTGGGCGACCCGCTGCCCGAGGACCAGCCCGTCCTGCCCGATGCCACGACCCTCGAGCGGTTGCACGGTTGCAGCGTCGCCGAGGGGGATGCCGAGCGTGATGACTCGCGGCGCGACCTCGTGGGGCTGGCCCGTGGCATCTTCGGCGTGGAACTGGTGACCGACGAGCCACCGCTGCCCGGCTGGCGGGCCGATCCGGAGGACGTCCTCGACGACGACGGCCTGGGGCCGCTTCCCGGGATCATCCAGTGACCGCCGAGCGGATCGCACCTAGGTCACGAAAGGTGCGCGGCCGGGCGGCCGCTACGTTGGCGCTGGCCGATGCGGCGCACGAGGTGCTCGCCGGCTCGAGCTATGCGATGACGCTGCGGCAGCTGTTCTACGCGCTCGTGTCGGCCGCGGTCATCCCGAAGGTCGAGCCCGCCTACGCGAGGCTGAAGCGGGTGATGCGCGACCTCCGCGAGGACGGGGCCGTCCCCTGGGACTGGCTCGTGGACCACACCCGCTTGGTGTTCCAGCCGCGCACGCACCTGGGATGGCCTGGCAGGTTTGCTCGCTGACTCCGCCACCCTCTACCGCCGGGACCTGATGCGCTCGCAACGCGTCGCCATCCAGCTCTGGGCCGAGTCCGACTCCATCGGCAGCCTGATCGCCCGGACGGCTGACCGATACACGATTTCCACGTTCATCGGCCGTGGTTACTCGGCGCGCGGTTACCTCTGGGCGGCCGCGAAGGATGCGGTGCACGCCCACGAGGCCGGTAAGCGGGTGCACATCCTCCATGTAGGCGACCACGACCCCTCGGGCGAGGACATCTTCCGCGACGTAGAAGAAACGCTGCGCCTCTACGCGATCGCCGTGGAGACGGATGCGCCAGCCGCTGTTGTCCGCCGCCACCTCCTGGCCCGCATCCGCCACGAGGGAGCACCGCCTGACGAGGACGTCCGCGGACGGACGCCTTCGCAGGACCAGCTCGAGCTGTTCACTGACTGGCTGGAGTTTGAACGCTTAACGCTCACGCCTGAACAGATCAAGCAACACGAGCTCCCCGTTCGGCCGCCGAAGGCGAGCGACGTCCGGACGGCGAAGTTCACCGGCAGCGGCTCTGTCGAGGTCGAGGCGCTCCCGGTCGACATGCTGCTGGCGATCGTGGAGGGCGCCATCCTAACGCGCATCGACCCGGAGGCTCTGGCTGCCGCCGAGCTGGTCGAGGAGTCCGAACGCGAGGTCGCGCGTCGCATCGCTGCCACACCCGTCGACCGCCTTGTCGGGGCCTCGGCATGATTCCCCGCCGCGAACTGGTCACCCTCCGGGCCTACCTCGAGGGCGGCTCCCATAAGGCGGCCGCGCATCGCCTCGGCATCAGCGAGTCCACCAGCCGCCAGCGTGTCTCGCAGCTGATCAGACGCGTGGGCGCTAGGAACGCGGCTCAGGCGGTCTGGCGGCTGCGCCGGGACCTCGAAGCGGAGGTTCGGGCACCCGCATAGGTTCGCTACGGCTTATCAGGCGGTGGTGCATCGTGGAGATGTCGTCGAGCGATCGTTTCAGTGCCCTAGGCAGATTTCCGTCCAGTTTGGGCACCGGCGACATCCGTCCTTCTCCGCTCCACCGAGCTAAGCGGACATCGCCCTCGGGTCTCGCCCTCTCGAGCCTCCGGCCCGGCCCGCGCACCGCCTGTTCGGGTTCCCTAGGGGTAGGACCTACCTCGGGGTCGTATCTCACTTTCGAGTGTCAGCGTCGGCCACCACGTCGAACGCGTGCTGATCCACCCCCAGCGTGCGAGCGATGATCAATCGCGCCACATCGGCGACCCGGTGATCATCGGGCGCGAACAGGTGGACGAGCGGAAGCTCCCTGATCGTCACATCGACGGCCTCACCACCCCGACTGCTGGTCCAGGTGAAGTGGTACATCGGGCGTTCACCATGAGCGACCCGCTGCCTCCCCGACTCGATCGCGCGACGCAGCTCCTCGTCCACGTACCGATTCTGCGGTCCCGACGCCGCTCTGTCTGCAGGGCCACGATCTCCCGCCACACGAAGCTCCAAATCTCGTCGGCCCGGATACGCATCCGCAGCCAGCCCCTAGCGCCATGTCGTGATGGGCCGCACACACCCGCCCCAGCCGAAGATGCGAGGGTTCGCTTCGGTCGTCGGCACTGCGTCCTACGTGTGCCACATTGATAGCGTCCCTCTTCCCAGGGCTCTCCGCTGGAGGCAGGTTGGGCGCGACGGCGCGAGACTTCCGCTGGTTCTGGGCCGCCACCACGGTCAGCGTCTTCGGCAGCCAGGTCACCGGCCTGGCTCTTCCGCTCACGGCCATCCAGGTCCTCGGTGCGGAGCCCTTGCAGCTGGGCCTCCTGGCGGCGGCGGCGACGCTCCCCTTCCTGACCGTCGGTCTGGCCGTCGGCGCGTGGGTCGACCGCGTGCGGCGTCGGCCGGTCTTGATCGCCGCAGACCTGGGACGTGCCGTGGCGCTCGCGACCATCCCGCTCGCCTTCGCCCTCGGCGTCCTGACGATCGAGCAACTCTTGGTGGTCGCCTTCGTGGTCGGGGTCATGGACGTCTTCTTCGACGTCGCCTACGACGCCTTCCTTCCCGTGCTCGTGCCTCGCGACCGACTGGTGCAGGGCAACTCGCGGATCGAAACCAGCCGCTCGTCGGCACAGGTCCTGGGTCCGGGCATCGCCGGGTTCCTGATCGGGCGCCTCGGCGCGCCGCTCGCTATCGTGGTCGACGCGGTCAGCTATCTGCTCTCGGCCGCTTTCGCCTGGCGGATCCGGGCCGTTGAGACGCCGGTCACCCGGGACGCGGGCGGAGTGCGTGGATGGCGAGCGCTCGTGGCGGAGATCGGCGAGGGGCTGCGCTTCGTACTGGGGAGTGTCCACCTGCGCCACATCGCGGGCACGACCGGCTCGTTCAACTTCTTCACCGCGATGTTCTTCGCGCTGTACCTGCTCTACATGACCCGCGACCTGCGTCTGTCCCCCGAGATCATCGGCCTCGTCTTCGCCATCGGCCAGCTCGGCCTGCTGGCCGGCGTCTTCGTCGCCGGCCGGGCAGCCCACCGCTTGGGCATCGGCCCGACCATCGTGACGGGGAGCCTCTTGAGCGGCGTCGGCTTGCTGCTTATCCCGCTGGCGCCGACGGACGCGCCAGTGCCCTTCCTGGTCGCGGCGCAGCTGCTCTTCGGGCTTGCTTTGCCGATCTACAACATCAACCAGCGGAGCCTGCGCCAGGCCATCACGCCCGATCGGTTGTTGGGACGCATGACGGCATCGATGCGCTTCCTCGTGTGGGGGACCATGCCGGTCGGGGCGCTACTCGGCGGCATCCTGGGCACGACCCTGGGCGTCCAGCAGACGCTCTGGATCGGCGCCGCGGGCGCGAGCCTCGCCTTTCTCTCCGTGCTGCTCTCCCCCGTCCGAGGGCTCCGAACGGCTGCCCAGGCGGTGGTCGGACCATGATCGCCGCCCGCGGGTCTCGCAGCTGATGAGACGGGTCGGCGCCAGGAACGCCGCCCAAGCCGCGGCAGCACTTGGAGGCGGAGGGCCGCTGCCTTGGTCAGCGACATCGACCCGCGCTAGCGGACCCCTGGCCGCGCCGGGGCTGATCTGGCATGGCCGAGCTGATGGAGCCTATGGGTGAACGAGCGGCAGAACGGAGTAGTACAGCGTTGCGCTGTCGTCGTTGCCCCTCGCGGAGCGATGGTATGCCCGTTCTGAGTACAGATCGAATGACACATACGAGGTCTGGCCGATGTCCACCTCCTCGATGTGCCATTCCCACTCGACTTCGTTTCCGTCGACGAAGATGAAGTCGTGGCGAACGGCTCGGTAGATTCGCCACTTGAGGCGGCCACCGGCCGGATCCCACGCGCGCGCAGTAAATGACAGACTGTCGCCTGGCCGCAGCGTCACCTTGGAATGGACCGTTTGTCCGGGTACCGCGATCGCGCTTCCCACAACCCGCATCCCATAGCTGTCCCTTACCTCTTCGATTCTCGGGAAATGTTCAGGCTCGGGGCCCCCGCCGCCACGCGATAAGAACATTGCAATCTCCTGGCGAAGCGCGCCGCTCATCCCGAGCACCAGATGCTCTTCGAAGGGCAGCAAGGAACGTGAGTGAGCCCCAGGATTGCGGAATGCCGAAAGCCGGTCGAGGTACACGAGGAGCCGTGGCCGATCGCCGAAGCAGTCGGAGAACCCGGAGTCCCAGTTCCTCTTGATAATCGTCTCGAGGTCGTAGAAGTCGGCGTAGTACAAGAGCCGCTTCTCCACCTCCCCGCCAGGCCTCCGTTTCGGCTCCTCCTCGTGGCGACGCCTCCACTCCTGCACGCGAGTCTCTGGCACCTTTAGATGCTCGAACCAGCCGTCTCCATGCGCCTTGCGCAGAACTAGCTCAATCAAATCCCGCAGGGAGTTCTCCACGACGTTGAGCGTCTTCCCCTCGTTCACCCGCCGAGTCTAGCGGCGTAGCGAATCAGGTTACCCAGTCCAGAAGAGCTAGCGAGCCGAAGGCGGGGCAGCCCGTCGCTCACCGGGGCGTCGTGCCCTCGCGCAGCTCCCCGAGGCACCGTGCCATCTCACGGACGACGCCTTCCTCGGTCGGCGCGACCGCGGTCCACTCCCGGCCGCGCAGCCCGACCTTCGGCCGCTCGCTCGGATCGAAGGCGTACATCACCCATTCGTGCCGCTCGTCGTGGTAGCTCGGTCGCCCGACGTACCAGCCACTCGGCGTCGCGTCATGGAGGCCTTGCCAAGCATCGCGGAGACTCATGCCGCGATGGTGACAGGGCGCTAGTGCCAGCTTCATCGGCACTGTCGCTGTCGCCGGTGGCCACGAGGCCGCTGGCAAGGACCAGCTTCTCTCTCTCCATCCCCGTTCCGTGCTCCGGCCGTCGACACAGAGCGCCGTGTCGGAGGCGCCGCGGACGTTTAGGTTCAGACCACTGCGGCCCAGGCGACCGCAGACGACTACCCGAACAAATCATTCCACCGGCCAATCACCCGAATCGGCATCCCCCATCCTCTTGATAGGAAAGCAGTGGAGATCGAGTGCGACCAGGATTGGCAGCGGTGGTCGAAGGAGAGGCCTCGCGGGAGCGACTCCTCGCTGAGTTTCCTGAGCACGGCCCCGTGCTTCTGGCCGCGGCTCGCCTCATCACGCTGCACCAGGCGGAGGCAGAGGATCTGGTCCAGACTACCTTCGAGATCGCGCTACGAAGGATCGACACGTTGCGCGAACCCCGCGCCCTGCGGGCGTGGTTGTTGAAGATCCAGACGCGCGAGGCGTTTCGGACGGTGCGCCGGCTTCGTCGGCTCGCGCCCTTGGACGGGCACGTGCGGGAGATCGACATGGGCCGCCAGCCGGACGTTCGGCAGGCGGACATGCGAGAGGCGCTGGCCGCGCTGCCGCGCCGGACCCGCGCGGCGGTGGTCCTCCACCACTTGGCTGGTCTCTCCGTGCGGGAGACCGCAGAGGCGCTGGACGTGAGCGAAAACACCATCAAGAGCCAGCTCAAGACCGGGCTGGTGCGACTGCGGGAGGCACTTCGCGATGAATGACCGGCCGGCCGGCCTCGATGCCACCGAGGCACGCTTGCGCGAGTTCCTGTCGGCCGAGGTCGCTCGGGCTCGCCTCGACTACCCCGGCTTGGCTCCCCGCCCTCGTCCGCGATCGACGCGGTCGTTCGCCTCGCTGGTCGCCCTCTCGGCGATGGTCGTGATGGCCCTCGTCGGAGCTGGGCTCCTCGCATCGGGCAGCTGGTCGGATCGACAGGGGGGCGGGGCCGTGCCGTCGAGCAGCCCAGCGGCGGACGGCACCCTGGACGTCCTGCTGGTCAGGGTCGAGCCGCCGCCTGGTGTGTTTCCGGCGATGGGGGGCCATGTCGCCTTCGTCGAGATCCGACCGGCTGGGGGAGGCGGGCTGCTGCATGAGCTGCGACTGGACGACGAGAACACGACCGTCCAGCTTGCACCGGGCCTCTATACGACCTCGACCCGGGTCGATGTGTACGGTGACGTCCTGCTGGAAGGCGAGTCCGAGCCGCCGAGCTACGGCGAAGTGGCGCGCTGCCCGGACGTCGGGTTCGAGGTGCTGAGTGGCCTCACGACCCCACTCACAGTGACCGTCCAGGAACCGGAACCCACGTGCAGCGCCGTGGCGGGATATCCCGGGGAGTCTCGGCCGGGACCAGCGCCCTCGCAGACTTCGGCACCGGTGCCAGCTGGGACGGCCGCTGCCTGCCCGGCAGCCCTTATCGAGGGGACCCTGGTGGATGACGAGCGGCACGGGATGGCGCTCGCCGGTACGGATGGTGTCCGACGGCAGATCCTGTGGCCTCCCGGGTATACGACTCAACTGGACGCGAGCGGGCTCGTGCTGTACGACGAGGTCGGGTCGATCGTGGCGCGTGAAGGTGACTTCGTGTCGATCGGTGGCGGCGAGACCGCCAGTGACGGTCCGTGGCTCGCCTGCGGGGACATCACGGTGATGGACAGTGGGCACCAGTCGCTACTGCGAGGTCTGCGAGACGCGGGCCTCGATGCGCACGTGGGCAGTCGCTTCAACGCGGCTCCGTTCCGGGGGACGGGAGTGACGCTCTGCGTCACGGGTGAGTCCCTGCACGTCTACGAGTTCCGCACGGAAGCGCAAGCACAGGCAGCCGTCGCCTCGATCGACCCGCGTGACCCCTCGCACGTGGGCGATTCGATCATTGAGTGGGTCGGGAACCCGAGGTTCTGGAAAGGCGATAGGTCGATCGTGCTGTACGCCGGGAGCGATCCTGACACTGAAGACGCCCTCGACGCCCTGCTCGGGGAGCCCTTTGCGGTCGGCGGCGGCCGCGGTGACTTCCCTGAGGAGCGCCCCTGCTGACTCTGCGCGTTCCCTTGCTGTCTAGCGGGAGACGGAGGCCTTCCGCTGGTTCATGGCGGGTTCCGGGTGGCGATCATCGTCCTGACCTGCATCCGCGTCTCCGGGCTCAGTTCGGCGTGCGTTACTCGGTGACCTCAAGCTGGCCGCACGCTACGAACGCACCAGGTCGTTCGGGGTCTTCTCCACCCCCAAGACGGACCGTGTCGCCTTCCCGTGCGACCACGGCCCCTATGACATTGGTCAGGACAAGCGTCGAGTAGCGTCGCGATCTGCTCGCACGTCCAGACGTGGTCGCTGACGCCCGCCGGATCGCGGAAGAGCGGTCGTAGTCGGGGTCTGGAAGCAGCCAAGGCAGACGTTCGTACCGCCACACTACGTGCGTTCGGTGCTGCCCTTCCCCGTGCTCATCCCCGCCGATACGGTGGGTGACATGACCATTCCGCTTTCCCTGGCAGCCTCCTCGGCGGGCGCTGTCGGGACCTGCGCGGGAGAGGCGACCACGCAGCGCGGACACGGTGGGCGGCTCGCCCTTCGCCTAGCGAGGACCCCCTTTCGACCCGACGAGGGAGCGGCGTGAGTGCCGGGCACGATCTGCTTGGGCTGCGGGCTGCCGACCACCAACGGCTCGCGCTGCGTCTCGTGCAACCGCGGCTTCCATCGTGCGGTGCACAACCCGGCCTACGACCAGCCAGCCTGGAGGAAGCGGAGCAAGCGGGACATCGCGGCCCACGTCGGGCGCCACGGCTGGTGGTGCCCGGGCTTCGGCGTCGCTGCGCATCCATCGAGCGACCTGACCAACGACCGCAGCGACCCGCTCGTGCTCGGTGGCGCGCTGCTCGGGGCGACGAGCGTCCTCTGTCGAGGCTGCAACACGCGGAAGCGCTGGGCGCAGACGCCGACCCGGAGGGCGCGGCGTTGAGGCCGAGTGACGGTCGTGACGGTGATGACGGTCGCGAGCGGCCCGATCTCGCACCAGACGGTACTGCGTTGACCGAGCGTAACGGTGTAACTGCCTTGACCGGCGGAGGTGACGCGACGTGCTGTGCGCTGACCTTGGGGGTGGACCAAAAGCGTGATGGTCTGCGGTGAAGCCGCGGGAGCACGAATGAGCGGCTGGGTTTTGCCATTCTTGTGTTATCTGGCCGCGGGCGATGAGGACGACACGCCTGCCTACGCCGCCTATCAGGCCGTGCTGCAGGCCCACGCCGCCTACCTGGACCGCGTGCTCGCCTGTCGAGGCTGCGACCGACCCCTCACCCGCAAGCCTGGTCGCGGACGCGATCCGCGCTGGTGCCCCGCGTGCCGCGCCCACTTCCGTCGCCGTGCCGCGGCGTGACGGTCATGACGGTCCTGGGCGTGCCCATCCCGCGCCGCCCGACAGCCCACGTTCGCCCCAGGGCCGCCACAGGGCGCCCACGTGCCTCGATGAGTGAGCGCTTGGCCACCGACGCCACACCACGCAGAAGGGCCCACGAGCTTGCGCCCGGGGCCGTGCGCGTGGCGGCGGGGAGGTCTACATGGCGTAGTGCTGCCCGACGAGGAAATCCTCGTCCTCGGCGAGCCAGCCGTCAGCTCCCACGCCCGCGCCCATGTCGCGGTCGAAGCGGAGGCCCGGGTACGCCTCGATGCGGTGGTAGAGGTGGTCGCCGCCAGGCTCGCCGTCGCATCAACGTAGGCGGGCGGCATAGGCTGGACGAGCGCCTCGTCAAGCGATGCGCGTAACGCTCGGACGAAAGACAAGCTCCTTGCGCGACGACACGGCGCGAGGGTCAGGAAAGCTCACCACGCGGATTGTCAGGCAAGTGGCCAAATTGAGTCACTACCCGGCTGACATAGATTGACACCCTACGCGCTGGCGACGGAGCCCGCCGGCTGGGCGTCGTCCAGCCACCATCGCTGACCGCACGTCGCCAACTCGCCTGGTGAAGGCGGGTTCTGTCAGACGTTGCCGCTGACGAAGGCACCGGGCACGGGCTCGCCGCTGATCTTCGCGGCGGCAACCGCCGCGACCCAGCTCCCGCTGAACGCGGGGTCCCATCCCGAAAGCAGGGCGTGAAGCAGCCCGGCTGAGGCTGCATCTCCAGCGCCTGTGGTCGAGCGCACCGTCAGCTTCCGTGCCGGCACCCAGCGCGTCGTCTCGGCCCAACGATCAGCGACTGGGGCGAGCACGCCGCCGCCTGCCTCGAGGCGCGCACGCGATCCCGTCTGCAGCACAAGGCCCGACGCTCCGGCGGTCACCATGACCACGGCCGCGCCCCAATCGATGAACGTCCCGGCAAGCGTTCGAAGCCGCTCCCTGGAGGCCGTCGCCCGAGCGCCGAACATCGATCGCAGATCATCGCTGCTCGGCGAGAGCACGTCGACGTGCGGGAGCGTCGCCCGCAGGAGGCGAGGCCAGTCGGCGGCAGCAGCCTGCGAGCCCGGCTGCACGACGGCGAGGTCGAGGGACGTGGTGACCCCGACTCGCTTGGCACTCGAAAGAATTTTCACCAGCCGTGCCGCGCCGTCCTCGATGAGCCTCGGCAGGAGCGGCGGATAGCCCAGGTGCAGCGCCTGGCTGCCGGCGAGATCCAGGCGGTCCGCGTCGAACCCGGCGTTGGCGCCGACGTGATGCCAGAAGGTACGGTCGACACCCGGGGGCTCGACGACGATGGAGTACGAGGTGCCCGCCGTCCGGGTGACTCGGAGCGACGACGTATCGAGGCCACGCCCGTCCAGCTTCGCGCGAAGGATGCGGCCGAGCTCATCGTCACCCACGTCGGCGACGAGCCGAACGTCTGCTCCTAGCCCCGCCAGGACCGTGCCCGTGTTCGCCACGCACCCGCCGGGCTCGAGAGCGAGAGGGCCGAGCTCCACGAGCGACCCGGGTGTCACGTCGACGGCTGATGAGATCCGGGGGATCACGTCGATGCAGAGGTGACCGGCGACGGTCACCGTCCGCATCGCACTCCTCCGGCAGGTGACACCACCGAAGGCCTACCGGCCGAGCTCGAGGGCAGCCACCCGGACGCTACCGACCTCCGGCTCTCGCTCCAGCACCGCGTAGTCCGGAGCGACCGTTGTGCCGAGCCGGTCCGACTCGAGGGCCGCGGCGACGACGGCATGGGCGTTCAGCGCCTCATCCGGGGTGGCGCAGCCGAATCGGCCGTCGAGGTGTCCTGCTCGCTCGGCCAGATATGCCGCCCACATCTGCTGGATCGCGTCCGAGAAGCCGCTCTCGAAAATGGCTCCGGTGATGGACGGGAACACCGACTGACTGCCCATCTCGATCTCCTGCCACACTTGGTCGCCGCCGTCCAGCCGCATCCGCCGCACCGTCTTGGGATACCGGGTGGAGAACTCCGCGCCGCCGGTCATGCCGACCACCCGCAGCAGCCACGTGTTCATCTGGCCCGGATCGATGCGCTTCATGCCCACGGTCATCGGGAACGAGCCGCCCGGACCCCCGACCGCGCACAGGAGGCTCGCGTTCTCGAACGTGTCGCACCGTGCCAGGGTCCCGTCCGGCCCGGGCCGGTGAGTGACGAGATCCTGCAGGACGGCGAACAGCGTGCTCGGTCGCCACCCGAGGCGGATCGGAACATGGAGGACGTGGAGCCCGAGGTCGTTCATCACCCCGGCCTCGCCACAGTACCGGCGCTCGCGCTTCCAGTTGAGCGGCTTCGCGGGGTCCATGTCGCTCGAGTGCGAGAAGCTGCTGACCACCTCGATGATCTGCCCGAACGCGCCCGATTGCGCCAGCGCGATGACGGCCTGGGCGCCGGGGAAGAACGGGAACTCGCTGGAGCAGCGAACGAAGACCCCGCCGTCGGCGGCGTCGATCGCCTGGACGATCCGGGTTGCCGCAGCGAGGTCGATCCCGAACGGCTTCTCGGCGAACAGGTCGGTTCCCGATGCGATCACGTCGGTGTAGATCGAATCATGGAGGTCGTGTCGGACGGCGACGTAGACGACGTCCACCTCGCCGTCGAGCAGGTGCCGGTAATCGGCCGTGAAGCGCGAGATCGACGACAGCTGACGGAACCAGCTCAGCGCTCGGTCGTCCACGTCGCAGACCGCAGTCACGACCGGTCGGACCGGATGGCCGAGCAGGGTTGGCCAGCGGGCGATCGCCGCGGCTGCCTCCCTGCCCATCAGACCGCCGCCAACGATTCCGACGCGAACGGTCTCGCCCGGCTCCCTCATGCGTCTGAGGCGGCCAGGAGGCCCAGCGCCTCGCCCGGGCTGGCCGAATCGTGGAGCATGGCCATGAGGGCCCTCGTGATCAACCCGGGCGATCGATGCTGGATGATGTTGCGGCCGTAGACGATGCCGGACGCACCTTGCTCGAGGAGTGCCGCGGTTCGGTTGAGGAGATCCGCGTCGTCGACCTTTCCGCCGCCTCTTGCCAGCACGGGCGCGCCACCGGCTGCCTCGACGACGCGATGGAACTGATCGACGGGCGTGGTCGGATCTGCCTTGATGACGTCAGCGCCGAGCTCGCGTGCCTGTCTGACCAGTGACACGATGCGCACCGGGTCCCCGTCGACCGCATAGCCGGCCTCGCCGTCGTCCCGCATGACGAGGGGCTCGACCATGAGCGGCATGGCGAAAGCCGTGCAGGCCGCCCGCAGATGCATCACCGCCTCGATGCAGCGCTCACGGAGATTGGGCCGCGACGGGAGATGGAGCAGGTTGGCGACCACGGCGACCGCGTCCAGCCGTACGGCCTGCTCGACGGCATCCGGGAAGTGGCGGCTGAACAGATGTCGGTCCAGGGGGCGGCCATAGACGTTCGCGACGTCGGTTCGAAGCACCAGTGCCGGCTTGTCACGACCGGGGCACGACTGCAACAGGGGCGCCTGACCGGGCGTCAGCTGGATGGCGTCCGGCCCGGCGTCGACGAGCAGGCGCACGGCCCTCGGCATGTCCTCGATGCCGATGAGGAAGGACGGCTCGCCGAAGAACCCATGGTCGACAGCCACGTCCAGGCAGCGGCCCGAACGCGCATTGAACAGCCGGTTCAGGCGGTACTCTGCGCCCACCGTGTGGCTCGCTCCTTCGGGGACTGTCGTCCGCGCCTCGATGGCGCGTCTCGTTACGGCGAAGGCTCGCGATCCTGGAACACCCTGTCAAGCGAGCCACGAACATGGCCTTCGCCAGACGAGCAGATGTCGCACCCGTGAACGAAGGGCTGGCA
>JAUJNA010000014.1:8589-9917 GCA_030446555.1 Chloroflexota bacterium | reverse complement strand
GTTCGATTGTCGCCAACTACGCCTCGAGCCGCACCACCACGCCCTCCTGACGACGGCGCTCCAGGTGCACGAGCGGATGCGCGGCGCCCAGGCGGCGATCGCCGCTACCGCCCCTTTCGAGCACGGGCGTCGGCGACAGCGAGGTGCGCGATCTCCGAGAGGGGACGCCCGTCGTAGTCGGCCGCACCGGGCAGCGGCAGACGGCGCAGGACGGACGCGAACTCCACTACACCGGAAAGCACTGCGGAAGTACGTTCGAATCCAGCGTGATCGAGGCCACAGCGCGGACCGTTAGCGTTCCGTAGGCTCCGCGCGATGAAGCCCCACGCGCAACTCCTCGCCTCGTCGCTTCTTGGTAGCGGCGTTTCCCCGCGCGAGGGCGCCCGAGCTGAGGCTGCGGCTACTGCGGCGCGGCGAGGGACGGCTGCGCCATCGCCGGTGTGGGGACGTGCCTCCTCGACTCCTCTGTCGACTTCCCCAGCGCTTCACGTGCATCGAGGAGGGCGTACGACCCGCGTTGACAGGACGACGGGCACGAAGGGCTCGAGGGCGCATCGAGCCGGGCGCTGCGTGACGCTGCCGCGACCGCCCGTGACACGCAGGTCGCACCAGTGGGATCAGGCCGCCGACCGGGCCTCCGGCCTAGCTTCCCGAGTCCGCACCGAGCACGCGTATCGGCGGTGCTGTCAGGGCCTAGCGTGCCGGACACGGCCCTCTCGGCCGCCAGGCGTCGGGCGCGCTCTAGACATCCAGGCGTTCTAAGGAGGAGGGCAGTGCGATGACGACGGACGTCAGGCGACGCACGGACATGGGCTGGGTCGTCAGGCACGGCATCATCGGCGGCATCGTGGCCGGCCTCGTCTTCGCCGTGGCGGAGATGATCGGCTCGGTGCTCATGGGTGATCAGCTCCTGGCACCGCTCTCCGCGTTCGCGTCGGTGCCCATCGGACAGCCGCCCCCGGAGATCGACATGTCGACCGCCTTGGTGGTCGGGCCGCTCTGGCACCTGCTCCTCAGCGTCATCTACGCCGTCGTCTTCGCGGTCGCGGTGCAGATGGTCCCCGCCCTGCGGTCATCGACGGCCGCGATCGTCGTGGCGGCTACGGTGTGGGGCACCGTGCTCTGGGCGGTGAATTTCTACGTGGTGGCGCCGGCCATCGGTCGGCCGTGGTTCACGATGGCGCCGGTCATCCCGCAGTTCATCTTCCACGCCTTCTTCTACGGCACGGTCTTGGGGCTCTACCTCGCCTCGGTGCGCCCAGCGGGCTGGAGAGAGCCGGACCGCTAGCTGGTCTCTCCCGGTCACGGTGTCGTTGACGGGGCAGCGC
>JAUJNA010000014.1:0-8489 GCA_030446555.1 Chloroflexota bacterium | reverse complement strand
AGCGCTACCACGCGCTCCGAGCACGCCGGTCCCTCCGCGCGTCCGGATGCGAGCGGGAAGCGAGGTTCGCCGTCCGTCATCGCCGGTGACCCATGACCTCGACGGGCGTCAGAGGGTCTCGTTCGCGATCGCTAGGTGGTGCGTCGTATAGCGCGCGAGCGCTGACCGCTGTCCGTCGCTCAGGCGCTCGCAGACCCACCCCCAGTGGATCGAGACCCAGTCGCCCACCGCAGCCTCGTCGGCGAAGCCGCGGCCATCGACCTGGCGTGCGACCGTCACCATCTCGGGCGCCGCGAGCGTCAGCTTTCCCCCGACCAGCCGGACGGGCTGCCGCACGACGCGCAGCTGAGGACCCTCCGCGCTCACGACCCGACCCCAGCTGATCCGGCACTCGTCCATCGTGTGCAGGGAGTCACCGTGGTCGGCCACCATGCGGTACACATCGAGCACGTGGAAGGAGTGGTGGGGACGCGCCCCTGCGGGCGCCTTGCTCAGCACCCAGTCCCGGGCACGACCACGAAGCTGGCCCCCGAACCGCTCCGCAAGCGAGTCGTACAGCTGACGGACCTCCACCCGCTCCAGCAGGGCATTCCCGATCCAGTACGCCTCCACCACGCGGTCGTCGAAGGGATCGGCGATGCCGTTGGCGCGTGCGATCAGCTGCAGGTAGGGGGTCGCGCCCGTGAACGCCCGCAGGAGTGGCGCGACGTCGGGTTCGATCGTCTGCTCCACGGCATACTGGAACAGCGTCCGCGTCTCGTCGGGGCCGCAGTAGCGAAGCCGGTTTGGCATGAAGCCATAGCGGATGAACCGCAGCGAGCCAGCGAGGATCGCTTGCGGCGGAGCAAGCATCGTCATCCGCTCGCCGCCTCCAGCATCGCCTCGAGCTCCTCGTTGAACCGGATGATGTCCTCCGCTTCGTCCTGGTCCATACGCTCCACGGCGTGCCCGGCGTAGACCACGACGTAGTCGCCGGACGCGAGATCGCGCATCCCGCCGTCCCCCACCCAGGTCGGCTCGCCGTCATACAGCACCTCAAGGCGGCCGTCAGCGACCTGGAGCACCTGCCGCGGCTCCGCTCGACACATCGTCAAGCCACCGACGTGAGCGTCGTGACGGAGGTCCGCTCGTCGTGCAGGTGTCGGACGAGGTCGAGCACGCGTGGCACCGCTTCCTCCACCGCCGCGGCGACCGCGTGCGTCAGCTCCATGCCCAGCTCGGTGTCGCCCGGCTGGCAGCCGAGGATGAAGACGCGCGGGGGCAGAACGTCGAGCGCGCGGGCCAGGATGAGTGCGAGCGACGGCACGGCCTGGTGCATGTCGGCCATCAAGGCCAGCCGGTCCTCCGCGCGGAGCGTCACCGGGTCCGGGACTTCCACGGAGAGGAGCTGGACGGCCCCCGGCGAGACGCCGCGATCGGCGGCGTCGAGGATCACGAGCGCGTCATAGCCGGCGACGAGCTCCTGGACGACTGCGATGCCGGCGATGCCGGCCTCGAGCAACTGGACACCAGGCGGGAGCGGCTCCGCCGCGAGCCGGCGGAGCGCAACGATGCCGAAGCCGTCATCGCGCAGCAGATCGTTCCCGACGCCGACCACCAGGGTCCGTGCGGTCAAGTGGCCGCGACCTCCTCGGTCCCCAGGGCGATGAGCACCTCGCCGTCGCGCACCGCGACCGGATAGACCGTGAGTCGACCGTCCGCGTCCGTGCGCCGGCCGTTCCGGACGTCGTAGCGGCAGGCGTGCCACGCACAGACCAGCTCGTTCCCCTCCACGCGACCGAGCTGGAAGGTCAACGGGCTCCCCGGCGGACACCCGTCCGCGTACGCGACGACCTCCCCCTCATGCGCGAGCAGGACGACCGCGACACCCTCCGGGCGGACGGCCGAGATGCGTCCCGGCAGGAGGTCTCCTACGCGGCCGACCGAGACCCAGCGCGGGCGCCGAAGCGCACGCGGAACAGGAGCGTGCGGGCCGCTCGTGGACCGAGCGGCCGCGACGGGCTCTGCGGGCTCCTCCGGCAGCTCCACCACCAGTTCACCGAACCACGGCAGCTCCTCCCGCAGGGCCTCCTCCACTACGCGGCGGAGGGTCGCGGACGAACCGGGGCAGTCGCTGCAGGAACCGGCGAGCCGGATATGGACCTGGTCGCCCTCGACCGCGAGCACCTCCAGGTGCCCGCCGTGCGATCCCAGGTAGCCGTACGCGTCACGCAGCGCGTGGTCCACCTCCGCGCGGCGGTCGCCGGGGAGCAGGTCGTAGAGGTCCAGCAGCGCGGCGACCACCGGATCCATCGCGAGCCGTGAGAGAAGATCCGCGGCGCCGGTGTCGTGGACCACGGTCAGCAGCCGCTCGAGCCCCTCGCGGTGGAGCGCGTCGACGCCGTCCAGCACCTGGTACACCGTCCGTCGGATCGCGTCGTCGGCCTCCGCGTCGAGGCGCTCCAGTCCGTCGGCCACCTGCGCCTGCAGGGCGGCGAACGCGCCGGCCTCCCGGTCCCCGGTCGTGCCGGCGTCCCCGCCCCGATGCTGTCCTGCGTGGGACGCCGACCTGTGGAGATCGGCCGTGCGCGTGCCCACAGGGGCTTCCGCGGCGTCCGAGACGACGGCCACACCGCCCGGTCCGATCACCGGCAGCGCTCGGCGGACCACGTCAGTCCTCCAGTCGCCCTGTGACGCAGTGCGTGCATCCATCGCGCTCGATCGCCTCGCAGTGGGGACAGTCTGGCGGGCACTCGCCATGGGCGGTGAGCTGGAGGTCGGCGAACTCGTCCGCAAAGCGCCGGCCGCCTTCGCGCGCGCCGAGCTCGCTCAGCCGGTACCGCCCGGCCCTCTCCTCGAGGTAGCCGTCGCGGACAAGCCCGCCGAGGTGCGGTCCCACCAGGGTCCGGTCGAGGCCGATCAGCCGCGCCACGCCGTCGACGTCCGCATCGGCCGCGAACCCCTCCCCGCGCAGCCAGAACAGGGCCTGGAGGATGTCATCGCGGCACCGGAGCGCGGCGAGGGCGGAGCCGGCGTCGGTCGCCGGGGCCGGAGCCGAGGCGCCGGGGATCGAGGTCGTCATAGGTCGCCCGGCCCGGTGACCGCGATCCCGTGCCCGTTGCGGCGGGCGTGTCCCTCACGCGCCACGTGCCCTCGGATCCAGGACACCGCGGCCTCGATCCGCTCGGCCCCGACCGGGCTGAGCTCCTCACCCCACTCCAGCTCGACGGGCTCGAGCTCGATCACCGAGGTATCGACGGGTAGGACGCCGAACCAGTCGGCGATGACGAGGAGGTTCTCCAGGCCGATCACGCCCGTCACCGCTTCCGCGATGCGCTCCTGCACCTCGTCCGGCGACCGCTCGCGCCGGACCCACGCTTGCGTCACAAGCGCACCCGGCGTTCGGCCGCGCTCCACCGCGCCGGCGAGCACCATCCGGTCGAACCGGCCGGGCTCATCCTGGAGCCACTGGACGACGGCCAGCGGCCCGTAGCTGAGGTCCTGGATCTCGACGTCGTCCGGCCACGCTTCGACGCGCAGCCGTTCCACCAGGCGCGGACCGAAGGACAGGTCCCGCAGGTCGGAGTACCCGACGCCGGCAGCGAGGATCACGGTCGCTCCGCAGCGTCCTGGCGCCTAGACGCCGCAGGCGCAAGTGTTGACCTCGCGCGTGACGACGCCCTGGTCGGTGTGGATATGGGTCGTGCACGGCATGCACGGGTCGAACGAGCGGATGGCGCGCAGGATGTCGATGCCCACGAACTTGCCGTCGCCGCTGCTCTCGAGGATGGGCGTGTTCATCACGGCCTCCTCGTACTTGCCGGGCGTGCCCCACGGGTCCCGAGGCGATGCGTTGATGGTGGACGGCGTGACGATCTGGTAGTTCGTGACCACGCCGTCCTCGAGCACCATGTGGTGCGAGAGGTACCCGCGTCCCGCGCCCCAGAACCCCACGCCACGGCGGACGCCCTTCCTGGGGATCTCGAACTCCGTGCTCGTGGCCGTCTGGCCGTTCTTCATCAGCTCCACGGCCTGCTGGAACAGGTTCATCGTGACGAGCGCGGTGTAGGCGACGCAGTACGCCCGCCCGCGGTTGCGCTCCAGCGCGTTCCACACGTCCGGGACGTGCCACTCTAGCTCCATCTCCGGAAGCCGACCGGCCGGGACGAGCAGCTTGAGGCTGTGGCCCGTGGGGAAGATGTACGGGTTGGCGGGGATCTTCTGGGCGACCGCCGTGTTCCAGATGCGGCCCGTGACCTCCGCGTCCATCGCCTGCCGATCCCAGCGAGGAGAGGTCGCCCAGGTGTACTTCTCGCGCCAGTTGGGGCCCTGCGGACGCGGCTTGGTCTCCTTGTTCCACGGGTGGTGCGGGCTGAGCGGATTGCCGACCGGATCGGTCGCGAACCGTTGCCCGTCCCAACCCTCGTAGAAGGAGTGCTCGACGAACTCTTCGATGCCCAGGTTGATGTGCTGCAGGTTCGTCGTGACGAGCTTGCCGTCGATGATCACGCCGGGGGTGGCCCAGCGTCGCTCGCCCCAGGTCGGCGCGTTCTCGTACGTCGCGTCGTACGCCTCGGGATCGTCCCACATCCCGCAGTCGATGATGTTGGCGCTCGTCCGGCCGACGTCGCGGTAGCGCGGCTCCGCGTCGTAGAAGAAGTCCACGATGTCGTCGTAGATGGCGACGACCCGCTTGGAGTAGTCGAAGAACTGCTGGAACCGGAGGTAGATCTCGTTGAGCGTGGAGAGCGTCACGGTGGTGCTGACGCCGCCGGGCACGACCGTCTGCGGGTGCGGGTACTTGCCGCCGATCAGCACGAACGCCTCGCGCGCGACGCGGGTCATATGGAGCGCTTCCAGGTAGAGCCCGCCGGTGAGCGGGTTCATGTCGCGCATGATGTCGGCGATCGAGCCGTAGCCGTGGACATTCGAGCCGGGGGCGGGGGTGCGCTGTGCGCGCGTCAGGAGCTCCGGGTTCGTCTGGGCGACGATCGACTCCGAGTAGTCCGGACCCGCGAGCAGGAACAGGTGCAGCGGGTTGTCGTAGAGGTACTCGATCGCGAGCATCATGTTGCGCATCACGATGCCCATCGGGGGCGGCTTGACCCCGATCGCCATCTCCGTCGCGAGCGCGGAGCACGTGGCGTGGACGCCGCCGCACACGCCGCAGGCGCGGCTGGTGATGTAGATGGCGTCTCGCGGGTCGCGGCCCATCATGATGATCTCGTAGCCGCGGAAGAGCGTCGCCACCGATCGCCCTTCCAGGACGCGCTTCTGCTCCAGATCCACCACGGAGTGGAACGCGAGTGCGCCGGCGACCCGGGTGACCGGGTCGAAGTCCTTCTGCTTGATGTGCCCGTTCCGGGCCAGCAGGTCCTCGATCTGGTCGCGGCTGAGCGTCTTGACGCCGTTCGTCGTCTGCGGCTGGACATGGAGGCCGTATGGGTCGGGGACGTCCTTGAGGTACGCCCGACCCTGCTCATCGAAGGCGACGGGCAGGTTCTTGAAGCACATCTGGTCGCCCTCTCCCTACCGACGAAGGACGCTGCGAACGGTCGCGAGGTGACGGTCGGTCCCGGCGAGCGAGTCGCGGAGCGCGGCCAGGGCGCCGTTGATGGTGGTGAGATGCGCCGGGAGCGGCTTCACGTGGCCCTGAACGGCACGCAGGCCCCCCGCGAGTTGCGCGAGGTTCCGGTCGGCACGCCGGAGGTGGACGATGGTCGCCACGAGGTAGCCCACCAGGACGAGGACGACGAGTGTCACGACGGCGAGTGTGACGACGGTCAGCAAGGCGAGCATCGTCACACCGTCGCGCGGGAACCGAGCGCCGATTCGATCGTGCCCGCGTGCTCCTCGATGGCCGTCGCGGTGCCGAGGATGTCCGTCGCGACCCCGATCGTCGTGTTCAGCGCTTCGATGTTGCCGGTGTTGCCCGCGATACCCACGCCGGCAGCGAGTGCGCGCGCCGTGTTGTGCTCCAACAGCCGCGCCGCCAGGTAGATGCGATGCAGCAGCCGCACCAGGACCGGCACGACCACGAACACCGTCACCACGAGCAGCAGCGACCAGACGACCGTGACCAGGATCGGCACGTCCATCCTAGCGGCCCTCCTCGCCCTGCCGGACCACGTTCTCGATCGTGTGCACGAGGTGCGTGTCGATGCTCTTGAGGCCCTGAGCCGCGGCCGAGAGCCCGGCGTTGAGCTGCGTCACCTCCGGGCCCAGGTGGCTCGTCTGCATCTCGATGGCGCGGAGGCCGAAGGCGATCTTGCCGACATAGCTGGACCGGCTGCTGTAGCCGGATGGCTCTCCCGTGATGGAGTCCAGGCTGGCGACGATGCGCGTGAGGAGGATCACCAGCACCGCGACCAGGACGAGGACCGCGACCGCGGTGAGGATCATCAGCAGCTCCGTCATCGCAGCGCGCTGCGCGGGACGAGCACGCACGCCGGGCAGCCGGCACACGTCCCGGAGTGGGATTCGATGCGGGCGGCAGCGGCGTCGATCCCGCCGGCGCGTTCGAGGATCAGCCCCGCGACGCGATTCGTCTCATGGAGGAGCGGGATGTGGACGGTGTCGTTCGCGATGCGCTGTCCCCCCGCCCAGATGCGCGCGACGGCGGCATCGATCTCGCGGACGGTGCGCAGGATCGCGGTCAGCACGAGCCCGACCACGACGATCACCACCCCTCCGATGAGCAGTGAAACCAGCCACAGCGTGTTCACGAGACCTTCGCTCGGCATGCCCGTCTCCTCGTCAGCCGACCACGGAGACGGGACGCGACTCCGTCTCCGCGAGTGCTTCGGCGATCACCCCGCCGTTCTCCTCGATCCGCTCCGCCGTCGCCAGGATCTCCCCGGCGATCCGGTTCGTGTCCGAGAGCGCCCAGATGACGCTGGTCCCGCGCTGGATCTCCTCCGCCGCCGCGAGTGCCTCGGCGCCATGCCGGAGGATGCTGCGCGCGGCCGAGAGGACCATCAGCAGCAGCGCGGCGGCCAGCAGGACGACGACCCCCGCGACGGCGACCCCGATCAGCCAGGCGGTGGTGAGCTCTGCATCGGTCATGGCTTCGGCCCCGGTCGACTCTTGTCCTGGACGACGTCCATCCCACGCGCGCGGGGCGGGAGGTCGGTGGCATAGTGCCGCCGGTCGTTGCGCCCCGGCTTCTTGCTCCCGCTGTACTGCAGCTTCTCGTAGAAGAAGTGCACGGTCTTGCCGAGCAGACCCGGCCGTGGGACGCGTCCCCAACCGCTCGGCACCCGACCGTCGTTCACGAGGTCCCAGCGGACCTCGCGGTTCGCGTTGTCATGGCTCATCGCTCGGAGCCGTCGGATGCCGAAGCCGACCGCCCGGGACGTCGTGGCCGAGATGAAGGAGCCCGGCGGCGCCTTGTAGAACGGCGCGAACTTATCCGGGAAGCCGGGCATCGTGCAGCCGATGCACGGGCCGCCGACCGCCATGCAGCCGCCCATGTGCGACTGCGCGCCGCGGGAGACGATGTTGCAGTTGACGATCGGCCCCCAGCAGCCGACCTCCACGAGGCACTCCTTGTCACCGTACCGCTTGGCGAACACGCCCTCCTCGTAGTAGCCGGCACGGTTGCAGCCGCGGTGGACGGTCTCGGAGAACAGCCAGGCGGGACGGCCGAGCTCGTCGAACTCCGGGAGCGGTCCCAGACCCTGGAGGAACAGGAGGATGGCCGCGATGGTCTCGGTGAAGTTGTCACCGACCGGGGCGCAGCCGGGAACGTTGATGACGGGAAGCCCGAGCGCGCTCCGGTAGTCCGCACCCAGGAAGTCCATGACGCTCATGGATCCGGTGGGGTTGCCCGCGGCCGATGGGATGCCGCCCCACGTCGCACACGTCCCGATCGCGACCACCGCGGCCGCGTTGGGCGCCATCGCCCGAAGACGCTCGGCCGTCGGGAACGGCGTCCGGTCCTCGTCTAGGACCTTGTCGCCCATCGCGGAAAAGTAGCCGTTGGTCGCGGCGGCGATGCGCTCGTCCGCGATGGAGCCCTCGTAGATCACGACGTATGGGGCGTCGAGCTTGCCATCGGCGGCCAGCTCGAAGGGATGGATGAACTCGTCGCCGTTCTCCACCGACAGCACGGGGTGGTGGAGCATGACCTTGGGCAGCCCGGAGATGGACCCGGTGAGCAGTTGCTCGACGCTCGGGTTCGTGGCGCCGGTGACCGAGATGCTGCACCCGTCGCAGCTCATGCCCGCGAGCCAGAAGGCGTGGACGACCTTGATGGGACCCCGCGGGCCGAGAGGAGACTGCTCCTCCTCCTGCGGCGAGGCGTCCCTGGGCCGCTCAACGTCGCCCGGCGCCGACGTGGCCGGGTCCTGCGGCCGCGGGCGGACGGGCGGTTCTGAGAGGGCCATCTGCGCCTCCTGCTAGGTCGTCCGTGCGGGGGCGAGCGGTGCCGGCGCCGGCGCTGTCGCCGCTGCGCGCGTGCCGCCCCGGGACTGGATGAGCCTTGAGACCAGCTCGTCGATCGCGGCGAG
>JAUJNA010000009.1:109149-111743 GCA_030446555.1 Chloroflexota bacterium | reverse complement strand
CCGCCACCTCGTCGGCGCCCGAGGCGACCACTTCCAGCGTCAGGCTCGACATCGTCGAGAGGCAGAAGAGCGCCCCCGCTTGGGCCGCCGCCCGCGCCATGCCCATCTCGGCATCGGCGTGCGCGAAGTGCTGGAAGGCCATCGGCGCAACGCCGACCGGGAGCGCGACGCCCGTGCCCAGCACGTCGGTCGAGACGTCGATGTCCGTGACGTCGACCAGGACGCGCGGCCGAAGCCGGCGGCGACGGAATGCATCGACGTTCTCACGCAGCGTGATCTCGGCGCCCGACCCGCCCGCGATGTAGTCGAAGGCGGCACGGTCCATGATCCGCTCGGCCAGCCGTTCCAGGTCGCCCAGCGAGAGGATCCGATCGAGTGGATCCGGTCGTGGCCCGGACGCCGCGTCGATCAGCCCTTCGGCGGCCGGGTCGGGCGCCTCGCCGGTCATCCCGTCCCGAGGGCGGAGTCGGCTGCGCGCTGGGCGGCGACGCGTTCCTCGGCACGGACGGGCACGACGGCGAGTGCCGCGGCCACGAACGCACCGGCCATCATCAGGAAGACGAGCGGCAGCCCAGCGGCCTCGCCGCGAGCGTCGATCACGGCGCCGTAGAGGGCCGTCCACAGCGATCCGACACCGAAGGCGAGCGTGAAATAGACCGAGAACGAGGCATCGCGCACGGCCGGCGCCGCGATGTCGGCAGTGAGCGCCTGGAGCTGGGGGCTCTCCACGAAGTTGAAGATCGACAGGCCGATGATGCCCAGCCAGAGCAACGGCACGGACGCGCCGGCAAGCACGAACGCCACCAGGGAGATCGCCCCACCCGCGTATGCCCCGATGATGAGCGGCTTGCGCCCGTAGCGGTCGGAGAGCCAGCCGGCGACGAGTGGGCCGGGCACGCTGCCGATGACGAGGAGGGTGTACATCAGCGCCACGGTCCCGGCATCGAGACCGATGACCAGCGCGAGGTACGCCGGCACGAACAGGTTCAGCACGCCCAGACCGCGCCCTCCCCCGCCGAGCATCGACGAGAGGTAGATGAAGCGAAGATCACGGTCACGCAGCACCGTACCGAAGGCATGGCGCAGGTTCCCCGCGGCGAGCGCGGCAGCGCGATCGGCGCCCGACTCGCGGATGAGCGCGTACATCGCGATCCCGATCAGGATCGCAGGGACACCGAACAGCACCACCGACCAGCGCCAGCCGATGCCGGCGATGAGCCACGCCCCGACGAGCGGTACCGCGATGGTCCCTACGTTGCCGCCGGCGATGTGGGCGCTGATGGCCATGCCGCGCCGTTCGGGCGGGAACTGCTCGGCGATGAGCCCGTTGCCCACCGGATGTTGCTGCGAGGCGCCCAGCCTCGAGATCACGTTCGCCATCGCGAACGTGCCGAACCCGGGCGCGAGCGCCTGGGCGGCCATGGCGCCGCCGAAGATCACGTTCCCCAGCGCGAGCAGGTCGCGTCGCGAGACGAAGCGCGTCAGCCAGCTGTACCCGAGCTGCACCGATCCGGAGAGGACGCTTCCGACGGCGGTCAGGAACGCGACCGTGGCGAGGCTGACGCCGAACTCGCTGATGATGGCGAGATAGACGAGCGGCAGGAGCACGGCCTGCGCGTGGTTCACGGCGTGGGCGACGCTGAGCAGCCAGAGGGTGCGCGTCGGCCGGACGTCCATCGAGGCCAGCCTACCAAGCCGCCCGGCTACACTCTCGGCTTGACATCGCAGCCGCGCGAGACCGACGCGCCCCCCGACCGACGCGAACGCTGGGCCGTGGTGCTGGGTGCCAGCAGCGGCTTCGGTGCCGCCACTTCGCTGGCACTGACGCGCGAGGGCTATCCCCTGGTGGGAGTGCATCTGGATCTGCGAGGGACGCTGGCCGCCGCCAACGAGGTCCGCGATCGGTGCGCATCCACCGGCGTGCCGGTCCACTTCCATAACGTGAACGCGGCCGATGAGGAGAAGCGGCGAGCGGTCATCGAGCACACCAGGGCGCGCTTCGAGGAGCGACGAGCAGCGGGCGCCGAGCCGTTCGTGGCCGTCTTCCTGCACTCACTCGCATTCGGGACCACCGTCCCGTACGTGACGGACGATCCGTCGCGCAAGGAGGTGAGCGCAAAGCAGCTCGAGATGACGGTCGACGTCATGGCCCACTCGATGATCTACTGGGTGCGCGAACTGTTCCACGCCGGCCTGCTGGGTCACGGCAGCCGGCTCTTCGCGATGACCAGCGAGGGGGCGGTCCATGCGGTCCCGACCTACGGGCCGGTGAGCGCGGCCAAGGCGGCACTGGAAGCGCACTGCCGGCAGCTGGCGCTCGAGCTGATGCCCCATGGCATCACGGTCAACGCCATCCGCGCCGGGGTGACCGATACGCCCGCCCTCCGCCGCATCCCGGGGCACGAGCATCTGCTCGATGCGGCGCTCGAGCGCAACCCCGGTGGCCGGTTGACGCGTACCGCGGATGTCGCCGAGGCCATCGTCGCGCTCGCCTCTCCCAGGCTCGGCTGGATGACCGGCAATACCATCGGCGTCGACGGCGGCGAGCTCATCGGCACCCGCGTGGAAGGGCTCTAGGCGGCCGCGACCGCTGT
>JAUJNA010000009.1:95021-109049 GCA_030446555.1 Chloroflexota bacterium | reverse complement strand
GGCCTGTTCGTGATCACCTGATGGCCCCGGCGTCGATATGCCGTGCCTGGCTCGGACTTAGGCCGAACGCCTGTAGGTCGACGGGCCACACATGGACATCGGGTCTCGCTACGTGGACCGCGACGCGGGATCCAGCGGATCATGAGCCTCGACGCCGGCTTCGATGGACTGCCCGGGATGTTGCGGGTGGGTGACGGGGGCGGATAGCTCCCCGCGAGCGGATGCTCGACCGGCCCGGCCCCGGCATCCCCTCCGGGCGGGCTTCCGCGGACTAGAAGGCGTCGAGGTAGCGGTCCACCTCCCATGACGTGACCTGGGTGCGGTACTCGTCCCACTCCTCGCGCTTCGCATCCAGGAAGCGGGAGAGCACGTGGTCGCCGAGCGCCGAGCAGACCACCTCATCGCGCTCCAGCTCGTCGATGGCCTCACCCAGGGTCCCGGGCAGCTCGCGGATGCCCTTCTCCTTGATGCGATCGGCATCCATGGCGTACAGGCTTTCCTCGACGGGATCGTCGAGCTCCATGCCCTTCTCGATGCCGTCGAGGCCGGCCGCCAGCATCACCGCGAAGGCGAGGTAGGTGTTGGAAGACGGATCGGGGCAGCGGACCTCCACGCGCGTGGCCTCGATGCTCCGCCCGGGTGACACCTTGGGCACGCGGATGAGCGCCGAGCGGTTGGTGCGGCCCCAGGTCAGGTACGTCGGCGCCTCGTAGCCCGGGACCAGCCGCTTGTAGGAGTTCACGAGCGGTGCCAGGACGGCGATCATGCCCCGTGCGTGAGACAGGATCCCCGCCATGTAGGCGCGCGCCAGGTCGGACAGCCCGTACCGGTTCTCCGGATCGGCGAACGCGTTCCTGTCCTGCTCGATGGAGTAGAGGCTCTGGTGCGTGTGCATGCCGGAACCGTTGATGCCGAAGATGGGCTTGGGCATGAACGTCGCGTACAGCCCGTGGAGCTGCGCGATGGCCTTGAGCGTGAACTTGAAGGTCAGGGCATTGTCGGCCGTGCGCAGCCCGTCGGCGTACCGGAAGTCGATCTCGTGCTGGCCCGGCGCTACCTCGTGGTGGGCCGCCTCCACGCTGATGCCGAAGGCCTCGAGCGCGTTGACCATGTCCTGGCGCACCTCGCCGGCCAGGTCGGTGGAGAAGTCGAAGTAGCCGGCCTGGTCGTGCGGCAGCGGGGCGATGCCGCCCTTCTCGTCACGCCGGAAGAGGAAGAACTCCAGCTCCGGGCCGGTGTTCCAGACGTAGCCCAGGTTCTGGGCCCGCTCCAGTTGTCGCCGGAGCACCCCGCGTGGGTCGCCCGTGAAGGGGTCGCCGTTCGGGGTGTAGACATCGCAGATGACGCGCGCCGTGCCGCGGCTGCCCATGGGACCGGCACCCAGCGTGCCGTGGCCGGGCTGCCAGGGGATCTCGGCGAAGGTGTCCATGTCCGGCTTCAGCCACTGGTCGCTCTCGGCGATGCGCGTGAAGCCCTCGATCGAGCTGCCATCGAACCAGGTGCCGTGCTCCAGCGAGTCCGAGAGCTGGTGCAGCGGGATGGTGACCGCCTTGACCGAGCCGATGATGTCGGTGAACTGGAGCTGGACGAAGCGGACGTTGTGCTCCTTGGCCGCCTCGATCCTCGCCAGGGGATCCTTCATGTCGATGTCGATGACCAAACTGATCTCCTTTCGCCTCTTCTTGGGCCGGATGCACCACCTGGGCCAATCCTAACGCGCCGAGGTTTCGCTCGGCAGGGCGGTCGGGTGCGCCGACGCTCCAGAGTCCTGTGCACTTTGCACGATTCGGAGGGCGATGCCCAGTGCGAGACGGAGCGACGGGTCGTGGAGATCCCAACCGGTCCGCTCCTCGATGCGGGCCAGGCGATACGTCAGCGAGTTGCGGTGGATGCCCAGTGCCTGCGCCGCATCCCTCAGGCTTTCCGCATCCAGCACTGCGCGCAGCGTCCGCGATCGCTCGGCCACGTGCTCGGGACGGCCATCCAGCAGCGGTCCCAGGAGGGCGCGGGCCTGACGCTGGCCGTCCGGCATGTCCGGCAGCGCGGCCAGGAGCCGGTAAGCGGGCAGCCGATCGGCACGCCCGATGACGTTGCTCCGGCTGTCCCGCGCAGCATCGGCCAGCCCCGCGGAGGCCAGCGCCTCGACCGCTTCGAGGGTCGCCCGCGCCTCTGCCTCGGCGAGGGATCGCTCCTCGGGTCCGCTGAACGGCCGGGACACTGCGACCGGCCGGTCAGCGAGCGCGGCGATCCGCGCGGCCACTGCGAGCCCCGCTGCGTCCTCGTCGCCAGTGACGGCGATGACCCGCAACTCGAGGCTGGCCGCATCGCCCCGCAGCGCGATGCGACGGGCCGGACCGAGGCGCGTCAGATCCGCACGCAACCGTTCCCGCTCATCGAGGCCCGAGGGCTCTCCGGGGATCATCTGTCGTGCCACGATCGCCACCCACGGGGGACCGTCCGCGGGCAGTGTCGCGCCTGTCGCCCGGGGCGACCCCTCCTCGACCCGGGTGGGTCCTCGCCGAAGCTCCAGGGCGAGCAGGCCTGCCACTCGCTCCGCGGCGACCCGATCCAGCTCGCTGAGCGGCGCCGTGCCGAGGAGCACCAGCGCCCCGACGGGAGCGGCAGAGTCAGGCAGGCGTAGGCGAAGCGCCACGCGGCGGGGCTGGGCCAGGTAGGCAGCGGCCGCCGCTGCCGATCCCTCCACGTCAGCTGGGGCATGGACCGCGAGCGGCTTGCCGCGCGGGCGTTCGATGGCCACCGGACGCCCCAGGAAGCGCGCGATCGTCGCCGCCTGTGCCTCCAGATCCCCTCCCTCGAGTGCCAGGCGCTCCAGCTGCGTCTCGAGCATGCCGGCCTGCCGCTCCAGCTCCGCTCGGCCGTTCACGAGATAGCCGATGACCGAGCGCTCGAGCGCCTGCACATCCGTTTCGGGCAGTGCGAAGGCGCCCATGCCCAGGTCCACCGCTCGCTCCAGTGCCGCCGAGGTGAGCGGCTCCTCGGCCGTGGCCCCGACCACGACGATGGCCGAGCCCGCCGCTCGAGCGAGCGCTTCCACCACGCCGCTCGCATCGATGGGCCCCGTCGCCGACAGCTCTCGCAGGGAGCTCAGGGGAAGGATGGCCAGGTCCCTCGACTCGAGTGCGTCGAACGCGGGGACGCGCGGCTTCAGCACCCGCACCCAGCCCACGTCGCGCTCCGGCGGCTCGGCAGCGGCCGTGGCACGAGGGAAGACGGCGCGCCAGACGTCCGCGACGGTGGGCATCCCGCTAGGGGCCGGCGACGGCGCGCGACCCAGGCAGCGGCAGGCGCTCCGGCAGCTGGCCGGTGCGCCTCGCCAGCGCGTCGAGGAGCGAACGGAACTCGCGATCGGCGTCGACGTATCGGTCGGCCAGCATCGCGACCTGGACGCCCTCGTGCTCGGTGAACCTGGCCCAGACGCGGCGCCGCGGGAAGTAGAAGCTGAGCGCGAGTCCTGCCATGAGGCAGACGAAGGCGGTCCAGATGACGGGCGCGCCCGGGTCGTTCTTGACGACCATGCCCGTGAAGAAGCCGGGGCGGATCCAGGTGATGCTGTACCCCGCGGTATCGGCGGGGTCACTGGTCCCGCCGACATCCAGCCGTCCGCGGAAGAGGACGCGACTCGACCCGTCGCCGGCCGCGCCACCGATGCCCAGCAGCGCCAGCAGCGGCGTTCCCGACGCGTCGCGCTGGAGATGGAGCAGGAGCCCCACGCCCGACCCGGGGATGGTCAGGAAACCCTGCGGCAGGCCGGCGAACTCCTCGGCCAGCAGGACCGGACCGGTCCACGCGAGGCGCCCCTCGGCGTCGCGCACCTCCAGGTCCGCCGTCGGGCCGAACGCGTTCTGATGGAAGACGAAGCCGTCCATCTCGAGGGGGTCGTTGACGCGGATCGTCTTGCGCGCCACTTCCGCGCCATCACGATAGACGGCGAGGTCGGTGCGGAAGTCGGCGAAGGAGCCGTCAGGCCGGACAGGCGCCTGGAAGCCGAGGTTCTTCACGAGCAGGTTGTGCGGCGTGCCCACCGGCTGCACCGGGGCCGTCTGGCCCTCACCGACGAAGAGGACCGTCTCGAATCCCATGGCCGCCGTGACCGCTCCGCCGGCCAGGAAGAGGATCAGTCCCAGGTGGGTCAGGAGCGTGGCCATCTTCATGTACTGGTTGCGGTCGCCGTAGACCCAGGTCGCGGAGCCGTCCGGGGCGGTGGCCCGACGGGTCCGGAAGCGCCGCTGCCGCAGCACGGCGGCCAGCTCCCCTTCCGAGAAGGCCGTCCCCTCGAAGCGCGCTCGCTCGGGGAGCCGCAGGTCGAAGAAGGCTGACGGCTGTTCCACGCTGACGCGACGGATCGCCCACCAGAGACGCGGGGTCCGGTCCAAAGTGCACACCACGATGCTCACCACGAGCAGGACCAGCAGCCCCACGAACCACGGCGCGCTGAAGACGCGGAAGAAGCCCAGCCGCTCGAAGAGGTCGACCATGCCCGGCCCGATGACCACCCCGAGCACCGACAGCGAGTCGTACCGGCGATGCATCTCGGCCATCTCGCTCGCGTACGCCTGCGGGTCCCGGAGGGCGAAGGCGGGGATCTGGCGGACGAGCGTGCCGATCAGGCCCGCGACGGCCAGCGCGATGATCTGGAGGACCGCGAAGCGAACGCTCGTCAGCGTCCGCCAGACCGCCCCTCCCAGGCGGCAGATGGGGTCGAGGCCCGCCATCGAACGGCGGATGCCGAGATCGATGATGGCGATGTCGAAACCTTACGAGGTGTGCGCCGGGACCGCCGATCGAGCCTCGTCCAGGGCGGCAGCCACGTCAGCGATGAGATCCTCCGCGTCCTCCAGGCCGACCGAGATGCGCACCAGGCCGGCGGGGATGCCTGACGCGGCGAGTTCGGCATCACCGAACTGGCGGTGCGTCGTGGAGGGCGGATGCACACAGATGGTGTGCACGGCGCCCAGGGAGGCGGTCCGGATCGGGATCGAGAGAGCGTCGAGGAAGACCTGCGCGGCTCGCCGCTCGCAGAGATCCACGGCCAGCATCCCGCCACCGGCCCGCAGCAGTCGCTGCGCCACGAGTGCCTGTGGGTGGCTGCCCAGGCCGGGGTAGAAGACGCGCTCCACACCGTCCTGTCCCTCCAGGAAGCGCGCCAGCGCAAGAGCGGTCTGGCTGTGGCGGTCCATCCGAACGTGCAGGGTCTGGATGCCCCGGAGGACGAGGAAGGCCGAGAAGGGAGCGGCGATGGCGCCCACGTCCACCTGCAACTCCCGCACGCCGGCGATGAGCTCGCGACTGCCGCACACGACGCCACAGACCACGTCGCTGTGACCGCCGAGCCACTTCGTGGCCGACTCCACCACCAAGTCGGCGCCATGCTCGATGGGCCGGCAGAGGTAGGGCGAGGCGAAGGTATTGTCGACCACCACGCGGGCGTCGTGGCGATGCGCCAGCTCGACGAGGGCGGGCAGGTCGGAGACCACGATGGTGGGGTTGGAGATCGTCTCGAGGTAGAGCACACGGGCCCCGCGCGCGAGCTCTACCTCCACCGCCTCCCGGTCGGTCGGGTCCACGAACTCGGTCTGCACCCCGAAACGGCCCAGGACCCGCGCGAAGAGCGTGCGCGTGCTGCCGTAGACGGCGTGGGTCGAGACGATCCGATCGCCGGCGCCGACCAGGGAGGCGACGGCGGCGTGGATGGCGGCCATCCCCGAGCCCAGGGCGAAGCCTGCCTCCGCCCCTTCGAGATGAGCGACTGCTTCGGCCATCGCGGCAGCCGTCGGGTTGTCGATGCGCGAGTAGGCGTAGCCCCGCTGGCGGTCACCCAGGATGTCACCCAGCTCACCGATATCCCCGGCGCTGAACGTGGCCGCCTGGTAGATGGGCACCGCGTTCGGCGCCTGCTCCAGGCGCGGCGGGGCGCTCGCTGCGCGGATGGCGCGCGTCCCGAAGCCCGCGCCCGGGCGGCGATCCTGCTGGCCCATCGCTCAACTCTACTACCCGGCTGGCGGGAGGCTCGGCAGCGGCCGTCAGGACGGTGGGCGCGACCCCTCCGGATCGGGCTCCTGCCTGCCCGGGGTGCGCCGAGGTGCAAGGACCGTCGCCCGGCGTTCGGGGAGGTCGGCCATCTGCCAGGGCACCCCGCGCCGGGCGGCTGGCTCGTAGCGGACGTGCCGCTCGGTCGGTGGCCCGCCGTGACCGGCATCGGCGACGGTCACCTCGAACGACGACAGACCGTCCCGGCGCATGCCCGACAGGCTTTCGTCGATCACCGGAGCGGGCGGCGCACCGGCGGGCGGCGCACCGGCGGGCGGCTCCGCCGAGCCGAGGTGCTGGGTCCGCGAGACGTAGCCCACGATCTGGTTCTTGCCGCGTCGCTTCGACTCGTACATCGCGGCATCCGCGGAAGCCATCAGGTCGTCCAGGGTGAGGCCGTCCTCGGGGTGGACGACGAGCCCGATGGAGACGGAGGTGCGGATGACGCGCGTATCGCTGCGGATGAGCATCGCCGCGATGTCGGCTCGCAGCTTCTCGGCAACGACGAGCGCTCCCGCCGCGTCCGTCTCGGGCAGAAGGACGACGAACTCATCGCCGCCGTAGCGCGCCGCGAGATCGGTCTGTCGGATGTCGCGACCGATGACGTCCGTGATGCCGCGCAGCACGCGGTCGCCGATGGGGTGGCCGAAGGTGTCGTTGACCGGCTTCAGGTCGTCCAGGTCCAGCATGAGGAGGCAGAAGCCACGCCCGATGCGAGCGGCCCGTGCGATCTCTCGCTCGATGGAGTTGAACAGGTAGTTCCGCGTATAGAGCCCGGTCAGAGCGTCGAAGCGAGCCAGACGGAGCGCGGCGTCGCGAGCCCGCCGATGCTGACGACCGGCCACGGTCGCGATGTAGGCGAGCAGTGCGAGGGTCATCACCGTGAAGAGCGCCCATGCCAGCTCCACGGCCCCGACCGGTGCGGCGCCGGGCAGCAGCCCTGCCACGAGGAGGTACGTCACGCCGGCCGCAAGGGCCAGGAGCGTCGGGGCGGCGTCATCGGAGGACAGCGCCGCGCCACCGACGATCAGGAAGTAGCCGACCACGAAGGGGCTGCGGACGCCGTCCGTCAGAGCCACGAGCAGCGTCACCACGCCGATCGCGAGCGAGACCTGGAGGACGGGGCGAGTCCCGCGCAGCACGTGCTCCGGCAACAGGTCGCCTACGAAGACGACCGCGAGGATGGCCACGGCAAGGACCATGTAGACCGCGACCTCCCCCGGTCCGAAGGACTGGCTCACGGTCACCGCGATGGCGCCCCCGGCGAGGAACAGCAGGGTGACCACCCGGACGACGCGGTCCAGCGCCGAGAGGGCGGGCACCTCGCCCGGATCCGGCACATCCGGACCGGCGTCGCGGTGCAGCGACCGGGTCCGCGGGACGTCTTCCGCGTCCTGGCCGGGTCTCACCGATCGGCCGATCGCACGCCAGAGGAGCAGCACGGCGAAGATGCCGAGCAGCGCGATCGCGCCGGCCAGCAGGAAAAGCTGTTCGATGGGCACGGTGAAGCTGTAGATGGCCGCGTCAAGGGGCTTGCGACGGTAGGGGGGGCGGCTGGTACCCCTGTGTCACGCCGATGGTACTGCTCCCCACGGGGCGTCCGCATCGTGTCCCGCTGTTAGTGTGGACGCCATGCAACAGCCGGGGGGATCGCTGAAGCACCCGCACGTATGGGGACCGATGTGAGCCCGATGCGGCGCCGCTACCGGAGCCTGCCGCTCCGACCTCCCGCCGTGCAGGCCGATCCACAGGTGGGTGGTGCCCGATCGGAGGACGCCTGTCCGGTCTGCGGCCAGCACTCGCTGAGCCTCATCGGCTTCCCCTACGTGTCGACGATGGGCGTCCAGCCCTATACCGACATCCTGGGCATGGGTGAGCCCCAGGCCGACCAGCCGCCGGGGATCGGCTGCCTCGCGTGCGGCGCCGAGTGGCCCGACCTGGACGCCTTCCGTGACGCGCAGGGCCGGTCAGGGAGCGGATAGCGGGTCCCTCCTGGCGTACCGTCGCCTCGAAGGCTGACCCCGGGGCCTGAAGATGGTCGGGGCGGCGGGATTCGAACCCGCAACCTCGTACTCCCAAAGCACGTGCGCTACCGTTGCGCCACGCCCCGACCGGTGTCGACGCCCGGACCGTCAGGAGGATCACCGGACCGGCGGATGATACGGCCGCCCGAGAGCAAGCATCCCACCGCTGCCAGGGCGTTCACCCCTCCGACCCGTGACCTGATACTGCGTCCATGACCGTCGGCGCGGGGAGGTGGTGGGGTCCGCTGTGCGTCGTTGCCTTCGCGGCATGCCTGATGCTCGGGGTCGGGGTGTCGACGGGGCTGACGACGGGAGTGGACATCGCGGTGTCCCAGGCTCTCCAGACGCTGCACGGCTCGCCGCTGGGCGCCCTCCTCGAGACCTGGGAGCGGATGGGCGACCTGGGGGTCTGGCTCGCGGTCACGCTGGTCATCGGCCTGGTGATGGCTTCCGGAGGCCGCCGCATGGCGGGGCTCTGGTTCCTCCTCGCCATCAGCGCCGACGCGCTCGCGTCCCTGCTCAAGCTCATCTTCGCCCTGCCGCGCCCGCCGGGCGGTGAGTTGCTGGGGATCCTGGGCGAGACGAGCTTCGCGTACCCGAGTGGACACGTGACGCGGACCCTCGTCCTGCTGGGACTGCTGGCCTGGGCCGCCGGCCTGGCGACCCCAGAGACGCGCAGAGCCACCGCCCGGACCGTGCTCGCGCTCGGGGTGGCCGTGGGCACGGTCGTGATGGGAGCCGCGCGCGTGGCGTCGGGCGAGCATTGGGCGTCGGACGTGATCGGTGGTGCGCTGCTGGGCCTCGCCTGGCTGGCGGGCGTCGTCTGGCTGGACGGTCGGATCAGGGCTGCGTCCGCTGGCGGGGCGAGCACGCCGTCCGTACCGCCACCCGGTCCCTGACACGGCCTTGTCATGCCCCGATCCGGCAGGCAGGCGCCCAGCCGCCGCCGCTGACCGATACTCGGCCGCATGACCGACCTCTCGGCCCGTGGGACGGCGCCACCCGAGCCCACGCCGCCGGGCACCCTGCCGCCGCCGGTGGTGCTCCGTCGGACCCGCGGACCGCAGCTCGCGGCACTCGCCGGACTGGCCGGCTTCGGAGGCATCTTCGCGCTGGTCAAGGCACGGCGGAGCGAGGCGATGGACCTGGCGCTGACGCTGCGCTGGCAGGCCTTCCGCCACCCGCGGCTGGCACGGATCATGACCGTCATCTCATGGCCCGGTTTCCCGCCCCAGAGCCGGGTCATCCCGCCACTCCTCATGAGCGTGATGTTCCTGCTCCGGCTGCGGGTGGAGGCGTTCACGCAACTGCTCGCATGGGGCACCGGCGGCCTCTCGAGTGTCCTGAAGGCGATCATGCGCCGACCGAGGCCGGTGGGCGGGCGGGACCTGCGGGTCGTGGCAGCCCCACTCGGCGGCTCGAGCTTCCCCAGCGGCCACGTCATCGTCTACACCGGCACCTATGGCTGGCTGGCGTATCTGGCTTACAGCCTCATCCGACCGCGCTGGCCACGCCGCATCATCGTGGCCTCGCTGACCGGGCTGGTCGCCGCGGTGGGACCCAGCCGGATCTACCAGGGCCACCACTGGCCGACCGATGTCGCGGCCTCGTACATGCTGGGCATCAGCTACCTGCTGGGCCTGGGCGCCATCTATCGCCGGCTCAAGGGGCGCCGGGTGCGCGAAGCCGCGTGAGGGGCACCGGGAATGGCGGGGCGGAGGGGCCGACGGGCTCGGCCGACCGGCGGCTGCGTGTCATCTGGAACGCCAACGCGGGGGCGAAGGGCGGCCTGCCCACGAACCGGACCGGTGAGCCCGAGATCCGCGACCTGATGCGACGCCACGGCCTGGGTGACGATCTGGTCGCATCGGGTTCGGAGGAGGAGGCCGTGGCGGCCATCCGCGATGCGCGCCAGCAGGGCCTCGAAGGTGTCATCGCGGCGGGAGGCGACGGCACGGTCGGGCTCGTGGCGACGCAGCTGTTGGGCGGGGACACCGCGCTGGGCGTCCTGCCCCTGGGCAGCGTCATGAACATCGCGCGCATGCTGGACGTGCCACGCGACCTGGATGCGGCGGCGGCGATCATCGCCGCGGGACATACGCGGCCGATCGATGTCGGCGTCGCCGGGAGCGAGCCCTTCTACGAGTCAGCGTCGGTGGGCATGAACGCGGCCATCTTCAAGGAGGTGCAGCAGGCCGACGAGGGCGACTACGCGGGACTGGCGCGAGCCATCTTCACGGCCTTCCGCTTCCGGCCGGCGCGGATGGTGGTCCGGCTGGATCGCGGCACCCTCCGCACGCGCGCCCTCATGGTCACCGTCTCCAACGGGCCGTACACCGGGGCCGGGTTCACGGTCGCTCCTCACGCCCGGCTCGACGACGGGCTCTTCGACGTCAACGTCTTCCGCCACTTCAGCAAGCTGGACCTCATCCGCCATTTCGTGTCCATCGCCTTCGGCCGGCGGGCCTACTCGCCGCATGTGCGGACCTACCGCTCGGCCCGGGTGCGTATCGAGGGCATCCACCGGCCGCTTCCGGCGCGCGCCGACTCGCGGGACCTCGGGGAGACGCCCGTGGAGTTCGAGGTCCGCCACGGGGCGCTTCCCGTCTACGCGCCGCGGATCAGCGCTCCGGCAGGCGCGCCGCGAGACGCAGCTGGTTCAGATAGCGCTTCGTGATGTGGCCGCCGTAGCCCGCATCGATGAGCTCACGGATGCACCCGAGCAGCCCGTCGAGATCCGCGGGCGGAAGAGCGCGGTGGCCCGAGTAGGTGCGCAGCACCTCCAGATACGCATCAGTGGAGTAGGTGCGCTCCCATTCGTAGCGGCGGAAGCTGACGGGCCCGAAGCGACCGGTGACGTCGATCTCCTCACTGTCGGACGGCATCTCGCTCGCGGGGAGAAGCCGGAGACCCGGCTCCGTCGCCTGGTCCCAGCGCAGGTAGCACTCCTGGGCCGCGGCGAAGAACGCCTCGTCACCGCCCGCCACGTGATCGGTCGAGATCGTGGCCAGCACGCCCCCGGGGCGGAGGGCGTCAGCCGCCTTCCGGACGCGGACCCCCGGGTCGACCCAGTGGAAGGAGGTGGCGGCCACGACCGCGTCGAACGGCTCGGTGGGAAGCGGCCAAGCCTCGAAGGGAGAGACGTGGATCTCGACGGCATCGCCGTAGGCCGCCAGCCTCCGGCGGGCCACCGCGGCCAGCGCGGACCCGAGCTCGACACCCACGACCCGGTAGCCGCGCGCCGCGAGTGCCACGGTCGCCTGCCCGGTACCCACGCCGATCTCGAGCACCCGTGATCCCGCGCCGAGGCGGCCCAGGCGGGCGAGATCCTGGAAGAGCTCGTCGGGGTAACCCGGTCGAGCGCGGTCGTAGAGATCGGCATCCTGATCGAACGTCGCGCGAAGCTCCATCGCGGTCAGTAGCCGCGGGTCCGCAGGTGACGCGCCATCGCGCGTGAGGCACGCGCCCGGTGCGAAACGCGCCCCTTCTCCTCCGGGCTCATCTGCCCCACGGTCCTCCCGCCGGGTGGTTCCGTCGCCGGCTCGAAGATCGGGTCGTAGCCGAAGCCACCGCTGCCGCGGGGATGGGTCGCGATGCGCCCCTCGAACACACCCGAGCGTGTCGTGACCCACGGGCGTTCGCCGCTGGACGGCACCCCCGGGTCAAGGTAGGCCAGGACGCAGCGATAGCGGGCGGTTCGCCGGCCGGGTGGCAGATCCCCCAGCTCAGCCAGCAGCTTCGCGTTGTTGTCGGCATCGGTCGCTGACTCGCCCGCGAAGCGCTTCGTCCGGACGCCCGGCGCACCCCCCAGGGCATCCACCTCGACGCCCGAGTCGTCCGACAGGGTCGGCAGTCGCGAGAGACCGGCGTAGAAGCGTGCCTTCAGGATGGCATTGCCGCGGAGGGTCGGGGCATCCTCGATGGCCTCCTCCTCGATGCCCACCTCCGAGAGGGTCAGGAGGTGCGCCCTCGGGAGGCGCAGGAGGGTACGGAGCTCGTCGAGCTTGTGGCTCGAGCGGGTCGCCACGAGCAGCGGTCGAGCGCGACCCGCTCCCGGCGCCACGCTCACCGGCGGATGGGCGCTCCCTGCACGGCCGTGGCCTGCGCTTCGAACAGGCGCTGGAGTCCGGCATCGGCGAGGGTCAGCAGCTTGTCCATCTGCGAGCGGTCGAAGGCCTTCCCTTCGGCCGTGCCCTGGAGCTCGACGTACGTGCCGGCATCGGTGCCCACCACGTTGAAGTCGACCTCCGCGCGCGAATCCTCGGAGTAGTCGAGATCCAGCAGCGGGGTCGCCTCCACCAGCCCCACGCTGATCGCGGCGATCCGCCCCGTCAGCGCGCGCTCCAGCCCGCGGCGATGGAGCGCCACGGCGAGCGCCACGTAACCGCCGGTGATCGAGGCGGTGCGAGTGCCCCCGTCCGCCTGGAGGACGTCGCAGTCGATGGTCACCGTGCGCTCGCCGAGCAGGGAGGTATCCACGACCCCGCGCAACGCACGCCCGATGAGCCGCTGGATCTCGTGCGTCCGACCGCCCGGGCGGCCCTTGACCGACTCGCGCTGGGTCCGCTCGGACGTGGACGCCGGCAGCATCGAGTACTCGCCGGTCACCCAGCCGGTGCCCTTGCCCCGGAGGAACGGTGGGATGCGGTCCTCCACCGTCGCCGCGCAGAGCACGTGCGTGTCGCCCATCCGGATGAGGCACGAAGCCGCCGCCCACTTCTGGACGTCGAGCGTCATGGAGACCGGCCGAAGCTGGCCCGGCGTGCGCCCGTCGGCTCGGAAGCGGGCACCACCGCCGATGCTCACGCCGGGCTCCCCGCGATGCGGGCCTCGTCACGCTCCTGCGACTTGGCGCGCTCCCACAGCCCATCGAGCTCGTCGAGGCCCAGAGCGCGCAACGCGACCCCGTCGCTCTCGGCCATCCGCTCGACACGGGCGAAGCGCGAGGCGAACTTGCGGCTGGCGGCGCGCAGGGCGGCCTCGGGATCCACTCCCAGCTTCCGGCCCAGGTTGACGAGCACGAAGAGCAGGTCGCCGAACTCCTCGGCTCGGGCCCGGTCGTCGGCCGCACCGAGCAGCTCGACCGCCTCTTCCGCGACCTTGTCGATGACACCCTCCACGTCCGGCCAGTCGTAGCCGAGGCCGGCCGCGCGGGCCTGCATCTCGGCCGCATAGGCGAGCGCCGGCAGCGATCGCGACAGGCCCGCGAACGCGGCGGGCATCTCCCGGTCCGCCGGCTTCGCGCCACGCTCGCCAGCCTTGATGCGTTCCCAGTTCGCGAGCACTTCCTTGGCGGTGCCGGCCCGCTCGTCGGCGAAGACATGCGGGTGCCGGCGGACGATCTTGCTCATGATGCCCCGGTAGACGTCGGAAAGGTCGAAGACGCCAGCCTCGGCGGCGTACTGCGCATGCAGGACGATCTGGAGCAGCAGGTCGCCGAGCTCATCGGCCAACTCGGGCGAGGAGCCGGAGCCGAGCGCGTCATAGACCTCGTACGCCTCCTCGAGGAGGAACGGACGAAGCGTCAGATGATCCTGCTCGCGATCCCACGGACAGCCGTCCGGCGCGCGTAACCGGGCCACGAGCCACGGAAGCGCGTGGGGGCTGGCGAGGGAGGCTTCGGCGGCCAGGGCCGGAAGCAGCCACGCACCCCTGCGGAGCGTCGCTTCGTCGGCGTCCGCCAGGGTGGTGTCACCCCCCTCGCCCAGACCGAGCAGCGGCTGATCGGCCGGGTAGAGGCGGCGAAGCAGAGAGAGCGGATGGGTGCCGTGACCGTGCCGGCCGGGGATCGGCCCATCGGTCGCGGCGCCATCGGCGTCGGGCACGATCAGGAGAGGCACGGCGGGTTCCACCGGCTGCGCCACGACCCGCGACCAGGACACGATCTGGAGCCCGTCCTGGGCCCGGATCCCGTGGCGACGCTCGAGCTCGTCGAGCAGCACTTGCATCCTGTCAG
>JAUJNA010000009.1:86446-94921 GCA_030446555.1 Chloroflexota bacterium | reverse complement strand
TTGACGTCGCGCTGCTCGCAGACCTCGAGCGGCGTGTCCACGAAGACCTCGACGAACCCCTCGCCGACCATCGCGCGTACCTCATCGCGCGTGTCGCGGTAGGGGCTGACCATGCTGCACACCACGATGCCGCCGTGCCGCACGATCTCGGCGGCCACGAAACCCACGCGTCGCACGTTCCTGTCGCGGTCCTCGCGGCTGAAGCCCAGCCCCTCGGAAAGGTGCGTCCGCACGACATCCCCGTCCAGCACGGTCACCTCGCGACCGCGGGCATGGAGGAGCGGCACCAGCGCGGCAGCGGTGGTCGACTTTCCCGACCCCGACAGGCCGGTGAACCAGATGCAGGCGCCCTGGGTCACGGCTGCGTCATGCCCTCGTCACGGGACCGTCCCGTCGCCCGGATCGAGCTCCCCTGGGTCGAACTGGTCAAGCCCATCGGGGGGCTGGCCCTGGACGCCTGCCACGAGCTCGGGATCCCGGGTGATCCGGCCCTCCTCCTCGGCCTGGGTCTTCTTGGGTTCGTACCACGCGTCGAAGGCGGTGGCACGGAGCGACGAGACCTGGTCCGGGGCGAGCGGCCGCATCTCGCGCTCCAGGACCTTGTACACGTGGAAGCCGTCCTCCAGGTAGAGCCCCTCGCTCACCTCACCGGCCTCCAGGGCGAAGATGCGATCGGCCGCCTCCGGGGCCAGCTGTTGCCTGACCAGCCAGCCGAGTTCGCCCCCGGCCGCCGCCTCGTCGCCGTCGGACAGCTCGCGTGCGATGGCCGCGAAGTCGGCATCCGGCTCCGCGAGCCGGTCCTGGACCTCCTGGATGCGCTCTTCCGTGGGCGCACGGCGCTCCACGAAGAGGACGACGTGGTAGCCGAAGCCGCTCTTGTAGGGACCCACCACATCGCCCGGCTCGAGGTCCGTGGCGTCGAACAAAGGATCGGTCAGCTCGGTGACGTATGGAGCGGCGCGAGCGAAGAAGCCCAGGTCGCCGCCCTGCGCACCGGACTGCGGATCGTCGCTCTCGGTCATCGCGCTCTCCTCGAACGCCGTCGTGCGCGCCTCATCGTCGGTGATGGCCTGGAGGCGCGCCACCTCCGCCTTCGCTCCGTCCTCGGCCGCCTTCCAGGCCGGGTCCTCGGGCGGCAGCGTGCCGGCGGCGGCGGGATCGTCGTTCGGGGCGTACAGGACGTGGCTGGCCCGGATGACGCCCTCCCCCGACGCCTCGTCCTCGTTCTCGTTCTGTTCGATGAGGATCTCCGCGAGGCGGACCTGCTCCTGCTCACCCTTGATGGCCCCCTCGATGATCCGCTCGCGCAGGAGGCGGCCCACTTCCTCGCGCCGGAGATGCGCCCGATAGACGTCGAGCCCGACACTGGAGGTGAGCTGCTCCTCGAAGAAGGGGTCGTCCTCGGCGGGCAGGATCTCGATGACGCGGCCGATGCGGTAGATGCCGTCGGCGCCCTTGATGACGTCCGTCGTGCCGCCTTCCTCCAGCTCGAACATCGCTTCCACCCAGGCCGGATCGGTGGGGTTCTCCTTCGTGATGATCCCGTACGCTCCGCCGTTCTCGCGGCTGATGTCGGTGCTGTAGCCCGCTGCCACCTGCGCGAAGGGGACGCCGTCCGCGAGCTCGGCGGCCGCCGCCTCGACTTTCTCGCGGGCGGCCTCGTCAGCTTCCGCCGTGGGCTCCGAGCCGATCTCGTCCGTCTCGGGCTCCACGAAGACCACCTCCACGCGTCGGCGCTCCGGGTTCTGGGCTTCGCGGTCCATGGCGGCTTGCACGTCGGCGTCGGTGACGGTGATGCCCTCGACCTCGGCCAGCTTGCCCTGGAAGATGAGGTCGATGAGGTCCTCGACGGACTGCGTGGGAGCCGAGCCGACAGCTTGTCGCAAGCTGTCGAGGCGCGAAGCGGCCGTCTGCTCGTCGATGTGACCGGCGGCCAGTGCCTGGCGCACCTGCCCCTGGGCGCGGCCGATGCGGAAGAGCGTCAGCTTGAGCCTGTTCCCGGCATCGTCGCGCGTGATCGTCGTTCCCTCGACGCTCGCCACCGGCTTGAAGTGGGCGTTGTAGTACTGGAGCGCGACGGCTGCGACGAGGATGGCAACGACCGCGATGATGATCGCGACGAAGCCGATGGTGACCCGGAACTGGAAGCGGTCCTCGGGGTCCGCGGAGGTGCGACGACGGGAGCGGTCGGACGTGCGAAAGCGGAGGGGCATCTGATCCGTCACGGTGGGGGGTGTCGGCCCGGTCAGGCGAATGACGCCCGCGGCTCGCCGATGGCAGCGCCGTAGTCTAGCGCAGCTCCCTTCGCGGCACGCCCACCGTGGCAAGCCACTCCTCGGGCGCCATGCGGCGCGCGAGGGCTGCCAGCAGGAGCTCGGCAGCGCGCGTCGACATGCCCCGTGCCGCGGCCGGCTCGGGCGCCTCCTCGGGCGGCAGCTCCCCGGCATCGCGCACCCAGGTGGCCGCTCGCCGGGAGAGGCGAGCGCGGGAGAGGTCAGAGGCCATCCGCGCCAGGCCACGCAGCCGGGATCTCGTGGAGCGGCCCAGCCGCCACGGATCGGCGCCGTCGCCGCGCCAGTACACGACTTCGGACGATCGTGCCGCGGCGCTCACCGATGGGCGACGGCGGCGCTTGCCACGTCGGTGGATCACGACGCCCGCGAGCGCCAGCCGACGCGTCACGTCCTCCTCGCGGGTGACGAACCCGTCCGGCAGGATGACGACCGACCGCTTCGGCGCGACGGCACCGGGATAGCCGTGGCGCACCAGCATGTCGTGGCAGATGACGGCAGCCGCGCGCTGGTCCTCCGGATCCATCTCGCTGCGCCAGGCATCGCCCCGGGAGGGATCTGGCGCCTCGCCGGCCTTGGCCTTCCACCATTCGTGGCTCGCAGCGAGCGAGGTCGCACTCCGGTCGTTCAGCATGCGCTCGTCGAACGGCTCGCCCACGAAGTCACACACACGCCGCAGCTCCTCCCCAGGATCGGCTAGCAGGGCCTCGAAGCGGACGGTGAGGAGCCACGGGTCGCGCCGGATGTGCGGTTCGGCCGCTTCATCGGCCCGCTCGCAGCCGTAGAGGTTGGCCAGCAGCGAGTCGCTCGCGAAGGGAAGCGTGGTCATCGAGAGCGCCGCGGCCCGCGGGTCGCGCACGACCCTGACGATCGCCGCGTCGGGGAACGTGCTCCTGAGCAGAGGCAGGCGGCCCATGTGGCGAGGCGTCTTCTCCGCCCAGCGGCGCTTGCCCACCGCCCGGGCGCGCGAGGCGGTGAGAGACTCGAGCATCGCGGCGAGCGAGGGCGGGTGCTCGGCGAGCGCGGCATGGATCTCGTCGCGCGATCGGCCGTAGAGTTCGTGCACCGGAGAGTCGCGCAGCTTCAGGGAGCAGACGTAGTCAGTGGCGCGGCCGGGCCATCCGTCGGGATCGAGAAGCGGGCGGCGGTCGGCTGGGAGCCGAGCGAAGAAGAAGGTCTCCGGCCCGCAGTCGATGGCGGGATGAGCCCCCAGCATGGTCGCCAGGAGCGTCGTGCCCGAGCGCGGGAGTCCGACCACGAAGATCGGGGAGTCCCCGTCCCGTACACGCCGAGCGGTGGGCGGAGCGGTCATCTGGCCCATGGACCGCGATGCTAGCGGTCCCGGCCGGCGGGGTCGGATGACGTGCTACCGTGACCCGTCCCATGCAGATCGCCACCGAGGCGCCGTCCTCGTTCCGCAGCAGTGCCGTGCGTCCCGGCGCCGTCGGGCTGATGCGCGAGGCGCTCCACGATGTGCTCGCCCGGCGCCGGCTCATCCGTCATCTCATCAGCGCCGACATCCGGCGCAAGGGATCCGACACGCTGCTGGGCAACGTGTGGTGGGTGCTGGACCCGCTGCTGCAGATGTCGGTCTACCTCATCCTCCTCAGCGTCATCCTGCAGCGCTCCACGCCCGACTTCCCGCTCTTCCTGTTCGCCGCGATCCTGCCCTGGAAGTGGTTCGCCAGCAGCATCAACGACGCGGTCAGCTCGGTCGTGCGCCAGGAACGCCTCATCAAGCAGGTGCAGTTCCCCAAGATCGTGCTGCCGGTCTCGGCCGTGGCAGCCGAGATCCTCAACCTCACCTTCGGGTTCCTGATCATGTTGGGGATGCTGGTCCTCTTCTTCCCGGCACACGTGACGCTCAACGTCGCGTGGGTCCCGCTGATCGCCCTGGTGCAGTTCGTCTTCACGGTCGGGCTGGCCCTGCTGGTGGCGAGCATCAACGTCTTCTACCGCGACGTGGGCATCCTGTCGGGTCACCTCATCCGCCTCTGGTTCTTCCTGTCCCCCACTCTCTGGTCCTTCGATTCGAGCGCCGGTCGCTTCGGGGCCATCGAGGAAGCGCTGGGCGAGGCAGGCGTGAACATCCTGCGCATGAACCCGTTCGCGGTGCTGCTGACCGCCTATCGCGACGCCATCTACGGGCGTGTCAACGCCACCGGCGATGGGTTCACTCCGGGACAGACACCCGACCTGGTGGCCCTGGGCATGCTCTTCCTCTTCTCGCTCGGGCTGCTCGTGCTGGGCACGGTGGTCTTCAAGCGGGTCGAGCCCGCGTTCGCCAAGGTCCTCTAGGGCGACCCCGGTGAGCTTCGCCATCCAGGCGCGTGATCTGGGCGTCCGCTACAGCCTTCGCTTCACCAAGAAGACGAGCATCCGGCGCTCGTTCACGCGGCTGCTCAAGCCCGACCGCGGGGAGAAGTCCTTCTGGGCCTTGCGCGAGGTGACGTTCACGCTCGCCCCCGGGGAGTCGCTCGGCATCATCGGGCCGAACGGAGCGGGCAAGAGCACGCTCCTCCAGGTCCTGGCCGGCATCATCATGCCGTCGGAGGGGGTGGTCGAGGTGAACGGCCACGTCTCCACCCTTCTGCACCTCCAGGCCGGCTTCGACCAGGAGCTCTCGGGGCGCGAGAACATCATGCTGGCCGGGGCGCTGATGGGCATCGACCACAGGGTCATGGAGCAGCGTGAGGAGTCGATCGTCGACTTCGCCGACATCGACGCCTTCATCGACGCTCCGCTGCGGACCTACTCCTCGGGCATGCGCGCCAAGCTGGGGTTCTCCATCGCGACCGCCGTGGACCCGGACATCCTGCTCCTCGACGAGGTCCTCCAGACCGGGGACGAGGCGTTCCGCGAGAAGAGCCACAAGCGCATCGGGGAGGTCCTCTCCGCTGCCAAAGCGGTCGTCCTGGTGAGCCACGACATGAGCTGGATCACCGAGTTCTGCAACCGGGCCATCCTGCTGGAGAAGGGACGCATCGTCGCCGACGGGAATCCGGACGAGGTCGTCGCCCTGCACATGGAGCACTCGGAGTTCCGCAAGCAGCGGTACCGCGCCGTCATCAAGGCCATGCGCTCGGGCGAGATCCCGGTCACGGCACGTCCCAAGCAGGTCATCCGGGAGGCGGAACGCACGGGCCGCAAGCTGCCCACCGGGTCGCCGCAGGGCTCATCCAAGCCCTGATCACGCGGGAAGCGACCATGGTCGGGTGGGGGCGGTCAGGCCCTCAGCCACTCGGCCAGGACCGCCGCGATCCGTTCGCCGGCATGGCCGTCCCACAGTGGTGGGCCTTCGCCCCGCGGCACCTGGCCGCCGGCGAGCGCGGCGTCGAGCGCATCCGGCAGCTGCTCCGGCGTCACGAGGCGGTTCGTGCCGTGCGTGATCGTCACGGGCCGCTCCGTGTTGGGCCGGAGCGTCAGGCAGGGCACGCCCAGGACCGTCGTCTCTTCCTGGATGCCTCCCGAATCGGTCACCACGGCGGCTGACCCTCTCACCAGCGAGAGGAAGTCGACGTAGCCCAGAGGCTCGATCACGCGCACGCCCGTCAGCTCCGCCAGGCCGGCCGACTCGAGCATCGACCGGCCACGAGGGTGGAGCGGCAGGATCACCGGTAGCCGCCGGCTCGCCTCGCCCAGCGCAGCCACCAGCCGCTCCGCGGCCCTGAGCGAATCCACGTTCGATGGACGGTGCAGCGTGGCGACGACGTACCGCTCCGGCACCTGCAGCCTGGCCCGCACCGCAGCCGCGTCGAGCCGATCGAGGTGGCGAAGGAGCGTGTCGATCATAGGGTTGCCCACGAAGTGCAGCCGCTCCACAGCGATGCCCTCCCGGGCGAGGTTGTCCATGCCCTCCGGGCTGGTGACGAAGAGAAGGTCGGCCAGGGCGTCCGTGACGAGCCGGTTGATCTCCTCCGGCATCGAGCGGTCGAACGAGCGGAGACCGGCCTCCACGTGGGCGGTCGGGATGCCCAGCTTGGCGCACACCACGGCGGCGGCGATGGTCGAGTTGACATCGCCGTAGGCGATGACCATCGGCGGTGGCTGGGCGACGAGCACCTCCTCGAGCGAGACCATGATCGCTGCCGTCTGGGCGGCGTGGCTGCCCGACCCCACGCCCAGGCTGACGTCGGGCTGGGGCAGCTCCAGGTCCCGGAAGAAGACGTCCGACAGCGCGGCGTCGTAGTGCTGGCCCGTATGGAGCAATCGCTGGCGCACTCCCAGGGCCTCGACGGCGCGGAGCACGGGCGCCGCCTTCATGAAGTTGGGCCGCGCACCGACGACATGGAGGACCGGGGACGGCATCGCGACCGATGGTGGCACGTCAGGCGCCGCGGCGTTCGCACTCCCGCCCACGGGCGTCGGGCCTGCTATCGTCCCCCGACGTGACGCGTGTCGGGATCATCGGGCTGGGATACGTGGGCCTGCCCCTCGCCGCGGCCTTCGCCGAGGTCGGGCTTGAGGTGCGCGGCGTCGACACGGACCCCTCCAAGCTCGACGCGATCGGCGCCGGCCGCTCGTACATCGAGGACGTGCCGGCGGACGAGCTCCGACGCCACGTCGAGGCTGGGCGGATCACCGCGTCGGCGGACGGGGCCGCCCTGCGCGACTGTGATGCCATCCTCATCTGCCTGCCCACGCCGCTCGACGAGCATCGCGATCCGGACCTGAGCTTCGTCATCGACGGCGCGGAGACGGCGGCCGCGAACCTTGCCCCGGGCACCCTCGTGGTCCTCGAGAGCAGCACCTACCCCGGCACCACACGCGAGCTGGTGCAGCCCATCCTGGAGCGTGGTGGCCGGGTCGTGGGAGAGGACTTCTTCCTGGCCTTCTCGCCCGAGCGCATCGATCCGGGCAACGCGCGCTTCGGCCTTCGCGAGACGCCCCGCCTCGTGGCCGGCATCACCGCTGAGTGCACTCGCCGCGCCAAGGAGCTGTACGAGCGGATCATCGGGCAGGTCCACGTCGTCTCGACCCCCGAGAGCGCCGAGATGGCCAAGCTCCTCGAGAACACCTTCCGGGCCGTGAACATCGCACTGGTCAACGAGCTCGCCATCCTGTGCGACCGGATGGGCATCGACGTGTGGGAGACGATCGAAGCGGCGAGCACCAAGCCGTTCGGGTTCATGCCGTTCTGGCCGGGCCCGGGCCTGGGCGGCCACTGCATCCCCGTCGATCCCTTCTACCTGTCGTGGCGCGCCAAGGCCTTCGACATGACCACCGAGTTCGTGGACCTGGCCGGACGGATCAACGTGAACATGCCCTACTACGCGGTCCAGCGCATCCAGCGTGCGCTCAACGCGCGGCGCACGTCCGTCGCGGGCAGCAGCATCCTGCTGATCGGCATGAGCTACAAGCCCGATGTGGGCGACCTACGAGAGAGTCCCTCCCTGAAGCTGCTCGAGCTGCTGCGCGCCGAGGGAGCCCGCGTCGAGTACCACGACCCGCACATCCCGGAGCTGCCACGCGACGGCCTGTCGTCCGTGCCGCTCACCGAGGAGCGGCTGCGGGGCACCGACTGCGTCGTCATCGCCACCAACCACCGCGCGGTGGACCTCCGGCCGGTCGTGGACTGCGCGCCACTCATCGTCGACCTGCGCAACGCCGTGCGTCAGAGCCTGGGGCAGCGGCAGAGCGGGCCGGTCCCCGCGAACGTCGACCTCCTCTGATCCGTGGCCCGCGTCCGCCGGGTCTGGATCGACCTGACCAACTCGCCGCACGTCGTCTTCTTCCGGCCCATCGTGCGGCGCCTCGACGAGGCGGGCATCGAGTGCGTGGTCACGGCGCGCGACTACGCGCAGACCCTGGGCCTGCTTCGGCTGTACGACATCCCACACACGGTGGTGGGACGCCATGGCGGGGCCCGCGTGGCCGGCAAGGCGGTCGGCTTCGCGCGGCGCTCACTGGCGCTCCTGCGCTTCGGACGAGCGCGGGGCGGGGGCCGGGGAGCGACGCAGGCGGTCAGCCATGGCTCGAACGACCTGGCCGTGGCGGCTCGACTGCTCGGCCTCCACAGCACGGTGCTCCACGACTACGAGGGGGCCACGACCATGCACCGCATCAACTTCAGGCTGGCCGACAAGGTGATGGTCCCGGGCATCATCCCCTTCGATGACCTGCGGTCGCTCGGGCTGGACCGGCAGCGGTACCGACCCTACCCGGGCATCAAGGAGCAGGTCTC
>JAUJNA010000009.1:81110-86346 GCA_030446555.1 Chloroflexota bacterium | reverse complement strand
GCGGGCGGCACCATGAACCGCGAGGCGGCGCTCCTGGGCACCCCCACCTGGACCACCTTCGGCGGCGAGCTCGGAGCGGTGGACCGGATGCTCATCCAGACTGGCCGCATGCGGCTGCTGGAACGGCCCGAGCAGCTGGTGGTGGAGAAGCGGGCGCCCGATCCGCCACGGTACGAGGCGCTGGCCGATGCCGTGACCCAGGAGATCCTCCGGGTCTAGGGGGAGTCTCCCGAGTCGGGCGGCGTCGCCAGTCGCCGGTAGAGGTCGAGCAGACCACCCGAGTTCAGCTCCCATGTGTACTTGGTGAGCGCGACCGTGCGACAGTGGCTACGGAGCCGCTCTTGCTCGTACGGCGGCGTTTCCAGCAGCTCGGCCAGTGTCTCGGCGATGGCCCGTGGCGAGTCGATATCGGTGCAGCGGCCGACCTTCTCGGCTGTGACCAGCCGGCACTGCTCGTTGCCCTTCGCGACCACCACCGGGACGCCCGCCATCAGGCTCTCGAAGAGCTTGTTGGGCAGGTTCATCCTCTGGTTGAGGGTCCGTGGTGGCTGGCCCACGAATGAGACGTCGGCGCTGGCGGTCCACTCGAGCAGCTCATCGGGTGACACGGCCGGAAGGACGTGCACCCTCCCCGGACGGGCGGCCGCGGCCCGGTCCACGGATCCCTGGAGCCTGCCGTAGCCCATGAAGACGACCGCGGCCAGGTCTCGCAGTGCCGGCTCATCAGCGGCGGCCACGAGCTCCTCCACGCCGCGGTCCACACTGAAGCCGCCCTGGTACAGCACGATCGGTCGCCCGGCGTCGATACCCGCGGCCGTGCGGATGCGGTCCGAGACCGGCGGCGTCGCCTCGTCGGGTCGCCACGCCGGTGGACAGTTCAGGAGCACGCTGGGGCGCTCCACGCCCCATCGACGAGAGACGAGGTCGGCGACCGGCTCCGACACAGCGAGGAAGCCGGACGCCTCGCGAGCCCAGCGGCGCTCGCGTCGGCGGACCACCTCCCGGATGACCCATGGCATGCGCGCCAGGCGGGCGGCCTCGGTGTGATAGTCGGCCACGTCGTAGACGAAGCGGCCACCCAGTCGGGGGGCCGCGGCGCGCCCGCCCGGCCCCGCCCGCCGCGCATGGGCGGGGACGACATCTGTCTCCGGCGCCGCGGCGAGGACCGCCACCGGCCCAGGCGCCACCCCGCGCGCGGTGGCCCCCATCTCCAGCAGACGGCGCAGCGGATGGCGCAGCCGATCCGCACCGCGGGGGGCATCGGGCGGCAGGACGGTCGCCCCCGGATCGAGGCCCAGCAGTCGCGCGATGGCGGAGCGGACGCGACCGGGAAGCGGTCGGAGCCCCGAGCTGATGCGCCGGTCGATGTCGAGCCGTGTCAGCAGGACCCCCGGTGCCAGCTCCTCCTCTGCCGGCAGACCCGGACCCGGCCATCCCAGGATGCGGACCGTGTGTCCGTCCGCGGCAAGGGATGTGGCCGAGCGCAGGAAGCGAGAGTCGAACTCGAAGGGATTGGCAGCGACGATGGTGATGTGCAGGCTCGACGCGGGCCTGCCTCCGGCGGTCAACCCCGACGCAGCGCGCCGAGCAGCCGCCGCAGCACGAGGAAGCCACCCACGAGAGCGAGGGCGCCTCGCCAGTCCAGGATGGGTCGGACGTCCATGGGAGTGGTCTCACGCGACAGGAGGACCATCACACGCGATCCCGGCGACACCTCGGCGCGGCCGGCCATCACGACCAGCGCGCTCGACCCGTCCTCGAGGCGCAGGGAGTCGGCCCGGACGATCCCGGCACCACCCTGGCTGATCGAAACCTCGCGAGCGTCGATGCGGCTCGCACCGCCCTGCGTGACGGTCACAGTGGTGGCCTCGATGCGCGCGGCGCCGCCCTGCTTCAGCTCGACGTGCTCGGCCCGAACGGTGTCCGAGCCGGTCGCGCCCTCGAGTGCGGCGGCGACCCCGGCGCCTCGGCCAGGAGCACGCTTGGGCTTCGCGTCCGACGCCGCGCCCGACCGCCGGCTCCGAGAAGCGGGCGCTCGGGAGGGCGCTGGCGGAGCGACCGCAGGGCTGGCGGGTCTCGTCGCTGTCGATGGCCGACTCGGTCGAGTCCGCCGCTGCGATGGGACCTGCCTCCGCAGCCGCCTCGACCGCTGCCTCGCGTTCGGCGCTCTCCAGGCCTTCGTCGCGCCAGCCAGCCTCCTCTTCCGTCACGCGCTCGCGTCCTCCTCGTGCCTGGTCATCGGTGGTGGGATGGGTCCGGGTAGCCTATCAGCCCCACCGCGCGTGCCTCGTGCAGCGCCCGCTCGCCGATCGCCGTCACGCTTCCGTCTCCCCAGCCCCGACCGGCACCTCCGAGGAGCGCGGCCCACTGGTCCTCTCCACTCCCACGGCATTGCGGAGGCCGCGACCGCGCAGTTCCTCCCAGCGCAGCCGCAGGACGACGATGAGCGCCTCCAGGATGATGCGCCGCGACATCTTGCTGACCCCTGCCTGGCGGTCGGTGAAGACGATGGGCACCTCCACGATGCGCGCACCGCGGCGGCTCGCGAGATAGGTCATCTCGATCGAGAACACGTAGCCGCCGGAGTGCAGGCGTTCCCACCGGGTCGCTGCGAGCGTCTCGCGTCGCCAGACCTTGAACGCGCCGGTGAGATCGTGTGGCGTGATGCGGAGGACCGTCCGCGCGAAGATCGAGCCGCCGCGCGAGACGAGCCGGCGGAGCAGTCCCCAGTGACGGACGCCACCGCCCTTCACATAGCGAGATCCGATGACGAGGTCGGCGCCGTCGGGCCGCGGCGCCGTGGGGCCTCCCTCGAGTGCCTGCATGAGCGCCGGAAGGTGACCCGGGTCGTGTGACCAGTCGGCGTCCATCTGGACGATGCGCACCGCACCAGACGCAAGGCAGACGCGGAACCCATCGATGTAGGCCCTCCCCAGCCCCTGCTTGGAGGGCCGATGATGGACCCGGATCCTGGGATCCTCGGCGGTCAGCTGGTCGGCGAGGTCACCGGTGCCGTCGGGTGAGGAATCGTCGACCACCAGCAGCGTCGCGCCCGGTAGTCGTTCCAGCACAGCCTCGGTGATGCCGCGCAGGTTGTCGGCCTCGTTGAAGGTGGGCATGACCACCCAGGTGTCCGCGTACGGGAGCGTGTCGCCGTTCGCGCCGAGTGACCGCGCCGCGATCGGGGCCTGCTCGGTGGGGTGGATCATCGCCGACAGTCTAGTGCCCGACCGCGCGGGCCCAGCGACCCCGCGGCGTGCGGCCGGGCACACGGAAGGGCCCGGCCTCCCTTTCCGGGAGCCCGGGCCGTTGCCGTGCCGACCTACGGGGAGCGCCGTCAGTCGGTCAGCGTGAACGTCACCGTCTGGTGCTGCTTGCCGCCCGCGACGTCCGTTCCGATCACCTTGATGGGGACGTCGCCGGCCGTGCCGCCCGACTTCATCGTCACGGTGACCTTGAACTTCTTGCTCGAGTACTTGACCGGGTAGCCGGTGTACATCGCCAGGCCCGGCTGACGGATCTCGATCCTGGGCCAGCCCGTGAGCTCCTCGGCGCTGACGATGGTGAAGGTCACCTTCGTGCCCGCCGGGCCGGACCAGACCGGAGCCCTGATCTTGAAGGGCATGACCCGCACGCTGAGCGTGTGACTGTAGGTGCCCGCGTCGGTGGTGGCGGTGGCCATCGCCGTGTAGACCCCGTCGGGGACGTCGTTCCCGACATCGTCCTTGCCGTCCCACGGGACGGCCACGACCCCGGCTTCGGAGGGCTGATCAGCCAGCAGGGCCCGCACCGGCGCACCGGTCGAGTCCATGACCAGCCACGAGAGGTTGGCCTGCTTGGTGAGCGTCACCGACAGGGTGGTCGACTGGGCAAGCGCATCGGCGTCCCGAGCGAAGAAGTGCTTGGGCCGCGCGGCCGGCGACTTCATCGCGTTGAAGACCTTGACCGGCGTCGTGGCGACCTGGCTGACGTTGGTGGCCGGGTCCTTGGCCGTGAGCTCGACGGTGTAGCGACCCTCCGGCTCGAAGCCGCCGGCATCGTTCTTGCCATCCCAGGTCGTCGAGCCGGCGCCACCGTCGCTCCAGCTCGTCATGCGGCGCACCACGGTGTCGCTCTGGTCCCGGATCGCGAATCGCAGGTACGCGGGCTCGGACACGGCGTACGTGAGCTTCACCGTGTCGCTGATGCCATCCCCGTTGGGCGTGAAGATCGGCGGGGAGTCCTCCGCCGCGGCCAGGGTGTTGCCGCTCCCCTGAGCAGTGAAGTCGGTCACCTCGGGAGCGACCTGATCGTCCTCGTGCCCGGCGGCCGGCGCGTCGCCCCGCCAGGTGTCGGTCGACATGCTCAGATCCCCCGACAGCGCACGGACGTAGCCCTGTTCCGGATGTGGATCCAGCAGCATCTGAGCGCCCGGAGTCCGCGTGGACTCCCCGTACAGCGGGCCGGAGCCGTCCCAGCCGCTGGCCTTCCAGCCCGGCTTGGTGCTCGGGGTCTGGATGAGGTCCTTCATCGTCCGACCGGGCTGCATGAGGAGGCCGGCGTAGTCGACCCACTGCTTGGTCCAGTAGGCGAAGACGGCCTTGGCCCCGACGGCGGGATCGAGGAAGCCGGCCGCGAAGTTGTCGACCCGCTCGAGCGCCACCTGGGGCGTCGGGATGGGCGAGCCGTACTCGCCGTTGCCGGCGGTGTAGCAGGAGCGGTACAGGAAGACGACGGCGTTGGGAGCCAGACGGATGCTCTGCCTGATCTTGTTCGCGCCGTAGTAGGCGGTGGAGTATGCGGATGCACCTTCGGTCGCGTTGAGACCGAAGCCGTTCTTCGTATCCTCCTGGAAGGGCGCGTACGGGCTCGGCCAGCCGTTGCCGTGTCCGAAGTAGACGACCAGGTTGGCGCCCTGAGCAGCGGCCTTGACCTTCATCCAGGTCGCGTTGGGGTGGAAGATGCGCGTGACCTGCATGCCGGCCGCCTCGGCCTGATCGGCGAAGAGCTCCCCCTCGGCGAGGAACTCGCTGGTCGATCCCGAGCTGGGACCCACGATGACGAGCGCCTTGGGTGGCGCCGCCGGCTCCTGCTCCGCGCCGCGGGCCGTGGCGGTCAGCTTGCCCGCTGTGGAGACGACGAGTACACAGATGAGCGCGGCGACCAGCGCGAGGGTCCGTGCGGCGGCCTGGCGGGCAGTGACGGCGGTGAGGTAGGGCATGGGGGCTCCGGTGACTTGGGCTGGGCACGCTCGGGG
>JAUJNA010000009.1:77695-81010 GCA_030446555.1 Chloroflexota bacterium | reverse complement strand
CGGCGGTGAGGTAGGGCATGGGGGCTCCGGTGACTTGGGCTGGGCACGCTCGGGGAGGGCGCCTGTGATGTCACCGAAAGGTTTGCGGAACGAGAGTCATCCAGATACGACGAGATAGTCCGGGTGCCACCGCGCGGTCCCAGGATTTCAGCCGACACGCCAACCGCACCGTGCCGCACACGGCATGGGTGCCGGCCGTGGTGGCAACGGGGTACACGGGGCAGGAGCGGTGGGGTCCGGGGCGGCTCAGGCCCGTAGTCCATCAGTACTGGGTCGACAGACGCCCCGGTCAGGGACGAATCAGTGACGCCCATCCCGTGCGGGATGGGCGTCGATCAGCGAGAGGGCCCGGCATGTCACCGGGCTGCGCGGGTTCCGGTCTAGATGGCTCCTCGACCCGAGCGGCGGCTGCCCATGAAGAAGCTCACCACCAGCACGACGATGACCGCGCCGATCACGGCAGCGATGATCGACATGATGTTGATCTGGTCGCCGCCAGCCGTCGGGTTCCCGATACCGAGCGCACGGAAGAGGAAGCCGCCAACGAAGGCCCCGATGATGCCCAGGACGATGTGGCCTACGACCCCCAGGCTCTCGTCACCCTTGACCAGGAAGCCGGCGATGTAGCCGGCGATCGCCCCGAGGACGATCCACGCGATGATGTCGATGATCATGTATCTCTGCCTCCCGGCCGCGAGAAACGCCCGTGCGTCCCAGGTGACGCGGCCGAGGATGAGTCTCACGATGGTCCCGCTCCGCGGTCGCTGCTCCGTCACGGGCAGGCATTACAGAAGCGTCACATCGGCTAGGCGCCATCTGGGCTACGGAACCGGGTCAAGGCTATCCGCGGGCTCGCGCCCCTCGGTCCCGGGAGTCGCGACGGGCACCGGGCTCGCGCCCGGCGCCGGGATGTCGACCGGCTGGAAGTCGGTGATCACGAGGACGTATTCCAGCTTGTCCAGGCTGGCGGCCGGCTCCAGGAGCGCGGTCTGGATGACGTCGCTCGGATCGGGCTGGACGTCGACGACGCGGCCGATGAGGAGTCCCCGAGGGAAGGGTGACCGAACGTCGCCGCCGAGCTGGATGCCGGCGGTGACGACGAGGTCGCCGACGGCCACGACCTCCGTGGTGGGGATCTTCGTCATGGCCAGTGAAGAGGCGAGGCGCCCCTCGACCTCGCCGGTGGCGCGGCTGCTCTCCACGAGCCCGATGACGATGGAGCGCGGATCGTTCAGCAGCACGGCAAGGCTGGACGAGGGGCCGGTCTGCATGATCGAGCCCACGAGTGCGCCGCCCGTGCCCAGCACCGGATCGCCCACCGAGAGGCCGTGGTCCGTGCCTCGGTCCAGCGCCACGATGCGCTCCGAGAGCGAGAACTGTCGACCGACCACCTGGGCCGCGACGGTGTCGCCCTCGAAGCCGGAGCGGATGCCCAACAGCTCGGTCAGTGCCTCGTTCTCGATCCTGGCGCTCTCGAGTCGCTGGTTCTCCACCTCCAGCTCCTGCACCCGGCGCTGCAGGTCGAGGGTCTCGTTGCGCAGCTGCTCGATGCGGGTGATGGCGCCGAAGACCGACGTGGCCGAACGCGTGACGCTCGAGAGGCCACTCTGGAGAGGCGTCAAGGCGAAGCCGATGCCGCGGCGGAGCTCGGTGAGCGGCGCGGTGTTGCTGGCGCCAAGGAGGAGTAGGCAGAGGGCGACGAGCAGGGCATAGGCGATGGCCCTTCGACGGGCCGTGCGGGTCGCCTTCGAGGTGATCACGCGTTCGCCCGGGCGGTGCCCGGGATCAGCGGGGGGAGCGCGAGTAGGTCTCGGTGACCAGCGTGCGCTCCATCACGTCGAGATCCTCCAGCACGCGCCCGGTGCCACGGCAGACACAGGTCAGCGGGTCCTCCGCGATGTGCACCGGCATCTGGGTCGCCTCGGCCACGCGCCGGTCGAGGCCCAGGAGCAGGGCTCCGCCCCCGGCCAGCACGATGCCCTGGTCCATGATGTCAGCGACGAGTTCCGGCGGCGTCTCCTCGATGGTGTCCTTGACTGTGTCGACGATCTGCTGGACCGATCCCTCCAGCGCCTCGCGGATCTGCTCGGCGTTGATCTCCACGGACCGCGGCAGCCCGGTGAGGAGGTCACGCCCGCGGAGCGTGACGCGCTGCTCGTCGTGGGGACCGGGATAGGCCGAGCCGATGGCGATCTTGATGTCCTCCGCGGTGCGCTCCCCGACCAGAAGGTTGTACTCCCGCCGGCCGTAGGCGATGATCTCCTGGTCGAGCTCGTCCCCGCCGATCCGGATGCTCCGGCTGACCACGATGCCGCCGAGGCTGATGACCGCCACCTCGGTCGTGCCGCCGCCGATATCCACGATCAGGCTGCCGGTCGGCTCGGCGACCGGCAGGCCGGCACCGATGGCGGCCGCCATGGGCTCCTCGATGAGGCGCGCCCAGCGCGCTCCGGCGTTGAGGGCCGCGTCGCGCACGGCCCGCTTCTCCACCTCGGTGACACCCGATGGGATGCCCAGCAGCATCCGCGGCCGCGGGATGAGCCCGACACGGTCGTGCACCCGGTGCACGAAGTACTTGATCATCTGCTCCGTCACGTCGAAGTCGCTGATGACGCCATCGCGGAGGGGCCGCACGGCGATGATGCTGGCCGGCGTGCGTCCCACCATGCGCTTCGCCTCGGCTCCCACGGCCAGCACCTTCTTGGTGCGCGAGTCGATGGCCACCACGCTGGGCTCGCTGATGACGATGCCGCGATCACGGACGTGGACCAGGGTGTTGGCGGTGCCGAGGTCGATCCCGATGTCGCGAGAGAACATGCCGAGGACGGCATCGAGCATGGGCGGGTCCTTGGGGAGCGTCGCTCCAGGGTGCCGGTGCGGCTCGGCGCTGGGAGCCGGTCCGGCGGCGATCGGCGGCGGTCCGAGGGACCGCCTGGGTGCTGTAGCTGTCGCGCCTCGACAGGGCCTCGGAAGTATACCCGCGCGCCGGAGCATCGCCGGCCGCGAGGACCATGGCGCTGGACTAGGTCGCGCCGACTCGCTCGAACGGGATGCCACGGTCGCGCAGGCTGACATAGGCATCGTGGCCGATGATCAGGTGGTCCAGCACGGAGACGTCGAGGAGCCGGCCCGCCGCCACGGCCTCGGCGGTGAGGTGCAGATCGTCGGGGCTGGGCTGTGGGTCGCCGGAGGGATGGTTGTGCACCAGGATGAGTCCCGCGGCGTGCTGGCGGACCGCGTCACGGAAGAGCTCCCCGGTGCGCACCAGTGCCGTGGACACGTTGCCCTGGTAGACGACGGGGATCTGGAGCACGA
>JAUJNA010000009.1:58081-77595 GCA_030446555.1 Chloroflexota bacterium | reverse complement strand
CGCACCAGTGCCGTGGACACGTTGCCCTGGTAGACGACGGGGATCTGGAGCACGACGTTCTTGGTGTTCAGGAGCACCACCCGTAGTTCCTCTCGCTCGAGGCGGCCCATCTGCAGCACGAGCCGATCGGCCAGGTCCCGTGGCGAGCGGATCGACCATCGGCCGGCTGGCCACTCGGTCAGTGCGCGCCTGCCCAGCTCGAAGGCCGCGGCCAGCTGCGCGGCACGCACCGGCCCCACGCCGGCCACCGCCTGGATCTCCAGCGGCGCCGCGCGAGCGAGCCCGTCGAGCCCATCGTGACGGACGAGCGTCTCGGTCGCCATGTCGATGGCACTCGACCCGGACCGGCCAGCACTCCAGACCAGTGCGATCAGCTCGGCCGCTGACAGCCCGGCCGGTCCCCTGGCAGCCAGGCGCTCCCTGGGTCGCTCAGCGAACGGCATCTCCCGGATGGTCCGCCGCACGCCTTGGTAAGTCATCTCTACCGCCGCCTCCCGCTCGCGCCGCGCGCCAGGTGGCCCCTGGACCCGGATGACGGAGCCCGCCGATTCCCCCGCCCTCCGGATCCAGGAGCGAGGGCATCGTACGGATGGGGGCTCTACCCGCCGTTCGCCCCGGATCGCCTGCGCATTTGGCGCTGCCCCGGGGACGCGTCAGGGCGCTGCGGGTGCCAGCGAGCGGAGCGAGAAGTACAGGGCGAGCAGCAGCCCGTTGTAGCTCACGTGGCCCGCGATGGCGGCGACCATCCCGCGCTGCAGGAAGAGGATGCCGATGACCACCCCGACCGGCACGATCGCCGCGAACTGGACGATGGCCTGGGCCAGCCCGTCACCGAACGTGTCGGCCTCCACGTTGGCGATGTGAACGAGCGCGAAGAAGAGGGAGGAGCGGATCAGCGCGCTGCGCGGTCCGCGGTCGCGAAGCCACGCCGTGAGCGCGAAGCCGCGGAAGAAGAGCTCCTCGCCGATGGGCGCGATGACCGCCGCTCCCGCGATGACCATCAGGGATTGGGTCGCGTTGCCGGGGTCGGGCAGCACCCGGGTGGGCGTCGTCTCCAGCAGACGGGCCAGCAGGCCGGCGCCGAGTAGCGCCACCAACGTCGTCGGCAGCATGAGGAGAAGGGCGTACCCGGCGTCACTGGCCAACCGGACGACGCCGTAGGGCCTCTGTCCTCGCCACCCCGGCCACGCCATCTCCCGCCAGCGGAGCGCGCCGCCCCGCACCACGAAGAGCCAGACGACGGCGAGGTAGAGGAGGCCGATCGCCGTGAGGTTCAGCACGAAGCCGCTGGGGCTGCGTGGATCCTGTCCCAGGACCGCCATCGCCACCGACGAGATCGTCGAGAGGCAGAGGACGATGCCGAAGAGGATGAGCGGCGACGGCCCTCGGTAGGCGGCGGGAGGGCGGCCGGCCCGGGCGACGAGCTGGTAGCCGGCGCTCAGCGCGAGGCCGGCGCCCAACGCGAGGATGCCGCCGAAGGCGAGCGCGGGGCCGACGGCGGGCGACCCGCCCAGCAGGGCGACCGCGATCGTGGCGAGGCCGATGCCCGAAAGGAGCCAGCCGAGCAGGTAGAGCGAGGGCGCGGGCCGGTGCTCGAGGCTGAAGATCGAGCCGCCCGGTGGGCCCACGAGCGGACCCGGGACTTCGACCGCCGGCGGCTCGTCCTCCTCGGTGCGCACGCTCGACGGTGGCGCGTCGACCGGGATGCTCAGGATCGACCGTCCATCGCCGCCGTCGTGCGCCGGACGATGAGGGCCGTCGGCAGGGACGGTCAACGCTCTCCGGTGGCGGGCTGGCTGGTGGCGCCCTGGGTCGCGGTCTGCGGTCGGGCCTGCGAGGTCGTCTGGGGTCGCGCCTGGGTGGTCGCGGTCTGCGGTCGGGCCTGGGCCGTGGCAGGGTTAGGGCGGGCTTGGGCGGTGACCGGGACCGGCATGCCGGAGGTCTCCCCCGCCGCCGTGATCTGCGGCTCGGCCACCGGACGACCGGCCGGCGGGGGCACGGCCACCCCGCGCAGCAGCTCGGGTCGCTCGAAGTCCTTGCCGCACCAGGCGCACAGCGACCAGTCCAGCTCCACGAGGCGGCTGCAGTTGGGGCAGACGCGGCGGAGTCGATTGCGACACGTGGGGCAGATGATCCAGTCGGCGTGGACCTGGCGGCTGCAGTTGGCGCAGTGAGGCTGCGATTCGATCTCGACGAGCATCGCCTCTTCCGCAAGGGCCCGCTCGTTGGCCTCGGCCACGGTCATACCCGGCCGGAGGATCCGGTAGAGCACGACGCCGAAGATGAACAGGATCGGCGTGAACAGGACGATGAGCGCCGCAGCGAGGTACGGCGCGATCGGGTTCGTGGTCCGATGGCTCATGTCGCGATAGGCCCAGAAGGCGGTCGCGAGCCAGATGAAGACGATGTACAGGCCGATCGCCCTGAGGCCGGTCTGCACCACGGGGTTGTCGAAGATCTTGCCGATCTCCGCCCCCAAGGTGCCGAACAGGTCGTCGAACATCGCGGTGGCTGCCTCAGCTCATGGGACGCGGCCACAGGCGTCGCCTCGCCGCTCAACGGACCGGCCCAGGATCGGTCGTCGCGTCGCGGAGTGTATCAGCGGATCGTATCGACGCTCCACAGGGCCGCACGGACCGCTGAGGCGAACCCCGCCAGGACCAGGCCGGCCGCCCAGATCGCAGCGAAGATTAGGACCGCGGCCAGCGTGCTGGGCAGCGACCGAGGATCGGTCAGCGCGGAGACGGAGAGCAGCGCATTGCGCACTCCCTGCCACGCCACGACGATGGCCCACACGACCGGTGCCACTACGAGCAGCGTGACGGCCCAGCTGGCGAGCGCCGTGGCGATCGTCCGTCCCGGACGCGACAGCGGACGAAGTGCGCCTCGCAGGGCGCTCGCCGCAGCTCCTCGCCCGCCGGGTGTGACCCCTGTATGCCACGCCAGGACCGCCCGTGACGACGTGGCATAGATGACATCGGCCACCACCAGCGCGACGAGCAGGAGGACGAGCGGATCCCGGGCGCCGAGAAGGACACGGATGCCCAGTGGCGTCGCCGAGCTGGGCAGCGCCCGTTCCTGCAACGCGATGTCGTACACGGGTCCTGCCAGGACCAGTGCTGCGGCCGCGATCGGCAGGAGTGCCAAGGCCTGCAGCGCGGCAAGGATGGGAACGATGCCGCCACGTCCCGCCCGGGGGAGCACCGGCGCCGCTCCGCCTGGCCCGAACGCCGCCTGCGCCGGCTCGGCCATGTGGTGCCCGAAGGCGGTCGCATCGGCATAGGCAGCCAGCAGGAGGCCGCCCAGCACAAGGGCGAGGGTCGCCGCGGTCGCCCCGAGGGCCACCTCCGTGGAAATGGCGAGGCCGATCGCGTCGAACTGGTCGCCCAGCAGGATGCTGAGGATGACCGGGCTCGGGATCGTGACGATCGGTAACGCGAGGACCACCAGTCCGCCACGCGCGAGGAACCCTACGGTGCCCCAGAGCCAGAGCGATGGGTGGACGATGACGGATCGCAGCGCCGCGGAGACGCCGCTCCGCCAGCTGGGTCCGGACGCGGTGCGGACACCCCCGGCCAGCACGGACCTGCTCACCGGACGGCCCTCGGTCGCCGCGACCGTGGAGCCGCGCTCACGGACCCGGAGCGGGGCTCTGGCTGGCCTCGACCGCGCGGGCGAACGCACGCAGGAGCTCGCGGGCCAGCTCGTTCTGGCGCAGCACGGCAGCGCGGACGGGATCCCAGCGCACGGCCAGCCAGAAGAGGAGCGGACGCTGCCAGGGCCGAGTCCCGTCCGGGGCGGGCGGCATGCGCAGGCGGATGAGCTGGCGGCCCTCCTCCTGGTCGAGCAGACCGGCCAGGGCTCCCGCGAGGACCCGCCCCAGTGCGGCGACGGGGGCTTCCGGCGGCGGCCCTGCCAGCGGAGCGACCGTCGATGCGTCGATGACCCCCTCATCGTCGGCGGCCCAGAGATGCGTCAGCCACCAGCCGTCGTCCATGACGCTGGGCGGGCTCATCCCGAGCGTTATCGGCGCGCCTGGGCGACCGGCTTCACCCCGCAGAAGCAGTCGCTCCTCGCGGACGAAGGATGGGCCGGGGCTGGCGAGACGGTGGCTCGACATCGACGCCGAGTGTAGGCCCCGGCGAGAGCTACTCCCACTCGATGGTGGCCGGTGGCTTGCTGCTGATGTCGTAGACGACGCGGTTGACCCCGCGGACCTCGTTGACGATGCGGCTGCTGATCCTGCCCAGCACCTCGTACGGCAGCTTGGCCCAATCAGCCGTCATGCCGTCCTCGCTGGTCACGGCACGGACGGCCACGACGTTGGCGTACGTCCGACCGTCGCCCATGACCCCCACGCTGCGCACCGGGGTCAGGATCGCGAAGCTCTGCCAGAGGCTCCGGTACAGGTCGGCCCGTTTGATCTCATCGATGACGATCCAGTCGGCGTCGCGCAGCGTCTCGAGCCGCTCGGCGGTCACCTCGCCGATGATCCGGATGGCCAGCCCGGGACCGGGGAAGGGCTGCCGCAGCACCATCTGATCGGGTAGTCCGAGCTGCGCGCCGACGCGCCGGACCTCGTCCTTGAAGAGGTAGCGCAGCGGCTCGACGAGCTGGAAGCGCAGGTCAGCCGGCAGCCCGCCCACGTTGTGATGTGTCTTGATCTTGTGGGCCACCTTGGTCTCGGGAGCCGTCGATTCGATGACGTCCGGATAGAGCGTGCCCTGGGTCAGGAAGTCGATCGTGCCGAGCCTTCCGGCCTCCTCCTCGAAGACGCGGATGAACTCGTCCCCGATGATGCGCCGCTTCTCCTCGGGATCCTCCACGCCGGCGAGTCGGGCCAGGAACCGCTCCCGCCCGTCGACCATGACGAGTCGTATCCCGAGGTTCGCCTCGAACGTCTGGCGCAACAGCTCCGACTCGCGCTTGCGCATCAGCCCGTGATCGACGTAGATGCAGGTCAGCTGGTCGCCCACGGCGCGGTGGACCAGGGTGGCGGCGACCGCCGAGTCGACCCCTCCGGACAGCGCGCAGATGACCTTGCCGTCGCCCACCTGCGCGCGGATGGCGGAGACGCTGGTCTCGATGAGGTTGGATGCCGTCCAGGTCGCCCGTGCGCCGCTGATGCCCACAGCGAAGTTGCGGAGCATATCGCGGCCAGCCGGCGTATGGACCACCTCGGGGTGGAACTGGATGCCGTAGAGACGGCGCACGGGGTCGGCGAGCCCAGCGAACGGCGTCGAGTCCGTGCGCGCCGTGGGGTGGAACCCCACCGGCAGCCGCGCGATGGAGTCCCCGTGGCTCATCCAGACGGGTTGGTCCGAGTCCAGCCCGCGAAAGAGCCCGTCGCCGCCATCGGCCGTGATGGAGATGGTCGCAGGACCATACTCGCGCCGCGTGGCGGGAAGGACGTTGCCGCCCAGCTCGTGGGCCATCAGCTGCGCGCCGTAGCAGATACCGAGGAGGGGGATCCCGCTGCTCCAGATGCGCGGGTCGGGTCGCGGCGCGCGAGGGTCGTAGACCGAGTCAGGGCCGCCGGAGAGGATCACCGCCCGAGCGCCGCGTCGCTGGATCTCCTCGAGCGGCGTGTCGTGGGGTAGGAGCTCCGAGAACACGTCCAGCTCGCGAACGCGTCTCGTGATGAGCTGTGAGTACTGGCTCCCGAAGTCCAGGACGACGATGGTGTTCGGATCCTGAGTGGCGGTCGGGGGGAGAGGCTCGGCCCGCCCAGCGAGCGGTGCGTCGAGCGCGACCTCCAGGTACGCCTCCACCTCGGCATCGTCCGGAGCGAGGACGCGATGGCCCGCATCGGCCGGCTCGCCATGGACCGTGCGGCCCGGTCCCCTCGCACGCCCGGGCGTCCCATCCTCTACGACTTCGATCGATGGCCCTCCCCATGCCGCGCTCCCCGCGTTGACGAGTCTACCGGGCCACCGGATGGCGCCGCCGACTCGACCCGCTCCACGATGTCTGCCCGCCAATCAGGGGCCGGGAACTCAGGCGCGAAGTACGTCGTGGCCCCGGCGATGCGACCGTCGCGCATCTCGTAGATGGAGACGACGTGCCAGATCGAGCCGTCCGGGTAGCGACAACGGAAGATCCCCGTGAAGGAGGTCCCGCCAGCCATGGGAAGGACGGTGTAGCCAGGCGTCAAGACCCATCGCTCCTCATCTCCGACCAAGCGTGCCGACCCCTGGTCGAGGATCCCGGACAGCAGTGCTCCGGGATATCGCTCGAGCATCTTCTGCAGTGCGTCGAGCCCGCGGATCCGCTCGCCGGACTGCGGGTAGACCTCCGTGAAGTCCGGATGAAGCACCTCGCGAAGCGCGGCGAAGTCCAAGCTGCCCAAGCTGATCAGGAACCGCTCGAAGACGGCCCGGGCGCCTCGGTCGCTCATGGCGTCACCTGGACGGCCTGGGGAAGGTGGCCCGCCGGCGGGGAGGCGCCTGCTTCGACGCCCCTTGGTCGGCCGCCTGCATCTCAGCGATCTCGCGGTCGGAGAACGCTCGTCGTGAGAGGACGGCCAGCGCGGCATCGTGAGCCTCGGCGGTGCGGGCGAGGACCGCTGTGCGGATCGCGGCCGGGATCGACGTCTCCGTCCGGACCTGCTCGTAGCCGGCATGGCTCATGTACGCCTTCGTCACCGTGCGCAGCTCGGCCGCGGACAGCCAGGTCGCCAGCTCGGGGAGCAAGCGGTCGAAGGAGGAGCGGATCAACGACTGGAAGACGTCGTGGTCGCGCGCCAGGACGACGTTGATGCGATCGACGTCCAGCTCGAAGTAGACCGCGCGCGCCGCGTTCTTGGCCTGGCGGTCGTACTGGCGGCGAGAGATGAAGAGCCCCACCACGAGCCAGCCGAGCGCACCGAAGAAGGCACCGAGGCCAAGGGTGAGGATCTGGATGGGCTCCATCGCCGCGAGTCTGCCACCTGCTGCGGCCAGGCGGAAGGTCCCTCCCCTCCTAACTCGACGAAGAGACCTCTCTGGCGTCTTCGATCCGCTCCACCAGGTGGGCACGCCACTCGGGCGCCGGATACTCGGGCGCGTAGAAGGTGGTCGTCCGCCATATCCTGCTGTCCTTCAGCGTGAAGAAGCTGATGACGTACCAGACGGACCCGTCCGGGTACCGCGTCCGGTGCGTCGAGCTGATGGCGCTCCCGCCAGCGAGCGGCACCACGGTGTAGCCAGGCGTCATCAGCCAGTGCTCCTGGTCGTGCATCAGCCTTGCGTCCAGCTGGTCAGCGTGGGCGCTGACGCCGCCCTCGGGATAGCTCTCGAGGATCGCCCGGAACGCTTCGAACCCTCGGACGCGTTCCCCTGACTGCGGCCACTCCGTGACGAAGTCGGGATGGATCAACTCACGCAGCAGGTCGAAGTCCCGGGCGGCCATCGCATGCGTCCAGCGTTCGAAGATCTCGCGCGTGCTCAGTGCGGTCACCGTTTCGCCTCCCTCGCCAAGCGCTCTGCTCGGTGCGTTCGCGTCGCCATCCTATCGGGCACCCAGCACTCCCCGCGCCCATCCGGCGGTGCCGCCGCGCCTTGACGCACCGGGGGGTCGCCGTGCGTCGTGTTGGTCAGTATCTAGGCAGGCGCCTGCGCTGCTACCGGGCGTCCACGCCATCGAGCCGCGACGAGGATGAGCGGGATGCCGAGCACGGCGAGCCGTAGCAGGAAGGCAGCGGTGCTGCCAGCCAGCGCCGATGCCGGGCTTTGGCTGCTCGGCGCGACCAGCTCATAGGCCACGGCGGGAAGCGCCACGCCCATGGCGGCGCCGAGCTGGCGCAGGCTGTTGAACAGCGCGGATCCGGTCCCCGCCTCCGCTGGCGAGAACTGGGACAGCGCATCGGTCGCGCTGGCCACGAGCGTGACGCTGATGCCGGCGCCCGTGAGGAGGTTGGTGAGCACGATGAGCCAGAGCTCGGTAGTGCTCCCCCAGGTCGTCATCGCGGCCGCCGAAGCGACGAGCAGAGCAAGGCCCCACAGCAGCGCGCGGTCGACCCCCAACGTCCCGACGACGCGTCCGGCGAATGGGAAGAAGATGAGTCCGGCTAGGGGTGTCGCCAGGAGCAGCAGCCCCGCCTCCGTTGCACCGAAGCCGCGGCCCAGTTGGAGATAGATCGCTGGGTAGATCGTCGCGGACATGATCGCGAACCAGGCCCCGGCGCCGGCCACGCTCCCCACCACGAAACGAGCATTGCGGAAGATGGCGAGCCGGACCGCCGGCTCATGGGTTCGGCGCTCGATCAGCACGAAACCGACCAGCGCGCCGACGGCGAGGAGCCCGGCGACCAGGAACGAGGCACTCGTCCCGGAGCCCGGCAGCTCCAGCAGCGCGAACGTGCCGGCCACGACGAAGAGCGACGCCGCCGCGATGCCCGGTACGTCGAAGTGCGCCCTTCGTGCCGCGACCGTTCGTGGCAGGAGCGCCCAGGCCGCCACGGCGACTGCGATCGGCAGTGGAAGCTGAACGAGGAAGACGAGGCGCCAGCCACCAGCATCGGTCAGCAAGCCGCCGATCACGGGACCGATGACGGCACCGAGCGCACCCGACGTGAAATAGATGGCCAGAGCGGAGGCGCGGCGCTCCGGTGGATAGGCGGTGACGGCGATCGCAAGCGAGACCGTGTAGAGGACTCCTCCGGCCATGCCCTGCACGACCCGGGCTGCCACGAGCAGCTCGAAGCTGGGTGCCAGTCCGCTTGCCGCGGTCGTGATCAGGAAGGCGATGGCGCCGAGGACCAGCACGCGCCGTGTCCCGAAGCGGTCGCTGAGCCGTCCCGCCGCGAGGAGTGTGGCCGCCAGGGCAAGCAGGAACCGGTCGCGACCCATGTCAGCTCGCCGACCGGGCGGTCGAAGTCGGCGGCGATGTCGGGGAGCGCCAGGCTGACGATGCTCGAATCGATCAGGGTGAACCCAGCCAACCAGGCGAGCGCCAGGAGCGGTCGGGCGCGGGACACGGAGGTCATCTTCGACGTCGGTCGGGTGGGCGGACCTTCATGCTCGGTAGCGAGCCATGACGTCCGCGAGTCGGTCGTGCGGGAGCGCGTGCGCGGTGTGACCGTCCCGGCCGACCATGGTCCGCGCCGAGAGCAGCGCGTTGACGATGGCCTCCTCGGTCGCCTCGATGGCGGCCCAGAAGAGCGGGCTGATATGCGCGTCGCTCAGCGTCCGGGCCGCGAGGGTCACGGGGTCGCCGTCCTCCTCGGTGCTCGGGACGCGGTTGCCCGTCGCGAAGGCGAGGAACAGGTCGCCGCTGCCGTGAGCGCCGGCACCGCCCATGCGCCCGATCCCGAGGCCCGCGCGTTGGGCGAGTCGCTCGCATTGGTGCGGCAGGAGCGGCGCGTCAGTGGCGAGGATGACGATGATGGAACCGCTCGGCCCCCGCGGCCATGCCGGTCGCCGTGTCCGCCGACGCTGCCGGCGGGTCCCAGGCGGATGGCACCTCCTCGACCGGGATCTCGCGGCCGACCGGTACGCCGGCGATGCTGAGTCGCCCGCGCCCGCCGTAGTTCGCCTGGACCAGGGCGCCGACCGTGAAGCCGCCCGACGCTTGGGGCACCACGCGCGATGCCGTCCCGATGCCGCCTTTGAACTCGTGACAGATCATGCCCGTGCCGCCGCCCACGTTGCCCTGTGCCACGGGACCGCCGGCGGCCGAGTCGAGGGCCGCGAAGAGATGCTCCGGCCGGACGTGCTGGCCGTTCATGTCGTTGAGCTGCCCGTCGTACGTCTCGCCGACGACCGGCAGCGCCCAGTACGTCTCGGCCGAGCCGCGTTCCCGGACCTCGGCCGCGATGATCGCGTCGCGGACCACACCGACGCTGTGCGTGTTCGTGAGTGCCACGGGAGTGGTGAGGAGCCCGGCCTCACGGATCCATTCCAGGCCGGTGAGCTCACCGTTGCCGTTCAGCCGGTGGCAGCCCGCGTACACCGCCTCCCGCCACGGGTCTCCGTCGTGTGGCACGACCACGGTGACCCCGGTCCGGATGGGACCTTCCCCCACGACGAGCGGCCCATCGCCCTCGATGAGCGTCGTGTGACCCACGCGCACGCCGGCCACGTCCGTGATGGCATCGAGCGGACCGGGCGGAAGCTCACCGATGACGATGCCCAGGTCACGGGCTTGCATCGATCGATGGTAGGCGACCCGAGGGTCACGCTCCGGGGACGCGCACCTCGATCCAGACGAGACGGTGGTCCGAGCTCGGGAACGGGTAGGTGCCCACTGGCTCGAAGGCCGGGTCGTCCGACTCGGGGCCAGAAGACGGCGCCGTCGATGAGCCTGAGGTTCTTGCGCGGCAGGACGTAGTCCACGCGCAGGTTGCCGGGTGCGCTGTCGGCGAAGTCGGCCGTGTCGAACGCCGGATCCGAGCGATGGGACAGGTTCGCCCCGCCCTGGAGCGCTGCCTGCTCCGGCCCGCCCGGGCTGCTGGGCGTGAGCTTCGTGTTGACCAGTGGGTGCTCCAGCAGCTGCTGGATGGCGCCCGGGATGCTGTCGCCGTCGAGCGGGTCGGAGTTCTGGTCCCCGGCGATGACGAAGAGTGACCCGGGCTTCAGGCCGCCGCGCGAGCCATCGTCGTCGTAGATGTAGCGCGAGCGGTGGCCGGGGCTGATGTAGTCGGCCCAGAAGCGGATCTCGTCATGGTTGCGCCGGCCGTTGCGATCCTCGCGCCCGTCGAAGACCGGAGGCGTGGGGTGGCTGACCAGGAAGTGGACGGTCTTGCGGCCGATCTCGATGGGCACGTCCCAATGGCTCTTCGACGAGAGCCGGAACACGTCGAGCTCGGCCGGCGAGTACCAGTCGGCCGGCGCGGCGGTCGCCGGATCGTCGGGGAGCAGCGCGCCCGGCATGTCCTTCCAGAGGAACGTGCGGAACGTACGGATATCGTCGTACGCGATGGGATGCCGGCTGAAGACGGCCATCCCGTACTGCCCGGGGAAGAACCCGAAGCCGAAGGCGTCGTTAGGCCCACCGACCGAGCCGCTGTTGTCCAGGTCATGGCCCGACGCGACGCCGGTGTTGGAGGGCGCCACGAAGACGTACGGATAGTCGATGGGCGCGAGGCCCGGCTCTTGGGGGATCGAGAGGTAGTTCTCCTTGAACGCCTCTGCCAGAGCCTCCCCGGGCTCGTAGTCGAACTCGTTGATCAGCAGGATGTCCGGCCGCGTGCGCTGCACGATCTCGGCCACGGCACTGGCCTGTGCGTTGCCCGGCCTCGACAGGTCGGCCAGTGCCTGACCCGCGTTGTTGCGGTTGAGTGACGCGTTGAAGGTGGCGAACCTGACCGGATCGTGCCTACCTCCGGGCTCCGCGCTCGCCGGGGCCGCCAGCAGTCCCAGCGAGGCGGCGACGAGGATGAAGATGAGGCCCGAGCGGACGGCATGTCCTCCGCGGCCAAGGTGCGTCGTCATCGCTGACGCCTCCCTTCCTCGGACAGCTGCAGCCGGTCACGGATCCCGGCGCAGGTGCCCAGTGCAGTCTAGTCCCGGCCATCCCGGGGCGGTCATCAACAGCGCGTCAACGTCGGCTGAACGCCGGCTCATTCGGTCGCCAGCGCCACGATGTCGTGCAGGTAGAGGTAGAGCTCCCAGACGTCGGGCAGGTCGTCCAGGTCGAGGCCCTCCTTGCCCGGCTGTACGTGCTGGAACAGGCGGAAGATGGTGAGCCGGCCGAGGACACCCTCGGGCAGCGTCTCTGCGATGAGACGTGCGTGCGAGACGGCGATCGACGTGTCGGCCTCGCCGTGCAACAGGAAGACGCGCCCGCGGATGGACGCCGCCACCGCTAGTGGCGAGATGGCCTCGAGCGGTGCGCGGACAGCAGCGGTGGCTCCCGCGAGGGCGGCGCGTGCCTCTGGACGCGTGGGCGACGTGAAGAGCAGGTAGGCGGCCCGGACGTCCGGGTGGGTCAGGGTGGCCAGCACGGCTTCGTCGGGCCCTTGCGGTGCCGTCTCGGCCTCGACCACGGGGCCGAGCAGGCCGGCCAGCCGCTCCCGCTGGGGCGAATGCTCGATGGCGCCGATCATCAGCGCGGTGACGTCACGCCGGATGCCGACCTCGGGGTGCCAGGGAGCGACCACGCCATGGAGCTCCGACGTGCGGGTGGCCACGTCCACGAGCAACGTCTCGGCGTCCGCGTATGCCCCGAACGCGCTCACGTACGCGACGCGATCGACGATGCGCGGGTCCGCGGCGGCGACCAGGGCCACGCTGGCGCCGGCGGAGAAGCCGGCGAGGCCGACTCGAGCGGGGTCGACCTCGGGGAGCGCGGACACGACCAGGAACGCCTCGGCGAGGCGGCCCGGCTCCTCTGCCGTGACGCGCGTCGCTCGCAGGGCGGTCGACTCGGGCACACCCACGACGACGCCCAGGCGAGCGATCGCCCCAGCGACCCGGACGACGTCAGGATGGTCGAGCGGCAGGGGGTGGATGCCCAGCGAGAGCACGACCGCGGCTCGCGAGCGGTCGGGCCGTGCGTCGGCCGGCAGGTAGACGTCCAGGCGGTCGGGGACGGGCGTACCGTAGGTCGTGGTGATGCGACGCGGCGCGGGCGTCACGGCGGACAGCGGCCGCACGCCGAGCTCCAGCAGCTCCGGGAGAAGCCCGGCCGTGCGGACAGCGGTGCGGACCGCGGGGACGGTCGCGTATGCCACGACCGCCACGACAACCAGGACGGCGAGCGCCTTGAAGACGCGGATCATCGAGTACCGCGAGTCGCTGCGCCCGACCGACACCTCCACGACAGCGCGGCTCCGTGGAGCACGCTCTCCGCGAAGGGCGAGGTCACCGCGTCAGTCCTCTCGTCTTCGCAAACGCTACTTTGACATGGGTCCTACCGGGAGACGCTGTCAAAGCCTTAGCTTTGCTGGTTTGATAAGCCAGCCGCAGGACGCACGTATCCAACGGCGCTTGCGATAGACCGCCCCGCCGAGCGGCTTGCCAAAGCATACCGCGGGATGCTTTGATAAGCCGGTGGAGCAAGCCGCCCAAGGATCTCGATCGGGACGGTACATCCGGCAGCCGGCCGGGTATCGCGCATACATCCCTGCTGAGCTTCCTCCGAAGCCTGCGATCGACCTCGCTCGCCTCTCGGCGGTCGCTTCCACCGCGGACCAGGCCATCGGACGCCTGGACGGAGTGTCTCGTACGCTGCCCAACCCTGAGCTCTTCGTGGCGATGTACGTCCGGCGCGAAGCCGTTCTGAGCTCACAGATCGAGGGCACACAGAGCAGCCTCGACGACGTCCTGAGCTACCAGCTCGGCGAGCCTGGCGGCCTGCCGCGGGACGTTGCCGAGGTCGTCAACCACGTGGCGGCAATGGATCATGGTCTGCGGAGGCTCCACTCGCTTCCGCTCTCTCTTCTGTTGATCCGCGAGATCCACGGCGTCCTCATGGCAGGCGTCCGCGGCTCGGAGAAGACGCCCGGAGAGTTCCGGACCTCGCAGAACTGGATCGGGTTCACCGGCGCCTCCCTCAACGACGCGTCATTCGTCCCGCCGCCGCCCCAGGAGCTTCCTCGTCTTCTCGGGAACCTCGAAAGGTTCCTTCACGAGCCCGGTGCGTTACCTCCGCTCATCCATGCAGGGGTCGCGCATGCGCAGTTCGAGACCATCCACCCCTTTCTCGACGGGAATGGCCGCGTAGGGCGGCTGCTGATCACTTTCCTACTCGTCCACGGCAAGGTGCTGGAGCGACCGCTGCTCTACCTGAGCTACTTCCTGAAGCGTCATCGCTCGGAGTACTACGACCGGCTGATGGCCGTGCGCGATGGCGATTGGGAGGGCTGGCTGGAGTTCTTCCTGCGCGGCGTGGCCCAGACCTCGTGGGATGCCACGAGGACCGCAGCCGCGATCCTCTCGATGCGTGAGGATCACCGCCGAGAGGTCGGAGGGCTCGGCCCGAATGCGCCCCGCCTGCTGGACCGACTGTTCGAACAACCCGTCGTCAACGTCGCCTGGGTCCAGAAGGCGATCGGCGTGTCGTGGCCGACCGCGAACAAGCTCATCAACCAGCTGGTCGAGCGCGGCCTGCTGACCGAAGTGACCGGTCAGCGGCGCAACCGCGTCTTCCGGTACGCCCCGTATCTCGCGCTCTTCGGGGATCCCGAGCCTTCTCAGGCCCGACCACGCCCCTACCAGTCCTGACCATCGCGACGATAGACCGGCGGATAGGCCAGGGTGAAGGGCGTCTCGACGAGGCGGAGAGGCCGGTGTGGAGAGCTTGATCGGCTAGAACGACTTCGCCGGTGGCGTGCTGGCGTGCCGCGCGACGACCTGCCAGCGACCGTCGCGCCGGATCCAGACGTCGGTCACCATGAACGTGCCGTTCCACGGCTCGCCGTCGACAGTAGCCTCCTGAGTCAAGCGCGAGCGGACGACTGCGGCGTCCCCGAAGACATCGATCCGGAAGTCGTCGTAGCGGACCCACTGGGCCGAGGCCCTGGTCATGGCGATCTCGAGCCAGAGATCCCGCGACATCAGGCGATCGCTCCGCGCGCTCGTGAGGGTGAACTCCGGAGCGACGATCCTCTCGAGGACCTCGCGATCGCGGCGGCGCCATGCGTCCATCCACTCGTTCTGAAGGCGGACCAGCTCCGCGCCCGCTCCGCCTTCCACCGCGACCGATCCCATCCCCGTCACCCTCGCTGCCAGGACTTGCCCTCGGACGCGATGGCTGGCGCGTAGACCATCTCCACCCGCTGCATCGCTCGAAGATCGCGAGCACCGAGCGCAGCCATGGACTGGCGGAGCGCGCCGACCAGGTTCTCCGAGCCGTCGGTGACCTGCGCCGGGCCGAACAGGATCCGCTCCAGCGAGCCGGCGGTGCCGACGCTGATCCGGGTGCCGCGCGGCAGGGTCGGCGAGGGAGCGGCCATCCCCCAGTTCGTGCCGCGCCCGGGCGCCTCCTTGGCACGCGCCAGTGGCGAGCCCAGCATCAGGAGATCCGCGCCTGCGGCGATCGCCTTGGCCAACTCGCCACCACGCCGCATCCCGCCGTCCGCGACGACCGGCACGTAGCGGCCGGTGTCCTCGAAGAAGGCGTCGCGTGCGGCCGCCACGTCGGAGATGGCGGTCACCTGCGGGACCCCGATACCCAGCACGTCGCGCGTGGTGCACGCGGCGCCGGGGCCGACGCCGACGAAGATGGCGGCCACGCCTTGGGCCATCAGCTGGAGGGCAGCCTCGTAGGAGGTCGTGTTGCCGACGGCGACCGGGATGCCCATCAGCCGTGTGAACCGCTCCAGCTCCAGCGGGTCGTAGCCCGACGCCAGATGCCGGGCCGACGAGACCTGCGACTGGACGAGGAAGAGGTCAGCGCCGTGCTCCGCGCAGATGGGGCCCAGCCGGCGTGCCGAGCCCGGCGTCGCGGCGACCACGACCGGCGAGTCGGCCGTCCGCAGCTCGCGTATCCGCTGCGCCACCAGCTCCTCTCGGATCGGCTCGGCATAGGCCGCCGCCAGCAGCTCCTGCACGTGCTCGTCCGGGGCGGCCGCGATGCGCTCCAGGATCGCGTCGGGCTCCTCGTAGCGCGTCTGCAGCCCCTCGAGGTTGAGCGCGGCCACCCCGCCCAGACGGGCGAGCTCCGACGCCAGCGGCACATCCACGACCGCGTCCATGGCCGAGGCGAGGATGGGGATGCCCAAGCGCAGGCCGCAGAAGTCGACCGAGGTGTCGACCTCGGAAGCCTCGATCGTCTCGACACCGGGCGCCAGGGAGACGTCGTCGAAGCCGTACGTCCGGCGGAGGGAGTCCACCTTGGAGGAGCCCCCAGGCGGCCGCACGGTGCGGGTCTCGAGCCGGGGCTCGGCCATCGAGGTCTCGGGTCGCGGCTCGGCCGTGGTGGTCCCGTGGGGCACGTCGATGGGCACCTCCGCATCTGGCGGCCCGTCCGCCTGCCGGGCAGTATACCGGCGTGCATCCACGCTCCGAGCTGCCCGGGAAGGACCTGGCCCAAGAGGCGCTGGTCACCGTCGACGAGATCCGCGCCGCCGCCGAGCGGCTCCGGGGCATCACGGTGCGCACCCCGCTGCTGCCGTTCGGCCCGCCCCTCCCGGGCGATCCTCGCGGAGCCCCTCGCGCGTGGCTCAAGCCGGAGAGCCTCCAGCGCATCGGATCCTTCAAGCTGCGCGGCGCCTACAACGCCATCGTCCAGCTGCCGGCTGAGGTGCGCCACCGGGGAGTGGTCGCGGCGTCGAGTGGCAATCACGCCCAGGGCGTCTCTGGCGCGGCGCGCCTCCTGGGCATCCCCGCGGTCATCGTCATGCCCTCGGATGCCTCGCGGACGAAGGTCGCCGCGGTCGGGGCGGACGGCGCCCGGATGGTCTTCGTGGGTCCCACCAGCGAAGAGCGGATCGGGCGGGCACGCGCCATCGCCGAGGAGGAGGGGCTGGCGCTCATCCCCTCGTACGACCACCGCGACGTCATCGCCGGGCAGGGGACCGCCGGCCTGGAGATCGTGGAGCAGATGGCGGAGCTGGATCAGGACGGTGACGACATCACGGCTGCCTCGCCCTTCACCGTGCTCGTCCCGATCGGGGGTGGTGGGCTCGCATCCGGCGTGGCGACGGCCGTCAAGGCGCTGCGGCCAGGGGCCACCGTGCTGGGCGTGGAGCCGTCACTCGCCGCCGATGCCCGTGAGTCGATGCGTGCCGGGCGCATCGTCAGCTGGGCGGCGGAGGACGTCGCGCGAACCAGCGCTGACGGCATGCGCACCATGTCCCTGGGCAAGCTCACGTTCGCGCACCTCCACGCGCGACTCGACGGCGTCCTGGTCGTCGAGGAGGACGAGATCGGACGCGCCATGTTGCGCGCGGCCAGGGACGCTCGGCTGGTCCTGGAGCCGTCGGGCGCCACCAGCCTCGCCGCGTGGCTTTTCCACCACGATAAGATGCCGCCCGGTCGTGTCGTCTGCCTGCTCTCGGGTGGCAATGTCGATCCCGCGGTATACCGCACCGTACTGGATCGAGCCCAAGCGCACGAGGCGTCGGAGGCATCGACGGGAGAGGGTGACCGGGCCGCTATCATCCGGCGGTGAGCGACATCCCGAACCAAACCGTCAGCCTCCTGGACGCTGCGCGGGTGGTGGCCCGGGGCGGTGACCTCGATGCGCGGCTGCAGGCCCTCGCCGCCCACGCCCATGGGAGCGCTCAGGCTCTGGCGGTCGTGGTGTACCTGGTGGACGCCACGGGCGAGCGGCTGGTCCCGATCGCGTCGCAAGGGTCCCTGGAGGCTGAACCGGCCACCATCGACCTCTCGGGCGCACCCGAGATCGCGACCGCGGCCCTGGTGCGTCGACAGACCCAGCTGATGTCGCCCGAGGAGGCGACGGCGGCGTTCGGGGCCCTGGCGGCGAGCGGTGCTCGGACCGTCGCGGCGGTGCCCCTCGTGGCGACCGATCTCAACGGTGATCCGGAGGTGGAAGGGCTCCTGGTCGTGGGCATGGACGAGGGCGCCACCGAGATCCCGGAGCCCCTGCTCGCGCTGGCCGACCTGGCCGCGGTCACCATCCGCCAGGCCCGGCTGGAGAACACGCTTCACGAGCACGCCGACTGGCTCCACCGGGTCGCCAACACGGACACCCTCACCGGTCTCGCCAACCGGGCGACCTTCGACCGGATGCTCCAGTTGGAGCTGGCTCGAGCAGCCCGGCACGGCACGCCCGTGGGAGTCGCGTTGTTCGCCGTTGACGGGCTCGACATCATCGCCGAGCGCGACGGCGCGGGGGCCTCGGACGACGTGCTGCGAAGCATCGCGGCGACGCTGGCCGATCAGCTGCGGCTCATCGATACGGTCGCGCGCATCGAGCCCTCGGTCTTCGCCGCCATCTGTCCCGGTTCCTCCGGTCCCGAGGCGGCCTCGCGCGTGCGCGAAGCCGTCGCCCAGCCCCAGGTGTCGACCGTCAGCGCTGATCTCCCGGTGACCGTCACTGCCGCTGTCGTCAGCTACCCCGACGACGCCTCGGAGGCGGACGCGGTCGTGACTGTCGCGATGAGCCTGCTGGAGAAGGCGCGCACCACTCAGCCCGGTGGGGTGGCGCAGAGGAGCACGTCCCCTAAGCGCTGAGCTCCCCGGAGACGACCGGCTCGCTGCTCGGCTGCTGGGCGCCCCCGGCCTCTTCGATGGTCAGTGCGACGAGGTCCGTGCCTGGGCGGCGCGGTACATCGGCGAGCACGGCGTAGCCATCCTCCCCGACGGACATGACACCCATCGAGGTCGCCTGCCCATCGACGACGGACCATGCCTGCCACGTCCGACCGGCGGGTGCGGGCGGCAGGTCGACGAGCAGGATGAAACCGGCCCCATCACCCGGGAACGCGGCGAACCCGGTAGTCGCCTGCGCCTGCCCCACGCCCCGCAGGACCGCGACGTCGGCGTTCGGGTCGGCGCTGGCGCTGATGGCCTGAGCGACCAGGGCCGACCGCCGCTCCGCCTGCTCGGCTCGATCCTCGAGTGCCGCGAGTTGCTGGTCCGCCTGCTCGGCTCGCTCCCGGAGCACTGCCAGCCGCTGCTCCGTTTCGTCGGCACGACCCTGGAGTGTCAGGTTCCACGCTCCGAGAACTGCGATGAGCAGCACGGCGGCCGACGCCATCGCCCAGGTGCCCATGCCCCACTGGGACCACGGACGACCGCCCCGCGGCGCGGCGGGGACGCGCGCGGCGACCATGGGTCGTGCCGGCTCGGCGGCGACCGGCGCTCGCTGGGGCGCCGGCGCCACGTCGGCCGTGTCGACCGCTTCGGCCGCGACCGCCGCCATGACGCGATCCTTGAGCTCGGACGGAGGCTCCAGTGGCTCGACGAGGGTGCTCAGCGCGGGTGCGACGGAGCCCAGCGCCGCGATCTCGTCGTGCGCTTCGTGACAAGTGGCGAGGTGCTCACGGACCGCGGGCATCTCCTCGCCGTCGAGCGCATCCAGCACGTACAAGCCGGCCAGCTCCATGGCCTCGTCGTGAGAGAGGGCGCCCTGGGGAGGCATGGGGCTCATGCGCCGGCTCCTTCAGGGTGCGCCGGCTCGCGCGGACCTTTGGGGGGCGCCATCTCGCTCTCCGTCTGGGAGACCTGGTCCCCCAGGAGGCGACGGAGCTGGAGCAATCCCAGCCTCACCCGGCTCTTGACGGTGCCCAGCGGGGCGTCGGTCCGTTGGGCGATCTCCTGCTGGGTCAGCCCGCTGAAGTAGGCCAGCGTGATCGCTTCGCGCTGGACCGGCGGCAGAGCCCGGAGCGCCGCGCGCACGGAGTCCGCATCGATGCGCTGCGATACCTCGGGCCAGATGCCGGGCATGACCAGCTGAGAGGGGGTGGCCGGTGCGTCGGGCTCGGGCATCTCCACCGTCGGCCGTCGCCGGCGCACGGCATCCACGGCGCGGTGGTGGGTGATGGAGAGGATCCAGGTGCGCGCCGATGCACGGGCGCTGGCGTAACGAGCAGCGTTGCGCCAGATACCCAGGAACGCATCCTGGACGACGTCCTGCGCGAGTGCAGGGTCGCCGGTGATCCGTGTGGCCATGCCGTACATCAG
>JAUJNA010000009.1:37611-57981 GCA_030446555.1 Chloroflexota bacterium | reverse complement strand
TAGGCCAGCGTGGAGTCGGCGAATCGGTCGCAGATGACGACCTCGTCCCGCTCGAGGGCAGGAACGATGACGTCGCGCACCAGCTGGCTCCGAGCGGCATCGAAGAGGAGGGCGTCCGACAACGGTGAACGGACGACATCCTCCCCCTCCAGCAGGATCCTTCTGATCCGCTCACCGAGCGGCGTGCCTCCCGGCTCGCGCGTCAGCGTGACGCGGTGGCCGGACTCCCGCAGCGCATCGGCGAGCTGAGCAGCCTGTGACGACTTGCCGGCTCCGTCAGGCCCCTCGAGCGTGACGAACAGACCCCGAGCGTCTCTCCTGGGACCCACGGCGTCAGTCTAGCGACCACCGGCGGTTTCTCAGGGCTGCGGGCTGTTCCGCAGCTCCGGCGGCCGGCAGTCGCGCGGCCTGGCGGTGGGGACGGCGGACCGGGCATCGGTCGGCTCCACATCGAGGAGTCGGGCCGCTACGGCGATCTTCTCGAGTGTCCCGTAGGGACCCTCGCTGGTCTGGAGCACGAGCCTGTGCTCGTCGGCCTGGAGGCCCTCCGTCGCGATGGCGCGATCCAGGATGTGACGGCGGACCTGCCAGATCCGGTAGCGGTACCGCAACGCGTGAGTGGTGTAGACGTCCACGTTCATGCCCAGGAGCTCGCGTCCGTCGTTCCTCTGCGAGGCCTCCAGCAGCGGCAGGAACATGCCTTCCTGTGCATGGGCGGTCAAGTAGGTGGTGCCCGGCTCGTGGGGCTGGCCCAGGAACGTGACGTATGCCGCGACGTCGCAGAAGGGGTAGTTGGGCGGTGGCTGGAGGTCTCCCGAGATGACCGGCATGTCGATGCCCAGACCGGTCACCACCACCCGGCTTGCGACCTCGGCTTCACCCAGGCCGAGTCCTCCCGTGGGTCCGGCCGACGCCATGGGCGAGGGCATCTCGACGGGGGCGGAGGACGGCGTGGGCTCGCTCACCACGACCGGCTCCTGAGCGGGCGGGGCTTCGCTGGGCTTGGGTGGGTCCTCCTCGCCGACCAGCTCCGGCGGCCGGCAATCGCGTGGCCGGGGCTCCGGGTTGGCCTCGGCCGGATCGACCGCCGCTTCGTCGAGCGGGACGGCCAGGAACTGGACCTTCTCGGTCGTGCCGTACGGTCCTTCGCTGGTCTGGAGGATGAGCGTCCGCTCATCGGGTGACAGGTCGGTGACGATGCCGTAGTCGGTGACATGGCGGACCACGCGCTCGATGGCATATCCGTAGCGCATGCCGTCGTTGGTGTAGACGTCGATGCGCGTGCCCAGGAGCTGCCTGCCGTCATCCCGCTGGGACCCCTCCAGCAAGGGCAGGAACATGCCTTCCTGCGCGTGAGCCGAGATGTAGGTGATGCCGGTCTCGTAGGGTTGCCCGAAGCGGGTGACGTATGCCGCCACGTCGCAGAGGGGATAGCTGGGCGGCGGCTGCAGATCGCCCGACACGACCGGCAGGTCGATGGCCAGGTCCGCGATGACGATGCGGCTCGCGTATGCGGGGGGCTGAAGGACGGGCACCCGGGACGCGGGGGCGCTCGGTCCGGCGGGAGCGCTCGGCGCCGCTGGGCCACTCGCTGGCGCGACCGAGCCACCGGATCCGACCACAGGTGCGTCCATCGACGCGCCAGGTCCTGCCATCGCAGGTGAGGAGATCGGCGTGGCGGGCACGCCGCCCGACGGATCGGCCGCGGCAGAGGTGCATGCCACGGCGGTGATGGCAAGGAGCGGGAGGAGCGTCCCGGAAAGGCCGGTCCATCGGTGGGCGGCGCGGACGGTCGTGGAGCTCATCGTGATCGGCGTCCCTTGATCCAAAAGGCGAGTCGTCGGTGTCCCTCTGTTCGCGCCGCGCGGCCCTGCGGTTCAGCCAGTGCGACTCCCGCGACCCGTTGCAACAAACGGCCGCGTCATCCGCCGAGCGCCCGCGGCCGAAGGAACCAGCGTCATCCCGCGCCGCCGAGCGTCCTCCGTTGGACACCGGCAGGCGACCACGCAGGGGCTGAAAGAAAGGAGCGAGCAGTACGACGCCCCACGCACGGACGGGACGCTATCCATACACCGCACGGGAGGGATCCCTGATCCCATGAATCGCACTCGGAAGATCACGACGCTCGGAGCCGTTGGGCTCCTGGCGGTCACGTCGGTCGCTGGGGCAGCACTCGCATCGAGCCACCGAGAGGCACCGCTCATCGCGAAGGACCCCACTGCTGACATCACGGACCTGTACGCCTTCGTCAGTCCTGACAAGCCGGACACGGTCACGCTCATCGCCAACTACCTGCCGTTCCAGGAACCGGCCGGCGGGCCCAACTTCTACCCGTTCGACGAGACGGTCCACTACTTCATCCGCGTCGACAACACCGGAGACGGTGTCGAGGACGTGGAGATCGTCTTCGACTTCGAGACCCAGGTGGCGAACCCGGACAGCTTCCTCTTCAGCGGCTATGGCCCGATCGAGGATCGGAGCGATCCGCAGGGAGCGCCGTTCGCACCCTCCAACATCAGCCAGACGTTCTCGGTCACGATGAACGGCACGGAGCTGGGCTCCGGTCTGGCAGTCCCACCGCCGAACATCGGCCCGCGCACGACGCCGGCCTACGGCACGTACGTGGCTGATGGGATCCACAAGGTCGGCGAGGGCATGAAGGTCTTCGCAGGACAGCGTGACGATCCCTTCTTCGTCGACCTGGGCGCCATCTTCGACCTGGGCGGCCTGCGACCGTTCAACGAGGCTCATCTCATCCCGCTGCCGACCGAAGGTGGCGAGGACGCTCTGAGCTCGTTCAACGTGAACAGCATCGCCATCCAGCTCCCCATCACGGACCTGACCAACGACGGCCAGCCCGTGTCGGCGCCCGACGCCGACAACGCGGTCATCGGCATCTATGCCGGCGCCGCACGCCAGTCCACCAAGGTCCTGTCGGAAACGGGCCTGCATGAGGTCAGCGGCGACTACGTCCAGGTCTCTCGCCTGGGCAACCCGCTCGTCAACGAGGTCATCATCCCGCTCGGCCAGAAGGACGAGTGGAATGCGAGCGACCCCGCTGACGACGCACAGTTCAAGGATCGCTATCTCAACCCTGAGCTGGCGGCCATCATCAACACCGTCTACCCGTCCCTGCCCGATGCGAGGACGACCGACCGCAGCGACCTGGTGCTCATCCTGGGACAGGGCGTCCCGGGCCTCAACGCCACGAACAGCGGTGACACGCTGTACGACCTGCTGCGCCTGAACATGGGCATCCCGCCCTCCAAGAACCCCAGCCGCCTCGGCGTGCTCGACGGCGACCTCGCCGGCTTCCCCAATGGACGCCGGACCTGGGATGACGTCGTGGACATCGAGCTCCGCGCGGTGGCCGACGGCTATGGCTCCTTCCTCAAGAAGGGCTTCGGCCTGCCCAACCTGTCGCCCAACAACATGGTCGGTGATGGCTGCGATGCCAACGACCGTGCGTTCCGCGACGAGTTCCCGTACGTCGCCCAGCCATGGAGTGGCTACGACGACGGGGTCCATCACCTCTCGCCGTGCGAGCCGCTCGACGAGACCAGCACCTCCGAGTGACGCGCTGACGCGCTGAACCGGTGATCCACAGGAGCGGTCGGGTCCGCACCCCGATGGCAGCGATGCCATCGGGGGCCAGGTCCCGGCCGCTCCCTCTACTGGGACGCTAGACCTCGATGCGCATCCGTCTGATCCGAGCCCTCTTCGCTGCCGCCGCCCTACTACTACTCCCCGCGAGCGGCGTCCTTGCCCACCCCTTGGGCAACTTCACGATCAACCGATATGACGGACTCACGCTTTCGGTCGATGGCGCCGTGGTGGACCACGTGCTGGACATGGCCGAGATCCCCGCCCTCCAGGAGCGCCAGCGCATGGATGGCGACGGGGACGGGACCGTGTCCGCCGCCGAAGGGGCCTCGTGGGCGGACGACGAATGCCGCGACACCACCTCGGCGATCGGCCTGCAGATCGACGGTCGACCGGTGGCCCTCGAGCCCAGGGCGTTGGGTCTCTCGTTCCCTCCCGGCCAGGCGGGGCTGGTCACCCTGCGGCTGGTGTGCACCTACCAGGGTGCGTTCCCAGCCATCACCGCATCTTCGCAGGCCGTCTTCAGGGACGACTCGTACGCCGGCCGACTCGGTTGGCGCGAGATCGTGGTGCGAGGCGATGGTGTGCGGCTGATCGGCGCCGAGGCCTTCGCCGAGGGTCCATCCGCTCGATTGACCTCCTACCCGCAGCAGGACTTGGCCACGCCTCGCGACCAGGCCCGGGCGGCGTTCGTCATCGAGCCGGGTGGCGCTGCGGCACCCGCGGCGCCCGTCACGGACGCGGTGGCGTTGGGGAGTCCGCCCGAGCAGGTCATGCGCGCTGGTATGTCCCTGCCCGGCGTTCCCGGCGGCATCGGGGAGCTGCCGCGAGAGATCGTCGACATCATCCAGGCGCGCGACCTCTCCATCCCCGCCGTGGCGCTCTCCCTACTGGTCGCGGTCGGCGTGGGGGCACTCCACGCGGCTTCTCCGGGACACGGCAAGACGCTCATGGCGGCCTACCTGGTGGGCACGCGGGGGACCCTGCGGCATGCTCTGGGGCTGAGCCTCACCGTGACCGTCTCTCACACCATCGGCGTGCTCGCGCTGGGCGCCCTCGTCACGTTCGCCGGCGCCTTGGTCCCCGCCGAGCGGCTCTTCCCGATCCTGGGCGTGGTGTCGGGCGTGATCGTGACGCTGCTGGGCCTCGGCCTCCTGGCGCAGCGCCTCCGCGAGACCCGCCAACGCCAGCGCCTGCATGCGGCGAGCACACCGGCCGGACACGACCACGACCATCCGCACGAGCATGACCATCCCCACGACCACGACCATCCGCACGACCACGTCGCAGGCACCCGTCCCGCGAGCGAGGCCGGCGAAGGCGCCGTGGGTGGCTGGCATTCCCATGGGCTGGTCCGCCACACCCATCTGCCGCAGGGCGAGGATCCGCTGCGTTGGCGGAACCTGGTGGCGCTGGGCCTCGTGGGCGGCCTCGTCCCGTCCGCCTCGGCCATCCTCATCCTCGTGGGGTCGATCGTGGCCGGCCGGCCCGTGTACGGCATGTTGCTCACCTTGGCCTTCGGCGTCGGCATGGCGGCCGTGCTGGTCAGCGTGGGGGTCCTGCTCGTCCGGGCGCGTGGACTCGTGGAACGCTGGCCCCGCGCCGACCGGCTGGCTCCCCTGATGGGCCGGCTCCCGCTCGTGACGGCGGTCGTCTTCCTGATCGTCGGCGGCGTGATCACCATCCAGGCCGGAGCATCGTTCCGGTGACGCGACCGGGCCCCTCCCTGATCCGCCGGCTCTGGTTCCCTGTGATCCTCGTGGTCGCGTCGGCCGTGGCCTTCGTCGTGCTCGGCCCGCCGTCGTCGGTGTCCAGCGTCGATCGCCTCCGCCCGATGGCGCCGCCCGGAGCGGGCGATGGAGCGGCCGTCGCGCCGCCGGACGCCACGGCGACGCAGCAGGAGATCTTCAAGCAGTACGAGGTCGTCCGTCAGTACCCCGACACGGTCGCGTCCTATGTGCTGCTGGGCAACGCGTACGTGCAGAACGTCCGTGAGCAAGGCGATCCCAGCGACTACGGGCGGGCGCAGGCGGCCTTCGACGAAGCCCTCCGCCGTGAGCCCGGGAACGTGGACGCGCTCATCGGCAAGGGCGTCCTTGCCCTGGCGCGCCACGAGTTCGCGGCAGCGCTCCAGCTCGGCGCTCGCGCGCTGGATCTGGCTCCGCGGACGGCCCGCGTCTACGGCCTGCTGGTCGATGCCCAGACGGAGCTCGGCCGGTATGACGAGGCGCTCGCCACCACCCAGCAGATGGTGGACCTGCGGCCGGACCTGGCCTCGTACAGCCGCGTCTCCTACCAGCGCGAGCTGCATGGTCAGCTCGACGCAGCCATCGTGGCCATGAAGCAGGCATTCGACGCGTCGGTCGGGACCAGCGTGGAGAATCGCGAGTACCTGCGCGTCCTGATGGGCGACCTGTACGCGCGCACCGGCGACCTCCAGACGGCCGAAGCGACCTACCAGGCGTCGCTCGACACCTCTCCCGGCTTCGTATGGGCACTGGCAGGGATGGCCCGCGTCCGCGCGGTGCAGGGTCGGTCCGATGAAGCGGTCGCGCTGTACCAGCGGGCGGTCGATACGATCCCCCTGCCCGAGTTCGTCATCGCTCTGGGCGAGACACAGGAGGCGGCCGGGCTCGACATCGACGCCGCCCGCAGCTACGAGCTGGCACGTGCCATCCAGCGCCTCTTCCAGGGGAACGGCGTCAACGTGGACCTGGACCTCGCGCTGTTCGAGGCCAACCACGGCGATGCGGGCACCGCTGTCGACCTCGCCCGCCGAGCCTACGAGGCCACTCCCAACATCAAGGCAGCGGACGCCCTCGCCTGGGCGCTCTACAAGGCGGGTCGATACGATGAGGCACGCACGAGGGCCGACGAGGCCCTCCGGTTGGGCACGCCGTACGGCCAGTTCCTGTTCCACGCAGGGATGATCGCCAAGGCGCAGGGCGACATCGACGGTGCTCGGTCGTACCTGTCCCGCGCGGTCGAGTCGGATCCGTACTTCTCGCCGCTCTACGGTCCCGCCGCAGCCGAGGCGCTGCGCGATCTCACCGCGCCCTGAGCGCGCGGCGGGGGAGGAGCTACCGCCAGGCGCGCGCCCGGTCGGGGTAGACGCGGACCCTCCGATACGGCTCGCGCCCGCGGGAGCGGGAGACGAGGTTCGCCCGCTCCGCCGCCTGATGCTGCAGCCGGCGGACATAGGCGTTCTGCGGCGAGAGCTCGACCGGTCGCGATCCGTCGCGCACGAGGCCGATCGCCTCCTCGACCTCCCGCAGCGCGAGGTCGCCCGGGTCGACCTCCAGCGCGAAGATCGAGGTCAGGCACGCCTCGAGCTGGAGGATGGTGTTCGACTTCAGGACGAAGATGGGCAGACCGCGCTCCTCTGCCTCACGCAACGCGGGTGCCTTCTGCTTGTAGTGGTTGCGGAGCGTGATGACGGCCTCGGCCTGCTCCACGTCGCGCACCACGAGGACCGGCAGCTGGAGCTCGCGGATGGCCTGCTCGAGGCGCTTCCGGCTGACACCGAACCCCAGGACCCGAAGCGTCTCGAGACTCGCGCTGGTCTCCCCGGCGAGCTGCACCACATCGTCGTCGTCGCCCTCGTCGAGAGACCTCGCGAACGCGGCGGCATCATCGGATGGGTCGTTGCCGCGCCAGGGCCCGGCCCCGGTGGAAGCGGTCGGCAGCACATCCAGCTCATCCTCACCGTCGATCGCCTCGACGCCGTCCGTGGCGTCCGCCGCGTCCGGGCCTCCGGACGGATCGGTTCGCAGCTGCTCGATGGCGCGGAGCGCCGACCGACGCCAGGCGCTCTGCCGCTCCCACTCCCGTGCGTCGCGGGCGCGTGGCTCGGGCGCCACCTCGGTGCCTCGCTCGACCGGCCCGCGATCGGCGATATCACCGGACTGGAAGGAGAGTCCGGCCGGTCCAGGCTCCTCACGCGCCTCGCCCATACCGGAGGTCCGCGACGCACGTCCGCGCGGTGAGCGCCACCCGCCGCTGGCCCCGGGCCGGTAGCCGGGACGCACGCCGCGGTCGGCCTCGCGGTATCCCTGTTCCGGCGTTCGCATGCCGGGCCGCCACCCCGGTTCCACGCGCCAGCCGCTCTGCCCCTGGGCCACCAGGCCACCGAACCGTTCACCGGGCAGTTGCGCCTGTGGACCGGGGCGAGGTCGAGACTGCTTCCGATGGACGCCCGCCTCGTCCCGCTCACGCAGCTCCGGGGCGATCGGGTCACCGCGCAGCAGCGCGTCGATCGTCTCGGCCACGTCAGCGTGGACGGTCACACGGTCGCGATCCTGGATCTCCACCACGACATCGAAGGTGGGTGGCGCCTTGCGCTCCAGGACGCTCTTCTGTGTCCGCCGCCGACGGGCCTCCTCGTCGCCCAGTGTCACGCTCTGGATGCCGCCGATGAGGTCCGACAACGTCGGGTTGAGCATCAGGTTGTCCAGGTTGTTGCCGTGCGCGGTCCCGATGAGCTGGACGCCGCGCTCGGCGATGGTCCGTGCGGCTGCCGCCTCGAGCTCGGTACCGATCTCGTCGATGACGATGACCTCGGGCATGTGGTTCTCCACCGCCTCGATCATCACCGCGTGCTGGAGGTCCGGCGTGCGTACCTGCATGCGGCGCGCTCGGCCGATGCCGGGATGGGGGATGTCACCGTCGCCGGCGATCTCGTTCGAGGTGTCGACGACCACCACCCGCTTGTCGAGGTCCTCGGCCAGCACCCGCGCCGCCTCGCGCAGCATCGTCGTCTTGCCGATGCCGGGCCGGCCCATGATGAGGATCGACCTCCCCGACTCGACCAGATCCCCGACGATCTCGATGGTCCCGAAGACGGCCCGGCCGATGCGGCAGGTCAGCCCCACGATCTTGCCGCTCCGGTTGCGGATGGCGCTGATGCGATGGAGTGTGCGCTCGATGCCGGCCCGGTTGTCGTCCCCGAACGACCCGACGTGGTCCACGACGTACTGGATGTCCTGCTCGCCGATCTCCCGGTCGAGCAGGACCTCTTCTCCGCCGCCGCCGGCAAAGCGCCTCCGGCCGACGTCCCAGGTCCATCACGACCTCGATGACGTCACGGTCCCGTGGCAGGCCATGCAGCCGTTCCTGGATCTCGGGAGGCAGTGCCTCGAGCAGCGCTCCCAGGTCGTCCGTGGACGCGCGTGGGTCGGTGTCTGCCACGTCTCCTCCAGCCTGACTGGTCGGGTGGGCCCGCCGTAGGGCGTCGTCGATCGGTCGGTGGGACATCGGTCGGTCGGTCATCGGGGCCATCACCGGGACGAGTGCCGGCTCGGCCACGCGGACGAGAGTCTCTCGCAGGAGGAGCGACACGTCCGCCAGGTGGCGGAAGCCCAGCTCTTCCAGGCGCCGGTCGAGTGGCGACTCATAGGTGCGCACGGCGGTCACGATCCCGTGGTCGCGGCGCATCGCATCCGGGTCGCGGCGAGCGGGGCCCGTGCCACTGCGCTCGCCGAGCAGAGCCAGAGCGTATCCGATCAGTCTGCTCGGGTCGTGCCCGGGCCGGGCGATGACGCGCAGGTAATGCGGCTGGTCCTCCTTGGCCACACCCAGCTGGAGGAACGCGGCCAGTTCGTCGCTCGCCGGTGGTGGGCACGTCTCGACGAAGGCCTCGACATCGGCGAAGCGCAGGATCGGCGTGAGCGCCGAGCGTGGGATGCGCCAATGGGATCCCTGGCGCTCCCAGTCCGGCAGCCGGTAGGACTCCAGCCGCGCGACCGGTGGCGGGGTCGCGACGAGGTAGAGGCGGCTCAGCTGGAGCGCATCGATCGGTTGCGCAGGGCGGATCCCTTCCGCCGGCGCCTCGGCGTCCGGGGGCACCTCGGGCACCGGCAACGTCTCGGAGGAGGCACGGAACAGGACGCGCTCCTCGCCGTACCGCGCGAAGCCGGCCTGCATGAAGAGCTCCACGTTTCCGCTGCGATCGGCGCACGCGACGTGCAGCCGCACGGCGCCACGCCGGCTCCCGTCGCGCAGGAGGTGCTGCAGGAGGCGGAGCCGGATGTCACCGGCGTCGCCGTGGTCGACGGCGTCGAGCTCGACGATCGTCCATTCGTCCCGATCGGCGTCACGCTCGACACGGGCAAGACCGGCCAGTCCGCGTTCGTCCTCGTAGACGTAGAGCTGGTCGTGCGGCTGGAAGGCGCCGAGCGGCATGCGGAAGAGGCTGAAGACGCCCACCGCGGTGGCGCTGACGGGCAGACCGAGCGAGCGGACGCGCCCCTCGCCCCCATCCCCGGAAGTGTGGGAGAGTCGCGAGAGCTCGCCCAGCGCCGCCAGGTCGGTCAGGCGCGCCGAGCGGACCTTGCCTGCCCTGGTGCTCATCGGGCGGCGGCTCGCCGCGTGGGATGCCGGCGTCGACCCGCGCCTTCGCCGGGCTCATCGAACGCCCCAGCCATGGTGGCGATGACGCGGTGGAAGCGCGCCTCACCGGCCAGCTCCGGGTGGAAGGCGGTGGCGACGACGTTGCGCTCGCGGACCGCGACCACCCGGCCGTCGTCCAACCGGGCGAGTACATCCACGCCGTCGCCCACACGGTCGATGACCGGCGCGCGGATGAAGACGCCGTGGACCGGAGCATCGCCCAGCATCGGGACCTGGAGGTCCGCCTCGAAGGAGTCGAGCTGCCGCCCGAAGGCGTTGCGCTTGACGCTCACATCGAGCAGCGGCAGCACGGGCTCTTCCCCGTCGACGATCTCCTTCGATAGGAGGATCATCCCCGCACAGGTGCCGAAGATCGGTGCTCCCTGGCGGGCCATCTCCAGGATGGGTCCTCGCAGCCCCCAGCGCTCGATCAGCCGACGCATGGTGGTGCTCTCACCGCCCGGCAGGACCAGCGCGCTGAGTCCCGCCAGATCCGAGGGCAGGCGAACCGGGACGGCCTCTAGGCCAAGGCCACGGAACACGTCCAGGTGCTCCCGGAAGGCACCCTGGAGCGCGAGCACGCCGATCCTCACGCGGCCATGCTCCGACCCATCCACGGGTCCGCGGTCCCGGGTGCTGGCATCACGGATCGCCCATCCGTCCGACTCGCCGAGCGCCGGGCCGCTGCCTCCGCTACCAGCCGCGCACCGCCAGGCGCTCCCCTTCCGGGATGGCGCCCAGCTCGATGCCGCGCATCGGGGCGCCGAGGCCCTTGGAGACCTCGGCGATGATCTTGGGATCGTCGAAGTGCGTGGTCGCCTGCACGATGGCGTTGGCCATGCGCGCCGGATCGTCGCTCTTGAAGATGCCGGAACCGACGAAGACCCCTTCCGCCCCCAGCTGCATCACGAGCGCAGCGTCCGATGGCGTGGAGATGCCGCCGGCGACGAAATCGACCACCGGTAGCCGCTCATCGCGGGCCACCTGTCGGACCAGCTCGAGCGGCGCCTGGAGTCCCTTGGCGGCCACGAAGAGCTCGTCGTCGCGCATCGATGCCAGGCGCCGGATCTCGCCGGTCACCGCGCGCAGCTGGCGCACGGCTTCCACGATGTTGCCGGTGCCTGCCTCGCCCTTGGTCCGGATCATCGCGGCGCCCTCGGCGATGCGGCGGAGCGCTTCGCCCAGATCCCGACAGCCGCACACGAATGGGACCTTGAAGGCGTGCTTGTCGATGTGGTTCTGTTCATCGGCCGGGGTGAGCACCTCCGACTCGTCGATGTAGTCGACGCCTAGCGCCTCGAGTACCTGCGCCTCGACGAAGTGGCCGATCCGCGCCTTGGCCATGACCGGGATGCTGACCGCGGCCATGATGCCTTCGATCATCGACGGGTCGCTCATGCGGGCGACGCCACCGGCGGCTCGGATGTCGGCGGGGACGCGCTCCAGCGCCATCACGGCCACGGCGCCCGCGTCTTCCGCGATGCGCGCGTGGTCTGCGGTGACGACGTCCATGATGACGCCGCCCTTGAGCATCTGGGCCAGCCCCTTCTTGGTGACCCACGTGGAGGTGTCGACGCTCACGCTGGTGGGAACCTCAGTCTCTCGTGCGCGGGAACGTGGGCCAGCCTGCCACGGGGTCCTCGCCCGTTCGAGCCGGCGCGATCGCCTCGCGCCCGCGGATTATCGCACGAGGCCGCGACACGCCCGCCCGGTGCTCGTCCGTGCTCGATCAGCTCCACGTCGCGGCCGCTGCCCTGCTCGATGGGGCGCCAGCCCGCGCGCGGGACATCCTGGTATCGGTTCCCGCTCGCGCGACTGCAGCCGAACCCGTCGGAGCTCTTCGGCCAGGTCCGTCGCGTCTTCACCCGTAATGCCGTTAAATCTCCGTCAGCGGCGACCGAGCGTGGGCAGCCCGGCTGTGACCCTCGCAGAGTCGGCGCTGCGACGGGGACTCCCGGTCGTTTAGGCCATCCCCGACGAGTGGGCGGTGACCCGATGAGTGCGCGGTGATAGGGTGGACGGATGGCCGAGCGGAACCGCGCGACCCGGTCGACCTACGCACGGAGCTCGAACGTGCGGTCGAGAGGGACGACTTCGGGCTTGAGTACCAGCCCATCATCGAGCTCCGTTCCGCTGCCATCGTGGCGGTGGAGGCGCTCCTGCGGTGGCGCCACCCGCTGCTGGGCACCATCTCGGTCGGTGACTATCTGCCCATCGCGCAGGAGACTGGCCTCATCGTGCCCATCGGGCGACGCGTGCTCGACGCCGCGTGTCGCCAGCTGCGGACGTGGCATCATCTGGCTTTTCTCGGCTCCCGTCGCTCGCCGTGAGCGTCAACCTGGCGCCACAGCAGTTGGCGGCGCCGGGCTTCGTGGCCGATGTCGCTGCGACCCTGGAACGCTTCGAGGTCCTGCCCGAGTGGCTCACCTTCGAGCTGGCACCGGGGTCGGGCGCACTGCTCGAGCCGGCGTCGGCGCTGGCCGAGCTCGGCGTTCGACTCACCCTCGACGACTTCGGAGCGACGGATAGCCTGCGCGACCTGCGCCGGCTCCCACTCTGGGCGGTCAAGCTACACGCAGAGTTCGTGAGCATCGCGGCGGGTCCCAAGGAGGACGGCGTCTACGCCGAGGCGTTGCTCGCGATCGGCCAGGCTCGCGGCGTGGTGACGATGGCCAAGGGGTCGAGACGCGGGCGCAGGCGCGGCGGTTGGCGCACCTCGGTTGCGACCTGGCGCAGGGCTTCCTCTACAGCAAACCGCTGGGTCCCGAGGGCATCGGGACCCTCCTCTCGCGGGGTGTGCTGGCGGGAGGCGTTCGCGCCGGAGGCTGACCCCCGTTCGGCCGGCCCTATCATCGGCGGTCATGGCCGTCCTGCGAACGCATGTCGACCCAGCGTCCGACGACGTGCGTGCCAATGCGACCGCGATGCGCGCCATGGTCGAGGACCTGCGGGCGCGGACGCGCGCACTGACCGAGCGCGGCGCGGCGGGCGACGAGCGCTCCATCGCCCGACACCGCGAGCGCGGCAAGCTGCCCGTCCGGGAGCGCATCGACCGTCTCCTTGACCCGGGAGCGCCCTTCCTGGAGCTGAGCGCGCTCGCTGCGACGGGGCTGTACGACGACGAGGCGCCCGGGGCGGGCATCGTCACCGGCATCGGGCGGGTGAGCGGCGTGGAGTGCGCCATCGTCGCCAACGACGCGACGGTGAAGGGCGGCACCTACTACCCGATGACCGTCAAGAAGCATCTGCGGGCCCAGGAGATCGCCCTGGCCGACCGACTCCCGTGCATCTACCTGGTCGACTCGGGTGGCGCATTCCTGCCCCTCCAGGACGAGGTCTTCCCGGACCGGGAGCACTTCGGGCGCATCTTCTTCAATCAGGCGCAGATGTCAGCGCGGGGCATCCCCCAGGTCGCGCTCGTGATGGGTTCATGCACCGCAGGCGGCGCCTACGTGCCGGCCATGAGCGACGAGACGGTCATCGTCCGTGGTACCGGCACGATCTTCCTGGGTGGCCCACCGCTCGTGAAGGCCGCGACCGGTGAGGACGTGAGCGCGGAAGACCTTGGCGGAGCAGCGGTACACGCTCGCATCAGCGGTGTCGCCGATCACGAGGCACTCGACGACCAGCACGCCCTCGCGCTGGGGCGCCAGATCGTGGCCAGCCTGGCGTGGCGGAAGCCGGAGCCGCCGTGGCACCGGCGCGATCCCGTGCCGCCGGCGGTCACCATCAGCGGCGGAACGGACGGGTCGGATGGGTCGGACGTCGAGGACCCGACCGGGCTCTACGGCGTCATCCCGGCCGACCTGCGACGCGGCTACGACGCCCGGGAGGTCATCGCACGCCTGGTGGATGGGTCCGACTTCCACGAGTTCAAGGCTGGCTACGGCGAGACGCTCGTGTGCGGCTTCGCCCACATCGATGGCTACCCGGTGGGCATCCTGGCCAATAACGGCGTCCTCTTCAGCCAGTCGGCGCTCAAGGGAGCCCACTTCATCGAGCTGGCGTGTCAGCGACGGGTGCCCCTCGTCTTCCTCCAGAACATCACCGGCTTCATGGTCGGGCGCGAGTACGAGGCGGGAGGCATCGCCAAGGACGGCGCCAAGCTCGTGACGGCGGTCGCCTGCGCGCAGGTGCCCAAGTTCACGGTGATCACGGGAGGCTCCTTCGGAGCCGGCAACTACGCCATGGCCGGTCGCGCGTACGGCAGCCGCGGCCTCTGGATGTGGCCCAACGCGCGCATCAGCGTGATGGGCGGACAGCAGGCGGCACGCGTCCTCTCCACCGTGCGCGAAGCCTCACTCGAGGGCGGTGGCTGGGCGTCCGACGATGAACGGGCTGCCTTCGAGGCGCCCATCCTCCAGAAGTACGACGTGGAAGGAAGTCCCTATCACTCCACGGCGCGGCTATGGGACGACGGCGTCATCGACCCGGCCCAGACACGCCACGTCCTCGCGCTGGCCATCTCGGCGGCGTTGAACGCGCCCATCGAGGAGACGCGCTTCGGCGTATTCCGGATGTAGCGACGCCCAACTGGGCACCGCGTCTCATCCCACGTCCGGCGCCTCGATGGTCACTGGCTCGCCCACGTTCGAGAACTCGTAGTGGACCTCGTAGACCGCCTCGAACGGGATACCCTGGTTGACGCCGCTCAGGGTGAACGCGAGATCGGCCTCCACCGGCAGCCCCTGGTCATCGACGAAGATGTCGAAGGTACTCTCCTCGAAGGTGGCGTCCGGGATGCCGGTCGTGGCGGGATCCCCGCCGATCCACTCGGTGGTTCGCAGGTGGTGTACGGGACGTCCCCCTCGTTCGTCGGGACCCACGTATTCGGTCGACTCGGCTTCCAGGTTGGCGAAGGGGTTGAGCGGCTGGGTCTGGCCCGGCGAGGGAACCTCCTGCCACTCCGCGCCCGGCTGACGCGCGTAGCTCGTCCCGCCGACGGTGATGACCTCCGACTCGATCGACTGACCCGACACGTCCCCGCTGACCTCGCCGGCGAAGTCCTCGCCCGACACGTCACCTTCCACCAGGAGTTCGCCCTCGAAGACCTCCTCGCCTTCCGCCGTGCCGGAGAAGGTGACCTCGCTCAGGACGTGGAACGGTTCATTCGCCGCGGCGAAGGAATCGACGAAGGCCTCGATGATGGCATCGCCGTCGCCGGTCGCGGGCGAGGCGGAGGCAGCGACGCTTGCGCTCGGCGCCACGCTTGAGACGGCGGGCGAGGGTGGCGAGGATGCGAGGGCTGACGGCGACGGGGGAGCGGTGGTCGAAGCCGGCGAGCCGCAGGCGGCGAGCACGACCAGGAGTCCGATCACCGCGGTGCATGTCCGCAGGGCCAGTAGGTGGCGCATGTGGCGATCCCTCTGTGCCGGCCACGATGCGTGCCCGCGCCAGTGGAGTCTACAGCGGGCTACCAGATGGGAGCACGTGACGGGACGCGCATCCGCGACCGTGCGCCGATACGTAGCATCCCACCATGCGGATCCTGCTCATCGAGGATGAGGCGCGGATCGCCTCGTTCGTCAAGAGTGGTCTCGGGTCGGAAGGGTTCGTCGTGGAGCACGCGGCCGATGGCGCGACCGGCTTGGATCTGGCACTCGAGACCGCGCCCGACCTGGTCATCCTGTCTCATCCTGCCGGGGCTTCCCGGCGAGGAGGTGCTCCGCCGGCTGCGCGGTGCGGGCCGCACCATGCCGGTCATCATCCTGACCGCCAAGGACGCCATCCCCGATCGTGTGGCCAACCTCAACGCCGGCGCCGAAGACTACCTGGTCAAGCCGTTCAGCTTCTCGGAGCTCGTGGCACGCATCCGCGCCCGCCTTCGCGTGGCCGACCAGCCGGCTGCCGCTGTCCTGGCGCGCGCCGGGATCACCCTGGACCTCACGCGCCGGGAGGTGCGCGTGGGTGACCGCTCGGTCGAGCTCACCGCCCGCGAGTTCGCGCTGCTCGAGACCCTCATGCGCCACGCGGGCCAGGTGATGTCGCAGAGCCAGCTGCTGGACCAGGTGTGGGGCTTCGATCACGATCCGGGCTCGAACGTCGTGGAGGTCTATGTGGGATACCTCCGTCGGAAGCTGCGCTCCGACGTCATCGAGACGGTCCGAGTTCAACCACATGCTGGAGCGCCTGGAGCGGGAACCCGAGAGCCGGCGCGGCTTCCTGGCCGCCGCATCCCACGAGCTGCGCACGCCCATCACCATCGCCCGCGGCCACGTGGAGCTCCTCGAGCGGCAGGCGACGAACGACCCCGTAGCGACGCGGGACGCGGCGCGCGTGGTCCGCGAGGAGCTCCAGCGGATGGGGCGGCTGGTGGACGACCTCCTCGCCGTGGCTCGCTCCGAGGGCGAGGACTTCGTGGTCGCCCGATCGGTGGGTCTGACGCCTTCTTCGACGACCTCCGCTGACGGGCCTGGGCGTGGAGGGCGTCGAGCTGCGGCCGGCGCCGGAGGGCACGCTTCTGGCCGACCCAAACCGGCTGGCACAGGCGCTCCTCAATCTGGTCGTGAACGCGTCGGTGCACACTCCAGAGGGCACCCGCATCGAGCTCGGCGCGCGTCGTATCCCGGGTGCTGTCGCCTTCTTCGTGCGCGACGATGGACCGGGCATCGAGCCGGGGATCCGGGGGAGCGCATCTTCGACCCGTGCGTGAAGGGTCGTCTGGGTCGCCACGACTCGACCGGCCTGGGGCTGGCCGTCGTAGCCGCCATCGTGCAGGCGCACCAGGGGCGATCGAGCTCGACACGGACCGGCGGGCACCACCATCACACTCATCATCCCTGACGAGTCTCCCGCTCCGGACGAGGAGACGAAGCCCTACGCCACATGAAGAAAGGCCCGGCGCAAGCCGGGCCCTTCAGTCATCGGCGCCTTGTGCCCTTGAGTCAGTTTCGGAAGATGTCATCGATCGCCCTGTCTCGCTGACCCGGTCCTCGCCGTCGGACGGCTGACTCCTGCGTCAGGCGCCAGCCGCGCGGTTCGGGGCCTGATCCGTCCGGCGCGAGGGACCTTCCGGCTCGCTGAGCTGCTCATCCTTCGGGTCCATCGGGACGCCTCCAGTAGGGAACGGTCTGGGCAGGGTACAGGAGCCGAGGACGCGCTAGCATGCCGGTGCCAGCCCTCGTCGCCGCCATGGGGCCGCTGTTGTCGTCGTCATCGTCGTCACCGGGGTCGTCGGTCTTGTCGTCGTCCCCGCCGCCACCTGGGCCGCTGTTGTCGTCGTCATCGTCGTCGTCGTCCGTGGCCTTCGGCGTCCGCGTGGCGTCGGGCGTCTCGGTGTCATCGGGCGTCTCCGTGGGGCGGGCGGTCGCATCGGGCCGCTGCGTGGGCCGTGGACGCGCCGTGGGGCCTGGACTCGCCGTGGGAGTGGGCGATGCTGCTCTGGATCAGCCGTCGGCTCGGCTGCGTCGTCGGCCGCGTCCGCCTCGTCATCATCGAGACCCTCGAAGCCGGGGCCCACCCGCAGCTCCGTCTGGAGCTCCACGGTGCTGCCGTCGGTGCTGGCCCTGAACTCGACCTTGCTGAGGAGGGCCGCGTTCGTCAGGTCGACCTCGAAGGCGCCGTCGTCCACGCCGCCATCCTCGGTCAGGCTCCAGCCGCCAGCTGCGTTGGCGGTCGCGGAGTCGAGCGAGACGATCCCGCCACCGGCCGTGAACGTGACCGTGCCGGCGTCGAGGATGGAGATCGTCCGACGGCGCGCGGATGTCGATGTCGAGCGTGAGCGCGTCCTGGAGCTCCGCTTCGAGGCGTGTCTCGGCGTCGTCCGGTCCGGTGAACCGCACCTCGACCCCATCGTCGCCGTGCTCCCCGGCCTGGGGCTCCATCCCGGCTCAGGCGCGACGTCGCGCACCGCGAGACGCGTGCCGTCCATGGCGAGCGTGACCGTCCCGGCATCACCGGCCCGGAACGGGGCCGAACCAGTGGTCAGCAGCTCGGCGCCCGGCACGCTGGCCGCGATGGCTCCCGACGCGCCGGAAGGTGCCGGCGTGCTGCATCTCCAGCCCGTCCGCGCCAGCTGGTGGGACCGCCGCGCAGGCCGCGGCGAAGAGTCTACGAAGGGGGGTCATGAGTCGTCGCGGGGTCCATCCTGGTTCCTCCGGGAAGACCGGGTCACTCGGGGCCCCATCCGGCGTTCAGCATCGCCTCCGTCGCTGAGCGTCGCCTGAGCCACACCTGAGAAGACTCTCAGCGGCGGTGTGCCGGGTAGCATCCACGAGATGAGCACGGGCCGCGTCCTCCAGGTCAATGTCTCCCCCGGTGGGGTCCCCAAGCTGCCAGTGGCGAGCGCCACGGTGGGAGCCTTCGGCCTCCTCGGCGACGGGCACGAGCACCCTACCGAGCACGGTGGTCCCCATCGGGCGGTGTGCATCCTGGGGATCGAGGTCATCCGAGGCTCCAGGCGGAGGGCCATCCGCTGGAGCCGGGGTCGGTCGGCGAGAACCTCACGACCGAGGGGATGCAGTGGTCGCTCCTGCCCATCGGCACACGGGCCCGAGTGGGCGAGCGGCTGCTGGAAGTGGCCAGCCCCACGATGCCCTGCACCACCCAGCGCCCCAACTTCACCGACGGACGCTTCAACCGACCTCGATCGCCCTGCATCCATCCGACTCGCGCATGTACGCGCGCGTGCTGACCGAGGGCGACGTCAGGCGGCGATGCCATCGAGCCGTTGCCGCCGGCGGAGGACACCCAGGCGCACACCCATCGACTACTGGACCGGGTCGACGCCTGCGAGCAGGAGTCGAGCCTGCGGCTGTGGAAGGCGTCGCGGGCAGCCGGAAGGGACGTCATGGATCCTCGACGATGGGGAGCTGTCGGTCGCGGCATCGCCGGAGCTGCCGGGGCCTGCCTTCAACAATGCCTGCGGGCTCCGCAGGCTGCCCCACCAGGTCCCCATCGTGCTGGAGCACTATCGGCGGTCCGGCGTCACTGGCTGGCTGCCCACCGAGCTCGAGCCATGGCCCGACGCTGAACCGGACTTCGAGCTGGCGGTGACGCGAGCCCTGCCGGGTGACGTTGCCGACGACGGACCCCCGAAGGGACGGCATCCGCCGCCTGGCCGCCGAGGAGTGGCGCACCTGGGCGGGGGTCATGGTCGCCGCCAAGGCGAGCGAGGGTGACGTCCCCGTCGGCCTCACCGACCCGGCGCCGCATCTGCTGGCCACGCGGGGGTGCACGTCGTGGTCGCCGAGGAGGGTGGTGTCGCGGTGGGCGCGGGCACCCTGCACACATACAAGCGCGTCGGACTGCTTCGCCGGCATGGTCGTGCCGAGCGCACGGGGCGCGGCGTCCAACGCGCGCTCATCGGTGCACGGGCACGGCTGGCGGACGAGCTCGATGCGACCTGGTCACCTCGCAGGCCGAGCCGGGCAGCGCGTCGGAGCGGAACTCCAGCGCATGGGCTTCCAGCGCGTCTGGGTGCGACCCGTCTACCGCTTCGATCCCCAGCCGGCGACGCCATGAGCGACGGCCTCCGGGTCGAGCGCACCGGCCCGCGAGCATCGGTCGCCCGCGCGATCCTCCATCGCCCGGAGCTCCACAACGCGTTCGACGCCAGGCTCATCGATGCTCTCCGGCGCGCCTTCACACAGCTCGGGGAGGAGCCGGCGGAACGGCTGCGGGCCGTGGTGCTGGCGGGGACGGGCCATCATTCTGTGCCGGGGCGGACGTCACGTGGATGCGCGCCAAGCCTGGGTCTGTCGCGCGAGCAGAACGAGCAGGACGCGATGGCCATGGCGCAGATGTTCGATGCCATCGACCGCTGTCCCGCCCTGGTCGTCGCGCGTCCACGGTGCCGCCCTGGGCGGGGGGGATGGGCCTCTGCGCGGTGGCCGATCTGGTCATCGCGGAAGCCGGGACGCGCTTCGGCTTCACAGAAACGCGGCTGTGATCCTGCCCGCTGTCATCAGCCCGTTCGTCATCGCCAAGATCGGCGAGAGCCACGCCCGGGCGCTCTTCCCGGGTGGCCGCCGCTTCGACGCCACGCGCGCGTCGCGGATCGGCCTCGTGCATGAGGTCGTGGAGGGCGCGGATGCGCTCGATGGGGCGGTCGATGCCGCGATCGCCGACCTCCTCGCGGCCGGGCCCACTGCCGCCCGGGCCGCCAAGGCCATCGTGCGCGAGGTGCGCGGCCTGCCGCACGAGTCCACGCGCTGGCATACGGCCCGCCTGCATCGCCGCGCAGCGCACCGGGGCCGAAGGACAGGAGGGCGCGCGTTCCTGGAGCGACGACCACCCGCCTGGACGGAGATGAGCGAGTCCTCGCGATCAGGCGAGGCATCGCCGCGGCCGACCACGCATGACGACGTCACCCGCGCCTCCTCGACCCGTCAGCAGGTCCAGCGGGGAGATGCGCTCGTGGAACTGGAGTGATCAGGGCCC
>JAUJNA010000009.1:35543-37511 GCA_030446555.1 Chloroflexota bacterium | reverse complement strand
CAGCTCACGGCCAGCCACGTGCCTGATACTCGCGCCATGGCGATGGCGTACCCCTCCCGCGTTCGGATCTACGAGGTCGGACCGCGCGATGGGCTCCAGAACGAGGCGCAGCCCGTGGATACGGGCGCCAAGCTGGGTTACATCGAGCGGCTCGTGGCTGCAGGCGTCACCGAGATCGAGGCTACGAGCTTCGTCTCGCCGCGCTCGATACCGCAGCTGGCGGACGCCGATGACCTCCTCCCACGCCTTCCGTCGCGAGACACGGTCCGCTACCCCGTCCTGGTGCCCAACATGCGCGGCATGGAACGCGCCGTCGCCGCCGGCGCCACCGCGATCGCCGTCTTCACAGCCGCCAGCGACGCCTTCACCGAGCGCAACATCGGCATGTCCATCGCCGGATCGCTCGATGCCTTTCGCCCCGTCCTGGCCCAAGCCGCGCAGCGAGGCATGTGGACGCGCGCCTATGTGTCGACAGCGTTCGGGTGTCCCTTCACCGGTCACGTCGACCCTGGGCGGGTGGTCGATGTTTCGCTTCGTCTGGCCGACCTTGGCGCGCAGGAGATCTGCCTCGGTGACACCATCGGCGTGGGCGTCCCATCGCAGGTCCACGAGCTCACCGCCCGTCACCTCGATGCGGGCCTCGCGCTCGACCGACTGGCCTACCACTTCCACGATACGCGCGGCACGGCACTGGCCAACGTCCTGGCCGGCCTGGAGGACGGAGTCAGCTGCTTCGACGCCTCGACCGGCGGGACCGGCGGCTGTCCCTACGCTCCCGGCGCGGCCGGCAATCTGGCGACCGAGGACCTCGTCTACCTGCTCGACGGGCTCGCCATCGAGCACGGCGTGAGCCTGGACGGTGTGCTCGCTGCGGCGCGCTCGATCAGCGAGGCCCTGGGGCGGCCGCTCGCCACGAAGGTGGGCCAGGCGGGTGGTTGGGACCCTTCGACGGGAGCTGCCACCGGCCGCTAGAAGGGATCCGCGGCACCGTGGCCCTCGAGGCGATCCACCGGTCGCGTCGGCACTCCCGGGTGGCGTGGTCCTTGGCTTCTGCCGCGTGAAGTCCACCTGATGGCCCGTTCACGCTCAAGGGTGCGGATAGAAGGCGGATCGCGGTGCCTTATCGACCACCCGGGCCATCAGTCGGCCCCCACGGTCCTTTCCGGGCGATAAGCCAGACCGGTGCCGTGCCTACGCGGAGGCCTACGCTCCACGGGGCCATCAGACGGACACCGCAGAGCGCAACGACCGCACGACCCGCCCGCCGCGGACGACCGGCCGCGAGCGATACCGGCGAGCACGACGCCCGCAGAAGGAGGACATCACGGCCCCGCGAGCCGTGAACGGTGCCCCTGCTACGATGCCGCCGACGCGCGGCCGAGTCCCGGCCGGCTCAAGGGGAATGTGGATAGCGTCGTCCTTCTGCTCAACTCGAATTACGAGCCCTTGAACGTCTGCGACGTCAGACGGGCGTTCCGACTGCTCTTCGGCGAGAAGGCTGAGGTGATCCAGTACGATCACCACGAGGTCCGGTCGGCGCGCGAGATCTTTCGTGCCCCGAGTGTCATCCGCCTCCAGTACCACGTGAAGCGACCACGGCCCAGGGTGCGCCTGTCGCGCCGCGAGGTCTTCGCTCGCGACCACCACATGTGCCAGTACTGCGGGCTGTTGACGCATGACCTGACGCTCGATCACGTCGTGCCGCGCCACCGTGGCGGGGCGCACTCGTGGGACAACCTGGTCGCCGCGTGCAAGCCGTGCAATCACCGCAAGGGTGGCAAGCTCATCGAGGAGGCTCGGATGCGGCTCCAGCGACAACCCTTCGAGCCGCGCTGCGATGTCTACACGCGGTTCACGCCCTACCTGGCCGACCCGCGCAACGAAGGATGGCGCGACTACCTGTTCCTCGGCCGGAACTGACGCTGGCGCGATGGCGCCCGCGGCTTCCATGACCGGGCCCGTCGAGCG
>JAUJNA010000009.1:30835-35443 GCA_030446555.1 Chloroflexota bacterium | reverse complement strand
GCCGGCTCCCGCGCTGCCGGATCGGGTCCGGTCGCTCCTGGAACGTCTCTGGTCGGCGGGTCATGCCGCCTACGTCGTGGGGGGTGCCCTGCGCGATGAGCTCCTGGGCCGCCCCGGTGCGGACTGGGACGTGGCGACCGACGCGCGTCCCGACCGCATCCTGGAGCTGTTTCCCGGCGGCACGTACCAGAACCGCTTCGGCACCGTGCTCACCGACGGCGTGGAGGTGACCACCTTCCGACGCGATCACGCATACGGCGACCATCGCCGCCCGGACGCTGTCACCTTCACCGACTCGCTGGACGAGGATCTCGCGCGGCGGGACTTCACCATCAACGCGATCGCCTGGGGACGGCCGGCAGGATCGACCGACGCCTCCTGGGTCGACCCGACGGGCGGCCTGGCCGACCTGGGGGCACGGCTCGTGCGGGCGGTGGGGGATCCCGACTCCCGATTCGATGAGGATGCCCTGCGCCTGGTGCGGGCGGCGCGCATCGCGGCCCAGCTGGGGTTCGACATCGAGCCCGCCACGCGCGCCGCGATGCGGGCCCACGCAGGGGATGTGCGCTACCTCGCATCGGAGCGGGTCGGCCAGGAGCTCCGCAAGCTCCTCACCGCGCGACCGCCGTCAAGCGGACTGCGGATCCTTGCCGAGACGGATCTGCTGGCGCCGCTCTTCCCCGAGCTCGCCGCCCAGCGAGGTGTGCCCCAGGACAAGATCGCGGGGCACGATCTCTGGGATCACTGCCTGGCCACCCTCGACGCAGCGGCCCACATCACTCCCGGTGACGAGGGGCTTCTCCTCGCCGCGCTGCTCCACGACACCGGCAAGCCCGAGACGTTCGCGAACGGCCGCTTCCTGGGCCATGACCAGGCCGGTGCACGCATAGCCCGGGCATTCCTCTCGCGGCTCGCCTATCCCTCACGTGTGGTCGATCGCGTGGCCGGCCTCGTCGCCTGCCACATGTTCCGCTACGAAGGGGCCTGGAGCGATGCTGCCGTGCGTCGGTTCATGCGCCGGGTAGGCGTCGATCTGGTCGACGACCTCCTCGTACTGCGTGCGGCTGACAACGTGGGCAGTGGCCTGCCACCCGAGGCGGGAGCCCTGGCCGAGCTCCGGAGCCGCATCGACGAGGTGCGGATGCACGCCGCGCCACTCTCGCTGCGGGAACTCGCGATCGACGGGGACGACCTGGTGGAGGCTCTCGGGCGGCCGCCCGGTCCGTGGGTCGGCCGGATGCTCGAGCGCCTGCTCGAATCGGTGGTCGCGGACCCATCGCGGAACCGGCGTGAGATCCTGCTCGACGATGCCCGTACCTGGCGCGCCGACGAGTGATCGAGCCCCTCCTCCAGGCTGACCGACTGCTCCGCGTCGGGTTGCTGGATCAAGCCGAAGCGCTCTACCGACAGACCGCGGAACAGGACCCGCGCAACGCCTTCGCCGTGCTCGGACTGGCGCGTGTCGCGGTGGAGCGCGGGGACGACCGAGCAGCCTACGGCTACGCGCGCCAGGCGCTGGCCCTCGACCCGTCGCACTGGTCGGCGCACGCGCTCGAGGTACGCCTGCGCGAGCTGCTCGTGTCGCGCGGGGAATCGCTGCCCGAGCCACCGGACCCGGTGGCCGAGGAGCTCGGGTCTGGTGCAGGTGATCGCCGACGCCGCCTGCTGCGTCGCGTCCTGGGCCGCTGACGGGCGACAGCCCTACCATGGGCGACTGATGCACGTCCTCGTCACCGGTGGCGCCGGGTACATCGGCAGCATCACCGTGGAGCGGCTGCTGGCAGCGGGTCACGCGGTCACCGTCCTGGACACGCTCGTCACCGGGCACCGTGGAGCAGTCCCCGATGGCGCCGAGCTGGTCATCGGAAGCGTGGGCGACCAGGACAGTGTCGGTCGACTCCTTCGCGATCGGCGCGTCGACGCGGTCCTCCATTGCGCGGCCCGATCCCTGGTCGGCCAGTCGGTCGCGGAACCCGCGCTCTACTACCAGGAGAACGTCGTGGGTGGCGTGGCCCTGCTCAACGCGATGCGCGAGACGGGAGTCGGCCGCCTCGTGTTCAGCTCCACGGCCGCGGTCTATGGCACGCCTCTCTCGACCCCCATCGACGAGGACGCCCCGCTGCGTCCGATCAATCCCTATGGCGCGACGAAGCTCGCCTTCGAAGAGGCGATGCGCTGGTACGGGGCCGCCTGCGGCATCCGCTCCGTCTCCCTGCGCTACTTCAACGCCGCCGGGGCGAGCGCCGAGCGAGGTGAGGAGCACGATCCCGAGACGCATCTCATCCCCAACCTGCTGAAGGCATGCCTGGGCGGCCCGCCGCTGACCATCTTCGGCACTGACTACCCCACGCCGGACGGCACCGCCGTGCGCGACTACATCCACGTGCTCGACCTCGCCGACGCCCACATCGCTGCGCTCGAGCTGACGGCATCTTCGGATAGCGGGCTGCGGATCTGCAACCTGGGATCGGGATCGGGATACAGCGTGCTGGAGGTCCTCCGCGCGGCGGAGTCCGTGGTCGGCCGTCCCGTGCCCCACGCCCTGGGCGATCGCCGCGCCGGTGATCCGCCCGTCCTGGTCGCGTCCAACGAACGCGCGGGGACCCTGCTGGGCTGGCAGCCGCGACGCGGCACGCCCCAGGAGATGATCGGATCAGCCTGGGACCTGATGCAGCGACGGGCTGCCGCCAGAGGTGCCGGCTGAGCGCAGGCCATCGCGCGAAGGGTGGCCCTTCCCACCCTCACCTACCATGCGTGGCATGCCTGTCACGCGTGCCCGGCACCAGGAGGCCATCCCGGTCGACCCGCGGGAGTGGCGCCCGCAGGTGCCGCTGGCCACGCGGCGCGCACCGACCATCCAGGACCCGATCATCGAACCGCTCTGGTCGGGCACGCGAGTGATCGTGCACTTCCAGGCGGCCCCGCCGAGTGCCGACGAGGAGCCGGAGGCGTCCGCGGAGCCCGCACCGCCGCGGATGCTCCTCGTCATCGACGTCGATGGCAGGGATCTCTCGGACGCGGAGCCGGTCGTCGCGAGCGAGCTGGGTCGCTCCATCCTCGCCCTCGACGCGGTCATCGATGGGATCCTCAGCAGCCAGGCTACGCGGGGCGGAGAGGGAGCCTCGATCATCACGCAGCCGAGGGTGTCGCGGGGCTCCATCTTCATGCCGCGAGACGCCGGCATCGAGGTCGAGCGGAAAGATCACGGCCCCGTGGGGACGACCGCGTTCGTGGCGCTGGACCTTCTCCAGGTGGATGGCCAGCCCCTCTTCGATCTTCCTCTGCTCGAGCGCAAGCGCCTGCTCGACAGCCTGGTCGTGGAGCGAGAACGCGTCCGCGTCACTCCCTTCACTCGCCCGCCGCTCGATCCATGGGTCGCGTCCTGGAAGGGCGCCGGCTTCAGGGGGGCGATGATGAAGGCGGCGAACGGACGCTACGCTCCGGGCGGCTACGCCGACGACTGGACGCCCATCACCCGCCTCCACCAGCGACGCTGACGGGGTGGGCGCTTCCGGCTCGAGCGTGCCGAGAGGCTGGCCCATCGTCGTGCGGCTGGCCCGGGCAAGCGACAAGGAGGCCGCGCTCCGCTTCGCGACGAGCACCTGGCACGGCTGGGACTACATCCCGGACGTGTGGGACCGCTGGCTGGCCGCTTCTGACGGCGTCGTGCTGGTCGCGACGGCGGGGATCCCAGCCGACGGCTCCGCCCCTCTCGACGCCTCGGCCCAGCCGCTGGGACCCGACCTGGCGATCGCTTTCTCGCGCGTGGCGATGCTGGCTGAGGGTGAGGCCTGGCTGGAGGGGATCCGCGTCGACCCACGCGTCCGCGGGATGAACGTGGCGACCGACCTGCAAGTCGCTGAGCTCCACTGGGCCGCCGCGCACGGGGCGCACGTCCTGCGCTACTTCACCGGCGAGCGGAACGAGGGCTCGCACCGCCTTGGGGCACGCCACGGGTTCCGGCTGCTGCGTGCGTGGCGGACGTATGGGTGGAACGACGACGAGCCGATGCCCGAGCCGCTCGCCGAAGGCCAGGATCCATCCTCCCGCGCCGCGCCGCTCGGAGAGACCGCCGATGCCGGCGCCTGGTGGGCGAGGGTGCGCGAGGACGCGACGTTCGCGGCGGGCGGCGGACTGTACGAGCCGCGGGGCTGGGCGCTCCAGGCACTGACGGAGGAGCGTTTCAGGGCGCACGTCGCCCGCCGCGAGGTCCTCGTGTGGCCGCCGGAGGTCGCGGACGCCACGTCGCCCCCAGGGTCGGGCGACTGGGCGCTTGGCGTGATGCGCGAGGCGGACGTCGTGGAAGGCGTCGAGTGGCCGCGCGCGCCCTCATGCCTGGTCGGCGCGGGAGGCGCGGTCCTGCCGCTCCTCGAGTCGCTCGGCGACGGGAGGCTTGGCGTGCCACCGTTCCGGCTGCCGGACCCGGACCCGCCGCTCATGAAGGGAATATCGGAGGGGTTCGCAGCCGCCGGGTACGTGCCACACGAGCGTACGACCCACCTCCTGGCGCGTCCGCTCGACGCTGCGCATCCTCTCCCCGCCGTGGAACGCGACCGCCTGATCCTCGCGGAGGAGCCGCGCGCCATCTGTGCGCCACCCATACTGCGC
>JAUJNA010000009.1:23587-30735 GCA_030446555.1 Chloroflexota bacterium | reverse complement strand
CGCCACTTCGAGAGGCTCCAGCCGCGCTGACGGCGGGTGCGCTGGGGGGTCACCTTCGCTAGGCTGGCCGGGTGCCATCCGCCACGCTGCCCAAGGCTCTGCGGGACGAGATCGAGGGCGTCGGCAAGGCCGACATCATGGTCGGCATCCCCAGCTTCAAGAACGCCACCACCATCGGCTACGTCGTCCGCGCCGCACAGGCCGGCCTGGTGCAGTACTTCCCCGACCTGCACCCCGTGGTGGTCAACGCGGACGCCGGCTCACCTGACGGCACGCAGCGCGTGGTGGTCGAGACGGAGCCGCCCGACTACATCGAGCAGATCCTGCTCGTGCGCCCCAGGAACAAGCTGCAGCGGGTGAGCCTGACCTACCCGGAGCTCGATGGCGTGGGCGGAAAAGGCGCCGCGCTGCGCACCATCTTCCAGATCGCCCGGGCACTGGAGGTCCAGGCCCTCGTCGTCGTCGACTCCGATCTCCGCTCCATCGTCCCCGAGTGGATCGAGCTGCTTGCCGGGCCCATCCTCAAGGGCGGCTTCGACTACGTGGCCCCGCTGTACGCGCGCTACAAGTACGACGGCACGATCACCAACACCGTCACGTACCCGCTCACCCGCGCGCTGTACGGGCTGCGCATCCGCCAGCCCATCGGAGGTGACTTCGGCGTCAGCGGTGACCTGATCCGCCACTACCTCGAGCAGGACGACTGGACCCCTGACGTGAGCCGGTTCGGCATCGACATCTGGATGACGACGAGCGCCATCACCGGCGGCTTCGCCGTCTGCCAGACGCGGCTGGGCGCCAAGGTCCACGACCCCAAGGACCCCGGAGCGGATCTCGGGCCGATGTTCAGCCAGGTCGTGAGCACCATCCTGCGACTGACCGAGCGTCACGCGGAGCGCTGGCTGGAGGTGGAAGAGACGCACCAGATCCCGGTCTACGGGTTCGAGCGCATCATCGACCCCCCGCCGCTCACCGTGGACACGCGGCGCCTCCTGGAGGAGTTCGCCAAGGGTCGCCTCACGGTGGGGGATGAATGGCAGGCTGCCCTGGCGCCCGAGCAGTACGCGGCGGTCATGCGGCTCGCGAGCGAAGCTGGCGAAGCGGTGGAGGCGGCCACCCGTGCGGACACCCCCACCACCGTGGAGGACTCCCGCTTCGGGTTCCCGGACGAGACGTGGGCCCGGCTCATCTACGACGCGTGCCTCGCGGCGCGGGCGAGGGTGCTTCCCATGGAGCGGCTCATCGCGTCGCTCATCCCGCTCTACTTCGGACGGGTGGCCGGGCTGATCATCGAGACGCGCGAGCTGACCACCGACCAGGCCGAGGCCTTCGTGGAGCGCCAGGCCCGCGCCTTCGAGCTGGCCAAGCCGTACCTGGTCGATCGCTGGCGAGCAGCCGCGAGCCACGCAGGATGAGCCGACGCGGACTGCCCACACGGATCCTCATCCCGCTCGCCAATCCCCGTACGGCAGCGGACCTCGTGCGCATCGGTGCCGCGCTCCTCGAGCACGGCGGCCTGCTCATCGCGCTGGGCATCGTGGAGGTGCCGGAGGGCATGCCCCTCTCGGAGGGGGCGACGCGCGCTCGCCAGGCCCGCCGCCTGCTCCAGCGCGTCCTGGAGTTCACGCCGGCGGGCGTGGAGCTGCGGACCATCGTGCGCATCGGTCGTCGGGCGGCGGAGGGCATCGTGGAGGTGGCCGCCGAGGAGGAGACGGACCTGGTCATCTTCGGCTGGGGCGGCCGTGTCGGAGGCCGTCGGCCGGCGTCCGAAGCCATCTTCAGCCCGACCATCGACGAGGTGGTGCGCGACGCTCCCTGCGATATCGCGGTGGTCAAGCAGCGCGGCGTGGATCGCGTCTCACGGGTCCTGACCGCGGTGCGCGGCGGTCCCCATGCTGAGCTCGCGCTCGACTTCGCCGACGCGCTGGGCCGCTCGTTCGACGCCCAGGTCGCGGTGCTCCACGTGCTCCCGCCTGACGTCAGCCCGCTGGTCCGGTCGCGGGCGGAGCGTGCCCTGGCAGCGTTCGCGCGGCAGCACACCGGCGATCGGTCCACGCCCCTCATCGTGGAGGGGGACGACGTCGCGGCAGCGATCGTGCGCGAGGCGGACGCTTCGCAGCTTGTGGTCATGGGCGCCACCGCCGCGGCCGCCGACGCGCCCGACGGCGGACTGTTCGGCCCTCTGCCCGAGCGCGTGGCGCAGCAGGCGCGCTCGACGGTCATCGTGGTCAAGACGCGCGAACAGCCGACGCGTTCGGTCTTCGAGCGGCGTGCCGAGCAGGCGGAGACCCTGGAGGCCGCGGATCGGGCGGCAGAGATCGGCCGCAGCATCCCCGCCCGGGTCGAGCGGTGGTTCGCCGAGTCGTCCTTCCATCACAGCGAGTTCAGCGACCTGGCTCGGCTCGTCCGGCTCAAGGAGCGGAGGGGCGTGACCATCAGCGCGGTTCTGCCCACCCTCAACGAGGCGGCGACCATCGGGCCCATCGTCCGACGCGCACGGACCGAGCTCATGGAGAAGGTGCCGCTCCTCGATGAGCTGGTGGTCATCGACTCCGACTCGACCGACGACACGCTGGCCATCGCCGAGTCCGAGGGTGCGCGGGTCGTCCGTCACGTCGACATCCTTCCCCGCTACGGGTCCTACCGCGGCAAGGGCGAAGCGCTCTGGAAGAGCCTCTACGAGACGACCGGGGACCTTGTCGCCTGGTCGGACACGGACATCCAGGACTGGCACCCCCGCTTCTTCTACGGGACCCTGGGGCCGCTCCTCACCGAGCCGCGGGTCGGCTACGTCAAGGCCCACTACCAGCGGCCCATCGTGGAAGGCACGACGCTCAAGGAGGGCGGCGGAGGTCGCGTCACGGAGCTCGTCGCGCGACCGCTCATCAACCTCTTCTTCCCCGAGCTGTCGGGCTACATCCAGCCGCTCAGTGGGGAGTACGCCGGACGGCGCGAGCACCTCGAGCAGATCCCCTTCTTCACCGGCTACGCCGTGGAGATCGGCCACCTCATCGACCTCGCCGAGCGCCTGGGCCTTGCCGGCTTCGGCCAGGTGGACCTCGACATCCGGGTCCATCGGAACCAGGAGCTGGAAGGCCTCTCGCGGATGAGCTTCGTCATCATCCAGGCGGTCATGAAGCGGCTCCAGGAGCGCCATCGCGCCCGCCTCTTCCCGGAGCTGGGATCGACCATGAAGCTGCCACGGTCCACGCCCAACCGGCTCAGCCTGGAGGTGATCGACCTGGCCGACCAGGAACGGCCGCCCATGGTCCGTATCCCCGAGTACGCCGAGCGACGGCGTGCCAGCGCGACCTCGGTCGCCCCTGCGATACCCGCGAGCCCCCGCTCCGGGTGAGGGTGCTCGTCGCCCCCGACTCGTTCAAGGGATCCCTGACGTCGGTCCAGGTGGCCCGAGCGCTGGAACGCGGCTGGAAGACGGGTCGGCCGGCCGACACGGTGGAGCTCTCCCCCCTGGCTGACGGGGGTGAGGGCACGCTCGACGCGGTGGCCGCCGCGGGCGGATGGCTGGAGCTGCCGGCCATGGCGCGCGACCCGCTGGGAGAGCCACTCGACGGACGCTTCCTGCGGCGCGCTGATCTGGCGGTCGTGGAGCTCGCGACGGCGTCCGGGCTTTCGCGGGTGATGCCAGACCGTCGGGACGCCATGGCCGCCTCCACCTTCGGGACGGGCCTCATCCTGGCGGCGGCCATCGGCCTCGGCGTACGCGACGTCGTGCTGGGCGTGGGTGGCAGCGCCACGACCGATGGTGGCTCGGGCCTGCTGCGGGCGCTGGGCGCGCGCTTCCTTGACGCGCAGGGACGTGAGCTGCCGATGGGCGGCGGTGCGCTCGATCGCCTGGCCCGCGTGGACCTGTCCGGTCTCTCCCCGGTGCTCAGCGAGGTGTCGTTGACCATCGCCTCGGACGTCACGAATCCGCTTCTCGGCGAGCTGGGCGCCGCCGCCACCTACGGCCCACAGAAGGGCGCCGACGCGGCTCAGGTGGCGCTCCTCGAACGTGCCCTCGACCGTTTTGCAGATGCCCTGGAGGCGGCCGCCGGGCGCCGGATCCGCGACGTGCCCGGTTCCGGAGCCGCGGGCGGGACCACGGCCGGGTTGCTGGCGATCACCGATCACTTCGCGTCCTTCGAGGTCCGGCCGGGCGTGGAGGTGGTGATGGGACTCACGGGGTTCGACGACCACCTGGTGGAGTGCGACCTCGTGCTCACGGGCGAGGGTCGCGTCGACCGTCAGACGGCCTTCGGCAAGACCGCTCTCGGGGTCGCGCGGCGAGCGGCAGGCGCCGGGCGGCCCTGCATCTGCTTCGGCGGCGGAGTGACCGTGGAGGGCATCGATGCCCTCGGGCCGCTGGCCGTGGTCGTGCCGGTCGTGGAGGGCGCGGCCACCGCCGAGGAGCAGATGGCCGCCGGTGACGGCCCCCTCGTCCGCGCCGCCGAACGGGTGGCCCAGCTGGTCTCCATCGGCGGTGCCTGGGGTGCGTGAGGTGCCGGAGCTGCATGCGGTGCCCCCGCCGCCAGCCAAGCGGCGCCCCGTGGCTCGGCGCCCCGTCGCTCGGCGCAAGCGGAAGCCGGCGGATCCGGGCAGGACCTGGGCGCGACGGCTGGCCCGCTACCGCCCCGGACTCGTGGCCGACACCCTGGGAGCGATGCGCACGATGTACGGGCGCCCCGTCTGGCAGCGCGTCCACGATCCGACCAGCGAGCTCGTGCTGACGATCCTCTCGCAGAACAGCGCCGACATCAACGCCGAGAAGGCGTTCGATGCCCTCCGCGCCCACTTCCCCTCCACCCGCGTGTCCTCCGAGCGACAGGCCAGCGAGCCCTCGCGGGTCAATCGGCCGGGTTGGGGCGGCACCGGGATCGAGGGCGGCGCGCCGCCCGACTGGGACGCGGTCGAGAACGCGCCGCTGCCCGAGCTCATCGACGTCATCCGCCCCGGCGGCCTCGCGGCCCAGAAGGCGCCGCGCATCCAGGCATCGCTGCGCGCCGTCCGCGAGCTACGCGGCGACCACTCGCTGGAGTTCCTGGGCGACCTGCCGGCCACCGAGGCGCTGGCCTGGCTCACCGCCATCGGCGGCATCGGCCGCAAGACCGCCTCGGTCGTGCTGCTCTTCTGCTTCGGGACCCCGCTCATGCCGGTGGACCGACACGTGGAACGCGTCTCGAAGCGGATCGGCCTCATCCCGCCCAAGACCGACGCGCTGGCAGCCCACGAGCTGTTCCTCGCCATGCTGGAGCCCGAAGAGATGTACGAGGCTCACGTCAACCTCATCACCCACGGACGGCAGACGTGCCATGCTCGCCGTCCGGCGTGCGACCGCTGCGCCATCGCGCCCCGTTGCCGTTTCGTGGACCCCAAGGCACCCTGACGCGGAGTAGAGCCCATGACCGACCGCGGCCGCCAGACCGACGCCCCCTCGCTGTCGGGCCTCATCGACGGCTTCCTCCACAACGAGTTCGAGACCTCGCCGGTGCTCGCCAGCGGCCTTGGTCTCACCGAGTACGACGAGCGGCTCGACGACCTCTCCGCTGAGTCCTTCAGGAAGCGCGATGCCGATGCCGCCGAGTGGCTCGCCCGTTTCGAGGCCGTCCCGGACGGGGGGCTGGGGCCGGACGACCGCATCGACCGTGACCTGGCCGTCGCCATGCTGCGTGGTCGGACGATCGTCGCGGACTGGGAGGGCTGGAAGCGTGACCCGCTGACCTACTCGGGCCCGGGACTGAACGGCATCTTCGGGCTCTTCCTGCATCGCATCCGCCCCGAGGTCGAGCTCGTGGACGCGGCGGTGGCACGCCTGGAGCAGATCCCGCGAGCCCTCGAGCAAGGGCGGCACAACATGGACCCACAGCTCGCACACCCGCTCATCGTGGAGCGCGGGCTCGCCTCGGCGAAGGGCGGCGCCCGGTACGTCCGCGACCTCCTCCCGCAGGAGGCGCCGGAGGGACCGCAGCGGGAGCGCCTGGCGACCGCCGGCGCACGGGCAGCCGAAGCCTTCGACGCCTGGGTGGCCCATCTTGACGACGTCCGTCAGCGTGCCTCGGGCGAGTGGCGCTTCGGCGAGGAGCGCTACACGCGACTCCTACGCGAGCGCGAGAGCCTCGGGTACGACGCTCGATCGCTGCGCGAGCGCGGACAGGCCGAGTACGACCGGCTGGACGCCGAGATGCGCGATCTCTGCCGCGACGCGCGTGGCACGGACGATTGGCGAGGAGTCCTGGAGGAGGCGAACGAGGATCACCCGCGCTCGGAGGAGGAGATGCGCGTCGCCTATGCCGACTGGACCGAGCGAGCCCGCACCTTCCTGGCCGAGACCGGCCTGGTGACCCTTCCGGAAGGCGAGGCCTGCTCGGTCGAGCCCTCACCGGTCTTCTCCCGCCCCGTCATCGGCGTCGCCTCGTACATGGGCTCGCCGGCCTTCACCGACCTGCGCCAGGGCCACTTCTTCGTGCCCTTCGCGCCCGACGGCACATCCCCGGATGAGTTGCAGAAGCGCTTGGCGGCCAACAGCCACGGCGGCATCCCCACGACCGCGGTGCACGAGGCGTACCCCGGACATCATTGGCACATCACCTGGAGCAAGATCCACGCCTCGCGCATCCGCCTCGTGCTGGGGACCCCGTACTTCTCCGAGGGCTGGGCCCTGTACGCGGAGCGCGTCATGCGCGAGCGTGGCTTCTTCACCGACCCCATCCAGGAGCTCTTCCACCTGGAAGCGACCATCTTCCGCGCGGCGCGCATCGTCGTCGACACCAGCCTCCATCTCGGCGACATGTCCTACGACGAGGCCGTCACGTACATGACCACGAAGACGCCACTACCCGAGCCCACGGCTCATGCGGAGGTGGGCCGCTACTGCTGGTGGCCCACGCAGGCGTCCTCGTACCTCACCGGGTGCCTGGAGATCCTGCGCATCCGGGAGCGCTTCCTCGAGTCACGCGGCGCGAGCGGCCCCGCGGCGGAGGTGGACGCAGCGGTCCTGCGCGAGTTCCACGACCGACTGGCGGGCACTGGGCGCCTGCCGATCGGCCTCGCCGAGCGGGCGTTCATGGGAGACGGGGATACTCGTGCGGCCGCGGGACGACGTTAGGGTGCTGAAAGGTCTCGTGACCTTCTGGCATGGTCGGCCGGCC
>JAUJNA010000009.1:8977-23487 GCA_030446555.1 Chloroflexota bacterium | reverse complement strand
GCACCAGGTCCGCCCACCTTGCCCGCGCTGGATCCGCCGGCCGCGCCACTCATCCGGTCGCGGCCCGCACGAACATCTGCACGGCGAAGACGACGGCGACCGCGATGAATGCCAGGCGCAGGGTGCGCTGCGAGATGCGCGCCTGCAGTCGGGCGCCGGCACGCGCCCCCACGAACACCCCGAGCGCCACCGGTCCCGCCAGGAGCGGGTCGAGCGCTCCCGCCGCGAAGTAGAGCACCGCGCTCGCCGCGGCCGTCGGTCCCAGCATGTACGTACTGGTCGTGGTCGCGACACGGATGGGGACGCCCATGACGATGCTCATCGTGGGGACGTTGATGACGCCGCCACCCACGCCCAGCAGCCCGCTGACATTGCCCGCCACGAACGAGACGGCGGCCCCGAACGGCAGGCGCCGGACGCGGTAGGAGACCCGGATGCCGTCGGACGGCTCGACGTAGCTGGAGACGAAGCCAGCCGTCTCCACGTCCTGTGTCGCGAGCGTCGTGCCGGCGCCGCGTTGACGCAGCATCTGGACCGCCACGAACACCAGGAGCGCACCGAAGAGTCCGGCCAGGATCCTCGGGTCGAGCAGCCCGCCGACGAGTCCCCCGGAGATCCCGCCGGCGGCTGTCGCGACCAGCAGGAGGAGCCCCAGTCGGCGGTCGGCGATCCCGGAGTCGAGGTAATGGGCCGTGGCGCTCATCGAGGTGGCGATGACGCCGATGAGGCTCGCCGCGATGGCGGTCCGGATGGGGATATCCAGCACGAGCGTCAGGACCGGCACGATGATCAGGCCGCCGCCGATGCCCACCAGCGCTCCGAACCCGCCCGCTCCGATCGACACCAGGAAGGCGATGAGCGGCACGCTCACCAGTGCTGGCCGCTGGTCAGCCAGTCGAGGACCCGCTCGGCGTCGCGGTCGGGCGGGAAGACGGGATAGAAGACGCGCTCGATACGGCCGTCCAGGACGATCAGGGTGGCCCTGCGCAGGAAGAGCCGACCGCCCGACTCGAAGGTGGGCAACCGCAGGCGCCGGGACAGGGCCAGTTCGGAGTCGCTCAGGAGCTCGAACGGGAGCCCCAGCCGGGCGGCTGCTTCACGCTGTTCGTGCGCCGGCTGAGTGCTCAGCCCCACGAGCCTGATTCCCAGCGCCATGAGCTCTGCGTGGTGATCGCGATAGCCGCACGCCTGCGGAGTACAGCCGCGCGCGCCCGGGATGGCGTTCCATGCCTGGAGTCCGCCGCTCGGCTCCTGGTCCGGCCGGCCCATCGCGGGATGCACGACGACGACCATCGATCCGAGGAGGCGACCTAGCGACACGGCTTCCCCGCTCGAGGCGGGTAGCTCCACGTCGGGCAGCAAGCGTCCGCGGAGGTGATCGCATGCGCCATCGTCGACGGGGACCGGCAGATCGGCGGGCAGCGCAGGGCCAGCGTGCGGGCTCACGCTCGAACCATACCGCCCGGACCGGTGGACGGCGTGTGGGGACGGCCCGTGGACAAGCGTCAGACGACCCGCCATCTGGTGGATAAGTGCTCTTGCCAGCCGGCGCTGTCGGGGCTTAAGGTCTCCTCAGCCCGGAGGGGCAGCCACGGAAACGGGATCGCTGGCGCGAGAGCTTGCTCATGCTGCCGGCGTTCACCGAGCCGAGCGGTTCCTCCGGGTGTTTCGTTGTCCGGGTAGGGAGTGCCAGTCCGTCAGGTCCCTGGAGGTGGCCACACCGGCGTCGACGAGTGGCGGTCGCCGGCAACTGAAGACACTCTGGTGACGGGACGCCTGACCGCGTCGATACCGCGTCAAGCCGGCCCGGGCCCCTCCCCGGGTCGTGCGCACCTGTCGCCGCAGCCGCGCAGGCGACCTCAGCGGACGAGGGCGATCGCCGGGCTCGCGGCGGGATGCAAGGGACCGCTGCGGCGAGCAGCCACTCACGATGGCGTCGGTACTCCAGGGCGGTCGCGAGGAGCTGCCGCAGCAGGCGTGGCGATCGCGGCGATGACCCCCGGCGTGCCCACCCCCACGGCTGCGGCTCGAGGACCGCGGCCACCACGGTCCCGGGAATCCAGGGGCTTCTCCCTGCGCGGTGGAACGCCCGGTCACCTCCGGGCCGAGCGCCACCGGGGAAACAACCGGCGCTGGCCAGCGTACCGACCATCAGCGTGGCTGATGTGCCACGTCCGCTCACGTCGCCCGCACCAGGTCCGCCCACCTGAGCCCGCACCAGGTCCGCCCACCTTGCCCGCGCCACTCAATCGGTCGCGGCCTGCACCATCTGCACGGCGAAGACGACGGCGACCGCGATGAATGCGGGCGCAGGGTGCGCTGCGTCATGCGCGCCTGCAGTCGGGCGCCGGCACGCGCCCCACAGGCCGAGCGCCACCGGTCGCCAGGGGCGGGTCGACGCCCCGCCGCGAAGTAGAGCACCGCGCTCGCCGCGGCCGTCGATCCCAGCATGTGCGTACTGGTCATGGTCGCGACACGGATAGAAGACGCCCATGACGATGTTCATCGTCGGCACGTTGATGAGCGCCGCCGCCCACGCCCAGCAGCCCGCTGACATTGCCCACCACGAACGAGACGGCGGCCCCGAGCAGCAGGCGCCGGACGCGGTAGGAGACCCGGATGCCGTCGGACGGCTCGACGTAGCTGGAGACGAAGCCAGCCGTCCCACGTCACGGCTGCGCGAGCGTCGTGCCGGCGCCCCGGCGTTGACCGCGTCGGACCGCCGAACACCAGGAGCGCGCCGAAGGTCGGCGAGGATGTCGGGTCGAGCAGCCACCGACGAGTCCCCGGAGGTCCCGCCGGCGGCTGTCGCGACCAGCAGGAGGAGCCCCAGTCGGCGGTCGGCGATCCGGAGTCCTGGTGTGGGCCGTGGCGCTCATCGAGGTGGCGATGACGCCGATGAGGCTCGCCGCGATGGCGGTCCGGATGGGGATATCCAGCACGAGCGTCAGGACCGGCACGATGATCGAGGCCGCCGCCGATGCCCACCAGCGCTCGAACCCGCCCGCTCGATCGACACCAGGAAGGCGATGAGCGGCACGCTCACCGCCAGTGCTGGCCGCTGGTCAGCCAGTCGAGGACCCGCTCGGCGTCGCGGTCAGGCGGAAGACGGGATAGAAGACGCGCTCGATACGGCCGTCCAGGACGATCGAGGTGACCTGCGCGAGAAGGTCCGACCGCCCGACTCGAAGGTGGGCAACCGCAGGCGCGCAGGACAGCGCCAGTTCGGAGTCGCTCACCAGGCTCGAACAGGCCCCCAGCCAGGCGGCTGGCGCCTCGCTGTTCGTGCGCCAGCTGGCTGCAGGCCCGACGAACAGCGCCCCAGCGCGATGAGGCTCGGCGTAGCGGTCGCGATAGCCGCATGCCTGCGGAGTACAGCCGCGCGCGCCGGGATGGCGTTCCATGCCACCAAGTCCGCCCATCGGCTCCTGGTCCGGCGGCCCCATCGCGGGATAGACCAGGACGACCATCGATCCGGCAGGCGACCAGGACGCACCTCCCGCTCAAGGCCGGTAGCTCCACGTCGGGCAGCAAGCGTCGCGGAGGTGATCGCATGCGCCATCGTCGACCGGGACCGGCAGGTCGACGGGCAGCGCAGGGCCAGCGTCCAGGCTCCTGCTCGAACCATACCGCCCGGTCCGGCGGCCTGCGTGTGAGACGGCCCGTGGACAAGCGTCAGACGACCGCCATCTGGTGGATACGTGCTCTTGCCAGCCGGCGCTGTCGAGGGCTTAAGGTCTCCTCAGCCGGGAGGGGCAGCCGCACGGAAACGGGATCGCTGGCGCGAACACTCATGCTGCCGGCGTTCGCCGAGCCGAGCAGTTCCTCCGGGTGTTTCGTTGTCCGGGTACGGGTCCATCGTCGGCCTGCGCTACCTCTGGCGTCGCGACCATCCGGCATCGCGACCAGCGGTAGAGCTCCAGCGGTAGAACTCCCGGCCTGGGCGGTGTAGGTCGGAGGGTGACGTACATGGCGTCGGAACACGGCGATCGAGCGCGCGGAGGACGCTTCAAGGTATGCGAGTGCCGCTGGTAGCGGCCGCCGCTGAGCCCTACCCGCCCGGCTCCGCGCCGTCGGCGGGCAGCCCTGTGTCGGGTCGCCTGGCGCTCAGCGCCTCCTGGTGGTACAGCCCTTCGTTCGCCAGCCGCGCGACATCATCGCTCCTGGTTGAGCCGCAGCACGGCCGCGATCTCGCGCACCCGACGGGTGATGGACGAACGCCAGCTCCACGACCGCCGGGCAGAGTGCCCCTCGTCCGGCCGGTCAACTCGCCCCAGGACCTGAAGCAGGCAGGGCTGCATCACGCGGCCGCCCTCGCCAGCCGGATGCGCACCGGTAGATGGATCACTCTTGCCGAGGAACACGCCGTGGAAGGCATCACGACCGCATCGAGCGCCGCTCGATGGACCCGCAGCATGGACGGCGGTAGCGCGGCGAGCCGCGCGTGGCGTCATGCAACTGGCTCGCGGCCGCCTGTTCGCCCGCACGGCGCGACGCGCACCTCGTCGTCCAGGACCACTCCGTCGCGGAACGCGTCGCACACGGTGCCGTGAGCGCTGGCCGCCTCGGCCGCACCTGCAGGGTGGCGAGGGGATAGTGGTGCGGAGGAGGGCCTCCACGGCGGCGAGCACGGCCTCGTCCTCGTAGGCCCGCCCGCCCACATGGACCATCGACGTCTCCACGATCGCCCTGAAGCGAGAGTCGCCGGCCGGATAGAAGAACAGGACTCCCTGCACGTCGGGCCGGCCCTGGCGCCGTCCACGACCGACGATCGCTCACCCGATCCCGGACCGCGCCGTCCTCCGCGGCACGCTCGTTGGCGCTCGTGGCCTCGTATGCGAGCGCCGCCAGCCTCGACCTCCCGGGCGGCGCGGTGATGCGGAGGGTGCTCGGCGTACCGGCCGTGCGCTCGACGTTGGCGGTGGCCATCTGCTCGATGAGAAGACGGATGTCCTGATCGGCCGCCTGCGCGCGGACCTCGGCGATGGGCCGCCACGTCAGCAACTCTGCCAGGCTCGTCACGGGGCTTGTTCCGCTGGAACGCGCGCTTCACGCATCGCCTGTCCGGCAGCGTCGGCCCCGTCGATGGCGAGCACCGGCGTCAGCAGCGCAAGCGCGACCAGACCGACCTCGAGGTGCAACGGACCCCATGCATCCTGCGGGCTATTCGAATAGAACTGGCCCGCCACCAAGACCCGGCCAGCCCGAGTGGACCCTTGAGGTCGGCGCGCCGGAGGACCGCCTGCGCCTGGAGCTTCATCGCGACCAGGCCTCCACGAACGCAGACTGCGCCTGCCACACGCTCCTTCCCAACCGCCGTCGCGGTATCACCCGGAAGCTCGGGCTGCGTCGCGGATGGCACGATCGGCTGGACTGCGGTCTCCCTCTGGCCACCCTACCTGTTCGGCAATCCTCGATCCGTCTGGCCCTTGCGGCTGGAGCGGAGGCCTTACATCCGTGTCGGCGTGAAGATCGACGCACGAGTGCGACGCCTCGACCCACCGGTGTCGGGCGCGAGGTTGGTCGCGGAGGTGCCACAGGAACGAGCTGCGGAGGTGGTCGGTCGCCCGCTGCGGTAGCATGCCGGGTGCCGGTCGGTGAGTCTGCATCGTCGTCTCCAGCTCGGATGGTGGGTCAGCACGTTCCCCGGTAAACCGGCGAGCGACGGTCATCCGCTCTCTCTGAAGCGCAACACGGGGCCGACATAGCTCAGCGGTAGAGCAGCTGTTTCGTAAACAGCAGGTCCTCGGTTCAAATCCGAGTGTCGGCTCCATCCTTTCACGCGTGAACGGAGCAGGGTCGGAATGCGTCGCAGCCGCTGTTGGCGCGCGCTGACCCCTGCGCTGACCCCTGGGCCCTGCAGCCGGCGCTCGTGCCGCCTTGCGCTACGCCGCACGGTTGCAACGGGCGCCGCTGGGACATATCGGCCCGGAGCACCGGGAATCCGAGGTGGAGGGCATCGTGCACTTCGCGTTGCGCGGAGCTGCGCCCGCCGAGACCGAGGCAGCGCTGCAGGCCGCCGCCGACCGCTTCGGACGGAGTCCCATGGTGCGACATCAGCAGGCGCTGCAGGCCGCCGCCGCGAGCAACGAGGCTGCGGCTCTGGCGGCGCTCGGAACCAGCTTTCAGGAGGCGGTCTCGGCCGATGACGCTCGCGAGCGATGATCATCATCGCCAACCTCGAGAACGACCCCGGGCGAGCGCTCGTCGCACTACGGTCCGGCGGCCTTCGGTCGATTCCCCCTGAGGTCGCGATGGGCATCGCAGCCAACGCGATCCGGAGGGGCTCGTTGGGCATCGCGCGAGAGGCGCTGACCCTGATCGCAGCGGGCCGGGGCGACAAGGCCGGTGCGGCCAGCGTCGCGTTGGATCTCGCGGCCGCCGTCGACCAGACGCGGAACCGCGGAGCCCGCGCGCCTGAGCCCGATCTCGCCTATGGCGACCTTACCTCCTTGACGAGCGTCATGACCCAGCGCACCGAGCAGCCCACGGTGGCAGCGAGCGCGGGACCGCGGTCGACGGCCACCGTCTGGGAGGGCGGTCACCGGCCGACGTCAGCCGTGCTCGACCGAGTCACGGCGCAAGCGGTGCACTAGCGGCCGGTGCGGTGTTCGCTCCGATGAGACTGTTCGAGTTGGCCTACTCGAGCGGACGGCTTGCACCTGCCCTTTTCTCCGTAGGGCGATCTAGGGCTGAGCTCGGCGGGGCAGGAGCTCCCGCAAGTACCGCGCCATCACCCTAACCAGCCGACCTCGGTCGACGCCACGGCGGTCCACTCCGACTCCGGACGCTCACGACCGCACGCTCCGTCGGGTCGAAGGCGTGACTAGATTCACTCGGCACGCTCGGGGTGGTGCGATGGCTGGCCGACGTACGAGCCCGCTGGCGTGGCCTCGTGGAGACTAATCCCAGGCTGCCTCAAGGTCTGACACGATGGCAGCTTCAGCGAGTCAGCACAGAGGTCGCGGCTGCCTGTGAGGGAACAGACGATGAGTGAGCGCCGAAGCGACGAAACGGCTGGGGAGCTCGGCGCTGGTCTTGTTGACCAAGGCTTCGACATACCGACCACCCTGCGAGTTCCGTCCCAACTGGGATCGAGCTTCGAGAAGCTGCTGCACGGCTACAACCGTCTCCAGGACATTGACCGAATGCTCCATGAGGCTTTCGCCGATGCGCCATACCGAGCCGTCGTCGACCGTCGACCGGGCGGGAACGTCCGATCGCGCGCTCCTCTAGCATCGCGGGCCATGAGGACGATCGAGATGGTCCGACCCGAGCCCGCCCAGCGCGAGGGCGCCCCCGAGCCCATGGTCGTTCATGTGGTCCCCCACACGCACTGGGACCGCGAGTGGTACGAGCCCTTCCAGGTCTTCCGCATGCGCCTCGTCGACCTCGTGGACGAGGTCCTGGAGCACCTCGAGGCAGAGCCGCGCTTCCGCTTCATGCTCGACGGTCAGCTCGCGACCGTCGACGACTACCTCCGCATCCGCCCCGAGGGCGCGGCACGGATCCGCCGCGCGGTCGACGCCGGCCAGCTCGTCATCGGGCCGTGGCTCATCCTGCTCGACGAGTTCCTGGTCTCCGGCGAGACGATCGTCCGCAACCTCCAGCTGGGCTGGCGACGCGCTGAGGACTTCGGGGGTGCGATGGCCGTCGGATACCTCCCGGACATGTTCGGCCACATCGCCCAGATGCCGCAGATCCTCCGACGCGCCGGCATCGACGACGCCGTCGTCTGGCGCGGCGTGCCGGCCGCCATCCAGGAACACCGCTTCCGCTGGCGTGCGCCCGACGGCTCCGAGGTGCGGGCAGAGTTCCTGGCGTGGCGCGGCTACTCGAGCGGCGCCTACCTGCTGGAGGTGCCCGGCAAGCTCGAGGCGCGCATCGCCGCGTACCACCGGGCGGCACGGGCCGCCTACGGCGACCGACACCTCCTCGCGATGTACGGGAGCGACCACACCGCACCCGTGCGCGACCTGCTCGCCCAGGCGGACGAGGTGAACGGCGCGCAGGACCGGTACGAGCTCCGGGTCGACACCCTCCCCGCGTACCTCGCCGCGGCGCGCGAGGTGGACGGCGACGGGCTCTCCGGCGCCGTGCTCTGGCACGGCGAGCTCCGCTCGAGCGCTCGCTCCAACCTCCTCATGGGTGTGACGTCCGCGCGCATCGACCTCAAGGCGGCCATGGGCCGCGCCGAGCGCGCCGTCGCCCGATACGCCGAGCCGCTCAGCGCGCTCTGGGGCGTCGAGGATCCGACGGCGTTCCTGGAGCTCGCCTGGCGGCGCATCGTCGAGTCGTCCGCCCACGACTCCATCTGCGGCTGCTCGATCGACCACGTCGTCGAGAAGGTCCTCTCGCGCCTCGCGGAGGCCGAGCAGCTCGCCACGCAGGTGGCGCAGCGCGTCGCGATCGCCGCCTCTCGGCGGGTGCCGACGAGCGGGTGGGTCGTCATGAACCCGACGCCGAGCGAACGGACGGGGCTCGTCACGCTCGACGCCGTCGTGCCCGCGGAGTGGGGCGACGTCGCCCTCGAGCTGCCCGACGGCGCCGTCGTCGGCACGCAAGAGGTGCGTCGGAACCAGCCGCTCATCTACGAGGCCGACGTGAGCGGCGAGGCGCTCGTGACGTTCCTCGATCGGCGCATCCACGGCCGCGAGCTCTTCGGCCGTCTCCTCAACCGCGCGCGCATCGAGCCCGACGCCGAGCCGCCGCGGCTGACCCTCGCCGTGGACGACGTCGCGCACGACGCCTGGTTCGACGTCGACGACCTGCGCGAGCGTGTCGCCATCGCGAGCGCCTCGCGTCCCGACGCGACGTGGCGCATCCACATCGAGGCTGCCCCACGCCGCGTGCTCCAAGCCGCGGTGCCCGTGCCCGCGCTCGGAAAGGTCGCGGTCAGGAGCGTCCAGGCCTCGGGCGATGTCCGCGGTCGCGTGACGCTCGCCGACCGCGTCCTCGACAACGGGCTCTGCCGCGTCGAGGTGGCGGCCGACGGGACGCTCGACATCTCGGCCGGCGACGTCCGGCTGTCGGGCGTCGGGCGGCTCGTTGACGGCGGCGAGTTCGGTGACACGTACAACCACGCGCCGCCGGCGACCGACCGCCTCGTCACCGAGCCCGCCTCCGTGGCCGTGACGGCCACCGCCGCCGGCCCCGTCCGCGGCGAGCTCCTCGTCCGCCGCACCTACCTCTGGCCGATCGGCGTGTCGGCCGACGGCGGCGCGCGCACCGAAGAGGTCGGCACGGTCAGCGTCGCCATGCACGTCGAGCTGAGAGCCGACGAGCCCTTCGTCCGCGTGCGCCTCGCCTTCGAGAACCGCTCCCGCGACCACCGCCTGCGGTTCCACGTGCCGCTCGCGCACCGCGCGGACCGCTCCGCGGCCGAAGGACAGTTCGCCGTCGTCGAGCGGGGACTGACGACCGAAGGTGGCTACGGAGAGCTGGCCCTGCCGACCTTCCCCGCCCACGGCTTCGTCGCCGCGGGAGGCGCGGCGATCCTCCTCGAGCACGCGCTTGAGTACGAGCTCGTGGATGGCCGCGAGCTCGCGCTCACGGTCCTCCGCTCCACGGGGCTCCTGAGCCGCAACGACAATCCGTATCGCGAGGACCCGGCGGGGCCGCAGAAGCCGGTCCCCGGCGCACAGCTCCTCGGCCCGTGGGAGATCGGCTTCGCCGTCATGCCCCATGCGGGCAGGTGGTCGGACGGAGGTATCGTGGCCGCCCGCGAGCGCTACGCGCACCCCTTCCTCGTGGAGCGCGGCCGCGCCCTGGACGAAGCGGACGCTGGCTTCGAGCGGCGCGACGGGATCGAGGTCGAGGGCGACGGGATCGTCCTTTCTGCCTTCCGTGCGACCGGCGAGGAGATCGAGCTCCGGCTCGTGCGCGAGCACCCGGAGGCCGGGACGGTCCGCATCGGGCCCGGGCTCGTGGTCGCTCGCGATATCGACCTCCTGGGACGCCGCCTCGGGACGGAGCTTCCGCTCGACGACGACGGGTGGGTCGCTCTCGAGGTGGGGGCCTGGGAGATCCGGACCCTGCGGCTCCGCCGCGGAGGCACCTCACCGCGGGCGTCCACGGCCGACTGACTAGACCGCCGCCTGGACCTCGATCGCCGCGGCCCGAGCACCGACGAGCCGGACGGCGACGAGCCCGGCCGGCTCCTGCTCATCTACCCGCGGGGGGCCGCCCGAGCCGGTCCCGTTCACGGAGACGGCAGGCGTGGCGCCGCCGTCGGGTGTCAACCCCAGGGCGTGACCGTCGTCCGCACCGGCCAGTGGTCCGAAAGATCGGCGGCCTCACGGAGCACCTCGCAGCCCCCGACGTCGGCTCCGCGCACCAGGATGTGGTCGATGCCGAGTGACGCGCCTCCGAACGAGGCGCGCCGTTCGTCTCCGACTGGCACGCCCGACGCCGTGAAAGCGTCGACCATCGTCGCGGCGAGGGGCGCGAGCTCGGGCGCGTCGATGGGCGCGTTGAGGTCGCCGGCGACGATCGCCGGCGCATCGAGTCCTGCGACGAGCCCCGCGATCCGCTGTGCCTGCATCCGACGCTGCGCGGAGCCGACATGCGTGAGATGCGTCGCGAGGACGCGGGCGGCCGCCCCATCGAGGTCGATCTCGCACTCGAGGACGCAGCGCCGCTCGCGCACGCCCACGGGCGCGTCCGCGTAGCGCACACCCGCGAGCTCGAGCGCGCTGGCGAGCGGCTCGACCAGGTCGTCGTCCGCGGGGATCGGCAGGCCGATGGTCCGCGAGGCACGGATCGGGCGCCGTGACAGGACGGCGTTGCCCCAGAAGCAGGCGCCGATGAGCTCGAGACCGTCGGGTGCCAGGACCGCGAAGTGAGCGACGGCACCGTAGCGGACGTCCAGCCCGGCGATGCGCGCGATGTCCGCGGCCTGGTCGTCCACGACGCCGTCGATCGTCGAGAGAGCGACCTCTTGGAGCGCCACCACGTCGGCGTCGAGGTCGCTGATGAACGCGCCGATGCCCTCGAGGCGCGCCCGGTCGACCTCGCGCCACCAGGCGGGCGGGAAGTCGCCCGGTCCGATGCCGGCGCGGATGTTCCAGGTGACGACGCGCAGGGGCGCGCTCACACCGACACCCGGCGCACGGTCGGTGTGCCGCCTACTTCACGGAGCCGGCGAGCAGGCCCTGGACGAAATAGCGCTGCAGGCTGATGAAGACGAGGAGCGGGAGCAGCATGAGCAGGAACGCACCTGCCGCGAGGATGTGCCACTCGGACGCGTACTGGCCCAGGAGCCCCTGGATCTGCCGCGTCATCGGGTTGAGCCGCGAGTTCTGGACGAAGACGAGCGCCATGAGCAAGTCGTTCCAGACCCACAGGAACTGGAAGATGCCGTAGGCCGCGATGGCGGGCACCGAGAGTGGCACGACGATCTTCCGGAAGATGCCGATGTCGCCCGCTCCGTCGATGCGTGCCGCCTCGATGAGCTCGCGCGGGAGGGTCACGAAGAAGTTGCGCAGCAGGAAGATGCCGAACGGCAGCGCGAACGCCGTGTGAGCGAGCCAGATGCCCATGTAGTTGCTGGCGAAGCCGAGGGGGTTGTAGAGCCGCAGGACCGGGATGAAGGCGACCTGCACGGGCACCATCAACAGCGCGATCACGAGCAGGAAGAGGGAGTTGCGGAACGGGAACCGGACCCACGAGAACGCGTACGCCGCGAGCGCCGCGAGGACGAGCGGGATGAGCGTCGAGGGGATGGTGATCATCACGCTGTTGATGAACGCCTGACCCATCCCCTGCGCCTCGATGACCTGGCGGTAGTTGTCGAGCGTGAAGCGCATCGTGAAGATGGACTCCCACCATCCCGTCGACTGCATGTCAGCCCGCGGGCGGAACGAGGTGATGAGCAGTCCGATCGTGGGTGCGAGCCAGACGAGCGCGACGAGCCCGAGGGCGATGTGGATGGGCGTCTTGCCGAGCATCCGCACGATCCGCTCGGCGAACGTCCTCGGCTTCGGCTCGACCGCCGGCCCTGCAAGAGCCCCTGCGCTCTCGCTCATGTGACAGCCTCCGTCCGGAACCGGCGCACGTTGTAGATCATGATCGGGATGAGCAGCAGCAGCATGATCACCGCGACGGCGGCGCCCTTCCCGAAGAGCCCGCCGGGGAACGCCTCCTGGTACATCGAGAAGGCGATGACGCGGCTGGCCGTGCCGGGGCCACCCTGGGTCATGACGAAGATGAGGTCGAAGAGCTTGACGACGTTCACGATGAGCGTAACGGCCAGGACCGACAGCGGCAGGCTGACCATGGGCACGATGATGCGCAGGAAGATCTGCCGCTCGCTCGCGCCGTCGACGCGCGCTGCTTCGATGATCTCGCCCGGGATGCCCTTCAGCGCCGCCGAGAGGATGACGGTCGCGAACCCGACGGAGCCCCAGATGCCGGCCGCGATGAGCGCCCAGTTGACGATGGCGGGGTCGCCAAGGAAAGCGACAGGGCCGACGCCGGCCGGCGCGAGGATGGCGTTGAGGAGGCCGATGTCGGCGTCCGGCGAGTAGACGAAGCGCCAGATGATCGCGAGGGCGGTCGCGGCGATGGCCATGGGCAGGAAGACGATGCCCTTGATGAGGGCCTCGTACCGGACGCGCGAGGCGAGGACGGCGATGATCAGGCCGAGGAAGAGCACGACGCTCGTGTAGAAGACGACCCAGAGCACGTTGTTCCAGAGGGCGCCCGACGGCCGGTAGATCGCGGTGAGCGCGACGATGCCGATGCCGAGGAGCATGAGGACGCGCATCCGGATCGGGTCGCGCACCTTCTGCCGCCGCTGCCGGATCGCGAGCACGGCGATCGCGATGAGCGAGCCGATGACGATTAGCGCGAGGACCGCGTTGACGGGATCGAGCGACGGATTCGAGAAGCGGATGAAGTTCGGGTCCCGGAAGAAGAGCTGCTCGTAGTTCCGGAGCCCCAGGAAGCCGTTCAGCTCGCCGCTGCGCCCGCGGAAGAAGCTGAGGATGAAGGTGTAGATCGTCGGATAGACGTGGAAGACCGCGAGCAGCAGGAGAGCCGGCGCCAGGAAGACGATGGCCAGCGGGTTGAACCCGCTCTCCGGTCGGTAGCCTCCCCGGGCGCGCCGACGCGTCCCCTGGCCCGTGACCGGGATCGGGCCTGTTCCGGACGAGATGGCCATGGGCGACCTCCGTCAGCGATGGCTGCGGTGCGGACGAGCCTGAGCCCGCCCGCACCCGCCACAGAGAGTCAGGACGCTATTCGTTCTCCCACGCGGTCTGTGCCTGGGCCTGGAAGTCGTTGAGCAGCGTCGCGACGTCCTCGCCACGGAGAGCGCTCTGGAGGAGCGCGCCGAGATCGGGGCCGCCGGCCGGCATGAGGTCGGACCCGTCGAAGCGGACCGCCGACGCGTTCGCCACCTGCTCAGCCTCGCGGCTCGCGAGCTCGTTCGGGTAGACGTCCGTGCTGACCCCGGTGATGGGCGAGATGATGGCGCCGGTCGCGGCCCACGTCTCACCGGACTCCGGCGAGCTCATGAACTGGATGAATTCCGTCACGCCGGGGTTCGTCGTGAGCGCCGCGATGACGTCGCCACCGATCGTCACTGCACCCTCGCCTTCCCCGCCGAAGCTCGGGAACTCGAACCAGTCGATGGTCTCGCCGATCTCGAGGTCCGTGTTCACCTCGCCGGTCGCGATGGCACCGACGAAGCCACCCTCGTAGTAGATGGCCGCGTCCGGGTCCGCCTTGAAGACCTGGCCGATGCCGCCCACGAAATCGGTGGCGAGCGCGGTGTTGATCCCGCCGACGACGTTCTCCTCCGTCAGGACGGAGGTCATCTCGTTGATGGCTGCGGCGACCGTCGGGTCGTTCCAGTCGCCCTCCGGGCTGAAGAGCCGGTCATAGGCTTCCGGTCCCGCCTGGCGGACGTAGATGCTCTCGAACCAGTCCGTGAGCGTCCACGAGTCGCCGGCACCGAGGCCGAGCGGTGTCTGGCCGCCCTCGCGGATGCTCTGGACCAGTCCCTTGAAGCCCTCCCAGTCCTCCGGCGGCTCGGCGTTGAGCTCGCCGAAGAGGTCGGGCCGGTACCACATGGTGCTCTTGGAGTTGAACTTCACCATGAGCGCGTAGAGCTCGTCATCGACGGTGCCGATGTCGAGGATGCCCGGCGCGTAGTTGCCCTCGATCGCGGCGCGGTCGATGCCCAGCTCGGAGAGCGGGATGAGCGACTCCTCACGCGCGAAGCGGCGCAGGAAGCCGATGCCGGGGATGATCGCGATGTCCGGCGGGTTGCCGCCCTGGACCCGCGACGTCAGGGCCGTGGCGTAGTCCGCGCGGACCCCCTCGTACTGTGCCTCGTAGCCGGTCGCTTCCGTGAACGCGCAGAGGACCTCCCGGAAGGCCGTCTCTTCTGCCCCGCCCCACAGCGACGTTACAGTGATCGTGCCCGCGGTCCCTTCCGCCGTGCAGGCCTCCGCGGCCGGGGACTCACCCGCGGCCGGGGACTCACCCGCGGCCGGGGACTCACC
>JAUJNA010000009.1:0-8877 GCA_030446555.1 Chloroflexota bacterium | reverse complement strand
CACCCGCGGCCGGGGACTCACCCGCGGCCGGGGACTCACCCGCGGCCGGGGACTCACCCGCGGCCGGGGACTCGCCCGCGGCCGGGGACTCGCCCGCGGCCGGGGACTCGCCCGCGGCCGGGGACTCACCGCCGGCCGGGCTCGCCGAGACCGCGCCGTCGGTCGGGACGGCGCCGCCGCCACCCGACGGGCTCGCGCCGCCTCCGCCACCGGCGCATGCCGTGACGGTGAGGGCGAATACGGAGACCAGGGTCAGCCAGAGCGAACCCCGGAGATGCGTGCGTTCCAAGTCTCTCCTCCTCGACGTTGGTGCCGCGAGCGCGGCCGTCCGCGCCCACCGAGGTGGGCGACACACGATGCGCCTCATGGTGCCCCTTCCGCGCGCGTCGCGCGAGGTCGATGCGCACACGGTGCTTGCACGACCGTGACAATAGCGGCTCGGAGCTTGCGGCGGGACGGGCGCCGGGCGCGGATCACACTTCCCCGACCTGCGCCGGCTGCGACCGGCCGTGCGCCGCACTGAAGCGGTGCTCGAAGAGGCGCAGCTGCACGAGCGGCGGGAGCGCCACGAGCATGAGCACGAACGTGGCCACGAGGATCCTGTCGAACGCGAAATGCTCGGCCGCGACCCCGCCGACGATCGCGCCCAGAATCTGGCCGAGGGCGAGGAAGACGCTGTAGAGCCCCATGATCGCGCCGCGGTCGTCCTGGAACGCCTCGCTGATGTCCACGAGGAGGCCGAGCGCCGCCGGCGTCGCCCCCGCGAGGACGAACAGCCCGGCCGCCGCGACGACGGCCAGTGGGACGCGGATGAGGGCATCGAGCTGGCCGCTGTGGTAGAGGGCGAGCGCGGCGGCGACGAGGAGGGCGCCGACGAATTGGGCGGGGCCCCGCGCGCCTTGAATCGTCTGCCTCTAACGGCCCCGGAGGCGTCAGCATCGGCGCGCCCGAGGTCCACGAGGTGGACCCGGGTGGGCTCGTTCGTCCGATCGCCCGTAGCCGGACCGCCATGCGGTAGAGCTCGCACCCCACGCAGAGCCCGGTGGCCGCCGCGAGGAGGGCGAGGGACGTGACCGCCACGCCGAGGACGAGACCGACCAGCGGCAGCCCGACGGCGTACGCGATCGAGGCCGCCGAGAGGAACGCCAAGCCGACCTGGTTCGCGACCTCGGCGGCCGCGAATCCTCGAGCGGCCCTTCGCCGACGATGGGCTGGATGACCCGGAAGTGCGGTGCGGAGTATCGTTGGAAAGACCGCCGGATCCCCACGGACGGTCTCGGCGGCTTCCACGACGGACACGACCGCAACGGACGGAGATCCAGGGGACTGGTGGCGGTAGGTACGAGCGATGAGACGGCTGAGGGTCGGCGTGGTCGGTTGTGGCGCGATCGCGCAAATCATGCACCTGCCATATCTCCAGGAGCTCGACGATTGCTTCGAGATCGCCGCGCTGTGCGACCTCGACGCGGCCCGGCTCGAGCCCGTCGCTCGCCGATACCGAGTCGACGCGACGACGACGGACCCGGACGAGCTGCTCACGATGTCGCTCGATGCCGTCGCCATCCTGAGCTCCGGCGACCACGCCCCCCTCGTGCTCGCCGCGCTCGGGCACGGCCTCCACGTGTTCACCGAGAAGCCGCTCACCTACACGCTCGCCGCGACCGACGAAGTCGCCGACTTCGCCCGCAAGACCGGCCGGACGGTGATGGTCGGCATGCACAAGCGGTTCGACCCGGCCTACGAGCGGGCGGTCACCGCCGCCCGCTCGATCTCCGACCTCCGTGTCGTCGACGCCGTCGTCGTCAATGTCGATGACGCGTCGTACTTCACGCACCACGCGCTGCTCGGCCTGCCGCCCTGGCGTCGACCGGCGCGCCCTGCGACCGCCGACGAACTGGCTCGGCGTGTCCTCGCTGGCGCTCCTCGCGACGTCCTCCGGGACGAGTTCGCGGCGGCGACCGAGGAGGCCCAGGTCGTCGCGCAGCTGCTCAATGTCAGCTCCATCCACGACGTGGACCTCCTGCGCGGCCTTCTCGGAGAGCCGAGGTCGGTCCTCTCCGCGCACTCGTGGGCCGCGGGCACGAGCTACAGCGCCACCATCGACTGGGGCGAGGACCGTTGCGTGTCGTACATCTGGACGCTCGTCCCCGGGGTGCGTCACTACCGCCAGACGTTCGACCTCATCGGTGGGTCGGCCCGTGTCAGGCTCGAGTTCCCGTCGCCCTATCTCCGCAGCGCACCGACGACCCTCGAGCTTCAGACGGGAGAAGCGGAGGAGCTCCGGACGACTCGTGTCCTGGCGGGCTACGAGGAGCCGTTCCGGCGCGAGCTGGAGCATTTCCACGCCTGCGTCACTGACGGGGTGGAGCCGCTGACGTCGGTCGCCGACTCGCGGCGGAACCTGGAGCTGCTCATCGCCATCTCGGCGGCGTTCCCATCACCGACTGCGGCGTGAGCGTACATCGGGAACGCGGGGGGATCCGCGTCGGGACCTGCCCCGATTCCTGGGGGGTCTGGTACGCCGACGATCCGCTCCAGCCGCCGTGGCCTCGGTTCCTCGACGAGGCTGCGGCCGCTGGCTACAGCGCGACCGAGCTCGGGCCGCTCGGCTACCTGCCGACGGACCCGGCGGCCCTGCTCGCGGAGCTCGACCGCCGCCGCCTCGAGTTGACCGGCGTGATGCTCATGGGCCGCTTCCATGTCGCCGACGCCGCCGACGACCTGCGATCGCGGCTCGATCGGTTGCTCGCGATCGCCGCTGCTGCAGGTACTCCGCACCTGCTTCTGCTGCCGGATGGAGAGACCCCTGGCGAACGCGTCCTCGATGCTCGCCGATGGCGGACGTTCCTCGACACGATCCGGGCGGTCGCGGACCGCGCGGCCGCCGCCGGCATGAGGACGCTCCTCCATCCGCATGTCGAGACGCCCGTCGAGCGTGCCGAGGAGATCGAGCGGTTCCTTGCCGACGCCGAGCCCGGAGTGGTCGACCTTTGCTTCGACACCGGACACCACGCGTACGCCGGAGGGGACCCGGTCCGCTTTGTGCAGCGACACGCCGAGCGTATGGGGTATCTCCACCTCAAGAACGTCGACGGCGCGAGACTCGAGGTGGTGCGGCGCGACCGTCTGGACTTCGGCGCCGCCGTTCGCGCCGGCGTCTTCACGCTGCTCGAGGACGGCGTGATCGACATGGCCGCGCTGAAGCGTGCGCTCGACCAGGCGGGCTGGGGTGGTTGGGCGGTCGTCGAGCAGGACATGTACCCGACGGCCTTCGAGCGGCCGTTCCCCGCGGCACGCCGCAACCTCGCATACCTGCTCTCGCTGGGCTTTCGGGCCGGGACGCCGGCTGGACCGACGGCCGCGTGATGCAGGCGACGCGGCGACTGACCGCGGCCCAGGCGCTCATCGAGTTCCTGCGCGTCCAGGAGGTCGAGCGCGACGGCGAGGGACATCGCTTCTTCGGCGGGATGTGGGGGATCTTCGGGCACGGCAACGTGGCAGGTCTGGGGGAGGCGCTCGAGTGGCGCCAGGACCAGTTCCGCTATCACCAGGCACGGAACGAGCAGGCGATGGTCCATGCGGCGGTCGCCTTCGCCAAGCAGTCGCGCCGCCTCCGTGCCTACGCCTGCACGACCTCCATCGGTCCGGGGGCGACGAACATGCTGACGGGCGCGGCCGCAGCGACGGTGAACCGGCTCCCGGTCCTCCTGCTGCCGGGCGACACCTTCGCGTCCCGCCGCGTGATGCCCGTGCTCCAGCAGCTCGAGCGGCCCGAGACACAGGACGTCTCCGTGAACGACGCCTTCCGTCCCTTGTCGCGCTACTGGGACCGCATCACTCGTCCCGAGCAGCTGCTCACCGCGTTGCCGGCCGCGATGCGCGTCCTCACCTCGCCCGCCGACACGGGCGCGGTCACCATCGCGCTCCCGCAGGACGTGCAAGCCGAGGCACTCGACGTGCCCGTCTCCTTCCTCGAGCCACGCGTCCACCAGGTCGCGCGCCCTCGGCCGGACCGTGACGCCCTCCGGCGAGCCGCCGGCCTGCTGGCCGGTGCGGCACGTCCCCTGATTGTCGCCGGCGGCGGGATCCTCTACTCGGACGCGTCGGAGGCGCTCACGACGCTCGCGGAGCTGTTCGGCATCCCCGTCGCGGAGACGCAGGCGGGGAAGGGGGCACTGGCTTGGAGCGCCGCGATGAACGTCGGGCCCATCGGCGTCACGGGCGGACTGGCCGCGAACCGTCTGGCGCGGGACGCGGATGTCGTCCTCGCGGTGGGCACGCGGCTCTCGGATTTCGTGACGGCGAGCTGGACGGCATGGCAGGCACCGGACGTCCGGTTCATCGGGCTCAACGTCGCCGAGCTCGACGCCCCGAAGGGTGGCGCCCTTCCGCTCGTCGCGGACGCGCGGGTCGGGCTCGAGGAGCTCCGCGACGCTCTCGTCGCGCTGGGATGGCGGGGCGCGGATGCCGAGCGACGGGCGCTCATCGGTCGCCTCCGCGCGGACTGGTCGGCGGAGGTCGATCGCGTCCGTGCTCTCGCCGGCACCGATCGCCCCACCCAGCCGGAGGTGATCGCAGCCGTCAACGATGCGGCTCGCTCCGGCGACATCATGGTCGCAGCCGCCGGCGGGCTTCCGGGGGACCTGCAGAAGCTGTGGCGAACGGCCGTTCCCGGTGGCTACCACCTCGAGTACGGGTACTCCACGATGGGCTACGAGGTGGCGGGCGGGCTCGGCGCGAAGATGGCAGCGCGCGACGCCACCGTCTTCGTGATGGTCGGTGACGGATCCTGGCTGATGCTCTCATCGGATCTCGCGACCGCCATCCAGGAGGGCCTGCCGATCGTCGTCGTGCTCCTTGACAATCACGGCTTCCGCTGCATCCGGGACCTCTCGCGCCAGTCCGGCGGCGAGAACCTCTTCAACGACTTCCGTCTCCGCGACCGCACGTCCGGGCGCCTGGACGGTCCGGTGCTCCCCATCGATCTCGAGGCGAACGCGCGAAGCCTCGGAGCACGCGCGATTCGGGTCGAGAGCGTCGCGGCTCTTAGGACGGCTCTCGAAGAGGCGCGGGACTCGGGCGAGACGACGGTGATAGTGGTCGAGATCGACCCGGAGCCGACCGTCCCGGCATACGACTCGTGGTGGGACGTGCCGGTCGCGGAGGTCTCCGACTCTTCTCGCGTGAACGCCGCGCGGGCCGCATACGAGGCCGCACGGGGACGGCAGAGACCGCCGCTATGAGCCGCCTGCTCGTCCGGCCCGCCGCGCCGTCTGCGACCGACGCGGCGGTCCTCTCGGTCACGCCGGAGAGCGCCGGGTGGCGCTACGTCGGTCTTTCATCGCATCGGCTCACGGCCGGCGAGGCCGTCGAGCGTGAGACGGCCGACCGCGAGCTCGCCGTGATCGTCCTCTCGGGGTCCTGCCGCGTCCGCGCCGGCGGCGACGATCTCGGCTCGATCGGCGGCCGGTCCAGCCCCTTCGATTCGGTACCCGCGGGGTTGGCACTCGTCGCGCCTGGACGCATCGTCCGGATCGGGGCGGCGTCCGATGCCGATGTCGTGCTCGCCTCAGCGCCCGCCGGCGCGATCGAGAGCACGCGTGCCGTCGCGCAGGACGCGATCCGGATCGAGGAGCGCGGCGCCGGCTCGACCGCTCGGCGCGTCCACCACCTGCTGCCGCCCGGCGCCGTCGCCGGCCGTCTCATCATCACCGAGGTCGTGACGCCGGCCGGGAACTGGTCGTCATGGCCGCCGCACAAGCACGACACAGACGCGCCACCTCGCGAGGCGCTCCTCGAGGAGACGTACCTGTACAGGTTCGAGCGGCCGGGCGCTTTCGCGGTCCAGCGCGTCTATTCGTCCGACGGCACCCTCGACGAGGCGGTCGCGGTCCGCGACGGCGATCTCGTGCTCGTGCCGCGCGGCTACCACACGGTCGCGGCCGCACCCGGCTACCGGTGCTACTACCTCAACGTGATGGCGGGTCCCAAGCGCCGATGGAGCTTCACCGTCGATCCGGACCACGAGTGGCTGATGGACTGGGACCCGTCGGTCGGGCAGGCGTGACATGGTGACCTCTCGCAGAGTCTCGCCGCGTGCTGCCGCCGAGCTTGCCGCCTCGCCGGGCGTGGTGCCCCTCGCGCGCATGGCCGCGGAGACCCCGACGGAGTACTGGAACGACTCCTGCGCGGAGGCCGAGCTGAGCGCCGCGGTCCGGAACGGTGCGGTCGGCGCGACAGCGAATCCGACCATCGTCGGCGAGGTACTGCGCAAGGAGTGGTCGACGTGGGAGCCCCGGATCCGCTCCCTCGCGCACGAGCACGCGACGTGGACGGATGACGAGGTGACGTGGGCCCTCGTCGACGAGATGACCAGGCGCGGAGCGGCCATCCTCGCGCCGGTCTTCGAGGCGAGCGGCGGACGCCACGGACGCATCAGCGTCCAGACCGACCCGCGCCTGCACCGCGATGCCGAGCGGATGCTCGCGCAGGGCCGCGGCTTCGCGACGCTCGCGCCGAACGTCCAGGTGAAGTTCCCGGCGACGTCAGCGCGGAGTCGCCGCCATCGAGGAGGCGACCGCCCTCGGCATCCCCACCAACGCCACGACGTGCTTCACCGTCGCGCAGGCGCTCGCCGTGTCGGATGCCGTCGAGCGCGCGCTCGCGCGACGTGGGCGCGACCGAGAAGCCGACGAGGACGCCGAGCGGCTGGGGTCCGTCTGCACATTGATGGTCGGACGTCTCGACGACTGGCTCAAGGCCGTCGTCGAGCGCGATGGACTGCTCGTCCACCCGGCGGCGCTCGACTGGGCGGGCATCGCGGTCATCAAGAAGGTCAGCCGACTGTTCCGCGAGCGTGGTTCCCCGGTGCGGCCGCTCGCCGCCGCGTACCGGACCCGGCTCCATTGGACGGAGCTCATCGGCGGCGACATCACACTGACGATGCCGTACGCCTGGCAGCGGCGCTTCAACGACTCGGGCATCGCGCCGGAGTCGCGCTGGGACGAGCCGGTGCCCCGCGAACTCCTGGCCGAGCTCGAGACCTCGACGAGTTCCGGCTCGCGTACGACGAGGACGCCATGACCACCGGCGACTTCGACCGCTACGGTGCGACGCGGCGCACCCTCCGCGCGTTCATCGCCTCGTACGAGGGGCTCGTGCGCACCGTCCGCGACGTGCTCGTGCCGGATCCCGACGCGCGGCCGACATAGTCCATCGCTATCGCTCACGCCGCGGGCCCGACTCGCCGTCACCCCAGTACGACGTCGGCTCGAACCGGAACGGCATGAGTCGAGCGCCGTGTGCCTCGAGCGCCCGCCGGACGGCCCCACCCAGCCGGGGACGAGCGAGGAACAGCAGGCAGCCGCCGCCGCCTGCGCCGCACGCCTTGCTGCCCGCGGCACCCGCCGACGCAGCGGCCTGGAAAAGGATGTCCATCTCCGGCGTCACGAGTTCGGGGACGAGACGACGCGCGGCCTCGCGGTTCGACGTCATCAACGCCGCGAGTGCTCCAGGTCGCCGCCCAGCAGCGCCTGCCGCGCGGGATCAACGCTGTCTCGGAGCTCCCGGAGCGCGTCGCTCGTTCGCGGCGCGCCTTCGAGGAACGACGCCACGACGCGCGGCCGGACGCGACCGGTGTAGCGCACGAGCGACTCCTCCAGCGCGGCTATGACCTCCGGGTCGGGCTCCAGGCGCTCGAGAGTGCCGCGTCTTCCTCCCCGGCGAACCGCAGATGGTTGAAGCCCCGGCCCGCGTACTGGTCCTGCTTGCCGCCCTCCACGCCGAGCAGCTTCTCGACGCGGTACGCCGCCTCGGCGAGCTCGATCGGGGAGGGTGACCGGCCCATGAGGCCGTTCGTCAGCGCGACCCACGCGACGTCGAGCGCGGCCGGTCGCGCGATCGCTCGCGTCTCGTACTCCAGGCCGTCGTGGCTGACAGCACGACCCTCGACGAAGTGGTCAATCGCGCGAGCACGGCACCTCGCGCGCCGAGAAGTAGTGGACGTCACTCCAGCCGCCCGCGAGGTCGAGGCGCGCCGGTATCCGCACCGCGCCGAGGCGACGTCGGCTGGCCGTTGTGACCGAAACCGCTCACCGCGCCGTGCGCGATTACGTCGCGCTTCTTCTTCTTCTTCGGGCCGGGTCTACGGCGCTGCCAAGCCTCGCGACCGGTCACACTAAGAGCGGTTCCGCTCCTACCACGAGCGGCTCTATGCGGCGGTCGAGGCCACGAGCGCGACCGCCTTCGCGCTGCCCGTCGGGGACGTCTTCGGCAAGCACCGGTATCGACCTGGTGACCTGATTCGGTCATCAGATCCGAGCGGCGCCTAGAGCGTGCTGCTCCACTCTGCCGAGTAAGAGATTGCGGAGTAGCGGACGCTGGCTCTCGACCTTTCCCAGCGCGACACCATCTTGCCATCGTGTCGGATGAGTCACCTACGAGGCCGGCGCTTCCCGTGTGGAGAGCGTGTAGGTGGATCAACGGTCAGATGAACTTCTTGAACCTGCAGGCCCTAGACGTGGGCTAGGCCCTGGGCATTCCCGCGTGAGTGTCAGCCCTGCCACGGCTTGCGAGAGAACGCCGTGGACCTGCCTCGTCGGGATCCGCCCCGCGGTTGAAGCTGATGAGCCCTCCGCCCCCGTCTGAGCCGGACCCTGACAAGGCCAAGTTGACCAAGGCGCTGCGAGCAGCCATGGAGTGTATCGAGGCCGCCAAGGCTGCCCTTGGCCCGGAGGAGGACGAGGAGGAAGAGTCCTGATGTTGCTGACGAGCTCGCTCAAGCTGCAGCGACCGTGGTAATCGAACGAGGTTTCGCGTCGCTGCCACTGATCGGCCCGTTCTCGCGCCGTTCGGCCGGCGAGCGCCCAGACCGTCGCG
>JAUJNA010000013.1:8943-13859 GCA_030446555.1 Chloroflexota bacterium | reverse complement strand
GCCCTGGAAGTCGATGGCACCATCGCGCAGCAGCGTCCGGATGATCGTGAACGCCTCCTCGAACCGAGAGATGCGCTGGTCGAAGGGGAACCCGAAGGCCCGGTATTCGACCTCGTTCCACCCGGCCCCGAGGCCGAGGATCAGCCGGCCGCCGCTGATCTCTTCGATGGTGGCCGCCTTCTTGGCGAGCATGGCGGGGGAGTGGAATCCGGTCGCCGCTACCAGCGGCCCGAGCTCCACGCGTTCGGTCACCGCCGCCAGCGCGGCGAGCATCGACCACGCCTCCCACGGCCCTCGTGCCGGTTGACCCGGTCCGCGGTAGAGCAGGTGATCGCCCACCCAGATCGAGTCGAGCCCGATGCCTTCCGCCGAGCGAGCCATGGCACGGATCTCCGACCAGCGGACCTGACGCTCGACTTCGGGCAGCTGGATGCCGACCTTGAGCCGGCGTCCGGTCACTCGAGCGGCGGGCATCCCGTCCACAGCCTCAGGGTAGCGCTCGGGACGGTCCGGCGATGATCGCTCAGGGGTCCGGGGTGAGCCGGTGGAGGATCACGCCGGATGCGACATCAGCCGTCCCGTCGATGGTCGCTGATCCACAGGCCGCAAGGCGGCCGGCGACGGCTCCCAGTAGCTCGTCGCCGGCCGCAGGGCGAAGGTTTCGATGGAAGGGCAGACCCGATGGTGTCGCGCCGGGATCACCGGGGGCGATGCCCGGATCAAGGATACTTGACTCAGGCCGGCGTGTGCTGCGCCGAGCGGGGGTCCCGACATGGGGACTAGGGGCGGGCCGGCGTGGCCCGCGACCGGGGTCGCGGCGCCGAGCGTGACGCTGTCCGCGCGGGCGGGCGTGCGGCCTCCGGCATGGAAGCCTGGAGAGCCTCCCGAGTCAGTACGTATGCGTCCTGGTGGCGGCCCTGTGAGGCCAGGACATCGGCCCACTCGCCGAGCGCCTCACGCAGCCGCAGCCGCGGCCCATGGATGCGCACCACGGCGGCGGTCCTCTCGTAGGCCGCCGCGGCTGCGTCGGGTTCGCCTGCGGCGGCATGCGCGCGAGCTCGGGTCAGGAGCGCGCTCACCATCGCTCGGTGGTTCTGGGTCGCCTCGGCATGACCGAGCGCCTCGTCGGCCAGCCGCAGCGCGCGCGCCGGATCCCCCTCCGAGAGCGCGATCTGGGCTTCCGTCTCGGCGACGTGCGCAAGCGTGTGGCGATCATCGACGGCCGCATGTCGCGACCGCGCCTGCTCGGCGAACTCCCACGCCCGGCTCGGGTTGCCCATCCGCAGGTACGCCAGCGCGAGGTTGTTCTCCAGTTTCGCGGCCTCCCGCTGTGCCTCCGCCGCGCGGAAGAGCCCCAGGCCCTCGACCCCGGTGCTGATGGCTCCCTCGAGATCACCGATCTCGGTGTAGCTGGTGGCGAGCAGCGAAAGGAAGACCCCGCGCCGCCAGTCATCCAGATCGGCGGCCATGCCACGCGCTTCCTCGAGGTACCCGAGCGCCGACCGGTGCTGACCCTCCGCAGCGGCGATGGTGGAGAGCGCCATGAGTGCCCGCAGCCGGAGGTCCGGATCCGCCTCCTCTCCCGAGCGGAGATCCGCGAGCAGCGCCGACAGGAGGGCCGCTGCCTCGGTGCCGTTCTCCGCGAGGTGCTGCGCGTACGCCAGCCAGTAGGTCGCCAGGGCGGCGTCACGGCGGCGCCGCAGCTTCGCGAAGATCTCGGCGGCCTCGGTGGCCGGACCGATCGCCTCGGGACCTCGCTCGAGACGACACAGCGCCTCAGCCAGGCCGCGGAGCGCCTCCGCGCGGAGGGCCTGACCCAACGGCGTGGCCAGGATCGCCGCGTAGGCGTCGGCGGCCTCCTGCCATCGACCGGTCGCCACCAGAAGGTCGGCCTCCACTCGGCTCCAGCGTGCGCCGTGATCGCCCAGGAAGTCAGCCGGCGACATGCCCAGGCGCTCGCAGAAGAAGTTCAGGGCAGCCATGGAGGGCTTGGCGTGGCCCTTTTCCAGGGCGCTGACGTACGCCTTGGTGTAGCGGCCTTCGGCGAGACGCTGTTGCGTCAGGCCCGCGCGCTTGCGGGCCTCGCGCAGTCGCGTCCCCACGCGTGCTGCGAGGGCGCTGTCATCAACGACGATCCGGCGTCGCATCACGGGACTCATTCACGGCAGTCTACACCCTCGTCATACCCGGGTTTACCCGAACGTCCCGACCGTTGCCCGTGCGCACCGCCAGACGCGCCAGCCGGTCAACGAATGATCGACCACTTCGCCTTCGTGCGCTACGATGGCGCGGGCACGGTCCCACGTCCGGCCGCCCATGGCGGATGTCCCCGCCGCTCTAGGAGTTCGATATGCGCAACCGTCTGGTGCGCGCCAGGACCCTCCTCGTCGCCGCTCTGCTCTCGCTCGCGCTGGTCGCCGGTGCCACAGCGACCGTCGTCGCCGATGGCGGCGCGACTGCGCTGGACGGGGCCGTGGGGCGCGCCGGCCCGGAAGACCAGGTGGGGATGCCCTGGCCCAAGTGACGGACCGCGATGCCCTGGCCCGAGTGAGGGCTCGGTATCGCGTTCAGGCCTCTTCCGTGGGCACCCCCAGGACGTTGAATCCGCCGTCCACGTAGAGCACCTCACCGGTGATGGCGGCGGCCATGTCGCTTGCCAGGAAGACGGCGGCCGAGCCCACGTCTTCGATCGTGACGTTGCGGCGCAAGGGAGCGACGTCCCGGAATCTGCCGTACATCGTCTTGAAGCCGCTGACGCCCGATGCCGCCAGCGTGCGGATGGGTCCAGCGCTGATGGCGTTGACACGCACCCCCCGCGGACCCAGATCGGCCGCCAGGTAGCGCACCGAGGCTTCCAGGGCGGCCTTCGCCACGCCCATCACGTTGTAGTTGGCGACGACCTTCTCGGCACCGTAGTAGGTGAGCGTGAGCACGCTGGCACGCGGCGTCAGGAGCGGCAGTGCGTGTCGGGTCAGGGCGACCAGCGAGTAGGCGCTGACATCGAGCGCGAGCGCGAACCCCTCGCGCGAGGTGTCCACGAAGGTGCCTTCCAGGTCCTCGCGACGGGCGAAGGCCAGGGCGTGGACCAGGATGTCGAGCTCGCCGTACGCCTCACCCCATCGGTGGAAGACCCGCTGGATCTGTGCGTCGTCCTGGACGTCGCATGGCTCCACGAAGGTGGAGCCAAGGCGATCGGCGAGTGGCCGCACGCGCCTGTCGATGAGGCCCTCGACCGAACTGAAGCCGAGCGTCGCGCCTTCGGCGTGCAGCGCTCTGGCGATCCCCCATGCGATGGAGTGGTCGTTCGCCACCCCGAAGATCAACGCCTTTCGGCCCTCGAGCATCCCCAATCATCCACCTCCCTTTCTTGGATAGGATGCACCCGATGCAGCCCTCGCCGTCCGGCCCCGCTGCCAACCATGAGGCATGGACGTGAAGCTGCAGTTCCTGGGCGCCGCGACGACGGTCACGGGCTCGCAGTTCCTGCTCACCACCGACCGGGCGCGCGTCATCGTCGACTGCGGCCTCTTCCAGGGCTCGCCCAACGAGGCAGCCCGGAACCGCGTGCCGCTCGTCTACGACCCCGCGGGGATCGACGCCCTGCTCCTCACCCATGCGCACCTGGACCATTGCGGCCTGACCCCGCTCGTGGTCCGTGAGGGCTTCAAGGGCCCGATCTTCCTGACTCGCGCATCGGCCGAGCTGGCGCGACTCGTGCTCCTTGACAGCGGCAAGGTGCAGGCTGAGCAGACGCGCAGCCGCCGCGAGCGGGTCGAGCGTCACGCCCGTCGTGATGCCATGCATGAGGCGTCCCGTCCGGGGGACACGGCCGCCGAGAGCGCCGGCGACGTCCAGGATCCCGAGACGGTCCTCCGTTCGCAGCCGCCGCACCTGGAGACGGAGGTGGACGAGCCCCTGTACACCGTGGAGGATGCCGAGGCGGCCGTGGGGCTCTTCCGTTCCGTCGAATATGACGTGCCGACGGAGGTCGCTCCGGGCGTCACCGCCACCTTCCGCGATGCCGGCCACATCCTGGGCTCGGCGATCATCGTCATCGACGCGCAGGAGTCGGACGGGACCTCGCGCCGGATCTGTTTCTCGGGTGATGTCGGGCGGCCGGACACGCCCATCATCCGCGATCCCACGGCCATCATGGACGGGGCCGACTACGTGCTGATGGAGTCGACCTACGGCGGTCGCGAGCATGAACCGGGGGACGAGGCCATCCGACTGCTGGCGGAGGCCGTGAACACGGTGGCCGACCACAGCGGCGTCCTCCTCGTCCCAGCATTCGCGATCGGGCGCACGCAGGAGATCGTCTGGGAGCTCGACCGCCTGCTCTCCGCCGGGCAGATCCCGCACGTCCCGCTGTACCTCGATTCGCCGATGGCCAGCAAAGCGAGCGACGTCTACAGTCGGTATCCGGGGTACTACGACGACGAGACCTACCGCCTGCTCCAGGCGGGCGAGACGCCGCTCGACTATCCCGACGCCGTCGCCACCAACGACGCGGCGCAGTCCAAGGCGATCCGCTCGGCGCCCCGACCGATGATGATCGTCTCCGCCAGCGGCATGCTCACCGGTGGCCGGATCGTGCATCACCTGCGTGACCTCGTGGACGATCCTGCGGCGCTCATCCTCTTCGTGGGCTACCAGGGCAAAGGCACTCTCGGCGCGCACCTCCAGGCGGGCGCTCGAGAGATCCGTCTGGACGGTGCCACGCGCCAGGTGCACTGCCAGGTACGCTCGATCAGCGGGTTCAGCGCGCACGCCGACGAGAGCGAGCTTCTCGACTGGCTGCGCCACTTCGCCGACGCTCCACGGCGGCCCAAGCGCGTCTTCCTGGTGCACGGCGACCCGGAAGCGGAAGAGGCGCTGGAGCCTCGGGTCCGGGAGCTGGGCCTCGAACCGTACCG
>JAUJNA010000013.1:0-8843 GCA_030446555.1 Chloroflexota bacterium | reverse complement strand
GGTCCCACCACACCGTGCCGCCCCAGCGTTTCGCCGCTGGGAAGGCGGACGTCCAGCTTGACCAGCCAATCACCTGCCTCTGCCGGCAGCCGCACGTCGTCCAGCAGCACGCTCGCGGAAGCTCCCGGAAGGAGCCCATCCCGGACCACGGCCGAGCCCAGCAGGGTCCCGTCCGCCCCCGAGCCGTCGTAGAGCGGCACGGCTGGCACGGCCCGCGCCTCGAGCACCCAGCCCGATGACGTCGCGTTGCCGGTGTTGGTGACGCGCACCCCGTAGTCAGCCGTCCCCCCGACGGGGCCCTCCCCGGGCGCGTCGGTCACGTCGTAGCGCAGTCCGTAGGCCCGCTTGCCCAGCCACTTGGTGAGTGCCTCGAAGAAGGCGACCGCCATGGCTTGTCGCGCGGCCGGCTTGGCGAGGACGGCCAACTCGTTGGGATGGTCCATGAAGAGCGACTCGGTGAGCACCGACGGCATGAGCGACGGACGCGGCACAGCGCGCTTGCGATACGGCCGCACCACGTAGAAGTCGTGGAACCGGACGCCGCGATCGATGGGGTACCAGGTGTCGTTGCGGAACGGCTCCAGACGCCGCATGTGCGCCCGCTGGATGAGGCTGGCGAAGGCGATGGCCTCCGCCGACCACGAACGTTCGTCGTGGGTCCAGGTCTCCGTGCCGCGGACGCAGACGCACCCGTAGGCGTTGTCCATCAGCGTCACGAAGACATCGCCGCGCGCCAGGTTGGCCACATCATTCCGCGATGCGAGCTCGTCTCCGGTGTCGATCTCGCCATCTCCGGTGACGTCCGCCGGCGGCTCGTTGAGCGCCCGGTCGTCGCTGCGGGTCATGACCACACGGACCCCCGATGCTTCCAGCATCTGCTGCAGTCGGAGCGCCGTGTCGAGCACCATGTCCTTTTCCTTGATGCGGTCGTACATGGCACCGGGATCGCGCCCGCCGTGACCGGGGTTGAGCACGACGGTCACTGCACCGGGCGCCTCCGGATACGGTGCGTGGGGCGCTTTCGCCACCCCCACGAGCACGACCTCGCTCGCCCCGTCTGCGCCTGTGGCACTGATCCGGAAGCGATATGGCCCATCGGGCACCACGCGCCGGCTGGCGTTCCGACCGTTCCACGTCCAGCGCGACATCCCGGCCGGCCGCTCGAGCGAGTCGGCGAGGCTCTTGACGAGGCGATCGCCATCGAAGGCGATGACCGTCACGGTCACGGTGACCGGTGCGCTGAAGCGGACGTCTAGATACGCCTTGTCACTCAGTCCATCGCCGTCCGGTGACAACGGCGATCCCGTCACGCCGGCAGACTCGATGAGCGCCCCGGACAGCTCAATGGCGCCGCGCTCAGCGGCGCGGAGCTCGGGAGGGCCCCACGGCGCCCCGATGGCGAGGACGACCACGAGGCCGATCAGCCGTGCGGTGAAGGCCGGGCGGCGATCCCGGCGATCGAGACGAGACCTGGGCAGTCGCACTCGGTCCCCCTATTCGGCGGCCCCGGACGTGAGGCGCGGACGCGGCCTACTCTAGCGACCGCCGTGGGCCGGGATCAGCCGACGATGAGGCCACGAGCACCGAACGAAGGTCGCGTTCCTCCCCCGCACGAAGAGCGCCTGGCAGGATCGGATCAGCAGCCCGGTGCGGGCTCGGGCCGGCCCTCGAGAAGGCCGAATCGGGCCTTGACGGCCAGCACGTGGCGGGCCGCGTCCATGACCCGCTCCCGTGTGAGCTGGCCGCTCGCCAGCGCGGTGACGAGCGCGTCGCGCATCTGTCGCTGGCGATCCAGGTCGCCACCGATGATGAGCATGTCGACGCCGGCGCCGATGGCCATGACAGCGGCGTCACCTGGCGCGAAGTCGTCGGTGATGGCGGCCATGGCGGCCGTGTCGTCCGACAGGACCAGCCCATCGAAGCCGAGGTCATCGCGGAGGATGCCGGTGACGATGGGACCCGACAGCGTGGCCGGCAGCCCGCTGGGATCGATGCGGGGCAGCGCGATGTGGCCGGTCATGACGGCCGCGAGGTCGGTGTCCGGGTCCATGGCGCGCTGGAACGGCACCAGTTCCACATCGTCGAGGCGACGACGACCCAGGTCCAGCACCGGCAGACCCAGGTGGGAGTCGACGCTCGAGTCACCGTGCCCGGGGAAGTGCTTGCCCACGGCCGCGATGCCGCCCGCCTGCAGCCCCCGGATATAGCCACTGCCGAGGCGCGCGACGAGGCGCGGATCCGGCCCGTACGAGCGGTCCCCGATGACCGGGTCGTCGGGGTTCGTGGTGACGTCGAGGACTGGGGCGAGGTTCATGTCGAAGCCCATCTGGCGCAGCTGGCGGGCATGGGTCGCGCCCCGCTGACAGGCATCGGCCTCCGTGGCACCACTCTCGGCGAACTCCCGATTGGAGCCCAGGTCGGGGACGTCCGCGATGCGCTGGATGCTTCCGCCTTCATGGTCGATGGCCTTGAGCAGCGCGGGGATGCCGGCCTCGTCAGCCAGCCCGTCAAGGCCCAGGTTCACCGCGGCCGCACGTTGGGCGGTACTGGCGTTGGCGATGAACACCACGCCGCCCGGACGCAACTGCTCGATCGCATCCCGCGCTCCCTCGGCGCTCGTGCCCTGCCAACCCACGAGGAGCAGCTGACCCACGAGCTCCTCATCGGTGTCCAGCTCGGCGAGCGCGGCATCCACCAGGGCGTCGGTCGGCCGCGACGGGCTGCCGCCTGGACCCGACGAGCGGGGCGATCCCGACGAGCGGGGCGATCCCGATGCGCCAGGCTGACCGACACTTCCGGATGGTCCTCCCGCGCTGGAGGCCGGTCCGTCCGAGGTGGGCGCCCGACCCGACCCATCGGGCGACGGGCTGGGCGTCTGCTGCCCGCCGCACGATAGGAGCACCACGGCGGCCACCGCCGCCGCCGTCACCCGGCGCGCTGGACCTGGCGGTCGACCTGAATGCCTGCCAGAGCCCGGCCCACCCCATCGATGGGTCATCCGGACGGCACCGTCGCCCGTCGGCCGGCCAGGGCGATCGCCCGATCGTAGAGCGCCTCGTACTCGCCCGCGGGGCGCTGCCAGCCATGGTCCTCGGCCATCCCGCGCCGGACCAGGGCCCGCCAGCGAGCGCCGTCGCTCCACGCGGCGATGGCCCGCCGCGCCGCATCGAGAAGCGCACGCGAGTCCGTGCGCTCGAAGGTGAAGCCGTTGCCGGTCTCGGGATCGGCGTCGGCGTCTCGGACCGTGTCGGCCAGGCCTCCCGTCCTGCGCACGAGCGGCACGGCACCGTACCGCAGCGCGATGAGCTGTCCCTGGCCGGACGGCTCGAACCGGGACGGCATGAGGAAGATGTCCGAGCCGGCGTAGATCCGGCGCGCCTCGTGGCGGTCGAAGCGTTCAAGCAGCACCACCCGATCGGGCGCGTCGCCGGCGACCGAGCGCAGCTCGGCGAGGAGAGCGGCATCGCCGGTGCCCAGGACCACGAGACGTGCGCCGGCAGAGAGGAGTCCGCGCGCCGCGCCAGCCACCAGGTCGAAACCCTTCTGCGGGTCCAGCCGCCCGATCATGGCCAGGATCGGCCCTCCCGGATCCAGCCCGTGCCGGGCGGCGAGATCGTCGCGGCAGATGCGCTTCCCGGACGCGTCGTCCTGGTCGAACCGCGCCGCCAGAGACAGGTCGGTCGCCGGGTCCCAGAGGCGCGTGTCGATGCCGTTGAGGATGCCCACGTATCGATCGCCCAGATCGAGCAGCGCGTCGTGCAGCCCGGCCCCGTACGCAGGCGTCAGCGACTCGCGCGCGTAGGTGGGGCTGACCGTATCGACCACGTCCGCCGCCCCGATACCCTCGCGTAGCAGGTCGACGCCGTTACCGCTGCTGCGGGGCGTCATCAGCCCGAGCTGCCACTCCCTGCCGCGGGGCACCCAGCCGTGGAACGCGAGGTTGTGGCAAGTGAGAACGGTCGCGGTCCGGGCGACCGTCACGTGAGGCGTGTCTTCCGCCAACGCCAGCAGGACCGGTGCAGCCTGCCAGTCATGGCCGTGGAGGATCTCGAGCGGCTCCCCTTCCGTGGCCACGGCCTGGAGAGCGGCGCGGCCCAACAGCGCGAAGCGAGCGGCGTTGTCCTCGTAGTCAGCCCCGTCCTCGCCGTAGAGCCCGCCGCGATCGAAGCTGGCCGGGTGATCCACGAGCCGGATGCGGTAGCCGTCGGCCGAGCCACTCCAGAGCACCACGTCCGTGCTTCCCGGTGTGCCCTGACGGCCCTCCATGCCGACCGGCACGCTGAGGTGCTGCTTCATGGCCGCGGGGGGCGGTGCCACGCCGCGGTAGCGGGGCAGGTAGACGTCCACGCTGTGTCCCATCCGACCGAGCGCTCGCGCCAGGGCATCGACCACGTCGGCCAGCCCACCGGTCTTGGCGAACGGTTCGCACTCCGAGCTGATCATCGCGACACGCACCGTCCGATGGTAGCGGCCGAGGTCGGCTCATCGGTCCATCGCCGCCGCTGCTCGTGTAGCATCCCGCTTCGTGCGACCCGGCCTGGAGATCCCCACGTTGCCGTCGGCGCCACTCCGCCTGCCGGGGCAGCTGGAGGGCCTGCGGCGCCTGGCCTACAACCTCTACTGGACCTGGCACCCCGAGCTGCGCACCCTGTTCATGCGCATCGACAAGCCAGCTTGGCAGCGCCACCGCAACCCCGTGCCGGTCCTCCAGGCACAGCGCGACTGGTCGGAACTCCTGGACGACGCCGACTTCATGGTCGAGTACCGGACGCTGCTGGAGCGTTTCGACGCCTACCTGGCCGATCCGCACGACCAGTGGCTGCAGCGCCACGCCGAAGCCGACCTGACCGGTCCCGTGGCGTACTTCTGCGCCGAGTTCGGCCTCCACGAATCGCTGGGCATCTACTCGGGCGGTCTGGGAGTCCTGGCCGGTGATCACTGCAAGGCGGCCTCGGACCTGGGGCTGCCGTTCGTGGCCGTGGGCCTCTTCTACCGACGCGGCTACTTCCGCCAGGCCATCGATGCCGACGGCCACCAGGAGCACGCCTACCCCGACCTCGATCCCGACCGCCTGCCGCTCATGCGTGTGGCCGGCCAGAGCGGCGAGCCACTGACGGTGCCGGTGGGACTGCCCGGCCGCACGGTGGAGGTCGGCGTGTGGCTGGCCCAGGTCGGGCGCGTGCCCCTCCTCCTGCTGGATACCGACCTCCCCGAGAACGAGGACGAGGACCGGCCCATCACGCACATCCTCTACGTCCGCGGCCGCGAGATGCGCCTCCACCAGGAGCTCGTGCTGGGCGTGGGTGGCGTGCGAGCCCTGCGTGCCCTGGGTGTCCGGCCCAACGCCTGGCATCTCAACGAGGGCCACTCGGCCTTCATGCTGGTCGAGCAGGCACGCGAACTCGTCAGCCAGGGGATGCCGCTCAGCGAGGCGCTGGAGCAGGTCCGTAGCGGCACGGTGTTCACCATCCACACGCCCGTCTCGGCCGGCAACGAGCGCTTCGACACGGAACTCGTGCGCCGTGTCGCGGCACCCATCACCACGGAGTCGGGGGTCGAGCTCGAGCCCATCCTGGAGCTTGCCCGCGGCGTGGACGGCGACGCGAGCCAGTTCGACATGACGGCCCTCTCGCTGCGCGTGACCAGTGGCGCCAACGCGGTGAGCGAGCTCCACGCCGCCACCGCGAACGCCACCTGGGGCTCCGTGCCACCGCGACCGATCCTCGCCGTCACCAACGGCGTCCATCCGTCCACCTGGCTGGGCCGGCCGATGAGCGGCCTGCTCGGCGAGCTGACCGAGGACCTGCAGCGGCTGGCGCCCGGGACGGGCGAAGACCTCCTGCGCCAGCACCTCGACCGACTGCCCGACGCGCGGCTCTGGGAGGCGCACCAGCGACAGAAGCGCGAGCTCGCCTGGTTCGCGCGCAACCGCCTGCGGGTCCAGTTCGCCCGCCACGGCGAGGCGCCCAGCGTCCTCGCCGGCCTGGAGGACGTGCTCGACCCGGACATCCTGACCATCGGCTTCGCGCGCCGGTTCGCGACCTACAAGCGAGCGGCCCTGCTGTTCGCCGACGAGGGGCGTCTTTCAAGGCTGCTGCACGATCCCGACCGGCCGGTCCAGGTCGTCTTCGCGGGAAAGGCGCATCCAGCGGATCGACCGGGTCAGCGGGTCATCCAGGACATCTTCACGCGGAGCCGTTCGCCGGCCCTCGCAGGTCGGGTCTTCATCATGGAGGACTACGACATCCGGATCGCCCGCTACCTGGTCCAGGGCGCCGATGTCTGGCTCAACAATCCGCGTCGGCCGCTGGAGGCGTCCGGCACGAGCGGCATGAAGGCCGCCATGAACGGGCTCATCAACTGCTCGGTCCTCGACGGCTGGTGGGATGAGGGCTTCACCGGCGACAACGGCTGGGCCATCGGCGGCCGTGACACGCTCGCGGACGAGGGCGCCCAGGACTGGGCCGACGCGCAGGACCTGTACCGGCTGCTGGAGCAGGAGATCATCCCGACCTACTACGACCGCCCCGACGGTCGGCTGCCCGGCGCGTGGATCGCCCTGATGCGCCGCTCGATCGCATCCACCCTGTGGCGCTTCTCGACGACGCGCATGCTCGAGGAGTACACCGACCGGCTGTACCTCCCGGCCGCTCGGCAGGAGCGGGCGGGGACCGAGGCACCGGTCGGCGCGTTCGCCGACTGAGGGCGAGAGCGGACCGCGGGAGAGCCGTGAACGCGCGCGTCTCGCTGGCACTCGTGTTCCATAACCACCAGCCGGTAGGCAACTTCGGGTGGGTCATCGACGATGTCTGGCGGCGCGCCTATGAGCCGATGCTGGCGGCGCTGGAGCGGCACCCCGGCGTCCGCATCGGCCTTCACTACAGTGGCCCGCTCATCGGCTGGATGGAGCAGCACCGACCGTCGGGGCTCGAGCGCATCAGCGCACTGGTGGATCGCGGCCAGGTGGAGCTGCTGGGCGGCGGCTGGTACGAACCGGTGCTCGCGGCGCTGACCGTCGAAAATCGGCACGGTCAGCTGGTGCGGATGGCGGACGAGCTGGAGCACCGCTTCGGGGTGCGGCCGCGCGGCGCGTGGCTGGCCGAGCGCGTCTGGGAGCCGTCCCTCGCCTTCGACCTCGCCCGTGGGGGGTACGAGTACACCATCCTCGATGACAACCACCTCCGCACCGCCTCGATCCCCGACGAGCGGATGTGGGGCACCTACATCGTGGACGATCAGGGCAGGAAGCTGACCGTGTTCCCGTCGGAACAGGGCCTCCGCTACACCATCCCGTGGCGACCGGTCGAGGAGGTCATCGAGCACCTGCGCCGGCATGCCAGCGAGGACGGCCGCCTATTGGGCACGATGGGCGACGACGGCGAGAAGTTCGGTGCCTGGCCCGGAACGTACGAGTACTGCTGGGGGCGGGAGCGTTGGGTCGACGCCTTCTTCGGCGCACTGGAGGAGAACTCGGGCTGGCTGCACACCGTGAGCCCGTCGGACTGGCTGGACCGGGAGGCGCCGCTGGGACGGGTGGCCATCCCCACCACCTCGTACGTGGAGATGACCGAGTGGGCGCTGCCGCCGGAGGACGCGACGCTGTTCCACCGCCTGCTCGCCGACGCCCGCGAGCGTGACGACCCCGCCGCACGCTTCCTCCAGGGCGGCATCTGGCGCGCCTTCCAGGCGCGCTACCGGGAGATCAACGACCTGCACAAGCAGATGCTGCGCGTCTCGGCCAAGGTGGCCGCCATGCCAACGAGTGCGACTCGCGAACGAGCGCTCGACCACCTCTACCGCGGCCAGTCGAACGACGTCTACTGGCACGGCCTCTTCGGTGGCGTCTACCTGCCCGACCTGCGGGTGGCCGCGCTCTCGGAGCTCATCGCGGCCGAGGACCTGGCAGACGGCGGCCGGATCCCCACCGTGCGCGCCGATCTCGATCTCGACGGGCTCGATGAGGTGCTGCTGGGTGGGGACGGACAGTCGCTCCTCGTGGATATCGCCGAGGGGGCCGCCATCGGAGCGTGGGACCTGCTCGCCACCCGCGTCCCACTGGCATCGGTCCTCCGACGGCGCCGAGAGGCGACGCACGCTCAGCTCTTGCAGGAGGCTGAGAGCACAGGTACGGCGCCCACCGCGCCGGCAGCGACCGCCGGCGATCCGGCCGGGCCGATCAGCCCGCACGCCACCCTGGCGGCGAAGGAGACCGGCCTCGCGCGGTACCTCGTCTACGACCGTCACGAGCGGAGGAGCGGGCTCGTCCATCTCCGCGATGCATCCGCGTCCATCTCCCTGGGCGCCGCCGAGCTGGCCGCCGAACAGGGGGAAGAGCTGGCCGATACGGTGGAGGCGCCCTACGAGATCACCGAGCTGTCCGACGGCCGGCTGGTCGCCAGCCGCGGATGCTCCATCGCTGCCGCGGGCGGGTCGATCCCGCTGCTCGTCACCAAGGCGTTCCAGCTCGGCGGGGATCGGCGGTCTCCGGTGCTGGAGGTGTCCATCGTGCTCGAGGCGATGGTCGCCCCACCGTTGCAGTTGGAGCTCGACCTCGAGTGGAACCTTGACGTCCTGGGCGGTGGCGGCAACCCGCAGGCCTGGTACGTGGTGGGCGGGGCCGATTTGGATGAGCCGCAGACGCGGACCTCACACGACGGGCGAGGCGACCACGAGTCGGTCGAGCGGATGGCCTTCGGCAACGACTGGCTGGGCGTGGCGGTGGACGTCCTGCCGGAGCCGGCCTGCCGAGCGACCTGGTTCCCGGTCGAGACGGTCTCGAGCTCGGAAGCAGGCTTCGAGCGGGTCTACCAGGGCAGCAGCCTGCACCTGCGCTGGCCGGTGAC
>JAUJNA010000008.1:128322-150287 GCA_030446555.1 Chloroflexota bacterium | reverse complement strand
GCCATGGCGGCGAGGAGCGCGCAGGCGAGCGCGATGGCTCGGATACGGATGTGCATGGCTATGCCTCTTGCTGGACGGCCGTGACGCGGCCGATCATGTGGAGGTCAACGTACGGCGCACCGGACGGCCCGGCCATCCCAAGATCCTGGGTATTCCCAGCGGAGTGACCGGCGCGTACAGTGCTCGGATGAGCGAGTACGCCAGGCAGCGGGCGCTCGAGAGGATCGCTGCACTGGCGCGGGATCACCTCGATCTCGCCACCTTCTGGCGCGAGTCGACAGCGGTCTTCAGCCGTGCCGTCCCGAACTACGAGGGGCCCTGCTGGTACACCGTGGATCCCGCGTCGCTGCTCGTCACGAGCCACTTCAACCCGTACATGCCCGAGCTGCCATCGGAGGCGTTCGTGCACGAGTACTACGGGGACGACGTCAACAAGCTCAGCGACGTGGCGCGCTCGAAGCGTGGCGTCTCGACACTCCATGAAGCGACGGGCGGCGATCCCAGCCGGAGCCCGCGCTGGCACGCCATCATGGCCTACGGCGGTGACCAGGAGATGATAGCGGCGCTGCGCGCACGGACCGGCGAGGTATGGGGTGCGGTCGGGGTCTATCGGGAGGTCGGGCAGCCACTCTTCGATGATCGGGACCTGCGATTCGTCCAGGAGGTCACACCGCTCCTCGCCGAGGGAGCGCGCCGCGGACTCCTCGTGGGGGAGGCGACCGATCCCGAGGGTCCCGATGCTCCCGGGCTCCTCGTGCTCTCACATCGCTGGGAGGTCGAGTCGGCCACGCCCGGGGTCGAGCACTGGCTCGCCGAGCTGCCCGACGGTGACCGGCCCGCGGGCAGGCTGCCCTCGGCCGTCCTGTCGGTAGCGGCTCGGGCACTTCGGACGGCGGAGCACCCGGAGGAGCCCGGGGAGATCGCCGTGGCGCGGGTCCTCTCGCGCTCCGGCGTCTGGGTCGTGCTGCACGGCGTGTCGCTCATCTCTGGCGGCTCTCGGCGCGTCGCGGTCATCGTCGAGCCGGCTCATCCGGCTCGGATCCACCCTGCTGATGTCGGCGTACGGGCTGACGGAGCGCGAACAGGATGTGACGCGACTGGTCCTCCAGGGCAGCTCGACGGCGGAGATCGCGGATCGCCTGGTCGTGTCAGCCCACACCGTCCAGCAGCACCTCAAGAGCGTGTTCGAGAAGACCGGCGTGCGCAGCCGGCGCGACCTGGTCGGGAAGGTCTTCTTCGCGCACTACGAACCACGCGTCCGCGACAACGAGCGGCGGGTGACGGAAGACCGACCACTACGGGGCGGACCGCTCCAGCCGGGTCGCGGCGGGTAGCGGCTGACGCCGTCGGATCCTTTTGTGTACCCGGTCGTGAAGATCACTGTGGCCGGGTCGATCGTGTGCCAGCAAGAACCGTCGAAGGGCACCACCTTCGGAAGGCGCGCAGCAAGGCCACCTCCCGGGGATCCCCAGCTATCTGGTATGGCGGGCTGGGATCGGCGTCCATACGGTGCCCCTCATGGATGGTCCTGCCGGCATCGCGTACACCGCCGATCGACCGCTAGCCCCAGCCCGTGGCGTAGCGGGCGGCGCCCTGCGTCCATCGGCCCGCAAGGCGCTCGAGCACCATGCCGTCGTGTGGCTGAGCTCCATCCGCCCGGACGGCGCGCCGCACCTCCTGCCCCTCTGGTTCCACTGGGATGGAGCCTCGATCCTCGTCTTCAGCAAGCCCGGCGCGCAGAAGGTGCGCAACCTTCGCGTGAACCCGCGTGTGATGGTGGCGGTCGGCGAACCGGGGTCGAGCTTCGACGTCGAGCTGATCGAGGCGGACGCAGAACTCCTGCCGGCACCGACCCAGGACCTCCTTCCCGACGGCTTCGTCCGGAAATACGCCACACACATGGCGCGCGGTGGCGTGACCCCGAGCTGTTCGGAGAGGTCTACGCGCAGCCGATCCGGATCCGCCCCACGCGCTTCCTCGACTGGGGAGGTCCGGGATGGACGGATCGCGCGGGCGGTCGGCGGTCGTAGCGAGTAGTCGTAGCCGGCCGACCACTAGGCGGGCGCGAGTACCGGCCAGGGAGGCACTAGCCGCGCGACTCTGCTCCGACAAGGAACGTGGCCAGGGGTCCATGGCGATCCGGCCGATCAGCTGTTCCAGCTCGACAGGAGCCATGCGTCCGCGCACGGATTCCAGCCACAAGCCGCTGAACGGTAAGGCGTCGTCCGAGGCTCCGTCGATCCGCTCCAGGTGCGGCACGTCGTCCGCGTGGACCACGAACTCCTGTGTCGCATGACCGGGAGCAGCCGGGCCCGACCCGACCAGCTCGATCCGGCCTTCGATCAGCTGGTCACCATGCAGGATCGGCATGACGAAGGAGCCATGGCGGCGCGGTTTCGCGCGAACGGCCGGCTCCAGCCGGTAGCGGAACCCGAACAGTCGCTCCGTCCGCTCCCGATCGGAGATGAGCGGGTCGAACGGCGAGAGGAGCGTCGTCCGCGGCTCCCACTCCCCCGCCTGGATGCGCTCCGTGCGGCAACCGTCCTCGTGGACCAGGAGCTCCTGTGTCCGTCCCGTCGATCGTCAGCGGGACCAGCCCGGGAGGTCCCGACCAGCTCCCGGATGGCGGCGCGCGTCTGCGCACGGCCGGCGAGAGCGACCGAGGGAGGATGCTGCTGATCCATTGGTGCAGCAACCCCTCCTCTGGGAGGTCCTCGCGTGGTGTCCACGCGCGCTCCGGGAGGTCCCAGAGCCGCTCGTTGCCGTGGCGGCTGACCATGACCTCGCCGGCGCGCTCCAGGAAGTGGAACATCTGGGTCACGTTCCCGTCGGCCGTCCAGCCGCTCGAACGCCAGGGGTGACCTCCGGGCTGCTTCGAACGCTCGGGACGGCAGGGCCCCTCGTCGCGCAGTCGCTCCAGGATGCGGCGGCGGAAGGCGTCGTTCTCCTCGACCCAGGCCCGCGCGCGCGTTCCAGGGCCGCCTCGCGGTTGGCGAAGAGGCGCATCCGGACCTGCTCCCACGGGTAGTCCTCGGTGGGCATGATGAAGGCGTCGTACTCGAACAGCCGCCGGTCCTCCCAGAGCAGGCGCTCGAGGCGTCGTACTCAGAGGACAGCAGATGCTGCGGTCGTGGGATCGAGCTGGAGGCGGCCGAGCCCCCGAGAGCAGATCCGCGTCGTCGGCTGGGAGCGGCGGGCCGCTCAGCAGCGCTGCTCAACCGCCATCCAGAGGAGGAGCGCCGGGCCGTCTGGGCCCAGATGGTCCTGGGAGCGGAGCCGACCGGGGTCGCCGTAGGCAGGGTCGGCAGACATCGTGCGCTATGGTGCCATCGCCGAGGGGTCGCTCAGACATGACGACGGCTGGGACACGGAGGTCGGCGATGAGGCTCGCGCGGCGCGCAGCGATCTCCCTGCCGGTCGCGTTCTCACTGGCGTGGCTCCTTCCAGCGGCGGCCGCGCAGGCGTGCAGCCCACCGTTCGACCCGTCCGTCCGCGACCTGGAGGCAGGGGCGCGTCGTCGTCGTGGGTACCATCGGTGATCGGGTGGCGGGAGGCCGCGTGTTCCACGTCCAGCGGTGGTTCAGCGGCGGTACGCCTTCGCCGGAGATCGTCATCGCCTTCCGGGAGGGAGAGCCCGTCGGGGACTGCAGCTACCTGGTATCCGAGGGGCAGGCGCTGTTCATCGCACCGATGCGACACGCCGATGGCACGCTCTCGGCGGACCTGGTGACGCTCCAGGCCGATCCAGACACCCGCAGGGACGTGAATACCTGCGTGAGGCGACCGACCTGTTCGGCCCCGGCGTGTCGCCGCTACCCGGTACTGACCTGGGGCCCGCGAGGCCGATCGATCCGGCGCTCATAGCGGCCGGTCTCGCGATGGTGGGCGCCCTTGGCGTCTCGACGCTGTTCGTATTCGCTGCTCGCCGTCAACGAGGCGGACGCTGAGCGGCGGGAACCCTGCCGCGGCTACGGTCGTCACCACTGAGCGGACGGTCAGGCCCCGAACGGGGCTGCCGATGATGAGGAGACATCGGATGCCCCGCTTCGTGAAGGGACGGGGGCCGCTCGGAGTGGCGCTCGTGGAAATCGAGGAGTTGTGCCAGGGACGCGTACCGCGTGGCGGTGCCCGTACGATATCGGTCGCTCACGAGACCGCCCACCGAGCGGTGAACGGGTGGGCCGGTCGGCATGTCACCAAGGAGGGTTCGATGGCACGGTTGCTCGTCCAGATCACCACCGGACCGAGCAGGCCACCCGCGTGGCACTGGCACTGCTCGTCGGGCGGATGGCGCTGGACCAGGGCCACGATGTGGACCTGTTCTTCGCCGGTGACGGCGTCCAGACCCTGAGGCCCGAGACGCTCGAGCCGATCCAGGGCATCGGCACCGGCCGCGCCCGAGAGCACTTCGACGCTCTCGCGTCCGGCGGCGCGCGCATCTTCGCATCGAGACTGTCCAGCCAGGCTCGGGCGGTCACGGGCGAGGGGCTGCCAGGGGGCCGGCTCGAGCTGGTCCCACCGACGAAGCTGATCGAGCTCATCGTCGGGGCCGACCGGGTCGTGACCTACTGAGGGTGACGGGCCTCCCGCTGCCGAGGGCTTGGCCCGGCCTAGCAGCGCGATGGCCTTGGCGGAGGCCCTGTCGTTCTGATGGCCCGTTGGTGCGTAGGCAGGGCCGTTAGGCTCCCTTGGCGCTGACGGAGCTTGCGCTTAGCGCCTGTCCAAGCGCGAGATGCTCATCTGATGGCCCCGGAGGTCGGTAAGGCGTGGTCGGGCAAGGCTTCCGCGAGCGCCCTACGCTCAGAAGGGCCATCAGCCGAGCACGTGCACGAGCAAGGTCGCGCCCGCCGCCCGCTAAGGCTGGAGCAGCACCTTGATCGCGCCGTCTTGCTTCTGCTGGAACATCTCGTAGCCGCGGGGCGCCTCATCGAGCGGCAGACGGTGCGTGGCGAAGTCGTCCACCCCCAGCGGATCGTCCGGCCCGGTGAGGAGCGGCATGATGTCGTCCACCCAGCGCCGGACGTTCGCCTGGCCCATGCGGAGCTGGATCTGCTTGTCGAAGAGTGTGAGCATGGGCATGGGATCGACCATCCCGCCGTAGACACCGATGATCGAGATGGTGCCGCCGCGACGGACCATCCCGATGGCCAGGTGCAGCGCGCTCAGTCGATCGACCCCGGCCCGCTCCATCATCCTGGCCGCCAGCGCGTCGGGCAGCCAGCCCGCCATCTGGTGCGCCAGCTTGCCCAGCGGCGCGCCGTGGGCCTCCATGCCCACCGCGTCGATGACGGAGTCCGGACCACGCCCATCGGTCAGGTCGCGGACGGCCGCGAGGAGGTCGTCGTGCTCTCGGAGATCCAGCGCCTGCACCCCGAAGCGCCGGGCCCGCTCCAGCCGCTCCGGGACCAGGTCGATGCCGATCACGCGATCCACGCCACGATGCCGAGCCACCCGACAGCACATCTCCCCGATCGGTCCCAGGCCCATGACCGCGAGGCTGCCGCCCTGCGGCACGGACGCGTACTCGAACGCCTGCCACGCCGTTGGCAGCACGTCGGAAAGGTAGAGGAAGCGGTCGTCCGGAGGCCGTGCGGCACTTTGATGGGTCCGTACTGCGCCTGGGGCACACGCAGCAGCTCCGCCTGCCCGCCCGGCACCTGGCCGTAGAGCTTCGTGTAGCCGAACAGGGCCGCGCCCTTGTCGTGCTCCCGGACCTGGGTCGTCTCGCACTGGGACTGGAGGCCCTGCGTGCACATCACGCACCAGCCGCACGCGATGCTGAAGGGGATGACGACCCGGTCGCCGGGCGCGATCCCGCTGACCTCCGCCCCCACCTCCTCCACGATGCCCATCGGCTCGTGGCCCAGGATGTCGCCCTTGTCCAGGAACGGTCCGAAGATCTCGTAAAGGTGCAGGTCAGAGCCACAGATCCCCGATGAGGTGACGCGGATGATCGCGTCCGTGGGCTCCAGGATGGCCGGATCGGGGACGGTCTCCACACGGACATCGCGCTTGCCGTGCCAGGTCACTGCCTTCACCCGGGGAGTCTAGAGGACCAGTGACGACGGCACGCCCGGCGGTCTGGGCCTAGGATCCCGCCATGGCCGACGACGACCGACCCGAAGGCGCGACGGATGCGGCCGACCAGCTCGACGACTTCATGATCCTCGTCGATGACGCCGTCCGCGCCATCCCCTCGCCCTTCGCCGAGGGACTGGCGTCCGTCGCCATCGTGGTCGAGGACGAGCCGACCCCCGATCAACTTGCCTCGGTGGGCGCATACGGTCTTTTCGGCCTCTACCAGGGCGTGCCGCGGACCGCGTACGGGGCCAGCCAGGCACCGGTGCCCAGCAAGATCACCATCTTCCGCCGCCCGCTGGAGCGCCTCCATCCCGGCCGCGAGGCGCTCGCCCGCGCGGTGGAGGCGACCGTCATCCACGAGGTGGCTCACCACTTCGGGATCGGCGATGAGCGGATCCGGGAGCTGCAGCGGCGCGGCCGGGAGCCCCAGCGGCGCGGCCGCTGAAGTCTGCGCCGGGGGTCAGAGCGGTCTATTCGCTCAGCCAGGGCCGCTCGTTGAAGGTCTCGCTGATCCATCGACCCACGGGTCCGGGGGGCGGTCCCTCGCGCCCACCCTCCAGCAGCCCCGCCAGCGCCGTCTGTACGCGTGCCGTCAGCTCGACAGCGCCTCTGCGACCGGGCGGCAGATCGGTCAGCCGTACAGGATCGCCGATCCGGATGCGGACCGTCTTGCCCAACCGGAGCCAGCGCGTGCCGTGGACGGCCACGGGCACCACCGGTACACCGGCCATGAGCGCGAAGTGCCCCAGTCCGACTTGGAGTGGCAGCGCCTCCCCCTCACGGTCGCTCAGCCTTCCCTCGCCCGCGATCGCGAGGATGCCGCCGTGGCGCAGCACGCGGGACGCGCGCCGCGTGACGTCGATGATGTCCCTCCCGCCAGGCTGGAAGGCGATCCCGCGCTCCGACCAGCGGATGAGCGCGTTCCGTCGGCCGATCCTCATGTCGCGCTCGCGGGGCCCGAAGATCCAGAAGCGTCGGGAGCGGTCAGGCCACCAGGCGAGCAGGATCAGCGGATCCGACCAGCTCGGATGGTTGAAGCAGACCAGGTAGCCCGACGCCGGGAGATGGTCACCGCCCTCCACCCGGACCCGCAGGTAGGCACCGAAGACGAACCGCAGCGCGGCGCGGACCGCCTCATCCTTGAGTCGCCCACGGAGTCCCCGGTCCGACGGCCCGTATCGGTCATCGCGTGTGCCCCTGGTCACCGGGCGACGGGCGTGGGCTCCTGTCCCGCCGGCTCCACGTGATCCCGGTCCAGCAGTGCCGCGGGCGGCAGCGGGACGCTCGACGGAAGCCCTGCTTCCACGCGCTCCACCTCGGCCAGGAAGATGGGCACGAGCGCGGGATCGAACTGGGTGCCGCTCCCCGCCCGCAGCTCTTCGTAGGTCTCGTCGAGCGTCCGCGCGGGTCGGTACGGCCGTCCCATGAAGATGGCGTCGTAGGCATCGGCGATGGCCACGATGCGAGCGCCGAGGGGGATCGCCTCGCCCCGGACGCCATCGGGATAGCCGGCGCCGTCCCAGCGTTCATGGTGATGCCGGATGATGGGCCCGAAGGCTCGCGCGGACCGGAGCGGGGCGCAGATCCGCTCGCCGATCTCCGGATGGCGGGCCAGGATCGTGCGGTCGTCCTCGGTGAGTGGGCCCTTCTTGTCGAGGAGCTGCTGGGGCATGCCGATCTTGCCCACGTCGTGCAGGAGTGCGCCGTATGCCACTGCCTCCAGCTCGGGACCACGCAACCCCCCTCGGGCGCCGAGTCGAGCGGCGCGATGCGCCATCCGGCGGCAGTGGCCGTCGAGCTTATCGTCCTTCGCCTCGACCGCGTTGGCCAGCGCGGCGACGATGGAATGCGCCTCTTCCATGCGCCGGACCACCTGGCGCATCCGGAAGGCGCTGCGCATGCGTGCCAGCAGCTCCACCTGCTGGAAGGGCTTGGCCAGGAAGTCGTCCGCTCCGGCATCGAGGCCGGCGACCATCTCCTCGACGGCGGAGTCCGCGGCCAGGATGATGACCGGCAGCGCCACCGTCCGGGGGTCGGCTCGCAGCCGTCGACACACCTCGTAACCGTCCATGCGCGGCATGCCGAGTTCGAGGAGGATGAGGTCCGGCCGGTGCTCCGCGACGACCCGCAGGCCGACCTCGCCGTCCGAGGCGGTGACGACGCGGTAGCCCTCGGCCCGGAGGAGGCGGGTCAGCAGCCCCTGGATGGCGCGGTCCGGCTCCATCACGCACACCAAGGCGCCATCGCCGGGGGACGTCGCCACGTCCACCACTGGCATCACCTCCCCTGCCTGTCGCGTCACGGGCGCGGAGTATAGCCACGCCCGACGCCACCGAAGGGCGATGCCCCTAGCGAGTCGGCTCGCTGGCCCGTTTGCCCGGGCGCCTTCCTTGTGTCGCTCACATGGACCCGCTACGATGCGCGCCAGCCGCGCGCTGCCGGGGAGGCAGTCCGGCACCCAGGCCCGTCGGAGACCCGGATCGTGATGGCTGATCGCTTCCCCGGGCGTTCCGACCGCTTCCCGGCCGTCAGTAGGAGGAACCCATGCGTACCCGTCTGACCGGGCCTGCCCTGCTGGGCTGCCTGGCCATCATCGCCGCCGCGTGCGGCGGAGGCGGCGCGACGACGCGCCCGAGCGTCGCCAGCGTCGCCCCAGCCAGCGAAGAGCCCAGCGCGCCTGCCAGCGAACAGCCCAGCGCGCCCGCCAGCGAAGAGCCGTCTCCCAGCGAGGCAGCCAGCGGAGGGCGTCGCCCGGCGGCGAGGCGATGAAGATCGGCGTCGTCACCGACGTCGGCACGCTGGATGACAAGAACTTCAACCAGTTCTCCTACGAGGGCGCCCAGCGGCGCGGAGGCAGTGGGCGGCACGGTGGAAGCCATCGTCACCCGTGAATCGGCCGACTATGCCACGAACATCCAGTCGTTCGTGGACTCGCCGCCAAGAACACCCCGGAGGTCGCGTTCATCGGCGTCGATCAGGCACCCTGCGTGACGCCGGAGGGCGACCCCGATCCGGAGTTCGGTTGTGCCGGCGACCCCGCCGCCCTGTTGCCTAACTATCAGGGTGTCGTCTTCGCGGAGGCGCAGCCCGGTTACCTTGCCGGCATCGTCGCCGCCAGCATCACCGAGAGCGACGTCATCGGCGCCATCGGCGGGGCCTCCTTCATCCCGCCCGTGGTCAACTACATCGCTGGCTACGAGAACGGTGCGAAGTCAGTGAACCCGGAGATCGAGGTGGTCACCGCCTTCGTCTCGGATGACCTCAACAAGGCGTTCAACGACCCGGCGGGCGGCCAGGCCTTCGCAGAGCAGTTCATGCAGCAGAATCCTGAGTTGGATGTCCTCTTCCAAGTGGCGGGCAAGACCGGCAACGGTGTGCTCCAGGCGGCTTGCGACGCGGACATCTACGCCATCGGCGTCGACGTCGATCAGCACGAATCCACCCCGGAGACGGCGGAGTGCACGGTCACGAGCGCCGAGAAGAAGCTCAGCAACGCGGTGATGCAGGCCATCGAGCGCGTGGCGGACGGGACGGCCGTCGGTGGCATCGTCCTGAACGACGCCTCGAACGAGGGCATCGGCCTTTCGCCGTTCTACCAGTTCGAGGAGCTCATCACGCCGGAGACGCAGCAGGCGATCGACGACGCGTTCGAGGCCATGGCGGCGGGTGAGCTCGACCCCAACCCCGCTCCATAGTCCCACGGTCAGCGGCGCACCAGGACGGCGGGTCCGGCTGACGCCGGGCTCGCCGTTCGGCGTTCCGCGGCCGTCGGTCGGTGGCTATGCTCCGGCCATCCGCTCTCCAGACGAGCAGGACATGACAGAAGTCGTCGTCGCGCCCGCGCTCGAGATGCGCGGCATCACGAAGCGGTATCCGGGCGTGGTCGCCAACGACCACATCGACCTGGACGTCCGTCCCGGCGAGATCCATGCCCTGCTGGGCGAGAACGGGGCGGGCAAGTCGACCCTCATGAACATCCTGTACGGCCTCGCGGCGCCGGACGAGGGACAGATCCTGCTCGACGGCGAGGAGGTCCGCATCGCTGGACCCTCCGACGCCATCGCCCGCGGCATCAGCATGGTCCACCAGCACTTCATGCTCGTCCCGGTGCTGTCGGTCGCCGAGAACATCCTGCTGGGTGAGGAGACGATGGCGAACCGTCTCTTCCTGGATCGTGACGAGGCGCGCCGACGGATCCGGGGATTGGGCTCGCAGTTCGGGTTCCAGATCGATCCCGACGCACGCGTGGAGTCGCTCTCCGTCGGCTGGCAGCAACGCGTGGAGATCCTGAAGGCGCTGTATCGCGAGGCGCGGATCCTCGTCCTGGACGAGCCCACCGCGGTGCTGACACCCCAGGAGACGCGCGAGATCTTCGCCATGCTCCGTCGACTGGCCAGCGAGGGCCACAGCATCGTCTTCATCAGCCACAAGCTCTACGAGGTCTTGGAGATCGCCGACAGGATCACTGTCATCCGGCGCGGTCGTGTGGTGGGCACCACGCTGCCGGCCGAGACGGACGAGGAGGATCTCGCGCAGCTCATGGTCGGACGGGAGGTCCAGCTCGTCGTGGACCGCGGGGAGTCCCGCCCGGGCGACCCGGTGCTTGTCGTGGAGGATCTGCGGGCCAAGGACGATCGCGGACACGAGACCGTTCGGGGGGTCCGGTTCGACGTGCGCGCGGGTGAGATCCTGGGCATCGCCGGCGTGGCCGGCAACGGACAGGACGAGCTCGTGGAAGCCCTGACCGGCCTGCGCAAGCCATCGAGCGGCAAGGTCCGCATCGCGGGACGGGATGTGACGGGCGATGGACCGCGCCAGCTGATCCGGCGCGGGATGGCCTTCGTGCCCGGCGACCGCCATCGATTCGGACTCGTCCTGAGCTTCCCGGTGGAGGACAACCTGGTCCTCACCCAGTACCGCGACCCACCATTCGCGCGCGGCCTCATGCGCGATGACACGGCCGTGCGGCGATACGCCGAGCGAGCCATGGGCGAGTTCGACATCCGGACACCCAGCTCCGAGGTGCAGGCCGGCACACTGTCGGGAGGCAACCAGCAGAAGTGCGTCGTGGCCCGTGAGTTCGCCGGGGACGTGCGCGTCCTCATCCTGGACCAGCCCACGCGTGGCCTCGATGTGGGCAGCATCGAGTTCATCCACCGCCAGGTCGTGGCGAAGCGCGACGAGGGTGCCGCCGTGCTGCTCGTATCCGCCGAGCTCGACGAGGTGATGGAGATCTCTGACCGGATCGGCGTCATGTACCGCGGTCAGCTCGTCGCCCTGGTCGATGGGCCCACGGCCGACCGCGAGGAGATCGGTCTGCTCATGGCGACGGGTGGCGCCGGTCCCCGTTCCGAGGAGGCTGGGACGGTCGAGGCGTGAGCACACCGCCGATGGCCGACGTGCCGGACCCGCCGGAGCGCTCCCTGCCTGCCCGCGCCTGGTCCCTGATAGCGGTGCCACTGGGGGCGATCGTCCTTTCCCTCGCCGTGGGCGCGATCGTGATGATCCTCGCGGAAGGGCTCGTGACCGGCCGTTACGATCTCACCCTGCCCATCAGCGCCTACCGCTCACTGGTGCTCGGAGCGGCGGGCAGTGGCGGCGCACTCGTCTCCACCGTCGTCCAGGCCACGCCGCTCGTCCTGACCGGCCTGGCGGTGGGCATCTGCTTCAAGGCCGGCCTCTTCAACATCGGTGCTCAGGGTCAGTTCCTGATGGGCGCCCTCACGGCGGGCGCCGTGGGCGCGTCGCTGGCCCACTCGGGACCCTTGGTCGCGGTGACGGTCGCGCTGGTCGCCGCGGCTGTGGTCGGCGCTCTGTACGGCGCGATCCCGGGCTTCCTGAAAGCGTTCACGGGCGCGCATGAGGTCGTGACGACCATCATGCTGAACTACATCGCGATCTTCACCATCGCGTTCCTCGTCGCGGGGCCACTTCGAGCGCGGGGCGCATCGTTCGCCAGGACCCCCGATGTCGGTGACGCGGCCCTGCCCATCATCATCGGGCGCGACGGACACATCGGGCTGTTGATCGCCCTCGCCGCGGTGCCTCTCGCGTACTGGCTGCTGTGGCGCACGACGCTCGGCTTCGAGATCCGGACGGTCGGCGCGAACCCCGAGGCGGCGCGCTATGCCGGCATGCGGCCACGGCGCCTGATCGTGATGGTCATGACCTTGGGCGGCCTCTTGGCCGGCTTGGCGGGCGCCGGCGAGATCCTCGGTCGAGCCGGGTTCATGCCGGCCGCCTTCACCACGAACGTGGGCTTCGATGCCATCACGGTCGCCCTGCTGGGACGGGCGCACCCCGTCGGGATCCTACTCGCCGGCTTGCTCTTCGGAGCCATGCGCGCCGGTGCGAACCAGATGCAGATCGTCGCAGGCGTCCCATCCGAGATGATCGACGTGCTCCAGGGCGTCATCCTGCTCTTCCTGGCCGCCGACATCGTGGTACGGCGCGTCTTCCGCCTGCGCACGGGACGGGTCGGGGTCTCCGAGCTCCAGACGGTGACCCGATCCTACGGTGAGCAGGCGAGCCGCTGATGGAAGCGCTCATCGAGACCCTCTACTCGATCCCGCTGCTGGGCCTGATCTTCCAGCTCATCGGCTACGTCATCGAGGTCATGCCCAGCGTGGCTCCCATCGTGCTGGGCCTGGCCACACCCATCGCGCTCGGCGCGCTGTGCGGGCTGCTCAACGAGCGCTCCGGCGTGGTCAACATCGGCATCGAAGGGATGATGATCACGGGCGCGTTCATGGGCTTCACCGTGGCCGCCTTCGTGGCGCCGCACGTGCCCGGGGAGCCGACCGCGGTCTTCGGTCTTACCCCCGCGCTGCTGATCGGTCTGCTGGCCGCGGTGCTGTCCGCGATGGCTCTATCGGTGCTACACGCCTGGCTCTCCATCAGCATCAGGGCCGACCAGATCATCAGCGGCACCATCATCAACATCACGGCCCTGGGACTGACCGCCTATCTGAACCAGCTCATCTCGCGGACCTCGCCGGAGAGCCCGGGTCGCCTGGACAAGTTCGATCCTCCCGAGGCACTCACGGATCTCCCCGTGGTGGGCTGGATCCTCGAGATGTTCCTGCGCCAGGGACCGCTGGCCATGAGCGTCATCATCCTGGTCATCGTCCTGCAGGTGCTCTTGTTCCGCTCCCGTTGGGGACTGCGGACACGTGCCGTGGGCGAGCACCCAAAAGCGGCCGAGACCGTGGGCATCGATGTCATCCGACTCCGTTACCGGAACGTGATCGTGGGCGGCGTCTTCGCCGGGCTTGCGGGCGCCTACCTCTCCATGGAGGCGACCACCGGCTTCCAGAACGGCATGACCAACGGACGGGGATTCATCGCGTTGGCGGCGCTCATCTTCGGACGATGGACGCCCATCGGCGCCTTCCTGGCCGCCCTCCTGTTCACCGCCTCCGAGGCGCTCGGCACGGCCATCCGATTCGGGCCGCCCGAGGGACAGCTGGGCGAGGTCCTGACCGCCGTTCCGTCCCAGTTCTTCAGCGCCCTGCCCTACCTCATCACGATCATCATCCTGGCCGGCGTCGTGGGGCGGAGCATCCCGCCGGCCGCCGTGGGGCGCCCCTACGAGAAGGAGAGCACGGCCTGACGGCCGAGGAGCGGGCCCGGACGCGCGACGTGCTCGACGCCCAGGAAGGCACGGGGCCGGTGCCGGTGCTGGGGCTTGACGGCGCCCTTGATCTCCTCCGCCGGGTTCGCCGCATCGCGGTGGTGGGTGCATCGCCCGATCCTGGTCGCCCATCCCACGGCGTGATGCGCTACCTCCAGCACCACGGCTACGAGTGCGTGCCGGTCAACCCGATGTGTCGCGAGGTCCTGGGCATGCGCTCGTACCGGACGCTCGAGGAAGCGAGCTCCGAGACGGGCCGCTTCGACCTCGTAGACGTCTTCCGACGACCCGAGCACGCACCCGGCATCGCGCGGAGCGCGGTAGCGACGGGAGCCGGGGCGCTGTGGCTGCAACTCGGGGTGGTGAGCTGGGAGGCTGCCCGCATCGCACACGACGGGGCCCTGCCGGTGGTCATAGGCCGGTGCACGGCGATGGACCATCGGCGGTTGCGACAGCCGGGCTGAACCGGGTGCGCCGAGCCGGGGGCACGAGGCACGGGCCGCCGTCGGGTGGCCGCCGCTGGTGGCCGCCGTCGGGTGGCCGCCGCTGGTGGCCGCCGTCGGGTGGCCGCCGTCGGTGGCCGAGTCGCCCGTCTTCGGTCAGATGGGCGCCAGACGACCACGATCTCGCCGAGGAGGCGCGAGACACGCCCATCTTCCGTCAGCTGGTCGCCTACGCGCGCATCTGACGGGACATGAGGCCACCAGCGCGAAACGATGCGCGCGTGGGGGCCATGTGACAGAAAGTGCCCCCCGACCCGATGAGACCCCGGGCACGACACTGGCTCCCCGACCTACCGGATGGCGAACCCGGCGATCACCACCACGACCCCGGCCACGACCAGCGCGCCCCACCGCATCACCTGGGAGCGGAGCTGGTGGCGCATCACGTCCGCGCCGGTCGCACCGCCGAGACCACCCCCGGCGGCCGTCCGGCTGCCGCCACGCCAGGCGTCGTACCGCTGGACGTTGGCGTCGACCGCCTGGAGCTCGCGATACCGCGCCAGCGGGCGCCGGAGCCCCATGACGCCGGCCACGATCAAAATCACGCCGGCCAGCCACAGGATCAGGTTGATCAGCATCAGTCCTGGGACTCGGCGAGCGCGTCGCGCAGGAGTGCTTGGACCAGCGTCGGGTCGGCCTGGCCGCGCGTCTGCTTCATCACCTGGCCGGTCAGGAAACCGACGGCCTGGCCCTTGCCCGCCCGGACGTCCGCCACAGCGGCGGGGTGGGCCTCCAGCACCGCGCGCACCGCCTCGCGCAGCGCCGTCTCGTCGCTGATCTGCTGGAGCCCGGTCGACGCGACGATCCGGGCGATGCTCTCGCCGGTCTCGGCGTGGCGCCGGAACACTTCCTTGGCGTTCGTGCCCGAGAGCTTCCGGGTCTCGACCGCGCGGACCAGGTGCGCGAGCTCGGCCGGCTGCACGCGCAGCTCCGACCCCGACCTCCCGCCTGCGGCGCCGCCCGTCCCGGCACCCGCCGCGCCGTCCGCTCCACCGCCCTCTCCATCCCCACGGGACCCGCCTGGCTTGACCAGGCGCAGGTACTCCCCGGTGACCCAGTTCGCCACCTTCTTGGCCGGCAGTGACGGATCTGCGGCCAGCGTGTTTTCGAAGAGCCGCGTGGCCCCCTGGTCGCCCACGATCACGGCCGCGTCGTACGGCGTGAGTCCCAGCGACGCCTGGTAGCGTGCCCGGCGGGTCGCGGGCAGCTCCGGAAGGCCCATCCGTATCGTCTCCAGCCACGCCGGATCCGTGCGCAGCGGCGGCAGGTCGGGCTCCGGGAAGTAGCGATAGTCGTCGGAGTCCTCCTTGATCCGCATCCGGTAGGTCATCGCGCGTCCGTCGTCCCAGCCGCGGGTCTCCTGCACGAGCGTCTCGCCGGCGTCCAGTGCCCGTGCCTGGCGCGCGATCTCGAACCCGATAGCGCGCTCCACGGAGCGGAACGAGTTCATGTTCTTGACCTCGACGCGCGTGCCGAAGGCGCTCTGGCCGACCGGCCGCAGCGAGACGTTCGCCTCGACGCGCATCTGGCCGTTCTCGAGCGCAGCGTCCGAGGCGCCGATGGTGAGCAGCAGCAGGCGCAGCTCCTCTGCGTAGCGTCGCGCCGCCTCCGCAGAGCGGATGTCCGGCTCGGTGACGATCTCCATGAGCGGCAGGCCGGAGCGGTTGAAGTCGACCAGGCTGACGCGTCGGCCGTCCGGGTCGACCTGGTGGATGAGCCTGGCCGTGTCCTCCTCGAGATGGGCCCGCCTGATCGACACCGACGTCGGCCCTTGGGAGGTGTCGAAGGCCAGTGACCCGCCCGACGCCAGCGGGAGGTCGTACTGGCTGATCTGGTAGCCCTTGGGGAGGTCCGGGTAGAAGTAGTTCTTGCGGTCCCAACGCGTGATGTCAAGGATGCGCGAGCCGATGGCCAGGCCGGTGGCCAGGACATGCCGCACCGCCTCGCGGTTGATGACCGGCAGGGCGCCGGGGAGGCCCAGGCAGACCGGACAGGTCAGGGAGTTCGGTGGCGCCGACGCCACGTCCGCGGAACAGCCGCAGAACATCTTGGAGAGCGTCCGGAGCTGCACGTGGATCTCGATCCCGATGACGGCCTCGTAGCGCGTCGCCGCCGGCGCCTCGGCCCCACTCACGACATCTCCTCCGAGAGGCGAGCACGCAGGAACCCCAGCGCCCGGTCCCACGCCAGCTCGGCGGCAGCGGCGGCGTACTCGGGTCGGTCAGGCTCCATGAACCAGTGCTTCGTGCCGGGGTACCAGAAGACCTCCACCTCCCGTCCCGCCGCGCGGAGCCCGCCGACCATCTCATCGACGCCCTCGCGCGGTTCCCACTCGTCGTCGGGGGAGAAGTGCGCCTGGACGGCCGAACGACCGTCGCCAACGCTCCCCGTGCCGTACACGATGACCGTGGCCACGATGTCGTCGGGCCGCTTGCCGCTCAGCCGCATGCCGAAGCTCGCGCCCATGGAGAAGCCGATGACGCCGAGGCCGTGGGGCGGCACCTCGGGAGCGCTCGACAACCGCTCGGCGGCACCGAGTAGCGTCTGCTCCGCGCGCGCGCCGTCCAGCGCCGCGAGCCGCTCCTCCGCCTCCTGGACCGTGCTCACCGTCCGTCCGTCGCCGTAGAGGTCGGGCGCCAGCGCCACGAATCCCTCACCCGCCAACCGGTCGCACAGGTCGCGGAACGTCTGGTTGAGGCCCCACCAGGCGTGGAGGACCAGCACGCCGGGTCCTGTTGCGCGGTCGGGAGGCGTGGCCAGGTAGCCGTATCCGGTCCCCGGCGGAGGGGCGTCGTCCCGTGCCGGGTCCGGAGCAGCGGGGAAGTCGATCATCGTGCCTGGCATCCCTGGCCTTTCCTACCGCTTCAGCCGAGCGAGCCCACGAAACGCTCGATCCGCACGAGCGCTTCTTCCAGCTGGTCGTAGCTCGTCGCGTACGAGGCCCGTAGGTGTCCCTCCCCGGACGGGCCGAAGGCGCTGCCCGGGATCGCAGCGACGCCATGCTCGAAGAGCAGGCGCTCACTGAACTCGTCGCTCGTCAGGCCCGTGCCGCTGATGCGCGGGAAGGCGTAGAAGGCGCCGCGTGGCTCGAAGGTGGGCAGCCCGATGCGCTGGAGGCCGTCGACGAGGAGACGCCGTCGGCGGTCGTACTCGCCCACCATGCGCTGCACGTCCATCTCGGCGGCGGTCAGCGCCACGAGGGCCGCGTCCTGGGCGGTGGTGGGCGCCGACATGATCTCGTATTGGTGCACCTTGACGATGCCTTCCAGGAGGTCGTGCGGCGCACAGACGTAGCCGACCCGCCAGCCGGTCATCGCGTACGCCTTGGAGAAGCCACCCAGCAGGACCGTGCGCTCGCGCATCCCGCGCAGTCCGCTGAATGCCTCGTGGTGATGGCCGCCGTAGACCAGCCGGTCGTAGATCTCGTCAGAGACGACGATCAGATCGTGGCGCGCCGCGATGTCCGCCAGTGCCATGAGCGTGTCGTGGCGGAGCACCGCGCCGGTCGGGTTGCAGGGATAGCCCAGGAAGAGGACCTTGCTGCGCGGCGTGACGGCCGCTTCCACGGCCGCCGGATCGAGCGCGAAGTCATCCTCCATCCGGGTCGGGACGAGGACCGGCACACCACCGTTGAAGACGATGGAGGGCTGGTACGCCACGTACGACGGCTCGTGCAGGATCACCTCTGAAGACGATGGAGGGCTGGTACGCCACGTACGACGGCTCGTGCAGGATCACCTCGTCACCGGGGTCGACGATGGCGGCCATGGTGGCGGCCACCGCCTCCGAGGCGCCGACCGTGACGCAGATCTCGCGCTCTGGGTCGTACTCCACGCCATAGAGGCGCTCGAGATGCTTGGCCAGCGCGCGACGGAGCTCCAGCGTGCCGTAGTTGCTCGTGTAGTGGGTCCGCCCGGAGCGCAGCGACCGGACGCCCTCCTCGATGATCTGCGGCGGCGTGGTGAAGTCGGGCTCCCCCACGCCCAGGCTGATCACCTCCGGCATCGTGGCGATGACGTCGAAGAAGCGCCGGATGCCCGACGGCGGCACGTCCCGGACGCGCCGGGACAGGCGCTCACGGGTGGCGGCAATCGGCTCGCTGGACATGGGCGTCCTCACACGGCTGCTGCGGCCGAGTCTAGCGCCGCCCTCCCGGCGGAGGACCGCTCGGCGGGGCTGGGCGTGGAAGGATCGTCAAGGGCGGGGAGATCGGCCGGCTCCAGCGCTCGCCAGTCGGCGGACGCGGTGATCGCCTCGTAGGCACGGCCCAGGCGGAAGAGCCGTCGCTCGTCCCACGCGGCGCCGATGAACTGCAGGCCCACCGGCAACCCGTTGGAGAGGCCGCACGGTACCGAGAGGCCGGGCAGGCCGGCCATGTTCACGGGCAGCGTACAGGCGTCGGAGAGGTACATCGAGACCGGGTCGCTGAGACGAGCCCCGAAGGGGAAGGCGACCGTGGGACTGGTCGGCGCCACGAGCGCGTCGACCGACTCGAAGGCGCGGTCGAAGTCGCGCTTGATGAGGGTACGGACCTTCTGTGCCTTGAGGTAGTAGGCGTCGTAGTACCCGGCCGACAGGGCGTACGTGCCGAGCATGATGCGCCGCTTGACCTCCGTGCCGAATCCGCCGCCGCGCGTCGCCAGGTAGTCGCCCAGGACGTCCCCGTCCCGCGCGGCGGACCCGTAGCGGATCCCGTCGTAGCGGGCGAGGTTGGCTGAGGCTTCCGCCGGCGCGATGATGTAGTAAGTGGCGAGGCCGTAGTCGGTGTGCGGCAGGTCCACCTCGACGATCTCCGCCCCGCACTGCCCCAGGACGTCGACCGCCTCACGCACGCGCGCCTCGACGTCCGGCTCCATGCCCGCCACGAAGTACTGGCGGGGCAGGCCCAGCCGAACGCCGTGGAGGCTCGCGGCCCCCTCCTCGTCGCTTTGTGGCAGCTCGGCCGCGTAGTCGGGCACGGGGATGTCAGCCGAGGTGGAGTCGCGCTCGTCGCGCCCTGCCAGGACGGAGAGCAGCATGGCCGCGTCTCGGACGTCGCGCCCGAAGGGCCCGATCTGGTCGAGCGAGCTCGCGAAGGCGACGATGCCGTAGCGACTGACGCGCCCGTAGGTCGGCTTGAGTCCGACCGTGCCGGTCAGCGCCGCTGGCTGGCGGATGGAGCCGCCGGTATCGGTGCCGATGCCGAGGGGCGCGTGGAAGGCGGCCACGGCCGCTGCCGACCCCCCGCTGCTCCCGCCCGGGACCCGGCCCAGGTCCCAGGGGTTGCCCGTCGGCCCCCAGGCGCTGAACTCGGTCGACGAGCCCATGGCGAACTCGTCCATGTTGGTGCGTCCCAGCACGACCGCGCCCGCGGCGGCGAGCCGCTCGGTGATGTGCGCGTCGTAGGGGCTGACGAAGCCCTGCAGGATGCGGCTGCCGGCTGTGGCCGGCCGCCCGCGCTGGAGCACCAGGTCCTTGAGCGCGACCGGGACGCCGAGCAGCGGCGGGAGCGCGTCGAGCCCCTCCGGCCCGGCCCTGCGGGCTCCGTCGAAGCGTTCATCGGCTTGGGTGGCTGCCTCGACGGCTCCCTCGCGGTCCACGAAGGACCATGCGTTCATCGCTCGGTCCTGACGCTCGATGAGGCCGAGGTGCGCCTCGGTGAGCTCCCGGGCGGACAGCTGCCCCGCCCGGAGCGCACGCGCCATCTCATGCGCGCGCAGACGCGTCGGATCGGTGGTGGAGACCGCTGCCGTCACGGGTCCGCCTCGGCCAGGATGGCCGGCACCAGGAAGTAGTCCGTTGACCGCTCGGGCGCTCCGGCCAACGCGTCCTGGGCGCCCAGGCTGGGCGTCACGAGGTCGTCGCGCAGGATGTTCTCGACCTCGATGGTCTGCGCCGTGGGAGGGATGCGATCGGTGGGCAGCTCGGCGAGCACCGCGTACTGGTCGAGGATGTGCTGCAGCTGGCCCACCAGGCGGGTGACCTCTTCCTCGGTCAACCCCAGGCGCGCGAGATGGGCGACATGCTCGACATCGCTGCGGGAGAGTGACGCCATGCGGGACAGGATAGCGAGGCGGCGCGGCCCAGCCCGACCTGCGACACTTTGCGCCGCCGGACCGCCGGTCCGCAGGGGACAGCCGCCCTCGCAAGAGCCGTGCCCCGTGCCGCCCTGCCACCCCGGCCCGTCGCAGCCCACCCCGGCGCCCTGACCGGGACTACGGCTCCTCTCCACCCAACAGCCGCACGAACCCTTCTTCGTCGAGGACGCTGACCCCCAGCTCCTGGGCCTTGGCCAGTTTCGATCCCGCGTTCTCGCCCGCCACTAGGAAGTCCGTCTTGCGGCTGACCGAGCCACCGGCCTTGCCACCGGCCGCGCGGATGGCCTCCTCTGCGCTCTGCCGGTCGAAGCGCTCGAGCGTCCCGGTCACGACGAGGGTCTTGCCGCTCAGCGGCCCCTCGCCTTCTCGGGTCGTCGGAGGCAGCGGACGGATCGGCTCGACCCCCGCATCGACCAGATCGGCCAAGACGCCACTCGTGGGAGGGTCGGAGAAGAAGCGAGCCAGCGCGGCCGCGACCGTGGGCCCCACGCCGGGCACCGCTTCGAAGGCCTCGGCCGGCATCCGTGCCAGCTCACCCGCCAGGCGCGCGAGCCAGCCTCCCGGCCCGCCCATCGGCTCGCCCTCTCCCGGCGGGAAGCGGGCCACCAGGCGGTTCGTCAGATCGATCGCCGTCTGCTCGCCCACCTGGGGGATGCCCAGCGCGTAGAGGATGCGCGCCAGCGGTCGGACCCGCGCACGCTCGATGGCGCCGGCGAGGTTCTGAGCGCTCTTCTGACCGAATCGCTCCAGTGACTGGAGATCGTCCAGGCTGAGGCGGAAGAGATCGCCGCGGGTGCGCACCATGCCGCGCTGGAGCAGCTGCGAGAGCACGACCCAGCCCGCGCCCTCGATGTCCATGCCCCCCCGGCCCGCGAAGTGGCCGAACTCCTGCCCCACGCGCGCCGGGCAGGTCAGGTTGGGGCAGTAGTGCCGGACGGCTCCCTCGTCCCGGGCGATCGGCGTCGCGCAGACAGGACACTCTGCCGGCATCTCGAACACCCGCTCCTCGCCGGTCCGTGCGTCGGTCAGCACGCGGACCACCTCCGGGATCACGTCGCCGGCCTTGTGCAGGACCACCCTGTCACCGACGCGGACGTCCTTGCGGCGCACCTCGTCGAGGTTGTGCAAGGTGGCTCGCGCGACGGTGCTTCCGGCCACCTTCGTCGGCTGGAGATGGGCGACCGGGGTCAGGGTCCCGGTGCGGCCCACGTACGCGACGATGTCCTCGACCAGGGTCTCGACCTGCTCGGGCGGGAACTTGTAGGCGATGGCCCAGCGCGGAGCTCGCGAGACCATCCCGAGCCGGCGCTGCTGGTCGAACCGCTCGACCTTGACCACGACGCCGTCGGTCTCGTAGGGGAGCTCATGACGCGGCTCGCGCCAGCGCTCCACGAAGTCGATCACGCCGTCCATGTCCAGGTCGAGGTCGTGGTTGGGCTCGACCGGGAAGCCCATCCCGCTCAGACGCGTGAGGGCCCCCGACTGGGACGAGGTCGGCTCCTGGGGAGCGTTGCCGCCGGGCTCCCCGGGCTGCTCGATGAGGATGTAGAACCATGCTGACAGCCGGCGGCTGGCGGTGACGCGCGCGTCGATCTGCCGCAGCGACCCCGCGCCGCTGTTGCGAGGGTTGGCGTAGAGCGGCAGGCCCGCCTCCTCGCGCTCGGCGTTGAT
>JAUJNA010000008.1:122287-128222 GCA_030446555.1 Chloroflexota bacterium | reverse complement strand
TGTTGCGAGGGTTGGCGTAGAGCGGCAGGCCCGCCTCCTCGCGCTCGGCGTTGATGCGCACGAACTCGGCCTTGGGCATGAACACCTCGCCGCGCACCTCCAGGTCCAGCGGCTCCGAGAGGCGCTCCGGGATGGCGGAGATGGTGCGCAGGTTGGCGGTCACGTCCTCGCCGGTCGTGCCGTCGCCGCGCGTCGCACCCTGGACGAAGCGGCCTCGCTCGTAGCGGAGGGCGATCGCCAGACCGTCGATCTTGAGCTCGCAGACGTAGCGCAGCCCGTCCGGAGCATCGTCACCGCCGGCGAGCCCCAGCCCCCGCCGGACGCGAGCATCGAACGCGCGCAGCTCCTCGATGCTGAAGGCGTTGCCGAGCGAGAGCATGGGCGTCCGGTGCTGCACCTCCGCCAGGCCCGAGGTGGGGGCACCCCCGATGCGCTGGGTCGGGGAGTCGGCGGTGCGCAGGTCGGGGAAACGCTCCTCGAGGTCCTGCAGCTCGCGGAACAGCCCGTCGTACTCGGCGTCGGTGATCTCCGGCGCGTCCGCTTCGTGGTACAGCCGGTTTGCGCGGACGACGCGGGCCCTTAGCTCCTCCACGCGCGCCGCCGCGGCCGCCGGGTCGACGTCCTCGGTGGCTGGCGTGGCCTGGGGCGCATGCTCGGTCACGCAGGCGAGGATAACGGGAGGCACGGGACCGGCCGGGGACAGGTGGCGCGCCTCGCTGCTACCTTCTGTCGCGCCGTGAGCCTCCTTTCCCGAGTCCCGCTCCATCCCTTCGCGTTCGCCGCGTACTCGGTGCTCTTCGTCTACGCCGCGAACCTGAGCGAGGTGCTGCCCGTGGACGCCGTCGCGCCGGTGGGCCGGACGCTCATCGCGACGGGCGCGGTGATGGCGGTCGCGATGCTCCTGCTGCGCGGCGCGCGGCGCGGCGCGATCGTGGCCAGCGCGCTCGTGGTCGCCTTCGCCTTCTTCGGCCATCTCTATCCCGAACTGGCGCGCCTCGGGCTCGACGAGCGGGCTCAGCTCGGCGTCTGGGCACTCGCGCTGGTCGCGGCCGTGCTCGTGGCCATCCGGGCACGCGGATCCCTGGGCAGCGTGACGCTGGCGCTCAACACGTTCGGAGCACTCCTGCTCGCCATCTCCCTCTCGGCCATCCTGCCCTACGAGGCGGGTCGAGCGACCCGCCCGTCCGCGGAGGCGCCGCCGACCGATGTCCCCCTCGCGACGGCGACGAGACAGACCGACCGCGACATCATCTACCTCGTCTTCGACCGCTACGGATCCGAGTGGTCACTCGAGCACCGCTTCGCGATCACCGACAATGACCTGCCGGGCTGGCTGGCGGACCAGGGCTTCCAGGTCATCCCCGGTGCCCGCTCCAACTACCGCGCGACCGACTTCTCGCTCGCCTCCACGCTCAACATGCGCTTCCTGGACGAGCTGACGCGCACCGTGGGACGCGTCTCGGACGACCGGACGCCCGCCCGAGCGCTCTTCTCGGGCCACGAGCTCGGGACCTTCCTCCGCGCGAACGGGTACCGCTACATCCACGTCGCTCCCTGGTACGCGCCCACCTCCACGAACGACATCGCCGACGAGGTGGTCGAGTACGGGGTGGACAGCGAGTTCGAGACCGTGCTCCGCGACGTCTCGATGGCCCCGGTGATCGAGCGGCTGATGGGCGGCGAGGACGCCGTCATGGACTCGCCGTTCAGGGAGCGTCACCGTGAGCTGGCTCTCTTCCAGCTGCGCCAGATACCGCGGCTCGCGACCGCCCCCGGGCGCATCTTCCTCTTCGCTCACGTCCTGCTGCCGCACTCGCCGTACGTCCTGGCCGCCGACGGACGGACCATCTTTGAGGCGGAGGCCGTCGCTCGCCCCGAGGAGGATCTCTTCCCGGAGCAGCTCGCCTACACGAACACGCGCATCCGCGAGATCGTCTCGGCCCTGCTGGCGGGGCCCGACGAGTCCGATCCCATCATCGTCATCCAGGCCGATGAAGGACCCTTCATCTGCGGCAACGTCGACTGCGTCGACAACGACGACCCGGAGGACCTGGGCATCCGCTTCGGCGTCCTGGGCGCTTACTACCTGCCCGGCCTGCCCAGCGGGATCGTGCCCCCGGCCCACTCGTCCGTCAACACGTTCCGGCTCATCCTGCGCGAGTACTTCGGGGCGGACCTGCCGCCACTGCCCGACCGCTCGTACACGTGGCCCGACAACGAGCACCTCTACGATTTCCAGGACATCACCGACCTGCTGCCCCTGCCCACGACCGAGGTCGCGAATCCCTAGGCGATCAGCTCCAGGTTCGCGAAGCTGGCCATCAGCTTCTTGACGCCGCGCTCGGGGAAGGCGACCGTCACCTCCTCATCGTCGCGCGTCAGACGCGAGGTGACGACGGTGCCCTGGCCGAAGGTGGCGTGGCGGACGCGATCGCCGTCACGGTAGCGCCGCTCTCCGGGCACGACAGGGGGCGGCGGGACAGCGCCGAGCCGCCGCTCCCCTTCCCCGGGCCGAAGGCCGCGTGAGGGGTCGTCCGGCAAGCCGATGGGGGTCTTGCCGCCGCCGCCCGGTCGGACCCCACCGTAGTAGGCCTCGCGCCTGGCGGCCAGGTCGCGCGACGTCCTGAACGTCTCACCCGCGGACGGCGCGCCCGGAGGAGGCGTGTAGCCGCCACCCGGGGGCAGCGTCCGACCGCCACCCCCCGGCGTGGCCCAGGATCGCCGTCCCACGAGCCGTGCACCGCCTGCCCCACGACCCAGCACCGCCGCCAGGTCATAGCCGGTGCGTTCGTCGGCCGGCCGCTGGTCCTCGTCGCCGTTTTCGTCCTGGACGACCAGCCGGGGGCCGTGCATCAGTTCGCCGGGGATCTCCAGCAGGAACCGCGATGGGACGGAGAAGCCGCCCCGTCCCCAGGTCGCGCGCTGCGCAGCGTGTGTCAGGTAGAGCCGGTGGCGGGCACGCGTCAGACCCACGTAGGCGAGGCGCCGCTCCTCTTCCATCTGCCGCTCGTCGTCCAGGGCGCGGGAGTGGGGGAAGACGCCCTCCTCGAGGCCGGCGATGAAGACCACGTCGAACTCGAGCCCCTTCGCTGCGTGCAGGGTGATGAGGGTGACCGCCTCCGCGTCGGTCGAGTAGGCGTCCTGGTCGGCCACCAGGGCCGTCTCCTCCAGCAGTCGGTCGAGCGCGTCGTCCGGCTCGAGGTCCCCGTACCGCGTGACCACCTCGCGGAGCTCGAGCAGGTTCGCCCAGCGGTCCTCGCCCTCCTGCGAGCCGTCCATGAGCATGGCGCGGTAGCCCGACTCCTCGAGCACGACGTCGAGCAGCTCGGGCAGGTCGAGCACGCCCACCCGGCTGCGAAGGCGACCGACGAGCCCCGCGAACGCCGCCAGGGCAGAGCGCGTCCGGGCCGCCAGCTCCCCTGCCTCATCGGCTGCCGCGACGATGGCAGCCCACACATCGCCACCGCGTTCGGCGGCGAGGGCGCGCAGCACGCCGATCGTCTTCTCGCCGATCTGCCTCGGCGGCACGTTGATGATCCGCTCGAAGGCCGCCGTGTCATGATCGCTGCGCAGGATCCGCAGGTACGCAAGCGCGTCCTTCACCTCGCGGCGCTGGTAGAAGCGCACGCCGCCAACGAGCTGGTAGCGCAGCCCGTAGCGCAGGAACGCCTCCTCGATGGGCCGGCTCTGCGCGTTGGTGCGGTACATGATGGCGATGTCGGACAGCCCGTAGCGCCGCTCGTCGCCCTCGTCCGCCCGACGCGCCAGGATCGAGCCCAGGGCGCCCCGGCCGGCCGCGAGTGCCTCCACCTGGCGGGCGATCCATTCGGCCTCCTCGTCCTCACGGTCGGCCTCGAAGCGCTCGATGAGGACACCCCGCGGGTTCTCCGTCCAGAGCTTCTTGTCCTTGCGGCTCTCGTTGCGCGACACGACCGCGTGCGCAGCGTCCAGGATGAGCTGCGTGGAGCGGTAGTTCTGCTCCAGCTTCACGACCGTGGCGTCGGGGTAGTCGCGCTCGAAGTCCAGGATGTTGCGCAGGTCCGCGCCGCGCCACGAGTAGATGCTCTGGTCGTCGTCGCCCACGACGGCGAGGTTGTGGTGCTTCGCCGCCAGCAGCTTGACCCACAGGTACTGCGCGCGGTTCGTGTCCTGATACTCGTCCACGTGCAGGTAGCGCCACCGCTCCTGGTAGCGCGCGAGGACGGCGGGCGCCTCCTCGAAGAGCCGGACGCCCTCGTTGAGGAGATCGTCGAAGTCGAGCGCACCGGCCTCCCGCAGCCGCTCCGCGTATCGGACGAACACGCGGGCGTAGAGGTCCTCCAGGTGGCCCCGGGCGACCTTGGAGGCGTCGGCGGGACCCAGCAGGTCGTTCTTCCAGCGCCCGATCTGACCGAGCACCGCGGCCGGCCGAAGCTCGCCCGTGCCCGGCACGTCGAGCTCGCGCAGGACCTGCTTGACGACGGTCGCCTGGTCGTCCGTGTCGTAGATGGCGAAGCGGGGCTGGATGCCGATGGCGGCGCCGTCCCGCCGCAGCACCCGCGCGCAGAGCGAGTGGAACGTGCCCATGGCGACGTCCCGCCCGCCCTCTCCCACCAGCGACAGGATCCGCGCCCGCATCTCCGCCGCGGCCTTGTTGGTGAAGGTGACGGCGAGGATGCGCCACGGCGCGACGCCCTTCACCCCCGCCAGGTAGGCGACACGGTGGGCGAGGACGCGCGTCTTGCCCGAGCCGGCACCGGCCAGGATGAGCAGCGGCCCCTCCGTCGTCGTGACGGCACGGGCCTGCTCGGGGTTCAGGCGAGAGACGATGGTGCCGGCGAGCGCCTCCCTGTCGGCGACACTGTCCTCGAGACCCGACCGACCCGACCGCGCCGGTCCATCTGGCCCGACCGCGGCCACGGCGGCGAACCAGTCGACGTCTTCCGGAGCGTACGATCCGTCGTCGCCCTCGGCTGCGCCAGCCGTTGGCGCTGGCGATCGGCGGCGACGCTCGTACCGAGGGTCGGGGCCTTCGTGCCCAGGAGCCGCGTCCGCCGCCTCGAGATCCTCGCCGGGAGCGTCGGGTGGCGGCGGCTCCGCGAAGAGCCACCCCGACCCATCCTCCGGCGGCTCGGTCACCGACCGGTCCTTCGACCGACGCGCGCGGGCACCGTTCACGCGATCCTCACTCCTCCTCCTGCTGCCACCGCGGAGACGACAGCGACGGTCGTGGCGCTCGGGATGGCCTGGAAGCGAAGGATCCGGTGCACTGCCACCCTCCCAGCGCGGTGGCGCACGGGCCGGCCGCCTGCCGGAGTGTCTCACGTGGGCTGGCAGGGAGCCGTTCGAGCGCGCCCGTCACGAACGAGGCCCGGCCGGTGCCGGCCGGGCCTCGCAGGATCGTCCCGAGGACTCCGCCTCGGTATGTTCGGTCAGTCGCGGACGACCGTCTCCGCCGATGCGGGCGTGGCCGTCGTGAGATCTGCGCGGTACTCGGCCCTGTTGACGACGACCGTGTCCTCTATGACCCACTTCTTGATGCGGACCCTGAGCGTCAGCTCACCGTCCTCACCGACGGGCACGGTGCCCAGGGTCCAGCGCACGACACGGCGCTCCTGGTCGAATACGCCACCCGACGAAGCCGAGACGAACTTCAGCTCGGCCGGCAGGGTGTCGATGACCCGCGCGTTCTCCGAGTCGAACGGGCCCAGGTTCTCGTAGCCGATGGTGTAGTCCAGGAACGAGTGTGGCGGCGCCACGCTCGGCCCGGTCTTGGTGAGCACCACGACCGGGTCGCGCGGGTCGTCGTTGAGGATGGTCCCGGTGCCCACGCCGGCGGCGATCGTGGCACCGGTGGGCTGGGAGAGCTCGACGAAGAAGATCTCGTCCTTCTCGTACTTCTCGTCGCCGTTGACCTGGACGGTGACACGCTTCGTCGTCTCACCGGGTCCGAAGC
>JAUJNA010000008.1:76032-122187 GCA_030446555.1 Chloroflexota bacterium | reverse complement strand
CGTGGTGCCCGCGTCACCCTCGGCCTTCGTCACGTCCCCGATGCGGAGCGTCGTGTCGGCCGGAGCCGGATCGGATCCCAGCCGGTAGTCGAATGCGTAGGTGGAATCCGCCTGGTTGAGGTACAGCTGGGTGAATGGGTCCGGGCTGTTGTTGCCGAAGGTGAATCCGGTCACCGAGAAGATCTTGTCGCCCGCCTGGGAGGGGCGCACCGTAGGCTGCGCGGCCGGGTCGGTCGGGTTCACGCTGACGTGCTGGATCAGCGAATAGGGCACGGTGATGGTGATCTCTCCCGCCTCCGCATTCACCGAGCCGGGCACCTTCGTGGTGGGTTGGTAGGTCTGGAGCTTGCCGTTGTCAACGGTCAGGGTGAGGTTCGTGTAGCCGAACGTGAACGCCCCGGTCGCGTCCACCGATGCCACCGCGGCATGCGCCTCGAAGCCCGAGAAGAACCGGGCGACGTAGAGCAGGTTGGGGCTGACAAGCCCAGCCTGGGCTTTCTTGACCTCGAGAGCCGAAAGGTCACTGAGCTTCATCGTGAAGGTCACCGCCGGAGCACCACCCACGGTCCCGGGACGTGCCTTGATCGACGTGAAGTCGAGCGCCGGGTAGTTCGTCCGGAAGGGCGGCGACGGCGGCGCCTCAGGCGATCCGAAGAGGGAGAACGGGTATCGGGCGTCGCCGACGGGATCGGAACGGCCGAACGAGACGTTCGGCCGCGGGTCGGACGTCTCGGATGCCCCGATGAGGTCCGGACCAGCGGTCTGCTTGGAGTAGGTGACGATGGCGATGCGGCCGAAGTCGTCGGTGTAGCGCTTGTTCGACTCGTTGTAGGTGACGCGGATCCGGCCCTGCGGATCGTGCTTCACCTGGAAGAGGTCCAGCAGCGTCCGGTCGCCGGGCGGGTTCGTAAAGCTGCAGCCGAGACCCGAGAGGCAGATGGAGTTCCAGTGGATGGGGTGGGTCGTCGCCTTCGTCTGGCTCACGACCTTGTCGTTCGGGGCAGCGGGGATGACATCCGCGTTGCTCACGGTGTTCACGTAGACGTCCCACGGCCCCCTGAATGAGCCGAGCTGCGGGTTACCGTCCACGACCGACCCGTAGAACGAGATGGCGATGCGTCCGTCGTCGCCGGCGTCGATCCAGGGGAGCACCGTGCTGAAGATGTCGTCACGGTTCACCTGGACCTTGGGGGACCAGGTCGTCCCGTTGTCCTTCGAAACGGAGTAGTAGGTGTTGTAGGTCCCGGATTCGGTCCAGGCGGCGTAGAGGTTGCCGGTCTTGTCCTGGGCGATGGCCGGGAAGATGTTGTCGGGCCGCCCCTGGGTGCAGTTCGGGATGTCCGATGGCTCGGCGCCGTCGGCACACGGCGCCTTGATGGTGATCAGCTCATACGGCGGATCGACCGCATCGGCGTCCGTCGAGCGCGCCAGCTTCACCGCTCCGTCGAAGGCATAGACGATGTAGACGTCGTCCTCGCGGCCCGCGCGGCGGTCCACGATGAGGTTGCCCGAGCGGTCGATCTCCGGGATCTCCAGGGTCCCCGGCAGGTACGTCAGGCCCCCGTCGATGGAGCGCTGCACGAAGCTCCCCAGGGGGATCTGGCGGTAGGTGAGGTAGACGGTGCTCTCGCCGACGCTGTCCATCCACTGGCGGTCCACGACGACCGGCGATTCGGATACGGCGTTGCCCACGAAGGTGCGTCCCGCGTTCGTGGAACGCCCCGTCGAGAAGTTCACCAGCGCCGCCAGGCCCGTGTACGAAAGGGTGTAGTAGCCCTGCGCATTGCGCTTGCGCGCGACGGAGATCTCGCAGTCGCCGCCGCCGCCAGGGGCGATGCGCCCCTCGGGCGGTGAACCTATGATCCGGAAGGTGTCGCCTCGGTCCTCCGACTTGTTGGCGTACTCGGCCGCGCGGCTGGCGCCGAACGGCCCGCAGGTGTACTCGTTACCGTCCTTGTCGATGCGGATCGAGGGCTCGGCCACGTCGCGCTGGGGATCCACCGTGACGATGGGACTGAAGCGCAGACCGGTGTCAGGGCCGGCGGGCGGATTGGGCGTCGCCTCGGTCTTGGAAGAGATGTCGAGCGTGACGTCGCCGAAGTAGTCCTGCGGCAGGATGTTCTCGAACGAGCACGTCTGCACCTTGTAGGTGCCGCCGATGGGGTCTTGGAAGACGACGACCTCGGATGGCGAACCACCGTCGCTGTCCTGCGATTGGCCGTTGGGGTCGGTGACGCGCAGCAGGAGGTCCTGCGTCGCTAGGGGACTGGGCTCCGTGGGCGACCAGCGGATGCGGAAGCGGAGCATCCCGTCGCGGGTGTCGTAGAAGCCCGCGGGGATGCGACTCCGGCCGGATGGTGAAGGTGTACAAATCGGAGTTCACCCCATCGACGCACTCGGCGGTGCCACCGCCGCTGGGGCCGGGGACCGTCCCGGTGTACTCGCGCGTCAGGCTGCCTTCGCTGGGCGCCGTGACCGTGTGGCTCGGTGGCTCGGCGGCGATGGCGGTAGCGCCGGGGAAGGCCAGCAGGGTCAGCGAGAACAGGAGCGCCGGGCCCATGCGACGGACGCCGGCACGGCTCGCTGTTCGGAAGGGACTCGACACGTGGCTCTCCTCCTCGGGCGGGAGCCCGGGGACCTCCCCCCGAAAGCCTCCGCGCGGTCCACCAGGCGGGATCTGGGGTCTAGCCTGGATGAGCGTCCTCGTCGCGACTATACACCCCGCGTCCAGCGCCACCACTGGCGGGGCGGGCGCTCAGCCGCCAGTCAACGTGAAGGAGTCGGTCAGATGCCGCTGGATGTCGCTGCGGCTCTGCCTGGAAGCCGTGGTCAGGATGTAGAGCCGGCGACCATCGAGCACGAATCGGCTCAGCGCGCGTCCCTCCTCAGCCTGGATCTCCGCGTCCATCGCCGGTCGTCCGGCTACGGTGGCCGGCGCGGATGAGACGACCGTCCCGTTGGTCGCCTGGGCGGATCCCTGGACCGCACCCTCCAGCACGTCCTCGGGTGCCCCCAACTGCAGGTCCTCCGGGTAGTCGGTGTAGCCGACCACGACCGCCGAGTCCCCGTAGCCGGCCGTGAAGCCGATGACGTCCAGGGTCAGGTCCCCCTCGGTCACCTGCTGGGTCGTCCTCTCCGGCTCCTTGGGCATCGAGACGCTGAACCGACCGCCGGGATCGGTGAAGGTGGTCCACTTGTCGACCGACGGCATGGCGTCCGATGATCCGGATCGGAGGAGCGCGAAGAGGACGGCGGCCACGATGGCTCCCACGGCCCCGCCGATGATGGGCAGCCAGCGCCGCTTGGGGCGCTCGGGCGTCGAAGTCGTCACGGCAGTCCCGGGCGGTGAAGCGGCCGGCGGTGGCGCATACGGCCCTGGAGCGGTGGGTGGCCGCGTATCCGGGTCAGCGGGAGCCGCAGGACCGGGTCCGGACCGCGTCCACGGCTCACCGGGCGGCAGATCGATCGGCGGCTGGCTGCTCATGACTCTCCTGCTGCGGTCGCTGGCGGACCAGCATACGGTCGCGGCTCAGGGACAGCGAGTCTGGGCGATCAGCGGCGAGCCATGCGACGGCTTATCGGCGGCCGACGAGGAAGGAGATGCACTGTATCGAGAAAACGAACTCGGGCGAGTCAGACCAACACGATACCGTTCCCCGGCGGACGAGTGCTGGTCGACAAAGCAGCTAGCACGACACGCGGCGCGATCGGGAACGTCGCTGCCAAGGCCGCGGCGTGCTCGCGGACCAGCCGACGGTTGTTCCGCGTATCGGCTATGACCAGCAATGCGCACGATACCCGTGCATCGTCGCGCTGCTTCAGCCCGATCCGGCGGTCGACGGCCTGCACATCCCGAAGGCGAGTCTCTGCTTCGACGCCGATCGTCGCGTGAGGCACGCCGATCATCGCGTCCCATGCTCGATCATCACCGGGGATCGGGAGCGGCACCTCGGTTCGCCAGGTGCATCTCGAGCCGAGCGACTGCCGGAACCGCGCGAGGAGACGAAGGTGAGCCGCGTCGCGCACCGGGAGGCCCGCGGGGTAGGCGCGCGCGCTGAGCCGAAGGCCGACGACCCTGGCGAAGCGCGCGAGCACGATCAGAGAGACACGCGGCGCCAAGCCCAGCTCGATCCGGCTGATCTGGGCATGCGACACGCCGATACCGTCCGCCGCGCGCTGCTGACTGACGCCGCATGCGAGGCGCGCCTCCCGTAGCTCGGCCCCAAGCGCCGTGAGCATCCGTCGCCCGTCAGCCGTGCCAAGATCCACGCGCCGCTCCCTGGTGCTCACAGGACCAGCTTGAAGACGGGTGCTTCGTCCGCCGTCATCCCGCGATCGATCGACCGTTACCTGACGCCTTGGGCGCGCGCGCTCGCTTCCGAAGCGCCGTATCGGAGGCCCCGCGCCACATGGCCTCTCGGGGCCGTTGCTCCCGGAGCGAGCGAATGCGACATGCCTTCATCGCCGAGAGCATGGAGCAGGCAGCCAGGCGTCACCTTCTAGCCGGATCGCACCGCGACACTCGCCGACCAGGTCGTTTCTGCCCATCGCACGAGCACTGATGACCGGAACGTCGAACCGGGGACATGCCGCGGTTCGGACGACGTCGCGTTCGCTCGCCGGGCGTGAATCGGACCGCGACTCGCCGATCGGGGGCGTGGCGGAAGCGCCATGGCCCCGGAATCGAAGAGCCCGGACCTTTCGGCCCGGGCTCCCCGGTCAGTGCGAGATGGGGGGACTAGAAGTCCATGTCTCCCCCGCCGTGGCCGTGCCCACCACCAGCGGCAGCCTTCTCCTTCTCCGGCAGGTCGGTCACCAGCGTCTCGGTGGTGAGGACCATGCCGGCGATCGAGGCGGCGTGCTGGAGGGCGGAGCGGGTCACCTTGGCGGCGTCCACGATGCCCTTGGCGAACATGTCGCCGTAGTCGCCCTTGAGAGCGTCGTAGCCCTCGCCGAGGGGCATGCCCTTGACGGCGGACACGATGACCGAGCCTTCCTGGCCGGCGTTCTCGGCGATCTGCCGGGCGGGTGCCTCCAGCGCGCGGCGCAGGAGGTTGACACCGACCTGCTCGTCGCCCTCGAGCTGGAGCGAATCGAGCGCCGGGATGGCCTGGAGCAGCGCGGTGCCGCCACCGGCCACGAGGCCCTCCTCGACCGCCGCACGAGTCGTCGAGAGCGCGTCCTCGATGCGGTGCTTCTTCTCCTTGAGCTCGGTCTCGGTGGCCGCGCCGACCTTGATGACGGCGACGCCTCCGGCGAGCTTGGCGAGGCGCTCCTGGAGCTTCTCACGGTCGTAGTCCGAGGTGGTCTCCTCGATCTGCGCCTTGATCTGCGTCATGCGCGCCTTGATCTCGTCCTGGCTGCCCTCACCGTCGACGACGGTCGTGTCGTCCTTGGTCGCAACGACGCGCCGGGCGCCACCGAAGTCCTCGGGGGTGACCGAGTCGAGCTTGCGGCCGAGCTCCTCGCTGATGACGTTCGCGCCGCTCAGGATGGCGAGGTCACGCAGCATCTCCTTGCGCCGGTCGCCGAAGCCGGGCGCCTTGACGCCGAGCACCGAGACCGTGCCGCGGAGCTTGTTGACGACCAGCCTGGCAAGGGCCTCGCCGTCGATGTCCTCGGCCACGATGAAGACCGGCTTGCCCAGCTGGACCGACTTCTCGAGCGCCGGGAGCAGCTCCTGGATGCTCGAGATCTTCTTGTCCGTGATGAGCACGGCCGGGTTCTCGAGGACCGCCTCCATGCGATCGGGGTTGGTCACGAAGTAGGGCGAGATGTAGCCCCGGTCGAACTGCATGCCCTCGGTGTATTCCTTGTCGAGGCCGATCGACTGACCTTCCTCGACGGTGATGACACCGTCCTTGCCGACCTTGTCCATGACCTCCGCGATGAGCTCGCCCACCTCCGGATCGGCGGCGCTGATGGCGGCCACGGCGGCGATCTGCTCGCGCTCGTTGACGGGGCGCGAGTTGGTCTTGAGCGCCTCGACCACGGCCTCGACGCCCTTGTCCAGGCCGCGCTTGATGATCATCGGGTTGGCGCCCGCGGTGACGTTCTTGAGGCCCTCGCTGACGAGTGCCTGGCCGAGCACGACGGCGGTCGTCGTCCCGTCACCGGCGACGTCGTCGGTCTTGGTCGCGACCTCCTTGAGGAGCTGGGCGCCCATGTTCTCGAAGGGCTCGTCGAGCTCGATCTCGCGGGCGATGGTGACACCGTCATTGGTGATGGTGGGCGCGCCGAACTTCTTGTCCAGCACGACGTTGCGGCCCTTGGGCCCGAGCGTCACCTTGACGGCATCGGCGAGACGGTCGACCCCTCGCTTGAGCGACCGGCGTGCGGTCTCGTCGAAGATCAGTTGCTTAGCCAATCCTGTTCCCTCCTTGGATGTGTGCGGTCACGTCGGGTGGTGGAGCCGTCAGGCTTCCTGGACGATGGCCAGGATGTCCTTCTGGCTGACGATGAGCAGCTCGTCACCCTCGACCTTGAACTCGGTGCCGGCGTACTTGGCGTAGAGGACCTTGTCGCCCTCCTTGACGTCCATCGGCTCGCGCGTGCCCTCGTCGGTCAGGCGGCCGGGACCGGCCGCGATGATGGTGCCCTCCTGGGGCTTCTCCTTGGCCGTGTCCGGCAGCACGATGCCGCTCTTGGTCATCTCCTCGCGGGGCGTGGGCTGGATGACCACCCGGTCGCCGAGCGGCCGGAGCTTGGTCGCAGTGGCAGTCGCCAACGCGGTTCCCTCCTGTGTGTGCTTGGCGGCGACCGCACGGGTGCCCGTCACAGGGCGGTGGGCGAGCGGTCCAGCCGCGTCATCAGTTTGGCACTCTCCTATCGAGAGTGCCAACAGGCTACGCGATGGGGGCGGGCGCTGTCAAGGTGGGCTGACCGACCTTGCCGAAGGTCCGATCGTAGGCTGCGACCAGCGCCTCGCCCAGCTGATGGGGATCGTCGTCGCGCCGGTCGGCCAGCCAGTCGGCCGTCACTCCCACCCAGCGCGGCTCATTGCGACGGCGCGGGGCGCCGGGCGGCGACAGGTAGGGCGCGTCCGTCTCCACGAGCAGCCGGTCAGAGGGCACGAGCCGGGCGACCTCGGCGCTCGTCTCCTCGCCGCGCCGGAACGCGAGTCCGCTGAAGCTGATGGCCAGCCCCAGATCCAGCGCACGCTCGGCATAGTCGACCGGCCCGGAGAACGAGTGGAGGACGGCCGCTGGTCGACCCGCGAAGCGCTCCTGCCACTGCGCGCCACCCAGGCCCGCCTCGGCCAGTTCCCGAAGCAGGTCGTCCTGGGCATCGCGCCCTCCGCGAGCCGATCGGCAATGGAGGATGACCGGTCTGCCGACCTCGAGTGCCAGCGCCAGGTGGCGCCGCAGGTTGGCGAGCTGCACGTCCCGCGGTGAGAACGCACGGTCGTAGTCGAGGCCTGTCTCACCGATGGCGACGACCGCCGGTCCGCGCGCCAGAGCCGCCACGCTCGTCCAAGTCGCGTCGTCGGCCTCGGCGGCGACGTGTGGATGCACTCCCACCGACGCGTCGGTCGCCGAGACGAGCGGCCATCGCGACCGATGCCCGAGACGAGGCGAGGTCCCAGCCCGGGACCATGACCCGCTCGACACCCGCCGAGCGGGCGTCGGCGAGGATCGGCGGCGCGTCGCCCGCGAACGCCTCAGCCTGGAGATGTGCGTGGGAATCGACCAGGCGCATCCCAGAGGTCTGCGCCCTGAGCGGCGCCTGATGCGGTGCCTACTTCTTCTTGCTTGCGTCCTTGGCGCCCTTCGTGCCCCCCTTCGGCTTCTTGCCAGCGCCCTTGCTGCCCGGACCCTTGTCGCCCATCGTGGACCTCGTCTACGTGTCTGTGGGTCGGACCATTGTCGGTCAGGCTGCAAGGGGTCGTGAGCCGCGATCGCGTGGCGCCCCTAGGAGGAGCGCGACGGCACGGGGTCGACAGCCTCCTCCGTCTCGAGCCGCGGGAAGAGCGGCTCGGCCGTACCGACGCGGCCGCCGGGAGATCCACTCCCCCACCGAAGGAGCCCCAGGAGCGGAGGCCCACCGTTGCCGTCCGGTTTGTACGGGAACTCGACACCCAGTTGGATCGCCGCGCGGCGTCCGGTGCCCGGCATGAAGGGGGTCGCTGCCAGGCTCACCAGCCGGCACGCCTCCAAGAGGTCGCCGAGCACCTCGCGCAGACGCCCCTTCGCATCCGCGTCACCTGACCCGGCCGCCTTGGCCAGAGCCCACGGCTGCGCCGCGTCGACGTATCGGTTGGCTGCAGCGACGAAGGCCCACAGGGCGGCCAAGGCGTCGTGCAGCAGGTACGAGCCCATGCGCTTGGGGAGCCGCTCCAGCGCCTCGGACCAGGCGAGGTCCAGGGTCGTGCCGTGCGTCGCGGCGGGCCGCTCGCCGTCGAGGTAGCGGCCCGTCATCGACACCGTCCGGTTCAGCAGGTTGCCGAAGTCGTTGGCCAGGTCGGCGTTGTAGCGGCGCACGAATCCGTCCCAGGTCACATCGCTGTCGCGGTCGAAGGGCACCTCACGCAGGACGGTGTAGCGCGCGCCGTCCTGTCCGAAGGCACGGACGAAGTCGAGCGGCTCCATGAAGTTGCCGCGGCTCTTGCTCATGCGCTCGCCACCCTGCGCGATCAGGAATCCGTGCACCCAGACCAGCTTGGGAAGCGGCAGGCCCGCGCTCATGAGCATCGCCGGCCAGATGATCGAGTGCTGGCGGTTGATGTCCTTGCCGATGACGTGGACATCGACCGGCCAGTAGCGGCCGAACCGTTCGGGATCGTCGGGGAAGCCGACCGCTGTGAGGTAATTGGTCAGCGCATCGAACCAGACGTAGACGGTCCCGGCCGCCGGATCCCACGAGCCGTCAGGGAGCTGCGCCGAGGACCCGTCCTCGCGGATGGGGAAGGGCAGACCCCACGGGGCGCCTTCCCGGCTGACCGAGAAGTCCTCCAGTCCCGTGCGCATGAAGCCCAGCATCTCGTTCTTGCGATACTCCGGCTGGACCCAGTGGCGATGCTCCGCGTAGTACCGCTCGAGGCGCTCCTGGTAGGCGGAGAGGCGGAAGAACCAGTTGCGCTCGGACAGCCACTGGAGCGGCGTCGAAGGATGCTGCGCGCAGTGCGTGCCGTTCGAGTCCTCCACGAGCTGGCTGGCCGGCACGAACCCCTCACTGGGGCAGTACCAGCCCTCGTAATCGCCCCTGTAGAGATCGCCGCTGGCGTAGGCGCGCCGGATCATCTCGTGGACGGCCACCTGGTGATCGGGATCGGTGGTGCGGATGAAGCGGTCCGGCGCGATGCCCAGCGCGTCCTCGGCCGTGCGGAAGAGCTCGACCATCTCGTCCACGAACACCTTGGGGTCCTTGCCCTGCTCGGCCGCCGTCTGGGCGATGTTGACCGAGTACTCGTCGGTCCCGGTCAGGAAGAAGGTGTCGTGGCCCAGCATGCGATGCCAGCGTGCGATGACGTCGGCGCCGATGACCTCGTACAGCGTGTGCAGCCCGGGCCGGCTGTTGGCGTACGCGATAGAGGTCGTGATGTAGTAGCGGCCGCCGTCTTCCATGGGGACCGGGATGGTAGCAGCGGCTCGTGGGCGCTTCTGGGCTTGGAGGCCGCCCTTCGGCTGAAGCTGGGTCCCCGGGGACGCCTAGAGCCCCTGCTCGGGCTCCGACGAGGTGGAGCTCGAGGAAGCCGAGCCCGAGGCCACCGGTCCGGCGGGACCCGAGCCTGAAGCTGTGGACCCCGATCCAGCGCCAGGGCCGGCTCCGCTCTCGGTGTGCGTGCCCGACGAGCCCCGGAGATCCGCTGCCATCTGGCTGCCCCGCGCAGCCACGCGCTCGCCCATCTGCTGGGTGACCTCCGCCGCTCGCTGCGCGATCGGTCCGGCACGCTCGCCCGCCTTCGCCGCGAGCTCTGCCGCCTTGGCGGCCACCTGTCGAAGCGTGGGGCTGGCCGTGGTCGCGACCTGGTCGATCATGCCCTGGAGCTGTGACAGCATCTGTTGGGGGTCGACGCGCCGGCCGGAAGGGTCCGCGGAGCCGGATCCCGTCGCGCCTTCTGCGGTGGTCTCGGACTCGGGCGTCTCCGGCCCGGGCAGCTCGATCGACTCCTCCGGGACGTTCTCCGGAGCAGCCTGCGTGGGGTTGCCTGAATCATCGATCTCGGGGCCCGCGACGGGCCGTGTCTCGTCCATCTGATCCTCCTTGCCGACCGACGCGGGTGTCACGTCGCCGCCAGGTGCAGTCTAGGCGTCCGGCGTTCGCGGGTGGGCCATGGGACGCGGGGTGACGGGCCTGCTGGCTGGTAGCCTACGGCGACGGCCGGGACCGACGTCCGGGCAGCAGCGAGGTAGACCGTGGAACAGCGCACCGAGCAGCAGATCATCGTCCGTGAGGTCACGCAGGTGCAGGCGTCCTGGACGGAGGAGGAGCGGGGTGCGCCCGGAGCCTTCACGTTCCAGCTCATCCTTGACAACGGCGCCGAGGAGTACGTGCTACGCCCCACCGCCGAGGACGCCGACGTCCTGCTGAAGCTCATCAAGCGGAGCGACAAGGCCGTCTTCGACCTGGAGCGCAAGGTGCTCATCTTCGGGAACATCGCGGTCCCGTAGCCCGCGTCTCGCGACGCCAGGCCCGCGGGCGTCAGCGCCGCGGGCGTCAGTGTCGGAAGTGGCGGGTGCCGGTCAGGAGCATCGCCGCGCCCGCCGCATCGGCGGACGCGATCACCTCCCCGTCCCGCTGTGAGCCGCCCGGCTGCACGAAGCACGTGACGCCCGCTTCCGTGCATGCGGTGACGCCGTCCGCGAACGGGAAGAAGGCGTCCGACCCGCAGGCGGCTCCGACCGATCGATCGCCCGCCTTGCCGACGGCGAGGCGGGCGCTGTCGACCCTGCTCATCTGCCCCGCGCCCACCCCCACCAACGCCGAGCCGCGCACGAGCACGATGGCGTTCGACCTCACGTGACGGCAGATCCGCCAGGCGAGGTCGAGGTCCCGCCACTCCTGGTCCGTCGGTGAGCGCTCCGTGACGACGCGCCACAAGGCCGGGTCGTCGCCGCGGACGTCGGCATCGGCGGCGAGGATGCCCCCACCGGCGGTGCGAAGCTCCAGGGTGTCGACGGGTGGCAGGGTCAGCGACGGGTCGACCACCACGCGCAGGTTCGGCTTCCGAGCGAGCACCGCGACGGCGTCCCCGTCGATGTCGGTCGCGACGACCACCTCCAGGAAGACGCCGATGAGCCGCTCGGCGAGCGTCCGAGAGATGGTGCCCGTGACCGCGACGACGCCGCCGAAGGCACTGACCGGATCGCCCGCCAGCGCGGCGTCCCAGGCCGCGACCAGGTCCCCGCCTCGGCGGCACCGCACGGGTTGGCGTGCTTGACGATGACGCAGCCCGCGCCCCGGAGGTCTCGACAGAGCGCGGCGGCGGATGACGCGTCGAGGATGTTGTTGTAGGAGAGCTGCTTGCCCTGTCGCAGGTCGACGCCGCCACCGAACGGCCCTGCGCTGGGGTCGGTGCCGGGTCGTCGATAGAGGGCGCCGCTCTGGTGGGGGTTCTCGCCGTACCGGAGCGTCTGGACGCGCTCGAGGTCGAGCACGAGCCGTTGTGGGAAGGTCTCCCCCGCGACCAGCTCCAGCCTGTCGGGCAGGACCGCAGCGACGCGCGCATCGTAGGCGGCCGTGTGGCGGAAGGCCTCGACGGCCATCCGCTGGCGGCTGGGCCCGCCGACCGTCCCGTCCCGTCGCAGCTCCTCGATCAACGCCGCGTAGTCGTCCGGGTCGGTCACGACCGCCACGTTGGCGTGGTTCTTGGCCGCCGCGCGGACGAGCGTGGGACCGCCGATATCGATCTCCTCGATGAGCTCGTCGAGCTGGACGGACGGACGGGCCGCTGCTTCCTCGAAAGGATAGAGGTTGACGACCACGAGCTCGATGGGGTCGATGCCGGCGGCAGCCAGCTGCCGGCGATGATCGTCCCGCCCCAGGTCCGCCAGCACCCCCGCCGCGATGCGCGGGTGCAGCGTCTTGACCCGCCCGGCGAGCATCTCCGCGCTGCCCGTCAGCGTCGCCACGTCCGTGACCGCGATGCCGGCCTCGCGGAGCCGGCTGGCCGTCCCGCCGGTGGAGATGACCTCGAAGCCGAGCCCTTCGAGGGCATCGCCGAGCTCCACGATGCCGCTGCTTGTCGGAGACCGAGAGCAGCGCCAGCCGAGGCCGAGGGGCTCTGCTGCTCGCGCCCCGTCGACGGTCGCGCGGCCGTCGTCGACACGCACCGCTCCCGCCAGCATCAGCGCGACGGCCCGCGGCAGAAGCCGGTGCTCGATGGCGTGCAGTCGCGCCAGGAGCGCATCGTGGTCGTCCGATGCCAGCACGGGCACCTGTTCCTGCAGCACGATCGGTCCGCCGTCCAGCGTGGCGTCCACGACGTGGACCGTGACACCCGTCACGCGCGCGCCGGCCGCAAGCGCATCCGTCACGGCGTCCCTGCCCGGGAACGCGGGCAGGAGGCTGGGGTGGACGTTGAGGATCCGCCCCGGGAACGCATCCAGCACCTGCGGACCGACCACCCGTATGAACCCCGCCAGGACGACGAGGTCCGCGCCCGACGCGTGCAGCGCCCGGCAGAGCGCCGCGTCCCAGTCGGTGCGGGAGGCGTGCTCGGAGGGGGAGACCAAGGCCGTGGGGATGCCCTGGGAGGCCGCGAAGTCGAGCGCCGGGCAGTGCCGGTCCGCGACGACCAGGCTGACGGTGCCACCGAGGACTCCCCGCCGCTCCGCCGCATGCAGCGCGCGCAGGTTGCTCCCCTCCCCCGAGACGCAGACAGCGATCCGCACCCCGGAGCCCATCAGCGGGGAAGCTCCACATACCGCTCGGGTCCGGTCTGCTCTGGCGGCACCACCCGTCCGATGACCCACGCCTCCACCCCCATCTCCCGGGCCGCCTCGATGGTGGCCAGCTCGGCTCCCCGCTCCACGACCACGGCCATGCCGATGCCCGCGTTGAAGGTCGCGCGCCGTTGCGGGCCGTCCATCCCGCCCAGGCTGCCCAACAGCTTCACCACGTCCGGCTCGGGCCACGCGGCTGGGTCGACCTCGACGGCCAACCCCGGGTGCACCGCCCGCGGCAGGTTGCCGGGCAGCCCACCGCCGGTGATGTGGGCGATGCCTCCCAGTCGGGCCCCGAGGCCCTCGATGGCACGGCGGAGCTCGAGGACCGTCCGGGCATACAGCCGCGTGGGCGTGAGCAGGATCTCACCGAGCGTCGGCTCCCGCGACGCGCCGGTGCCATCGCGGGATGCTCCGCCGGGCAGGAGCTCGTGGAACGGCGTGGCGAGATCCAGGCGCTCGCGCTCGAGGAGCGCTCGGACAAGCGAGTAGCCGTTGGCATGGAGCCCGGAGGAAGCGAGCCCCACCAGGGCATCACCCGCCTGCGCGGCGCTGCCGTCGATGAGCGCGGAGCGTTCCACGAGGCCCACGCAGAAGCCGGCCAGGTCGAAGGCATCGGGTGCCATGAGGCCGGGGATGCTCGGCCGTCTCACCACCCACGAGCTCGCAGTCGATCTCCTCACAGGCCGCGGCGATGCCGCCCACGATCGAGGTGACCATCCGCGGCTGCAGCTTGCCCACGGCCAGGTAGTCGAGGAACCAGATCGGACGGGCGCCGTGACAGACCACGTCGTCCGCGCACATCGCCACGAGGTCGCGCCCGATGGTGTCGTGGCGGTCCAGGAGGCGGGCGATCTCCGTCTTCGTGCCCACGCCGTCGGTGGCCGTCACGAGGACCGGCTCGCGATATCCAGCCGGAAGTGGCAGCGCGGCGCCGAAACCGCCCAGCGACCCCAGGAGGTCGCTGCCCCGGCCGAGCAGTCGACGCAGCGCCTCCACGACCGAGCCCGCCGCGTCCACGTCCACGCCGGCCGACGCGTACGCGGACACCGCGGGAGCCAGCCGTTCGCTCAGCTGCCGGCCTCCACGGGGATCGGCCGCTCGAGGACGAACTTGTGGGAGCTCGCGTCGTAGGGTACGGGCACCGGGTAGCGGCCGTCGAAGCAGGCGAAGCAGAACCGCTCGCGGGGCAGACCGATGGCGTCGAGGACGCCGCCGATCGAGAGGTAGGCCAGCGAGTCGGCGCCCAGGAAGGCGCGGATGCCCTCGAGGTCCATGCGCGAGGCGATCAGCTCCGTCTCGATCTGGGTGTCGATGCCGTAGAAGCAGGGATGGTGGATGGGTGGAGCGCTGATCCGCAGGTGGATCTCCGCCGCGCCCGCCCGGCGCAGCAACTCCACGATGCGTCGCGTGGTCGTGCCGCGCACCACCGAATCGTCGACCACGACCAGGCGCTTGCCGCGGACCTGGTCGGGCAGCGGGCTGAGCTTGACCGTCACGCCGCGTTGCCGCAGTGCCTGGCTGGGCTGGATGAAGGTGCGCCCCGCGTACCGGTTCTTGACCATCCCCTCGCGGAACGGCAGGCCACTGCGTTCGGCATAGCCGGCCGCGGCGGGTGCTCCCGTATCGGGCACCGGCATCACGAGGTCCGCCTCGACCGGCGCCTCGGTCGCGAGCTCCTCCCCCATCCGCCGGCGTACCTCGTAGAGGTTGCGCCCGAGCATGAAGGAGTCAGGACGGGCGAAATAGATGAGCTCGAAGACGCACAGCTGCTCGCGCCCCGGCGCGAAGCGCACGGAACGGGGTCCCGACGGCTCGCCCAGCACGACCATCTCGCCCGGCTCCACATCCCGCACGTAGCTCGCCCCCAGCACCTCCAGGCCGCAGGTCTCCGAACTCAGGACCCAGCCGTGCGCCGTGCCGCCGGTGGCAGGAGGCAACCGCCCCAGCACCAGCGGGCGGATGCCGAAGGGGTCGCGCACGCCGATGACGCGCGTCTCGTCCATGGCCACGAGCGAGTAGGCGCCTGACACGCGCGGCAACAGGCCGCCAAGGGCGGCCACGAGATCCTCAGCCGGCTCGTCCGCGAGCAGCGCCGTGAGGAGCTCCGTGTCGCTCGTGCCCACCAGGCGGCCACGGCCGGCATCCAGCTCTTGCATCAGGCGGACGGTGTTGACGAGGTTGCCGTTGTGGCCCAACGCGACCGTGCGCCTCGGCCCCAGCCGGAACGTGGGCTGGCTGTTCTCCCAGACCGTCGAGCCGGTCGTCGAGTAGCGGCAGTGGGCGATGGCACGGTCGCCCCGCAGCGACGGCAGCCGGCGATCGTCGAGCACCTGTGCCACGAGACCCAGGTCCTTGTAGACCATCACACCGGTCCCGTCGCTGACCGCCAGCCCGGCCGATTCCTGGCCTCGATGCTGCAGCGCGAAAAGACCCAGCGCGGCCAGCGGCGCCGCTTCCTGTCCCGGGGCATGGACGCCTATCACGCCGCACATCCGTTAGACCTCCTCCCCCAGGGCACGGGGGAGACCGGACTCCCAGGCGTGGCGCAGCACGGACAGCGGCTGGTCGACCTCGTCCGCGACCCTTGCGCCGCGCTCCTCGGCGGCCCCCGTGGCGCCTTCGCCCACGAGGCGGATGCGCAGGCGCTCCCCGCCCACCTCGCCGATCCGACGGAGCGGGACGCCGTGGGCCCGTGCGAGCGTTGCGAGATCCGACCACCGCGCCGGGACCGCCGATACCACCACGCGACCCGCCGATTCGCCGAAGAGCTCGACGGCCGGCGCAGAGCCCACCGAGAGCTGGACATCGGCGCCCACGTCAGCCCACAGGCAGCACTCCGCGAGGGCCACCGCCAGGCCGCCGCCGCTGACGTCCTGCGCCGAGCGGAGCAGTCCCTGTTCCGCGGCCGCGATCAGGAGACGTTGGAGGGCCAGCTCACCCGCCAGTCCGACGCCTGGCGGTCGGTCGTCCGGGGCGGCACCGGCTCGTTCCGCGTACACCGACCCCGCCAGTCCCGGCACGAGTTCGCCGAGGAGCCCGACCGCGTCCCCGGCACCGGCGAAGGCCGGTCCGACCCGGGCCTCCACGTCGTCGAGCAGGCCGACCACGCCGATCTGGGCGGTCGGGGCGATGGCCCTTCCCGCCGATTCGTTGTAGAGGCTGACGTTGCCGCCGGTGACCGGAAGCTCGAGGGCGCGACAGGCGTCGCCCAGGCCGCGGACGGCCTCGGACAGCTGCCAGAACGCCTCCGGTCGCTCGGGGTCGCCGTAGTCCAGGCAATCCGTGACGCCCAGTGGGCGAGCGCCGGTGATGGCCACGTTCCTGGTGCACTCCGCTACCGCGCTCACCGCTCCCAGGTACGGATCCAGAAGCCCGACGCGATGATCGGCGTCGGTGGCCATGACGAGTGCCTTCCGCGTGCCCTTGATGCGCAGGATGGCAGCACCGTGCTGCGCGCCTTCCACGGTGTCCGTGCCGACGGTCTGGTCGTAGCGCGTCGTGATCCACGCCCGGCTGGCCAGGTTCGGATCCCCGAGGAGCGCCAGGAGCACCGCACCGGGATCCATCCCGCGTTCGGGCAGGCTGCCGTGTGTCAGCTGGAGAGCGTCCGGCGCCGGTGCGGGGCGACTGCGCGCCGGCGCTCGCGCCTCGCGCACGTGGACGATCGCGTCGCTCGTGAGGGCCCGTGCCGGGATGCGCGCCAGCTCCTCTCCCCGGTCCACGACCGTGACATCCCCGTCGTCCGTGACACGCCCGATGATCGCGGCCGGCAACCCCCAGCGCTCGCAGACCCCGAGGACGTCCGGGACGCGCTGCGGCCGGACGATGGCAAGCATCCGCTCCTGGGATTCGCTGATCATGACCTCGAAGGGCGCCATGCCGGGCTCGCGCCGTGGCACCGCATCCAGGTCGATGATCATGCCGGTGCCGCCGCGGTCGGCCGTCTCCGACGCGGCGCACGTGATGCCGGCGGCGCCCAGGTCCTGGAGGCCCTCGAGCAGGCCTCGCTCGATGAGCTCGAGGCTGGCCTCGATGAGCAGCTTGCCAGCGAACGGGTCGCCGACCTGGACGGTGGGGCGCTTGCCGGTCTCCTGGGCGCCGAAGGTGGCGCTCGCGAGGACGGACGCGCCGCCGATGCCGTCGCGGCCGGTGGCCGACCCGAACAGCACCACCACATCTGTCGGCCGGCGGGCCACGGCGCGCGTGAGATGGCGCTCCTCGAGGACTCCGACGGCCATCACGTTCACGAGCGGGTTGCCCTCGTACGAGGGGTGGAACGCCAACTCGCCGCCGACCGTGGGCACACCGACGCAGTTGCCGTAGCCGCCCACCCCCTGGACCACGCCGCGCACCAGCCGCCGCGTCCGCGCGGTGGCGGGGTCCCCGAACCTCAGCGCGTCCAGCACGGCGATGGGCCGCGCGCCCATGGTGAAGATGTCGCGCAGGATGCCGCCGACGCCCGTCGCGGCCCCCTGGTACGGCTCGACCGCGCTCGGGTGGTTGTGCGACTCCAGCTTGAAGCAGACCGCAAGGCCGTCGCCGATGCTGACCACGCCGGCGTTCTCGCCGGGGCCCGCCACCACCCGCGCGCCCCCGGTGGGCAACGTCCGCAGCAGGTGCCGGGAGCTCTTGTACGAGCAGTGCTCGCTCCACATGACGCTGAACATCGCGAGCTCGAGGTCGTTGGGATCACGCCCCAGTCGATCAACGATGGCGTCACGCTCGGGGTCGGTGAGTCCGAGCTGTCGGTGGAGTGGCGCCGGCTCGATCGCCTCGGCCAGCGCGGCCGGCCGCTCGGCGACGCGCACGAGACGAGCACGCGGTGCTCAGCGGTGCTGGTCACCTCAGCGGCGCTGGTCACCAGCGAGCGCAGCAGCAACAGGCCGTCGTCCGAGCCCAGCAGGGCCTCGGAAGCGCGCTCGGGATGGGGCATCAGCCCGCAGACGTTGCCGCGCTCGTCGAGGACGCCCGCGATGTCCCGCGCCGACCCGTTCCGGTTGTCCTCCGGGGACAGGTAGCGGAAGAGGACCCCACCGCGCGCCTCCAGGGCATCCAGGTCCGGCTCCGGCAGCGTGTAGCAGCCCTCCCCATGAGCGACGGGAAGGCGCAGTGTCCGTCCCGGGGGCACGGCGCACGTGAAGGGGGTATCCCGCCGCTCCACCGCCAGGCGCACCCAGCGGTGCTCGAAGCGGAGGGATGCGTTGCGCACGAGCGCGCCCGGTACCATCCCCGCCTCGGCCAGCACCTGGAACCCGTTGCAGATGCCGAGCACGAGACCGCCGCGCTCGGCGTGCTCGCGGACGGCGCCCATGATCGGGCTGAACCGGGCCAGCGCACCGGCGCGAAGGTAGTCGCCATAGGCGAAGCCTCCCGGCAGGATCACCGCGTCGGCCGACTCCAGGTCCGGACGTTCGTGCCACAGCGGGACGGCCTCGGCCCCGGCGAGCCGCGCGGCGTGGAGCGCATCGCGGTCGCAGTTGGAGCCCGGGAAGACGACCACGCCGACCCTCATCGCGCGGCCACCGCCGACCCTGACTCGAGCGACTCCTGCGGGGCCTCGTCCGCGCTCTCGCCCACCAGGGACTCCATTGACCAGGACTCGATGAGCGGGTTGGAGAACAGCTCCTGCGCCAGGTGCTGCACGACCTCGCGTGCCGAAGGCTCCGAGGCTGCCTCGACGGTCAGCTCCACCCGACGGCCCACGCGCACGTCCCGCACCGAGTCGACATCAAGGTGCGGCAGTGAGAGCTCGACCGCCCGACCCTGCGGGTCGAGGATGCCCTCGCGGGGCATGACCGAGACGCAGAAGCGGTACGACGCCATCAGCCGATCCGGTCCTCCCTGAGATACCGCTCGAACGAGGCGGCGGTGATCCGCTCGAACGCCTCGACGTACCGGGCCCGCGTCCCCTCGACGACCTCTGGCGGCAGATCCGGGCCCGGCGTCGTCTTGTCCCAGGGCTGGGCGTCCAGCCAGTCGCGCACGAACTGCTTGTCGAACGAGGCCTGCGGCCGGCCGGGCTCGTAGGTCGTGGCGTCCCAGAAGCGGCTCGAGTCGGGGGTCATCACCTCGTCGATGAGGATGAGCTCCGGCGCGGCGCTCTCGTCGGGCTGCCACAGGCCCAACTCGAACTTCGTATCCGCCAGGAGGATGCCCGTCGCTTCCGTCCGCTGGGCACCGAAACGGTAGAGGGCGAGGGCGATGGCTCGTGCTCGCTCGGCCACGTCGGCCCCCACCAGGCGCACCATCCCGTCGAAGTCGATGTTCTCGTCGTGGCCCACCTCCGCCTTGGTCGATGGCGTGAACAGGGGCTCCGGGAACCGGTCGCTCTCACGCAGCCCGGGGGGCAGGGAGATGCCGCACACCGAGCCCGTCGCGCGGTAGTCCTTCCAGCCGCTGCCCGCGAGGTAGCCGCGCACGATGATCTCGACCGGCAGCGGTCGGGCGCGGCGGCAGATCATCATCCGCCCGCGGAGCTCGTCAGCCGCATCGTGGAAGCCCGGTGGCAGATCGGCTGGGTCGGTGCCCAGCAGGTGGTTGGGCACCACCCCCGCCGCGCCCGTCTCTGCGAACCAGTAGCGCGACAGACCCGTGAGCACACGGCCCTTGTCCGGGACGGGCGTGGGCAGCACGACGTCGAAGGCGCTGATCCTGTCCGAGGCGACGAGCAGCAGCCGGTCGTCGTCGAGCGCGTACAGATCGCGGACCTTGCCCGAGCGCAGGAAGCGGGTCGTGACCTCACCGAGCAACGGGCACCTCCGAAGGCTGGTCGAGCGACGCCAGTCGCCCGATGATCGTCTCGACGTGACGGAGACCTGCCACGTCGTCGAAGCAGGCCGCGATCCGGTCCGGCGCGAGCGCCGCGCGAACGTCCGGATCGGCTTCCACGAGTTCGCGGAAGGGGCGCCGTTCGTCGGCTGCCCGCAGCGCGTCGCGCTGGATGACCGCGTATGCCGTCTCGCGGTCCAGACCGCCCGTCTCGACGAGCGCCGTCAGCAACCGGCTGCTGGCATGGACCCCGAGGCCGCGATCGATGTTCTCGCGCATCCGCTCGGGCCGAACGACCAGACCCTCCACGAGCGCCAAGAAGCGGACGAGCATGTAGTCGAGCAGGGTCGTCGCGCCAGGCAGCGCCACGCGTTCCACCGAGGAGTGGCTGATGTCGCGCTCGTGCCACAGCGCCTGGTCCTCCATGCCCGCCACGGCATAGGCGCGCAACAGGCGCGAGAGACCCGACAGCCGCTCGGCGGTGATCGGGTTGCGCTTGTGGGGCATCGCGCTCGAGCCCTTCTGCCCGGACGCGAACGGTTCCTGGAGCTCGCCGATCTCGGTGTGCTGGAGGTTGCGGATCTCGGTGGCGAAGCGCTCGATCGACCCGCCCGTGATCGCGAGGGCGGCCAGGAACGCCGCGTGCCGATCACGCTGCACGATCTGGGTGCTCACGGGATCGGCCGCGAGGCCCAGCTCGGCAAGTGCTTCCGCCTCGATCCGGGGATCGAGCTGCGAGTAGGTGCCCACGGGGCCGCTGATCTTCCCGGTGGCCAGGTCCTCGGTCGCGGCACGGAGTCTCGCTCGGTCGCGGTCCAGCTCGAAGGCCCATGAGGCCAGCTTCAGGCCCAGCGTGATGGGCTCGGCGTGCACCGAGTGCGTGCGACCCATCATCACGGTGCCCGAGTGCTCCCGGGCACGGTCCGCCAAGGCAGACACGAGGGCATCCAGACCGTGGAGCAGGCGCTCCCCGGCGGTCCTGCACTGCAGCGCGAGCGCCGTGTCCAGGACGTCGCTGCTGGTGAGACGGAAGTGCAGCCACCGGCCTTCGGCCCCGACCGTCTCGGCGACCTGGCTGACGAAGGCGATGACGTCGTGGTCGGTGGTCGCCTCGAGCTCGCGGATGCGTCCCACGTCCACCCGGGCTGCGGACTCGATGGTTCGCACTGCCTCCGCGGGCACGAGGCCCTGACCGGCCTGCGCCCGCAGCACGGCAAGTTCCACGTCGAGCATCCGGCCGAAGCGCGCCTCGTCGGTCCAGATCCCTCCCATCTCCGGGAGCGTGTAGCGGCCGATCATGCCGTGACGCCCGCCAGCGAGGACGGTGCAGGGATGCGGCCGATGTCTCGGCGGAAGCGTCGACCGGCGAAGGTGACCCGGGAGGCGGCCAGATAGGCGACATCAGCCGCCTTTTCGATGGTCGGGCCGCGCCCCACGATCGTCGCCACCCTCCCGCCGGCGGTGAGCAGGGTGCCGTCGGCCGCTCGGCTGACCCCGGACCAGAAGACGAGGGCGTCGCGTTCGGCTTCCTGGCAGCCATCGATGGCGTCGCCGGAGCGTGGCGCCCCGGGGTACCCCGCGGCCGCGAGGACGACGCCGACCGCCGCGTCCGGCGTCGTGAGGAGGGCGCCGGAGAGCCCCATCCGTCGGGCCGACTCGTCGAGGCGACCGGTCGCCGCCGCGAGCAGCAGTGGCGCGAGGGGCGTCTGGATGCGAGGAAGCACCACCTGCGTCTCGGGATCGCCCAACCGCACGTTGCACTCGAGGAGGTACGGGCCGTCCGTCGTGAGCATCAGACCGGCGTAGAGCGCACCCTGGAACGCGATCCCCCGTCGTGCCAGCTCAGCCAGCAGCGGCGCATGGATCCGTTCCACCAGGGCGGCCGCATCGGCGTCGCTGAGATCCTCGAGCGGCGAGTAGGCGCCCATGCCGCCGGTGTTCGGGCCGGCGTCTCCTCCTCGGCACGCTTGTGGTCGCGCGCGGCGGGCAGCGCGAGGGTCGTGGTGCCGTCCGTCAGGCAGACGACGCTCGCCTCGCGGCCGACCAGTGCCCGCTCCACGACCACTCGATCCCCGGCAAGCCCGAAGCGCCTGGCCGACATGGCATCGTGGATGGCCTCGTCCGCCTCCTGTAGCGTCGCGCAGACCGTCACTCCCTTGCCGTCCGCGAGCCCGTCCGCCTTCACGACGACCGGCGCTCCCAGGCGCCGCGCGAAGGCAGAGGCAGCAGCCGGATCGTCGAACACCCGGCCATCGGCCATCGGGACACCGGCGGCTTGCGCGACGTCGCGGCAGAAGGCCTTGCTCGCCTCGAGGCGAGCGGCTTCCGCCGACGGGCCGAAGACGGGGATGCCGGCAGCGACCAGGAGGTCGGCGAGCCCGCCGGCCAGCGGGCGCTCCGGGCCGACGACCACCAGGTCGACGCCTGACTCGCGTGCCAGCGCCGCGATCGCTGCGCTGTCGCCGACGGCCACTTCCGTGTGCAGGTCCGCGACAGCCGCCATCCCGGGATCGCCCGGGGCGACGAGCACCCGCTCGACTCCCGGGTCGGCGCGGAGCCGCCAGGCAAGGGCGTGCTCGCGCCCGCCCGAGCCGCGCATCATCACGCGTCGGGGGATCACGCGGCGGCCCTGGCGAGGGCCCTCAGGGCGAGCGAGCCGTCGCCGTCGGCGTGGCGGACGATCGTCTGCGTGCGCTCGGGGCCGACGCTGACGAGGCTGACGGGGACGCCGGCGAGGTCCTCCACGGCCTGCACGTAATCGGCCGCCGCCCGAGGCAGGTGTTCCATCGAGTGGGCGCCGCGGATGTCCGCCTCCCAGCCCGGGAGCGTCTCGTACACCGGCTGGGCACGCTCCAGGTCTTCCAGGCCGAGTGGCCAGCCTCGCTGACTCCCGTCGCCCCGGTAGGCGGTGCAGATACGGACCTCCGGGAGGCCGGACAGGATGTCGAGCTTGTTGAGCATGATGCTGCTCACGCTGTTGACGGCCACGGCGTAGCGCAGCGGCACCGCGTCGAACCAGCCGCAGCGACGGCGTCGCCCGGTGGTCGTGCCGAACTCGCGCCCCGTCTCCAAAAGGTGACGGCCGGTCTCGTCGTGGAGCTCGGTGGGGAAGGGCCCGGCGCCCACCCGCGTGGAGTAGGCCTTGAGGACGCCGATCACGCGGTCGACCTGCCGAGGTCCGACACCTCCCCCGGTGCAGGCCCCGCCGGCGACGGGATTGCTGCTCGTGACGAAGGGATACGTGCCGTGATCCAGGTCGAGCAGCGTCCCCTGGGCACCCTCCAGCAGCACGTGCTCCCCGGCGGCCAGTGCGTCCTGGACGAGGATCGTCGTGTCCGCATCCGGTCGGCCAGACGCTCGCCCCAGGCCACGGCGTCGGCGTGGACCCGATCGGGGTCGAACGGGCGCACGCCGAATGTCTCCTCGAGGACGGCGTTGCGTTCCGGGAGGATCCGGGCAAGCTTGCGACGGAGGCTCACCGGCTCGAGCAGGTCGCCCATGCGGATGCCGGTGCGCCACGCCCGATCCGCGTAGGCAGGTCCGATGCCGCGCCGTGTGGTCCCGATGCCCTCGCTGTCGAGTCGCGCCTCGACCGCCCGGTCCAGCTCGACGTGGTACGGCATGACGACGTGGGCGGAGCGACTCACTCGCACGCGGCGTGTATCGATGCCTCGGTCCTCGAGCGTCGCCATCTCGTCGAGGAGCGTCCGCGGGTTGACGACCACGCCGCTGCCGATGACCGGCGTGATGTGCGGATGGAGCACGCCGCTGGGCACGAGGTGCAGCTTGAAGACCTCATCGCCGATGGCCACCGTGTGGCCCGCGTTGTCGCCGCCCTGGTAGCGGACCACGTGAGACACCGAGTCCGCCAACAGGTCGGTGGTCTTGCCCTTGCCCTCGTCCCCCCACTGGAGACCGACGACGACCGTGGCGGGCATCAGTGGGCGCTCCGGACCGGCGTGGGGAGAGAGGGACGGCGCCGCGTCCACCGGGTCCGGGCCGGGGTCGGGGTCGGCGTGGACCGCGCAGTGGTCGGGGTCGACTGAGCCGTCTGCGCCGTTGTCGAGGCCGCCCCGCGCTGACGGGGCTCCTGGGCGAAGTGGTCGAGCGGTCTCACGGGACCGCCGCAGCCCCTTCCTCGAGCAACGGCTCCTCCCTCGGTCGACGGGCGCTAGCCCGGGCCATGGTCGGTGGCCATGATAGCGCGGGGCAGCACACGAAGCGGGTCGTGTGGGTGGGTCAGGGGCGCTCCAGCGCCCGCTCCACCCGGGCCCTTGCCCGCAGGCGATCGTCCGCCATCCGCTCGAGCTGCGGTTGGAACAGCTCGTAGCGCCCCTTGCCACGCTCCTTGGCACGGTACATGGCCAGATCGGCGTCACGGAGCAGGTCGGCGCTGGACTTCGCGGGCGAGTCGACCATCACGATGCCGATGCTGGCCTGGATGGATAGCTGCAGACCTTCAAGAAGGAAGGGCTCAGCCAGAGCGGCGAGGATCCGTGTCGCCGTCTCGGTGGCGGTGGTCGATCCCAGGTCCTCCAGGAGCACGGCGAACTCGTCGCCGCCGAACCGGGCCGCCGTGTCGCTGCTGCGGACGCAGCCGCGCAGTCTGTCGGCGACCTCGACCAGCAGTCGGTCACCACAGGCATGGCCCAGGCTGTCGTTGATCGTCTTGAAGTCGTCCAGGTCGATGAACAGCACCGCGGCCGCCGAGCGTTGCCGGGCCAGTCGGGCGAGGGCGTGGTCGAGGCGGTCCACGAAGAGGGCCCGGTTCGGCAGTCCCGTCACGACGTCAGTGAAGGCCTGCTGCTTGAGCCGCCGCTCGAGCACCTTCTGGTCGGTGATGTCCTGGTAGTTGATCACGATGCCGTCGACGTGCAGATCGGCGAGGAGGTTCTTCATGGTCGCGCGGATCACGTGCCACGCCCCGTTGACGTGACGGAGCCGGAACTCCAGCCGTTCCTCCGCACCCGTCTGTGAGGACACGCGGGCCAGTGCGCTCCGGACGTGCGCCAGGTCTGCCGGATGCACGAGCTCAAGGGCCGAACGGCCGACCCGATCTTCGGCGCGGTACCCGAGGACCCGCTCGATCGAAGGCGTCTCGTAGCGGATGATCAGGTCGGGGCTCAGGATGAGGATCACGTCCGAGGCGTTCTGCACCAGGGAGCGGAAGCGGGCGTCGCTCGCGATCTCCCGCAGTTCCGTCTCCGCGACGTGGAGGCGCGCCGAGACCCAAGCGATCGACTCGCCGACCGCGACGCAGATGGGCCCGACGATGACCAACGAACCAAGCGAGGCGGCCGTGAGGCTGTCCGTCGTGAAGAGGGGGACGAGATAGGCCACCACCAGCAGCGGTATGAACGCGAGCGAGGTGCGGCGTGGGTGCGCCAGGCCGATCCACGTGAAGGCGGCCACGAAGTAGATGCCGTAGCGGTACGGCTCTGCGTCGGTGAAGTGGTTTCCGACCGCGATGAGCGCGAAGGCGATGGGCACGAGCCACAGGCTCACGCCACGAGGCCATCGCTCCCAGGGCAGGTACCACACCACCACACCCACGCCGATGCCGACGAGGCTGACGGCCATGATGGCGAGGCGGTCGAGACCGGCCGCTCCCGGCAGCAACGCGCTGACGAACGAACCGAGGCCTCCGCTGAGGAAGAGCGCGGCTGCCATCCGGCCGGCCAGTCGTCGAGAGATCAACGCACCCCCGCGCAGGATCCACGTCGTGCCACGGCGACCCTGGGTGAGCGCCGTGCGGTCATGGAACCATCCGAGGGGGCATCCGCGCCACGGGACGTTTGTACCGTGCGGTCCGGTTCGGCCATGCCCGGCGGATGGGCTGGCAGTGCAGAACGGCGCGCACCGACCACCACGACCGTCGTGCGCAGGCATCGGATCCGTCCGCAGGACCGAATGAAACGGGCCCGACCCCATCCCATGGGGCCGGGCCCCGTCCCTTACCGAGGAGGCCCCCAGAGGGCGGCCTCGGAGCGCGCTGGCCCGATCAGCCGGTCGCGAGGGATTCGGCGGTCGCCGTGCACGTGGCATCGCCCGTGCGAAGCTGCAGGGCGAGGATATTCACGTTCACGTCGCAGAGGTTGGCCGCGAGCGCGATGGGTACGGCCACGAAGACGTCCGTGATCTGGACGTTCACGAGCGAGTTGCCGGCCTGGTTGCCGTTGCTGCCGTTGCCGCCGTTCGAGCCGGGGCTGGCGGCCGACTCAGCCGTAGCGGTGCAGGTGGTGTCGCCGGCGTCGACCTGAGCGGCCAGGACGTTGACGTTGATGTCGCACAGGTTGGCCGCGATGGCCACGGGGACGAGGATCGTCACGTCCGAGATCTGGACGTTCACGAGCGTGTAGCCGGCCTGGTTGCCGGGCGCTGCCGCGACGGGACTGATAAGCGCGAGCGTGAGCACGGCGCTGCCTACGATCCCTGCGGCGAATCTCTTTCGAAGCATCTGGTTCTCCTGTCGAGGTGGACGCCTATGCCGGCACCCTGGACCCACCGTAGGCCCCGGGACCACGGCATTCCATTACGGGAACCCGCAGTCTTTTCAAACGCACCAAGGACCACGGGCTACGGGAGTGTGGGCGTCGACGCCCGTGCGGGTGGCTACAGGCGAGCTCCGGCAGGCTTGCCCCTGCGGATACCTGATCGCGTCGATCCAGTCGGCACTCAGCGACACGGAGGTGGTCGAACTCCGGGACTCGCTGCTGGTGGAAGTCGCCAGGCACCGATCGCGCGGCGTGATCGTCGACGTCGCGGCCCTTGACGTCATCGACTCCTTCGTCTCTCGCTCGCTCTCCACGGTCGCCAGGACGAACCGGCTGCGGGGTGCGAAGACGGTGGTGGTGGGGATCCGGCCGGAGGTCGCCGTGGCGATGAGCCACTTCGGCCTGGGACTGGATGCGGTCGACACCGCTCTGGACCTCGAAGCGGGCCTCGAGCTCCTCGATCGCTGAACACTACCGATCGTGTCGGAGGAGATCCGGGTGCCCATCGCGTCGGACGCCGACACCATCGTCGCGCGCCAGAGGGGACGCGAGGCAGCTCTCCGGCTCGGCTTCTCGCGGACGGACGCGACGTTCGTTGCCACGGCCATCTCCGAGATCGCCCGGAACATCACGGTCCACGCCGGTCAGGGCGAGATCATCATCCGCGGGCTCAGCGAGGAGGGCCGGGACGGCTTGGTCGTGATCGCGCGCGACGAAGGACCCGGGATCCGTGACGTGGCGGCCGTGATGCGCCAGGAATATGCCTCCGAGGCAGGCCTGGGAATCGGCCTGTGGGGCGCGCGGAGGCTGATGGACGAGATCGAGGTCGCGTCGCAGCCGGGCGAAGGCACCACGGTCACGATGAAGAAATGGTGCGGGTTCGACGAGGTCGGGCGCCTCCTGGATGATCGACGTCCGAGCGACCCCACACCGGGTAGCTGACCCGTGGCCGCGCAGGAGCGTGGAACGGCGGGCGCGGCGAGGGGAGACCGCGCCCGCCGGTGGGGTGTGCCGGTCAGGCGGCGACGGCCTCTGCTTCCTCGGCTTCGTCCTCCTCGTCGGCCACCGCGCTGGCGTCGTTCGCGTCGGCCGTGAAGCCGTCGGCCGGATCGATGCCGAACTTCTCGGCCTGGGCCGCGAGTGCCTCCGCGGCCGATTCCACGGCGTAGTCCTTCTTGCGCCGGCCGGAGAGCATCTCGACCGAGGCCGCCACGACCTCCGTCTTCCAGTGTCGGAGCTTGTGGTCGTCCTCCCACTGTCGCGTCTGGAGCCGGCCCTCGATGGCCACGAGCTGGCCCTTGCCGAGGTACTGACCGCAGATCTCGGCCAGACGATCCCACGTGACGATGTTGTGGAACTCGCTCTTCTCGGCGCCGCCGCGGTAGTCGTTCGTGGCCACCGAGAACTGCGTCACGGTCTTGCCACTCGCGAGCGTGCGGAGCTCCGGGTCGCGCGTGAGGCGACCGGTGAGCAGGACACGGTTCATCTGCTGACCTCCTGGACCGGCTCGGGGCACGGTCATGCGTCGACGGCGGACGGCGGATCGGGACCGGCGGGTCGGCTCGGCGGAGGCGTCGCACGTTCGGAGGAGCTGTCAAGCCCTCGGCGACGAGCGGTGCGGCCACCATAGCGAGCGCCGCTCATCAACGGCTCATCCGCGGCGTAGCCGGCCGTCATCGGGACTACGCCCGCAGGCCGCTCCTGCGTGACGCAGCGCCTGCGCGGCGTCGGCATAGCCGCGATACCGGGCTCGACGGAACGCACGCGATCAAGGCTCACCCAGCGCCGCTGAGAGCTCCGCTGTCCCGGAAGCGGGTCGAAGACCACCAGGTGCTCGTCGCTCCCGGTCGGCGCGGCGGTTCCCCGCTCCACCAGGCAGCGAAGTCCTCTGCTGCATCCGGGCATACCGAACGGAACGTCGACTCGCGGAAGCCCGTGAAGCACCTCGGACGACCAGAGAGCGACCACGACGTGGGTAACGGTGCGGAAGCCACCTGGGATGGCCAGCCGGGCCGCCAAGTCGGCTGGAAGATAAGCACGCTTGGCGTTGTAGCTGCCGTGAACGCCTGGACGTCAGGGAACCGCGTCCGGTTCTCGAGATGGAGCACGGCCGCGGCTTCCCGTGACAGGGCCACCACGTCAGCGCGACCCGCGAACTGGTAGTGCTGGTACGGCTCGTCCAGCAGCACCTCGTAGCCGAGCCGGCGCAGGTACGTCGCCTCGACCTCCCCAGCTCGGCATGCACCGGATCGACATCCCGGGCGGCCCGTGCCGCGCGTTCCGGGAGAAGCGTGAACGTCGCCGTCAGGCCAAGCGCGACCGCCAGGCGGATGTCCCCATCGAGCGAGGCGACGACAGCTCGACCACCTTCCGAGCACACATTCCACTGGCAGTGAAACGTATCGCGCTCATCTGGCGCTTTCGCATCCCCAGCGCCCGATCACACGGTCAGATCCACTCCCACGCCGGATCCAAGGTCGTAACGCGCGTCGCCGGTCACTTGGTCAGGCGATCGGACCATCCTGGCGACCGCCGCCGCGGACGATCTTCAGTCGGACGGGAGAGTCGGACGGGAGAGTCGACCTGGAGACCCGGTGGCGGCACGCACGGGGCAGCGCCCTGGGACCGAGCGACGGCGGATCATCGGGTCGGTGCCGTCGACGCTCGTCCCAGTCGAAGTCGGGCGGCGTCTCAGGCGAGGTAGAAGAAGCTGACGCCGAGGATGACGTAGACACCCATCAGGAGGGCGCCCTCCAGCCAGTTGGACTCGCCGTCGAGCGAGATCGGCACGGTGACGGCAGCCGCCACGGCGACGGCGGCCACCTCGAGCGGCGCGAACACGAGGTCCATCGGCTGGGCGACCACAAGACCCAGGAAGACCAGCACGGGCGCGACGAACAGCGCGACCTGGAGACTGGAGCCGATGGCCACGCTCATCGCGAAGTCCATGCGATCCTTGACCGCCAGCTGGACGGCTACCAGGTGCTCGGCCAGGTTGCCGATGGTGGGGATGAGGATCACGCCCACGAAGAAGGGCGTCAGGCCGAACTGTTCGATGAACGGATCGATGGCACCCACGAGGATCTCCGAGAGCACCGCCAGCAGGACCGCCGCCGCCCCGAGGACGCCCATCGCCACGGAGGCCGACCAGGGCGGCCCGGCATGGCCCTCCGGGTGCTCGCCTCCCAAAACCTCGTGCGGGTGACGGAAGCGGTAGAAGAGGGCCACGAAGTAGAGCGCGAAGAGGACGGCCGAGACGACCAGGCTCTCCTCGAGCCGGTGCGACCCCTCGCCGGTACCGGCGGACTGGGCGAAGACGGCGGGCACGAACAGCCCGACCACGGCGAGCAGCAGCAACGTCGCGTCGAGACCGGCGATCCGGGCGTTGAAGCGTTGCGTGCCGTTGCGCAGGCCGCCGAAGAACAGGCTCGCGCCCAGCACGAGCAGCAGGTTGCCGATGATCGATCCCGTGATCGACGCCTTGACCACGTCGAGGAGTCCGGCCGTCAGGGCGAAGAAGGCGATGATCAGCTCCGCGATGTTGCCGAACGTGGCGTTCAGGATCCCCCCGACCTGCGGCCCCGCCAGCGCGCCCAGACGCTCGGTGGAAGCGCCCACGACGTAGGCCAGCCCCAGGATCCCCGCCGCGCTGACGAGGAAGAGCGGCGTCCCTTCGATGTGGAGCAGGTACTCCATGGCGATGGCCGCGAAGCTCACGACGAGGGTGACGAGCAGGATGACGCGGCCGAAGAGGGACAGCGCACCGATGATGGGCAGCCTCACGAGCGGTCCTCCTCCTCTTCCTGCGATGGGGCCCTCCTAGGATGCGCGAAGAGCGCCCGGCGTGGCAGGCCCGACTCGGCAGCGACCTGGCGGGCGGCCGCTGTGCGCGGCGTGCCCCTCCCGACCAGCTCGTCCACTCGTCCACGTGCCGCCTCCATCGCCTCGTTCGCTACGACGGCCGCCTCATCGGGATCGACAGCCGAGGCGCCTCGCGCCGTCGCCCCGTCGCCCGAGCCCTCCACGACCACCGTGATCTCGCCGCGCACCGGCGCCGCCGAGGCTCGCTCGGCAAGCTCCGCCAGCGACCCCCGCCACGTCTCCTCGTGGCGCTTCGTGAGCTCGCGGCAGGCTGCGCCGCGACGGCCGGGGCCGCAGGCGGACGCCAGGTCGGCGAGCGTCGATGCCAGCCGGCTCGGCGCCTCGAAGAGGACCGTGGCTCGATCGTCCGCCGCGACGCGTGCGAGGCGCGCCCGGCGTTCCGCCCCGCGACGCGGCAGGAACCCCTCGAAGCCCCACCGCGCCACCGGCAGCGCGCTGGCGACGAGCGCGGCAAGCACGGCCGATGGGCCCGGGATGGGCACGATCCGACCCCCGCGATCGGCCCACGCGGCGACGAGCCCCTCCCCCGGGTCGCTGACGAGCGGCGTGCCAGCGTCAGTGACCAGGGCCAGGTCGTGGCCAGCCTCGAGGTGCGCGACGAGCTCTGCGGCACGCGCCGGTGCGCTATGGGCGTGGTAGCTCACCAGCCGCGTCTTGATGGCGTGGCGCGCCCACAGCCGGCGGGTGAGCCGTGTGTCCTCTGCGGCCACGAGCGGCACACTGCGCAAGACGTCGAGGGCTCGGAGGGAGACATCGCCCAGGTTGCCGATGGGCGTGGCCACCACGAAGAGCGTCGCGCGCTGAGTGGGATCGTCGCTCAACGACGAGCCGACCCCGGGCGCCGACGGGGGTACAGGTGATCGATGCCCGCGGTCCGGGGGCCCACCTTGGCCACCGGCGGGACCTGGCGCTTGAACTCGGAGGCGGCCACCAGGCGCTCGACACGTTCGATCACCGCGGGCTCGAAGCCCATGGCCGCGAGCTCCGGCGGGCGGCGGCGACGGTCGACCATCCAGAACAGCAGCCGGTCCAGATCGGCGTAGCGCAGGCCCATCTCCCCTTCATCGGTCTGTCCGGCCCACAGGTCGGCCGAAGGCTCCTTGCGCAGGATCGGGTCGGGGACCGCCATGACCGCCGCCAGCTGGCGCACCTGCGACTTGTACAGGTCACCGATGGGCGCGAATGCGCAGGCGGAGTCGCCGAAGAGGGTGGTGTAGCCGATGAGCGACTCGGTCTTGTTGCTCGTGCCCACCACGAGCCCGTTCCAGGTCACCGAGTGGTCGTAGAGGACGGCCATGCGCATCCGGGCGGCGAGGTTCCCACGGCGCAGCGGCGAGGCGTCGGTCCGCTCGGGTCCGAAGTAGCCGTCGACCATGGTGCTGATATCCACCAGCTCGCTGGCGCAGCCAAGACGACGGACGACCTCCTCCGCGTCGGCGCGAGACCGCGGTGACGAGGTGCGATACGGCATGAGCAGGCAGAGCAGTCGCTCGGCGCCGATGGACTCGGCCACGAGGTAGGCCACGAGCGCGGAATCGATGCCGCCGGAGAGAGCGAGGACGAGGCGATCGAACCCCGCTTGGTCGCACTGGGCGCGGATGAATCCACCGATGATCCGTCGCGCCACGTCGGTATCGATGGCGAGTTCTGCCGGCAGCTCGCCGTCGAGTGGGCGCGCCGCCGGAGGGCCGGTGAGCTGCGCCGCACTCACGGGCACGTGCTCATGGGACCGCCTCGTGCGCTGCCGGGGGCGCTAGGCCGCCCTGGGACCCATCCATGACCGGCGCGACCGGATGCTCCGAAGCACGCGCCCGAACGAGTCGCTCGATCTGGCGGAGCAGCAGCTCGGGCTGCTCGTCGCGCAGGAGCGGCACGGCGATGCGCTCGCGTCGCACGTCGGCCAGGTCGATCTCGACCGTGAAGAGACCCTCGTCATGGAGCGGCGCGCCGAAGCGGGTGTCGCCGGCGGGCCCGACGACCTCGGAGCCGCCCCAGAAGGTGATCGACTCGTCGACCCCGACGCGGTTGACGAAGACGACGTAGGACGTGGTCAGCTGGGCGTAGGTGCGGTCCATCCAGCGCCACGAGCTCGCCGTTCCCAGGCCCACCTCGTTGATGGCCGCCACGTCGCGCCCGGGTGACGAGGAGATGTTGATGAGCAGGTGAGCGCCGTCGAGTGCCAGCAGGGCCGGTGTGGCCAGGTGCCAGAAGTCCTCGCAGATGCAGATGCCCAGCCTCAGGCCCAGCCGGCTCGCAACAGCGCGCATGACCGACCCGGACGCGAAGAAGCGCCGTTCGTCGAAAAGGCCATAGTTGGCGAGGAAGACCTTGCGATGCACGTGGCGCAGTTCCCCATCCTCGAGGAGCGCGGCGCTGATGAAGAGCCGGTGGTCATCCGACTCCTCCACGAAGCTGACGACGACCGAGAGATCGCGCGTCTCGGCCGCAAGCGCCGCCAGGCGGGGATCGTCGAGCCGCATCGCGACCTCGGAGTTGAGGTCCTGGAGCAGGTAGCCGGTCAGGCCCAGCTCGGGGGAAGACCACGAGGTCGGCCCGCTCCGCCCTCGCCTGGACCAGCCACTCGCGATGGCGGTCCAGGTTCTCCTCGAGCAGCCCCAGCCGCGGCGCCATCTGGACGAGCGCGATGCGCAGCGGCTCCACGAGGGCGAGTGTACGGCGGTGGCCGTAGCCGTGGCTGGACGCGGATGCTAGTCTGCGCAGACCCCGCGAGACGGGGCGACCTCGGCTGCATGCCGGGGACCGTCCGCAGCCGGCTGGCAGGGACTCGACGGGATGCTCCGCGGTAGTCCGGGTGACGAGCGGAGTACCCAAGAAGCGGACCTGCGGGAGTGCCGGCCGCGCGAACGCGGTGGCATGAGGAGGATGAACGAAGGATGAGCAGACGGCCCGCGCGGTTGTCACTTCCCGCCGTGGGTGTCGTGGCGATGTTCCTCGTCGCGGCGTGTACCCCAGGAGCAGCACCTACCACTGCGCCCCAGAGCGCCGCATCCATCGCCGGCCAGCGAGGAAGCGAGCCAGCCCACCACGAGCGAGGTCCCGTCGGACGTCGCCCAGCGCCCCGGCCAGTGAGCCCGCCGAGAGCCCGTCCGAGCCCGCAGGCAGCCCGTCCGCGCCCGCCGCGACGCCCTATCCGGAGGCCTAGCAGCCCGCCGACCTGACGGCCGACGTGACCCATACCCCAACTACGGCGGCGAGGTCGACGGCGAGGCCGGCACGTTCAACGGCCTGCCCTACGAGGGCAACCTCAAGAAGATGTCGGCCCTGACCCGATGACCGTCGTCTTCGAGTTCTGAGGCCACGTGGCGTTCCTCTCGCAGGTCGCCTTCAGCGCGCTTGGCATCGACGACGCGCAGTACCTCATCGACAACATGCCCGAGAGCACGACAACCCCACAGGAGGGCGCATCGCCGCCGCCGCTGCCCGAGGACACGCTGCTCGTCCGGCCCAACGGCACCGGCCCGTACCAGTTGGCCGAGTGGGATCGCGGCAACCGCATCACCTTCACCGCCTTCGACGAGTACTGGGGCGAGGGCCAGGACACCCAACCAGGGCGTTCCGCTGGAACAGCCAGGCGGCGCAGCGCTTCGTCGAGCTGCAGGCCGGGTCGGTGGACGGCATCGACAACCCGGCCAAGGAGGACCTGCCGGCCATCGAGGGTGACCCGAACTTCAAGTTCAACCCTCGCGAGGGTCTCAACACGTTCTACCTGGGCATGAACAACACGATTCCGCCGTGGGATGACCCGAACGTCCGCAAGGCGATCGCCATGGGCATCGACCGGCAGCGGATCATCGACAACTTCTACCCGCCCGGGTCGGAGGTCGCGTCCCACTTCACCCCCTGCGCCATCCCCCACGGGTGCGCCGGACCATCGTTCCAGGATGCCCATCCGTTCGATCCCAAGGCCGCCAAGCAGCTGCTGACGGACGCCGACATGACGCGGAGGGCACGACCATCCCGCTGCAGTACCGCGCCGCGGTGCGCGGCTACCTGCCCGAGCCCAACACCGTCGCCCAGGAGATCGCCAGGCCAGCTCGAGACCAACCTGGGCTCGACGTCCAGATCGAGGAACAGGAGTCGGGCACCTTCCTCGACAATGCCGCCGCGGGTGCCCTGGAGGGCATCTTCCTGCTCGGCTGGGGCGCCGACTACCCCGACGCCAGCAACTTCCTCGACTACCACTTCGGCCCGGCCACCGGCGAGAAGTTCGGCGAGCCGATCCCGGAGCTGGTCGAGGCCATCCGTGATGCCGGGCAGACCTCCGACGAGGCCGAGCGTGCAGCGGCTCTACACACAGGCGAACCGGCTCCTCAACGAGAACGTGCCGGCGGTCATCGTCGCGCACGGCGGCTCCGGCGACCGCCTTCCTGGCGGACGTCGACCGGTCGCACTCCTCACCGCTCAGCACCGAACTCTTCTCGGTGATGCAGGCCGGCGACCAGACACGCTGGTCTGGCTGCAGAACGCCGAGCCGCTCAGCCTCTACTGTGCGGATGAGAGCGACGGCGAGACGCTGCGCGCCTGCGAGCAGGTCAAGGAGTCGCTCTACGGCTACGAGATCGGTGGCACCGACACGGTGCCCTCGTTGGCCACGGAGTGCACACCGAACGAGGACCTGACCGTCTGGACCTGCACCCTCCGCGGAGGGCGTGACGTTCCACGACGGCTCGACCTTCGACGTCCGACGTCATCGCGCGTGTACGCGGTCCAGTGGGACGCCCTGAGCCCGTTCCACATCGGGCGCACCGGCTCGTTCGAGTACTGGCCGGCGCTGGTGGGCGGCGGCTACCTCAACCCGCCGGCTCCGTGCGGCCCTGCCCAGCCTCGCCCTGCGAGTAGCGGCAGCCACCCGGAAGTCCGACTAGGGACCCCACAGGGAAGGGCGCCGCCCACGGGCGGCGCCCTTCTCGTATCCACCGCGAACCCCAGGGAGCACCAGAGCGCCGATGGCCCGTTTCATCATCCGGCGCATCCTCGTCAGCATCCCCGTCCTCTTCGCCATCGTGTTCCTCGTGTTCGCCGTGGCGCGGATCATGCCGGGCGACCCCTGCGTGGCGACGCTGGGCGAGCGCGCGACCCCTCAGCGGTGCGCGCAGTTCGCCATCCGGTTCGGACTCGATGAGCCCATCCACGTCCAGTTCGTGCGCTACCTGGCGGACGTCGCCTCGGGCGATGCAGGGAACGTCCATCCAGTTCCGGGAGCCCGTGACCGAGCTCATCGTCGACCGTCTCCCGACGACCATCGAGCTCAGCGCTTCGCCTCCTCTTCGCCATCCTCGTGGGCATCCCGCTCGGCGTCGTCTGCGTACCGGCGCAACTCGGCCGTGGACGTAGGCTCCATGATCTTCGCCAACGTCGGCTTCTCCACGCCCGTCTTCGTGCTCGGGCTCGTGCTGGCGTACCTCTTCGCGGTCACGCTCCGCGGCACACCGTTCGCCCTGCCTCCCTCGGGGAGGCTGAGCTCCGGCGTGAGCATCGACTCGCTGGTCGAGGTGTGGGGCCTGCAGGGGGTCACCGGGCTGCCGCGCACCTTCCTCGACTTCATCTCCGGCATCTACACGCTGACGGCGCTGCTCACCTTCCAGTGGGACGCCCTCATCGACGCGTTCGGCACCTGCTCCTGCCCGCGGCCGCACTGGGCACCATCCCGCTCGCCATCATCGCGCGCATCACGCGCTCGAGCCTGCTCGAGGTCATGGGTCAGGATTACATCCGCACCGCGCGTAAGGGACAGACGAGCCGGCTGGTCCTGATGCGACATGCCTTCCGGAACGCGGTCCTGCCGGTGGTCACGATCATCGGCCTCCAGATCGGCGCTGCTGCTGGGCGGTGCCGTGCTGACCGAGACGATCTTCAACCGGCGGGCGTGGGCCGCACCGTCTTCGATGCCATCGAGGCTCGCGACTACGTGGTCATCCAGGGCTTCACGCTCATCATCGCCATCGGTTTCCTGTTCGTGAACCTCCTCGTCGACATCTCGTACGCCTACCTCGACCCGCGCGTGAAGGTGGGCTGAGGTGGCCGCCACCGTCGAGCCGCTGAGCGGCGCCGGCGACGCCCTCGCCACCGGCGCGCCGCAGCGAGCCGCTGGCGAGACGCGCTGGGCAACGTGCTGCGCCAGCGGTCGGCGCTGGTGGGGCTCGTCGTGCTCCTCTTCCTCGCCCTCGTCGCCATCTTCGCGCCCGTCATCGCCCCGCACGATCCAGGCCAAGTGCTCATCGGTCTGGAGCCCGGCGTCGACCACGCTGTCGCCCCGCATCCACGCCCTGGGCTGCCCGGCGACCCAGCCCGAGCACTTCATGGGCACCGACGGCAACTTCCGCGACGTCTTCAGCCGTGTCGTCTTCGGTGCTCGGATCTCGCTCATCGTCGGCTTCGCGACGGTCGGCTTCGCCATGTCGTGGGACGGTCCTCGGCGCCATCTCGGGCTTCCTGGGCGGCTGGGTGGACACGATCCTCATGCGGCTGATGGACGTCCTGCTCGTCTTCCCGGCGCTCATCCTGGCCATCCTCATCGTGACCGTGCTCGGCCGCGGGCAGCTGTTCAACGCCCTCCTGGCCATCGGCCTCGTCGCCATCCCCGTGTACGCGCGTGTCATGCGCGCCTCGGTCCTGACCGTGCGCGAGCAGGACTACGTGACGGCGGCCCGTGCGCTGGGCGAATCGCCCACCGGTCTCCTGTTCGGCGCGTGCTTCCGAACGCGCTCACGCCGCTCGTGGTGCAGGGCACGCTGGGCATCGGCGGAGCGGTCCTGGACGTCGCGGCGCTCTCCTTCATCGGCCTGGGCGCCGAGGTGGGCACCCCGAGTGGGGCTCCATGATCGGCCTGGAGCGCAACCAGGTCTTCGCCGCGCCCCACCTGCTGCTGTTCCCGGGCATCGCCATCACGATGTCCGTGCTCGCCTTCAACCTGCTCGGCGACGGCCTGCGCGATGCGCTCGACCCGAGGCTGGGGCGATGACCGAGCGGCCCCCGAGGACGGCGTAGGCGTGGAGAGCGACGCGCTCGACGGGTCGACCGAGAGTGAGATCGCGGTGGTCGGGCTCGATGAGACGGCCATCGAGGAGATGGTGCCGACGGCGGTCGCGCACCGCGGACAGGTCGGCGAACCCATGGGTGCGCGACTGCGCACCTCCTTCGTGACCCGCGCGGGGACCGTCACGGCGGTCACCGGCGTGGACCTCACGGTCCACCGCGGCGAGGTCCTGGGCCTCGTGGGCGAGTCCGGGTGCGGCAAGAGCGTCACCTCGCTGTCGGTCCTGGGCCTGATCAACCCGCCGGGACGCGTCGAAGCGGGAGCGGTCCGCTTCCACGGGCAGGATCTGCGGACCCTGCCCGACCGGCAGTTGCGCGCGCTGCGCGGTGATCGGATCACCATGATCTTCCAGCAGCCGACCTCCTCGCTGAACCCGGTCATGGACGTCGGGTCCCAGCTGGGTGAGGTGCTCGAGATCCATCGCAACGTCAAGCGGCGAGCTGCCAGGGGGCGGGCGTTGGAGCTCTTGCGCATGGTGGGCATCCCCGATCCGGAGCGGCGCCTGAAGGCCTACCCCCACGAGATGTCGGGTGGCATGGCGCAGCGGGTGATGATCGCCATGGCCCTCGCGTGTGAGCCGGAGCTCCTCATCGCCGATGAGCCGACGACCGCTCTGGACGTCACCATCCAGGCGCAGATCCTGGATCTGATGCGCCGCCTCCAGGAGGAGACCGGCACGGCCATCATCCTCATCACGCACGACCTTGGCGTCGTCGCCGAGATGTGCGACCGGGTGGCCGTCATGTACGCCGGTGAGATCGTGGAACAGACGGACGTGCGCACGCTCTTCGATCGGCCAAGGCACCCCTACACGCAGGGACTCATCGCATCGATCCCCATGCTCGGTCGACCAAGGGACGAGCTGGCGGTCATCCCCGGCAACGTGCCCAACCTCATCGACCTGCCCCCCGGCTGTCGGTTCGCGGAACGGTGCCTCGCGCGCGTCGAGCACAACAATGTGCTGGCCACGGAGTCGCACCCCGAACTCCGCTCGGTGGGCGCCGGCCATGACGTCCGTTGCTGGCTCTACCACATGCCGGACGGGAGGCCCCGGCCCAGCCCGGACCACTTCCCCGAGGCGGCGGTGAGCGCATGACGGTCGCCCGCCTGCGCTCGGAGCTGCCGTCGCTGGAGGCCTCGGCGATCTCACGAGAGGCACCGCTCGTGGAGCTCCGAGACCTGGTCAAGGTCTTCCCTGTCAAGGGTGGCGTCCTGCAGCGCACGGTCGCCGAGGTGCGAGCGGTGGACGGCGTGGACCTGCGCATCGAGCGGGGCGAGACGGTGGGACTGGTCGGCGAGTCGGGCTGTGGCAAGACCACCGTCGGTCGGCTGCTGCTGCGGCTGATCGAGCCCACGTCCGGAAGCATCCTCTTCGATGGCGAGGACATCACGCGGCTGCGCGGAGCTTCGCTGAAGCCCTACCGACGGCGGATGCAGATCATCTTCCAGGATCCGTCGGCCTCGCTCGACCCGCGGACGCCGGCCGGCGACAGCATCGGGGACGGGCTGCGCATCCACGGGGTGAGTGACGCCGCAGAGCGCCGCAGGCGTGTCACCCGGATCATGGACCTCGTGGGACTCCAGCAGTACCAGGCGCGCCGCTATCCGCACGAGTTCTCGGGTGGTCAGCGCCAGCGCATCGGGATCGCCAGGGCGCTCGTGCTGGAGCCCGACCTTGTGGTCTGCGATGAGCCCGTATCGGCGCTCGACGTCTCCATCCAGGCCCAGGTCCTGAACCTGCTCCGTTCACTCCAGGGCGAGCTGGGGCTGACCTACCTCTTCATCGCCCACAACATGGGCGTCGTGGAGCATGTCAGCCAGCGCGTCGCGGTGATGTACCTGGGCCGGGTGGCCGAGATCGCCGCGCGGGAACAGATCTACCGCGACCCGCGGCATCCCTACACGCTGGCCCTCATGTCAGCCATCCCGGTGCCCGATCCTGCGCTCCGCCGGAAGCGGATCATCCTCCGCGGCGACGTGCCCAGCCCAGTGGACCCGCCCAGCGGATGCAATTTCCATCCCCGCTGCTGGCTCCGTGACCGGCTGGAACGGCCGGTCGAGTGCAGCGAGCAGGTGCCTCTGCTGCGTGACCTTGCCGACGCTCACCGCGTGGCCTGCCACTTCGCGGAACAGAGCTCGGAACGTCTGAGGGACGAGGCGTGAATGCGCCATCATCTGCTCGCCCGCGATCTCGCGGCGCGCATGGCCCCGCGGCGGGTGGCCCGCCGCACCAGGGAGGCAGCTAACGATGAGTCGGACACGATGGGCCGGTGCCGCCATGGCGGCAGCACTCACGCTGATCGGCTGCGGCGGCGCGGGAGCCCCCGGTGACGGCGGGCCGGGAGGGGGTGGCGGGGAGGCGTCGCTCTCGACCAAGGTGACCGTGACCTCGTCAGAAGAGCGCGTGCCGCACGGCCTCGCGAAGGGCCGCTACCGGATCAGCTACTCCGCCCCTGACTGCGAGAGCGTCCATCTGCTCATCACGCCGGCCGCCGGCGGCGAGCCGATCTACGACAACCCGGACCCGACCATCCCCATCAACTTCGTGAACGACGTGGAGGAGGGACAGTACTTCATCGAGCAGGCCGACCCCGATTGCAGCGAATGGGAGGTCAGCGTCGTCAAGGTCTGACCTCGTCAGGCAGCCGGCGCCGGCTCCGCCGTCGCGACGGTCGGCTGACGGTCCGCCGCGGACTGGATGGCCTCCGGGCTGATCTTCTCGGCCCAGTGGCAGGCGGCTTGCTGGCCCGGCGCCAGGACCCGCAGGGGCGGCTCCTCGGTCACGCAGTTCTCCGGGTTGCCCAGCTGCTCACGCAGCCAGCATCGCGTGTGGAAACGGCAGCCTGACGGTGGGTTGACCGGGCTCGGCACATCGCCTCGAAGGACGAGGCGCTTGCGTCGTCGACGTGGATCCGTCTCTGGCACGGCCGAAAGCAGTGCCACGGTGTACGGGTGGCGTGGGTCGCGGTACAGGGTGTCGACGTCAGCCAGCTCCACGATCTTGCCCAGGTACATGACGCCCACGCGGTCGCTGATGTGCTCCACCACGGCCAGGTTGTGGGCGATGAAGAGGTAGGTCAGCCCCAACTCCTTCTGCAGGTCGTCCAGCAGGTTCAGCACCTGGCTCTGGATCGACACGTCGAGTGCCGAGACAGGCTCGTCGCAGACCACGAATTCGGGGTTCAACGCGAGCGCACGAGCGATCCCGATGCGCTGGCGTTGCCCGCCCGAGAACTCGTGCGGATATCGGTGGATGTGACTCTGGTTCAGACCCACGCGGCCCAGCAGCTCGCGCACGAGCGCCTCGCGCTTCTTGCGGTTGCTGAGGCCGTGGACGAGCGGACCCTCGCCCACGATCTCGCCGACCGTCATGCGCGGGTTGAGGCTGGCGTACGGATCCTGGAAGACGACCTGCATGTCCTCGCGGATGGCCTTCATCTGGTTGCCGCTCTGCTTGAACATCGCGCGGTCCTTGATGTAGACCTCCCCGGACGTGGCCGGGATGAGTCGCAGGATGACCTTGCCCAGGGTCGTCTTGCCGCAGCCGGACTCCCCCACCAGACCCAACGTCTCGCCGCGCCGAACATCGAAGCTGACGCCGTCCACCGCGCGGACCGCGCCAAGCTTGCTCACGCCAAGCAGGCCGCCCCGGATCGGGAAGTGCTTGACGAGGTCCTGGACTCGCACCAAGGTCTCGCCATCGCTCGGCCGCGCGCCGTTGCCATCCACCGAGCCGGTGGCTGCTGAGGTCCCCACGTCGGTCGCGCCGGGGGCCCGGGAGGCGTCGTCCATGGTGTTCGCTTCGCTATCAGTGGTCATCGTCCCGCCACCGTCAGCTCTTGCGCGGCCGCCTCAGCCACCTCGGGCGGCGCGTCCGCCCCGATGGAGGGCGGCTCGGACTCGGGGGTGAGCCAGCAGCGGGAGATATGGCCCGCCTTGACCTGCCGGACCGGCGGTGGGGTGTCACAGACCGGCATGGCGTACGGGCATCGCCGCTTGAACAGGCAACCGGTCGGGAGGTTGAGCGGGTTGGGCACGACCCCGCGGATGACCTCCAGCCGCTCACGCTTGTCGCCGAGCCGTGGGATCGAGGCGAGCAGTCCGCGCGTGTACGGGTTGTGGGGCTGCTCGAAGATGGTCAAGGCGTCCGCACGCTCGAAGACCTTGCCCGAGTACATCACGACGACCTCGTCGGCCATCTCGGCGACCACACCCAGGTCGTGGGTGATGAGCATGATGGCCATCTTGTTCCGCTCGCGAAGCGCCTTCATGAGCTCCAGGATCTGCGCCTGGATGGTCACGTCGAGCGCCGTCGTGGGCTCGTCCGCGATGAGCAGCTCGGGGTTCGTGGAGAGCGCCATGGCGATCATGACGCGCTGCCGCATGCCACCCGACATCTGGTGCGGGTACTGCTTCGCGCGGCGAGCCGGCTCCGGGATACCCACCTGCGCCAGCATCTCGATCGCGCGACCCCACGCCTCCCTGCGGCTGATCGCCTCGTGGAGCTCGACCGCCTCGGCGATCTGGTCGCCACACGTGTAGACGGGGTTCAGCGAGGTCATGGGCTCCTGGAAGATCATCGAGATCTGGTTGCCCCTGACGTCGCGCATCTCCTGGTCGGAGTAGTTCAGCACGTTCTTGCCACGCAGTAGCACCTCCCCGCCGATGATCCGCCCCGGGCGCTCGATGAGCCGGAGGACGGACATCGCGGTGATGCTCTTGCCGCAGCCGGACTCACCCACCACGCCGAGCGTCTGGCCGTCACGGATCTCGAAGGTCACCCCGTCTACGGCTCTGACCGTCCCGTCCTGCGTGAAGAAATGGGTCTTCAGGTCCCGGAGCTCGAGGAGCCCTACGTCCCCCGCATCGACCGCGTTCGTCACTTCGACGCGATCCGCTGCCGAGGATCCAGGGCATCACGGATGCCGTCGCCCAGGAAACTGGCGCAGAGCACGATGAGGACGAGGACCACGCTGGGATAGAGGATCCGCTCCGGTGCCGAGAAGAAGTAGATGCGCACCTTGTTGAGCATGTTCCCCAGGCTGGCATCGGGCGGGCTGATGCCATAGCCCAGGAAGCTCAGGGCGGCCTCGGTCACCACCGAGTCGGCGACGCCCAGGGCGGCGGCGACGACCAGCGGCGCCATCGCCGAGGGCAGGATGTGACGCAGGATGATGCGCCGGTGACCGGCTCCCAGGGCGCGGGCGGCCTGCACGAAGTCGGCTTCCCGCAGAGTCAGGAACTCGGCCCTGATGAGGCGTGCCGCGAGCGTCCAGCCGGTGATCCCGATGGCGATGATGACCACCCGGATATCGCCGACGCCGAAGAAGGAGACGATCATCAGGATGATGAACAGGACCGGCAGTGATAGGACGACGTCCACCATCCGCATGAGGACGTTGTCGATCCACCCACCGGCGTAGCCGGAGATGGCGCCCACGAAGGTGCCGATGCCCACGATGATGAGCACCGCCGCGCCCCCGATGATGAGCGAGCTCTGGGTGCCCTTGGCGAGCCGGATGAAGATGTTGGTGCCGACCTCGTCGTACCCGAGGGGCGCGGTGAGGGACGGGCCGTCATTGATGAGGCGCAGGTCCGAAAGGCGGTACTGGATACCGGTGGCGAGGGGGATGACGGTCGCCATGACGAGTAGGATGGCCAGCACGAAGAGGGCGATGACCGCGAGGCGGTGCTGCATGAAGCGCTGGCGTGCCAGCTGCCAGAAGGTCCGTACAGGGATCAGGTCGATCTCATCGGTGTCCGAGCGCAGGGCGTCCCGTGCGGAGGTGTCGACGCCAGCCAGGCTGGCAGGCTCGATGCGGTCCATGGTGGCCCCCTAGTACTTGATGCGTGGGTCGACCACGCCGTAGAGGACATCGGCCAGGAGATTGCCCAGCACGACGGTCAGCCCGCCGACCATCGTGAGCGCCAGGACGACGGGGTAGTCGCGCACGCCGACCGCCTGCACGAAATACTGCCCCAGGCCCGGGTAGCTGAAGATGAACTCGGTGATGGCCGCGCCGGCGAGCAGAGCCGGGATCGACAGGCCCAGCAGCGTGACGATGGGGATCAGCGCATTGCGCAGCGCATGCTTGCCCAGCACGCGCGCCCGGGGGAGACCCTTTGCCTTGGCGGTGCGCACGTAGTCCTGGTGCAGCACCTCGAGCATCGAGCTGCGCATGTAGCGCGCCCAGCCGGCGATCTGCTGGATGGCCAAGCTGGTCACGGGCAGCACCAGGTGCCATGCGAGGTCGAAGATGTCTCCGCCGCCGCGCCCCAGGCTCTCCATCCCGAAGAGCGGGAACATCTTGAGGACCACGCCCCCGAAGTACAGGACGTAGATGCCGAGGATGAAGGACGGGATGGCGTAGCCGATGGTGGCCAGCGTGGTGATGATCTTGTCCGTCCAGCTGTACTGCTTCACCGCCGCCAGCACGCCGATGGGAACCGCGACCACGATGGTCACGAGAAGGGACAGGCCCATGAGCCGCAACGTGGCCGGCACGCGCTCCAGGACCGAGGCGAGGACGGGCTGGCCGTCCAGGGTGCTGTAGCCCCAGGCGTCGCGTCGCCATACCTGGACGAAAGCGGTGATCCACTTCACGAACTGGTCGAGGATCGGCTGGTCCAGGCCGTACAGCCGGGTGAGGGCCTCCAGCTGCGCCGGCGACACACGCGGCGTACGGAACCGGTCGATAGGGCTGCCGGGCGCCAGTTGCACGATCATGAAGACGATCACCGCGACCCCGAAGAGGATGGGGATCGCTTGGAGGGTCCGCCTGAATACGTAGGCTGCCATCTGCTACCTCCGCCTCATCGCCGCATCACCCCGTGTCGTCCCTTCAGCTTCCGGTGTCCGGGGATGCTACCTCCCCGGGGCACGCCCCGGATAGGTCCACCCGATCCGGACGGTGGACTCGAGCCTCTCTCTTGTGAAAAGACCGCCGGCGGAGCCGATATGGCTCCGCCGACGGTCTATCGGTCGGATCCGGTCACATGGCCCGGATCGTCCCGTGCTACTGCTCCGTCTTGGTGATCTTCTCGAGCTGGTAGGCCCAGGTCGGAGTGTTCATGTTCTCCGGGGTCCACTGCTCGGCGCCGTTCACGCTGGCGTTCACGCCCTCGCGGGCGATGTCAGACCATGCGAACAGGTACGGCAGGTCCTTGGCGAGGATCGCCTCGAACTCCTTGTAGATCTCGGCGCGCTTGGCCTGGTCGAGCTCGGCCAGACCCTGCTCGATGAGCTTGTCTGCCTGCTTGTTCTGGTAGCAGATGTAGTTGTAGGTGTCCGGCTGGTCGGGCGTGGTGCACTGGCTCGAGTGGTAGATGGAGTAGGGATCCGGGTCGAAGCCCGTGCCCCAGCCGCCGAAGTAGGCATCGAACTGCTTGTCGATGACCGACTGGCCTTCCTTGCCCTGCTGGGCATGCGGCCAGCTCAGCATCGGCACCAGGACGGTCCCGAAGTCGACCTCCTTGATGCTGATGTCGAAACCGCAGTTCTGGTTGGACTGGTCAGCCAGGAAGCCCATGAAGGCGATGCGGTCGGGCTTGCCGGCACGCACCAGGACCTGGGTCCCCAGGGTCTGGCCGTCCTTCTGATAGACGGTCGTGTTGTCACCGCGGAACTTGGACGTCCCATCCAAGGTCCAACCGGACTCCTCGATGAGCGCCTTGCCGGCCTCCGCGTTGAACGGGTACTTCTCGACGTCCTCGTTGTAGGCCCACGAGGCCGGCGGGATGTCCGCGTAGATGGCGATGCCCTGACCCTGGGTCGCGGCCTCGACGGCCTCGGGCTTCTGGATGCAGAGCGCGAGCGCCTGACGCAGATTCGGGTCCGCGAACAGCTTGCCCTCGCGCAGGTTGAACTGCAGGCCGAAGTACCCGAAGTCCGGGTACTGCGCCAGCTTGACGTTCGGCGCGTCCTTGACCGCGTTGTACGAATCGGCGGTCATGGAGTACTTCCAGTCGATCTGGCCGCCGATGAGCGCGGAGGCGCCAGCCACGTCATCGGTGATGATCGGGATGGACAGGCCCTCGAGCGCCGGTGCGCCGAAGTGGTAGTCGGGGTTGGCTGTGAGCTCGATGCTCGCACCGGGGTTGAACTCGGTCACGTAGAAGGGACCGGTGCCCACCGGGGCGCGGGAGATCGAGAGCAGCGGGTACGCGGCAGCGATGGCGTCGATGCCCTGCGCGGCGCGGCTGTTGACCAGGTCGGTGAAGACCCCGATGAGCGCGCCCACGTAGGCCGCCTCATCGAGCTCGCCGGTCTCCTCACCCGTCTCGGGATCGAGCAGGGGGAAGAGCGCCGGATCGGGCTGGGGGATGTCCTCGATCCCGGCGTCGGCCAGGATGGTCTCCAGCTCGCCGCGGAACTGCACCGGGTCCGGGTTGGTCGCCGGGTTCTCCGGATCGGCTTCCTCGTCCTCGCCGAGGGCCGCATCAGCCGCGATGCGCTCGTTGAGGTCGGTGATCTGGGCATCCTGGACCTGCCCGCTGGCCTCCTGGAAGTCAGCGAACGCGGCCTCGACGGCGGCCTTGCTGTCGATCAGCGTGCCCGGCAGCGTGACGGTCGCGAACGGCGCGTACGGCTGCGAGAGCACGAACTCGACGGTGTAGTCGTCCACCTTCGAGACGGATGTCAGCACGGGGGTGTCATCGGCGGCCGGGTCCTCGGGGTCATCCTCGGTGTCCGGGTCGTCGAGCACGACGTTGGCGAGACAGATCGACGGGTTGAACCGGCAGTTCGGGCTGTTCGACATCTGGTAGGTGAAGACGACGTCGTCCGCCGTCATGTTGGCGCCGCCAGGCTGGAACGTGGCGTTCTCGACCAGCTTGATGGTCCAGGTCAGTCCATCCTCGCTGATCGTCGCCTCCTCGGCGGCGAGGTCCGGGATGGGCACGAGGCTCTCGTTGTACCGGTAGAGGCCGTTGTACATCCACCCCACGGCCTCGGACGTGGGGACGTCGGTCAGGGCGTTGGTGAGCTGGGTGACCTGTCCGTCGATGGCGTACACCAGCTGGCCGGCCGGGGCCTGCGACGCAGCGGGCGATCCGGACGCATCGGGCG
>JAUJNA010000008.1:63958-75932 GCA_030446555.1 Chloroflexota bacterium | reverse complement strand
CCTCGGACTCGGGCGCCTCGGACTCGGGCGCCTCGGACTCGGGCGCCTCGGACTCGGGCGCCTCGGACTCCGTGCCGGGCTGGCTCGCCGGGGGCTGCTGACTCTGCGCGGGTGGGTTGGTGGCCGGGGCGCCCTGGCAGGCGACCGCCACGAGCATCATCGAGGCACCCAATGCGAGGCCTCGTCGAGTCCTAAGACTCATCAATGTCCATCCTCCTCTGTCCGGCGCGGCCAGCCATCGTGGCTTCCGATCGCCTCACATGCCACTGGCGCCTCCGTCACGGGCGCTGACACGCGCACGTCTCCCACGGATGGCCATAGGTGCCGGCATTATAGGTCGGGCTGCGAGACGAGTGTCAAGGTACGGCCGAACCGTGTGATGGTTCCTTAACCTTCCTCCAGCTCCCAACTCCAGGCATCCCAGGCGTAGCGGGGCGAGCTCGGATCGACCGCCTCGCCGCCGCGCGTGACGCCACGCGAGATCCCCGCGAAGGCGACCTCGTACCAGATGGGGAAGCTGGGCGGGTCCAAGGCCAGCTGGCCCGCCAGCCGGGCATACAGGGCCATCCGCGAGGGCATCTGCGTGGTCGTCCTGGCGCGCGTGATCAGATCATCGACGACGCTGGAACGATAGCCGCCGGGATTCGCGTCGGCTGGTCGCTCCGCACTCGTCGCGCGGGCGCTCTCGAAGGCGGCCACGTCGCTGTCCGGGTCGACTCCCAGGGGTCGGCTGACGAGCACCGTCTGGAAGTCGTTGGGCCACCGCAGCTGCTGGAGCAGCAGCTCGCCCGCCTCGTCCAGCTGCTGGACCACGAGCTCGATGCCGCAGCTCCGGAGCCGATCCGCGGCCTGGCGACCGAAGGCCAGCAGATCGTCACGGCCCGGGCGCACGAACACCCGGGTGGACAGCCGCGTGCCATCGCGCACATGGACGCCGTCGCTGTCGCGCGTCCAGCCACTGTCCTGCAGCAGCTGCTCCATCGCCACGCGATCGGGCCGTGCCGCAGGCGCGGCTCCACTGAAGGCCCACGATGACGGGGCGATCTCGAATGCCGCAGCGGCCCCCACGCCGCCGGTCACGGCGTCCACCAAGGAGTCGCGGTCCAGGCAGGCGGTGAAGGCGCGTCGGGCGACCGGATCGGCGTAGACGTGTCCCTCACGGACGTTGAAGACGATCGAGGCCACGGTGGGCAACGGCCGTGGCGCGACCCGCACGAGAGGATCGGACCCGAGGCTCGTGGCCCGCTCGGCGTCAAGCTCCAGCACCCAGTCGACATCACCCGCCCGCAGCGCGGTGGCGGCCACCGATGGGTCGCGGACGATGGTGAGGGCGATCCCAGCCAGCTTCGCCCGCGGCACGTGCCCCGCGTGCGCCCGCAGGTCGAGCCGCCCTCCCGGTGTGTACCCCTCCAACCGGAACGGCCCACCGCCCAAGGGGCGGCGGACGACATCGACGATGGGGACGGCCGCGGCCAAGCGGTCGATGCCCTGGGCGGTGAGCACCGTGACCAGCGAGCCCACGGAACGCAGCAGCGAACCACCGCGCGCCTCATCGTCGATCGCGCCGTCCACCGTCGCGAACCGCTCCGGCGGTGGGATGGCCGCCCCCGCCGCACGCAGCGGCGCCAGCAGCTCGTCAGCGTAGTCCGCCAGGTGGCACCCGCTGGGAACGGACGCCACGAGGCAGCGCTCGGCGTTCGTCTCCTGGGTGATCCGCTCGATGCGCGATCGCAGCGCAGAGGGATCCAGCCGCCCCGCGTCCGCCGTGATGGCATCCGCCGCGCTGGTCAGGGCGGCGCGCGAGAGCAGCGGCAGGCGGCCCAGGACCTGTGCCAGGAACGGCGCCCATGGTTGGCGCAGCGTCACGGTCAGCCGGGTCGCGGCCGCGGCATCCGCCGCCGCCGATGCCAGGTACGTCGCCGCCGCGTCACACAGGTCACGAAGGAACGGGCAGCTCGGCGACGCCGCGAGCTGGAGGGAGAGTGCGGCATCGTCCGCCGACACCGCCGAGCCGTCGTGGAACTTGGCGCCCGGCCGCAGGTCGATCGACCAGGTCAGCCCGTCAGCGCTCACCCGGGGCAGCGCGACGGCTGCAGAGGGCACGGGGCTCAGCGTCCGGTCGAGCCGGTAGAGCGGGTCATACAGCAGGTCGCCCACGAGCTCGGTGGTCTCATCGGTGGCGGGGGCCAGGAAACCGTCGGGATCGCGGGCCACGGCGACGACGAGCTGGTTCGGTCGCCTGGGGAACGCGCTCGCGGTGAGCACCGGCGGACCGGACGGCGCTCCGGGCGAGCGCGGTGGCTCGTCGAGCCCGAGGCAGGCGCTCGCGGCGAGCGCCACGACGAGGGAGATCGCGACGAAGCGGGCTCCCCCGGTCAACCGCTCATGTCGGGCAGGGCGTCTCGCGACCGACCATGGGGCGCCAGCGGAGCTCCGGACGACGTGCCGCCGATGCTTCGTCGAGCCGGCGCACCGGTGCCGTGGTGGGTGCGGCCAGCACCCGCTGCGGGTCGTCGTGCGCCTCGCGGGCGATGGCCAGCATGGCCTCCGCGAACGCGTCCAGCGTCTCGAGCGTCTCCGTCTCGGTGGGCTCGATGAGGAGGCCTTCCTCGACGATGAGCGGGAAGTAGATGGTGGGCGGATGGAAGCCGTGGTCGATGAGGCGCTTCGCCACGTCCAGCGTGCGCACGCCGCTCGCCGCCCGCAGGTTCCGCGCCGACGCCACGAACTCGTGCTTGCACGGTCCCCCGTAGGGCAGCTCATAGGCCGTGCCGACGCGCTCCCGCAGGTAGTTCGCCGCCAGCACCGCGTCCGCGCTCACCTCGCGCAAGCCCGTCCCGCCGTGCGCGCGGATGTAGGCGTACGCGCGTACGAGGACGCCCACGTTGCCCTGGTAGGCGCGCACCCGCCCGATGGCCGTGGGTCGCTCGTCGGAGCGCTCCAGCCGGTAACGACCGTCCGGGTCGCGGATGACGAGTGGTCCGGGCAGGTACGGCGCGAGCCGCTCGACGCAGGCCACGGGACCTGCGCCCGGGCCACCGCCACCGTGCGGCGTGGAGAAGGTCTTGTGCAGGTTGAAGTGCATCACGTCGAAGCCGGCGTCGCCGGGCCGGAACCGACCCAGCACGGCGTTCATGTTGGCGCCGTCCATGTAGGCCAGCGCGCCGGCATCGTGGACCACCTCGAGCAGCGCCTCGATGCGCCGCTCGAAGAGTCCCAGCGTGGAGGGATTGGTGAGCATCACGGCCGCCGTCCGCGGTCCCAGCGCGCTGCGCAGCGCCTCAAGGTCGACGCCGCCGTCCGATGCCGATCGGACGGTCAGCGTCTCGTACCCGGCCATCGATGCGGTGGCGGGGTTGGTGCCATGGGAGGAGTCGGGGACGATGACCTGCGAGCGCTCCGTGTCGCCCCGTGCGCGGTGGTAGGCACGGATCATGAGGATGCCGGTCAGCTCGCCCTGGGCTCCCGCTGCCGGTTGCAGAGTGACGGCATGCATGCCGCCGATCTCCGCCAGCGCGCCCTGCAGCTCGTGCATCAGCTCGAGCGTGCCCTGCGCGAGCGCATCGGGGGCGAGCGGGTGCAGCCCGGCGAAGCCGGCGAGGCGCGCGGCCCACTCGTTGACCTTGGGGTTGTACTTCATGGTGCAGGAGCCGAGCGGATAGAAGCCCGTGTCGACCGAGTAATTCAGGTGCGACAGGTTGACGAGATGGCGCACCACCTCGGGCTCGTTCAACTCCGGCAGCGCGAGCGGGCTCACGCGCCGGGCGTCGGCCGGGATGCCGTCGAGCGCGTCCTTCGGCGGATGCGGGACCTTCCCGCCGCCGCGGCCCGGACGGGACAGCTCGGCCAGGGTGGGCTGGAGCGTGGCGCCGACCGCTGCTCTGCCGGCCGGTCCCGGTCGGGCCTCTTCCACGGCCGTGGCGGCGCCGGCGAGGCTCGCTTCCACGAGGCTCACGCCACCCGGGCCGTGACTCACCGGAGCACCTCGCGAAGCGCGGCTGCGAAACGCGCGATCTCCTCGCTGGTGGTCACTTCGGTGGCGCAGACGAGGAGCGCGTCCCGCAGGGTGTCGTCATCCGGGTACCAGCGCCCGAGCGGCAATCCAGCCAGGACATCCTGCTCCAGGAGGCGAGCATGGACGCGCTCCGCATCCGGGACGCGGATGGCGAACTCGTTGAGGTAGGCGGCACCGTGGACGCGGGCCGCACCGGCGGCCGCGAGCGCCCCCTCGAGCTCCCGCGCCCGAGCCGCACCCATGGCGGCGACGTCGCGCAGCCCGTGTGGGCCGATGGTCGCCAGATACACCGTCGCGGCGAGGGCACACAGGGCCTGGTTGGTGCAGATGTTGCTGGCGGCCTTCTCCCGCCGGATGTCCTGCTCGCGGGCGCGGAGCGTCATCACGAACGCGCGGCGCCCGTCCAGATCGCGCGTCTCGCCCACGAGCCGGCCGGGGACCTGACGCATCAGCGCCTCCGTCGAGGCGAGCAGGCCGAGATACGGGCCGCCGTACTGCGGCGCGATGCCGAGCGGCTGCCCCTCCCCCGCCGCGATGTCCGCGCCGTACTCGCCGGGAGCCGCGAGGACGGCGAGCGACACCGGCTCCACGACCGCCACGAAGAGTGCCCCGGCCGCGTGCGCCAGCTCCGCCGCCGCGCCCATCGGCTCCAGCAGCCCGAAGAGGTTGGGCTGGCCGAGCAGCACGCCCGCCACCGGGTGCTGCCGGTCGCCGAGGGCGCGCTCGAGGGCGTCCAGGTCGGTCGTCCCATCGACCGTCGTGGGTAGCTCCTCCAGGTGGAGCGAACCCCGGTCGAGATAGGTGCGCGTCGCATCCAGGTAGTGGCGGTGGATGGCGCGACTGGCCAGGATGCGATCGCGGCCGGTGGCCCGGATGGCCATCAGCGCCGCCTCGGCGGTGGCGGTGGCACCGTCGTAATGGGATGCCGAGACGACGCCCAGACGCGTCAGTTCCGCGATGAGCGACTGGTACTCGTAGATCGTCTGGAGGGTGCCCTGGCTGATCTCCGGCTGGTACGGCGTGTACGCCGTGTAGAACTCGCCCCGCGAGAGGATCTCGTCGACCGCCGCCGGGATGTAGTGGCGGTAGACGCCCGCCCCCAGGAAGCTCGCGAGATCGACGCGGTTCCGCCCCGCCAGCTCGGACATCCGGCGCGCCAGGTCCAGCTCGGCCATGGGCGGCGGCAGCTCGAGCCCGGCCGAGCGCATGGGCGCCGGGATGTCCTCGAACAGCGCCTCGACCGATCCGATGCCCAGCGCCGCCAGCATCCGGTCCCGGTCATCCGCGGTGTGCGGGCCGTAGGACATGCCGTCAGGCGGCCTCGATGCGCGTCCGGTATGCGGCGGCGTCCTCGAGCCGATCGATCGAGCCCGGGTCGTCGATCCGCACGCGAAGCATCCAGCCATCGCCGTACGGATCGCTGTTGACGAGCTCCGGCTGCGTCGATAGGGCATCGTTCACGGCGAGCACCTCGCCGGCCAGCGGAGCGAACAGGTCGCTTGCCGTCTTGACCGACTCGATGGCGCCGAACGACGCGCCGGCGGACAGTCGGGTGCCGGTGGCCGGCAGCTCCACGAACACGACGTCGCCCAGCTGGTCGGCGGCGTAGGCAGTGATGCCGACCACACCTTCCTCACCGTCCGCCCGCACCCACTCATGGTCGGGCGTATAGCGCAGGTCCTCCGGCACGTTCACGGTCGTGGCGCTCCTCGCTGGAGTGGATCTGGGGCGGCGACGCGGTCATCGCGGAAGCCGGCCTGGGCGGGCCGAAGCGAGGGTCCCGAGCGTCCGGCGGCCGTCACGCAGGCCGTCTGTAGAACGGCAGCGGCACCACCTCGGCATCGACGCGCGAGCCCCTGATACCGACCTCCAGCATGGTACCCGGACTCGCCGCGTCCGTCGGCACATAGGCCATCGCGACGGCCCGACCGAGCGTCGGTGAGAGGGTCCCGCTGGTGATCACGCCGCAGGGTCCGGCCTCCCCACCCCGATGCACGGGGTACCCATGGCGTGCGATGCCCCGACCACGCATCTCGAGACCGACCAGCCGCTTGCGCGGCCCGGTGGTCCGTGCCCGCTCGAGCGCCCCCCGACCGACGAAGTCGCCCGCCTTCTCCGACCCCACGAGCCGCTCCAGTCCCGCCTCGAAGGGTGTCGTGTCGCGGTCGAGCTCATTGCCGTAGAGCGCCATGCCGGCCTCGAGCCGGAGCGTATCGCGAGCGCCCAGCCCCGCCGGCACCAGCCCGCGGTCCGCCCCCGCTTCCGACAGACGATCCCACGCGGCGGCTGCGTTCGCCCCGTCGAGGAACAGCTCGAACCCGTCCTCACCGGTGTACCCCGTGCGCGCCACCAATGCCGGCACCCCAGCCGCGTGACCTTCCGCGATGGCGTAGTAGCGCAGTCCCGCCAGCTCGACGTCGGTGAGCGGCTCGAGGATCGTCCGTGCCAGGGGTCCCTGGACCGCGACCAGCGCCGTGCGCAGCGAGGCATCGTCCAGAGCGGCCTCGAAACCGTCCAGCCGGAGGCGCAGCTCGTCGGCCACGACCGGCGCGTTCGACGCATTGGGGACGACGAGGAAGCGCTCCTCGGCCACGCGATAGACGATGAGGTCATCGATGATGCCGCCGTCCGACCCGCAGATCATCGAATAGTGGGCGCGCCCGGGGGCGAGACGGCCGGGGTCCGTGACGAGCGCGTAGGCCAGCCCCGTGGAGGCCCCGGGGCCGCTCACCCACAGCTCGCCCATGTGCGAGAGGTCGAACAGGCCGGCTCGTGCTCGGACGGCGTGATGCTCGGGGATGATGCCGCTGTACTGGAGGGGCATCTCCCACCCGCCGAAGCCCACCATCCTCGCCCCGAGCGCGACATGGCGATCGTGCAGCGGCGTCCGCTGCAGGACCGTGGCCGTGGCGACGGCCGGGCTCTCCACGCTCACGACGCCGCCCCCCCGAGCGGCATCGCGCGAGCCACGATCTCCCGCTCGGTCTCGAAGCTCATCAGCGTCTCCGCCTCGACCACCGGGACCCAGCGGACCTCGTCGAACTCGTGGTCGTGGGCCGCCAGGTCGCCACCGGTGGGCTCCATCAGGAAGTAGTGCACGGACTTGTGGACGCGCGTCCCGCGCTGCACGAACCAGTAGTCGATGGTGCCCACGGGGCTCACGATGCGCACCTCCAACCCGGTCTCCTCGGCCACCTCGCGCAACGCCGTCTCCTCCGTGGTCTCCGACCGTTTCGGCGTGCCCTTGGGCAGCGACCAGGTCACCCCATCGCGTTCCCGACGCCGCTTGCCGAGGACGATCTCGGGGACCGTGCCTGCCGTGCGAAGGACGATGCCGCCAGCGGAAGTGGCACGTGCCGTGGGCAGCCTCTTGCGCGACCCTCGCTTCAGACGCGCCACGGCGCCGCGGTGCGAGCCCGCGGGCGCACATCGTCGGCCCAGCGCATCTGCGGCGCCCGACGAAGCGCCAGCACTCCGGTCGCGCCGGGGTCCGCGGCCACCGCGGTCAGCCCGCGAGCGGCATCCCGCAAGGCCCTGAGCGGCGCCTGAGCGGCGGCGTCGCGCCGCTGCTCCGATCGCGTGTCCACCGTCCGGAAGAGGCGGTGGAGACCCAGCCGGCGGTCGCGCCGGTGCACCGGGGGGAGGACGAACCGGGCGCCGGGGCGACCTGCCCGGATGGCGGACACGCTGTTCTGCATGTCCGCGATGGTAGCGCTTCGGCGTCCCTTTGCAACCGGCGCCGCCAGCCACGCGGGACGCGGCGTCAGGCCCCGTCGAGGAGGGCCCGCAGCGAACCCGCGGCCGTCCCGGAGAGCTCACCCTCACGCTGCGCCAGAGCGATCTCCCGCTCGGCCACGGCGCGATAGAGGCCCAGCGTCCCGGGGGCCAGACGGCGGAGCGCATCGAGGTGCGCGGCGACGGTGCCGGCGTCGCCGCGTGCCAGGGGACCCGTGAGCGCCGGCCCGATGCCCAGCGACTCGGCATTGGTGAGCGACTGACGCATGAGCGGTCCGTAGATGGCCAGTGCGCCGCGCTCATCGAGGCCCGCGCCGCGCGCGACCTCGGCGAGGCCGTCGAGCAGGCCGATCAGACCGCCGGCTGCCAGCATGGCGGCGGCGTGGTAAGCCAGCTTGCCGCCCGGCGGGATGCGCACCGGCTGGGCCCCGATGGCCTCCGCGAGCGTCGCCAGCATCGGTATCAGGGCCTCATCGCCCTCTAGCGCGACCGTCGCGCCGCGCAGATCCTCCACCGCCCGCCGGGGATCGGCTACGGCGAGGAGGGGATGGAAGCTGGCGATGCTGCTCCCGGCGGCACGGGCGGGCGCCAGGAGCTCCGCCGGCAGCGCCCCGCTCGTATGCACCAGCGCCTGGCCGCTGAAGAGCCGCAGCTCGGCCGCCACCGCGCCGATGGCGTCATCGGGCACGCAGAGGAAGACCACCTCCACCTCGTCGACGAGCTGGGGGGGCGAGGCGAAGGCGCGTGCGGCGGGCACGAGGGCCACGAACCGCGCTCGCCGCTCGGTGTCGCGAGTGGCGACCGCCGTGACCGGCCAGCCGGCCCTGCTGAACGCCAGGCCGAGCGCCGTCCCCACGCGTCCGGCACCCACGATGCCGATGCGCGGCCGGCCGTGCGGGTCGGGGGGGTGATGCGGATGTCGGTGGCCGGCGGGCTGGGTGAGCGGTCCCCCTGCCTCCTCGGTGTCGTGCACGGCCATGGCATCGTCGCACAACGCAGGGCTATACTCGGCTGGCACGCAACACCCGGTCGCGACCCGAGGCGGGCACACCCGTCAGGCGCCGTCCAGTCCCGCAGCATGCGGGAAGGAGGCCCGTCCTCGATGAACCGCTCGACCCCTTCTCTCGACGAGACACCCCGCCCAGACCCGTTCGCCGCACGGGACCGCATGCGCACCGCCGACGGGCGGGTGGACCTCTACCGGCTCGACCGGGCGGGCATGGCTGACCTGGGCCGCGTCCCCGTCACGATCAAGGTGCTGCTGGAGAACGTGCTGCGCAACGCCGGCCGGGGGGTGGTGCGCGAGACGGACGTCCGTGCCATCGCAGCCTGGCAGCCAGCCGGTGCCACGGAAGCCGAGATCCCCTTCCTGCCGGCGCGCGTGCTCCTCCAGGACTTCACGGGCGTGCCGGCCGTCGTGGACCTGGCCGCCATGCGCGACGCGATGGCCGACCTGGGCGGCGATCCTGCTCGCATCAATCCGCTCGTGCCGGCCGACCTCGTCATCGACCACTCCGTCCAGGTCGACCGCTACCGGACCGCCGACGCCTTCGCCTTCAACGTGGATCGCGAGTACGAGCGCAACGGTGAGCGCTACCAGCTCCTGCGGTGGGCCCAGACCGCCTTCGCTGACCTGTCCGTGGTGCCACCGGGCACCGGCATCGTGCACCAGGTCAATCTCGAGTTCCTGGCGCGAGTCGTCCGGGTGCGGGAGGACGGTGGCGTGCCCATCGCGTTCCCTGACACGCTCGTGGGCACCGACTCGCACACCACGATGGTCAACGGCCTGGGTGTCCTGGGATGGGGCGTGGGGGGCATCGAGGCGGAGGCCGTGCTCCTGGGACAGCCGCTCTACCAGCCCATGCCGCGCGTCGTGGGCATCCGGCTGTCCGGTGCGCTGCCGCCCGGCAGCACGGCGACGGACCTGGTCCTCGTGGTCACCGAGATGCTGCGGCGCCAGGGCGTCGTCGGCTCGTTCGTCGAGTTCGCGGGCGATGGCCTGGCCGACCTCTCGGTCGCCGATCGCGCGACGATCGCCAACATGTCACCCGAGTTCGGAGCGACCGCGACGCTCTTCCCGGTCGACGACGAGACGCTGACCTACCTGCGTCTCACCGGTCGGGACGCTGGGCTGGTGGACCTGGTCGAGCGCTACACGAAGGCCCAGGGGTTGTGGCGTGAGCCCGGCGCCGGCCCCGACTTCGACATCGCCCTCGAGCTCGACCTCTCCACGGTCCTGCCCAGCTTGGCAGGGCCCCGCCGGCCGCAGGACCGGGTGCTGTTGTCGGCCATGAAGGAGAGCTTCCGCCAGGCGTACCCGCACGGCCTTCACGCGCACGCGCAGGCGCACGGAGGCGAGGCCGCCGGCGCTGCCGAGGAGGCGACGAGCGACCAGCGGGCCGCGGCCGTGGAGGGCTCCGCCGTCGTCGAAGCCTCGGAGGCGTCGTTCCCGGCGAGCGACCCGCCCGCGTTCAGCCAGGGCGCGGACCAGGTCGCCGACGAGCGTGAGCTGGCCCAGCCCATGGCCCTCTCCGCGGGACCGTCCGACCCGGCCGACCACTACCGCGCCGTGCGGGTCCAGCTCGACGGCGGCTCCGTGTCGCTGCGCACCGGCTCCGTGGTCATCGCCGCCATCACGAGCTGCACGAACACCTCCAATCCCACGGTCATGGTGGGAGCCGGCTTGCTGGCGCGGAACGCCGTGGCGCGCGGCCTGCGTGTGGCGCCCAGCGTCAAGACCAGCCTGGCGCCGGGGTCGCGGGTGGTCACCGAGTACCTGGCGGCAGCACGACTGATGGAGCCCCTGGAAGCGCTCGGCTTCAGCCTGGTCGGCTATGGCTGCACCACCTGCATCGGCAACAGCGGGCCGCTCGACGAGCCCATCGCCAGCGCCGTCGACGAGAACGACCTCATCGTCTCGGCCGTCCTCTCGGGCAACCGCAACTTCGAGGGCCGCATCCATCCCCTGGCTCGCGCGAGCTATCTCGCCTCGCCGCCGCTCGTCGTGGCGTTCGCACTGGCCGGTCGGGTCGACATCGATCTGACGACGGAGCCGCTGGGCCGCGATCGCGACGGCCGGCCGGTGATGTTGGAAGACCTGTGGCCCTCCGCCGACGAGGTCCGCCGCACCATCGCGGGTTCCGTCTCGCCTGAGCTCTTCCGGCGCACCTACGCCAGCGTCTTCGAGGGCGACGAGCGCTGGCGCGCTCTGCCCATCCCCGCCGGCGACCGGTACGCGTGGGACGCCAGCTCCACCTACATCGCGCGGCCGTCCTTCTTCGAGGGCCTCCCGCCCGAGCCGCCACCCATCCGCGACCTCGACGGCGCGCGCGTACTCGCCGTCCTGGGTGACTCGGTGACCACCGACCACATCTCTCCGGCCGGCTCGATCCCTGTGTGGAGCCCCGCCGGTCAGTGGCTCCAGGAACGCGGGGTGGGGCCGCTCGAGTTCAACAGCTACGGCGCACGCCGCGGCCATCACGAGGTGATGGTGCGGGGCACCTTCGGCAACATCCGCCTGCGCAATGCCCTGAGCACGCGGGAGGGGCCGTACACCGCGCATCAGCCGTCGGGCGAGGAGCTCTTCCTGTACGACGCGGCCATGCGCTACGCCGCGGAGGGCGTGCCGCTCATCGTCATCGCCGGGCACGAGTACGGCAGCGGCAGCTCACGCGACTGGGCGGCCAAGGGCACCGCGTTGCTCGGGGTACGCGCCGTCCTGGCCCGGTCCTTCGAGCGGATCCATCGCTCCAACCTCGTGGGGATGGGCGTGCTGCCGCTCCAGTTCCTCCCCGGCGAGGATGGGACGACGCTCGGGCTGACCGGTCAGGAGACGTATGCCATCCACGGGCTGGCCGACGGTCTTCGCCCGCGGGCACCGGTGCGCGTCACGGTCATCGGCCCCGACGGCGGCGGGGAGCGGTCGTTCCAGGCGCTCGCCCGCCTGGACGGTCCCATCGAGCTCGACTACTACCGCCAGGGCGGCATCCTGCCGGCCGTGCTGCGCCGGCTCGCCCGCGCCTGATCGAAGCCCGCTTCCCGCTATCCGGCCGCCGAGGCGACCTCGATGACCGGTTCCCGCTCGGACGGCTCCGCTCGATGCCGGTCCCGAGCCAGGGCCGCCCCCTCGGTCAGGCGCCCCAGCTCGCGGCGCCGCAGGTGGTACAGCACGCGAGCGCTGCCCGGGATGGCCGCCCGGGCGGTGATCGACCAGTGTCCACCAAG
>JAUJNA010000008.1:56265-63858 GCA_030446555.1 Chloroflexota bacterium | reverse complement strand
TCCGCGGCGGCCGGGTCCGCGTCGAAGGCGATCACCCGTCGTCCGAGGCCGCTCGCCAGCGCGCTGTACCGCCCGGTGTTGGCCCCAAGGTCCCACACGACGCGTCCCCCGGCCTCGGCCACCATCTGCTCCACCAGGCGCATCTTGGCCGCGGTCGCTTCGTCCCCGTAGCTCGTGCGATCGGCGTAGTCGGCCCATTCGGTGCCGCTGGGCTGCCAGCGCAGAGACTCCACCGTGGATCGCAGGCTCTGGACCAGCGCGCGGAGCCGGGAGGTGGGGAGGGACCTCGGGCGGACGGTCGCCTCCTCGGTCTCGTGCCGGCGCTGTGCACGTGAGTGCAGATGGAGGTGTGCCCCAAGGCCCAGTCGCAGACGCGTCCGCCCGGGCAGCAGCCGAGCGGCCAGATCGATGGGGATGCCCTCAGGCCCGCGCATGAGTCGCACCATCCGGACATCGCGCTCGGCCATGAGCGCGAGTGGTGCGAGGAAGTGCTCGCAGAACTGCCGGTACGCCAGCCAGGGTGAGCCCGGCTCGGCTCGCGCGAACGAGAGCGAGTCGATGAGGAGCGGATCCACGCCACGGAACTGGACGTTGAAGGCAGAGGCATCGCGTAGGGTCATGCCAGCGTCCAGGGCCGCCAGCTCAGCGTCGAGCGTCAGCAGCGCCGCGTCCTTGAGTCCGCCGAAGGTCCATTCGTAGGGATAGCTGAGGAAGTCCACGGGCCGCGGCCGTATGACCGACCAGGCCGAACCGTCGAAGGATTCGGCGAGGGGTCGCTCCTCGTGCGGCACCAGCATGCCGCGGGTGACGAGGTCGGCGTACAGGCCGCACTCGAGGAACCGCGCCCAGTCACCAGCGAACGAGGCGTCGATCTGGCGGAGGAGCACCCCGTCCCGACGATAGACGAAGCCGCTCGGGTCGCGATAGGAGCCCGTGTCCCGTTCCAGGCGGGCGGGCGGGTGGGACGGCGACCCTTCCGCCGTCAACGGCGTGAGGTGGGGGCCGTCCGGCTCTCCTCCCGGCCGCGGACCACCGCCCGCCGCGCCGCCTCGACCCCTTGGCCGATCTTGTTGCGCAACAGGATGGGCCCTGCCACGAGGGCCGCGATGGCGGCCTGGATGATGATGCTCCCCGACCCGGGATCGAAGTACGCGAAGACGGGCGGCACGGCGGTCCTCCTCTGCGGCCAGCGCTGTGGCGAGGGGCGGGGAGGCGAACGCGACCCCATCGGTCGCATCCGGTCCGCCCGGGGCCCGCGGCGCGGCCGTTAACGTGGCGTTCAAGCGCCTTTGCAGTGCGCGACTGTACCGCAACCCGCGACTCGCGCCCGGTGAGCGGGGTATCGGGCGCCACCGGGCGGACGCGACCGCATCCGCGTTCACTCGCGTGGAAGGGTGGTGGGCGATACTGGATTCGAACCAGTGACCTCACGGATGTGAACCGTGCGCTCTAACCGACTGAGCCAATCGCCCGAGCTGTACCCGGCCTCCGGGTGAGCACATTATCCGGCTCGCCCACCGGAAGCGTCAACGCAGGGACCGGCCCAGTGTGCCCGCTGGATGGTGTCGGCTAGATGCCGACGATGCGGAGCAGCACGCCCAGGACGAGGAAGACGACGAGCGGCGAGAGGTCGATCATCCCCGTCCGTGGCATGACCCGTCGGATCGGCCCCAGGATGGGCTCCGTCGTTTCGTAGACGAAGCGCCCGACCGGCCCGCTGAAGCGCGGGTCGATCCAGCTCATGAGGACGCGCCCGAGCATGAGCAACCAGAGCGCCAGCACGAGGAAGCGCAGGAAGACGACGAGGAAGGTGCCCACCGGCGCGAGTGTATCGGTCGGACGAGGCCGTTCAGGGTCACGGCCGCTGACCGAAGATGGCCCGTCCCACCCGCACCACGGTGGCGCCTTCCTCGACCGCCACCTCGAAGTCGTCGCTCATGCCCATGGAGAGGCCCGGCCCCAGCGCTTCCGACCGGGCGCGCAGTTCCTCCGAGAGCGATCGAAGCATCGCGAAGGTGGGCCGAGAGTCGCCGGGTCGCTGCGCGAGCCGCCCCACGGTCATCAGGCCCCGAAGCTCTATCCGCGGGAGGGACGCCAGCTCATCGAGATGCACCCGTGCCGCCGCGGGGTCGAAGCCGGCCTTCGCGGGATCGGCATCGACGTTCACCTGGAGATAGACGGGATAGCGGCCGGAGGATCCCGTCCGACGGTCGACCGATGACGTAGCCGCCAGCCGGTCCAGCCGGCGGGCGAGCTCGACCGAGTCGACCGACTGACGATCGAGAACAGACGCACCGCGCGACCGGCCTTGTTGGCCTGGAGGTGGCCGACCAGGTGCCAGGTCGCGCCCGACACCATTGGGACCTTGGCCTCCGCCTCCTGCACCCGGTTCTCACCGAAGGTGGCGAGGCCCACCACGGCGCCGGCCAGCTGCTCCGGCGCGACGCCCTTGGAGACGCACACGAGGTCGACGTCGAGCGGATCGCGCCCCGACCGCCGGCAGGCGGCGTCGATGCGCTCGCGGACGCGCCCTGCGGCTTGCGCGAGCCCGGTGGACGGGCCGTCAGCGGCCGCGGCGGAGGAAGCCGGGATGTCGAGGTCCTCGACCTCGGGTGCCGGCTGGCGTCGCCCTCCATCGACGCTCTGCCCGCCCAGTGGAGCCACCGATCCGCGTGCGGCGGACGGAGCCGTCACGGCCGTGCCGCCACCGGGTGGCAGGGCGTAGGGGTCGGACGGCGACGGGGTCTCGCTGGCCATAGGCGCCGGCTGCTGTGTCGTCTCCCGGCGTGCGGCCACGGCGCGCTGCTGATCGAGCTCGCGCATGAAGTCGCGGCTGTCGCGCCCCACACGAACGTTTGCCATCTCGGAGCCTGCGGTCGAAGCCGCGGCTGCCCGATGTGGTCCCGCTTGCGAGTCGCGTCGAAGCCGGTCGCGATGACCGTGATCATCAGCTCGTCACCCATGCGCTCGTCGATGACCGTGCCGAAGATGATGTTTGCTTCGGGGTCGGCGGTCTCCTTGATGATCTCCGCCGCCGTGTCGACCTCGAAGGGCTGAGGCCCGGCCCGCCGGTGACGTTGAAGAGGACGCCCTGTGCGCCTGCGATGTTGATCTCGAGGAGCGGGCTGGCGGTGGCCATGCGGGCGGCCTCGGCGGCGCGATCGTCGCCACTGCCACGGCCGATGCCCATGAGCGCCGAACCGGCGTCCTTCATGATCGTCCGCACATCCGCGAAGTCGAGTTGATGAGCCCGGGCACCGCGATCAGGTCGCTGATGCCCTGCACCCCCTGGCGGAGGACGTCGTCCACGACGCGGAAGGCGTCCACGATGGACGTGTCCTTGGCGACCACGTCCTTGAGCCGATCGTTGGGGATGGTGATGAGCGTGTCCACCTTGTCCTTGAGCTCGGCGGACGACTTCTCCGCGTTGAGCCGCCGGCGTGCCCCTCGAAGCTGAACGGCTTGGTGACGACGCCGATGGTCAATGCGCCGAGGTCACGGGCGATCTGCGCGATGATCGGCGCAGCGCCCGACCCTGTGCCACCGCCCATGCCGGCCGTGATGAAGACCATGTCCGAGTCCTTGAGCGCCTCGTGGATCTTCTCGGAGTCGTCCTCCGCCGCGCGCTGGCCGATGACGGCATCCCCGCCGGCACCCAGGCCGCGGGTGATCTTGTCGCCGATGCGATCTTGTGTGGTGCGTCCGACTGCAGGAGAGCCTGCGCGTCGGTGTTCACGGCGATGAACTCGACACCCATGAGCTCAGCGCGGATCATCCGGTTCACCGCGTTGCTCCCGCCACCACCGACGCCGATGACCCGGATGAGCGCGAAGTTCTCCGAGTCGGACCGCAGCGGCATCGCTCTCTCCTCGATCATGTCGTCGGATGCGTCCTGGGGACCGGCGCGGCAGGGGCGATGGGCGGTGCCACGAAGCCGCTCGGGTCGTGGGCGGGAGTATAGCCCGCAGCGCTCCCGGACGGCCCCTCCGGCGCCCCTTCAGGGTGCCCTTCGGGCGGCCTTCGGCTGCTGAAGACGGGGCGATCGTGGACGGATGGTGGACGGCCACGGGGTTATCCACAGTCCCGCACGGGCGTGCTCGGGCCTAGGGAAAGAGACGGCGGACCCAGTCACGGAGCTTGCCCAGCGATCCGCCGGCCGGCGCGGACTCGTACCTGCTGGGCTCACTCTCGGTAACGGCGCGGGCGCCCCACAGCAGCAGGCCGATCGATGAGCTGAAGGCCGGTGTCAGCAGGTTGTCGGTCAGGCCGCCCACCCCGTTCGGGGCGGCCACGCGGACCGGCATCTCCAGCACCTCCCGGCCCAGCTCGGCAGCACCCGAGAGCTGCGACGCGCCACCGGTGAGCACCAGGCCGGCCGGCAGGCGCCCGGCGTGCCCGGCGCGCTCGATCTCCTCACCCATCTTCTCGAACAGCTCGCGCATCCTCGCCTCGACGATCGCCGCCAGCTCCGATCGAGCGGCGGTCCGGCCCTCGCCCTCGCCGATGACCTCCACCGTGACCACCTCGTCATCCCCGACGCGTGACGGATCGGCCGTGCCGTAACATCTTCATCTCCTCTGCGGCGATGAGGTTGGTCTTCAGGCCGATCGCCACGTCGTTCGTGACGTTGTGGCCGCCGATGGGCAGGACCGCCGTGTGCAGTGGCGAGCCGTCCATGAAGAGTGCCAGGTCGGTGGTGCCCGCACCCAGGTCGGCCACGGCCACGCCGAGCTCCCGCTCGGTGGCCGAGAGGACGGCTTCACCGGCCGCGAGCGAAGAGGCCACGAGCTCGTCGATGCGCACCTCGGACAGCTGCACGCACTTGGTCAGGTTCTGGACCGCGGTGGCACTGGCATGGACGATGTGCGTCTCGACCTCGAGGCGGATGGCGCTCATGCCGAGCGGGTCCTTCACGCCCTCCTGACCGTCCACCACGAAGCCGCGTGGCAGGACGTGGAGCACCTCACGGTTGGAGGGGATGGTGACCGCCCGGGCGACCTCGGTCGCTCGCTCGATATCCTCGCGGCTGACCTCGCGCCGCGGACCGCTCACGGCGACCGCGCCCCGCGAGTTCTGGCTCTCGACGTGACTGCCGCCCACGCCGACGAAAGCCGACTCGAGCTTGTAGCCGGAGAGTCGCTCGGCCCTTTCGATGGCGCTTCGGATCGAGGCCACGGTCTGGTCGATGTTGATGACCACACCCTTCTTCAGCCCGGTCGCCGCCGGTGTGCCTTTGCCGATGATCGTCAGCGCGCCATCGCGCGTCACCTCGCCGATGAGGGTCACGACCTTGCTGGTGCCCACATCGATGGCCACCAGCACCGCTTCTCGCTCCACGGCTCCCCTTCCTGTCAGCACGGCTGCCGGCGCGCGCCGTGCCGGCGACCCCATCGTGGCAGATGCGGGGCGTGCACACACGTCGCCACGCCGACCGGCCGGGCGATCGCCGCCCGGGCCTCCCGCGTCACGGCCGCCCCGCCCCGAGGAGCCCGACCGCGCTGTCGGCGAGGGCGTGGGGTGGGTCGCGGCCGGAAGGTCCCGCAGCGCTCGGGCGAGAGCGACAGCGTGACCTCCGCGACGGCCGATCTGCCGGTGGCCAGCAGGCCGCGCAGGCAGGCGACCTGGACCTCGATGGTAGAGGCGGGACGAAGCGCCGGCGTGTAGTGGCCGAAGATGGCGCGCCAGCCGACGGCCTGCATCACCCAGCCCTCCTCATCGGTCACGGTCAGCGACACGTCGGGCGCGCTGCTGCCCAGGTCTCCCGGCCCGATCGCCCCCAGCGTCCGTGCCACCTCCAGGTCGAGGTCGTCGAGCTGCTCGCCCACCGTCATTGCAGGCTCGGTGGTGCGCAGGTCGAGGATGGTGGGTCCTGCGCCATCAGTGCCGTTCCCCGGTGCGAACGACCGGCCCTCGACGTCCACGAGGAAGGCCGCGTCCCCCGATGCCAGGTCATGATGGGCGTCCGCTCCTCGATCGTCACGTGCAGCCGGTCCGGCAGCTGGACCTCCACGCGCGCCGTGCGCACCGGCGGGAGCGCCGCCAGGGCGGCCTCCAGCTCGGTCGTCCGGACGCGGAACGCGTTCGGCCGAGGCTGGGCGTCGAGACCGATGAGCGAGCGGGCGAGCGCCGCGTCCGTGTAGCCCAGCCCCTCCACGCGGAGCGCCCCCGGATCCAGCACGAAGGCCTCGGACGTGGTGAGTCCGTACATCGCGCCACCGCTGATCATCAGCATCAGCGCGGCCGCCAGGCGCGTACGGGAGATGACCGCCGAAGCCCGGGCGACGGAGCGACGCGGTCGGCCGCCGGGCGGCGGCCGGACGGGCAGCGGCACCGGGTCAGGGAAGGTCGGCCCGCGTCAGCGCGCGGGCCGGACGGTGGGCCTGGCGCTCGATGGCCAGCTCGACGATCCGCTCCGCGATGGCCCCGAAGTCGTAGCCGCCCTCGGCGCAGAGGACCGGGAAGAGGCTGATGGGCGTGAAGCCCGGGATGGTGTTGATCTCCGAGACGTACAGCTTCTTGCCAGCGAGGAGGAAGTCGACCCGGGCGAAGCCCTGGGCACCGATGGCCAGATACGCCTCGACCGCCAGGGAGTGGACACGCTCGCGGACGGCCGGATCCAGATCGGGCGCCGCGGTCGTGCGGGAGACCCCCTCCTCGTACTTGGCCGTGAAGTCGTAGAACTCGTGGCCCGGGAAGATCTCACCCGGTCCGTACACCTCGATCGCGCAGGGGTCGTTGCCGACCACGCTCGCCTCGAGCTCCCGAGCGCCTGCGAGGTATGCCTCCACGAGGATGGTGTCGTCGTACCGGAACGCCTCCGCGAGCGCGTACTCCAGCTCGGGGCGCTCGTCGGTCCGGTGGACCACGGTGATGCCCACGCTGGACCCGAGGCGTGCCGGCTTGACGATGACACGCCGGTCGGGCTGCTCGGCGGCGAAGGCGGCGATGGCCGCCATCCGCGCGTCGAGCCCCGCCGGGGCGCGGTCGGCGTGCAGCTCGATCCAGGGCACGACCGGCAGGCCCACCGCGGCTGCCAGCAGCTTGAAGAGACCCTTGTGCATGCCCAGCGAGGACGCCGCGACCCCGCAGCCGGTGTAGGCGAACCCATGGGCCTCGCACAGGGCCTGCACCGTCCCGTCCTCGCCGAAGGGACCGTGCAGCGCGATGAAGACGACGGGCCGCGGGTCGGCCGCGGCGAGCCGGTCGAGCGCCGCACCGGCCGACCAGGGTCCCTCGGCTCCCAGGGCCGCCGGGTCGTCATAGGCGGCCTCCGGCAGACCGGGATCCATCCCCTCCGGCGACAGTCGCCACCAGCAGCCCCCGAGGTCGATGAGCCAGCCGTGGACCCGGTGGCCGCGTTCGGCCAACCCACGAGCGATCGCCCGTCCCGAGACGAGTGACACGTCATGCTCCGCGGAAGGTCCGCCGATGAGCACTGCCACATCCCGGGCGGTCACGCGGTCGACTCCCAGCCGCTCCAGTCGCCGGCGAAGACGACCTCGAAACGCAGCTCGATGCCTCGCTCGCGGCGCACCGTTGCTCGGACCTCCTCGGCCAGGCGCCGCACGTCGGCTGCGCTCCCGGCGCGGTCGT
>JAUJNA010000008.1:52965-56165 GCA_030446555.1 Chloroflexota bacterium | reverse complement strand
GCTCGGACCTCCTCGGCCAGGCGCCGCACGTCGGCTGCGCTCCCGGCGCGGTCGTTGACGATGAAGTTGGCGTGCTTCTCGGAGACGACGGCGCCGCCGATGCGCCGCCCTTTGAGCCCCAGCTCGTCGATGAGCCGCCCGGCCGAGAGCTCGTCGGAGGGGTTGCGGAAGACGCTGCCCGCGGACGGCAGACCCAGCGGCTGGTGGGCCTGCCGCCAGCGGCGGATCTCGTCCAGTCGCTGCCCCACGAGCTCGGTCTCCGCGGCCTCGAGCTGGAAGGTCGCCTGCGTGACGACCTCCGGCGTTCCCTCTGGGCCGTGCTTCAGCCGGCTCTCGCGGTAGGCGAGCCCCAGGTCAGCCGCAGCGAGTCGCGCCTCGCTGCCATCGGCGCCGATGACGTCGGCCGCCACCAGCACCGCCGCCACGTCCGAGTCGTGCGCGCCGGCGTTGGCCCACACCGCCCCACCTACGGTGCCCGGGATGGCCAGACCGAACTCCAGGCCGGAGAGGCCGGCCTCGCGGCAGAGCGTGGCCGCCTTGGCCATGGGCAGTCCGGAGTCGGCCGTCAGCTGCGTCCCCTCGATCCGCGTCTGCTGCGCCCGATTCATGACCACCAGGCCCCCGATACCCGCATCGCTGATGACCAGATCGGAGCCGCGGCCGATGATGAAGAGGGGAAGGGCGCGACTCCGCGCGAAACGCACGATGGCACGCAGCTCGAAGAGGTTGCGCACCTCGGCGAAGAGGTCGGCGTGGCCGCCCACGCGCATCGTCGTGAAACGCGCCAGCGGCTCTCGGCGCGAGGTCTTGATGCCGATGCGCCGCTGGATCTCGGTACCGAGCCGGGCGGCCTCGGCTTCCTCCAGGCGCCGCGCCGGAGGAGCGGTCCCGGGTACGGCGGTCATCCCGCCGCCCGAGCCAGCCGCTCGACCCGCTCCGCGGGAGGAAGCGGGCGACGGGCTGCCAGGGAGCGCACCAGTCCAGCGGTCGCGTCCGCGGCGTCGGGCCGCCCCAGGGCACGGCTCGCTGCGGCCATGCGCCCTCGGCGCTCGTCGTCCTCGAGGATGCGGCTGGCAGCGAGCAGCGCATCACCGTCGAGCGCGTCGTCCTCGATCAGTTCCGCGGCTCCGGCGCGCACCAGATGCCGCGCGTTCGCCAGCTGGTGGGCGGCAGCGTGCGGATAGGGCACGACCACGAGCGGCAGGCCCACCGCCGCGGCCTCGGCCAGCGTGGACGATCCGGCCCGCCCCACCAGCAGGTCGGCGGCGACGAGGGCGTCGGCCATCTCGCCGCGCAGGGATGGGAACGGCCGATAGCGGCCGCGGAGATCCTCCGGCAGCGCCTCTCGGCGTCGCAGCGCATCGCCGTAGGCGGTGTCGCCGGTCAGGTGGAGCACCGCTGCGCGCTCCAGCAGCTGCGGCAGTGCCTGGGCCACCGCAGCGTTCAACCGCGTCACGGCCTGCGAGCCGCCGAAGATCAGCATGAGCGGAAGGTCGGCCGGCAGGCCGAGTCGCTCCCGCGCACCGACACGCTCGATCCCGCTGAAGGAACGGATGGGCGTGCCCGTCACGTAGCAGCGCACCGGCAGCTCCGCACAGGTCTCCGGGAAGCTCACGCAGACCGCCTGCGCCAGCCGGGCGATGGCTCGCACGCTGCGTCCCGCGATCAGGTTGCCCTCCCAAAGGAGTGCCGGCACGCGGGCCGCGGCGGCGGCCGTCAGCACCGGGATGGCCACGTAGCCGCCGGTCGTGAAGATGACCCGTGGGCGCCACCGAGCGAGGAGCGCCATCGCCTGCGGCACCGAGGCAGCGAGGCGCAGCGGATCGGCGATGGTGTGGATCGAGAGGTCGACCGTGCGCAGCGAGCGGAGCCAGAGCCGGTCGAGCTCATAGCCGGCAGGGGGCACGAGGTCCGTCTCGAAGCCGCGTCGGCCGCCCACCCACCGCACATCGAGCTCACCGTCCTCGGCCAGCGAGCGCAGGACGGCCAGGGCCGGGTGGATGTGGCCGCCCGTACCCCCGGCCGCGATCAGGATCCGCATCGTTCCAGGTGCCTCGAGGAAGGGTCTCGCGCGAGATGGAGAGGAGGATACCGACCGCCGCGAAGCTGACGATGAGCGAGGAACCACCGTCGCTCACGAAGGGCAACGTGATGCCGGTGATGGGCAGGAGCGCCACCACCACGCCGATGTTGATGAGCGCCTGGAAGCACAGCCATGCGGAGATCCCCGTCGCGAGGAGCGCGCCGAACGTGTCCGGCGCCCCCAGCGCGATACGGATCCCGCGATAGGCCAGTGTCAGGAACAGCCCGATGACGACCACCGCACCGATGAGCCCGAATTCCTGGCCGATGACCGCGAAGATGAAGTCGTTCTCCGCGTTCGGCACGTTCAGCCCGCCGGGCAGTCGGCTCTGTCCCAGGCCGACCCCCAGCAGGCCACCCATGCCCAGCGCCAGAAGGCCCTGCACGGTCTGGAAGCCGCTCTCGAGGGGATCGGCCCAGGGATCGAGGAAGGTCACCACGCGCTGGAGCTGGTAGTCCGTGCTGAGGACGTAGGTGGCGACCGCGGCGATGCCCAGCGGCACCAGCATCGCCAGCTGCCAGATGCTGCCGCCGGCCACGAAGAAGATGGTCAAGGCGGTCAGCGTCAGCACGCCCGTCGTGCCGAGGTCGGGCTCGCGCGCGACCAGGCCGATCACGGGCGCCGTGATGATCAGGAACGGCACCAGGCCGTGGACGAGGCTGCCGGCCTGCGTTCCCCGCTTGGCCAGCCAGTGGGCGAGGTAGATGACCATGGCCAGCTTGGCCAGCTCTGCCGGGTGCATCGACGGCAGCGATCCGATCTGCAGCCAACGGGCCGATCCGCCTGCGATGACCGGCTTCAGCGGTCCGATGGCGGGCAGGAGCACGACGACGAGGAGCGCCAACGCCGCCAGATAGGCCGGCACCGATACGAGGCGGAGGTAGCGGTAGTCGAGCCGCATGAAGAAGACCAGGGCGAGAAGCCCGAGCAGCGAGAAGACGAGCTGAGCCGTGACCGCACCGAACGGATCGCCCAGGTTGCGGACGGCCGTCTCGACACCGGTCGTGGAATAGATCATCAGGAGCCCGAGGGCGGACAGCGCGAGCGTCACGACCACCAGCAGGTAGTCCGGCTCGTGTCGCTCACGCTGCGGACCATGGACAGCGCGTGTGGCGGC
>JAUJNA010000008.1:35875-52865 GCA_030446555.1 Chloroflexota bacterium | reverse complement strand
GTGCGGGGAACGGGGTCGCGCGCGGCCGCCCGCTTCTCGCGCACGGGCGCAGCGGCGGCGCTTCGGGGCGCAGCGGCGGCGTTTCGCGACAGCCTCGCCCATGCGGTCGGGTGCGCCGGGAGGGCTCGGCCGAGGGGACGCGGCAGCGGCGCGCTCACGGCTGCCCCGCCCGGGTGCGTCGCGCCGACAGCTGGGCGACGACAGCCTTGAAGGCCCGGCCGCGGGCGGCGTAGTCCTCGAACATGTCGAAGCTCGCGGCGGCCGGGCTGAGCAGCACCGTGGCCGTGGCCGACGGCCCGGCCGCGAGCCTCTCGCGTGCGATGGCGTCGGCAGCGATGACGGCCGCCTCGAGGTCGCGCGCCTCCTCCACCTGCTCCGAGCCGGCTGCGCGGAACGCAGCAGCGTACCGGGGAGCGCTCTCGCCGATGACGACCACCGCATCGGCACGCTGCGCGATGACGGCGGCCAGCTCGTCGATGGCGAGGCCCTTCGCCCGACCACCCGCGATCAGGACGAGCGGGCGCTCGAAGCTGTGCAGCGCAGCGATCACCGCATCGGGCTGCGTCCCCTGGGAGTCGTTGACGAAGCGCACGCCGTCCACGAGCGCGACAGGCTCCAGGCGATGCTCCACACCCGTGAAGTGCGCGACGCGACGTCGCATGGCGTCCGGAGCGATCCCCAGGAGGAGGCCCACCGATACCGCGGCCAGCGCATTGCTGACGTTGTGAGCGCCGGGGATGGCGAGGTCGCTGAGCGGCATGATGCGATCACCGAGGCCGCTCATCGCCGCTCCCCCGCCCGCCGTGCCGAGCCGCTCCACCTCCCTGGCCACGATCCAGCCGTCCGCGACGCCGACCTCTCCGCCCCCGGGCTCGGTGCGGCGGTACAGCAGCGTCCGGCGAGAGTCGGGCAGGACCGCTGGATAGCCGCTGGTCACCGGGTCCTCCGCGTTGAGCACCAGCGCGCCGTGCTCGGGGACCAGCTCGGCGAGGCGTCGCTTGACGTCCCGGTAGGCGGCCAACGTCCCGTGTCGGTCCAGGTGGTCGCTCGTCACATGGGTGTAGACCGCCAGGTCCGTGCCGCGCGAGAGGGTGGGCAGCTGCAGCTCGGAGAGCTCCACGACCACCCGGTGTCGCGGTGTCAGCTCCGGCAGTCGCTCCACCAGCGGCACGCCGATGTTCCCCCCCAGCAGGACCAGCTCGGACCCACCGGAAAGGACGGTCGCGATGAGCGAGCTGGTCGTCGTCTTCCCCTTGGTCCCGGTCACCCCGACGGTGAGCGCGGGACAGAGCCGCAGGAAGAGGTCCACCTCCGACACGATCGGGACGCGACCGTCCGCCTCTACCCGCGCGAGCGCCTGGCGCAGTCGCGGCTCCGTGGTGGGGTACCGGCTGCTGACCGAAGGCGATGTGGCGATGAGCGACTGCTGGGCCAGGACGTCCGCCGGCTCGACGCTCGGCCCGAGACGCAGCGCGACGTCTCGCTCGCCGAGCGCCGCGACCGCCTCCCGGAGCTCCTCGGAGGAGCGTGCGTCGTAGGCGGTCACGTGCGCACCGCGGTCGGCCAGGAAGCGACAGAGCGCGACGCCACTGCGTGCCAGTCCGAGGACGACCACGCGCCGGCCGGCGAACGAATCGAGATCCAGCGTCGCCGTGTCGATGGGCTCCACGGAGCCGGGCGGGCGGGAGGCGTCCCGGGAGGCAGCCACGGCAGCGGTCACTGGAACAGCCCGCGGGTGGCCACGAAGATGACCACCCCGAGCATCGCCGCGAGGACCGCCACGATCCAGAAGCGCAGCGTGATCTTCTCCTCGTCCCAGCCACCCAACTCGAAGTGGTGGTGGAGCGGGCTCATGCGCAGGATCCGCCGACCCGTCGTCTTGACGCTGAGCACCTGGAGCAGGACGGACGCCGTCTCCAGCACGAAGATGACGCCGATCAGAGGGAGCAGGAGGATCTGACCGCTGATCAGTCCCACCACGGCCAGCGTCGCACCGAGCGAGAGCGCCCCCGAGTCGCCCATGAAGATCTGTGCCGGGTGGACGTTGAACCAGAGGAAGCCGAGCAGGGCGCCCACGATGAGTGCGCATAGCACCGCCAGGTTGGGCTGCTCGTTGAGCGCGGCGATGATCATGAATCCGATGAAGGCGAAGATGAGCGTGCCGCCGGCCAGGCCGTCGAGGCCGTCGGTGATGTTGACGCCGTTGCTCGTGGCGATGATGGCGAAGGCGGCAAAGGCCACGTACAGCACGGGCGGGATCTCCACCGAGCCGACGAAGGGCACGTTCAGCAGCTCGATGGCGTACGTCTGCTGGATCTGGAAGGCGGCGTACCCAGCCACCGCCGTCTGCCAGAGCAGCTTCTGGCGTACGCGGATGCCGTCCCCGGTCCGGGCATTGAGGTAATCGTCGGCGGTACCGAGCGCACCCACCAGCGCGAGCGTGGCGATGGGCGCGAAGGTCGACCCGTCGATGAATCGATTGCCCAACGCCTCCAGCAGCAAGGCCAGGCCGACGACGACGAGCAGCATCAGCAGCCCGCCCATCGTGGGCGTGCCTTCCTTGACCAGGTGACTCTGCGGGCCCTCGATGCGGATCCGCTTCCCGAAGCCCAGGCGACGCAGCAGGCGCAGGAACGCCGGCATGAGGATGACCATCAGGGCGAACGCCAGGAGGAGGCCCTGGACGAGCGGCTCGAGCCCCTTCACCCGCCGCGCCCCCTCACGCGGGAGCCTGGTCGCTCGCGGCCGCCACGAGCGCATCGACCAGCAGATCGAGCGCGGCGCCGCGCGACCCCTTGACGAGGACGGCGTCACCCTCCCGCAACTCCGCCACGAGCAGCGCCAGCGCTGCCTCGCGGTCCGGCACGGCCGTCGCCAGGGCGGGGTCCATACCGGCGGCGCGCGCTCCCAGGAGGATGCTCGCGGCACCCTCACCGACGACGATGAGGCGATCGGCGGACCTGGCCGCCTCACGCCCCACCATCCGGTGCGCCTCATCCGCGGCGTCGCCCAGCTCCAGCATCTCGCCCAGCACCGCCACCCTGCGACCGCCGAGGCTGGCGAGCAGCTCCAGCGCCGCGACCATCGAGTCGGGCCCAGCGTTGTAGCTGTCATCGAGGATGCGCCACCCGCCGGCGCGCAAGAATGCGGTCCGGTGGGGAGCCCTGAAGCCGCGTGCCAGGCCGCGCGCGATCGTGTCGAGGTCGAAGCCGGCCGCCATGGCGATGGCGGCTGCGGCCAGGGCGTTGTGGACGCTGTGGCGGCCCAGCGCAGGTGTCGTCACCTGGATCGTGCCCATCGGGGTCACCAGGCGGAAGCACATGCCCTGCTCGCCCAGCGAGACGATGTCCCGGGCGGTCAGGTCGGCCGCGGCGCCGAACCCGTATGTCATGACCTTGGCGCGTGTGCGCCCAGCGAAGCGACCGACGCGCTCGTCGTCGGCGTTCAGGACAGCGGTGCCCTCCGCGGGCAGCGCCTCCACGAGCTCCGCCTTGCCTCGCTCGATGGCATCGATCGAGCCGGCGCGACTGAGATGCGTCCCTCGGACGGCGGTGATGACACCGATGCTCGGCCGGGCGAGATCCGCCAGCTGGGCGATGTCGCCGGGCGTGTACATGCCCATCTCCAGGACCGCCGCACGGTGCTCCGGCGACAGACGCAGCAGCGTGAGCGGCAGGCCGATCTCGTTGTTCTCGTTGCCCTCGTTCCGGAGCACCGGCCAGCGCTCCGCCAGGACCTCCGCGGCCTGCTCCTTGGTGGAGGTCTTGGCCAGTGAGCCGGTCACAGCCACCACGAGCGGCGTCCAGCGCGCGCGCCAAGCGCGTGCCGCCGAGTGGAGCGCAGCCTGGCCGTCACGCACCTGGATGATCGTGACGGGGCGCCCGGTCGTGAGTCGCTCGAGCTCCAGCGGCGTCGGTGCGTCGCGGACGATGAGCGCTGCCGCCCCGGCCGCCACGGCCTCCGGGAGGAACCGCTGGCCGTCGGTGTGCTCGCCGGGCAGGGCGAAGAAGCAGACCCCCGCAGTCACCCTGCGCGAGTCGACGGCGCCGCCCCGGATGGGCATGGCACCCATGGCGATGATGCGACCGCCCACGACGTGCGCGAGCCCGGCCGCGTCGAACGCGGGCGCGCCGTCAGAGCGTGGCACGTGCGGCGCGTCACTCACGATCGCCGGCCATTCTCGCACGACCATGCCTAGCCGCCGGCCGGCCGGCCGCTCCGCTCCGTCCCGCGGTCGTCCGCCGGCTTCCGGACGTCCGGCCGCAGGATCGGCAGCGGCGCCACGTCCAGGGCGGCCATCGTGTGCCCGGCGATCCTGCGGAAGAGCTCGTAGGACTCGATGCGCAGGTCCAGCAGGCCCTGGCCACGGATGGTGGGCGCGGCATCTTCGATGCGCGTGACGATGATCGCTTCGGGGCGGAGGGTGCCTGCGAAGCCCACGAACGAGAAGTTGAAACGGTCGGGCAGCCAGTCCTTGCGCTCGACATCCCAGATCTGGGCGGTGCCCGTCTTGCCACCGACCACATACCCCGGGATCCGCGTCGCCACTCGGTACCACGGCACGCGCTGGGGGACGTGCTGAAGGAGCCCGTGGAGGTCCGTGGCCAGCCCGCTGTCGATGGCCCTCGTCGGGCTCGGCCCTTCCCGCAGCTCGCCGCCCACCTCACTGACCACGTGGGGCGTCACGCGCAGTCCACCGTTGACCATGGCCGCATGGGCCACGGCCAGCTGGATCTGCGTGACGGCGACTCCCTGGCCGAAGGCGCGGTTGGCAAGGTCGATGCCGCCCCATTCCTGTTCGCTCGGGTCAGGCACGATGCCGGTCACCTCGTTGGCCAGATCGATACCGGTCCGCTGGCCGATCCCCAGGAGCGACCACATGCGGTAGAGGCGCATCGAGGCTTCCGGCGTCGAGCCATCCATGGCCAGCGCGACCCGTGCCGTGGCCACGTTGCGCGAGAACGCGATCGCGTCCCGGAATGGCAGCCGGTCCATGGACCGGTGGTCCGCATTGCGCACCATCCTGCTGCCGAAGCGCAAGGCATAGCCGTCTCGCACCTGCTCGTCGAGGGTGACCGTGCCCTCCTCCAGGGCCGCGGCGGCGGTCAGCATCTTCATCACCGAGCCGGGCTCGTACACCGCACTGGCGATGGGGTCGACCAGCAGCTCGGGTGATGCCGCGGCCACGGTGCCGTACTGGTTGGCGTCGTAGCCGGGTACGGACGCCCACGCGAGCACCTCGCCGCTCGCGGGGTCCAGCACGACCGCGCTCACTCGCTTGGCACGGTCGGCGACCCACGCGGCGTAGAGCTCCTTCTCGAGCTGGAGTTGCAGGCTCGCGTCGATGGTGAGGCGGACATCGACACCGGCCCGGCCCGCCTGGCTCCCGTCGGCCGCGTCTGGCAGTGCCGGCGAGCCGGGGAGTGACGCGACCTGCGTGGGGATGCCCCCCAGCGCTTCGTCGTAGTACTCCTCGATGCCGTAGTGGCCGCGGCCGTCCTCCGTCACGAAGCCCAGCAGCTGACTGGCCAGCGTCGTGCCCGGCGCTCCACCGGGGTTGGGATACTCCCGGACCGGCTGTGACCGCAGCGCCAGCCCGGCCAGCCCGCCCTGGTCGAGGGGTGTCGCCATCGCGTCACGGATCCGCTGGCTCTGCTCGGGCGTCAGCGAACGGACGAGCACGACGTAGGGATCATCCGCCGAGAGCTGCTCTCGAAGGGCCTGGGCCCCCTGCTCGTCGAGGCCCAGGATGTCCGTGAGGCCAGCGACCGTCTGCTCTCGGGACGGCTCATCGAGTCGCTCGGGGTGGGCGGCCAGCAGGTCCCGGTAGGAGGTGGTCGCGAGCACCGTCCCTCGGCGGTCCACGATGTCCCCTCGCACGGCCTCGATCTCGCTCGTCTGCACGACCTGATCGGCCGCGATCGCGCGCAGCTCGGTGCTCATCGAGAGCTGCCAGTACGAGAGCCGCACGATGGCCGCCGAACCCATCGCGAGGAACACCACGAGGAGGACGAGCAGGCGGAGCCGACGGTCCGTACGCCCTGTCATGGCCGTCTAACGAGCCGGGACGCGAAGCGGGCCGCCCAGGCGGTCGAGGCCGTGCTGCTGCGCCCAGTCCACGACCTGGGGCTCCGATCCCCAACGGATGATGGTGCCCGCCTGCGTCCGGATGTCGCGCTCGAGCTGGAGCGCCTGCTCACGGAGGACCACGAGCTCGTGCTCCATGGCCGCTGCCTGGAGCGTCTGGGTCAGCTGGACCAGACCCAGCACGAACGTCGCGACGATGGCAGCCATGACCAGGGCCACCGGTCGGATGCGGCGCTGGGCGCGCGTGGTCCGCCGGCGGGTCCGCCGCTCGACCGGCAGGGCAGAGCGCCGGGCGACTGGGATCCCTGTCGAGCGAGCCCCGGCTGCCCCGCTGGTCCTCCCCCCGGGGACCGGTCCGCGCCGCAGACGCGCGCCCTCGTAGACGGCCATCAGACGCTTCCCTGGCTGGCGGACGGGCGGAGTGGCAGCACCTCGGGCGGGCCTGAGCGCGGAGGCTCTTCCCACCCCGTGCCGCGCGGCCATCCGGTGGGATGCCCGAGCTCCGCCGGCGTCTCCAGCCGGCGGTATCGGAGCTCGCGCTGACGGGGTGCGTAGGTGCGACGCCGCGATGCGCCGTGACGACGGCTCATGCCGCGAGCCGCCTGGCCACCCGAAGGCGGGCACTCCGTGCGCGCGGGTTGCCAGCCACTTCCGCATCGCTCGGGCGCCGGGGCTGCGGTCCCACCGGTGCCAGCCGTGGCGCGCGCCCGCAGACGCACACCGGGAGCGTGGGCGGGCAGACACAGCCGCGCCGCTCGGCAGCCACGAAGCGCTTCACGATCCGATCCTCCAGCGAGTGATAGCTGATGACGCAGAGGCGGCCGTCGGGCCGCAGCAGGTCCACGGCGCCGGCGAGCGCCACGGGCAGGACCTCGAGCTCACGGTTGACCGCGATGCGCAGGGCCTGGAACACCCGGGTAGCCGGGTGGATGCGCCGGCGACCGGTCGGCCTCGTCGGCGGGACGGCGGCCGCCACCAGGTCGCCCAGCTCCACGCCGGTGCGGATCGGCTCCCGCGCTCGCCGCTCCACGATGGCCGCGGCGATGCGGCGGGCATGCGGTTCCTCTCCGTACCGGCGGAAGAGATCGGTCAGCTCAGGCTGGTCGAGCGTCGCGAGCAGCTCCCTGGCCGGGACGCCGCGAGTGGGGTCGAAGCGCATGTCGAGCGAGCCCTCGGCGCGGAAGCTGAAGGCGCGCTCCGGGTCGGCCAGCTGGTGCGAGCTCAGTCCGAGATCGAAGACGACCCCGTCGACCTGGCCGAAGCCGGCGCTCCGGGCCAGCTCGTCGATCCGCTCGAAGCTCGCCTGACGCAGCACGACCGCGTCCCCGTATCGCGCCAAGCGCCGCCGCGTCCTCGCGATGGCTTCCGGATCGGCATCCACGCCGAGCAGGCGACCACGAGGCGTGGCGGCCTCCAGGACTCGGAGAGCGTGCCCCCCGCCGCCGACGGTCGCATCGATCTGGAAGCTGCCCGGAACGGGTGAGAGAGCCGCCATGACCTCCTCCACCATCACGGGCAGGTGCCCTTCTTCCTCGTTCACGACCGCCGACCGGCGAGTCCCTCCGAGCCCCGGAGGCTCATCTGGTTCGCTAGATGCCCAGGCCCTGGAGATGCTCGGCGAGCACCTCCGGTCTATCCATCTGGGCGCTGTAGGCGTCCCATCGTTCGGGGACCCACAGCTCCACGTGGTCGTGCGACCCCACCACGACGACGTCCGCCTTCAGGCCGGCGAAGTCGCGAAGGATCTGGGGGACCACGATCCGGCCCTGCCGGTCCAGGTCGACCTCGAAGGCGGTGCCGAAGAGGAACCGCTTGAAGGTCCGGGCTCCAGCGTCGGTGACGGGCAGGCGTCCCGCGCGCTCGGCCAGGTCGTCCCAGGCCGCTCGCGAGTGGATGGCCAGGCAGCCGTCGATCCATTTGCTGACCAGCGCGCCCCCAGCGAGTTCCGCGCGGAAGCGGATGGGGACCGCAACGCGGCCCTTCTCATCCACCGAGTGGCGGTACTCGCCGGTGAACACGTGCTGGCCGCTCCTCGACTGGTGGAACGCCCCACCCCGGTCCCGACCTGGGCCGCCTTGGATGTCGCGCTCACCGCTACTCCCCACTTTACGCCACTTGGCGCCACCGATGGCGCATCTTACCCTGCTTCGGCTCGTCGTCAAGCACCGAAATGCAGGCGTTCCTGGAAGGGCCGCCTCGAACCTTCACCCCGCTCGCTTCGACCCGATCTTCCCGATGGCTCTTCCGACCGCCGCGTCGACCGGCTGCTCCACCGGGGCCACGTGACCGTCACCGCAAGCCCAGTCGACCACGGAAGCCGGGCGACCCACCCTTCGACCGTGCGCTGGTTCACCCGAGCGTGGTAGGACGGCGAGCTCTGGGATGAGGAGGCCGAGGCTCAGGATCGTCCCTACGCTGCCGCAACGAGGTCGGGGTCTCGGCCTGACCCTCGCGGCCAAGGCGATCCGATCTCCGAACCGGGGGCAGGTCCAGTGGCCAACGGTGGGGCGTTATCGGACGGGGAGTCAGCGAGAGCGGCCTGTAAGCCGAGTCCTGTACCGCCGAAGCGGCGACGGTCATCCATCTAGGACCGCGGTCACCCGCGGTCTCGAGCGGCCGACCCGAGGGCCAGACGACGCCGCCTGTCGCCGGGGACGAGCCCCGGACCGCCCTCCTATTTGGCCTTGCTCCGGGTAGAGCTTGCCCGTTTCACCCGGCCCGGCCGACGATGTCGGCCTGCCGGCTCGTCTCTGTGGCGCTGGTCCTCGCCTCGCGGCGGACGGGTGTTACCCGCTACCCTGCGTCGTGGAGCTCGGACTTTCCTCGTGCCGGTCTCGGGTCGCCCCGACGTGGCACGCGACCGTCCGGCCGCCTCGCTGACCGGACGATCTTACCGCGATCGCCGGCCCGTGGCTAGCCTATTTGGAACGGACGTTCGACCGCGTCGCTCTCCATCGCCCAAACCTCGGCGACTCGCCCTGCGGCGACCCGATAGACCGCGACCTGCTCCCACTCGAGTCGGAGTCCGTCGCGCACGTCGTGCAGCCGGAGCAGGGCGGCGGCGAGCTCGTCGCCCCCGAGCATGGAGACGACCTGGTACCCGAACGAGGCCCCCGATCCTGCACGCCGGGCAGCGAACCACTCGAGGAGTGCCTCGAACCCCTGGATGTCCGAGCCTTCGGGAAGGTGGAGGATCGCATCGGGTGCCAGGAGCGCACGCGCCCGGTCCAGGTCGGCAGCCGCCCAGGCGTCGAACCATGCCCCCACGACGGCCAGCGCGTCGTCCGTCGGTCCGTCGGCTCGTGGTCCGGTCGTCACGGCGCGCTCGAGCGCCTCGGCGCGCAGCGGGTCGTCCAGGGCCAGGTTCGCCAGCGCGTCCGCCGCCCGGTTCGACGCGCGCGCCTCGTGGCGCACGGTCCAGGCTCGGAAGCCTGGCAGCATCCTCGTGGCTCGAGCGTGCAGCGGGACGAGCGACGGCTCCTTGACCCTCCAGCGGCCCATCAGCTGCTCCACGACGAGCTTCGAATCGAGGACGAGCTCCACCTCTGAAGCGCCCAGCGACCGTGCCCGCTCGAGCGCCAGCACCACGGCCGTCCACTCGGCCCAGTTGTTGGTGCGGATGCCTAGCGGGCGGGCGACGACCGCCACGGGCGGCGCGTCCGTGTCGTACGGGGACGGCTGGTCCAGGTCGATGAGCACCGCTCCCGCCGAGGCGGGGCCGGGATTGCCGCGAGCCGCCCCGTCAGCCCGGATGAGCAGCCGCTCCACCCTGCCTGGCACGGCCGGCTCGCGGCCCGTGTGGATGCTGCGCACCGTGCGCGGTCAGCTGGCCGGGGCAGGCGGCTCGCCGGGCTCCGACCCGCCGCGCAGCTTCCTCCATGCGATCCGGATGGGGTCGTAGTAGCGGTCCGCGATGCGCTCCTTGAGCGGGATGATCGCGTTGTCGGTGATGCGGATGTGCTCCGGGCAGACCTCGGTGCAGCACTTGGTGATGTTGCAGTAGCCGGCGCCGGCGTCGGTGCGCAGGTAGGCGAGCCGGTCCCCCTGGTCCATCGGGTGCATCTCCAGTCCGGCTACCCGCACGAGGTAGCGCGGCCCGGCGAACTCGTTCTCCGTCTCGTGGTTCCGCAGCACGTGGCACACGTCCTGGCACAGGAAGCACTCGATGCAGCGACGGAACTCCTGGATCCGCTCGATGTCCTCCTGCTGCCAGCGCCAGGCTTCCTCGGGGGCATCGGCGGGCGGGGCGAACGGCGCGATCCGTGCGTTGACCTGGTAGTTCCACGAGACGTCGGTGACCAGGTCGCGCACCAGCGGGAATGCGCGCATCGGTTCCACGGTGATCGCCTCCCCTTCCGGGAAGTCCGAGAGGCGGGTCTTGCACAGCAGCCGGGGCCGTCCGTTGACCTCGGCGCTGCACGACCCACATTTGGCCGCCTTGCAGTTCCAGCGGACCGCCAGATCGGGCGCCAGGTTCGCCTGGATCCAGTGGAGGGCATCGAGGACGACCATCCCTTCCTCGGTCTCCACTCGATACTCGATCCATCGGGCGCTCTCTCGGTCGCTACCGCGGAGCACCCACAGGATCGTCTCGGCCATCGCCCGTCCTGTCCCTTCTATCCCTTGTTGACCAGCGTGCGCTGGTCGTCCGTCAACGCGACCGCGGGGGTCCCCTCGACGCGCATGGCCAGCCCGTCGGGGCAGATGACCACGTTGAGATGCTCCCACGCCGGGTCGCTCAAGACGTGGTCCAGGCGGCTATGGGCGCCGCGACTCTCCGTCCGCATGCGCGCCGATAGTGTGACCGCCTCTGCCACGATGAGCATGTTGCGCAACTCGAAGACCAGGTCCCAGCCGGGATTGAAGGCTCGCGGGCCATCGACACGAACTCCCTCGGAGCGCCGGCGGAGCTCCGCGATGCTCGCCAGCGCCGCGTCCAGGTCGTTCTCCGTCCGGTAGATGCCCACGAGCGACTGCATCGTGGCCTTCAGCTCCTGGTGGATGCGATACGGGTCATCACCGGCTCCCCGGACCAGCGGCTCCTCCAACTCGGCCAGCGCGTCATCGACCTGGCTCGCCGAGAGAGCGGGCATCGCACGCAGCGCGCCGGCCGCCCGCGCGGCGGCCACGCCCGCACGCTGGCCGAAGACCAGCAGGTCGGAGAGGGAGTTACCGCCCAGCCGGTTCGCGCCGTGCATGCCGCCCGCCACCTCGCCCGCGGCGTACAGACCCGGCCGCGTCGTGGCCCCGGTCTCGGCCTGCACGCGGACGCCGCCCATCATGTAGTGCTGGGTCGGGCCGACCTCCATCGGGACCCTCGTGATGTCGACATCGGCCAGCTCCGTGAACTGGTCGTACATCGATGGCAGCTTGCGGCGGACGCGATCGGGTGGCAGGTAGCTGATGTCCAGGAAGACACCGCCATGGGGAGAGCCGCGGCCCTCCTTCACCTCCGTGTAGATGGCCCGGGAGACGTTGTCGCGGGTCGAGAGCTCGGGTGGCTGGCGGGCGTCGGTCTGGCGCCCCTCCGTCAGGGCCTCGACCCACCGCATGGCCTCATCGTCCGTCTCGGCATACTCGTGTCGGCGTGCGTCGGGCAGGTACTTCCACATGAACCGCTCGCCCAGGCGGTTGCGGAGGATGCCGCCCTCCCCACGGACCGCCTCGGTGACGAGCAGGCCGCGGACGCCTGGAGGCCAGACCATGCCGGTCGGATGGAACTGGACGAACTCCATGTCGATCAGCTCCGCTCCGGCGAGGTACGCGAGGGCGTGACCGTCGCCCGAGTACTCCCAGGAGTTCGATGTGACCTCGTAGATCCGGCCGATGCCACCCGTCGCCAGGACGACCGCCTTGGCCTGGAAGGCGGCCGGCCGGCCGTCGGCGCGCCAGTACCCGATGGCGCCGCTGACACGGCCATCGGTCGTCGTGAGGTGCGTGATGGTGCACTCCTGGTAGACGGCGATGCCTGTCGCCACGGCGCGGTCCTGGAGCGTCCGGATCATCTCGAGGCCCGTGCGGTCGCCGACGTGCGCGAGCCGGGGATGCGTGTGGCCACCGAACGGCCGCTGCAGGATCCGGCCGTCGCGCGTGCGGTCGAAGACCGCGCCCCATCGCTCCAGCTCCCGGACGCGTTGGGGGGCCTCGCGGGCGTGGATCTCCGCCATCCGTGGGTCGTTGAGTAGCTTGCCGCCGACCATCGTGTCCCGGAAGTGCACCTGCCACGAGTCGCGCTCCGCCACGTGGGCGAGCGCCGCCGCGATGCCCCCCTCGGCCATGACCGTGTGGGCCTTGCCGAGCAGCGACTTGCAGACGAGTCCCACAGAGGCCCCGGCCTCCGAGGCCGCGATCGCGGCGCGCAGGCCAGCGCCGCCGGCGCCGATGATCAGGACGTCGTGCGACCGCGGCTCGACCTCTGCCACGCTCTGATCCCCGCCCTAGAACCGGAGCGCCGGGTCGCCGATGAGGCCGATCGCCAGCAGGCGGATGTAGACGTCAGCGGCGATGACCGAGGCGAGGCTCGCCCACGCCCACATCGCATGGTTCCGGTTGAGGCCGGTGACCCGCTGCCACAGGCCGTGGCGCGCCCGGGTCCGGGCATCGCACGAAAAGCAGTCGAGGCCACCGCCCACGAGATGACGCAGGGAGTGGCATGAGAGCGAGTAGCCGCTGAGGAGCGCGGCGTTCACGAAGAGGAGGACACCGCCGAGCCCGATGCGCCAGCCATCGTGGTGGCGCAGTGAGAGGAACGCGTCGAGCCAGAGGAAGGCGAGCGGGATGAACGCGAGATAGAGGAAGAGCCGATGGAGGTTCTGCAGGATGAACGGGAACTTCCTCTCCATCGCGTAGCGGCGATGGAACCAGGGCTCTCCTACGGCACAGGCGGGTGGGTCGAAGAAGAACGCCCGGTAGTAGGCCTTGCGGTAGTAGTAGCAGGTCGTGCGGAAGCCCAGCGGGATCCATAGGACGAGGATCGCGGGTGAGAACCAGGGCGGCAGCAGGCCCGGCGCGATGAGCGGCGAGAAGAAGGGCGAGAGGTAGCCCTCCACCTCGTACGCCACGCCGAACTCCGGCAGCCAGAAGAGCGACGAGATGAGCGAATAGATGATGAAGCCGGTGAACACCAGGCCGATGGCCATCGGCCCCACGCTCCAGCGGTCGAGGCGGAGCGTGGTCCCGAATCCCCGGCTCGCTGTCCCCTGCGGCTTCGTGGCTGGGCTCGACGTGGCCATCCGGTGTCAGGCGGCCGCGACCGGCGCGGGAAGCCGTGCTGCCACAGCCACCGCGAACGCTCGCGTCCCGGCCGAGCCACCCAGGTCCCGCGGCACCGTCACACCCTCCGCGATGACGCCACGCACGGCTGATTCGACCCGTTCCGCGGCCGCCGTCTCCCCCAGGTGTCGGAGCATGAGCGCGCCGGACAGGATGAGCGCCGTGGGATTCGCCACGTCCTGGCCGGCGTACTTGGGGGCCGAGCCGTGGACCGGCTCGAAGACGGCGGCCTCCGTCCCGATGTTGGCGCCCGGTGCGACGCCCAGGCCACCGACCAGGCCCGCCGCCAAGTCGCTCACGATGTCGCCGTAGAGGTTGGGCAGCACCAGCACGTCATAGAGGTCCGGTTTCTGGACCAGTTGCATGCACATGTTGTCGACGATGCGATCCTCGAATGCCACGCGACCCTCGTAATCGCGCGCCACATCGCGGCAGCACTCCAGGAAGAGGCCGTCGCTCAATTTCATGATGTTCGCCTTGTGGACGGCCGTGACCTTGCGCCGGCCGTTGGCGACCGCGTACTCGAACGCATAGCGCGCGATGCGCATGGAGGCGTGGCGCGTGATGATCTTGATGCTCTCGGCCGCGTCCGCGCCGACACGGTGCTCGATGCCGGCGTACAGATCCTCGGTATTCTCACGGACGATGACGAGGTCGACGTCATCGTAGCGACTCTCCACGCCGGGGAGTGAGCGTGCCGGGCGCACGTTGGCGTAGAGGTCGAGCGCCTGGCGGAGGGCGACGTTGACGGAACGGAACCCCTCCCCCACGGGGGTCGTGATGGGGCCCTTGAGCGCCACTCGATCACGTCGGATCGAGTCCAGGACGCTGTCGGGGAGCGGCGTGCCGTGTCGCTCCAGCATCCGCTCGCCGGCGTCGACCCGGTGCCACTCGAAGCTGACCCCGGTGGCCTCCAGCACGGTGACGGCGGCGTCGGCGAGCTCCGGGCCGATGCCATCGCCCGGGATGAGCGTCACGCGATGGGTCACGACCGGCATCCTACCGCACGGCGCGGGCGTGAGCGCTTTGCCCGGCCGACCGTTGACTTCGCCCGGCCGACCGCTCCCCTGCCTCACCGGGCTCGCTCGCTCCTGTACCATCGACCACCCGTGAAGATCCAGGAAGCTGACGCGAAGTCGCTCCTCCTTGCCCAGGGCCTGCCCGTGCCGCCCTGGGCTGTCGCACGGACCGCTGCGCAGGCTCGGACAGCGGCCGAGCGCTTCCTCGCGGGTGGCGCCGAGGAGGTGGTCATCAAGGCCCAGGTCCTGGTCGGTGGCCGGGGCAAGGCCGGCGGCGTGAAGCTGGCCTCGGAGCCTGCAGAGGCCGAGCGGATCGCGTCCTCCATCCTCGGCATGGACATCAAGGGCATCACGGTCCGCAAGGTCCTGGTAGCCGCGGCGGCCGACATCGTGCGCGAGGTCTACCTGGCCTGCGTGCTCGATCGAGACGCGCGCAAGGTCCTCTTCATGGGCGCCGCTCAGGGCGGTGTCGAGATCGAGGCGCTTGCCGCCGAGGACCCCGACGCCATCACCTACCTCCACGCCCACCCGCACCTGGGCCTCCTCGACTACCAGGCACGGCTGCTCGCTTTCCAGCTCGGACTGGATGCGCACCTGAAGGACGCCGTGACAGTCGCCCAGGGTCTGTACGCGACGATGCTCGACAACGACGCCGACCTCGTGGAGGTCAACCCCCTGGCCATCGTGCGTGAGCGGGGCACGGACGGCTCGGCGGTCGAGCGGCTCCAGTGTCTCGACGCCAAGATCACCCTCGACGACTCGGCGCTCCACCGCCACCCTGGGCTCGAGGAGCTGCGAGACCTCGACGAGGAGGACCCCGTCGACATCGAAGCACGCGCCCAGGGCATCAGCTTCATCCGTCTCGAGGGCGACATCGGCTGCATGGTCAACGGCGCGGGCCTGGCCATGGCGACCATGGACCTCGTGAAGCGCGCCGGTGGCCAGCCAGCGAACTTCCTTGACATCGGCGGCGGGGCCAGGTCCGACAAGGTCGCTGCGGCCATGCGCCTCATCCTCGCCGACCCGAGCGTCAGGGCCATCCTCGTCAACATCTTCGGCGGCATCGCGCGCGGCGACGAGGTGGCACGCGGCCTCGTGGAGGCGCGATCGCAGCAGGCACGTCATGTGCCGATGGTCGTGCGCATCGTGGGCACGAACGCCGATCTGGCGGCCGACATCCTGCGCGGCAGCGAGGGCATCGAGACCGCGACGAGCCTGGACGAGGCGGTCGAGAAGGCGGTCGCCGCCTCGCGCCGCGAGATGGCCCCCGCGTGAGCATCCTCGTGGGCAGCGAGACCCGCCTGCTGGTCCAGGGCATCACGGGGCGCGAAGGCGCCTTCCATGCGGGGCAGATGCTCGAGTACGGCACCAACATCGTGGCCGGGGTGACGCCCGGCAAGGGCGGCCGGACAGCGCTCGACGGCAGCGTCCCCGTCTTCGACACGTGCTGGCGAGCGGCCCAGGAGACGGGGGCCGACACGAGCGTGATCTACGTGCCGGCCTCTGGTGCCCCGGATGCGATCCTGGAGGCCGTCGGCGCGGGGATCCGCACCATCTTCTGCATCACCGAGCACATCCCGGCTCTCGACATGCTCAAGGTCATGCCGCTGGTCGCGGCTGCGGGTGCCCGGCTCATCGGTCCCAACTGTCCGGGCGCCACGTCCCCGGGCCGTGCGAAGGTGGGCATCATCCCGGGCTCGATCCACCGCGAGGGGCGGGTCGGCCTCGTCAGCCGCTCCGGGACGCTGACGTACGAGGTGGTGCAGGCTCTGACCGACGCCGGGATCGGGCAGTCGACCTGTGTCGGCATCGGCGGCGATCCGATCGTGGGCAGCACCTTCATCGACATCCTGGAGCTCTTCCGCGACGACCCCGAGACCGACGCGCTCGTGTTGATGGGCGAGATCGGCGGTAACGCCGAGGAGCTCGCTGCGACGTGGAAGGCGGAGCATCTGCCCGATACGCCGATGGTCGCCTTCATCGCGGGGCGGACCGCGCCACCCGGTCGACGCATGGGCCATGCCGGCGCGATCATCAGTGGCGGGAGCGGGTCTGCGGAGGACAAGATCGCCGCGCTCGTGGCCGCCGGCGTCCCGGTGGCCGAGTCACCGTCGCAGATCCCGCGGCTGCTCGCAGAAGCCGGCGTCAGACCCTCCTAGCGACGCGGGTCCTCCTTATCGGAAGCGCTGATGGGGTACCCGAGCGCGGCCCAGGCCGGTCCACCAGGGGCCTCGATGAGCTCGACGAGCACGCCGTGCCCGCTCGACGGGTGGATGAAGGCCACGGGACCCTCCGCCCCCCGGCGTGGCGCGGCGTCGATGAGCTGGACGCCTGCGGCGCTGAGACGTTCCAGCTCGGCCCCGATATCCGCGACCTGGAGGCAGACGTGATGGAAACCCTCGCCACGCGATGCCAGGAAGCGCGCCACGCCAGTCGACTCATCGGTCGGCTGCACGAGTTCGATCTTCGACTCCCCCGCGGTCAGGAAGGCGATCGTCACGCCGTCCGCTTCGATGGGCAATGTCAGCTCGAGGGGGAGTCGCAGGACGTCGCGGTAGAAACCGAGGGCCAGCTCGATGTCGCGTACCACGACGGCGACGTGATGCACGCGC
>JAUJNA010000008.1:31558-35775 GCA_030446555.1 Chloroflexota bacterium | reverse complement strand
GTGCCCGACGCGACCCGTTCGAGCTCGGTCATCGCCGCTCGCCAAGCGTCGTCGTCCCGCTCGGACCTGACCCGTCGCACCAGGGCGACCTGTCCACGTTCTGTGCCCGGGTCGATGCCGTGGAGCGCCGGCGGGGGCATCCGTTCGTCGACGAAGCGATTGATGCCCACGACGATCCGATCCCCTGCCTCGATCTCGAGCTGCGCGCGATAGGCCGCTTCCTGGATGGCCCGCTGCTGGAAGCCCGCCTCGACGGCGGCCAGAGCGCCGCCCATGCCCGCGATCTCGTCGAGGTAACCCTGCGCCGCGGCTTCCACCTCGTTGGTCAGCGTCTCAAGGAAGTAGCTGCCCGCCAGGGGATCGGGCGTTTCGGTCACCCCACTCTCGTAGGCCAGGATCTGCTGCGTGCGAAGGGCCAGGCGCGCCGACTCCTCGGTCGGCAGGGCCAGCGCCTCGTCGCGCGCGTTGGTGTGCAGGCTCTGGGCTCCGCCCAGCACCGCGGCCAGCGCCTGGACGGTCGTTCGCACCACGTTATTGTCCACGGCCTGGGCCGTCAGGCTGGAACCGGCGGTCTGCACGTGGAAGCGGCACATCATCGAGCGGGGGTCGCGCGCGCCGAAGCGGTCGCGCATGATGCGCGCCCACATCCGCCGAGCCGCGCGGAACTTGGCGACCTCCTCGAAGAGGTCGCTCCAGGCGGCGAAGAAGAAGGAGAGCCGCCCCGCGAAGGCGTCGACATCCAGGTCCCGGGAGCGCGCCGCCTCCACGTACTCGATCCCGTCGGCCAGGGTGAACGCAAGCTCCTGCGCGGCCGTGGCTCCCGCCTCGCGCATGTGGTAGCCGCTGATGGAGATGGTGTTCCAGCGCGGGAGCTCCCGGGCGCAGAACTGGAAGATGTCGGTGACCAGGCGCATGGAAGCCGCCGTGGGGTAGATGTAGGTCCCCCGAGCGATGTACTCCTTGAGGATGTCGTTCTGGACCGTGCCGCCCAGCCGGTCGCGGGGGATGCCTCTGCCGTCGGCGACCGCCACGTAGAAGGCGAGCAGGATCGCTGCCGTGGCGTTGATGGTCATCGAGGTCGTCACCTCGCCGAGCGGCAGGCCGTCCAGCAGGGATTCCATGTCGTTGAGCGTGCTGATGGGGACCCCCACCCGCCCGACCTCACCGGCCGCCTGAGGAGCATCCGGGTCATAGCCCATCTGGGTCGGCAGGTCGAACGCGACAGAGAGTCCCGTCTGACCGCGCTCCAGGAGGTACCGGAAGCGCGCGTTTGTCTCGGCCGCCGTGCCGAAGCCGGCGTACTGGCGCATGGTCCACAGGCGGCCGCGGTACATCGTCGCCTGGACGCCCCTGGTGAAGGGGAACTCACCCGGCCGCCCGAGCTCGCGGTCCTCGTCGAGGTGCGTCGTGTCGGCCGGCGTGTACAGGTCGAGGATCTCGAGGTCGCTCGTGGTGCGGAACGCCTGGCGCCGTTCGCCGTGCTCGGTGACCGCCTTATGGCGCGTGGTCCGCCGCCAACGCTCGCGGCCCGGATCCTCTTTCGTCATGGCGGCAGTCTATGCCGCGCCATGCCTCGAACGATGCGTCATCCCTCAGGCGATGCGCACGAGCTCCGCGCCGAGCTCCACCGTCTGTCCCGCGCTGACCTCGATCGCCTCCACCGCCCCGGCACGGGGTGCGCGCACCTCGTTCTCCATCTTCATGGCCTCGACGGCCAGCAGTCGCTGACCCTGCTCCACCTGATCCCCCGTGGCGACCCAGACCCGGACGACGCGGCCGGGGATCTGTGCCCGGACGACCTGCGTGACGTGCGCGCCCTGCTCCGCCGCGCCGCGGCTGGCTCGTTCACGCAGTCGGGCGACCCTGGCCGACGCTACGGTGGCGGCGAAGACCCAGCCGCCGTGGGAGACGCTGTATCGGGTCAGCCCGGCGGCCCTCTCCTCCGGGGACGACGGCGTCGCCAGGATCTCCACCCCGGCGGTGGAGGACGACTCCGGCGACGGGTCCTCCGGCGAGAGCTCCACGACGAGCGGATCGGCCCCTTCGATGGTGATGCGCAGGGCTCGATCGGTCACGGCCAGCGCTCCACGGCCTCGCGCCGCGCGGTCGTCCGCCACTCACCTGCCCGCTCGAGCGCCGGGGCCCTCCCGGCCATCCCGTCGGCGGTCCCAGGGCTCGCGGCGCCCCCGGTCCCCCCGAAGACGTGGCGTGCCACCGCCTCCGCCGCCTCCCGAGCCGCCCGCGCCCGGCGCGGCGCGGGGTCCCAGGTGCGGGCCAGGAGGTCGGTGCTCAGGCGAGCGTCCCGGAACTCGGGCAGCTCCACGAGCCAGCGGTGGAACGCCAGGGTCGTCTGGACCCCGCCGATCCGGAACTCGTCGAGCGCCCGGGCGAGACGTGCCAGCGCCACGTCCCTTGTACCTGCCACGACCAGCAGTTTGGCCAGCAGCGGGTCGTAGTCCGCAGTCACGCGGCTGCCCTCCTCCACCCCACTGTCGACCCGGACGCCCGGACCGCCCGGCTCCCGCCAGCGCGTCAGCGAGCCCGGCACTGGCGCGAAGTCACGCGAAGGGTCCTCCGCGGTGATCCGCGCCTCGATGGCGTGTGAGGCTGGCTCCGCGATCCGGGCAGCGACGTCGCGGACCCGCTGGGAAAGCGGCTCACCGCGCGCCAGGTGCAGTTGCTCGTGGACGAGGTCCAGACCGGTCACGAGCTCGGTGACGCCGTGCTCCACCTGGAGACGCGCGTTGACCTCAAGGAAGTAGGGCTGGCCACTGGGGGTCAGCAGGAACTCGGCGGTGGCCGCGTTCCGCAGGCCCACCGTCTGAGCGACGGTCACCGCCAAGCTGAACAGGTGCCGGCGCTGGTCCGGCGTCAGGCCGGGTGCCGGCGCCTCTTCCACCAGCTTCTGGTGCCGCCGCTGCACCGAGCAGTCCCGCTCACCCAGGGCCACCACGTGACCGGCCTCGTCGCCCAGCAACTGCACCTCGACATGACGCGCACCCTCCACGAGCCTCTCCAGATAGACGGCCCCGTCGCCGAATGCGGACGCCGCTTCCCGGGCGGCGCTGGCGACGGCCGCGGGTAACTCATCAGGGCGATCGACTCGTCGCATGCCGCGCCCGCCACCGCCGGCGGCCGCCTTCACCAGCAACGGCCATCCGATCAGGGCCGCCTCGGCCTGGACCGACCGCATGTCGTCACGTGTCGCCCATACCAACGGCTCGAACGTGCCGGGCACGATGGGCACTCCCGCCGAGTGGGCCGAGCGCCGGGCCGCCAGCTTGTCACCGAGGGCAGCCAGCGTCTGGGGCGTCGGCCCGATGAAGATCAGGCCCGCCCCGTGACAAGCTTCCGCGAAGTCGGCGCGCTCGGACAGGAAGCCGTAGCCAGGGTGGATCGCCTCGGCCTCCTGCGCCAGTGCCGCCTCCACGATGCGCTCGGCCCGGAGGTAGCTCTCCCCCGAGGGCGCGGGTCCGATCCTCACGGCGACATCGGCGGCTCGGACATGGAGCGCGTCGGCGTCGGCGTCACTGTAGACGGCGATGCTCACGACGCCCATCTCCCGGCAGGCGCGGATGATGCGGACGGCGATCTCGCCCCGGTTGGCGATGAGGACCCGCTCCAGTCGACTCCTCACCCGCGGCACCGAACCGGTCGCGCCGCGCCGGCCGCGACTGTCTTTGCGCAAAGACAGCCCCTCACAGAGGGATGTTCCCGTGCTTCCGGGCGGGGTTCCGTTCCCGCTTCCCCTCCAGCATCCCCAGGGCTGCGATCACCCGCGGACGCGTCTCGGACGGCAGGATCACGTCGTCGAGGTACCCGCGTGCCGCGGCGATGTAGGGATGGGCGAAGCGTTCCTCGTACTCGGCCGCGAGCTGCCTGCGCTCCGCTGCCGGGTCGGCGGCCCGCTCGAGGCGATCGCGGAAGATGACGTTCACCGCACCTTCCACACCCATCACCGCGATGCGCGCCGTCGGCCAGGCGAGGTTGACATCGCCCCGGATGTGCTTGCTGCTCATGACGTCGTAGGCGCCACCGTATGCCTTGCGAGTGATGACCGTCACCTTCGGCACGGTCGCCTCGGCATAGGCGTACAGGAGCTTGGCCCCGTGCCGGATGATCCCGCCGTGCTCTTGGGCGACCCCCGGCAAGAAGCCGGGCACATCCTCCAGGGTCAGGAGGGGCACATTGAACGCATCGCACATGCGCACGAACCG
>JAUJNA010000008.1:0-31458 GCA_030446555.1 Chloroflexota bacterium | reverse complement strand
TCCACCGGGTCGAGTGACTCGAGGCGAGGCGGATCGCCCAGGTTGTTCTGTGGCAGGTGCCCCAGGACGCGCCGGGCCAGCGCGAGTGCCCCTGCCTCGTCGGGCGCGGCCAGGTGGGCCACGCCGCTGATCGTCGTATGGGTTGTCGCCCCGCCCAAGCGCTCTCGGTCGACTTCCTCGTGGGTCACTGCACGGACCACGTCCGGCCCGGTCACGAACATGTAGCTGGTCCCCTCGACCATGATCGTGAGGTCGGTGATGGCGGGCGAGTAGACGGCCCCACCGGCGCACGGTCCCAAGACCAGCGAGATCTGGGGCACGACGCCTGAGGCGAGCGTGTTGCGGAGGAAGATGTCGGCGTAGCCGCCGAGCGACACCACTCCCTCCTGGATGCGCGCGCCACCCGAGTCATTGAGCCCGATGATCGGCGCTCCCACCTTCATCGCGAGATCCATGATCTTGCAGATCTTCTCGGCGTGCGCCTCCGAGAGCGACCCGCCGAAGACGGTGAAGTCCTGGCTGAAGACGAAGACCAGCCGGCCGTCGATGGCGCCGTGGCCGGTCACCACCCCATCGCCCAGGATCCGTTGCGCGTCTAGCCCGAAGTCGGTCGCGCGGTGCGTGACGAAGGCATCGAACTCGACGAACGAGTCGGCGTCCAGCAGCAGGTCAAGGCGTTCGCGAGCGGTGAGCTTGCCGCGCTCGTGCTGCTGCGCGATGCGCTGCTCGCCGCCTCCGAGTCGCGCCTCGGCCCGCATCCGCTCCAGCCGTTCGATCTGCTCGCGGTTCGCCGCCATGTGCGCTTCCTCCCTGCTTCCCGGCGCCGAGTGCGAGCGCCGTATCGTAGCCGAGCACGGGACGCCGAGATATCCACCGATTCGGTGGACGAAACGGCCAGATCGTGGATAACCCCACGGGCGGGCGCGCCGCACTCTGCGCTAGATTCAGCTCCACCGTCGGCTCCCCATGCCGTCCGCTCCCCTATGTGAGGACCCAGTTGGCCCGAGTCATCGCCATCGCCAACCAAAAGGGCGGAGTGGGCAAGACCACGACTGCGATCAACCTGGCTGGCTCGCTCGCGGAACAGGGGCACCGGGTCCTCTGTATCGACATGGACGCGCAGGCGAACCTCAGCGTCGGCCTGGGGCTCAATCCTCGCACCATCGATCGCTCCATCGCCGCAGTGCTCCTCGACCGGAGCGTGTCGCTCGAGGACGTGGTCCTCCCGACCCAGACCGCCGGCATCGACGTGGCCCCCTCCGACATCGATCTCTCCGCAGCGGAGAACTCGCTGTTCAGCGCCATCGGTCGCGAGCATGCGCTGCGCGAGGCGCTTCAAGGCTGGGCCCACGAGGCCTACGACTTCGTGCTCATCGATTGCCCGCCGACCCTCGGCCTGTTGACGATCAACGCCTTGGTGGCAGCCGACAGCGTCATCATCCCCGTGCAGACCCAGTACTACGCGCTCAAAGGCTTCAATGCCCTCGTGGGCGTCATCGACCAGATCCGCAACCGCGGGCTGAACACAGAACTGCGCATCCTGGGCCTTCTTCCCACGTTCTTCGACGGGCGGACCCTTCTGGGTCGCGACATGCTGGCGGAGCTTCGGTCGATGGGGGATCACCACATCTTCCAGAACATGGTGAAACAGACGGTCCGTCTCGGCGAAGCGCCCCTCGTGGGGCGCCCGGTGACGGCATACGCCACGACCTCCGAGGCGGCGCGGGCCTATCGGGGACTGGCACGGGAGGTGATCGAGCTTGGCTAGACCCGACTTCCGAACGGCGGCCGCTCAGCGTCTGGCGCAGGAGCGCGACCTGCCGCCCTCGGTCATCAGCCTGCTGGCACCGGAGGGTTCGCTACCTCGCTCACACGGCATCCGCAACGTACCGCTCGACCGTATCGACCCCAACCCGCAACAGCCGCGGATGACGTTCGATGAGGAGGCCCTGCGCGAGCTGGCCGCCTCGATCGTGGAACACGGCGTACTCCAGCCGATACTCGTGCGTCCGGGCGGCCCTGGCAGGTACCAGCTCATCGCCGGAGAGCGGCGATGGCGTGCCGCGCGGATCGCCGGCTCGACCGACATCCCGGCTCTGATCGAAGAGATCGACGACGACACGGCGCTCGAGATCGCGATCATCGAGAACCTGCAGCGGGAGGATCTGTCGCCGCTCGATGAGGCGCTCATGTACGAGCGTATGACGACGGACCACGGCTATAGCCTGCGCAAGCTGGCGCAGAAGCTGGGCAAGGACAAGGGCTACATCGAGAACAGGCTGCGCTTGGCGGACGCGCCGGCTGAGATACGGCAGCTCGTGTCTTTGCGCAAAGACACCCTGTCACATGCCTACGAGCTCCTCAAGGTGGAGGACCCGAAGAAGCGTCGGAAGCTCGCCGAGCAGGTGGCCCGGGGCGAGCTCAGCCTGGTCAAGCTGCGCGAACGCATCGAAGGGCGGCAGCCGCTCAGGTCGTCACCAGAGCCCTCACCTGACGACACGGCGGCCGGTGATGACAGCGGCGCGGGGGATGGTGAGGATGAGCCGGCAAGGGCAGAAGCCACCGAGGACACGCGGGACGTGCGCGACGACTCGCTGGTCTCTGCCAAGGCTCTCCTGGGGGAGGCACTCGACGAGCTGGCCGCCGTGCTCCGCTCGCAGTCGGCCCTCAGCAGCATCGACCCCACCGATCGGCAGAACCTCGCGAAGTACCTCACCATCGCCAAGATCCGATTGGAGAACGCCATCGCCCAGGTCCGGAGCATGGAGGGATCCCGGACCTAGAGCCTGGTCACGTCGAGGAGCCACCCGGAGGCCAGGAGCACGAGACCGGCGGCCTGGAGGCGCCAGCCACCCTCGCGGCTCGGCGCCGGTCCCGCGGTGAGCCACAGGCCCACTCCACCGCAGAGGGACCCGGCGGCCACGGCGGCGACAGCCGGTCCGGCGGGCGAACCGGCGAGCGAAGACCAAGCCACGCCGTGGATCACACCCTCGAGCAGCGCGAGGAGGACCGTGCCTCGCCAACGTCCAAGGACCACCGCGGGTCCTCGCAGCCCTGCCGCCTCGTCGGCTTCCAGGTCGACCAGGCCGTTGGCCAGCTGGAGTGTCGGGCCCGCCAGCGCTGCGACGGGCAACAGGAGCCCCGCCTGTGGGAGCGGTCCGCCAGCCGCGCCGTGCCAAGCGTAGAGGGGCAGGATGGTGAAGGCCGCCGCGTAGGGGATCGACGCGAAAGGGGTCGGCTTCAACGCGACGTCGTATGCCACTCCCGCACCCAGCACGCCGGCGCCGAGCAGCCCCGTGACCGGGCCATGGGCCCACGAGATCGCGAGACCCACCCCCGCCGCCGACCCCGTCAGTAGCCAAGCGATCCGACGGCTGACGAGGCCCGCTGGGATCGGCTTGTGCGGCTTGTAGCGCGCGTCCTGGGCAGAATCGACCAGATCGTTGAGCCCGCCGATCGCCATGTGCAGGCACAGCATCCCGGCCCCGAGGCTCGTCGCGGTCGACCAGTCACCTCCTGCGACGAGGGCTACGACGACGACGAGGGCCCCGTTGAGCGCCGAGGGGAACGGGTGCAGGACGGCCAGGGCCGGGAGGCCGCGGAAGCGGATTGCGCGTGGACCGGCCACCTTCGGACGGACCGCGCCCTAGAGGAAGACGATCTCGTGGAAACTCTCGACGAGGTAGTCGGTCAGGCGCACCCGGGCGTCCGGTGTCTCTCGCCGAAGGCCGGCCACGAGGTGGTGCAGTGAGATGGCAGGGACCATCAGGCGACCGTCAAGCGTCCGACCGAGGGTCGCCGGAGCCCCTCCACCGGCAGCGAACACGCGCTCGAGCTCCCGCTCGTCGATTCGGGTGGCACGCCGGAAGCGCTCCAGGACAGGGACCACCCCAAGGCGAATCGACAGGTCGCGCATCAACTCCGCCGCCCAGGCGTCGATGCTGGCATCGGGCTGCTCCTCGAGGCGGCGACGGTACTCCCTCGGGTCGGCCGAGAGGCCGGTCGCGGACAACGGCATCCCTCCCAGGTGGCGTCAGGCGCGGACTCGATCGACGGTGGCGATCATACCCGGCGGGCCCGATGCGCGGGCGGTGGTCAGGCCGTGCGGCGGAAGATACGAAGGAAGCCCAGGATGAGAAGCTCGATGATGGTCCAGCCGATCAGCGCGACGACGGCTGAGACATCGAAGGCGGTCTGGCCGGCGGCGATCGATCGCGTCCCAGGATCCCGCGGAACGGCGCCACGAAGATCTCGCTGACGTTGTAGATCAGCGACACCAGGTCGTTGCGCTCGCGGGCCGCGATGAGCAAGAGCACGATGCGCAGGAGCAGCAGCCCCTGGATGATCCCGAAGATGAAGATGATGACCCGCTGCAGGAGTGAGTTGCCGCTGTCGCGGTAGGTCACCTCGCGCCGCGAGACGCTCGTCGCGGCCGCCGGCGCCAAGGGGTCGGTCGTGTAGACCTCGTCGCTATGCGTGACCACGCGTCGCTCATCTACCATGGCGAGAAACCTCCGTGCGACCCGCGACCGGGCACCGTCGGATCGGCCACCCCCAGGCCGTCGAACGTACACTGAGCTGACCACCCTGCGACCACCGCACCACGCTCGGCGCGAGGCGTTGCAGCGGCCTTTCGAAGGAGAGCGGTGGAGGATCGACCGCCGCCCATCCTGCGAGGTGAGCGTGTGGCTCCGCGCCACCGAGCGCAGCGACGTACCTCGATTCGTCCAGTGGTTCAACGACTCCGAGACGACCGCCTTCCTGTCCACGCGTTCTCCCATGAGCCTGGCGGGCGAGGAGCAGTGGTTCGATCGGATGCTCGAGCGGCAGGGTAAGGATGCCTACCACTTCGTCATCTGCCTGCTCGCCGGTGACGAGCCGATCGGCACCATCGGCCTGTTCAGCATCGACCCCCTCGATGGCAATGCCGGCGTGGGCATCATGATCGGCGACAAGACCCGCTGGGGCAGGGCCTGGGCACCGACGCCCTGCGCGCGCTGACGGATTTCGGCTTCGGGCAACTGCGACTCGAGCGCATCTGGCTGGAGGTCTACGCCTTCAACGAGCGGGCACGGCGCTCGTACGAGAAGGTGGGTTTCCGGCTCGAGGGCACGCTCCGACACGCCATCCACCGCCGAGGTCGCTATCACGACGTCCACATGATGGCCATCCTGCGCGGTGAGTGGGCGACTCAGGAACGACCGCGGTCATGGGACCCATGGCCCCCGTAGAACATACGTTCTAGTAGGACGCCGCTTCACGGCACCGTCACGCGCTGCCGATACACTGGCGCCATGTTCCTCTTTCGCCGACCGACCACCCTACCCTCCCCTGAGAAGGCTCTGCCCGGACGCGCAGCACCGATGTCCATCCCGGAGCGCCATTTCGTCAACAGCGAGCGCCTCGCCCTCCGTGGCCCGAGGGGACCCGCACCGCGACCTTCGGCATGGGTTGCTTCTGGGGCTGCCGAGTCATCAGCACGGCCGTTACGCCGGTGGTCGCTGCCCGGCGTGAGGTGCAGGCGGCACGGTCGTGGGATACGCCGGCCTGGCTACACGCCGAACCCCACCTACGAGGAGGTCAGCAGCGGCGGCACGGGGCATGCGGAGGTCGTCCTGGTCGCCTACGACCCGAGTCGCATCGCCTACGGCGAGGATGTACCACCGGACCTTGCGAAGAACCCCGGCGAGAACCACGATCCGGCGTGGCACCCAGGGGATGCGCCAGGGCGGCGACCAGGGGACCCAGTACCGCTCGGTGATGCACACGGCGGATGCGGAGCAGCGACGCGCCGCCGAGCCCTTCACGGGCTGTGTACCAGGAGCGCGGCTCCACAGAGGCCGGCTTCCGACCCGACGCGACCGAGATCGTCGACGCTCCTCCGTTCTACTACGCCGAGGAGTACCACCAGCAGTACCTGGCGAAGAACCCGGACGGCTATTTGCCCCGACCACTCGACGGGGGTCGCGTGCCCGACGGGCTCGGTGTCGCGAGCAGCCCGCGCGCCTGAACCGCCGAGCGGCCGCCGAACCCTGAGCTGAAGCGGGTCTCGCTCAAGCTGCCGCATAGGCAGCGGCACGACGCATGTCGGCTTCCCGGCCACGCGCGGCGCTCGGCCCTCAGCTCGCCGCCTTCTTCACGAGCGCGCCGATCCTTGCCTCTTCGGCGGCAGTGAGCTCCTTCAGTGCGAAGGCGGTCGGCCACATGTCGCCTTCGTCGAGGTTCGCCGAGTCATTGAAGCCGAACGTCGCGTACCGCGCCTTGAACTTGTCCGCAGCCTGGAAGAAGCAGACGACCTTGCCGTCCTTCGCATAGGCGGGCATCCCGTACCAGGTCTTCGGTGTGAGGTCCGGCGCGCTGGCCTTGACGACGGCATGGAGACGCTCGGCCATGACGCGATCCGGTTCCGGCATCTCCGCGATCTTCGCGAGGACGTCGCTTTCCCCGGCCGCCTTGTCCTTGTTCGCGCGCGCCTCCGCCTTCATCTCCTTGGCGCGCTCCTTCATCGCGGCTCGTTCCTCGTTCGTCCACGTCTCGGACGTCTTGCCGACCGCGGTGCTCTTCGCGGACTCTTGCGTGCGCTTCATCGGTGGTTCCTCTCCGCGTGATATGACGGGATGACGCTGATACTAGGGAGCGGCCGTCGCCGAGGCTTCCCCAAACTGCTCGATCGCCTCGCCACCCGTCATCAGGGACGCATGGCCGCCGACTGGAAGCAGTGGGGAGCCGCCAGCGGCCCAGGCCCTCGGCGGTCTATGGGATACCCTCGCTGCCACTGGAGGTGGAGCTCACGACATGGCACGACACGGCCGTCCGGTAGCTTGAACGGTCAGTGCTCGGACCATTCGACGGGGACCGCCTGCCCGGTCGGGGGCTACCTCCTTGGGGCTGTGACGCGCGGCAACGCGACCTCCCTCGCGCGCGTGCAGGGCGCGTACTACGTCGCTTCGGGCCTCTGGCCGCTGGTGCACCTTCCGAGCTTCCTGGCCGTGACGGGTCCCAAGGCCGAGCACTGGCTCGTCCGCACGGTGGGGCTGCTCACGACGGTCATCGGTGCTCAGCTGCTTGTGGCGGCACGCAGCGATGCTGCCGCGTCGGTCGCCCCGCTCGGCGCTGGAGCAGCCGTCGCCTTCGCAACCATCGACACCCTCTACGTCGGCCGGCGTCGGATCCGTCCCGTCTACCTGCTCGACGCCGCCGCTCAGCTGCCCCTGGCTCTCGCCTGGCTCTGGTCGCGATCCCGCAAGAGATCAGGGCTCTAGTCCTCCGATCCGTGGAGCAAGCGGATCCGCCAGTCGCCCATGGTCCGGACGGCCACGCCCGTCAGGCAGTACGGCACGACCCGCGTCCGCGCATCTTCCTCGATCGTCTCCAGACCCACCGCCACGAACCATGCTGTTTCACCATGAACGGAGACCCACCGGGTCCTCCACCGCCATCCATAGCGACGGGGACCCGAGAAGATGTGCGACAAGAACGCACGAACGGCCTCCTCGCCGCGATGGACATCCACACCCTCACGGCGATCAGACTCTCGCCATGGACGTGGGACCGGTCCTCGCGGTCATCGGTGGGCTGGCGTTGCTCTGGGCGCTGGTGGTCGGGCTCCTGCTCCTGTTCCAGCCGCGGGGCGTCCGGCTGCGCGAGCTGGTCGGTGTCGTGCCCGATGTCCTGCGCCTCCTGCGATCCCTGATCGGCGACCGATCGACGCCGCTGGATGTGCGCGCGGTCCTGGGCTTCCTCGTCTTGTGGATCCTCAGCCCCATCGACCTGATCCCGGAGTTCATCCCGCTCCTCGGACCGCTGGATGACGCGGTCGTCGCCGCCGTCGCACTCCGCTACACCCGGCGTCGCATGGGCCTCGCGGAGCTTCGGCGGCGCTGGCCCGGCACGGACGACGGATTCGCTCTTCTGGTCCGGTTGGTCGGGACCGGCTGACCTCGCCGATCGCGGCTGCTCACCTTTGCCGTTCGCGGCTCGCTCTGGCGCCGCCGCGTCGCCCCGATACGATGCTGGGATGGCGAGCGGGCGCGGGAGCCCGCCTGCCGAGTCCGGTGGGTCCGACACGCCCGGTCCTGGCAACCAGCAGAAACGAGAGGAGGAGCGAAGATGAGCGAGCTCGACGCCAGCGATCGCAAGCGCATCCGCAAGAGCGACTTCGCCTACGTCGACGACGAGGGCGAAGGTCACCTGCCCATCCACGACGAGTCGCACGTCCGCAACGCGATCTCGCGCTGGAACCAGACCGACTTCGAGAGCGCCGAAGCCAAGGAGAAAGCGCGCAAGAAGATCGTCTCCGCTGCCAAGAAGCACGGCATCGAGCTCGACCCGGACGACAAGGTCGCCAAGGCTGGCCGCTCGAGGAAGAAGTGACAGCTGCCCAGAGGAGTGCCATGCGATTCCGCACGACCATCCAGCAGAGCGGCGAGACCGCCAGAGCCAAGACACATGAGACGCGGCAGCGTCGCATCGCCAAGTCGGTCGACATGCTGCGCGAGGGCCGTGCGCGCTGAATCCTTCAGCGACGGCCCACGAACGTCAGCGCCTCGGTCGCCAGCTGTTCCCAGTCGCCCATGTGGCTGACCGGCACCGTCGCCCACTCCTTCATCGGTCGGCCGTGCCCTGGGTCGAATCGCGCGCCGATACCGGACCCCTCGAGCTCATCGACCCGGGCCCTCGGAAGCTTCACCACGAGCTCGTCCTTGACGAGCATGGCGAAGATCCTGCCGTCCACCCGGAGGCCTAGCATCGCGCCGAAGCCGGTCCCCTCGCCCACGGACGGATCGGACAGGAACCGAGTGGCGAGGGTCTCGAAGCGCTCCCTGGCTTCGTGAGGTTCGGCCTCGCTCGTCATCCGTAGCCCGTCCCTTCATGTCTCGTGATCGGCTGAGCAGGCGCGCGGCTGGATGCTAGCCCGTCGACTGCAGGCCGGCGGCGATCCCGCTGACCGTGAGCTGGACCAGGCGCAGGAGGTGCTCGCGAGACGGGTGGTCGGCCGGTAAGACAGCGAGCTCTCGGAGGAGCCGGACCTGGAGGCCGGACAACGCGTCGACGTACGGGTTGCGCAGCGCGATGGCCCGTTGGAGGACCGGAGCGTCATCGAGGAGGCGTTGCCGCCCGGTCACGCGCAGAAGGAGCCGCACCGTCCGACGATATTCGGTCGTGATCGTCGCCCAGCGCTCGCTATCGCCGGGTGCGGTGGCGAGCTCAGCGTACCGGCTGGCCACCGACAGGTCGGCCCGAGCCAGACTCAGTTCGGCATTGTCCAGCACGCTGGCCAGGAACGGCCAGGAACGGTAGAGTCCCGCGACCCGGTCCAGGCCGGCCTCGCCGTGCGCCGCCCAGTAAGCCTCGAGCGCCGATCCGAGCCCGAACCAGCCCGGAAGCTCGATGCGGGCCTGGGACCAGGCGAAGGACCAGGGGATCGCGCGCAGCTCCTGGATCCCCGTCGGCGTCGTGGCCCCCGTGGGCGTGGTGGCCTCCCTGGGCGTGCCACCCCGGGCCGCCGGGCGTGAGCCGAGGCGAAGCTGCGCGATCTCGTCGATGGGCGTGACGGCCCGGAAGAAGGCGGGCATCCCCGGATCGTCCGCGAGGGCTCGGTACACACCTGCCGCCGTTGCCGCCAGCTCGTCGAGGACCGGCGCGCCCTCATCGGCCGCTGCCTGGAGGCGGGCGTCGTGGTCGGGATGGGACGCGAGAATGACGGCGCCCGTGATGAGCTCGAGCTCCCGTCTCGCGATCTCGGGGTCGGCATAGCGAGCGGCTATCACCTCGCCCTGCTCGGTCAGCTTGAAGCGCCCAGGGATCGAGTCGGGTGCCTGACCCCGGATGGCACGCCCGCTGGGTCCCCCACCTCGGCCGAGCGCGCCACCACGGCCGTGGAAGAGTGTCAGCTCCACGCCGTGACGATGAGCGACCCGAACGAGCGCCACCTGGGCCTGGTGAAGCAGCCAATTGGCGGTCAGGAAGCCCGACTCCTTGTTCGAGTCGGAGTAGCCCAGCATCACCTCCTGCCTCGCGCCTCGCGCCTCGAGGTGGTGCCGGTACGTGGGATCGGAGAGGAGCTCGTCGAGGATCCGGCCGGCAGCCTGCAGCGCGTCGGCCGACTCGAACAGGGGCACGATGTCCAGGCTGGGCGGCGCATCATCGCCCGAGGCAAGGCGCGCGAGCTCCAGGACGTCGGTCGCGTCAGAGGCCGCGGCCGTGAAGCTGACCACGTACCTGTGACAGGCGTCGGTGCCGAAGCGGCCCTGGATGGCCGCGACCGTCCGCAGCGTCGCCAGCACCTCGCCGAGATCCACCCCGGGCGCCAGCTCGTCAGCTTCGGACGCTGTGCCGCCGCGGAGGGCCGCCAGCGCGGCACGGTGGACGGCGGCATGCTGACGGATCTCCAGGCTGGCCGCGTGGAAGCCGAACGTCTGCAGCTGCCAGCGGAGGTCCTGGACCTCTCCCCACGCCACCCGGTCGAGCCCCGCGGTGACGAGTGAGTCCTGGACCTCCGTCAGCTCGGTGTCGAGCTCGCTCGGGTCGGCATATCCGCCGCCGACAGGAGCCGGCGTCCCCGTCAGTCGCGCTCGCGTCCGGCGCAGCCGTTCGGCGATGGAGCCGAACCGCTGGCGGAACGGCTCGTCGGGGAACCGGTCGCGCAGCTGCCGGTGCTCCCCTGGCAGCTCGTCCGCATCACGGCGGATGCGATCCGCCAGTGCGACCGGCACCGCTTCGGCGGGCAGCGTGGGTGAGATCGTCTGCATCAGCCGCGTCGCGACCGCCTCGTGACCTCGAAGCGCGTGATCGGCCTGGATGCGGATAGTCCGTTCCGTGATGGCAGCCGTGACGCTCGGGTTGCCATCGCGGTCGCCGCCGATCCACGAGCCCCATCGGAGGAAGGCCGGCACCCGCGGTGGGCGGGCGCCAGTGGTAGCCGCCTTACGCCCCTCGCCTCGCTCGTGGCGGTCGGGCGGCTCGTCCAGCGCGGCGTCCAGCCCCCGGTAGAGGGCGGGCACGAGCCGGAACATGGTCTGGTCAAAGAACACGAGCGCGGTGCGCACCTCGTCGAGGGGCGACGGTGCGCTCGGGCGCAGCTGCGCCGTGCGCCACAGGATCGTGATCTCCTCGCGGAGTCTGCGCCGGATATCAGCGTCCTCGTCAGCCGTGAGCCGCGGATCGTCCACACGAGCCAAGTGGGTCGCGCAGCGCCGCAGGGCGAGCAGGACGGTCCTGCGCCGGGCCTCGGTCGGGTGAGCGGTCAGGACAGGGTGGATCGACAGCCCTGCCACGACGCGAACGAGGTCGTCGGTCGACGCGCCCAGCCGGCGGAGTTCGCCTAGCGCACCGGCGATCGAGTCCTCGATCACGTCGCCTCGACGTGCGCGCATGCGCAGCGTGCGGACCCGGTGCCGCTCCTCGGCGAGGTTGACGAGCTGGAAATAGAGGCCGAACGCGCGGATGAGGGGCTCGACCTGTCCCAACGGTATAGAGCCGACCGCTTCCAGCGATCGCTCGACCGAACCGCCTTTCCGCCGCGCCGCGATGGCGGCTAGCCTGGTGCGCTCGACGGTCTCGAACAGCTCCCGCCCGGCCTGCTCCACGATCACCTGACCCAGGAGCGATCCCAAGAGGCGGATCTCCTGCGCCAGGGGATCTCGCGCGCCGGCGGACCCGATGCCGCGCGGCTCGGCCCGTGCGGCCGGGTTCGGGCTCTCCAGACGCCCGCTCGGTGCCATCGCTGCAAGGTACCGCGACCGCGCCGATGTCCCTGAGGCTGGGGGCGGCCTGCTAGCATCGGACGTCCGGTGGCTACCCAGGAGGACGTGCGCCGCATCGCGTGGCTGCCCGCCACGAGTGAGGATCCGAACGGCTTCCGCTTCTTCGTTGGCGGCAAGCAGTTCGTGTGGTCCTGGCCGGTGCCGGACGTCGATGCAGCGGTCGACCAGCTCCGTGGCGCTGGGGTGGAGATGGAGCGCTTCGAGGGGTTCGAGCAGGACGGGAGGGGGATCTCCCGGGGCGGAGGCCCGACCATCGCCTGGTTCCGCGATCCGGCCGGGAACATCCTCTCCCTCCTGTCCGAGGAGCAGATGTGATCGACCTCGACGATCAGGAGGAAGGTCCATGGTCCCCAAGGTCGTGCACCCGGACGCCCTGCGCCAGGTGGCGCTGTACGACGTCGTCTTCCGGTACGGCGTCACATCGGACGACAGCGATGGCGAGCTTTCGATGCTCGAGGTGACGATCGGCCCTCGGACGCTCGTCAAACCGCACATGCACAGCCTGGAGGACGAGTACTCGCTCATCCTCTCGGGGAGCGTCGGCGCGCGACTCGGGGACGAGACGGTGGAGCAGATCCCGGCCGGGAGCTGGCTCGTCAAGCCGCGCTCCGTCCCGCACGCCATGTGGAACGTCACCGATGAGCCGGCGAGGATCCTCGAGGTGGTCCTTCCCGGCGGCATCGAGCGCTACTTCGAGCAGATCGCTCCGGTGCTGAAGGAGCATGGACCTGACTGGACGAAGCGCTACGACGAGCTTGCCGAGGAGTTCGGGCTGACGATCCTCGACGACTGGTCGGACGCGCTCCAGGACAGGTACGGCCTCAAGCTTTGAACCGGCCCAAGGCGCTCCCGTGGTCGCATCACGTCCGTCGCTGCCCCACGCTCGCGACCGTCCGTCCCAGGACGAAGCCATAGACGATGTGGGCCAGGATCATCACGATGGGGCGCCCGGGTCGGTCGCGCTCGGGCGGGGGCATGATCCCCATGGCGGGCACCCAGCCTTTGTAGCTGACGGTCCAGACGGCGAGTGCGAACGCCACCCCTGACGCTTCGTCGGGAACACCCGTCGGTAGTCGCCGCTGGAGCACCCCGAACAGCGCACCCATCCCGGCCCCGAAGCCGACATGTGCGAGGGCCCCGAGTGGCTTCGTCGTGTGCTCGTGCGGTGTTCGTCCGACGGCCTCGACGGCCGCCTCGGCGATCCGCTGCGGCGGCTGCTTGCCCATCAGGCCGGCCCGCTGGCCGACGATCATCACGACGCTCATGGCGAGCGTCCCGAGCGACCCGCCGCGGAGCCCGCTGAGTGCTCCCTTCGGCAAGTCCCCCAGCGATCCGGTCTTCCGACGTCTCATCGACCGTGTCCTCCATCTCGCGTGGCTTCGTCCGAGCCGCCAGCGGGTCCCGCCACGAGCCAGACGCGGGTGATCCCCCACGCGACGGCGTCGCCGGGGGCGAGATGGGGGGTGCCGCTCTCCCGGACCGTCACCATGCCCGCCGGAGTGTCCAGTCGGTAGTCGACGTGCGGCCCAGCGTACGATAGATCCATGACGGTCCCCGTGAGCGGGCCACCGAGGCGGGTCCAGTCCGGGCGGATCAACGCGCAGGCCGGGCCCGGTGGACCGCGCGAGGCACAGCACGAGCGCACAGAAACCCGGATCGGCGCGTGGGGCTCCCCCTGCCCACGATAGTCGTCGCGCTCATCCGGCGGGGATCACGGTTGCTGCTCGTCGAGGCTCAGGGTCCCGATGACCCCGTCGCCGTCTGGATGCTCCCCGGTGGCCAGGTCGAGGGCGGGGAAGAGCTGATCGACGCGCTCTGGCGGGAGGTGAAGGAGGAGACCGGACTCCAGGTGGTCGGCGAGCCCCGAGTCGCCTTCGAAGTGGAGGTCGATCATCGGACGGACATCGCCAACGGGATGTATCGGGCCCTGACGTACACCTGTGAGGCGACTGGCGATCCGCGGCCCGATGACCCGGACGGCCTGGTGCGGAGCGCGGCATGGGTAGATGCCGTCGACGCCCTGGATCGACTCTCGGCGGTCGAGTGGTACGAATGCGAGCCGCTCCGCCGCTTCCTGTCGGGCGAGGCGCCTGCCGGCGCGCGCGTACCGCTATCGCGTCATGGGCAAGCGGGGCAGCATGATCCGCGCAGGTCTGGAGACATCGGGACAGGGCGATGACCGAGTCGCGGATCGCTGACCTGGCACAGGTCGTGGACCTCGCATTTCATGTGGCAGGCCGGGGAACGGGGCGAGCGGCTTGGCAGGAGCCGTGATGGCGATGAAGCAGCGGCTGCGACATGTTCGCTGGATCGGCGGCGGAAGCGGTGCCGGCAAGTCGACGATCGCACGGGAGCTCGCCGCCGAACATGGCCTTCGCCTGTACAACTCGGACGCGACCCTCCGCGACCATGTGCGCCGATCGGATCCCGCCGACCACCCGTTGATGCACGGGTTCCTTGGCATGGACATGGACGAGCGGTGGGTGGACCGGTCGCCGTCGGTGATGCTCGAGACCTTCCACGGCTTCCAGGGGGAAGCGTTCGACTTCATCGTCGAGGATCTGCTCGCGCTGGCGGACGATCCTCCGATCCTGGCTGAAGGCTTCAGGCTCCTGCCTCGACTGGTCGCGCCTCTCCTATGGCGGTCCGATCAGGCCGTCTGGCTCCTCCCGAGCCCGGAGTCCCGTCGGACCGCTTTCGACGCGCGGGGGTTCACCTGGGAGATCCCGGAGAAGACGAGCGATCCGGAGCGGGCACTGGCGAACCTGCTCGCGCGCGATGAGCTCTTCACCTGCCAAGTCGCCCGAGAGGCTTCAGCGCTGCAGATGCCGGTGATCGAGGTCGGTGTGGACCGGAACCTACATGACATGATGAGGCTCGTCGCTGCGGCTCTCGGCCTCGATAGCCGAGATCACCGATGAACTTCAAACACGCAGACCCGTACGCACCACTCAAGGACAACGCCTGGCGCGAGACCGCCGAGATCGATGGGCGACTGGAGCGCGGCGAGATCGACGAGGCCGAGTGGCACGCCGAGGTCGCACGGCTCATCGTGCCGGCGTACCTCGGTGCCGAGACGCCGTGGGAGGGCTCTGGCAAGAGTGGCAGCGCCGAGGACTGGGACTACGCGCGCAGCCACATCGCACACGCCATCGACCGCGACGGATCCTTCCTCGACGTCGGCTGCGCCAACGGCTACCTACTCGAGTGCCTGCCGCGCTGGACGCCGCACGCGCTGGATCGATACGGCCTCGACATCGTGCCCGAGCTGCTCGATCGCGCCCGCCGTCGTCTCCCCGAGCTGGCGGGCGACCTGTTCGTCGGCAACGCGCTCGACTGGGACCCGCCGCATCGGTTCACATACGTGCGGACCGGGCTCGAATACGTGCCGCGCCATCGGCGCCGGGAGCTCGTCGAGCGCCTGCTGGGTTTCTGCGATCGGCTGATCATCGGCGTCTTCAACGAGGAGGCGCATGCTCGGCCCACCGAGGAGCTGCTCCGATCGTGGGGTTTCGCCATCGCTGGCCGCAGCGAGCGGGCGAACCGAAGGAAGGCGGGCATCGACTATCGGGTGCTTTGGATCGATCCCCTGATGCGGCTCGATGCGCTAGGGGCCTCGCAGGGCGTGGGGGAGTGACCGTGGAGGACCGCTTCCGTGGCAAGGCCGATAGGTTCGATGAGCACTACACCCAGCCGCGGGGCCGTGTCCGCCTCGACCTCGTCCTCGAGCGGCTGAGGGGCGCGCTCCCGGCCCCACCGTTGCGCATCCTGGATGCCGGCGGCGGGACCGGCGCCTACGCCATCCCGCTGGCCCAGATTGGCTACGACGTCACCATCGCCGATCAGTCGGCCGACTGGCTGGGGCACGCCCGCCTGAAAGCCGACGCGGCGGGCGTCGACCTGGAGCTGGTCAACATCGGCCTGGGATCGCTTGCCGGTGCGGACCTCGGACCGTTCGACGCGATCCTGTGCCACGCCGTCCTGATGTACGTCGACGATCCGGTCGCCGCCTTGCGAACGCTACGGGCTATGGCCACGCCCGGCGCCATCCTTTCGCTGCTCGAGAAGAACCGCGCAGGCATCGCGCTGCGGCCGGGTCTGCAGGGTGACTACGCCGAGGCGCACCGCCTTCTCACCGAGCGGGAGTCGGTCGGTCGGCTGGGCGTCGAGAACCGAGCGTACGCCGTCAGCGAGTGGCTGGACATGCTGAGTGATGCCGGCTGGAAGCCAGTCGACTGGGTCGGGATCCGGCTCTTCTCCGATCATGCTCCGGACGACCTCAGCGAGGATGCGTACGCCGCGCTACTGGACCTGGAGCGCGCCGCCGGCGCTATCGATCCATATCGCCAGGTGTCGCGGCTGGTGCACGTCATCGCCCGCGCAGAAGGAGCCTCATCTCGATCTCAGAAGCGGTCGAGTCATGGGGAAGCGTCATGCGGCCGCCGGTCGGGGTGAAGCCGAGCCCTTCGTAGGTGTGCCTCGCCGGGTCGTTCCAGTCAGCGACGTGGAGACGCAGCTCGGCGGCCCCGCGCTCGCGCGCCCAGGGCACGACGGCCGCGCTGACCGCGCGCCCAAGACCGCGCCCTCGCCATGCAGGATCAACGTAGACGCTCATCAGCCAGGCCACGGGCGGGACACTCGGGACACTCCGATCATCGCGCGCTTCCAGGTAGCCGCGTGCCAAAGCGACGAAGGCGCCGTCCGCCACGGCGACGAACGCCACACCGTCGATGCCGGCGGCCGCGGACGCCGTTTGCTCCTGCCACCGCTCGTCCGTGTAGCCGGCCTCGCGCTCGAATGTGGAGCCGAAAGCGCGAGGAGCGTCGCGCAGCGCCTGGAGTCGCAATGAGCGCAGCTCGCGCCACTCCGACGCCTGGATGCGGCGCACCTCGACTTCGGATCCCATGGTCGGATCGTACCGGCGATGGAACCCCCACCACTTCTCAGGAACCAAGCGACCGCGCCGGCCAAGCGTTGCGTCGCCGAGCGTGCCGCCATCGCCGACATCGCCGCCATCGCCGGGACCGGGCGATGTGCACCCGGTGACCATTCGGGACCAGTGTTGCCGTGGATCGGTCGGATCGGTGCACGCCATGCACGATCCGCGACCGATGGGGGCCCTTTCTGTGCCCTCGATGCACCGATCCGGGACCGATCGGGACGAAGCGTCGCAGGTGGTCATCTCATGCACAGTGCGCCGGCAGAGCAGTGCCATGCGCTCGGCGGCACCGCCCGGTGGCCCGGTTCTAGGCGCTCAGCTGCGCCCGCTCAGGAACCACGCCACCGTCCGTGGACCAGGTAGAGGGTCGATCCTTCGTGCCTGGCCCGGATGGCTTCCCGAACGCGACGCGCCATGTGTTCGGGCAGGTACTCATCGAGCTGATCGGAGTAGACCAGCCGGTACTCACTCAGTTCCTCGGTGGGGAGTCGGATCCGGCCCAGCGTCGCCTCATCGAGGGTGCCGCCGTCGAAGACGAGCATCAGCCCGTCCGTCTTGGGATGACGTGCTGGGATCCAGTCGACACACACTAGCCGGCCGGGCTGGCGATCGATGCCGAGTTCTTCTGCCACCTCGCGTGCCACCGCCTCGTGCGGGGCTTCCTCGTCCTCCACCAGTCCGCCGGCGATCTCCCAGCCGGGTTTGTACGTCGGCCGCACCAGGAGCAACCGTCCAGCGGAGTCGGTCAAGAGCATGGCCGCACCGATACGCTTCGCCGGCAAGGCGCGGTACCACTCGTGTACGGCGTCGGCGTCATCGGGTGACGCGACAGCACCTGCGCCGGGAGCGGTCACCGGCTCCGGATCGGCCGGCGAGTGCGCTTGGTCCGCCATGCGCGCTAGCCTGCCACGATGACCGAACGGAAGCGCGTCCTGATCACCGGTGCAGAGGGCACCATCGGCTCCATCCTGCGACCGGAGCTCGCGGACAGCCATGACATCGTCGCGATCACCCGTGAACCTGCCGACTTCAGGAGCCACGTCGCCGACATCTCGGACCTCGACGCGATCCGCGGCGCCTTCAGGGGCATCGATGCGGTGGTCCACCTGGCGGCCACGGCGTCGGTCACCGCACCGTGGCCGGATGTCCTGACGAGCAACATCATCGGCACCTACAACGTGTTCGAGGCGGCGAGGCTGGCCGGTGTCGGGCGCGTCATCTTCGCCTCGTCCAACCATGCCGTCGGCGGGTACGAGGTCGATGGCGCTCCGGACATCTACGACCCCTCCGACCAACGCAGGTACGACCACCGCGCGGAGATCCGGCCCGACTCGCTGTACGGCGTCTCCAAGGTGTTCGGCGAGGCCCTCGGTCGCTTCTACGCCGATCGCTACGGGATGCGGGTCGTCTGCCTCCGCATCGGCTCCGTGACGCGGGACGACGATCCGCACTCGGAGAGCGTCCTGGAAGCGGCGCCCGAGAAGACGCCCACGAGTGACGACCGCCGCCATCGGCGAGCGGCCGTCTGGCTGAGCCACCGCGACCTGGTCGAGCTGGTCCGCCGCTCGCTCGAGGCGGACGTCCGCTTCGCCGTGGTTTATGGCGTTTCGGACAACGCCGGCCGCTTCTGGGATCTGGAGGCCTCGGAGCGACTGCTGGGCTTCGTCCCGCGCGAAGGGGCGCGACCGCCGGGCTAGATCGGGTGTCCCGTTGATGCGGCGGATCCCCGCGCTTCGACGGCACGCACGTGCAGGAACAGCGGGATGCGCTGCCATCGGTCCGTGGGCGGCGCCGTCGTGTCGCCGACCTCCACGAGCCGCTCGACGAGCAGCCCGGCCGACTCCAGCGCGGGCGAAGTACGCCTCCAGCGGGCGATGGATGCTCGTGAACGTCATGGGCAGGCCGTCTCGTTCGACCGTATCGGCATAGCGTCGCTGCTGGAAGTACGAGTCGCGCATCACGAACTCCGCATCCGGGATCGATGCAGCGAACTTCCCGCCCGAGTTGATGGGGTGCACGATCGCCGCGCACAGTCGCCCGCCCGACGCCAGCACCCGTGCGATCTCGTCGATGGCGCCTTCCATGTCGTCCATGTCGTGCAGTGACATGAAGGCCGTCACCAGCCGGACCGATCCTGTCGCCAGCGGGAGGTGGGCGGCATCCGCCAGGTGGTAGTCGCCCTCCGGATCCGCCGCTCGCGCATGCTCGATGAGGGTCCGCGACGCGTCCACCCCGACGACCTGGTAGCCCCGCGCCTTCAGGTCGCGCGGGAAACGACCCTCACCGCAGCCCACGTCCAGGGTGAGCCCGGATGGCGGCGGCAGCGACTGGAGGAACCGGTCGCGATGGAACCGCCAGTAGCTGTCATGACCGGGCTTCCGCGCCCAGGCCACCCAGTGGCGCGCCTCAGCCTCCCACGCGTCGCGCAGGCTCATCGTCCGCCGAGTCCGTCGTGGCTCAAGCTCCCCCCTCGGCGCGCCTGCGCAGAGGCCGAGCGCGCATCTCGACCGCGGGGAGATACGGGTCGTCCCCGTCCCGACGCACCGGCTCGCCGCGCCGAAGATGTGGTCGGTGACCGCTCGGCGCATCAGGGCGCGGACAAGGTACTGGTCGAACCGCTCGATGTGCTCGACTCGCGCGATGAGCGACGCGTCCGCCCCTTCCCAGACCAGCGCGTCCGCGAGGACGATGGCCGCCGCGAAGGGGGCAGGGCGCCAGTACGGTGAGAGGTCGATGACGGCCGGCGGCAGACCCTCGGCGAACAGCACGTTCCCCGTGAGGTCGCCATGGATGAGCTGGCTGGGAGCACGGATCGGTCGCCGGGCCGATGCCAGGCGCGCGACATGCTTCGCGTCGGCGAAGTCGCCCGCCGGAAGCCTGTCCCAGGCGACGCGATCGCCGGTCGCCCAGGATCGGTACGCCGATCCAAAAACAGCGGCCGAGGCTCGGCGGAGATCGCCCGTGGAACGCCTCACCGGCGCGGATGATGTCGACCCAGCGGCCGGGCTCGTGGGTACCGACGAGGAAGCCACAGGCGTACCAGTCTTCGACCGTCAACACGAATCGTCCATCGCGCGGAGGGGCAGCGACACCCGAAAGCCATCGCTCGCCATGCCGCCCAGCAGATCCGCTTGCCACTCCCAGCTCCTCCACCGGTCGGTCCAGCGGCTTCAGGACGACGCCGCCGGCTTGCCATGAGCGGCCCTCGCCGCCGTCCAGCCGTTGCGGCGGCCATCGGCCCCGAAGGCTTCCACGACCGACCGTGGCGGAGCGTCCCGTGGTGGCGCTGGCGTCAGCAGGCGGGGCCATCCTCCTGGACGCTCATCGGGTCGGTTCACCGCGAAGCCACGGCACGTCGGCTCCCAGCCATCGATCACGGCTCCGAAGCCACGCTCGCGCGCCCGGTGCTCGACATGGCGGAACGCGGCGCGCTGATCCCGCGGGGCCGCGTCGCGCGCGATCCGTTCGATGGCGTCGACTGCCAACGTGGGCAACGGTCGTTGCCCGAGCTCATGACGCAGGTATTTGTTGAAGGGCCGTACGCGGCCTTCGAGAGCAAAGGCCGTGGTGAGAAGCGGGGACACGGACTCCAGGGCATCCAGCCTGCCCTCCAACTCGCGCCCCGCTTCCAGGTTCTTCAACGACCGATAGAACGAGTTGATGTAGCCATCCAGGGCGTCGGGGACCATCCGGCCCACCTCGTCTGCCGTCAGGCGCCGCTTCTGCTCGACGAGTCGGTGGACGTCTCCTTCCAGCTTGTCGATCTCCACTCGTGCGTAGAGGAACGTGGGCGGTTCCAAGCGTCGGGTTCACCCACGAGCGCGTGGCGCCTGAACTCGTCGATCGTCATGGGCCAGACCTCGACCGGCTCCCCGTGGCCCGCCTTCCATCCGGCGTGGGGCGAGCGGAGGATCACGTACGCGTCGAAGTCGGATCGGTCGGTGACGAAGATGCCGGCGCCGCGAGAGCCTGCGAGGATCAGTCCGAGGACGTTGTCCTCGGACTGCGTGCGTCGCACGAGCACTTCGTAGAGCTGGGCCGCGCCCGAATCGGGGTTCGGGCTCATCTGGCGAGGATCCATCAGACGCCGACATCCACGGGAGCAGCCGGCGGGCCCGTGTGGATGATCCGCTCGACCAGTTGCGGTAGCCGTCGGGGCGCGAACTCGTCGTCGGCGGTCGCGAGCTGATCAGTCGTCCACCAGCGGATGTCCTCGGGGTCGTGCTCGCGGAGGGCCTTCGGTGAGGGGCGTGGCTGGAAGGCCGCGACGCGACCGAGGTAGATGCGCTCGCTCTGATCGAACGGCCGGCCACGGAAGACGCCCACGTGCCGGCGCGTCCAGATGCACGGGCCGAGTTCCAGGGGCACGCTCCCCGACTCCTCGGCGAGCTCGCGTCGAGCGGCGTCCTCATCGGACTCGCCGGGTTCCACTCCGCCGCCGGGGGTGCACCACCAGGACCGGTCGCCGTCCCAGAAGCGGACGAGGAGCACGCGGTCGGCTTCATCGAAGAGCAGGACCCGGACGGCCCGTCGGCTAGCCACTCGTACGCGCGTCCTGTGCCCACGTGGGCTGGAAGTCATCCACCAGCTTGCGTAGCGCGGCGACATCGGCCAAGTAGACGTCCTCGGGGATCAGCGGCTGCTCGCCCGGAGGCGGATCGATCATCATGAAGCGCGGTGGCTTGCTGGGGTCGGGATCGGTCACGTACCGCGGGACGATGTGGACGTGCAGGTGCGGCACCGCGTTGCCCAGCGTCAAAAAGTTCAGCTTGGCGGGCTGGTAGTGACGTTCGAGCGCACGTGCGACCGCGCGCACCGACCGGTCGAAGTCGGCGGCCTCCGCATCGGCCAGCTCCGTCAGCTCGGAGACGTGACGGCCGCGCCACACCGCGACCGCGTACCCGGGCACGATCTCCCTCCGGCTCAGGTAGGCGTCGCATGCGGCGCTGGCGAGGATCCGCTGGTCGCCAAGGCCGTTGACCTCGCTTGGGCCTTCGGCGCACATCGGGCAGCCTTCGCCGGCGCGGCGAGCCTCCCAGTCGGCCGGCCAGGTCCTTGGGCTCCACGCCTTGCCCGCCCCTTCCTGAAAGGAGACCGATTCGAGCAGGAGCCTGTCGTCGAAGGCGCCGCGCTCGGCTGCCTTCGACCGACGGACGGCCTCCACCTCCTCCAGCGAGAGCCCAATCGCCTCGGCCAGCGCGTGGAGGACCTCCAGCACATCGGCGAGCTCCTCTGCCGTCGGCGTGGCCGCGAACTCGTACGCCTCCTCGACCAGCTTGCGCGCGAGAGCGACGGCGAACTCCTTGTCCGTGAGTCGCCGTGTCTGGGGCTCACCGCCCTTGCGGCGGATGAGCTCAGGGATCCGGTCGCGAACCAGCTTGCGGTAGATCACAGCGACGGCAGCATGCACCCCAGCTTCGTTGGTGATCGCAGGATCGCGTCGATGATCATGCTAGATGGGTGCATACCGCAGGGGTCACACGGCCGTGACGGCACGATCGACCGACGTGGATCTGGGCGTCTGCCCAGCCACGGTCTTCGACAGCGGCGCGGATCGGTGGGTGATCCTCCTGCCAGGCGCCAACTACCCGCCCACCGCTCCCCTGTTGTGGTACGCCCGGGAAGCTGCTCTGACCGCCGGTCGAAACGCGCTCGCCGTCGTGGGCACATACGACCGGGTCGGCGAGCCCTTGGCCTGGGTGGAGGCGCGGACGGAGGCGGCGATCGCTCACGTGGGGGCCGCGGGTCGTCCCATGCTCGTCGCCAAGTCGCTGACCTCCCTGGCGGCACCACTCGCGGCTCGGCTGGGTCTGCCGGCGGTGTGGCTGACGCCGCTCATCAACGCGAGTGGGACCTCCGTGTCGCGTCTGGTGATCGATGGCCTGGCGGAGGCCTCGGCGCCGTGCCTCCTGGTGGGTGGGACGGCCGACCAGACCTGGGACCCCACGATCGCGCGGTCCTTCTCCCGAGCCGATGTCCTCGAGTTCCAGGACGCCGACCACCTCCTCCAGGTGCCCGGCGACCCGGGTGGATCGGTCCGGATCCTGGGAAGCCTGACCCGGGCCGTGGCGGACTTCATCGACCGGGAAGGAAGACCCGAGACCCGCCCTGGCGGGTCGCTAGAGCCGGCAGGGCGTCTGACCGGGATCGACCACGTGCAGCTGGCGATACCGCCCGCGGGAGAGACGGCAGCCAGAGCCTTCTATGGATCGCTGCTTGGCCTGCGCGAAGTCGTCAAGCCCCAGCCGCTCGCTTCGCGTGGTGGCTGCTGGTTCGTCGGGCTCGGGATCCACCTGCACCTTGGCGTAGCCGATGACTTCCGCCCCGCCGCGAAGGCCCATCCCGCCTTCACCGTGACTGATCTCCAAGCGCTCCGGGATCGGCTCCGCTCAGCCGGCGTTCGCCTCACCGAGGATCATGCCTTGCCGCACGTGCGCCGCTTGTACGCGACCGACCCCTTCGGGAATCGCCTTGAGTTCATCGACGAGGCGGATCGCGGCTTCACGAGCGCCGACACGGCGGCGACCGCTTCCGCTGGCCTACCGGACCGGCCGACCGAGTAGCCAATGGTGCCCGAACGGATCGGCGATCCTGCCTTGCCGGAGCCCGTACGGCTGGTCGGCGACTGGGAAGATCTCCCGCGCGCCGGCGGCGATGGCCGCTCGAGTCCACCGGTCGGGGTCATCCACGATGAGGTTCAGGCGGACGCTCGTGCCGCCGAGTGACTCGGGGCTCAGGTTGAAGGCGCCTGCGTTCTCGTCGACCACGAAGAAGCGCTCCGTGCCGATGGACATCTCCGCCACGATCTGGCCCGTCGGCGTGGAAACGCGCGACACCTCGGTGGCACCGAACGCACGCTCATAGAACTCGATGGCACGCGCCGCATCGGTCACCGTCAGCATGGGAGTGAGCGCCAGGCCTGTCACGTCGGCATCGTACCGGGCAGCCATCGTCTCGGGCGGCTGTCTCTCGGCCTCAGCACCTCCAGCACCTGTTCGGCGATCCGGCCGTTCGATGTGACCACGTCTGGACCCGTGTATGTCGGCTTGCCTGTGAGGTCCGTCATCTCGCCGCCGGCCTCGCGCACGATCACTGCGAGTGCTGCCATGTCCCACACCGCCACGCCGGTCTCGATCATCGCCTCGGCCGATCCCGCGGCGACGAGCATGTGACCCCAGAAGTCTCCGAAGCCGCGGTCGCGCCATGCGGTGGAGGCCAGCCGCTGCACCTGTTCCGCGAGACCCGCTTCGTCAAGGCCGCGCAATGAGGAATAGCAGATCTGCGCCTCCTCGAGCCGAGCGATGGCCGAGACCCCGAGTCGTCGGCGCTCCCCGCCCGTCTCGGTGTATGCGCCAGCGCCGCGCGCCGCATACCACCGCTGGCGGAGTGCCGGAGCGGAAACCACGCCCACGATGGGCCCATCGCTCTCGACGAGAGCGATCAACGTCGCGAAGACCGGGATACCGCGCACGAAGTTGTGGGTGCCATCGATAGGGTCGAGGATCCACTGGCGCCCCCCTGCCTCTTCCTGCCGAAGGTCATCGCCGAGCTCCTCGCCGAGCACGCTATCGCCCGGGTGTGTGTCGCTGATGCGGCGGCGCAGCAGCTCCTCGATCGCCACATCGGCATCCGTCACCAGCGTGCGGTCGCCTTTGCGGCGGGCGGCGATCGGTCCCGCGAAGTAGCTCAGGGCGATGGCATCGGCTTCGTGAGCGCACGCCAGCGCGAATCGCAGAAGCTCGTCCAGGGCTTCGGGGGCGGGTTCCATGCCACGCGAGCATACGCGTTGGACGGCTTGATCCATTGTGTTATCGTGCTAAAGCGATGAAGAGCACCACGACCGATCTCCCAGCGCCAGCGGGTTTCCCCGCCGGGCCGCTCGAGAGCTGGATGAGTGACGAGACACAGGCGCTGGCGGCGGCGGTCGCATCCGTGCGCGATGCCGACGAGGCGCTCCGCTTCCTCCGGGACCTGTGCACCATCCGCGAGCTCCAGGAACTGGGTCAGCGCTGGCATGTGGCCCGCCTCCTCGACGCGGGCGTCTCGTACGACGAGATCCACCAGCGGACGGGCGCCTCGAGCGCGACCATCAGCCGCGTCAACCAGTGGCTGCGCTACGGCCGAGACGGCTACCGCCGACTACTCGACCGCACCTCCACCAGAGCGGACTCGCGCGGATGACGGCGCAGCTTCAGGATGCGACCGATGCCAGGCCGCGAGCCGAGGGGAAGCGGCTTCGGCTGGCGGTGCCGAACAAGGGACGCCTCGCCGAGCCGGCCCTGTCGCTGCTGCGTGACGCCGGCCTCGACTTCGAGGTCTCCGAGCGGAGCCTGACCGCTTCCGCCCGCAACTACGACCTGGACCTCCTGCTCGTCCGTGCCGAGGACGTGCCCGAGTATGTGGGCGACGGGCTCGTGGACATCGGGATGACCGGACGGGACCTGACAGCCGAGCGCGCGCCACAGTTGAGCGTGCTACTGGATCTCGGGTTCGGCGCCTGTTCCCTGGTGCTGGCGGCACCCGCCAGCGGACCGATAGGGGTGCCGGCGGATCTCGACGGGGCGCGGATCGCCACCGGTTTCCCCCGTCTCACTGGGCTCTTCCTCGAGCAGCACGGGATACACGCGCAGGTCGTCGAGGTCCGTGGCGCCGTGGAGGTGACGCCGCAGCTCGGCGTGGCGGACGCGGTCGTCGACCTGGTCGCCACGGGAAGCACGCTGCGGCGCAACGGCCTACGGCCGATCGCGACGCTGCTCGAGTCTCAGGCGGTGCTCGTCGCCAGGAACGACGACGAGGAGGCACCGCGCCGCTGCCGGCTCCTGACGGAGATGCTCGCCTCCGTGCTAGCCGCCCGGGGTCGGGAGTACATGATGATGAACGCACCGGCCGAGGCGCTCGACCGCATCCGGCAGCTGATCCCAGGCATGGGCGCCCCGACCGTCATGCCGCTCGCCGACCCGGGCATGATCGCCGTGCACTCGGTGGTCGAGCGCGCATCGCTCTGGCGTCTCATCCCGGCCCTTCGAGAGGTCGGCGCGCGCGACATCCTCGTCGTGCCGATCGAGAAGCTGGCCAGATGAGCCCGACTGCCGGCACTCGCACGCTGCTCGCCCGCGTCGACTGGAGCACCATGGACGAAGGGAGTCGCGCCGCTTGGCTGGCGGGATCGCGCGCTCCCGCGCCTGATGCGGATGCCACTCTCATCGTGGAAGACGTGCGTCGCCGTGGCGAAGCGGCGGTGCGGGAGCTGACGGCGCGCTTCGACGGCGCGCAGATCGACTCCCTGTACGTGCCGGACGCCGAGCTCGACGCTGCGGCGCACGCCGTTCCCACGACGATACGCGAGGCACTCGAGGAGGCCGCCGTCGCGATCCGTCGGTACCACGCAGCGCAGCGCGACAGGCTGCGTGACGAGCGCCCGGTCGTCACCGTCCCCGGTGTGGCCACTTGGCGCCGCTGGAGCGCGATCGAGCGGGCGGGTTGCTATGTCCCCGGCGGCCGGGCCAGTTACCCGAGCTCGGTCCTCATGCTGTGCATCCCCGCACGACTGGCGGGCGTCACAGAGATCGTGGTCGCGACGCCGCCGCGCCCGGACGCAACGGTCGCCCCGGCGGTGCTGCTGGCTGCGCAGCTCGTCGGCGTGCGAAAGGTCCTGCGCGTCGGCGGCGCACAGGCGATCGCCGCACTGGCGTACGGGACCGCTAGCGTTCCGCGCGTGGACCGCATCTTCGGCGCGGGCAATGCCTGGGTGACGGCCGCCAAGCGATCGGTCCAGCGCGACACGGCGATCGACCTGCCGGCCGGGCCGAGCGAATGCGTCGTCATCGCGGACGCGGGGGCGGACCCCGAGCTCGTGGCCGCCGACCTCCTGGCGCAGGCTGAGCACGGTCCCGATTCGCTGGCCATCCTGGTGACCACCGAGCGCAGCATGCGCGATGCGGTCGAGCGGCTGCTCCGACCACTGGCGGAGCGGCTGGCAACGGGAGAGCGTGCGCTTACGACGCTCGCCGGCTGGGGCTCGTCCGTTCTCGTCGCGACGCTCGACGACGCCATCGAGGTGGCTGACGCAGTGGCCCCCGAACACCTCTCCTTGCAGTGCGAGGCGGCGGACGAGCTGAGTCGCCGGGTCCGCCACGCCGGTGCCATCTTCATCGGTCCCTGGTCGGCGATCGCCGGCGGCGACTACGCGACCGGGACCAACCACGTCCTGCCGACCGGCGGAGCGGCACGCACCTACGGGGCGGTCTCGGTCGAATCGTTCGGACGCTGGATCGAGGTGCAGCGCGTCGACGAACGCGGCGTGCCGCGGATCGCGCGGGTCGCCACGGTCCTGGCGGCGGCGGAGGGACTGCCGGCGCACGGCCTCTCGCTGCAGCTGCGCGCTGGGCGGGTGGCCACAGACGCCGCGCACGGCGACGACGCGATGCTCCTGCTGCGCGAAGGCGGCAAGGTCGCCCCCTACCCCGCCGAGCCATCCAGCGAACTGCTCGGCGAGTCGCTGGGGGTGCCGGCTGAGACGATCGCGCGATACGACATGAACACACTCGGCGGAGGCCCACTGCCCGGCGCCGCCGATGCTCTGCGCGACTACGACGCGGCGCGGGTCGTCGAATACGGCGACATGGCCTACCGGCGGCTACGCGCGGTGCTCGCGGAGGGGCTCGGCGTCGCCCCGCAACGCATCGTTCCGGGCGCCGGTGCGGACGAGCTCATCCGGCTCGTCACGACCGCCACCATCGGACCGGGCGACGCCGTGCTGATCCCGACGCCGACCTTCGGGATGTTCGCCGTCCAGGCGGCCGTGGCGGGCGGCCGGGTCCTCGAGGTGCCGCGCCGCGACCCGGGCGAGCGCCAGCCCGTCGGCGAGCTTCGCCGCGCGGCGGAGGCCGGCGCAGCGCGACTCGTCTGGCTCTGCTCGCCGAACAACCCGACCGGCGACCGCTATAGCCTCGACGAGATCGCGGCGTTGGCAAGCGACCTGCCGGCGGTGGTCGCCGTGGACGAGGTGTACCTCGAGTTCGCGGAGGCCGATGCCGGCGTCGCTCCCGACACGACGTCAGCCGTCCGCCTCCAGGGGTGGATCCCGAACCTGGTCGTGCTGCGTTCGCTCGCCAAGGCGTACGGCCTCGCCGGCGCGCGCGTTGGCTACGCGGTCGTGCCCGCCGGGCTGGCTGCCGCCTTCGACGCGCTGCGGCTGCCGCTCTCCGTCGCGGGACCGAGCGAGGAGATCGCGCTCGCCGCCATCACGGATCGCGAGACCGCATGCCGCCGGCAGCGGGCGATGGTCGCCGAGCGCCGACGCCTCAGCGAGGTCCTCGAGCGGCTCTCCTACCGCACCCTCCCATCGGTCACGAACTTCGTCACCTTCCGGCCACCGGACGCCGCAGGGTTGGCGGCGCGGCTCGCGGCGTCAGGAGTCATCCTTCGGGAGTACCAGACGGGTCCCATGGCCGGGTGGCTGCGGGCATCGGTGCGTGATCGCGCCGGCACCGACCGCCTGATCGACACGCTCGAGGCCGTGGCGTGACCGGCGATCTCCGCGCGAGCCGCGTGGGAACACATGAGCGGTCGACGGCCGAGACATCGGTCCGGGCGCGCGTCGACCTCGACGGCCACGGGGATGCCGACGTTCGGACCGGGATCGGCTTCTTCGACCACCTGCTCGTACTGCTCGCCCGTCACGCGCTGTTCGACCTGGAGGTCGAGGCGAGCGGCGACCTGCACGTCGACGAGCACCACACCGTCGAGGACGTCGGTCTCGTCCTCGGTCGTGCGCTCGACGCCGCCCTCGGTGATCGCGCCGGGCTGCGCCGCTACGGCGACAAGCGGATCCCGATGGACGAGGCGCTCGCGAGCTGTGCGATCGACCTCGGTGGGCGTGGATACGCCGACTTCGAGCCGCGCCCCGATCCGCTGACGGGCGCCAGCCCGTGGCTGGAGCTGCTGCCCCACTTCACGGAAACCTTCGCCCGCGAGGCGCGCTGTGCTCTCCACGTGGAGGTGCGCGGGGCTCGCAGCGTCCACCACCTGGCCGAGGGCGCCGTCAAGGCGCTCGCGCGAGCGCTCCGCGAGGCCAGCGAGCGTGACCCGCGGCTCGCGGACGCCGTGCCGAGCACGAAAGGGACGCTCTCGTGATCGGCATCGTCGACTATGGCGCCGGGAACACGCGTTCGGTCGTGCGCGCGCTGGCGGCGGTCGGTGCGCGCGGACGCCTCATCTCCGGACCGGAAGGTTTCCGGGGACTCGACCGCCTGATCCTGCCAGGAGTGGGAGCAGCCGGCACGGCGATGGAGCGTCTGCGTGGCGCGGGCCTGGTGGAGTCCCTGGACGGGTGGGCGCGCTCCGGCAAGCCGCTGCTCGGCATCTGCCTCGGCGCGCAGCTGCTCCTCGAGGGAAGCGACGAGGATGAGGCGTCCGGCCTGGGACTGATCGCGGGACGCTGCCGTCGCTTCCCGCGGCCGGATGAGGGAGGGCCGCAACGCGTCCCGCACGTCGGCTGGAACCGCGTCCAGCTGGCCCGTGGCAGCTTCGACGCCTACTTCGTGCACGGCTATTGGCTCGACCCCGCCGACCGCGCGACGGCACGAGGCTGGACCGACGTCGATGGCTTTCGCTTCCCCTCGCTCGTGCGCGAGGGCGCGATCATCGGCACGCAGTTCCACGTCGAGAAGAGCGGAGCGACCGGGCGGCGTCTGCTGGAGGCGTTCGCGACCGGAGCGTTCGACGGCGACGGCGCGGCGATCGACCGATGGAGCTGATCTGCGCGATCGATCTTCTCGGCGGAGAGGCTCGACGGCTGGCGCAGGGCGACTACGACCGGCCACTGGCCGCTCGGCGAGACGCTGTGGGGCTCGCGCGCGAGCTGGTGCGCCAGGGGGCGGCGCGGCTGCACCTCATCGACCTCGAAGGCGCCCGTGCTGGGAGCCCCATGCAGCTCTCCCTGCTCAGGCGTGTGGCGGCGGCCGCGAGAGAGGTGTCGGTCGAAGTCCACATCCAGGCCGGCGGCGGACTGCGCAGCGTGGCCGCGGTCGAGTCGCTCTTCGATGCCGACATCGACCAGGCGGTGCTCGGTAGCGCCGCGCTGTCGACGCCCGGTTTCCTCTCCGACTGTGCGAAGCGCTGGCCGGGCCGGGTCCTCGCATCCCTCGATCTGCGCGGCGAGCTGCTGGCCGTCGACGGCTGGACGCGCTCATCGCGGTCCGGGGAGACCGCCGAGGAGGCGGCAGACCGCCTGCTCGACGAGGGCGCGAGCGGTCTGGTCCTGACCGATGTCGAACGCGACGCCACCCTGAGCGGGCCCAACTCGGAGCTTCTGGGCCGGTTTCGGACCTGCTATCCGCGGACATGGCTCGCGGCCGCCGGCGGCATCGCGAGCGTGGAGGACCTGCGCGCGCTCGCGGATCTCGGGGTAGATGGTGCGATCGTCGGGCGAGCTGTGCTCGAGGGTCGCCTGGATCTCGCTAAGGCACAGGCCGGGCTGGCGCGAAGTGCGGGACGGCCGGCATGACGTTGCGACATCGGCTGATCGCCTGCCTGGACGTCACGGCGGGCCGTGTCGTGAAGGGGACGCGCTTCGTCGATCTCGCCGATGCGGGCGATCCGGTCGAACTTGCGGCCCGCTACGCCGCTGAGGGTGCCGACGAGATCGTGATCCTGGACATCGGCGCGACGCGCGACCGCCGCCCGGCCCTTCTACGGCTCATCTCGGACGCTGCGATGGCGCTGGACGTGCCCCTGACCGTGGGTGGCGGCGTGAGCACGTACGACGATGCGGCCGCGCTGCTCGACGCCGGCGCCGACAAGATCTCGGTCAACAGCGCCGCCCTGCGTGACCCCGCGCTGCTCGGCAAGATCGCCGCTCGACTGGGATCGCAGTCGGTCGTGATCGCCATCGACGCCGCTCGCAACGGAGCGAGCTGGTCGGTGCGGACCGTCTCGGGCACGATCGAGACAGGCCTGGACGCGGTGGCCTGGGCGCGGGAGGCCACCGCCCGAGGCGCGGGGGAGGTGCTGTTGACGAGCATCGACCGCGATGGGACGAGAGCGGGGTACGACATCGCCCTGACGCGTGCCGTGGCCGATGCGGTCGGCGTCCCGCGCCCAGTGCTTCGCCGACCGCACCAGCTCGACGACCAGCTCCTCCATCACCACCGGCCCCAGCGACAGCGTCCCCGGGTGCGCCTGGTGCTCGCCGCTGGATCCGTACGCCACCGCCGGCCCCACCACCACGTCCCCCCGCCGCGCCGCGAGCCCCTCCGCCAGCGCCACCGCGATGCGCGTGTCGGTGTCCAGCGGCAGGTGCGGCCCGTGCTGCTCGCAGGCCCCCAGCGGCACGGCCAGCACCGGCGCCCGCCCCTCCAGGTCCGTCCATGTCCGCTCACCCAGCCGCATGGGGGCAGCGTGCGCGAGCAGCCCGATCGCCGCCACCCCCGACCGGCACCGCCGAGTGGCATGCTGTTCGACCAGCTCGTGCACGGTGATCGGCAGGCGATGGGCAACGACTGGTTCGAGTCGGTGGAGGAGGCGCGGCGGCGGGCGAAGCGGCGGCTGCCGCGGCCGGTGTACATGGCGCTGGTCGCGGGGTCGGAGCGGGGGCTGACCCTGCGCGACAACCTCGCCGCCTTCGGCGAGCTGGGGTTCGCGCCGTTCGTCGCCGGGCTGTTGGGGGAGCGCGACCTGTCGACCACGGTGCTGGGGCAGGAGCTGGCGCTGCCGGTGATGATCTCGCCGACCGGGGTGCAGGCGGTCCACCCC
>JAUJNA010000007.1:152459-155716 GCA_030446555.1 Chloroflexota bacterium | reverse complement strand
CGTGACATCGTCACCGTCGGCGCGACCGTCTTCAGCGCCGCGTGGACGACATCCTGCGGGTGAGGTGCTGCGTTCGTGACCGGCTCTCTGCTCGTGCCCGGTTCTCTGTTCGTGCCCATAACGCGATCCTGGGACCGGGCCGTGACAGGTTGTGTGGCACAGCGCGCAGCTCGGGCTGGCTCATCGGGCTGATGTCTTCGGCCGGCGCGCCGGGGCACCCTCCCTGTCGTCTACGCGGTTCGGCGCATGATCAGGGGCGCCGCGGTGCCCAGGTCGCGATCACGGGTCGCTTCGGTCGAGGAAGTCGTTCAGCACCCTCCGAGCGGTGGTCGAAGGCCTCCGCCATCGTGACCCACCCTAGGTGTCGCAGTAGTACATCACCGGCACAGGGGCGTGGTCGCGTTCACCTTCGGCCACATGGATCCAATCGCTCGGTGCCTGGGCATCGTCGACTGAGTGCGTGCGGTCGATCTGCGCGCGGCAGACGAGGACGTAGAGCGCGCAAGTCGCTTGGGAGAGCGTCGAGGCGTGCGTCACGGCCGACGACCGCTCGGCCTGCTCGGCGAGCTGGTCAGGTCCCAGCGAGCGCCCCGCCAGCGCGATGGCCACGCTCCGCATCAGCGCACCGTTACCGAGCGTGGTCTCGTCGCCTCCGCTGCGGTCGGGTGAGATGCCCGATTCGAGGCGGCCGAGGGCGGCTCGTGTCGCGTTGCCGACGTCGAACACGGTGCCGTCGGGCGTGAACGCACCGTCCCGAGCCCACCGGATGTAGTTCGCCGCCTGGCGCTCCAGGTCGAAGCCGCCCGTGCGAGGCGGATCGCTCCGCTCGTCCGGCAGCAGCGCGTCGAGGAGCGCCAGCATCATCGCCCCGTCGTCGCTCCAGGTACCGGGTGGGACGCCGTGCGAGCCGGTCGCGCCCCAGCCCACGTCGCCGATCGTGTCGGCCCGCCGGCCCTCGTACGGAACGCCCATCGCGTCCCCGACGAGGTGTCCCCAGACACCACCCGCCAGCCGGAGCGGCTCCAGCATCTCTTTCACGTGAGGTCAGCGTACGCGACGCCCCGCTGGCCCGTGCCGGGCTTCACGCGCAGGGAGCGTTACCGATCGGGGTGCCGGGAGGTAAGTGGCGGTGAAGTCCACCGTACGACACTCGGTCGATGGGTCGCGTCGTCTGGGATCGTGGGGGCATCTCCTCGTCGTGACGACGGTCGAGGTCGGGGATACCATCCGCATCATCTCCGCACGGCGCGCCACGAAACGCGAACGCCATGACCACGGATCGAGCTGAGACGCTCAAAGCCGCCGTCGTCCAGCGCGGGCGTTACGCGAGCACGCTGGCGAACGGGTTCACCCTCGAGATCGACGGCGCGACCGCATACCGCGTACGGCTGCTGCCGTCTAACAAGGAGATCGGTCGATCTGCGACGGCCGCCGAGGCCGCGCGCTTGGTGGAGCTCGAGCTCGCAGCGGGTCGCGACGAACGGACCCTTGCGCTCGACTGGTGTGATGACGCTGGCCGCACCGGCAAGATCGCAGCTGGCCATCGGCTTACCGACTTCGCGAGCAGGCTTATCGTTCGAGGTTCGGCGGATCCGATCGATCGTGGTGGCCCGTCGTGAGGACTTCCTGAGGCGTTGGAATGACTCGCGCGGTCGCAGCGCGGCTCTCGGGCGAGAACATCAGGGTGCCGCTCGGTGACGGTCGCGAGCTTTCGTCCCGATCGCCTGGTTCGGGTGGCTCGAGCGCGCGTCCGAGCGGGACCGGACCGAGATCACGCTCATCGAGGACGGCGCAGGCCTCTGGTGACCACGACTCGACGAAGCCCTGTCGGTCGCCGGCCTCCTAGGGATGAGCGAGCGCCCGTAAGAAGCCGAGGTGAGCGCGGTGCCAGACGTGCTCCTGGTCGCCTACGCGGTTCGGCGCATGATCGGCTGGATCCGCTCACGCGAGCACCCGGAAGCCAGCCGCCTCGAAGTCGCCGTCCAAGGCGAACGCCTCATCGATCCCGCGGTCACGCATCAGCTCGAAGCTGACGCGGTCGACCAGAGACACTCCGGAGGCAGCGGCTAGCAGCGCCGACACGGCTCGCTCGTGCAGCTCGCGCTCCACCCAGATGACCTCGATGACCGGCATCAGCTCGAGCGCCAGCCGGCGTACCGCCTCATGACCGAGGCGACGCTGGGTCAGCGCGAACACCTCGACGATCGCATACGAGTGCGTGATGAGCTCCGCATGGTCCTTCGCTAGCCGAGCGAAGATCTCTCGGGCAGCGGAATGGGCTGCATCGGTACGGTCCAGGAGCGCGTACAGCGCCGAGGTGTCGACCAGGACCGTCACGACCTGAAGGCATCCTCGAGATAGCGATCGTGGTCTCGCGCGACATCCTTGTCGGGGCCTGCGAACGCTCCCACCACCGCCATAGCGCGAGACCACCGTTCCTCGTCGGCCGACCCTTCGGCGGGGTGGACATGATCGACCGCCTCGCGGATCAGCGCAGCCATCGACGTACGCCGGCGCCGCGCCAGCCTCCGCAAGCGGTTCGCCTGCTCAGCCGTCAAGGAGATCTGCGTCCGTTCCACGGCCCGATGATACAAGGGGCCTTGTGGTGATGTAACTGCGTCGCCCCTTCCGGCTACGCCCTGTTTGGCGCAGCCGCCCCGGCAATGGCGAGGCCCATTGACATGGACGTACGGCGGACCGTACTGTGGGACGTGTCATGAAGAGTATCGGCGTCACCGACCTCCGCCAGCGGACCGCGGAGATCCTCGATGAGCTCCACCGGTCCGACGAACCGTTCGTGATCCTTCAGCGGTCGCGGAGATCGGCGTACCTCGTGGACGCCGTGCGCTATGACGCGGAACGGGATGAGCTACGCGCGGCGCGTCGCCAGCTCTTCCTCCGCGAAGTGCGAGAGTCCGAAGCGGAGTACGCGGCAGGCCAGGCGAAGCCCTATGAGGACATGGAGGCGCTGCTCGACGACCTCCGGCGCTGACCTGGATCCCTGATGCGCGTCATCGCTTCCACGCGCTTCATCCGGAGGGCCCGGAAGCTCCGACCGCCACGCGATGCGCTGCTCCGGGCTGCCTTGAGGCGCTTCGCCGCCGACCCGACCGACCCGCTGTTACGCGCCCACAAACTCAAAGGCGACCTAGCGGACTACTGGGCGTTCAGTGTGGACGACGACCTCCGCGTCCTGTTCCGCTGGGACGGGGACACCTGCTTCCTGGTCACGCTGGGGACGCACGACGAGGTCTACT
>JAUJNA010000007.1:147965-152359 GCA_030446555.1 Chloroflexota bacterium | reverse complement strand
GCCTAGACGAGGACGGGCGCCTGCGCCACAAGAACACGAGAACACCAGAACGGGACTCGCGCGCTATTTTGCTTCTGACCGTTGCACTCCCGTTCGGTGGCGACCCTGTTCCGGGCATACTTCCCCCATGTCGAACGGAACCTTCTCGTTGACCAGCAGCGCCTTCCCGGAAGGTGGGCCCATCGGTCGCCGACACACCTGCGACGGCGAGGACGTCTCGCCCGAGCTCGAGTGGTCGGGCGCACCGGACGGAGCCGGGGCGCTCGTCCTGATCATGGACGATCCGGACGCGCGGGGCTTCGTCCATTGGGTCGTCCCGGACCTGTCGCCCTCCGCCACCGGCGCCCTGGCCGAAGGAGTGAGTGCCTCCCCGGACGCCCCACGGCAGGGCACCAACTCCTTCGGGACCATCGGTTACCGCGGGCCGTGTCCTCCCTCGGGCACCCATCGCTACGTCTTCTCGCTGTATGCCGTGTCCGAGCCGCTCGCCCTGCCCGGGACACCCGACGCCGAAGCGGTCCGGCGCGCGATGGACGGACGGATCATCGGCCAGGCGACGCTGACCGGCACATACCAGCGCGGTTGACGCAGGCCCAACCACATCGCCACATGACCGTGACCGACGCCTCCCTGCCATCCACCGAGGGCATCCGCATCCCCGGCCTCTCCTTCCGCCGCTTCGCGGGCGAGTCCGACTATCCGCTGCTTGCCGAGCTCATCGCGGCCGCGAACATGGCCGACGGCATCGACTGGCTGCCGAGCACCGACAACCTCCGCATCGACTACGAGCACACCGACGGTATGGACCCGCACCTCGACGTCCTGATCGCCGAGGCGGACGGGCAGCTTGTGGGCTACGGGCAGGTGCAGCGCGACGTACGTGACGGCACGGCGGTCCACTGGACGTCCGGGACGGTGCTCCCCGAGTTCCGACGGGGTGGTCTGGGGCGCGCCATCCTGCGAGCGAACGAGGCGCGGCTGCGCGAGATCTCCACTCGCTTCGAGGACACCACCGACCGGGCGTTCGACTCCTGGGTCGATGATAAGCAGAGCGGCGCCACCGAGCTCCTCACCTCCGAGGGCTACCGGCCGATCCGCTGGGGCATGTCGATGCGGCGTCAGGGTCTCGACGACGTGGCGGAGGTGCCGCTGCCCGAGGGTCTCGAGCTGCGGCCGGTCCGGCAGGAGGACCACCGACGGATCTTCCAGGCCGACAACGAGGCGTTCCGCGATCACTGGGGCCATCGGGAGTCGACCGACGAGGACTTCCTGCGCACGTTCTCGATGCCCGAGCTCGACACGTCGCTCTGGCGGGTGGCGTGGGACGGCGACGAGGTGGCCGGCGTCGTCACGAACTGGATCTGGCGGGAGGAGAACGAGAAGCTGGGTGTCCGCCGCGGCTGGCTCGAGCGCGTCTCCGTCCGACGCGCGTGGCGCCGCCGGGGGCTGGCCAAGGCGCTCATCGCGTCGGCGCTCGTCGCGCTTCGCGATGCCGGTATGGACGAGGCGATGCTGGGAGTCGACACGGAGAACCCCAGCGGAGCCGTGGGGCTCTACGAGGCCGTCGGCTTCCGCGTCAAGGACCGGGCGACGCACTTCCGGAAGGAGTGGTCGTAGCGGCGGCTCGTCGGCCCCGGGCGGTCGTCCGCCCTGGTCTAGTCGGATCGGGGCATATTCACGGGGCGCATGGCTGGCCGGGCCTCGGGCGCCCGTCGGGGGGGGGTCGTCCGCCCTCGTCTAGTCGGATCGGGGCATATTCACGGGGCGCATAGCTGGCCGGGCCCAACGGGGAGGCGCGGCCAGAGCGAGGAGGCGCCTCGCCTCGCCGCTTTCCGACACGCGTGCTCGAGGCGATCGGCAGCTGGCCGGCCGTCATACTGCGGCGATGGACGGCGGTTCACCACGCGAACGACGACTCCCGGGAGCGCCTGCAGACGCTGCTGGGGCGGCTGACCGAAGAGGATCTGGCGCGCCCGCTCGACGACGACTGGACGGTCGGGATGCTGCTCGCGCATACCGCGTTCTGGGATCGGTTCGTGCTCGAGCGGTGGCACCACGCGGCTCGACAGGGCCTCAGCACCCCCATCGGTCTGCAGGACGAGGTCGTGGATCTCGTCAACGCCGCACTCATGGACGAGTGGCGCGCCGTTCGGCCGGCGCAGGCCGCCGAGCTGGCGTTGGCCGCGGCCGACGCAGTCGACCGTTTCGTGGCGGCAGTCCCCGAGGAGCAGACGGCCGAGCTGCTCGCCGCTGGCCGGGAGCGGCTGCTGGACCGCTCGCGCCACCGCGCCGAGCACCTGGAAGCCATCGAACGGGCCCTCCCCAGCTGAGCGCGACTGCGCGCCGACTCCCCGCTGAGCCGACTCCGCCCGACTGCGCCCGACCCAGGGCCTTTATGCCCGCCTTGCGTATGCCCCGATCCGACTAGACCAGGGCGGGCACGTCCCCCGCACGCTCGGCGTATGCCCGCCTTGCGTATGCCCCGATCCGACTAGACCAGGGCGGGCGCCTCCCGCACGCGCTTCGACCCACGCTTCGACCGAGGCCCGACGTCACGCGATCGACAGCCGCAGCTGCTCGACCTCCCCGCGGATGTGATCCTCTGCCGGCCCGCCCGCCCCCGAAGGCCCACCTGGCCCCGCCGGCTCCTCCGGCCGCGCCAGCTCCACGAAGCGGCAGAGCGCGTTCGCCAGGCGCATCTGGGCCGGCGTCCGGCACCGCACCTTGAGCAGCGAGGGGCTGCAGACGATGACGCTCAACCCACGGGCGCGGGAGGTGGCCACGTTGAGGCGGTTCATCGAATAGAGGAAGTCCATCCCGCGAGGGGCTGCCTCCGGGTCCGACGTGGCCATCGAGAAGAAGACGACGGGCGCCTCCTGACCCTGGAACTTGTCGACGGTACCGACGCGAGCCCCGTTCGGCAGCGCCTCCAGCAGCCGTCGGACCTGCGTGTTGTAGGGCGCCACCACCAGGATGTCCTCGAGCGTCAGCGGCCGCGTCTGGCCGTGGCGGTCGGTCCAGGTGCCCTCGTCGAGGAGCGACCGCACCGCCCTATCGACCACGGCCACCTCCTCCATCGACGCGTTGCGGTTGCCGGCGTGCGGGACCTCCAGGAAACGGATCCCCGTGCCGCGCAGATCCCCGGGGACGGCCCCGGGGACGGCCCCGCTGCGGGCCGCGCCCGACTGCCCGACCGACTGCCGCGACAGGCTCGGCTCGGTCTCGAGCCGGTCGTCGTAGAACACCTCCGACGTGAAGCGGCAGATGTCGGGATGCATCCGCCAGGTCGTGGCCAGGAAGAGGCCGCGCTCCGGTGGGATGGTCTGCCGCCCCGCGAGCAGGTGCTCCAGCGCCGACTTCTCGGCTCCCGGCGGGTGGCTCCCCTTGACGGGCTGGTTGAGCTGCTGCGGGTCGCCCAGCAGCACGACGTTGCGCGCCGCACCCGCCATGGCGAGCACATTCGCGAGCGACATCTGGCCGGCCTCGTCGACGAAGAGGGTGTCGACCGAACCGGCGAACTCGGCGCGGCACCAGAGCCAACTGGTCCCGGCCGCGATGTCCACGTTGCCCGCCTGAAGCTCGCGGAGGACCTCGCCGCTGTCCCCGGTGCACTCCACGATGTCCGCGCTGCACCGGTCGTCCTCGTCGGCCTTCTGGATGGCGCGGATGGCGATCCCCTCAGCGGTCGCCGCCTCGCACACCTCGTCGAGCAGGTTCCCGATGGCCTTGTGACTGAACGCACAGATGCCCACCTTGCGCCCGGCGCGCACCAGCTCGAGGATCATCCGCGCGCCGGTGAACGTCTTGCCCGACCCCGGCGGTCCCTGGATCGCCAGCGTGGTGCCGTCGAGCGCGAGCCCGATACGCTTGGCCGCCTCCAGCATCCCTTCGCCTGGGCCGGACAGCGGCGACCCGGCCTCCACACCCATCACCCGCGGCGCGCGCCCCCCAAGGAGATCGATCGCCGCCTGGTACGGACCCGCGTCGTCGAGCCCGTGCTCACGCACCCATTCGCCGAGTCGCAGCAGTGCATTGCGCTGCTCCCTGGTGTCGAAGGGACCTTGCGGGACCAACGACGTGGGGTGCGGCCGTTCCCACGTCACCTGGCGACGGAGGTCGATCGTGCCCGCCTGACCGTCCAGCGCGACCACCTTCCCGGCCGACTTGCCCCGCGGGTCGTCGGGCGTGTCGCCCACGGCGATCTTGTACTCCTGGTCGGCGTCGAATCGATAGCGGTAGACCTGGGCCCGTTTGACGGGCTCGCCCAGCGGCCCGACGAGCGTCAGCCCGCCGATCGCGTCGGCCTCGTCCGCGAGCTCCTCGTCCGACAGTGCCCGCAGGTGGAAGTAGTGCCACCACTCCGCCTTGTCCTCGCGTCGGTGCCACTGGAGGAG
>JAUJNA010000007.1:86070-147865 GCA_030446555.1 Chloroflexota bacterium | reverse complement strand
TCGCGCAGGCCCAGGTTGGAGCGGCAGTCGTCCTCGTTGTAGACGCGGATGCGTTCCAGGATCGCGTCGTCCCTGTGGCCCTCCGGGTGCTCGCGGCCCGACTCCAGCCAGCGCTCGTACTCCAGGATGCTCGAGCCGCCGTCGGCCAGGTCGCCCGCCCGGTCGAGCCGATACAGCGGCTCCAGCTTCTTGATCGAGTACGACTCCTGCGAGACGCGGACGCCGTTGCGGACGACGCTGTAGAGGTCGACGAACACGCCGCCGCGGAGCAGTCGATCGACCTCGTCTTCCCGCGTCGCGTAGCGGCCCATCAGGCGCTTCACGACAGCCGGCTCGTACGCCGCGTAGTGGTAGACGTGCATGGACGGGTCGACCGTCAGCCTGTCCATGATCAGGTCGATGACCTCCTCGAACGCTCGCTTCTCGTCCGGTGGGGTGTGCGCCCAGAAGGCTCGGAAGCCGGGCCGGCCGTCCGCGTCGGGGGTCATCGGGTCGACCACGCCCCACAGGTATTCGAGCCCGTCGTCGGTCGCGAACGGGTCGCCCTCCAGGTCGAGGAAGAGGTCGCCCGGTGAGGGCGGTGGCAGCATCGCGAGGCCGCGCTCCGGCTCCACTGGCAGCAGCTCGTAGTGGACGACTCCCGTGCGCCGCTGTTCCACCTGCATGCGCGCCTGCTCGCGCAGCCGCTCCAGGGTCGTGCCGCCCATGCGCGGGACCCGCGCCGCGGAGGGCAGCTGCGACAGCTCGACGACCGTGTCGATCCCGCTCTTGACGAACTTGCGCGTCTGGCTGCGGCCCATGCCCGCCACCAGCGAGAGGTGGTCGTCGTGGCGCCGCTTCTGGACACACGGCCCGTTCCAACGGCACACCCTGCAGTGCTCGACCGGGTCGGGGTAGGTGGTCGCCGGTGGGTACGCGACGGGGACGCCGCCGAAGACCACGTCCTCGAACCGCGACCGGACGGCGCGGTAGTAGGCCATGTGGTCCTTGACCCGGAAGGGGACGCTCTGCATGGCGCTGCCGCCCAGGACGATGTGCATCCGTGCCGGTTCGAGCCCCTGGACCTCGCGCAGCTGCTCCGTGTACGAGCAGAGCTGGAGCACGGCGCTCGCCTTTGCCTTTCGCGCCAGCTTGGTGTCGGCGACCTCGTAGCTCCACGAGCCCAGTGCGGACGGGGTGTCGACGCGCAGCAGGAAGTCGGCGTGGCCGCGCCACCGGCCGTCGAAGAACGTGGCCTGGTAGATGACGTCGTCGCCACGGTGGAGCGCCTCGAGCGTCTCGGCGGCTGCGCGCCGGAGCATCTCGCCCTGCGACTCGTGGTCGGCCCTCGTGGCGATCGCCGCGATCGTCCGCTGCTGCGCCTCGCGGAGGGACTTCAGGTACCGCGCCTCGTGCTCGAGTCCGCGGCGAGCGATCATGTCCAGCTCGGGATCCTCACGCTCGGGGCGCTTCACGAGGTCCGCGCGAGCGGCGCGCTCCAGGTTCGTCAGGTGCTCGCATTCCAGGAAGCCGACCAGGTCGGTCGCGGCGACGACGATGGCGCCGTCGATGGTGTGCACCCTCAGGCCCCGCGGATGCGGGCGATGACCTCCGTGGGAGCGATGACCACGAGGTGGTTCAGCGCACGGGTCATGCCCACGTAGAGGAACCGCTCCAGGTTCGGGTCGTCGGCGCGCAGCTCGACGAGGATGACCACCTCACGCTCGAGGCCCTTGAAGCGGCGGATCGAGTCGCACAGCACGACGTCGGGCGGCTGCTCGGGCTGGAGCTCCGGCGCCAGGCCGAGCGAGCGCCCCGCGTCGTCGTAGCTGCCGTTCCAGAGCACCTCGTTGCCGTAGACGCGTCGCTTCCAGACCGCGCTCACCTTCAGGGACACGCCGGTCAGGACGGCGATCTGGTCGGGGCGCACCCCTTCGTCATGGACGAGGGTGTGGAGCGTCCGACGGAGGGCCTCGAGCGTCTCCTGGTCGGTGTCGGCGGTGATGAGATCCGGCGCGCGGCCGGATCCTCGCAGCGCGACGATCCGCTCGGTGCCCGAATAGAAGCGCGTGGCCAGCTCGTGCACCGGTCCGGGGTTGCGCCAGTTGTCGGGGATGAAGGATGACTGGAGCGCGAGCGTCTCGGTCACGTCCGGCCGGTAGAGCGCCTGGCTGGGGTCGTGGAAGACGTAGAAAACGTCCTCCCATGGCTCCACGAGGAGGAACGGCAGCGTCTCGAGCCACGACCGCTCGAAGTCCTGCCCCTCGTCCACGATGAGCGCGTGGTAGCGGCCACCGATGGTCTGGGCCGCCTTGTCGAGCGCGCCGGGGAGTGTCTCGCTCCACCACGACTGGTCCTTGACCGCGGGCTCTTCGCCGAGCACCCCCGCCTCGCGGCCCATCCGCAGGCACAGCTCGTGGAACGTGAAGACCTCCAGCCGGCCGCTGGCAAGCTGAGGGCCGAGCTGCCCGGCGAGGTAGCGCGCGAGTGGCTGGTTGAAGCAGAGCAGCAGGACGGCGAAGCCCTCCGCCACGAGACGGCGCGCCTTCTCCACGGCGAGCATCGTCTTGCCGCTCCCCGCCGGCCCGGCGATCGAGGCTCGACGCACGCCGCGCAGATGGTCCAGCACGTCGTACTGCGCACGGGTCAGCGCCACGAGTTCCTGCGTCTCCTGCGCGATCTGCCGGCGCAGCAGCGGGCGCAGCTCCACCTGGGGCTCGAACAGTCGGTCGAGGAGGCGGATGCCATCCGGACCCAGCGGGGCGGCGGCCGAGCGTCGGCCGGTGCCAGCGGTGCCGTCGCCGAGCCAGTGGTCGTACGCGCGCTCGACCCCCGCGCGGGCCGATGCGAGCGTCTCCAGGGCCGTGCCGTCGAGGACGAGGTCGGTCGGGGCGTCGGGGCCCAGGACGCGTGCGCCGGGTGGCAGGCTTCCCAGGTCGACATCGGGGAAGGCGACCGCGTGACCGGCCGGCGGGTCGCCGGCGCGCCACTCGGGCACCTCGCGAAGCTTGCCCAGGATGGCGTACTTGCTGTTCTCCGCCTGGCGGAACGGCGGCGGATCCAGCTGGTAGGAGCCGCTGTACCAGCGTCCCAGGCTGTCGCGGCGGATCTGGCCACCCTTGACCTCGACGATCAGAAGGCCCCGTTCCGGGTGCGCGATGACGAGGTCCGTCTCCCCGTCCCGCGCCGGTCCGCCGACCCGCGAGCGGCTGACCCAGTGGACGTTGGGGTAGACGTGGTACTCGGGCGGCAGCGCGTCGCGGACGCGCTTGATGACGAGCTGCTCGGCCGTCTGGGGCGTAGCCATCTGCCGCGCATCCTACGGCCTTCGAGGGCGCCGGCCGCCGTGGGGTCGTCCCGCTGTGGGGTCGTCCCGCTGTGGGGTCGTCCCGCCCTCGTCGAGTCGGATCAGGGCATAGTCAGCGAGGGCGCATGATCGCAGGAGCCTTGCCGAAGCCCCTATCTGCGAAGGATGGCGCCTGTTACACTGCGCGGGTCGCTCTTGTTCGAGCGGCGCCTCGCGTGGTCGACCCTCCTTCTCGAACGGGCCGTGCGCTCTGCTATCGAGTTCGGGAAGTCGAAAGGGTCACCATGACCGCAGGAACCATCAAGAAGCTCGTTTCCGACCGCGGATTCGGCTTCATCGTCGCCGACGACGGCAAGGAATACTTCTTCCACCGCAACGAGCTCGACTCGACGCTCGACTTCGACCGCCTTGGCGGTGGGGAGCACGTCGCATTCGAGATCCAGGACAGCCCCAAGGGCCCGCGCGCCGCACGCGTGCACGCCGCCTGAGGGAGGCCAGCCGAAGGGCCAGCCGATCAGGCTGACCGAAGAGACCCCGGCCTCGCCGCTGGGGTCTTTCCATGTCCGGGCGGGTCCGGGCGCTTCCGGGCGCTTCCGGGGTGGGCTTCCGGGCGCTTCCGGGCGCTTCCGGGCGCTTCCGGGCGGGGCTTGCCGCCCTCGTCGAGTCGGATCAGGGCATAGTCAGCGAGGGGGAATAGGCGGAGGCTCTCCAGAGCAGCGGCCGCCGGGCGCCTCAGACGACGAGGCCCATCTGTCGCCAGCGCTGCAGCGCCGTCATCCTGGGAGGCGGCGGGCCAGCGGTCGAGCGCCACGGACAGTCATGGTCGTGGGGACAGTAGCCCAGGGGCAGCTCGGCTCCCAAGATCGCCTGGAGTCGCAGCAGCTTGTAGAGGGACGCGGCCGGTGCACGGCCTCGCTCGAGCCGCGAGATCATCGTCTGGTCCACGCCGGAGAGTTCCTCGAGCCGCATCTGCGTCATCGCCAGGCGCGACCGTGCTGCCCGAAGATGGCGACCGAAGGCCTCGAACGCCAGATCGCGGTCCGAGTCGGGCGCGGGCAGGAATGGCATCCCGCAAGTGAAGCGGAGAGCGCTTAGTCGGGGCTTACCGCTGACTGCATCGGGGCTTACGGGTCGAGCCGACGGCGCCGCCAGACGGGCCGTTGACGACCCGCAAGTCACCCAGCTTGACTATGCCCTGATCCGACTCGACCAGGGCGGGGGCGGCCCCAACCACCGGCAGCTGGATAGACTCCATCGGTGGCGGGCGTGCGCGGCGTAGCGATCCTCCTCTTGCTCGGGGCGGCAGCGGCGGCGCTGGTCCTGGGCGTCGGGCTGAGCGGCGCTCCCTCACCGACTCCCCTCGGATCGGCCGCCGAGGGCCCGTCCGCCGACCCGCTGACGAGCCCGCCGACGAGCCCGCCGCTTCGGCGGAGACCCCGACGAGGCCACCGCCCATCCACCGACCCCACTCGATCCCCGGCCACCCAGCCCAACCACGGACCCCGCACCCGAGTCCCCCAGCCCGTCCGAGTCCCCCAGCCCTCCATGGAGCCCACCCTCCGGGTCGATGTCGTCCAGGAAGGCCTCGCCATCCCCTGGGACGTGGCGTTCGCGCCGGACGGTCGGATGTTCGTCACCGAGCGGGACACCGACCGCATCCTGATCTACGCATCGGGGGCACCCTGGGCGCCCATGCTCGCCTCCACGACCCTCCCCGACATGTCGGGCTTCCAGGCTGGGCCGATGGGCCTCGTCCCTCCATCCCCGCTTCGCGGAGACGCCGTCGCTCTACGTGTGCGTGACGCGCAACGTCGCCGGCGCTCCCAGGCTGCGCGTGCTCCGCTTCCGCGTCACGGGCTCAGGGCACCGACACGCGGCTCACCTCCGAGACGACCATCGTGGAGGGCGCGGTCGGCAGCATCGTCAACAGCGGCTGCCGGATGCGCTTCGGCCCCGACGGAACACCTGTGCATCACCGTGGGGCACGGCCAGGACGAGGACACGTCGGGGATCCTGATCTCGCTCATGGGCAAGGTCCTCCGGGTCGAGGCCGACGGCACGGATCCCCCCCGACAACCCCCTGTTGCCCGGGGCGACCGAACGGACGGCGGCCTATTCGATGGGGCACCGCAATCCCCAGGGCATCGACTTCCCGCCGGGTCGCGACGAACCGTACGTCGTCGAGCACGGTCCCGAGCACCGCGACGAGATCAACCGCATCGAACCGGGCGCCGACTACGGCTGGCCCGAGCGCTCGGGACCCGATGGACCGGGCGGGTCGGCCGACCCCGCGTGGGCGTCAGGTTCCTCGACGTTGGCGCCGTCGGGCGGCATGTTCGCGGTCGGAGCCGAGTGGGGCGCGTGGGAGGGTGACCTCTTCGTCGCGAGCCTGCAGGAGGCCGACCTACGCCGGTTCAGGCTATCGGGCGACGGCCTGAGCCTTGTCGAGAAGGATGTGCTGTTCGACGGACGCTTCGGTCGGTTGCGCACGGTGTCGCTCGGCCCGGGTGGCGCGCTCTACCTGACCACGAGCGACAGCACGTGGGGTGAGGCGACGACCGGATCATCCGTGTGAGGCCGCGCTTGACCGACGGCTAGGTGCGGGGCCTTGCGGGTGGGGGTCTTCGCCGGGTGTGGGTCTTCGCCGGGTGTGGGGTTGTGCGGTGGGCCGCCCGCCCTCGTCTATGCATCGGGGCATAGTCAGTCGGTAGTGGGCCGAGCCGGTTGGGGCCCTTCTGGTGGGCCGCCCTCCCTCGTCTACGAGGGGCATAGTCAGTCGGCGGCCGAGCCGGTGGGCGACGGATGGCGAGGGCGCGGCGTGCTCGGCGGACCGGTCGTCCCCTAGCCAGTGCCCGTGCTCACCTGATAACCCCGTCCAGCGTTGTGGGGCATGACAGCGCGCGCAGTCGCCCGGCTTATCGACTGCTCGGCCCATCAGATGAGCATCGTCGGGGGCGCAGGACGATAAGCGACCGTTGCGCCCCGGCCGCTGAGGTCTTATCCGAGGCGCTGCGCGCCAATGGGCCATCAGACGAACAGGCGTCCGGGTAAGCCAGCCCGGGCGACCCAAGGAAGCCAGCGGGCGACCCAAGGAAGCCAGCCCGGGCGACCCAAGGAAGCCAGCCCGGGGCGGACCCGCGAGCACGCAGCCGTCAACAGGCCGCATCCGAGCGTATGCGCGAGCTGACTATGCCCTGATGCGACTCGGGCAGGGGGAAGAAGCACCGCTGGACGGGCGGGCGGACGCACGGCGGAACCACCGCGGCGAGCACGGGCGGCAAGGCGATGGGCGGGCTCTTGCACTCGACTGGTACCCTCGCACAGACCCGCCCAGAAGAGGTTGAACAGAAGAGACGCCGCCCCAGCGGCAGGGCTCACCCCGCATCGCCGAACGCCGTCGGCGCATCCCGGTGCCGCGGCAGGCTCGCATCGCTGCACCCATCGCGCCGAGGTCGGACGCAGCCCTGTGCCACGGGCGGCCCCCTGTCTGCACACCGTCACCGAACCCCAGTCGGTGTTCCGGAGTGAGGAGGCAGATCTTGTCCTTGAGTCGCACCCCGCGCGCGGGCCGCTGCGCCTCCTCCCCCGCCTCGTGGCGGCAACGGCCATCGCCTTCGCGATGCCCTTCGCATCCCAGCCGGCCAGCGTCGATGCCGCGTGCGGCACGAACTGGGACAGCAAGAGCAGGCCGCCCGAGACGATCAAGGTCTTGCGCACCGCGACCGACGAGGTCGAGACGGTCGACTTCCGCCAGTACGTGGGCATCGTCATGGCATCCGGTGAGTGGCCGTACTACCTGCCGCCCGCTGCGCTCGAGGTCGGCGCCACGGCGGTCAAGCAGTACGCGTGGTACTACGCCCTGGAGGGCACCATCGGAGCTGGTATCGCACCGACGACGGCGTCTGCTATGACGACGTCCGCGACGACACCAATGACCAGCTCTACAAGCCCGAGCGCGCCGAGGTCAAGGTCCGCCAGTTGAACGCCATCGAGGCGACCTGGGGGCTCACGCTCCGCAAGAACGGTCGATTCTTCCTGACCGGTTACCTCTACGGCGACGACGTTCCCTGCGCCCAGGACGCCAATGGCTGGAAGATCTTCGAGCGGAGTGTCGTCGATTGCGCCGAGAAGGGCTGGGATCGCCAGCATCCAGGAGGCGTACCTGCAGCCCCGGATCGAGTTCATCTGGCGCACAGACGATCGGCGGGGAGCGGCGACACGGTCGCCCCGGAGGTCCAGGAGCCCGCGAGCGCTCTGCGCGACAAGGGATCGCTGTCAGGCAAAGCGGTCACCGTCAGCTGGAGCGGCTCGGATACCGAGAGCGGCGTGGCGCGCTACGACCTGGAGCAGCGCATCGACGGCGGTGCCTGGGACGACGTGGCGCTGGCTCGCGCCGACAGCACGCAAGCCGGGGTCGGCGTCCGTAACGACAGGACGTACCGGTTCCGCGTCCGTGCCAAGGACAGTGCCGGGAACTGGAGCGACTACAGCGCCGGCTCGGCCTTCACGACGGCGATCCTCCAGGCTCGACGGACCACGCTGAGCGGCGGCACGTGGCACAGCTCCCAGGACCCGACCGCTTCCGGCGGCGCGACTCAGTACGCCAAGACGTCCGGCGCCAAGGCCAGCGTGACGTTCACCGGACGCGGCGTGGCCATCATCGCGCCGCAGGGGCCGCGCAAGGGCACGGCGCGCATCCTCATCGACGGCCAGGATGCAGGGGTCATCGACCTCAGCGCACCGGAGAAGCGCGCCCAGCGCATCGTCTTCTCACGGACCTGGGAGACGGCCGCGACCCGGACCATCGAGCTCGTCCTGGTGGGCGACGAGCGGGTCGACCTGGACGCGGTGCTCGTCATCAGCTGACCGACGCTCCGGCCGAAGAAGAGGCTGCGTCGTGGTGACGCAGCTCTACCGATGGGTGGTCGGGCGCGGTTCAGCCGCCGCCCGGGCTCACCCTCTTCCGACGACGAGCCGCCGCCCAGGTCGGACCCGCCGCCCAGGCCGGACCCGCCGCCCAGGTCGGACCCGCCCACGTCCGAGCCTGTCATGTCCGTGCCCATCGTCCCACCGGATCCGGCGTCGCCGCTCTGCGCTCCCCCTGAGCTCCAGTCGCCGCCCTGGGACTGTCCGCCGAGGTCCCCACCGCCTCCGCCCAGGTCGGCACCTCCCGACGCGTCACCGGCACCGGTGGAGCCCTGGCTCACGTCACCCGCGTCGGGCGACCCGCCCCCTCGATCGCCTCCCGACCAGTCGTCCGAACCGCCTAGCGAGCCGCCGGACGTATCTGCCTGGCCCCCCGATCGCGCTGCTCATCCATCGAACGCTCCTTCGCGCGTGAAGTTCCGGCCCTGCGGGCGGTCCCGCCTGGGCCACCGGCGTGGACTGCGCCGACGCCAGCATCCTCTCCGCCGCAGCGCCGCGGGCGATTCCCACGCGCGCGCTGCCCGTCTAGCGGGCGTTACAGTTGCGCGCCTGCTGCCGGCCCCCGGCTGACGGGCGATCAGGGAGGCACCCGCCCTGGTCTACGCGGGATCGGGGCATACGCACGGGGGGCATACGCACGGGGGGCATAACGGAGGTCGCCGGGGCGAGTCGCGAAGCCGGCGCTCCACCCCTGCATGCCCACCCCCTCGGCGACACCGAGCATGGACGCGCTTGACGCCAATGGGACGATCGGTCGGACGCGAGGTGGCGGTCGGAGCGACTGCCGCGGCGCTCGGTAGAACGACCCCAGTCATCGTCTGCCATCGGGGGATCCTCGTCCATGCGCCGTGCCGCCACCGCCGTGGCTCTGTCCACCCTGCTTCTATCGCCGGCCCCAGCGCTCGGCACGGACCCTCCGGTCCCAGCGCTCGGCACGGACCCTGCCGCCGGGACGCTCGCTACCGCTTCGGTACAGCCCACGGCAGCAAGCCGGCCCAACATCGTGGTCATCCTGGTCGACGACCTCGCCGCGACGGATGAGCGGCTGCTCCGCCAGCTGCCGGCCATCGACTCCCTCCTGGTCCGTGACGGCGTCACGTTCACGGACGCGCATGGGGAAACGCCGCTCTGCTGTCCTGGCAGGGCCGGCTTGCTGACCGGTCTCCACACGTTCAACCACGGCGTCGTCGAGAACGACGTGACGCTCCTCGACGACTCCATGACGATCGCCACCCAGCTCGACGGGGTCGGCTACCACACGTTCTGGGCCGGCAAGTACATGAACGGCTACCCCGACCTGGCGCCGTACGTCCCGCCCGGGTGGGATCGCTTCCACGCCTTCGAACCGGAGTATTTCGAGTACCGCGTCTGGAGCAACGGCAAGCCACCCGTCTACTACGGCAGCGATCCGGCCGACTACTCCACCGACATCGTCGCCCGCAAGGTCCGGAGCAGTCTCCGCAAGGCGCCCGCGACCCAGCCGTTCTTCGGGGTGGCCTCTGTCTACGCGCCGCACACTCCCACGACGCCGGCCCCGCGGCATGTCGGCGATCGGGGGTGCGCCACCGTGCCTGCCTGGGCACCGCCCAACTACGACGAAGCCGACGTCTCGGACAAGCCGGCGTACGTCCGGAAGCTACCGCGGCTGGGGGACGCGGGATGGGACCTCCAGCGCGTCTGCGAGTCGCTGCAGTCCGTCGATGACCTCGTCGCGTCGGTTCGCGATGAGCTCGAGCTCCAGGGCCGCCTCGACGACACCTTCTTCGTCTTCACCAGCGACAACGGCATGAACTTCGGCGCGCACCGATTGAGTGGGAAGCTGGCGCCGTACGCGACGCAGATACCCTTCTTCGTCAGCTGGCCGAACGGCCTGGGTCGCGAGTCGCGCCGCATCGATGAGCGCATCATGAACATCGACCTGGCGCCGACGCTGTGCGACCTCGCTTCGTGCGACCTGGGGCCCTACCCGAACGGCCAGCCACACCCCGACGGCACGAGCTTCCTTCCGCTGCTCACGGGCAGGGGGCGGTGGCGTGATCGTGACGCGGTCATCACGGACCTGCCGGCGAGGGTCAAGATGCCGAAGTGGTACGCCGTCTCCACCACGCGCTCCTCGACCCTCGCCTCGGTCGGTTGTGAGGGAGCGGCGTTCGGGAAGTGTCGCTGGCACTACGTCGAGTACGGGACCGGGGAGCGGGAGCTGTACGACGTCTCGAACGGACCCTGCTGGGAGTGGAGTGAGGGTCAGCCGGGCGATCCCTGTGAGTTGGAGAACCGCGCCGATGACCCAGCCTACGCGGCGATCCAGGAAGCGCTGCGCAGACGGCTGGCCGAGCTCAAGAGCGAGGGCGGACCATCGGGCTGATCCCGTGGCCCCTCGGGCTGATCCCGTAGCCGCTCGGGCTGGTCCAGCGGCCGCCCGGGCCGATCCCCCGGCCCCCACGGTGTACGCTCGCGGCGAAGACAGAACCGAATCGACCGCATGATCCCGGGAGGTCCTGACCGATGCCCCGTATCGTCCGTGGCGCGCTGCTCCAGGCGGAGTGGACCGGCGACAAGGAATCGATGATCCAGAAGCACGAGAAGTACGCTCACGAAGCGGCGAAGCAGGGCGCGCAGGTGATGCTCTTCCAGGAGCTGTTCTACGGGCCGTACTTCTGCCAGGTCCAGGATCCCCAGTACTACGGCTACACCGAGCTCATCCCCGATGGCCCGACCACCAAGCGGATGCGGGACCTGGCCAGGGAGACGGGCATGGTCCTGGTGGTGCCCATGTACGAGGAAGATGAGAAGGCCTCGGGCATCTACTACAACACCGCCGCCGTCATCGATGCCGACGGGTCGTACCTGGGCAAGTACCGCAAGACGCACATCCCGCACGTGAAGGGTTTCTGGGAGAAGTTCTATTTCCGGCCGGGCAACATGGGCTATCCCGTCTTCGAGACGGCGGTCGGCAAGGTGGGTGTCTACATCTGCTACGACCGACACTTCCCCGAGGGTGCCCGCGCCCTGGGCCTGAACGGCGCTGAGATGGTCTTCATCCCCAGCGCCACGTCGCGTGGCCTGTCCGAGTACCTGTGGCGCATCGAGCAGGTCAGCCATGCGGTGGCGAACGGCTACTTCGTGGGCACCATCAACCGGGTCGGCATCGAGCCGCTGGGCGATGACGACTTCTACGGGCAGAGCTACTTCTGCGACCCACGAGGCCAGTTCATCGGCGACGTCGGCGACGCCTACAAGGAGGACCTCATCATCCGGGAGATGGACCTCGACAAGGTGCAGGAGGTGCGCCAGACCTGGCAGTTCTACCGCGACCGGCGGCCCGACGCGTACGCGGATCTCGTTCGACCGTAGCGCGAGCCTGCCCGTCCTGGCGCCGCTGCACCCCTCTCTCTGTGAGTGCAGTCCCGGGTCCACCGGGCAGCCTGCGCTGCCATTGCCTCTCGCGTGCGCAATCCCCGCCGCTTTCCCTTCAGTCATACACCCGTGGAGTCGTATCCAGGAACGACGCTCCCGGAAGCGCCCCGCGGAGCGTAGACGAGCGAACGAACGCCGACCGCACGCTCATCCGTGCCGGCTGCGACCGTCACGCGACCGCCGCACCCGATGGGATCCGACGGAATGCTGGATACCAGCCCCGGCAGGAGTCGATGAGAGGAACCACATCCCGCGCATCGGGCCGGACGGTTGCCGGAGCCATCGCTTGACCTCCACGCTCCGCGCTGGGAACGCGACCGCGAAGAGTTCGGCCTGACGCTCGACCCGGCGACGGCTCGTCGCCGTATCGTCGATCACGAGGATCCGCGCGACCGTCGCCGGCCGGCGCCCGAACCGTTCCAAGACCAGGTCGCCCGCCAGGCGTGCGGTCACGTCCATGGTGCGCTGCAGAGGTTCGAAGCTGACGATGCTCGTCTTGACCTCGACGACCACGGCGGATGCAGTGGCGGGCTCCCAGCCGAGCACATCGATGGAGCCGCGCTCGCCGTACACCGCGAACGTGACTTCGGTGGCAACGTCCCAACCCCACGCCTGAAAGAGGCTCATGACATGTGCCACGGTGGCCGCATGGCGCTGATCCAAGAGGCGGTCGACCTCCCCGCCGCGCCAGCGAGGCTCGAGCAGCACTCGAGCGTCGACGGCGGCGAGGATCGCGCGGACGGTCCGAAGCGAGAGTGTGTCGAGGTGGCCTCGCTCGAAGCGGGAGACAGAGGCCTGCGAGACACCAGCCGCTGCCGCGACGTCCGACTGCCGGAGACGTCGCCGACGACGCAAGGCGCGAAGGACCCGGCCGACGCGCTCATCGTCCATCCCTCACGGAGGATGAGCCGGGCTGCTTCACCACCGATCCCTCCACGCTTACCGCTGAGTGAGCTGAGGCATGGGCTGCGAAGATCGACGAGGTCGATGCATCGAGCCGGGCGCTGCCCACGCGGCGCCCGCCCCACCGGCTGGGCCCGCACAGATAGGCTGATCGATATGGCATGCGACAAGCCGGCCCCCACGGGACCAAGCAAGGCCCCCTCCGCCATCCCGCCCGACGACGTCGTTCGCGAGGCGGTCGAGCGGCTGGGTGCCCAGATCGCCGATGGGACCATCGAGCTGCTCGGGGAGTCCGGGAGTGATCCCGTCGTCCTCGCGGAGCCGGATCCGGGATGGCCGGCGCGATTCCGAGACGTTCGAACGAGGCTGATTGATGCACTCGGGGACGTGGCTCTCCGTGTCGATCACGTCGGCTCGACGGCTGTCCCGGACATGGCCGCCAAGCCCATCATCGACGTCCAGGTCAGCGTCCAGGACATCGATGACGAACCCGCGTTTGCGCCCACCATCGAGTCGCTCGGCTGGCGGCTCCGCGTCCGGGAAGCTGGTCACCGCTTCTTCCGCAGTCCTGCCGGCGAGCCACGCGACGTCCACGTCCACGTCTGCGCGGTGGGTAGTGAACGAGAGCGGCACCATCTACTGTTCCGCGACTACCTGAGGGCGCACCCCAAGACCGCTCAGGCATACGCGGCGCTGAAGCGCGAGCTTGCCGAGCGCTACCGGAACGATCGCTGGGGCTATACGGAAGGCAAGACGCCCTTCATCGAGGAGACGACGAAACTGGCCGAGGCATGGGCCAAAGAGACCAGCTGGTCGCTCGATAGGGCCTGACGCGCCTGACGCAACGTATGCTGCGGCGATGCAGTTCGGCTTCACGCTCAAGCCCGACCACTCGATAGAGCGCACCCTGGCGCTGACCCGCCAGGCGGAGGCGGCCGGCTTCAGCCACGGCTGGCTGTTCGACAGCCACATCCTCTGGCGCGAGCCGTATGCGCTCCTCACGCTGATGGCGGAGGCGACGTCCCGGCTACGCCTCGGCACGTGCGTCACGAACCCCGCCACCCGCGAGCCGTCGGTGACCGCATCGATGCTCGCGACGCTCAACGAGATCTCCGGTGGGCGCATGGATCTGGGCATCGGGCGTGGCGACAGCGCTCGCCGCGTGGAGGGCAAGCCACCCACCACGCTGGCGCGCCTGGATGAGGCGACGCTGCTCATCCGCGACCTCGTGGAAGGCCGGTCGGCGACCTCCGACGGCACGGACCTCCAGCTCAAGTGGGCCCCCGGGGGCAAGCTGCCTGTCTGGATCGCAGGATACGGCCCCAAGGCGCTCGATCTGTGCGGCCGCATCGCCGACGGGGTGATCCTCCAGTTGGCGGACCCGGATCTCATCCGCTGGTTCGCCGGTCAGATGGACCGGGCGGCTCGAGCGGCCGGCCGTGAGCCGCGCGAGATCGGGATCATGGCCGCCGCGCCGGCGCACGTCGGGGAGCGGGAAGCGGCTCGGGAGCGTGTCCGCTGGTTCCCCGCGCTCGTCAGCAACCATGTGGTCGACCTGGTCAGCAAGTATCCACGCGATGAGCTGCCCGAGTCGTTGACCGGCTACGTGCGCGAGCGTGACGGCTACGACTACCTCCACCATGCGGAGGTGGGCTCATCCAACGCCGCCTTCGTCGAGGATGAGGTCGTGGACCGCTTCTGCGTCATCGGATCGGTCGACGAACACGTGGCCAAGCTGCACGAGCTGGCAGAGGCGGGAGTCACGCAGTTCAACATCTATCTCATGAACGGTGACGAGGAGCAGACGCTGGAGATCTACGGCCGCGAGATCATCCCGCGAGTCGGCCATCTCGCGGGCGTTCGAGGCTGAACGCTCGCACTGTGCGACCATCCCGCGCATGACGAACAGCGGAGGTCAGACCCCCCAGCACGGTGAGAAGCGCCCCAGGGCATCCTGGGTCGCACCGGAGCACCGGACCATAGATGTGCATTGCTCGCTCTGCGGAGCCGCCAACAGCGCATCAGCCGCGTTCTGCCGATGGTGCGGCACGCCCCTCGGACGAGCCACTGACCCGATCCTGGGGACGACCACTCGGCGCGCCCTGGAGGGCCGCTCGGGGAACCCCCTCGGGACCATCCTCGGCGCGCTCCTGGCGGTGGGACTCGTGGGCGTGGCGACCTGGGCGTTCCTGGGCGGTGGCCTGACGAGCGCCACCGGAGACGCTCGGCCATCCGCGAGCCGGGTCGCCGACGCGTCCCTCCCCTCCTCGCCGGCGCCCAGCGCGGCACCCTCCGAGGTACCCAGTCAGGAGCCCCTGCCCTCGAGCCCACCGACTCCTCTGCCGTCCCTCGTCCTCGTCAGCCCATCCCCGGCATCGACGAGCTCGGCCACCGTGACCGGCTTCACCTGCGACCCGGCTTCCATCACCGATGCCACGTCCGCTGCCTGGCGCCTGACGCGTGTGCGCTGGGGCCCGCGGGGTCCGTTCGACCAGCTGGGATCTGTGCTGGAACAGCGCCGACCGACCTCCGACGACTCCACGCTGGTGAGCGTGGAAAGCGTCGCCTCGGACGAGGTCACCGACCGCTTCGGCCTCCCGGCACCCTCGGCGGGCGAGCGGGCCGTCGTGGTCACCTTCGAGGGACCGGTGGGCCTACCGAGTCCCATCGGATCGGAGCCGGCCCTGGAGGTCATCGAGGACCTCCTGGTGGACGAGGGGTCCGATGGCTTGATCCACGCGGTCGTCGGGGTCACGGGAAGCGGGTGTCATCGACTCAGCGCGCCCGGCTGGTCCTTCGGGGCCGCGCCACAAGAGGTGGAAGTGATTATCCTGGACGTCCGGGAGCGCTGAGTCGCAGGCGCAGAACTCAGGCGGAACGCTGGGCGTCCCGGCTAGGGCCGGCCCTCTCGCGACCGATCCTCGGTGGGCGGTGCCGCATCACTCGTACCGGCCCGTCCCGAGCCGCCCGCCCGATCGGTCTGGGCGTCCGGTCCACTGACCGCTCCGAGGGACCCGCCGGAACTCGCCCCGGCGCCGGCACCGTACCCGGCACCGGTCATGGTGGTGATGTCGCCGCCCGTGGTCTGAGGGGCGCCGGGGTCGTGGGCCCCAGGTCGGCCGGCCGCGAGAGCCGCTCGTTGTCGTCGGTCTCCGTGCGCTGCGCGGCGTCGGAGGTGTGTTCCCGCGGTCGCCCCGGTACCGGCCGACTCGGACATCGTGCGGTCCCATCCGGCGTCCGAGGGGCGTTCGGTCGTCGCGTCCTCCATATCGGGCTCGACCCGCCACCGGACCACGATCCGCTGCCACCTGGCTCCGCCGTGCCACCCGGTCCTCCGGCTGCCGCTGTTCCGCCGGATCCTTCGGTACTGGCGCCACGTGCCGCTGTGCCGGTACTGCCGCCCGGCTCGTCCCAGCCCATCGAGTCCACCTCGCCCTTCGGCACGGTCAGGGTGACGCACCTCCTCACCGACGCCCGCGATGTAGGAGCGCGGCACGTAGAGGTCCTGCTTGAAGATGAGACCCTTCTCCACCACCAGGGCGACACCGGTCGGGTCCTTGACCGTGCCCAGCTTCTCCCGTCGGAGCCGAGCACCTCCAGCCTTGACGGACGGGCGTCAGATCGATCTCGAGCATCCCTGACCTCCTTCGAGCGGCATCTGGCCGCCCACGAGGCACCGTACGACGGTGCCACATCCGATGGCACGGGCGGCGGCCGAGATGGGCTAACAGCGGTGTTGCAGCGGGCCGACGATGTCCCGCCCAGGGCATCGCCTTGGCGTGTTCGGCTGCGCGCGCCCCTGCGTCCGCTCGGAAACCAGGCGGTCCGCTAGGAGCGTTTGCCGACGAACTTGACGGCGTCCTTCTTCGTGCTGTCGGCGACCGATGAGATGGTCACCAGGCGACTCACCTTGATCCGGCCGGGGCGGTCGACTTGACCGTGACCTTGGCCGTGATGAGATGGCTGCCGCCAGGCGGGAGGGAGGGCGTCGTATACGTGCCCGCGACCACCTGGGAGGTGATGATCGTGGTGCCGTCGAGGTACTTGACGTTGTAGTGGGTGCTGGAGCCGGCGCCGAGCAGCTTGAAACTGTCGGCCGCGGTGCCGTCGTTCTGGACGGAGATGCCGAATGCATCGAGCTGCGCGCGGCGCCGAGCCACTCTTCTTCTGGTCGAGCCCGGTCGTGTTGTAGACGTCGTCGCCGACGAACGAGCCGGTCCCCAGCCTCGGGCAAGTGGTCGCTGCTGTCGGCGGCGCACCCAGGCGGAGTCGACCAGCGCCGAACACCGATCGGTCCCGGCCGCGCCCATGTCCTGCGCCCGACCCGCCAGGGACGCTTCCACTTGCGCCAGCGTGAAGGAAGAGTTCGCCTCCATCACCAACGCCGCGGCTCCGGCCACGTGGGGCGTGGCGGCCGAGGTGCCGTTGAAGACGTTCGGTCCGTATGCCTCCGTGTCCACCCTCGCGTAGGCGGAGAGGTCCATCGTGGTGGCGCCACCGCCGATCGAACCGCCCGGTCCCATGGCGGGACCTTCCGATGAGTACGGCTCCTGCGGATAGGCTGCGTTCTGTGCGTCAAGGGCAGCGACCGTCACCGCTGCAGGAGCGTCGGCGAGATCTGACAGACTGCGCTGGTTGTCGAAGTAGGCGGGGCGGTCCCAATTCGGGATATGCACCCGCAGGTCGGCCGCGCCGCCGCTCACCTTCTCGATGGCGAAGGCGTAGCAGTTACCCGACATCGTGGTGACCGAGACGGCCTCGGTCGGGGTGGGGAACGCACCCGCCTGGTTATTGGTGCTCCCGTCGACATAGACCCAACCTCCGCTCCCCGGCCACCGGTAGATGTGGAGGTCGTAGTCCTTGTCGACGTTCGTCCAATCGTTCCAGCTGAGGTAGACCCTGAACGTGAAACCGGCGTCGTACCGCCAGCACTCGCCCGGGGTCGCCCCGAAGGCGTTCAGGTCGTCGGCGCCGGAGAACTGGTGGAAGCCGTCGCCGTTCCCGTCCGAGAACGCGCCGTCGTAGTAGTTCCCGCGGCTGTTGGCCGCGGCCGTCGTCCAGAGGATGCCGGCCGCACGCGCCTCGTCCACCTGGGCGTCGAAGAAGCCCGTGCCGTCGCCCGGCGTGAGGTTGAACCAGCCCAGCGAGGTCGTGATGATGTCGACGTCCTGCGCGATGGCGTAGTCGACCGCCTGCGCGAGGTCGAGGTTCGTGCCGACCTTGACCAGGTGGAGGGTCGCATCGGGTGCGACGTCATGGACGATCTCCGCCACGGCCGTCCCGTGGGGCGTCCCTGTGTCGACCTCCGGATCCCCTTGGCCGTCGATGAAGTTCTCGACGGTCAGTGCCGCAGGAAGATCGCTGCTGCCCTGCCGAGCGGGGTAGCCGGTGAACCCGGCGTCGACCACGGCGATCTCGACGCCGGCGCCCGTGTACCCCGCGGCATGCCAGTCGCCGCTGTTCGTCATGGCGGCGAGGCCCTCCGTGAGCGAGCTGCCCTCGAGCAGCGTGGGGGCTTGCGGTGCGGTGATCGCCCGCACGGACGGGAGGCGCGACAGGCGAGCGAGTGAGTCCGGCCGAAGCCACGCCTGGAGGAGCGCGTCTCCGTCCGCGCGACTCGTGACGGATCCGCCCTCGGACCGGATGGCGGACAGGACACCGTCCAGCCCCCGTCGATCGATGTCCAGCACGACCTGCACGCGACCGAGTTCGATCCGGAGCCCTTGCTCGCGGGCGACGCCCGCCAGGTCCGCGTCAGCCGCGGCCGAGTCAGCGATCGCGGACATCGCGGCATCGAGCTTGGGATGCGCTGAGGGAGCCCGAGGCGGCACGGGTCTGGCGGCCGCCGACATGAGGCTCTGTGTCCCGGCGATCCGGCCCGGTCCGGATGACGCGCCGTCAGTGCCCGGGCGCCCTCCCTCGACGCTCCCGGAAGATGCGATCAGCGCCGAGACGACGGTCAGTGCGGCGAGCGCCCTGGCGCCGGCTCTTGCTGCGGATCTCCGCGCGTCACGTGTCATGGTCGGTCCGATCCCCTCTGGTCGCTCGGCCATCGGCCGGCTCACCGAGACTGTCTGGGTGCGAGCGATCGAGGTGATCCCCGTGGCTGATGGTAGCGGCTCCGATCACCGGAAACGACCATGTGCGGCGAATCGCGTTGACACAGGTCAAACCGCTCCGATGTGTCGCACGGCGCAGGGGTGTCGAGGTGGATACGATGGCGCCTGCAGGTCCGGGCACGAGGGAGGAAGGGATGCGCATCCTGATCGGCGGCGGGACCGTCGTGAACGCCGAGGGGTCCACCCTCGCCGACGTGCTCGTCGACGGCGAAACGATCGCTGCGATCGGGCGCGACCTGGCGGGCTCGCCCATCGCCCACGGCATCGACCGGACCATCGACGCCGCGGGCAAGCTGGTCATCCCGGGTGCCATCGACGTGCATACCCACATGGAGTTGCCCTTCGGCGGGACGTTCGCCAAGGACACGTTCGAGACCGGCACCCGCGCGGCCGCCTTCGGGGGGACCACCTCGATCATCGACTTCGCGGTCCAGTCGCGGGGGAAGAGCCTGCGCGAGGGTCTGGATGCGTGGCATGCCAAGGCGGAGGGCAACGCCTGCGTCGACTACGGCTTCCACATGATCATGAGCGACGTCAACGACTCGACGCTGGCCGAGATGGATCAGCTGGTCGATGAGGGCGTCACCGACTTCAAGCTCTTCACGGCCTACCCCGGCGTCTTCTACAGCGACGATGGACAGGTCTTCCGGGCCATGCAGCAGAGCGGCATCAACGGCGCGCTGATCATGATGCATGCCGAGAACGGCCCGGCCATCGATGTCGTGGCGGCCCAGGCGGTGGATGCCGGCAACACCGATCCGTACTACCACGGCGTGGTGCGCTATCCCATCTTCGAGGGTGAGGCGACCAACCGGGTGATCCGCCTGGCCGAGGCGGCGGGCGTGCCGGTGTACATCGTCCACCTCTCGGCGCGTGATGCGCTGGACGAGGTGCGCGCCGCCCGAGATCGCGGAGCGATGGCCTTCGCCGAGACGTGCCCGCAGTACCTCTTCCTGTCGCTGGACGACATGCGTAACGGCTTCGAGGGCGCCAAGTTCGTGTGCTCGCCGCCGCTCCGGCCGGCCGACCATCAGGACGAGCTGTGGCGCGGGCTGGTGAAGGACGACCTCCAGGTCGTCTCCACCGACCACTGCCCCTTCGACTTCGAGGGCCAGAAGGAGCTGGGAAGGGGTGACTTCCGCAAGGTGCCCAACGGGCTTCCCGGGGTCGAGGATCGCGTAGACCTGCTGCACGACGGCGGCGTGGTGCCCGGCCGGATCTCCCGGGAGCGCTGGGTGGAGCTGATCTCCGCTGCGCCGGCACGGATGTTCGGGCTCGCCGGTCGCAAGGGCGTCGTCGCCGTCGGGGCTGATGCCGACCTCGTGATCTACGACCCGGAGCGGCGCCACACGATCTCGGCGTCGACGCATCACATGGACGTGGACTATTCCTGCTACGAGGGCCGCCAGGTCCAGGGTGGTACGGACCTCGTGCTGTCGCGCGGCAAGGTCGTCGTGGAGGACGGGACGTGGCTGGGCGCCAAGGGCGACGGCCGGTTCCTCAAGCGCAGCACGGCACGCGAGCACCTGCGCTAGCGGAGAGAAGCGAGCGCCGGGCGTCGATGGTGGAAGAGGCCATGAGCGCGCACTGGGCGGTGGTAGTCTGGCCCGCATCGCCTACGGTCTCGGGAAGCGGCAGGAGGGTCCGCGAATGCGATGGAGCCAGTCGTTCGGCGCTACGCCGACAAGGACAACGGCGAACCGAGGGGTGCCGGGGCCACGTTTCGGCGCCGCGTTGGTCGCGGCAGCGCTCGTCGTCGCCGCGTGTACGGCACCGGGGGGCGGCACCGGCTCCGGCGCTCCCTCGGCGGGCGGGTCGGGCGCGGCGGCCGGGGGATACCCCGACCGCGCCATCAACGTCATCGTCCCATTCGCGGCCGGCGGACCCACGGACACGGTGACCCGCCTCGTCGCTGAGCCGATGAGCCAGACGCTGGGCCAGCAGATCGTCGTCCAGAACGTGGCGGGCGCCGGCGGCACGCTGGCGGCAGGTCAGGTCGCCGCGGCGGCGCCGGACGGCTACACCGTGCTCATGCACCACATCGGGATGTCGACCGCGCCGTCGCTCTACGCTGACCTGCCCTACGACCCGCTCGTGGACTTCAAGCCGATCGGCCTCGTCACCGAGGTGCCGATGACGATCATCGCGCGCGACGACTTGGAGCCGACCACGCTCGAGGAGCTCGTCGACTACGTGAAGGAGAACACGGACACCGTGACGTACGCCAATGCCGGCATCGGCGCGGCGTCGCACCTCTGCGGCCTGCTCTTCATGAACGCCATCGACACGGAGCTCACCGAGGTCCCCTATGACGGGACCGGCCCTGCCATGGAGGACCTGGTCGGCGGCCAAGTCGACTTCATGTGCGACCAGACGACCAACACGACAGAACAGATCCAGGGTGGCGCCGTCAAGGCATACGCCATCACCAGCCCCGAGCGCAATGAGGCGCTTCCGGATGTGCCCACGACGGCCGAGGCCGGGCTGCCCGATGTCGAGGTCAGCGTGTGGCACGGGCTCTACGTCCCGAAGGACACGCCCGACGAGATCGTCCAGGAGCTGTCCGACGCCCTCAAGGCGGCGCTCAAGGACCAGAACGTCATCGACCAGTTCGCCGATCTGGGCACGGCGCCGGTCGCCGAGGACCAGGCGACGCCCGAAGCACACCGCTCGAAGCTGGAGTCGGAGACCGAGCGCTGGAAGCCGATCATCGAGGAAGCCGGTGTCTCCGCTGACTGAGTAGCGACCCCGGGGGGCGGGGCGGCTCTGGCGATCCCGCTCGTGACATCCACGTCACGGGGCTCCCGGATGCGGCAAGCCATGCGCGACGTGCTTGCCGGCTTGACGTTCGTCGGGTTCGGGCTGGCGTTCGCCGTCGTGGCGGCCTCGTACGAGGTCGGGTCGGCCCTGCGCATGGGGCCCGGTTACTTCCCGCTCGTCCTGGGCGGTCTGCTCGCTTTCCTTGGCGTGCTCATCATCGCCAAGGGTTTCCTGGCCGGCGAGGGCGGGCCGATCGGCGCGGTCCCCTGGAGGGCCCTCGCGCTGATCCTGGCGGCGGTGCTTTTCTTCGGCCTCACCGTCCGAGGGCTGGGTCTCGTACCGTCGACCTTCGTGACGGCCCTCATGGCGGCCTTCGCGAGTCGGCGTACCGGTGTGGTCGCGGCGTTGCTCATCTCGGTCGGCCTGACGGTCCTGTGCGTCCTCGTGTTCGTCGTCGCGCTCAGCCTGCGCCTGGCGCTCCTCGGTCCCTGGCTGGGCGCTTAGGCAGCGGGCGTGGACCTACTCAGCAACCTCGCGCTCGGGGCGGCCACCGCGCTCACGCCGGAGAACCTGCTGTGGTGCTTCGTGGGAGTGCTCCTGGGGACGCTCGTCGGCGTCCTTCCCGGCATCGGCCCCACGGCCACGATCGCCATGCTCCTGCCCATCACGTTCAAGTTCGAGCCCGTGACCGCGCTGATCATGCTGGCCGGCATCTACTACGGCGCTCAGTACGGCGGCTCGACGACCGCGATCCTCATCAATCTGCCTGGCGAATCCTCGTCAGCCGTGACCGCCATCGATGGCCACGAGATGGCGAAGGACGGGCGCGCCGGACCAGCGCTCGCCACGGCCGCCATCGGCTCGTTCATTGCCGGCACCGTGGCCACCCTCGTCATCGTGCTGTTCGCTCCCATGCTGGCAAGCATCGCGCTGAGCTTCGGATCGGCCGAGTTCTTCTCCCTCGTGGTGCTGGGGCTGATCGCATCCGTCGCGCTCGCTCGGGGCTCGACGCTGAAGGCGCTCGCGATGATCGTCCTGGGACTCCTCCTGGGCACGGTCGGGCAGGACATCTATACGGGCACGCCGCGCTTCACCTTCGGGGCCCGTGAGCTGTTCTCGGGGATCAACTTCGTCTCGGTCGCGGTGGGCATGTTCGGCGTCGCCGAGATCCTGCGCAATCTGGAAGACGAGAAGACGCGCACGGTCGTGGCTCGAACGGTGAAGGGCCTGTGGCTGAGCCGGAAGGACATCCGCGCCATCATCCCTTCGGTGGCGCGGGGCACGGCGCTGGGGTCGGCGCTGGGCGTACTCCCCGGCGCTGGCCATGTCCTCGCCTCGTTCGGGTCCTACTCCGTCGAGAAGCGCCTCTCCAGGCGCCCCCAGACCTTCGGTCACGGGGCCATCGAGGGGGTGGCCGGCCCGGAATCGGCCAACAATGCCGCCGCCCAGACCTCCTTCATCCCGCTCCTCACGCTTGGCTTGCCGGCGAACCCGGTCATGGCGCTCATGCTCGGCGCCTTCATCATCCAGGGCATCACCCCGGGACCGAATGTCATCGTCGACGAACCGGCCCTCTTCTGGGGCCTCGTCGTGTCGATGTGGGTCGGCAACCTGCTGCTGGTCCTTCTCAACCTGCCGCTCATCGGCATCTGGGTGAAGCTGCTGACGGTCCCCTACAACGTGCTGTTCCCGGCCATCGTGGCCTTCGCCGCGATCGGTACCTATGCGCTCAACCTCAACGCGTTCGATGTCTTCGCCATCGCCTTCTTCGGGATCCTGGGGTACGCCCTCATCAAGCTGGGCTGCGAGCCGGCGCCCTTGCTGCTCGGCTTCGTCCTGGGGCCGCTGCTCGAGCAGCACCTTCGCCGAGCGCTGATCATCTCGCGCGGTGATCCGATGGTCTTCCTGACGCGGCCCATCTCGTTGGCGCTGCTCGTCGCTGCGGCACTCGCCATCGCCATCGCCGTCCTGCCCTCGATCCGCCGCAAGCGCGAGGTGGTCTTCCGGGAAGAGGAAGCGGTCTGAAACCGACATGCGGTCCAGGGTCTCTTCCCCAGTGGGCTGACGTGCGTCCTAGGATGCGGCTCGAACCGTGCGGCAAGCGGCCTCCGCTGCGCGACCACCGACCTCCCGCACGCGAACATCACGTCCTGACTGATGCGGGCGAATGTCGACCCGGTTTGCACGGCCCAGTCATGGGCGGGCTGGTACGTGCCGAATCACGTTCCCATCGCGTCCCAGGACTCTCGCGACCCCATCTGATCGGCGGCTCCCACGTTCAGTCGGTGGATGCCCTGGGCCGGCGGATCTGCTCCGGGCCCCTTCGTCGGCACTTACCAGTCGGTGGGTGACTGAGACGTACGAACCAAAGGCCTGCCAGTGGTCCGGCCGGACGGCGCAGCCAGCGGCGGATCTCCACGTTCCGGGCAGGGTGGGATGCGGCGACCAGGCTGGAGATCCGTTCGAGGCGCGTACGGTTAGCCGTGGTGTCGACGACCACGAGCAGCGCGCCGACTGCGACCGGGCGCCAGCCGAACCGCTCCATGGCGATCACGCTCGCGAGGCGCCGCTTCGCGTCGAAGCGACGCTGCGCCTCTTCGTAGGAAGCTACCTCCGTCTTGAGCTCGCAGACCACGACGGTGCGCGTGGCGTGGTGGGCGGCCAGTAGGTCGGTCGACCCGCGTTCGCCGTACCGGGAATACGTCGCCTCGGGGACGACCTGCCATCCATGGGTCTCCAGCGTCTCGGCGACAGCCGCTCCGAGAAGCGCATGCCACTCGTCGAGGAGCCGGTCCAGAGCGCCGCCTCGCCACCGAACGTGGAGCGCTAGCTCGGCATCCAGTGCCCCACACATGCGGCGGAGCACCACGGTGGACAGGCTGGCGATATGGCCACGCTCGGCGCGCGAAACGGTGGTCTGGCTCACGCTTGCGGCCGCGGCCACGTCCCGTTGACGCAGTCCGCGTCGGCGCCGAAGTGCGCGAAGCGCGGTGCCGATCCGACGGTCGTCCATTCGGTCGATCGTGGCCGCTGCGACTCACCTCCGGATCACCGGGGAAGTAGCCGGCGGCTCAGCGCCGAGCTGGCCGCCCGGCTCGGGCGCTAGCGAGTGCGCGGGAAACCCAGGTCGACCTGCGACGTGCCGGGGTCGGGCCAGCGGGAGGTGACGACCTTGCCGCGGGTATAGAACTGGACGCCCTCCGGCCCGTACATGTGCAGGTCGCCGAAGAGCGAATCCTTCCAGCCGCCGAAGCTGTAGTAGGCGACCGGGACCGGGATGGGGACGTTGATGCCGACCATCCCGGCCTGTGCGTCGAACTGGAACTGCCGTGCCGCGCCCCCGTCCCGCGTGAAGATGGCCGTCCCGTTGCCGTACGGGTTGTCGTTGACGAGCTTGACCGCGTCGTCGTAGGTGGGCACTCGCATCACCTCGAGCACCGGTCCGAAGATCTCGTTGCGGTACGAGTCCATCTCGGGCGTGACCCTGTCAAGGAGCGAGGCACCCAGGAAGAACCCCTCAGCATCACCGTCGCCGTAGAGGGCGTGCTCGCGGCCGTCGGCCACCAGGTCGGCGCCCTGCTGAGCGCCCTTCTCCAGGTACGAGGCGACCTTGTCGCGATGTTCCCTGGTGACGAGCGGCCCCATCTCCGACCCGGGATCGCTGCCCGGTCCGACCCGCACCGCTGGCAGCCGGCCCTTGATGGCCTCGACCAGCGGGTCGGCCACGTCGCCCACGGCGACCACGACCGAGATGGCCATGCAGCGCTCGCCGGCCGAGCCGTAGGCGGCGGAGACGGCAGCGTCGGCCGCCATCTCGATGTCGGCGTCGGGCAGCACGACCATATGGTTCTTCGCTCCACCCAGCGCCTGCACCCGCTTGCCATGCTTCGTGCCGGTCTCGTAGATGTACTTGGCGATGGGCGTCGAGCCGACGAAGGAGACGGCCTGGATGTCGGGATGCTCCAGGATGGCGTCGACCGCCACCTTGTCGCCGTGCACGACGTTGAAGACGCCGTCCGGCACGCCCGCCTCGGCGAGGAGCTGGGCAAGGAAGACCGAGGCTGACGGGTCCTTCTCAGACGGCTTCAGGATGAAGGTGTTGCCGCAGGCGATGGCGTTGGCGAACATCCACATCGGGACCATGGCCGGGAAGTTGAAGGGCGTGATGCCGGCGACCACGCCGAGCGGCTGGCGGATCTGGTAGACGTCGATGCCCGCCGACACCTGCTCCGAGTAGCCGCCCTTGAGCAGGTGCGGGATCCCGCACGCGAACTCCAGGTTCTCGATCCCGCGAGCCACCTCTCCGAGCGCATCCGAGGGCACCTTGCCGTGCTCCGCGGTCAGGATCGCCGCCATCTCCTCGCGGTGCTGGTCGACCAGGTTCCGGATGCGGAACATGATCTCGGTCCGACGCGACAGCGATGTCGCGCGCCAGCCTGGGAAGGCCTCGGCGGCAGCGCCGACCGCGGCGTCCACTTCCGCGGCCGAAGCGAGGTCGACCTCCCTGGCCTGGCGGCCGGTGGCCGGGTCGTAGACGGGGCCCCGACGCCCCGACGTGCCCTCCACCACACGCCCGCCGATCCAGTGGCTCACGCGGCCGAGCTGCGGGTTCGCGCCTGCGGTGGTCGGGCGGTCGGCAAGCTCGGTCATGGGTCGTCCTCGCGAGTGTCGGTGGCACGGTCGAGTGGCGGTCGAAGGCGTCACGATACCCCCATCCGCGACGTATCGGTCTTATGGCGGCCTGGCCAAGGTGCTGCACCGGCCGCATTGACACAGGCCCGCGTCGCGCTCAGGCTGGACCGTGGACCACCCCTCTCCGTCGCTCACCACCTCGGGGATCCATGGCACGCATGACGCTCAACGGCCCCGTCACCCGATCGCCGTCAGGGCACGTACGACTCGATGAGGTCGACGGCTTCCAAGAGCGTCTCGCCGTCGAGATCCAGGCCGCTCTCGTAGCAGGTCGTCATCATCCGGACCGTCCCGTCGTCCTCGACCTCGAACTGCCCCAGTGGTCCATTGACCGTGCTCCAGATACCACCGCCGGGGCCCTCGCGCAGGAACAGCAGGTATCGACGACCGACCTCAAGAGGCCTCGCATCGCGCTCGAGGAAGCGCGCCCCGTCTGAGCGCCGCACCCGGTCGAGGACCTCGATCGTGGAGCCCACGGCCAGGTCGCCCTTCAGCACGGTCCCGGTGAGGAAGTCGCGCTCCACGACCTTGAAGTCGCTGGGCTCCTCCGTCGGCCCCGACTCGGGCGGAGGAGTCCACTCCCGCATGCCGCGGCCGAGCACGCCGACGACGATGATGTCTGCCGCCTCGACCAGCTCCGGGGTCGAGGAGATCGCCCTCGCCCATGTCACTTCCGCTCGGACCGCGGGCGGTGTCTCGGGCGGTCGCTGCATCAACTCGCCCATCCGCTCATAGCAGGCGACGAGTCCCACCGGTGGTCGGGTACGTGACGGCGTGCTGCTGGGCGATGCCGGGGCCGTGGCGATGGGGCTCGGGGGAGACGTCAGGGTCCCGCTCGTCTCAGCGGGATCCGTTCCCGGCGCGACCAGCGTAGGCCCACCATCGGTCGTCCGCGGTGCACCGGCGACCGAGCACCCAGCGATGACTAGGAGTACCGTCCATAGGGGCCACCCCCGCGTGGACGCCGGGTCAATAGGCCTGATTGCGCTGGCGGACGAACGGAGCACTTCACGGCGCCTGGACGTGCCCTCCACGACCCGCCCGCCGATCCAGTGGCTCACACGACCGAGCTGCGGGCTCGTGCCTGGGTCGGTGGTCGGTCGGTCGGCAAGCTGGGTCATCGTCGTCCTCGGCAGGTGTCACCGGCGCCGTGGAGTGGCGTCATCGAAGCCGCCGCGATACCCCCATCGGCGAGCCACCAGGGTGGAGGGCGTGTGGCGTCTGCCTCCCGATGGTCTCAGTCGCTCTTGGCGTAGTTACCGGCACCGAACCAGTCGACGAGCACCACGGGCTCGTCGCCGATGACCCAGGCGTCGTGGCCTTTGGGGAGCGATGTCACGTCTCCCGGCCCAGCGATGAACTCGGTGCCATCGTCCATGCGGATCGCCAGGCGTCCACTGGCGTGGTACTGGAAGTGCGGCGCCTCACAGCTTGCCGTCTTTGCGATCGGCTTCACGTCGTTCGACCAGCGCCATCCGGGCTCGAGGACCAACCTGCCGACCTGCCCTCCGCCCATCTTCAGGATCTCCGCGCGACCGTGGGGGAAGTCCCGCGTCTCCTCCGGCGTGGCGAAACTCTTGTGCTCGGTCTCCCTCATCTCGGACTCCTCCTTGTGACAGAAGGTGGATGCCGCGGTGATCGTTGCCCACTCCCGGGCGACGTGTCAAGTCAGACGCCTCGCCAGCGAGCCACAGACGGTAGGGGTGCGAACCGGGGCCTTGCCCCGCAGATGGCGTCGCTCAGAGGATCCTGCGCGCCATGAGCCCGGTGGTCGCCCTGATCTGGACGGTGCCGGAGATGACCGTCGTGAAGTTGCCGGCACCATCGATGAGCACCAGCCGCCAGCGGTAGCAATAGCCCTCTAGCAGCCCGGTGGCCTTCAGCGGGGAGGCGGCGGTCGACGTGCCGCCGTCGAGGCGCCAGCGGAGGCCTGTGCACCGGTCGGGCTCGACGGCCCGTGCCCGCTCCCGCTCCACCGCGCGCTCCAGGGCCCCGGAGCCACCGCCGTCACTCTGCGTCCAGCGGACCGACAGCGTCGTCCTGGTGCGCGTGGCGAAGGAGCCCTCCTCGGGGAAGGTGAAGTCACCGACCGGGGCGCGCTGGTCGATGAGCACGGTCCCTGATGTGGTGGTCGCTCCCAGATTGCCCACCCGATCGCGGGCCGTGAGCCGCCAGCGGAAGCAGTGGCCGGACGCCAGCCCGGTCTCCCGGGCGTGGCGTGCCAGGAGTCGTGCGGGGCCGTCGTCCTGGAAGACCACCCCGCTGCAGCTTCCCGTGGAGACCACGGGGCCGCGCTGGCGCTGGACGAGCTGCTCGGATGAGAGGCCGGCGCCCGAGTCGGTGGCGCCTCCCCAGGAGACCTCCACGTCGCCCCCGGCGCGGGTCAGCGTGGCTGCTGCTGGGATGGTCCACTTGGGGCTGGGGGGCGCGGTGCCGTCGATGCGCAGCTCCACCCGACGGGCGGAGCCTTCCGCGCCCATGGCGTCGGTGCTCCTGATCTCGAGGCTCGTATCCGTGGCCGCGACTCCCCAGGAGAGGGAACGGGCCGCCGGATCGCCGGCCACCGTCCCTGGGGAGTAGGACCACCCGCCGGGGGCCTGGAGAGGCCCGAAGCGAGTCGAGACCGTGCCTCCGGCGACGTCCCGACCGAACGCCTCGAGCCGAAGCGTGCCACTCCCCTCGCGCACCCAGACGATGTCATTCGCCGTGCGCTGCCAGACTCGCTCACCGGTGGCCGCAACGTCCGGGGCGGGCGGCGCCGTGGCGTCCACGATGACCGCGCCGGAGCTCCAGCGACCGACCCGACCCTCGCCGTCGGTCAGGGCCACGACCCAGCGGTAGCAACCGTCCGTCACGAAGCCGCCGTCCGTGAAGCTCCACCCGTCCGATGGCGATCCATCCGGGTCCACCTCGGACACCGGGCGCGCCTGTCCATCGGCGCTCCAGGAAGCTGCCGTACAGGAGCCCGCCTCGACCGGGACCGCCCTCTGGCGTGCGATGGTGCGAGCGGTGACCGTTCCCGACCCCGATTCGCTCCACGCCACGAGGACGTCAGCGGTGCGCCCGATGACCGGTGGCGGGCCATCCGGGGAGCTGAACGCGGTCGTGGCGCCGCCCGTCACCGTGACCGTCAGCGGCTCGGTCCGTACGAGCTCTCCGTCGGTGCCCTGGACCGTCAGCTGGAACGTGCCGGTGGGCGCATCGCCCGCCGCGCGCAGGACGACCTCGCCCGCGCCACCCGCGCCCTCACGCAGCGTCGCGGTGACCCCGCTGGGCAGGTCCCGGACCGAGAGGCTGACCGGGGCGCCGTGGCCGTTGAACCGCTGGACCTGGAGCGGTGTCTCGATGAACCCGCCACGCGCCAGCCGGCCCGAGACGGGATCCACGACGACGCGGAAACCCGGCGGGTCATCGAACGCCCGCACATCGAGTAGCCGATCGGGAGCGCCGTCCGGATCGGTGCTCGTCGCCCAACCGAGGTTCGCGACGTGGCGCAGCGCCATGCGCACCTGGCCGGGTCGGATCCCGGGATGCTGCGAGACGTAGAGGGCGGCCGCACCGGCGACGGTGGGTGTGGCCATCGATGTGCCCGACATCAGCGCCCAGCGCTTGCCGGTGTAGGTGGAGAGGATGCACTTGCCGGGCGCGATGAGGTCCACGTCCACGCCGCTGTTGCTGAAGTCGGCATAGGTGTCGTCGCGGTCGTAGCTGTAGTAGGGGCAGTAGTCGCTCTGATCGGCCAGTCCGCCCGGACGCCCGTCGTAGTCGGCCAGTGCTGAGACCGTGATGACCTCGTCGTAGGCGCCCGGCAGGCGGTAGGACGCGTCATAGCCCTGGTTGCCGGCCGCCACGGCGTAGACCGTGCCATCGGCGACCGAGGCGCAGATGGCCTGGTGGATGACATCGTTCGCGGGCCCGCCGCAGTCTCGATCGTCTCGCCGCGCCAGGAGGCTGGAGAGGCTCATGTTGGCCACCTCGATGAGTGGTCGCGATGGGCTGGCGGGATCGCGCTGCCCGACCACCCAGTCCAGGCCGCAGAGGAAGGTGGAGAGCGACCCCTCGTCGTTATCGCCGAGGACCTTGATGGCCCACAGGCGGGCGCCGGGCGCCATGCCCACCACGCCCTTGCCGTCGTCGATCGCACCGACGATGCCGGCCACATGTGTGCCATGGCCGTAGCGGTCGCGCCACGCGTCGGGGTACGGACTCGTGCAGTCGTGACCACCCGCGATCGCGAGATCGGGATGATCGGCGATGCCCGAGTCGAGGATGGCCACGTCCACGTGGATCCGCTCATCGCGGCCGTCGATATCGGCGATGGCCGAGTCGTCGGCGTTGACACGGCGGATCCCGGACGGCACGACCTGGCTCGTGAGGACCGTCGTCCTGACGCCCCCCGCTTCGCTGCCCGGGCCAGGGCCGTCTTCGCCCGAGATGGGCATGTCGGGCACCACCGCCCGGACCTGCGGATCCGCGCGCAGCAGCGACACCTGTGCCGGGGTCAGATGGGCCGCGAACCCTTCGACAGCCCAGCGGTAGCGATGCGCGGGGCGGATGCCCAGGCTCTGGACCAGGCGGTCCGCGGCCTGCGCCGCCACGGCGTCGCGTGCCTCCGCCAGCGCATCGAGCGGAGAATCGATGGATCGGCCGGCAGTCGTGACCACGACGTACGGCTCGGACGCGTCGGACGGGACCCTGGCCGCGGCGGACGCCACCGGCCAGCAGAGCAGGAGCATGGCGAGCACCGGACCGAGCACCCGCCCGCGCATCATCGGGAAGCGGCCGGGAACGGATCGCACGGGCATCGTCAAACCTCCCACATCGTGACAAGCATGGGGCAGCACCATCGCCTTGGCCATGCCACATACGGGCCTGTTCAGGGGGTACTCGTAGGGACAGCTCCCGACCGCACACGCCGAGCGCTCATCATCAGGCTCACTGCGGCCCACGCCAGGAGGGTCGCCGCCTGCTCCGCCCCCGTGATGCCGGCCACGATGGGCTCGTCCCGCCAGGTGAACCCTGCCAGGAAGCGGCCGCCGAGCCACCAAGCGAGACCGAACAGGAAGACGTCACCGCTTCCCGCCCAGGATCGCCCACGGAGGTAGAAGGCGGAGAGCGCGATCCCCGCCAGCGCGAAGAGGCCTTCGTACGCCTGGGAGGGATGGGCCGGCGTGCCAGGATCCACAGAGAGCCACGGGCCAGGCCCTTCGAAGGCGAGCGCCCATGGTGCCTCGAGCGGCGCGCCCTGACCGCCACCGGCCAGGACCAGCGCCAGTTTCCCCAGCCCGATGGCCATCAGCAACGGGACCGCCGCTGCATCGACCCATGCGCTCACCGGGTGGCCCAGCAGGCGACAGACGTAGGCGCCCGAGAGAGCGCCGCCGACCACGGCACCCAGCAGCGAAAGGCTCCCGCGCCCCAGGTCCAGGAGGCTCGCGGGATCCGCGAGATAGGCGTCCGAGAACGCGAGGCCGTGGACCATGCGACCGCCCACCACCGCCCCGGGCACGATGCCCAGGAGAACGTAGAGCGTGTCGTCGGCGCGCACCGCGGTCGTCACCCGGCGCACGAGCACCGCCCACAGCACGACCGCCGCGAAGATGACCACCGCCAGCGCCAGCGCCTCCCAGCGCAGCGACAGCGACCCGAGTCGGACCTGCGGGTCGAAGGAGAGCCGGAGAGTGGCGGGGACGAGGTCTATCGGGCGTCGACCGACGGTCGGGTCGCGGAAGCCTCTAGCTCCGCCGGCCGCTGGGGAATCCTCGTCCGCGAGCGCCGTCCCGGCACGCGCGACGCGGCGACCGCGACGGTCACCAGGGTCAGCACGCCGCCCACGGCGAGGGCCGCCGGGGCGCCCGCGGCGGCCGCCACCGAGCCCGCGAAGAGCCCGCCGACCGGCACGGATCCGGCAAAGGCCGTGGTGTAGACGCTCATGACCCGACCGCGCAGCGCGTCGGGTGTCCGGAGCTGGATGAGCGTGTTCGTGGTGGCGGCCATGGCGATGAGCCCCCAGCCCGAGAGCAGCATCAGTCCCAGGCTCACGACGAGCGAGCGCGAGACGCCCAGCCCGATGACCGCCACGCCCACCGCCGCAGCCCCGACGAGCAGGAGTCGCAGCGTGGGCCGGAGGCCGAAGGCGATCTGGAGCGAGCTGGTGAGTGACCCGATGCCGCTGGCCGCCATCAGGAACCCGAAGGTGTCCGCGCCGCCACCCAGGACATCACGCGCGAGCAGCGGCAGGAGGACCTGGAAGTTGAGGGCCACCGTGGCCACGATGCCCAGTACCAGGAGCGAGAGACGGATCGTGGGCTCGTCGCGTACGTACCGCAGGCCCTCGGTGAGCTGGTCGATGACGGAGCGCACGTTGCGTTCCAGCGCCGACGGGGGCGGCTGCGCGAGCTCGGAGCGGCGCATCAGCAGCAGGCCGGCGATGACCGCGACGTAGCTCGCCGCATTGAGCAGGAAGCAGACCGCGAGACCGACCGTCGCGATGAGCAGGCCGGCGATGGCGGGGCCGATGATGCGGGTCCCGTTGAAGACGGCGCTGTTGAGCGCGACCGCGTTCGCGAGGTCCTCGCGGCCGACCATCTCGACCGAGAACGCCTGGCGCACCGGCATGTCGACGGCGTTGACGACGCCGAGCAGGATCGCCAGGAGGAAGACGTGCCACACCTCGACCAGGCCGAAGAGGACCAGCAGGCCCAGCACCAGGGCCAGGACCATCGCGGCGATCTGCGTGACGATGAGTGCCGCGCGCTTGGACACCGCGTCCGCCAGCACACCCGCGAACAGCCCGAAGACGATGACCGGCGTGAACTGGGCGGCTGCCACCAATCCCAGCGCCAGCGGATCGTTGGTCAGCTGGAGCACCAACCAGCCCTGCGCCACGCCCTGCATCCAGGTCCCGATGAGCGAGACCAGCTGCCCCCACCAGAAGACGCGGAAGTTGCGATGGCGCAGGGCGCGCACGCCCTCCGGCCACCGCCTGCCTCCCGCCAGTCGAGCGGCGATCACGGTGCGGCCAGCGGGCGCAGGCCGTGGCGTGCCGCGCTCTCGATGATCTCGACCGTCTGCTCCACGCCCAGGCGCCCCGAGTCGATCGATAGGTCGTAGTGGCTCACGTGCAGCCAGTCGGCCCCGAAGAGCCGGCGGATGTATCCCTGGCGCGCGTTGTCGATGGAGCGGCACAGGTGGCGCAGCGAGTCCTCGTCGGGCCGCGTGTCCGGCGGCACCTCCTCCACGCGCATCAGCAGGTAGCGCACGCGCGCCTCGAGCGAGGCATGGAGCTGCACGTGGAGCGCGTCGGGGCGGCGCCCCAGGATGAAGACGCCGCCGCGGCCCACGATGACCGCGTTGCCACGCGCCGCCGCTTCCTCGATGACGGCGCGGGTGATGGCCGAGAGGCGCTCGTGCACCGCGGACGCGGGCATGACCTCCAAGGGCAGCGGCGGCATGGCGACTTCGGGAGCGCTCGTGGCGAGTGCCGCCGCGAGCCGCTGCCACAGGCTGGGCAGCCGCTCGTCATAGCCCTCGGCCTCGGCTTCGGGGATGCCCGAGCGTGCGGCCACCTGCGCCACGATCTCGCGGTCCAGGAACTCGGCACCGAAGCGCGCCGCGAGCTCGCGGCCGATGGGCACGCCGGCGGTGCCGAACTGGCGGGAGATGGTGATGACGGGCATGCTGGGACGCGGCTCACCCCTCGGCGGGAGCCGTCTGCGGACCCTTCATCCGCTCCATGCTCGCGACGAGCTCACGCACCGCGGCGGCCGAGCGCTCGAAGGCGACCCGCTCCCCCTCGGTCAGCTCGATCTCCACGATCTCGGTGATGCCACCCCCACCGAGCTTCACGGGGACGCCGACGAAGAGACCCTCGACGCCGTACTGGCCCCGGAGATAGGCGGCACAGGGGAGGATGGTGCCGCGATCGCCCAGGATGGCGTCGACCATCTGGGTCACCGATGCGGCGGGTGCGTAGAAGGCACTGCCGGTCTTGAGCAGCGCGACCACCTCCGCGCCGCCGTTGCGGGTCCGGTCCACCAGGGCCTCGATGCGCTCAGGGGGGAGCAGCTCGGTGATGGGCACGCCACCAGCGGTCGAGTAGCGCGGCAGCGGCACCATCGTGTCGCCATGGCCGCCCAGCACGAAGGCATGCGTGCTCGTCACGCTCACCCCCAGCTCCTGAGCGATGAAGGTGCGGAAGCGCGCCGAATCGAGGACCCCGGCCATGCCCAGCACGCGCTCCGGCGGGAAGCCCGACGCATCGAGCGCCACGTGGCACATGGCGTCGAGGGGGTTCGTGACGACGATGATGATGGCGTCCGGTGAGTGGGCCACCGCCTGCTGCACCACCGAGCGGACGATGCCTGCGTTCTTCGCGAGCAGGTCGTCCCGCGTCATGCCCGGCTGTCGCGCGAGGCCAGAGGTGACCACGATGATGTCGGAGCCGGCGGTCTCCGCGTAGTCGTTGGTGCCGGTGATGCGCATGTCGTGCCCGACCACCGGAGCGGCCTCCGCCAGGTCGAGCGCCTTGCCCTGGGGCAGCCCCTCCACGATGTCGACGAGGACGACGTCGGCCAGGCCCGCCTCGGCGATCCGCTGCGCGGCCGTCGCGCCCACGTTGCCGGCGCCGATGACGGTGACGAGCGCTCGGGTCATCGGCGCGTGCCTCCATGCAGGGTCGCGGGTTGGGAGCCGCTGGGTCGTCTCGATCCTACCGCAGGGAGTGGGCCGGAGCATGTGGGCTATGCTCGCGGCGATGACCGACCAGCCCCTGCCGGATCGCGCTCCCGAGGGCAGCGAGGCGGACCCTCCCCGCATCGAGAGGGCGTGGCGACCGGCGACGCTGGCTGTGCACGCGGGGCTGGAGCCGGACGAGCTGACGGGCTCGGTGGCGCCGCCGATCTACCAGACGAGCACGTACGCGCAGGACGGCGTGGGACGGCCGCGCGGCGGGTGGGAGTACGCACGGACCGGAAACCCGACGAGGTCGCGGCTGGAGGCGAGCGTGGCTGCCCTGGAGGGTGCGGCCCACGGCCTCGCGTTCGCGAGTGGCTCGGCCACGACGCAGGTCATCGCCACGCTCGCCCTCCCCGGTGAGGGGATCGTCTGCTCCGATGACGTGTACGGGGGCACGTACCGGCTCTTCGAGCGGGTGCTGCGCGAGACCGGCGTGGACGCGCGCTACGTGGGGCTGGCAGGCGACGGCGCGGCGCTCGAGGATGCGCTCACGGATCGCACCCGTCTCGTCTGGGTCGAGACACCGTCCAACCCGCACCTGAAGGTGGTCGACATCCGCGCCGTGGCCGACCGACTCGCCGATCACAGTGGTGCGCGCGGTGAGCGCCCCATCCTGGTGGTCGACAACACCTTCGCCTCACCCATGGCGCAGCGCCCGCTGGAGCTGGGTGCCGACATCGTCTACCACAGCGCGACCAAGTACCTCGCCGGCCACTCCGACACGGTCAACGGCGTCCTGGCCACCTCACGCCCGGACCTGTACGAGCGGCTGGCGTTCCTCCAGAACGCGATCGGCGCGGTCCCCGGCCCGTTCGACTGCTTCCTCGTCCTGCGCGGGATCCGGACGTTGGCGCTGCGCATGGAGCGGCACACACGGAATGCGACCGCCGTGGCCCGCGCGCTCGCTACGCGGACCGATGTGGCGTGCGTTCGCTACCCCGGCCTCGCAGAAGGTCCCCACGCTCACCCGCAGGCGGCTCTGGCCGCGCGGCAGATGCTCCTCTCCGGCGGGATGCTGAGCTTCGACCCCGCGCCGCGTGATGGCCGCTCGGCGGAGGACCGCGCTCGGCGCTTCAGCGAGGGCACTCGCATCTTCGCCCTGGCCGAGTCGCTGGGCGGGGTGGAGTCGCTCGTGGAGGTGCCGGCGGTGATGACGCACGGCTCCGTGGCCGGGTCACGCCTCGAGGTCCCTCGAGCGCTGGTGCGGCTGTCCGTCGGGATCGAGGATCCCGACGATCTCGTGGCGGACGTACTCCAGGCACTCGACGGGGCCTGACCGCGTCGCCCCCGGGCCGCACACCAGCCGTCGCACCAGCGTCACCGGGCCGCGCGAACGCCGGCCGCTCCGCTTGCGGATCGCGATGCCGCTCACAGCGGCACGCCGAGTCCTTGGGCTTGACCCGCAGGAGCGATCAGCCACGGCCCGGCTCGGCCGCGGCCCCCGCGTGGAGGTCATCGGGATGTCGCACAAGCTCCGTAGGCTCCGCGCGCCTGCCCAAGATGCATGTGGCGATGAGGGCAGGAGCGTCGCTTTCCACGGCGGAGGAGTAGATGCGCGGACGCAAGCCGCTCATCACGGCCCTGGTCTTCGGCCTCTTCGCGGGCGTCGTGGCCGCTCTCGGGATGACGACCGTGATGCTCGTCCTGCGAACGGTGGCGGGCATCCCCACCGCGTCGGAGCTCGTGGGCGATCGGTTCGCACCGCTCATCCCAGCGCGTGACTTCGGCGGCCTGATCTCCTGGGCGGGCGGATACAACGAGCTGAAGCAGCTCGGCGTCCTGTCGGTGCTCATCGGACAGGTGCTCACCGGAGCGATCGGCGGAGCCATCTACTTCCTCCTGCGACAGCTCGAGCAGGCCCCATCCGGGCGCGCGCGCGATGCCGACGGGCGTTCCCGCAAGGGGCCGATCCGCGGGCGTCGACCTAGCGCTTCGACCGCCTTCCTCATCGCTTTCGTGAGCGCCCTCTGGCTGGGAGCCATGGTGCTGCTCTGGCCGGTCCTGCCCACGAGCGCCATCGGGCTGCCGCCGTCGACCGCGCGGATCGTCACCGCGCTCGGGCTGCTCGTCAGCTTCATGGCGTACGGCCTGATCCTCGCGTTCGTGGCTCGCTTCCTTGCGCCACGGAGCCGGCCGACCCAGGTCGAGGCGTCGGCTGCCACCACGGCCACGGCTACGGCGACGGCGAGCGATGCGGCGGCCGATGCGGCGACGGATGGGAGCCGCTACCTGCCTCGTCGCGGTGTCTTGGTGGGCGCCGCCGGCGTGGGTCTCCTGGCGGTCAGCGGCGGTCTGCTGAGGCGGCTGTCGGACGATGCGACGTTCGCCTACGACGGACTCCAGGTGCGTGGGCCTGACATCGAGCCGATCACCCCCAACGACCGCTTCTACGTCGTCACCAAGAACGTCATCGATCCCGATGTCGATCCAGGAGTCTGGAGACTGGGCGTCACCGGTCTCGTGGACCGACCCCTGACCATGGACCTCGCCACGCTCGGTACGATGCAGGCCATCGAGCAGGAGACGACGCTGATGTGCATCAGCAACTCGATCTCCGCCGGTCTCATGAGCAATGCCATCTGGCGCGGCGTCCCGCTCTCGACGCTCATCGACTCGGCCGCCCCGCGCGGGGGCGTTGTGGAGGTCCTGTGCAAGTCGGTCGATGGGTACAGCGACAGCTTCTCCATCGCCAAGGCCCTGGAGCCGACGACGCTCCTCGCCACGCACATGAACGGCGAGCCGCTGCCACGCAGACACGGCTTCCCGGTGCGACTGCTGGTCCCCGGACTGTACGGCGAGAAGAGCGTCAAGTGGATCACCGAGGTCGAGCTCGTGGGCGAGGACGTCAAGGGCTTCTACGAGCAGCAGGGCTGGGGTCCCGACTTCGTCATCCCGCCCAGGTCACGCTTCGACGGGCCCGACTTCCGCAAGCCGTTCAAGGTCGGCCAGCCCGTTCGACTCCACGGGACGGCCTTCGGTGCCGACCGTGGCGTGGAGCTGGTGGAGGTGACCGTGGATGGCGGGACCACCTGGCAGCCGGCACGCCTCGACTACCCGGGCAGCAGGCTCTCGTGGGCGCTCTGGAGCTTCGATTGGCGTCCCGCCGCTGCCGGTGAGGCCCGGCTCGCGGTCCGGGCCACGGACGGGGAAGGCAACGTCCAGGATGCCCGGGGGCGACCCGTCGTCCCGGAAGGGGCACGCGGTCATCACGTGGTGACGGCGATGGTCCGAGCGTGAGCGTGGCGCCGGACGCGACCCCATCGGCTCTCGACGGCCACGCCTGCCTCTTCGAACGCTACCCCCGGATCTATGCCCTCTGCCGCGAGCACCTGTTCCGCGACGACACCGAGCGCATCTGCCGAGGGTTGTGGCCCGATGGCCCACCGCAGGCGGACTCGCTGGTCCTGGAGGTGGGCTGCGGACCCGGTCTCTACGCGCGACGGCTGGCGCAACGCTTCCCGGGCATCGATGTCGTGGGCATCGATCACTCGGAGGCGCAGCTGCGGCTGGCGCGGAGGGCGGCCGACGCGCAGGGCCTGCGCCGATGCCGGTTCGAGGGGGGCGACGCTCGGTCGCTGCCGCATCCCGACGCCTCGGTCGATGCCGTGATCGTCTCGCGGCTGTTCACGGTCCTCCACGAGCGAGGCAGGGCGCTGGGTGAGATCCATCGCGTCCTCCGCCCCGGAGGGCGCCTCTTCGTGGCCGAGCCACGCTCGCCACTGCGCGCAGCACTGCCCCTGGCCGCGATGCGCATGGCGGACCGGGTCGCACGGCTGGTGGGCGCGGCAGGCGCACACGATGGCTGTGGCGAGCGCGTGCGTGTCATGGACCCTCAGACGTTCGGCGCGCTCACCGACCGGCTGCCCTGGGCGCGGGTCCGCAGGTCGGCGGACCGCTGGTACCAGTACGCCGTGTGCGAGCGGGCCCGATGAGCTGGCCGCCGGATCGCGTGTTCGTCACCGGCGGCGCAGGATTCATCGGTGGGAGCCTCGTCGCAGCGCTCCTGGCGCAGGGCTCCCGCGTGACCGTGTTCGATGACCTGTCCGGCGCCGACGACGACTGGTGGACCCCATCCGAGGCGTTCCTGCGACCGACCGACGGATCGGCGCCGCGGCTCTCGTTCATCCGTGGTGACGTGCGGGACCTGCCCGCGGTGGAGTCGGCCCTGGCGGGACACGACCTGGTCATCCACCTCGCGGCGCACACCGACATCGCGACAGGCGCCGCCGATCCATCCCGTGACCTCCATGGGGGCGTCATCGGGACCTGGAACGTGCTGGAAGCGATGCGGCGCCGCGGCGTCCGCAGCCTGTTCTACGCGTCCAGCGGCACGGTCTACGGCTATCCATCGCGCGTCCCGACGCCCGAGGACCACGGGCCACTGCTGCCCGAGTCGTACTACGCCGCCGCCAAGCTGGCCGGCGAGGCGCTGATCAGCGGTTTCGCCGCGCTCAACGGCTGGCGGTCGGTCATCTTCCGCTTCGGCAACACCATCGGCGCGCGTTCGAATCACGGAGTGGTGCACGACCTGGTGGTCAAGCTGCTTCGCGACCCCAGCCGCCTGGCTCTGTTGGGCGACGGCCAGCAGCGGAAGCCGTACGTGGCGGTGGAGGACGTGGTGACGGGCATGCTGCTCGCGGGCGTGAAGGCACCGGCACGGCCCGTCTCCATCTACAACATCGGCACCGCGGGCACGCTGTCGGTCGCTCGCGTCGCGGAGCTCGTGATCGAGGCGCTCGGCCTGGAGGCAGGTTCCGTCGAGCAGCGCTTCCAGCCCGCGTCTTCCGGGGGCGGGGGTGGCTGGCCCGGCGACACGCCGCTCGTGGACTTCGACACGAGCGCCCTTCGAGCGCTGGGCTGGGAACCGCGCTGGTCGGCCGAGGACGCTGTCCGTCGCGCCGCGCGCGGTACGCGCGAACGGCTGCTGGCGCGCGGGACCCCGTTGCTCACCGCCTCGGAGCGCCGCGCGGGCGCGGCACGAAGCACGGCTGGGAACCCGGATGACTCGCGGAGGGCGGCCGTTCCGGCGGGCCACGCCGAGTGAGCATCGTGCGGACCCGTGCCGCTTCACAAGGGACGGCCGGCGCGCGCGGGCGGGCCGGCGCGCGCGGTCTCGCGCTCTCGAGGCCGCGCCTCTCCGCGACCGCACTGCCGTGGCTCGTGACCGCGCTCGGCGCGGCGGTCGGCGGGACGTGGCACCTGGTGATGAGCCTTCGTCGCGCCGAAGGCCTGACCTCCGGCGCCTTCGACTACGCCTATTTCCAGCAGCTGGTGTGGAACCTGGCACACGGCGGCGGCTTCCGGTCGAGCTTCAATCCCGGGGAGTTCCTGGGCCTCCACTTCTCGCCGTTGCTGCTCGTACCGGCGGCCCTGCACCCGCTCTGGCCCGACGCGCGGCTGCTGATGCTGCTCCAGGCGCTGGCGATCACCCTCGCACCGATCACCGCCTTCCTCTTCCTGCGGGCGCTCCTGCGGCCGGCCGCGGAACGTGCCTGGCTCGCTGCCGCCCTCGCGGCACCCATCCCCTTCTGGGCCGTCATCCAGCAGCAGACTCGGGCCGGCTTCCACACCGAGGTCCTGGCGCTGCCCCTGGTCCTCCTGGCCGGGTGGGCGGGGCTCACCGGTCGCACGGCGATCCTCTGGCTGGCCGCCGTGCTGGCGCTCGGGGCAAAGGAGGACCAGGTCTTCCCGGTCGCTGTGATCGGACTGGTCATCGCCGCGCGGGCGGGCGGCCGGCTGCGGTCGGGGATGCGACGGCATGGCTTGGGCGTGGTCACGCTCGCCGTCGCGTGGGCAGCCGTCGTCTTCGGCCTGGTGATGCCCGCGCTGCGCGGCGGCGTCGCGTACGACGTCGACCGCTACTACGCCTGGCTCGGTGGGGGCCTGGGGCTGCTGCGAGCGCCGTTCGAGCAGACGCCCGCCTTCATCGCCGCCCTGACACGACCGGAAGGATGGCTCGTGACCGGCGGCCTCGTCCTCTCGCTCGCGCTGCTACCCCTGCTGCGGCTTCGGTGGGCATTCCTGCTGCTGCCGCCGACCATCGCGAACCTCCTCAGCCGGCACGAGCCGCAGCCGCAACAGCTGCTCCAGTACGGGATGCTCCTCGTCGTCCCCGCTCTCGTCGCGGGCGGGCTGGGCGCCCGACGACTGGTGGCCTTCGCGCGGAGGCGTGTGCGCCGGCGCGAGGCGGCGCGCCACGCGGCAGGGCTGCGAGCCGGGTCCACCGAGTCGGTCGGCACGGCGCGGCCGGCGGTGAGGCGACCTGTCGGCCGGCTGGCGTGGCGCGCCGCGGCGCCATTGCTGGTGCTCGCCGTCCCGGCTTTCGCCATCGGCCTCACGCGGGGGTCCGTGCCGCCATTCTCGTCGCGGGAGGAAGCCGCCTACGCGCGGCCGGCAGCGCTCGAGCGACTTCGCGCGGCGGCGGCGCAGGTCCCGGCCGACGCCCCCGTCTCGGTCGACTGGGGGGCGGCTGCCGCGTTCGCGAACCGGCCGCGCCTCGAGCTGTTCCCGACCGCCAGCGCCGACGTCTTCGTCATCGTCGACCGCGAGCCGTACACCACCGGGCTCCTGCGCTGGCGGGACCGGCGCGCATGGTTGGAGGCACTGGAGCGGTCCGGCCGCCGGCTCCTCGTCGACGACGGTCGATTCCAGGTCTGGAGCCCGGTCGGTGACTGACCACCGGCTCGCCGCCGTGATCCCCGTCATCGACGAGGCACGGGCCATCGGTCCGCTGGTGCACGGTCTCCGGGGCGCCGGTGCGTGCTGCGCGTTCGTGATCGATGGGGGTTCGACCGATGGCACACCCCGGATCGCCACGGCCGCGGGTGCCGACGTCGTGGACGAGCCGCGGCGAGGATACGGTCGCGCCTGCCTCACCGGCGCGAGCGTCGCGCTCGAGACCGGGCACACGGCAGTGGCCTTCCTCGATGGTGACGGCTCCTGTGACCCCGGCGACCTGGGTGCACTGGCCGGCGGACTCGATCGCGCTGACGTGGTGCTTGGCCGGCGTCTCGCCCGCGCCATCGAGCCGGGCGCCATGCCGTGGCATGCCCGGATGGGCAACGCGCTCGTCGCTGCCATCGTGAGCGTCAGGGCCGGGCGCCGCGTGTCCGACCTGCCGCCGTTCAAGGTCTTCCGGGCGGCGGCACTCGAGCGCCTCGCCCTCGACGACGCCGGCTACGGTTGGACCGTGCAGTCGGTCGCCCGTGCGCTGTCGGACCGCAGCCTGCGAGTGGTCCAGCGCCCCGTCGCCTTTCGTCGCCGTCAGGGCGGCCGAAGCAAGGTCAGCGGATCGTGGCGCGCGTCGCTCGCCGCGGGTCGAGCGATGGTCGCGGTCGCGTGGCGTGAGACCCGGGCCCGACCGGTGCTGGCGTTGATGGCCAAAGCGCCCATCGACGGTCACGCCAAGACGCGCCTGGCGGCCGACATCGGCGGGGACGCGACGCGCTCGCTCTGGGCCGCCTGCCTCGCCGATGGAGGTGCTGCCCTCGCCGCGTCGGCGGCCGAGGCACGGCTGCGGGCGCTCGCCGTCGTGCCGGCAGCGCACGACGCGACGGTCATCCGCGACCTGCTGGGTCCCGCCTGGTCCATCGCGGTCCAGCGGCGGGCTGGTCTCTCGGGGGCGCTGGTGGACACGTTCCTCGCGGCGTTCGACGGCGGTGCGGGCTGGGCCATCGCGGTCGCCGCCGACAGCCCCACCCTCCTGCCTCGCTCCTCGCCGATGCCGCGCAGCCTGCGGACGGACGCTTCCGCGGTCATCGGGCCGTGTCCCGACGGTGGCTACTACCTGGTGGGGCTTCGCTGGCGGCAGCGCCTGCCGGTGGTCGCACGGTGGCAGCGGCGACGGCTGGCAGCGCGGCTGGAACGCGCCTTCGAACGGGTGCCCATGGGCGGGGCCGACGCGCTGTCCTCGACCACCGAGGCGCTCCGCCGGCACGGCTGGCATCCGCGCACGCTGGGAGCCTGGGTCGACCTGGACGTGGGCCGTGACCTCCCCGACTTCGCCGACACGGTGAACCGCCATCCTGACCGGTTCCCGAACGTCCACCGCTGGCTGGTGGAGAACGACGCCACGGTCCGGCGCTGGACCGTGGGGCGCGCCGCGTAGTCCAGGGGTCGCGTAGCGCCGGACGATGCCCACGATCCTGCTCCGCGCAGAGCCCGGAGATCGGCCGCCCCACGCGCTCCTGGTCGAGAGCGCCGGACTCGCTGAGCGGGTCGCCTCCCTCCTGGACGACCACCCCGCCCTGCCCGAGCGCATCGGCTCCCACCGCGGCCTCGGCGTTCCGCGGGTGGTGGCATGGACGGCCCGTGGCCATCCAGACCACGGGCGTCGGCGCCCCGGCTACCGCGATGGTCGTGGAGGAGCTGCTGATGTCCGGGGCGCAGCGGCTGGTACGCGTGGCCAGTGCCGTGGGCGTGGCGGCTGACACCGGTCCCGGCGACATCGTCGTCCCGCTGGCGGCGGGCCCGGCCGATGGCACGACGCGGACCTACGTGCATGGAGCGCTTATCGTGCCGGCCGCGGACTGGGCGCTGGTGGATGCCCTGAGCATCGGCCTCGCGGCAGGCGGCTCCAGCGTCCGACATGGCAGCGTGGCGACCGTGGATGTGATGCCCGGCGAGACGACGATGGCCAGGTGGCGCTCGCGCGGCATCCTCGCCCTCGAGATGGGCAGCGCGCCGCTGTTCTACCTGTGCGCTCGCGCGGCTGCGGCCGCTGCCGCGAAGGCGCCCCGCGACGCGGCCGGGTCACGGCAGCCAGCGTCCTGCAGATCATCGGTGCCCGGAGGGAGAGGGAGCGGTGCCCATCGATGGCGACGGCATCACCGATCACGTCATCGCCGCTGCCCTCGACGCGCTCGCGGAGCCGCCCCCCAGGGAGTAGCCGCCCCTTCGGTCGTCCTCGCCGCCCGACGAGTCACTGGTTCCGCATGAGGGAGCGGCCCAAGGGATCGCGCTGCCGCTCACACCGGCATATCCGGCATTGCCGAGGCCTAAGCCACATCGCGAAAGATCGTCCAGGGCGCTCCGCTGCTCCGCCAGCCTGACTCGAGTTCGGTCGGCCCCCGGCGCGCGCTTCCTGGCCAACCTTATCGAGCCGTTAAGCCCGGATATGCCGCTGACACCGGCATCGCCCTTGCCAAGCGAACCAGCGGACTCGTGGATCCCATGAAGATGGCCTGGTCGGGATCCACGCCTTGAAGTGCGAACACGGCCGGGGCCGCCACACGTCTCGCGCGGCATCGGTGGGCGTATCCTGCGGGCCGTGGACCGCTGGAAGACGATCATCGAGCCGTTCCGCATCCACTCCATCGAGCCGATTCGGATGACGACTCGCGAAGAGCGCGCCGCTCGCCTGGAGGAGGCCGGTCACAACCTCTTCGGGCTCCATGCCAACGACGTCCTGATCGACCTGCTGACCGATTCCGGCACCGGTGCGATGAGCCGTGACCAGTGGGCGGGCATCCAGCGCGGTGACGAGTCGTACGCCGGATCGCCCTCCTGGTTCCGCTTCCGCGATGCCGTCCAGGCCCTCTTCCCGTTCAAGCACGTCATCCCTACCCACCAGGGAAGGGCCGCCGAGAAGATCCTCTTCTCCGTCATCTGCGGGCCCGGCAGGGCGGTGCCCAGCAACGCCCACTTCGACACCACCCGCGCCAACATCGAGACCACCGGAGCCGAGGCGGTCGACCTGACACCACGTCACGACCCGTCCGAGATCCTGCCCTTCAAGGGAGACATCGACGTCGCGGCGCTCGACCGCTTCATCGATGAACGAGGGGCAGCGTCGATCCCCGCCGTGTTCATGACCATCACCAATAACTCGAATGGCGGCCAGCCGGTGAGCATGGCCAACCTGCGCGCCGTGCGCGCGGTCTGCGACGCGCACGGGCTGCCGCTCTTCCTCGACGCGTGCCGCTTCGCGGAGAACGCCTGGTTCATCCGCCAGCGCGAGGCTGGCTTCGAGTCGACGCCGATCCCCGATATCGTCCGCGAGATGGCTTCGCTCGCGGACGGGATGACGATGTCGGCCAAGAAGGACGGCCTGGCGAACATCGGCGGCTGGCTGGCGCTCGATGACGACGACATCGCGGAGCGCTGCCGGGACGTCCTCATCCTGACCGAAGGCTTCCCGACCTACGGAGGGCTGGCCGGACGCGACCTCGAGGCCATCGCGGAGGGGCTCCACGAGGTGGTGGAAGAGGACTACCTGCGCTACCGCATCCGCTCCACCGCGTACCTTGGGGAGGCCCTGGCAGAGGCCGGTGTACCGGTCGTGCAGCCCATCGGCGGTCATGCCGTCTATCTCGACGCGAGGAGCCTGCTGCCGCACATCCCGCCGCTCCAGTATCCCGGCCAGGCACTGGCCTGTGCCTTGTACGTGGAGGGCGGCATCCGCGGGTGCGAGATCGGGACGGTCATGTTCGGGCTGCGGCCCGATGGCACCGAGTCACCGGCCTCGATGGATCTGGTGCGCCTCGCCGTCCCCCGCAGGACCTACACTCAGTCGCACGTGGACTACGTCATCGAGGTGGTGCGCTGGGTGGCCGAGCGCGCCTCCCAGCTGCGCGGGTTGCGGATCACGCAGGCGCCTCGGAGCCTCCGGCACTTCACCGCTCGGTTCGCGCCGATCGCATGAGCTGGTCCGGCGACCCTGACGACCCCCGGCCTGACGAGCATCCCACCGAGCGGTTCCCGGTACGTCCCGTTCCTGACGTGCCTGCGGAGCCGCCGTATGGATCACCGTCGGACGAGGAGCTCGACCCTCCGTCCGGCTCGGCCCTCGGCGTGTCGTCCGGGCCGCTCCGGGGCAGGTCGTCTGGTCGCCGCTACGGCGAGTGGGCCGACCCCGACTACGACGCGGACGCCGGATCCATGGAAGAGCCCCGACGCTTCACGCCTCTGCTGGCTGCCGCCGCCGCGGTGGCCGTGGTGGCCGTGCTTGCGCTCCTCGTCGTGGTGCTATCCGCTGGTGGCGACCCGGCCCGGTCGCCCATCGCCGGCTCCGGGCCACCCGGGCAGCCGACGGGTGCCCTGGGTACCGCGGAAGGAGACGCCTCCCTGACCGGGAGCGACGGGTCCCCAGCGATCGGTCTGCCGCCGCTCGCCGAGATCGTCTGCAAGGACCCGGTGGATGGGTTCGCACGGGCTCGCGCGTCCCTCATCCAGGCCTTCCGCGAGGAGTGCGCGTCCGCGCTGGATGCCGTGCTCGCGACCGAGGGGATCGACCCGGTCCAGGTGATCGAGGCCGCCTGGGCGTACGGCGTCGATGACACCGGCGCCCAGGGAGCGGGACCACTCAGCGAGGTGTACCTCGTGCTTGAGGGCGAACGACGGGTGCGCTTCTACGTGGTGAGTCTTGACCCCGAGGCCGGCGACGCCCTCGTGGTCGGCGGCATGGCACGCGTACGCCAGATCGGCGAGACCGTCGTCTTCCGCTGGAGCCGCGACGCCGTCTGACGGCTCGCTCCAGGGCCCCGCGATCGAGGCCAGCGGACTAGCGCTGGCTCGATGGAGCGCGTGCGCCGTGACCCAGTAGCCCGAAGCGGCCCCGCGCCGGCACCTGGTCGATGAGCGGCGGAGGCGCCGCTCCACCGCCAGCCGAGGCGCGCGCCGCCCCGGCCCCGGGTCGCCTGAGGGCGCGGGCAAGGATGCGTATCCCCTCGCGGATGCGACCCTCGTCGAGCGCGGAGTAGAAGAGGACGAGCTGCTGGTCGGTGCCGGGGGTCATCCGGAAGCGGTCCACGGTGGCGACGCCCACACCCATCTCCCGCGCCCGTTGTGCCAGATCGGAGGCGCTGCCCGACCCGGGATCCAGCGTGACCACCAGATGCATGCCGGCATCCGCTGGAGCGATCGCGATCGCGTCACCGAAGTGACGCCGGAGGCAGGACTCCAGGGTCCCCTTGCGCTGGGCGAGGGCGCCCCGAGCGCGACGGAGGTAGCGATCGTAGTGGCCATCGGCCACGAATCGCGCCATCGCGCGCTGCTCGAGCGCGCCAGGAGCGTAGCCCACGGCCTCCGCCATGGCCATGACTCGCTCCGCCTGCGCTTCCGGCACGACGATGAATCCGAGGCGGAACCCGACCGGCATGAGCCGGTTGAAGCTGTTCATATAGAGGACCCGGCCTTCGCGGTCGAGGCCCTGGAGCGAGGGCAGGGGCGGCCCGTTGTAGCGGAACTCTCCGCCGTGGTCGTTCTCCAGCACCAGGGCTCCCGCACCGGCAGCCCAGTCGAGGAGGGCGAGGCGGCGCTGCATGGGCAGGGTGCCGCCCGATGGGAACTGCCAGGAGGGCGCCACGGCGGCCATCGCGGCAGCCGCGGGCAGCCGGTCCACGCGCAGACCGTCGGCGTCGACCGGGACCGGCACGACCGTGGTCCCCGCGACCATGACGGCCCGCCGTACCAGGATGTTGGTGGGCTCCTCCAGGGCCGCCACACGGCCGGGACCCAGCCAGACCCTGGACGCCAGGATGGTGGCGGTCTCGATGCCACTCGTGATGACGACGCGTTCGGCCGTGGCAGCCACCGACCGCGCCGCGCCGAGATAGCCGGCAAGGCTCTCTCGCAATCGCGGATCGCCCTGACTCGAGGCCGCAGCAGCCGCCTGTCGGGTCTGTCCCGAGAGCTCGCGCCACGCCCCCAGCAACAGGCGCTCCCAGACTGCGCTGGGGAAGTCGTCCATGTTGACGCGCCATCGGCCGAAGTCGAAGGCGAGCTCCTCGCCCGGCAGGGCCACCAGTGATTCGGCCGCCGGTAGTGGCGGGTTCGGAGCAGGCAGGCGCACCGACGACGACGGCGAAGGCGTCGCGGTGCCGGACCGGCGACCCTCGTGGCCCGCGCCTTGGCGTGCGGCGCTGCCAGCTTCTCGCGCCGGGGACCTCGAGGCGATCCGTCGCAGGGCTGCCGGGCGCTCATCCACCCGGATGGCTCGGTCGGGCAGTTCCTGGGCCACCAGCGTGCCGAGACCGATCTTACCGACGAGATACCCCTCGGAGGCGAGCTGGTCGTAGGCCTGGACGACAGTGATGCGGGCCACACCCAACTCCGAGGCGAGCGTGCGGACCCCCGGCAACTGCGTCCCGGGGCGCAGCCGACCGCTCGTGATCGCGGAGCGCAGCTGCTCCTCGATCTGCCTGTAGAGCGGCACGGCGACTCCGCGCTCGAGCACGATCGGCGTCATCACCGGACCGGACGCCCAGCGTCTCGAGCGGTCTCCCCTCGAGCGGTCTCTCCTCGACCGTTCGTCATGGCCACCGTCTCCCCTTGGCCCGTCGGCGGTCCCGGCTGCCCGGCTCCTCGTCCGCGCAGCTCCCCCGGGTCCCTTCCGACGGAGATCTTCCCATGCCCGGTGGATCTTCTGGTGCTGTCGCTCCTCTCTTGACGCCGATGATGCCCGGTCGGTGCCACGCCAGTGTGACAGGCGCATGCGGGCGGGCCGCGGAGCGATGCCCACGGCGCGCGCCGCGCGATGGTCACGGGCAAGGGCCGGTCCGGGAAGGGGCACCGAGGGCCCGGCCGATGGGTACACCCGCTGACCGCTGATGACCCAGCGGGGTCAGCGCTGGTCGCGGTCGCCCGGATACCGGGAGCGGCCCCGGTCGCTGGTCAGCCAGATGAGCACTNGCGAGAAGAGGCGGAGGGAAGACGGACGGCAGACACTCGTGGCCAGAGAGTTGTTTTTGGTTGTTGACTATTTGTGTCTGCGTGTTCCTCTCTTTGATACGTCGAATTTCTGCCTTGTGCTCATTCACCCGTATGGGTCGGTCGGGCAGTTCCTCGGCCACCAGCTTTCCGATGCCGATCTTACCGACGAGATACCCCTCGGAGGCGAGCTGGTCGTAGGCCTGGACCACGGTGATGCGGGCCACACCCAGCTCCGAGGCGAGCGTCCGGACGCCGGGCAGCTGCGTCCCGGGCCGCAGCCGGCCGCTGGTGATCGCGGCGCGCAGCTGCTCCTCGATCTGCCTGTAGAGCGGCACGGCGGCTCCGCGCTCCAGCACGATCGGCGTCATCACCGGACCGGACGCCCGGCGTCTCGAGCGGACTCGCCTCGAGCGGTCTCTCCTCGACCGTTCGTCATGGCCACCGTCTCCCCCTTGGCCCGTCGGCGGCCCCGGCTGCCCGGCTCCTCGTCCGCGCAGCTCCCCCGGTCCCTTCCGACGGAGATCATCCCATGCCCGGTGGATCTCCTGGCGCTGTCGCTCCCCCTTGACGCCGATGATGCCCGGTCGGTGCCACGCCAGTGTGACAGGCGCATGCACGCGGCCGCGGAGCGATGCCCAGCGGGTTCAGCGGCGGCCGCGGTCGCCCGGATACCGGGAGCGGCCCCGGTCGCTGGTCAGCCAGATGAGCACGAGCAGCACCGCCAGACCGATGAGCCACGGCACCAGCAGCACGGAGCCCAGCACGAGCCCGATCGCGCCACCGGCCAGGGTCCCCACGATGCCGTCCCCCGCCAACGCGGGACCACACGAGATGATGAGGAAACCCACGACCCACAGGACCAGGATGAGCCGCAGCCAGGAGTTCGTGCGCATCGTGCGCTCGGGCTCAGCCGGAACGGGGCCCGGCCGAGCGGACCCCCTCGGCGACGCCGTCCTCGAACTGGCGGAAGTTCTGCCTGAACATGTCGGCGAGCCGGCGGGCCTGGGCGTCGTACGCCCCCACATCGGCCCACGTGGCACGAGGCTGGAGGACCTCCCGCGGGACGCCGGGGCAATCGAGCGGCACCTCGACGCCGAAGACCGGATCGGTCACCGTGGGCACGCCGTCGAGCCGGCCGTCCAGGGCGGCACGGACCATGTTGCGGGTGTGCGTGATATCCATCCGCTGGCCGGTGCCATACGCGCCCCCGGTCCAGCCGGTGTTCACCAGCCACGCCTTGACGGCGTGACGGTCGAGGAGATCGCCCAGCATCCCCGCGTAGACGCCGGGATGGCGCGGCATGAACGGCGCACCGAAGCAGGTCGAGAACGTCGCACTGGGCTCCTTCACGCCGACCTCCGTGCCGGCGAGCTTGGCCGTGTAGCCACTGATGAAGTGGTAGAGCGCCTGGTCGCGTGTCAGCGCGGCGACCGGCGGCAGGACGCCGAACGCATCGGCCGTGAGGAGCACCACGTTGCTGGGATGCCCGGCCCGACCCTCCACGGAGCTGTTGCTGATGAACTCTAGGGGGAAGGCGCCACGCGTGTTCTCCGTGAACAGGTCCGAGTCGAGATCCAGCTCACGGGTCCGGGGGTCGATGGCCACGTTCTCCAGGATGGTCCCGAATCGGCGCGTCGTGGAGTAGATGTCCGGCTCATAGATGTGCGAGAGCCGGATGGTCTTGGCGTAGCAGCCACCCTCGAAGTTGAAGACGCCGTCCGGTCCCCAGCCATGCTCGTCGTCGCCGATGAGCGTGCGATGCGGATCGGCCGAGAGGGTCGTCTTGCCGGTGCCCGACAGGCCGAAGAAGACGGCCACGTCACCCCGCTCGCCCACGTTGACCGCGGAATGCATGGGCAGGACACCTTCCTCCGGCAAGCGGTAGTTCATGATCCCGAAGGCGCCCTTCTTCATCTCGCCGGCGTACTCGGTGCCGCAGATGAGGATCTCCTGGCGCGACAGGTGGACCAGGATGGCGGTCTCGCTGCGGGTGCCGTCCCGATCGGGGTCGGCCTTGAAGGAGGGCGCGTCGATGATGGTGAAGTCAGCGGCGAAGGCAGCCGACTCCGCGGGGGTCGGACGCCGGAAGAGGTTGTCGCAGAAGATGCTGGCCCAGGCGGTCTCGGTGTAGGCCCGGACGGACCTCCTGTGGCCAGGATGGGCGCCCACGAAGCATTCGCGGAGGAAGACGTCGCGCTCGCCGAGGTGGCGAAGCAGGCGGGCGCGGAACGAGTCGTAGCGCTCCTCGCTGATGGGCTGGTTGAAGCCGCCCCACCAGACGCCCTCATGACTGCCCGGCTCGTCGACGATGAACTTGTCCCTGGGCGAGCGACCGGTGTGCTTGCCGGTGCGCACGACGAACGGTCCCCCGGCCGCGATGACACCCTCATCACGACGGACGGCCTCCTCGTACAACTCGGCGACGGAGAGGTTGACGAACTCGCGTCGGCCGATGCCGTGCGGGACGGAAGAGGGGACGATCGTCTGGCTGGCGGTCACGGGACACTCCTTGGCGCTGGCGGGTCGCTCGACACCGCGCCAGCGCAGGTGGCAGACCGGCCGCGCGTGCCTCAGCCACGGTGGTGGCGCGAGGGAGTCGGCTTACTCAGTCCAGGATCAGCCTGATCGTAGCACCCCTCCGGTCCTAGCCCCCGCGGCGGGGTCGGTGTGCGAGGTACTCCAGAAGGTCGAGCTTGGTCACCACGCCAGCCGGCCGGCCCGCGGTCACCGCCACCAGCGCGGGGGCCCCTTCCGACAGCAGCTGGAACGCCTCGTCCATGGAAGCCGCCGCATCGATCGTGGGCAGGGGCCGGTCCATCACCTCGCCCACGGTCCGCTGCACGATCTGCGGATCGCGGTAGGCGCGCTCGAGGAGGCTCCGCTCGTTGATCGAGCCGACGATGCCCTCGATCGAGTCATCGGCACGTTCGCTCACCGGCATCTGGCTGATCCCGTAGCGCTCGAGCGTGTCGATGGCACCGGCCACCCGATCGGTGGTGCGCGCGAGCACCACGTCAGGCACGTCCACACCATGGTGTCCGTTCCGCAGGACGGCCAGGATCCGCTCGCGGCCCGTGGCCGATCCCAGGAGGCCGTTGGCGCGCATCCATTCGTCGTTGTAGAGCTTGGAGAGGTAGTTCCGGCCGCCGTCGGGGAGCAGCACGACCATGACGGCGCCGGGTCCGGTCCCTTCTTCGGTGAGGTCACGAGCCACGCGAAGCGCGGCCACGAGCGCGGTCCCGCACGACTCACCGGCCAGGATGCCTTCCTCGCGTGTCAGCCGCCGGGCGGCGGCGAAGGCCTCTGCGTCGGAGACGCGCTCCCAGCGGTCGATGACCCTTGGGTCGAACGTGCCCGGGAAGAAGTCCTCGCCCACACCCTCGGTGAGGTAGGGCCGCGCGGTGTCGCCCGACAGCACGCTGCCTTCCGGATCGGCGCCGATGACCTGGATGTCCGGTCGCAGCGACCTCAGGTGGCGAGCGCATCCGGTGACGGTCCCGCCCGTGCCCACCGACATCACCAGGTGGGTCACGGCACCATCGGTCTGGCGCCAGATCTCCGGGCCGGTCGTCCGCTCGTGGACCAGAGGGTTCTCCAGGTTGTGGTACTGGTCGGGCTGGAACGCGCCCGGGATGTCGCGTGCCAGCCGATGGGCCACGGAGTAGTAGCTCTCGGCCGACTCGGGCGGCACGTTCGTGGGGCAGAGGACCACCTCCGCGCCATACGCCCGCAGCAGGGCCTGCTTCTCGGCCGACTGCTTGTCGGCCATGACGAAGATGCAGCGATAGCCCTTGATGGCCGCCGCGATGGCCAGTCCGTGACCGGTGTTGCCGCTCGTGGGCTCGATGATCGTGCCACCCGGCCTCAGCAGTCCGGCCCGCTCCGCTGCCTCGATCATGGGCAGCCCGATGCGGTCCTTGACCGACCCGCCGGGGTTCAGCATCTCCAGCTTCCCCAGGACCAGCGGCCGGCGATCGGCCGGCCCCAGATCACGCGTGACCCGATCGAGTCGCACCAGGGGCGTGTCGCCGACCAGGTCGATGATCGAGGCGGCGTACTCCATCGCGCGCCGAGTATAGGGCGGTGCGCTCGGGGCACCGAACCAGGTGCCCCGAGGCCCTTGTGAGGTGCGGTGTGGAGCGGTATGGTGCGCGAGCGGCACCGTCACCCCAGTAGACGGGCCAAGGGCTCGTCCACCCCAGCGGGCGGCCACGGGGGGTTTCGTCATGGACAGAGACGGGGTGGGCGTCCGCGTCGCGGCGGTCGCAGTCGCGGCTGTCGTCGCCCTTGCCGGCATCGGCCCGGGAGCGCCGATGGGCCCCGACACACCGTGGCTCGCTCCGGCCGCATCGTCGTTCGCGACGACCCAGGATGAAGCGTGCACGTCCGGCTGGCTGGTCCAGCCGCCAGCGGTCACCGGCTCGATCCTGGCGGGCATCGAGTCGCTCGGCGACGGGACGCTGTGGGCCGTGGGCGGCAAGTCGAACGCGGGCGGTCTGGGAAAGTCCGCGCTGGCGCAGCGCTGGGACGGCGTGGAGTGGCATCCCGAGATCATCGAGACCGACGGAGATGACGACAGCCTGCTCGCCGTTTCGGCTTCTTCACGGACCATCTGGAGCGTGGGCTCGACCCGGCGGGGTGTCTATCGCCGGCCGGTGAGCCTGCGCCTCGCGGATGGCGCCTGGAAGAGGGTGCCGCTGCCGTACGCGAACAAGGGCGGAGCGAGCCTCATCGGTGTCGAGGCATCGGGCGGGGAGGTGCTGGCCGTCGGGCAGTGGTGGTCCAGGACAGGCCGTAGGCCCCTCGCCTACGCCTGGGACGGCGCAGCGTGGCAGCGCTCCGATCCGCGCCTGGCGGCCGGTGAGACGGGCGCCCTCCTGGGCGTCGCGCGTGTCAAGGGAGGCCCCACGTGGGCGGTCGGGTGGGTGAGCGATGGGACGCTCCGAGGGGGTCTCATCCTGCGGCGCGTGGACGGAGCGTGGCAGCGCACTGCCGTCCCTGACCCGGATGGCAGTCTCGAGACCATCCTGACCGACGTCGACGTGCGCAGCTCCACCGAGGCGTGGGCCGTCGGCTACCGCCTGGACGGCACGCACCAGCGTCCCCATGTCCTGCGCTGGGACGGCTCGGCCTGGACAGAACTTCCCGGCGCCGCCCACCACCGAGCGCGACGTGTTCATGCGCTCGGTCGAGGTGGATGGGGATGGCACCGTCTGGATCATGGGCACCCAGCTGGCGCGGATGGCTCGGCCTTCCGTGCGTTCGCCGCTTCGTGGGATGGCTCCGCATGGTCGCTCGGGAGAGGGCCTGGATGCCGGCCCCGTCGCACACCAGGCTGCTCGATGCGACCCTGATGCCCGAGGGTCCCTGGCTCGCCGGCCAGGCTGGTGCGGATGGCCTGGTCGTGCATGCTTGCTGGGAGAACGTCGACCCCGCGGGGACCCCGGCGGAGGTGCTGCCGCCAGCCTCGGACCCGCGGGACCAAGGGCACATCGAGGAGCTCCCGGATGAGCACGGGACCGAGGGAGGGTCCGAGAGGCGCAGGCGGGCGGGCACGATCGCCCCCGGGCCACGGAGACGCTTCCCTCGACCCAGGGAGCCGGTCCCGCAGCCAGAGGCCGCCCCGAGGGTCCTTGCCGCCGTCACGGTCTCCGGCCTGCGCGCGCGAAGTCACCGACCGGGCCGGCCTGACCGAGACGACCCGGACCTACGGCGGGACCGTGGCCGACTTCGATGGCAACGGCTGGCTCGATCTCTTCATCTCCGCCACAGTGACCCTGCTCGCCGCCTCCGCGAGGGTGGCACGTTCGGACGTGCTGCCCGACGAGGCGCCCCGCCGGGACCGCCATGGCTGCGCCGCCGCTGACGTCGATGGCGACGGTCGACCCGATCCTGCGCCCTGGGCGGCAGGCGAGGCCAGGGCCTCAAGACCGGCGAGCTGTGGCTCCAGACGGCCGATGGCGGCCTGAGCCGGTCGTCGGTGCCCTGGGGCGTCGCGGATGCCCTGGGACGCGGTCGTCAGGTCAGCCTGTTCGACGCCGATGAGGACGGCAATCGATCTCTATATCGGCGGCACCGGTGATGGCGTGGACGGCCTCGGCTCCGAACCGCCTGTTCCGCAACGACGGCGGGCGTTCCACGGCGTGGCCGGAGGCGGGTCTCGACGTGGACGCAAGGCGCGCTGCCTGGACGAGGGCGACGTCGATGGTGACGGTCGCCTGGACCTGCTCCTCTGCCCCCTCTCGGACCAGGCTCCGACCTCACCCGGCCTGCGCCTCTACCGGAACGTGGGCGGTCGATTCATCGACATCACCGAGAAGAAGGTATCCTGCCGCTGGGCGAGATCGACAGCTCGTTCGCCGACCTGGATGGCGATGGCTGGCTGGACCTGGTCGGCTCTCCCAGACGAGGCTGCGTGTCAGCCTCTACCGGGCGACGCGCTTCGGTGATCTACGAGCGGTCCATCTCGGACGCGCGTGCGCTGGCATTAGGCGATGCCGACGGCGACGGACGCGACGACATCTACGTGGTGCGCGGGACGGCGCAGACGAATCCTGCGGACGTGATGCTCATCAACGATGGCGACGGTGACGGATTCACCCTCGATGGCCATCCCCTACACGACGAAGGGCACCGGCGAGGACGTGCTCGCCATCGATGCGACAGGAACGGACTGACCGACTTCACGGTGCTCAACGGCTTGGGTGCGGCCGAGACCGATGCGGCTCATCGCGTTCTTCCGCCGCTGAGCAGCAGCGTGCTGGCTACGCGGTGCTGGCGGGCTCGGCTGACGTGGGCTGACCGGACTCGTCGCGCGCCGGCGGCTCCGTCTCGGCATGATGGGCCGGGTCTGCCGGACGGGGTCCGCGATGGCGCCAGGCGATGGTGACGACGCCGGAGGATGAGCGCGATGCCGATGAGCTGCGCCGTGGCGAATTCCCCACCGTCCAGTTGTAGCCCTCGCGGAAGCTCTCGAGGAGGGTCCGCACCGCGCCGTACCAGATGGCCCAGAACGAGGCCACGTCGCCCTCGCGGAGCCGGTGCGCGAACCGCCGGCCGATGCACAGGGCGATCGAGGCCGCCCGCGATGTCGAGGGCCGACTCGTAGAAGAAGAACGGGTGGAAGCCGGTCGTCTCGAAGAAGGTCTCGCAGGCGTAGCGCTCGATGCGGTGCTGGCACTCGATGGCGATGCCCCATGGCGGGTCCGTGGGTGGCCCGTGCAGCTCTTGGTTGAAGAAGTTGCCCCAGCGGGCGATGCCTGGGCGAAGAGCGTGCCGGGGATGACCGCATCGAGCGCGCGCCACACGGGGATGCGTGGCGCCGAGTGTAGATGGCGATGCCCAGTGCGGCACCGGCGATCACGCCGTACAGGCGAGCCCGCTGTAGGGCGGCAGCACGATGGCCGCCAGGTTGCCACTGTAGATGTGGAACTGGTCGATGACGTGGTAAAGCCGGGCACCGATGATGGCCAGGACGGCGCTCAGGAGCAGGACGCCGGTCGCATGGCGCGGATCGATGCCCTCGCCGCGCCGCCTCGCTGGGTCACGAGGACCAGCACCGAGACGGCGACCACGTAGCCGATCCCGTACCAGCCGATGTCCAGCGGCCCGAGCGAGATGGCGGTCGGGTCGGGTGTGATCCGGATCACGGCCCGAGGATAGCCGCTGACGGTGGCTGGACGGGGGAGCGGCGAAGGGCCGCGCCTATACTGGCCGGCGCATGAACGACAGCTTCCAGTGGTGGCTGATCATCGTGGGTATCGGGATCGGCATCGGGCTCGCCTGGCTGGTCATGGGCCGGTTGGCGCGCCATGACGATGACCTCTTCGATGCGGAACGCCAGCGTGAGGCCGCATGGATCGGCCGGAACATCGCGTCGTACGGCGGCGTGGCCTCCGAGACGCTCGTGGAGGAGATCCTGGAGCTGCATCGCCAGTACCTCCAGGGACCGCCCCTCGAACCGGCGCCGGCCGAGCCAGCGGGCGCGCCGGACGAGGTCACAGGCGTCGTAGCTGGGCCAGTGACGGAGGTCATGCGAGACCAGCGAGCGGAAGCGACCGGATCGGCTGGTCTCAGAAGCTCCCGCTGAGCACCGGCGGGCTCGTCTCGTCCCCCAGCACGACCAGGAAACGGTCGCCCGGCGAGCCCGCATCGGCGGGTGCCGGCATCGCTCCCGCCCACCAGGCCGTCCCGTACTCGACGCGCATCGGCCCCACGCGCGTGCGCTCGCCGTTGCGCTCCAGGTAGCACAGGTACGTCTTGCCCTCCGGCGGCTCGGGGAGGGCCCGCGAAAGGACCACGAGCTCGTCGGTGTGGGCGTCGAAGAGGACGCTGCCGGCCGCTGCTCCACTCGCATCGCTGAGTGGCAGCAGGACGTGATCGGGACGCACCAGGATGCGATCGACGGCCGCGGCGACACGCGCGCCCGCGTCATCGTCCTCCGCTGGGGGCGTGAGCCCCAGTGATCCGCCGAGCAGCGCCCCGGCCATGAACAGAAGAGCCGCGAAGCCCGCGGCGATGGCCAGCAGGGCCGGGCGGGGCGCCTGGGGACGAGTGCGCGACAGCAAGGGCGCGTCGGGCGGCGGGGCCAACGCAGGCGGGGAGGGTTGCTCCCGCGGCGTGCCGCCCAGCGGGACCGGTCGTTCGCCCCGTGGATCGGCTGCCGCGACCGCGGACAGGACACGAGCTCGGGCATGGTCCGGCGCCCGCAGATCGTCTGGAGCCAGCGCTGCCATCGCCAACGCGGTCGTGCGCCAGGCGGCGTACTCGCGGCCGCACGAGGCGCAGTCGTCGAGGTGCCGCCGCAGCTCGGCCCCCTCCGAGGACGTATCCCGCTCGATGGTCGAGATACCCGCCCCGCTCGCGAACGCCTCCTCCAGCCGCTCCAGGACCTCAGCGTGACCCATCGGGCACCTCACGCGTGATGAGGATGGGCCTCTCGGTCGCTGCATGCGATCCCACGGCGCGCTCACGGACCGGTGGCGGCAGCGCGTCGGGTCCCAGCACGACGCTGAGCACCTCGCGCAGCCGGAGCAGCGCTCGCCGGGTCCGCGTCTTCACCGTCCCCAGCGGCCACCCGAGTCGCTGCGAGATCTCCGATTGCGTCAGCCCGCCGTAATAGGCCAGCTCGAGGACCTGCCGCTCGATGGTGGGGATGCTCTCCAGGGCGGCGCGGATCTCGTGGCGAAGGGTGGCATCCTCCAGCAGGCGCTCGGGATCGCCCGGCGCCGCGCCCGCTCCCACGAGCGTGCCGCTGGCCAGGGCCCGGTCGACACTGCGGTCGTCCTGGTCGTCCTCGCCCAGCACGGCGCTCAGCGGCACGGCCGCCGGCCGCCGGCCGAGCTGGCGCAGGCGGTCGACCGCCCGATTGCGGGCGATGGTGGAGAGCCAGGCCAGCAGCGAGCCCGCCTGCGGGTCGAAGACGTCGGCGCGATGCCAGAGTGCCATGTACGTGTCCTGCAGGACCTCTTCCGCGATCTGACGGTCTCCCAGCCGGCGGAACGCCGCTCGATAGATCGCGTCGGCGTGTCGCTCGTAGAGCTCCGTGAGCGCGGCCGTGTCGCCCGTGGCCACGACGGCCACCAGCTCAGCGTCGGTCCTGTTCGATGGAGCCCTTCCCATGAGGGGCTACGAACCAGCTACGGGCGCGGTTTCAGGCGTGTCACGATCCCCGGACGGCCCGTGCGTCATGCCAGCGCCGCGGCCTCCACCCCGATGAGGCTGCCCACGAGATACGTGATGGCCGCCGCGGCGGCACCGATGGCCACCTGACGGGCGCCCGAGAAGAGGAGCCCCCTCCCGGTGAGGAGACTCACGCCCGCCCCGACGAGGAAGAGGGCCACGAGGGCGAGTGCGAACGCCGCCACGAGCGCTGTCGCACCGGTCGCCACCAGGAAGGGCAGCAGGGGGATGGCGGCGCCAATCGCGAAGGACACGAACGACGAGGAGGCCGCTCCCCATGCGGACCCGAGCTGGCCGGGATCCAGGCCCAACTCCTCGCGCACCTTCGTGTCGAGGGCGGCCTCGGGATCGTCCATGAGGCGTCCCGCGATGCGGCCGGCCTCGGCCTGGGTGAGGCCCTTGGCGCGGAAGATGCCGGCCAGCTCGCGCTCTTCCTCCTCAGGCATCACGCGCATCTCCTCCCGCTCGAGCTCGATCTGTCGCTGGAACAGCTCGCGCTGGCTCTGCATGCTGATGTACTCGCCGGCGGCCATCGAGAAGGCGCCCGCGAGCAGCCCGGCGATGCCCGCCAGGACGACGAACCGGGTCTCCGATGTCGCTCCGGCCACGCCCATCACGAGGGACACGTTGCTGACCAGCCCGTCGTTGATGCCGAAGATGGCCGCTCGCAACGTCCCCGAGCGGCTGGCTCGGTGCCAGCTCTCTCCGCGGCCCCGCTCGGCGGCCGTGACCGGCGCCACCGCCCCGCCTCGCGCCGGGTCCGCCGGCGCGGTGATGCCCGCGTCGGTGGGCGCCGTGATGCCCGCGTCGAGCCGCTTCCAGATCGCGGCATGCTCGCGCTCATCGGCAGCGATGGCCGCCACGTCCGGCCCGTCCTGATGGGCGTATGCATCCTCTTCGTCACCCTCCAGGGCACGGACGAGGTCGGACACGGCGCGCGTCCCGAAGAGCCGGGCGAGGGCGATGATGAACCGGACCCGCAGCCGCGGGCTCGCCGCCTCGGGCACGTGCGCGCCGAGCGCGGTGAGCCGCGTGGCCCAGATATCCGCGTGGCGGCGCTCGTTGGCAGCGATGCGCCGGAAGGCGTCCGCACGACGCTGATCCTTCTCGATGCGTGAGAGGCTGTCGTACAGGACGATGGCGTCGCGCTCGAGTCTCAGGTTCTCGAGGCTGCGACGCTGCGCGGCCGCGTCCATGGCAGAGGCACCGGTCGTCACGGGTGGCATCGTACCCCGAGCATGCCTTGACACGACTCGGGCCGGCCCGGACGCTGATGCCCGTGGATCGATCGGCCGAGCCGCTCCGCTACCTGTCGTCGGCGGACGTCGAGGCGCTGCTCCCGAGGGTCGAGGAGCGGCTCGTCCTTGCCCGACGCGCGATGGTGGCCCTCGTGGCCGATGCCGACCTGCCTCCCAAGATCGGTGTCCATCCGCGCCCAGCGGGCTCCTTCGGGCACGCCATGCCGGCCTGGCTGCGCGGCGCCGACCCGGGCGGGCGCGACGATCTGCTGGGCCACAAGTGGGTGACCGGGTTCCCCGGCAACCCGCGGTCGGGGCTGCCGGCGATCCACGGCACGGTCTTGCTCAGTGACCCCGTGACGGGCGTCGGTCGCGCCATCCTGGACGCCGGACCCATCACGGCACACCGGACCGCGGCCGTCAGCGGCATCTGCCTGGAGCACTGGAGGGGCACGCTCGGTGCGCGCGACCCAGAAGGGCTGCGACTCGGGATGCTGGGTGCTGGTGTCCAGGCGAGGGCTCACCTGCCGGTCATCGCCCATCTGCTCCCGGGAGCACGGCTCACGATCCACGACCGCCACGAAGAACGCGCTCAGGCACTCGGCAGCCTCGCTCGCGCGCTGGGGACGTTCGGCCGCGTCGAGACTGCCCGGACGGCGGCACTGGCGCTGGCCGGAGCGGACGTCGTCCTCACGATGGTCTCGTTCGGCCCGCGTCGCCAGCACCTGCCGGCCTCGGTCTTCGAGACCGGCCGACTGGTGATCGCGGTCGACTACGACATGTCGGTCCCGGCCGGGGTCGCGCGATCGGGCTCCCTCTTCGCCGTGGACGAACGTGAACAGTTCCTGGCCGCGCGCGACGGGGGGATCTTCCGCGACTATCCCGATCCTGCCGCCACCATCGGGGAGGTGCTCGCCAGCGGGGTGCCCGGCGCGCCGCCCGAGGGACGGGTGGTGGTCACCCATCTGGGCGTCGGACTGGCCGACCTCGTCTTCGCCGATGCGATCCTGCGCACGGCGATCGAGCGCGGCGCGGGCGTCGAGCTGCCACGCTGACCGCGTGCCGCATCATGTGCTGCATGGTGCTGGAGCCCTGACCAGGTCGCGAGCCCCCGACCTGCTGGTGGTGGGTGCCGGCGTCATGGGCGGATGGACGGCCTATCTCGCGCAGGTCGGCGGCGGTCGAAGCGTGACCTTGCTGGACGCCTGGGGTGCCGGGCATGCGAGGTCCACGAGCGGGGACGAGACGCGGATCACGCGCGCCGCACACGGCTCGGACAGGCTCTATACCCGCTGGTCGCGGCGGTCGCTGGAGCGGTGGAAGCGTTTCGGTGCCGAGCACGGGATCGAGCTGTTCGTGCCCAGCGGCGTCCTCTGGTTCGCCCATCGCGATGACGGGTTCGAGGCTGCCTCGATCCCAGCGCTCGACGCGGAAGGAGTCCCATACGAGCGACTGCGTCCCGACGAACTGCGCGACCGGTGGCCGCAGATCCGCATCGATGATGGCTTGCGCACGTGCCTGTACGAGCCGGAGGCCGGCGCACTCCTGGCGAGGCGCGGATGCCTGGCCCTGACCGCGGCGTTCACGACCAGCGGCGGCAGCTTCCATCGTGCGGCCGTGCGTCCGGGCCGAGCCCGTGGGGGTCGCCTGCTGGAGGTACGGGACGGATCGGGTCGCATCTGGTCGGCCGGGACGTTCGTCCTCGCCGCTGGTCCCTGGCTACCGGGACTGTTCCCCGAGCTGCTGGGTCGCGTCATCCGGGTCACCAAGCAGGACGTGATCCACGTCGGGCCGACCGCTGGCGACGGACGCTTCCACGCGACGGCTCTGCCCGCCTGGTGCGACTTCGACGCCGCCTACTACGGCATCCCAGCCATCGACGGGGGCGGGTTCAAGCTCGCCCCTGACCGGTACGGGCCGCTGTTCGATCCGTCGAACGGGGAGCGGGTGGTCGACCCCGACTCCATCCGCCTGGCCCGAGCGTACCTGCGCCGGCGCTTTCCGGATCTGGCCTGGGCGCCGGTCGTCGAGACCCGCGTCTGCCAGTACGAGGCGACCGTGGATGGGCACTTCCTCATCGATCGGCATCCCGACTGGAACAACGTGTGGCTCGTGGGTGGCGGCTCGGGCCACGGGTTCAAGCACGCACCTCGCATCGGCGAGTACCTCCTCGCGCGGCTGGACGGCGCCGCCGAGGGCGAGCAGGACGGGCCGGACGAGGCACGCTTCAGGATCGCGCCGCGGGTCCCTGGCAGCGCGGCCCGTACCGCAGGCGACGAGATGGCTCGAACGTGGGATCTCTTCTGAACCGCTCTCCGAAGGCGTTCGGGGGGCTGGTGCGATGGGACCCCGGTGCGATGGACCCGTCGCGATCGAGCCGTTCCCCG